>NZ_LZHV01000031.1 GCF_001667275.1 Mycobacterium sp. ACS4054
GGGCGGGGGGTGGGGGCGGGGGGGGTGCGCGGGGGCCGGGGCCGGGGCGGCCCGGGGGGCCGGGCGCGGGGCCCCCTGGGGGGCCCCGGGCGCCCCCGCCCGCGGGGGCCCCCGGCGCGCCGGTCACCCCCGTTTCGGCGGGCCCGTCCGCCGCGCCCCACCTGCCCTCGACGGGAATTCCCGGGCGAGCGACGGCCGCCGCCACCCATTCGCTAACGGGACCGCGCGAAGGCCTGGCGGCGCGCCCGGTGTTGAGTCAGTAAGGCGGAGAGCCGATGTCGTTCGTGATCACCGAACCCGACGCGATGGCGACGGCCGCCGACGAGCTGCAAGGGATCGGCTCGTCGCTGCAGGCGACGAACGCGGCCGTGGCCGGCCCGACGACCGGAGTGCTGCCGCCGGCCACGGATTCGGTGTCGGTGCGCGTGGCGACGATGCTGGACGCGCACGCCCAGCAGTACCAGGCGCTCAGCGCGCAGGCGGAACTGTTCCACAACCAGTTCGTGGAAACCCTGATCACCGCGAAGAACGCGTACGCGCAGACCGAGGCCACGAACGCGGCCGCCATGCAGTCGTCGACGGGCACGGACAAGATCGCGCTGATCATGGGCGGCACCGGGAACCCGTCGCCGGACCTGAAGTACATGACGTCCATCCAGCAGGCGTACCTGGCCCAGAATTACTCCGACTACACCCTGGTGAGTTTGCGTACGCCCGAACAGTTTTGGCCGATCACCGGGCTGGGCAGCGAGACCTTCGGCAAGTCGGTTTACCAGGGCATGGCCACGCTGAACTCCGCGATCCTGACGCAAACGGCGGCCGGCAATCACGTTGTGGTCGTTGGTTATTCGCAGAGCGCGACGATCGCCAGCCTGGAAATGCGCTACTTGCAAGCCCTGCCGGCCGCCCTACGCCCGAGTCAGGATCTGCTGAACTTCGTCCTGCTCGCCGATCCGAACAATCCGATGGGCGGCATCCTGACGCACTTCATTCCGGGCTTCGGGGCGTTCCACTTCGCCACCCCGCTCACCACGTCCTACGCGACGTCCATCTTCACACTGCAATACGACGCGATCGCCAACTTCCCGTCGAACTGGCTGTGGCTGCCGTCGGACCTCAACGCCCTGTTCGGGTTCTTCGACCTGCACCACACGATGCCCTTCCTGTCGGCCGCGCAGGTCGCCGGCGCGATCCAGCAACACGTGGGCAACATGACCTTCTACTTCATGCAGACCGCGCAATTGCCGCTGCTGGATCCCCTGCGCTGGATCCCGATCCTCGGCAACCCGCTGGCGGACCTGCTGCAACCGTTCGTCAAGCCGTTCGTGGACCTTGGCTACTACGCGCCGGGGCTGTTGCCGGGCCCGGTGACCATGGCCGGTTCCCTCGGCCAGGGCGTCACGTCCGGAATCGCCGGACCGCTGGTGCTCGGCTTGCCCCCGCTGGCGCCCAGCGGTGTGGCCAGCGGCTTCTAGCCGCGTCAGCGGATCGACACCAGCGGGCCCGGCGCCCGGCCGGCCGCCAGCGCGGCCGCGTCGCCGAGGAGTTCGGGCAGCTGCATCGGGTACACCGTCTCGCCGGCCGCGGCCAGCGCGGCGATGTCGGAGGCGTCACACCACCGGTGGCCGTGAATGTAGCTGCGTTCGAAGTCGGTTCGGCCCGCGCCGGACGGCTCGAACCGCCGGGTGCGGTAGACGAAGTAGAACTCCTCGCTGTCGATCAGGGAGCCGTTGAACTCGAACACCTCGTCGCGCCGCCAGACCGGGCCCACCATCTCGCCCGGTGCGACCCGCAGCCCGGTCTCTTCGGCCAACTCGCGGGCGGCGGCCTCGGCCAACCGCTCGCCCTTTCCCACCTCGCCGCCGACGGTGATCCACCACCTCGGCGCGTCCGCGCGAGCGATGGCCGGATCCGAACCGCGCAGCAACAGGACGGCGCCGGTCTCGTCGAGCAGCACGACGCGCGCCGACGTGCGGTGGTTGAGCACCCCGTGGTCGCCGTGCGCCAACGCGTGGGGCCGTTCGACGATCTCGAAATAGCTGGGCAGCGCGGCGGTTCCACCGAGGTGGAACAGGCGCACCAGCGGCCGCTCGGCCAGCGCCAGCGTGTCCCGGACCGCGTCGTTGTGGAAGCGGCGGGCCAACACCACCCGCGCCTCGGCGTCGGCCAGCTCGGCGATCAGTCCCGCCGGCAGCGACGCCGGATCGACGATCGCCAGCGCGGCCGACAGCTCGTTCTCGCAGGACTCCCGCGCCTGGCGCGGCGCGGCCTCGGCGGCGTCGGCCAGCGCGGCCAGCCGCCTGCCCTCGGAGGCGCCGCCGTAGGCGTCGATGGCGACGGCGCGCGCGACCACCGCGCGCCGCGCCAGGGCGCCGTCGAGCGCCTGCCATGACAGGTCGTAGCGCACGTGCAACCGGTCCAGCCGGTTGGCCGTCTGATACGCCCAGGCGCCGACGATCGCCAGCACCGCGACGAGCACCGCGATGGCGACCACCAACCACGTCATCAGCTGGCCACCTGCACCTTGGCGCCGGACGCGGCGACCGTCTCGTAGACCCGCGTGATCTGGCTGGCCACCACCGACCAGTCGTAGCGCTGGACGACCGCCGAACCGGCCGCCACGTAGCGTTCGCGCTGCACATCGTTTTCTAGCACCGCGATCAGGGCATCCGCCAGCGCGGCGCCGTCACCCACCGGCACCAGGCAGCCCGCCTCGCCGTCGCGCAGCACGCGCCGGAACGCGTCCAGATCGCTGGCCACCACCGCGGTGCCGGCGGCCATGGCCTCGACCAGGACGATGCCGAAGCTCTCGCCGCCGAGGTTGGGCGCGCAGTACACGTCGGCGCTGCGCATCGCCGACGCCTTCCCGGCGTCGTCGACCTGCCCCAAGAATCGGATGTGCTTTACCAATTCGCCTGCCTGGCGGCGCAATTCGTCCTCGTCGCCGCGACCGACGATGAGCAGTTCGATGTTCGGGAAGCGCGCGAGGACCCCCGGCAGCGCCTCGAGCAGCACGGGCATACCCTTGCGGGACTCGTCGTAGCGGCCCAGGAACAGCACGGTCTTGCCCGGCCGCGGGTACCCGTCCAAAGGTGGCGCCGAGGCGAACGAGTCGACGTCCACCCCGTTGGGGATCTCGACCGCGTCGGTACCCAGCGCCTCCATCTGCCAGCGACGGGCCAAGTCGGACACCGCGATCCGGCCGACGATCTTCTCGTGCATCGGCCGCAGGATGCCCTGGAACACCGTGAGGGTCAGCGACTTGGTGGTCGAGGTGTGAAACGTCGCGACGATCGGCCCGGCGGCGATGTTCAGGGCCAGCATCGACAGGCTCGGCGCGTTGGGCTCGTGCAGGTGCAATACCTCGAAATCGCCTTCGGCGAGCCACTTTTTGACCTTGCGGTGGGTCGCGGGGCCGAACCGCAGCCGGGCCACCGAGCCGTTGTAGGGAATGGGGACGGCCTTGCCGGCGGAGACGACGTAGTCGGGCAACACCGCGTGCGGCGACGACGGCGCGAGCACGCTCACCTCGTGCCCGCGTTCACGCATCACCTCGGCCAGCTGCAGCACGTGCGACTGCACCCCGCCCGGCACGTCGAACGAGTAGGGGCACACCATCCCGATGCGCATCAGATCTCCCTGAGCCGTGCCTGTCTGGCTTCAGACAGGTCGGCCAGCCACTGCGGTTGCAGCATGTGCCAGTCCTCGGGGTAGGCGGCGATGTTCTTGGCGAACTGGTCGGCCAGCGCCTGGGTGATGGCGGCCACGTCCCCGCCGCTGCAGTCCAGCGGCGGGAACACCTCAAATCCCCAGCTATCGCCATCGAACCAGCAATGCACCGGAAGCAACGCCGCACCGGTCGCAATCGCCAGCTTCGCCGGCCCGGCCGGCATCCGGGTGGCCTCCCCGAAGAAGTCGACCTGCACGCCGGTGCGGGTGAGGTCGCGATCGGCCATCAGGCACACCAGTTGGTTGGCTCGCAGCCGGTCGCACAGCACCTCGAAGGCCGGCCGCTCGCCTCCAGACAGCGGCAGCACCTGGAACCCGAGACCCTCGCGGTAGCGCAGGAAGCGCCGGTACAACGACTCGGGTTCGAGCCTCTCGGCGACGGTGGTGAAGGTGCCGCGCGTCTGGGTGAACCACACCCCGGCCATGTCCCAGTTGCCGCTGTGCGGCAACGCGCAGATCGCGCCCCGGCCCGTGGTCAGCGCCGCGTCCAGGTTGTCGGCCCCCCGGAACGCGGCGTCGAGTTCGCCGGCCAGCGCGCGCAGGTCCATCGACGGCAGGCGAAACGCCTCCCGCCAGTAGCGGGCGTAGGAGACCAGCGAGGCCCGCATCAGCTCGTCGGGCACCTCGGCCGGCGTGACGCCGATGACGCGGGCCAGGTTCTTGCGCAGCTGCTTCGGACCGCCACCGCGGGCGGCATACCGAGCGCCGGTCTCGAACGCGGAGCGCGCGGCGAATTCCGGCATCGTCCGGACGGCCATCCAGCCGGCCGCGTAGGTCCAGTCGGTCGCGGCGCCGGACACCAGGCGGCGCGGCGCGGAGATCAAACCCATGCCCGGGATCACGGCATGCGCTCCGTCGCGCCGGGCGAGGTCCGCACCGTGTGTAGCCGCTGCAGGCAGGTGAGGACGCTGGCCGCCGCCAGCAGCCACATCGCCACGGGCAGCGCGGGCGGCCAGGCGAAGAACGGGAAGTCCGACACGCCGGCGCCCACCAGCACGATGATCAGCCGTTCCGGGCGTTCGATGATGCCGCCGTCCCCGCGCAGCCCGCTGGCCTCGGCCCGCGCCTTGATGTAGGAGATGACCTGCGAGGTGACCAGGCAGATCATGGTCGCCACCACCAGCGGCTTGTCGTGCATGCCGAACGCGATCCACCACAGCAGACCGCAGAACACCGCGCCGTCGCTGACGCGGTCGCAGGTGGCGTCCAGCACGGCGCCGAACCGGGTGCCGCCACCGCGCTCGCGGGCCATCGCGCCGTCGAGCATGTCGAACAGGACAAAGAACCACACCACGCAGGCACCGGCGAACAACTTGCCCATCGGGAACAGCGTGAGCGCTCCGGCCACGGATCCGGTGGTGCCCAGGATCGTGACGGCGTCCGGCGTCAGCCCCATGCGCAGGCACGCCCTGGCGGTCGGGGTGGTGAGCCGCGCGAACGCCGCCCGCGACAGGAACGGCACCTTACTCATTGCTGCTTGGCCCACTCGCTCGACAGCAGCCGGCGGGTTTCGCGCAGCAGCTGCGGGATCACTTTCGCGCCGCCGATGATGGTGATGAAGTTCGCGTCGCCACCCCAGCGCGGCACGACGTGCACGTGCAGGTGCTCGGCCAGTGACCCGCCCGCCGACGTGCCCAGGTTCAGGCCGACGTTGAAGCCGTGCGGGTGTGACACGTTCTTGATGACGCGAATCGCCTTCTGTATGAAGGCCATCAGCTCCGCGCTCTCTTCGGGGGTGAGGTCCTCGAGCTCGGACACCCGCCGATACGGCACCACCATCAGGTGTCCCGGGTTGTACGGGTAGAGGTTGAGGACGACGTAGACAAGTTCGCCGCGGGCGACCACCAGGCCTTCCTCGTCGGGCAGTTGCGGAATGTCGGTGAACGGCTGCTCGGTCTTGCCCGACGAGTTCGGCTCGCGCTTCATCGGCGCCTCGGCCAGATAGGTCATCCGGTACGGCGTCCACAGCCGCTGCAGGTGGTCGTCCTCGCCGACACCGGTGTCGAGGATGGTGTCGTCGGTGCGTTCCTCGCGTTCACTCACCGCCGGTGACCTTCACGAGTTCGGCTGTGGGGACGGCGTTTTGGCGGTCGACGATCCAGGCCACGATGGTGTCGACGGCGCTGTCGCGGGGCACGCCGTTGATCTGGGTGCGGTCGCCGAAGCGGAAGCTCACCGCCTTCGCCTGGACGTCGCGGTCGCCGGCCAGCAGCATGAACGGCACCTTCTGGGCGGTGTGGTGCACGATCTTCTTGGCCATCCGATCGTCGCTGCCGTCCACCTCCACCCGCACACCGTGCGACTTCAATTGGGCGGCAATGCTTTCCAGGTAAGGCAGATGCTCGTCGGCGACGGGGATGCCGACCACCTGCACGGGCGCCAGCCACGCCGGGAACGCGCCGGCGTAGTGCTCGGTGAGGATGCCGAAGAACCGCTCGATCGACCCGAACAGGGCGCGGTGAATCATCACGGGCCGCTGACGGGTGCCGTCCGGCGCGGTGTACTCCAGCTCGAAGCGCTCCGGGAAGTTGAAGTCCACCTGAATGGTGGACATCTGCCAGCTGCGGCCCAGCGCGTCGCGGGCCTGCACCGAGATCTTCGGGCCGTAGAACGCCGCACCGCCGGGGTCGGGAACCAGTTCCAGGCCCGACTCGGCGGCCACCTCGGCCAGGGAATTGGTGGCCTGCTCCCACATTTCGTCGGTGCCGACGAACTTCTCCGGGTCCTTGGTGGACAGCTCCAGATAGAAGTCCTCCAGGCCGTAGTCGCCAAGCAGCTCGAGGACGAACCGCAGCAGCGACGCGAGCTCGCCGTGCAGCTGCTCGCGCGTGCAGAAGATGTGCGAGTCGTCCATGGTGAATCCGCGCGCCCGGGTCAGCCCGTGCACCACACCGGACTTCTCGTAGCGGTACACGGTGCCGAACTCGAAGAGCCGCAACGGAAGTTCGCGGTACGAACGCCCCCGCGACCGAAAGATCAGCGTGTGCATCGGGCAGTTCATCGGCTTGAGGTAATAGTCCTGCCCGGGCTTGCGCACCGTGCCGTCGTCGTTCAATTCCGCGTCGAGGTGCATCGGCGGGAACATCCCGTCGGCGTACCAGTCCAGGTGCCCCGAGGTGTGGAACAACTGCGCCTTGGTGATGTGCGGGGTGTTGACGAATTCGTATCCGGCCTCGATGTGCTTGCGCCGCGAATACTCCTCCAGCTCCCTGCGCACCACGCCGCCCTTGGGGTGGAAAACCGCCAGCCCGGAACCGATTTCGTCGGGGAAGCTGAACAGGTCCAGCTCGGTGCCCAGCTTGCGGTGGTCGCGGCGCTGCGCCTCGGCGAGCAGCTCGAGGTGGTGATCCAGCGCCTCCTGCGACTCCCACGCGGTGCCGTAGATGCGTTGCAGGCTGGCGTTTTTCTGGTCGCCCCGCCAGTAGGCGGCCGAGCTGCGGGTCAGTTTGAAGGCCGGGATGTGCTTGGTGGTCGGGATGTGCGGACCGCGGCACAGGTCACCCCAGACCCGTTCCCGGCTGCGGGGATTGAGGTTGTCGTAGGCGGTGAGCTCGTCGCCGCCGACCTCCATGATGTCGGGGTCACCCGACTTGTCGTCGACCAGTTCGAGCTTGTAGGGCTCGTTCGCCAACTCCGCGCGCGCCTGGTCCTTGGACTCGTAGACCCGCCGCTCGAAGAGCTGCCCCTCTTTGACGATCTGGCGCATCCGCTTTTCCAGCTTGTCCAGATCCTCGGGTGTGAACGGCTCGGCCACGTCGAAGTCGTAGTAGAAGCCGTCGGTGATCGGCGGCCCGATGCCCAACTTGGCGTGCGGGAACAGGTCCTGGACGGCCTGGGCCAGCACGTGCGCCGCCGAATGCCGGATGACGCTGCGGCCCTCGTCGGTGTTGGCCGGCACCGCAACGACGTCGGCGTCGGCCCCAGGCACCCAACTCAGGTCGCGCAGCTTGCCGTCGGCGTCGCGCACCACCACCACCGCGTCGGGCGCCCCGCGGCCCGGCAGCCCCGCTTCCCGCACCGCGGCCGCGGCGGTGGTCCCGGCGGGCACCCGGATAGGGCCAGCTGGGGACGGGTTTGCCGGGGCGCTCATCCGTGGGTTCTCCTAGGTCGGTGGGTCGACGACCATGCTATCGGGGCGTTCCGGACTCGAGCAGGGCTGCCGACAGAGCGCTTCCGCGCCGGACGAACGGTTCTTCAATCCGGTGATGGCTTACCGTTTTGCTTTCGGGCCTCCGGGTAGTCGGCGGTGACCGCTCGATTGAGCGCGAAGTTGTCGTTCCGGTACCACGCGAGCCAGGGAGGCCACCCTATGCAATTCGGTTTGTGTTACTTCCCGACGGGTTACGGCATGCGGCCCGACGATCTCGCCGCAGCGGGCGAAGAACGCGGTTTTGAGTCGCTGTTGTTCTGCGAGCACACCCACATCCCGACCAGCAGGAAGTCGCCGTACCCCGGCGGCGGCGAATTGCCGAAGATGTACGCGCACACCTACGACCCATTCGTCGCGTGCACCGCCGCAGCGGCGGCCACGAGCAGCTTGAAGATCGGCACCGGGGTGTGTCTGGTGGTGGAGCGGGACCCCATCACGACCGCGAAGGAGGTGGCCAGCGTTGACCGCCTCTCCGGCGGACGGTTCCTGTTCGGGGTCGGGGCCGGGTGGAACCGCGAGGAGATGGCCAACCACGGCACCGATCCGCGCGTCCGGATGTCCATCATGGGTGAACGCATGGAGGCGATGCGGCAGATCTGGACCGCCGACGAAGCGGAATACCACGGCGAATTCGTCAACTTCGACCCGATCTGGTCCTACCCCAAGCCAGTCCAATCGCCCTTGCCGGTGCTCGTCGGCGGGATGGGCCCGACCGTGGAGGACCGCATCCTTCGCTTCGGGGACGGTTGGCTGGCGCAGAACGTCACGCAGGAAAACTTGGATGATTTCGCCGACCGCGCGGCCGGGTTGCAGCAGCGCGCCGCCGACGCCGGGCGCGGCCGGATTCCGATCAGTCTCTTCGCCGCGTCGTCGGATCGGGGCATGGCGGACAGATACGCATCCGCCGGGATCGAACGGTGCCTGTTTCTGCTGCCGGACGGTGGCGACTCAGAGGTCACCAGGGAACTCGACAGATTGGCCGAACAAGTCGGGATCGGGCAGAACGCGTAGGGCCGCTCAGCTGTGTCGTCTGTGGTACCGGGCGACGGCGTCGTCACGCACGGTGGCGGCGAAGCCCAGGCGCTCACCGCGCCAGTACCCGATCGCACCGAGGGCCGTGATCAGGGCGCCCGCGACCCAGGCGGTCCACGCGGCGTTGCCATCGGCGAACCCGGCGACCCAGGGCGCCAGGAAGAGCGCGAACCCGGCGCAGGCCAGCGTCAGGAAGTCGTGCGTCGGGTCGACCGCCAGCAGCGACCACGCGGCGAACACTGCCGCCAGCACGCCCAGACCGATCGTGACGGCCGTGCCGGCGGGCGTGGTGCGCGCCGCGATGCCCAGCAGCACCGCGGCCAGGGCGACCCCCAGCGCAACCCGGCCGATCCAGAAGCTCATCACGCTGCGCTCGGCCTGCCCGGTGCCCACCTCGTTGACGCCGTACTCCGTCGGCGTCCGGTCACCTAGCCAGCCGATCGCTCCGAGAACCATGGCAATGCCGCCGGCCACCCAGCATGTCCAGGAAGCGCCGGGGTCTGCCTGGTACCCGTTGCCCAAGAACGGGACGACGACCATGGCCAGCCCGGCGACCAGCAAGCCCCAATGATCGGGGGTGCGCTCGCGGGCGAAAGCGGCGAGCACCCCGAAGAAGGCGATGAAGGCGCCGAATCCGAACGCGAAGCCCTCCCCGACCCGGGTCGAGCTGGCGGCGATCGCTGCTACCGCCGCGCAGACGCCCAGCGCCACCGCGGCCCAGGCGATCCATCCCCGCGAAATTGCAGCCATGACTAACGCGCATACCCACCCCTGCGCGCCTCATGCAACCCTCACCGCGTCGGACGGCTCAAATGTTGGCGGCGTCGGCGGGAAATTCCGGCGCCAGTTGCCGGGCGTCGGATCGGGTACCGGCGGCGCGGGGGCAAGGCGATCCCAGGGTGTAAGCGGTCATCGACAGAGATCCGTACGTGAAGCCATCGACCAGGACGTCGACCTCGTCCGACGCCACACCGGCGAGCCCGGCAAAGTACAGCAACGGGATGAAGTGGTCGGGTGTCGGGACGGCGGCCCCGTAATCGCGGTGCCTGTGCAGCCGCACCGCATCGGCCGGGTCGGACAGCATCAGGGCCTTCGCGTCGTCGTCGAAGCGTTCGGCCCAGTCGAAGCCGTATTCGCCGAGCGCCCAATCCATTTCGCGCAGGTTGTGTACGACGTTGCCGCTCGCGATGATCAGCACACCACGCTTTCGCAGCGGGGCGAGCCGGGCACCCAGGTCGAGGTGGTAGTCCAACGGCTTGTCGGCATTGATCGAGAGTTGGACAACCGGAATCGAAGCGTCCGGAAACGCGTGCACCAGCACCGACCACGCGCCGTGATCAATACCCCAGCTGTCCATATCCGCTCCCACCCACACCGGGTTCACCAATTCGGAGATCTCCTCGGCGAGCTGGGGCATACCGGGAGCCGGGTACTGGACCTCGAACAGCTCGTGCGGAAACCCGTAGAAATCGTGGATCGTCCGGGGCCGGGCCATCGCGGTGACGGCTGTGGCGTTGATGTACCAGTGCGCGCTTATCACCAAGATCGCCCGCGGGCGCCGCACAACTTGCCCAAAGGCGGCCCACGCCGCCGTGTATCGGTTGATCTCGATCGCGTTCGTCGGACTGCCGTGGCCGAGGAAGGCCGCGGGCATCGCGTCCGAGCCGGCGGCACTCACCCGGGACTCATCCCGCGGGTTATCGGCCACTCCTCCTTCCTACGCCTGGCGCCGGGCGGTTCGCGAACGGGCGTCAGGGCCGGTTGTGGCCCAACGATTATGTCGGCGCGAGCCAGGCCAGCGCGGCGACCGTCAGGGCTTGAGTCCCGGTGTCGAGGGTGGGCTGGATGACAGGCGCGAACGTCGGGGAATGGTTGACCGGGATGTCCTCGCTGACGCGGCCCGCGTTCACCGCCTTGCGATAGGTGTCGGGGTCCACGCCGCCGATGCCCCAATAGCAATAGGGCGTCTCGAGCGCCCTGGGGATGTCGCTGAAGTCCTCGCTGGCGGCCTGCAGCGGCAGCTCGGACGATCGGTCGCGGAAGAAATCGTCGAACGCGGCGCGCACCCGCTCCGCGACCGCGGAATCGTTGACGGTGGCCGGATAGTGGTCGAAAAGCTCGAAGTCGGGATCCATCGGGGATTTGGACGCCTGGCATTCGGCGGTGACGATGCGCCGGATCGCGTCGAGGACCCTGGTGCGGGTCTGCTCGCTGTAGGTGCGCAGGTTGAGTTCCAGCACGGCGCGGTCGCCGATGATGTTGCTCTTGGTTCCCGCCTCGATCCTGCCGATGGTCAGCACGGCGGAATCGGTTGGCGCGACCTCGCGCGAGACCACGGTCTGCAGCCGGATCACGATCATGGCGGCGAGCACCACCGGATCGACGGTGGCCTGGGGCATCGAGCCGTGGCCGCCGCGGCCATACACGGTAATCCGCATGCTGTCCGCGGTAGACAGAACGGGCCCGGGCCGTGCGCCGACCCGGCCGGCCGGGAAGGGCAGGACGTGCTGGGCGAGGGCGACGTCGACGCGGCCGACCAGCGTTGCGAGACCGTCGTCGAGCATGCCGCGTGCGCCGTCACCGACCTCCTCGGCGGGCTGAAACAACGCGATCACGGTGCCCTTCCACTGGTCGCGGGCGCCGGCCAGCAGCGCGGCCGCTCCCAGCAGGCAGGTCACGTGAACGTCGTGGCCGCAGGCGTGCATCACCGGCACCCGATTGCCGTCCGCGTCGGTGGCGGTGGCCGTGCTGGCATACGGCAAGCCGGTGTCTTCCTTGACCGGTAGCGCGTCCATGTCGGCCCGCAGCAACACGGTCGGGCCGTCGCCGTTGCGCAGGATCCCGACGACGCCCGTGCCGCCGATGCCCTCGTGCACGTCGTAGCCGAAGCCGCCCAGCCGCTCGGCCACGGCCGCGGCCGTGTCGCGTTCCTGGTGTGACAGCTCCGGGTGTTGGTGCAGGTTGCGGTAGAAGTCCTCCTGCCAGTCCCGGGCGTCGCGCAGTCCCGCGAGCACCCGGGTGGACACCGAGTTAGTGGCTGTCCCCATCGTTGACGTCCTCCTCCGTCTGAGGTGCCCCGGGCGCCGACCGGCGGGACCGACCCCGGGCGAAACGGGTTGCCGGCGACCAGGTGCCCACGGCGGGCAACATCCAGCCACGCCACTGCGCGAGCCAGCACAACACCGTCCCTGTCAGTGTGCCCACCAGCAGTCCGGGGGTCGGATGGTCGCGGTAGTTGAAGAGCACCAGGACGCCGCTCGCGGCGAGGGCGCAGGTGGCGTACAGGGTGTTGCCACCGAAGATTCCCGGGACGCGACGCATCACGATGTCCCGCGTCGCTCCCCCACCGACCGCGGAGATCGTGCCCAGCAGCAACGCCGCCAACCAGCCGAGCCCCACGGCAAGCGTCTTATGCGCACCGGTCGCCGCCCAGCATCCCAATGCCAGTGCGTCGACGACCGGCCATACCCGGTTCCACACCCGGCCCTCGACCCGGAACGCGAAGGCGAACGCCGCTCCAGCCAGGGCGGTCAACAGATAGGCGTAATCGGTGAGCGCGACCGGGGTGCCACGCTGCAGCAGAGTGTCGCGGATCATGCCGCCACCCAGGCCCGACAACACGGCGAGGGCCGCGAAGCCAACGGGGTCCAGCTTCTCCTTGCGGGCGACCACGCCGGCCAGCAGGGCATTGCCGAACACGCCGGTCAGGTCGACCGCACGGAACAAGTCCGCCATTGTCAGGCCGGCGAGCGCCACACCGAAACCCCTTTCCCCATCCGGGTCAGTGTCCCGGGTACCCGCGCGGACAGGGCCCACGCAGCGGCGCAGGCATTCACCCGGAAGTGACCGGAATCCTTACGGGGCAACGACTTTCGCCACGGCATAGCTCTAGGGCTGGCCGGGCTTGAGCCGCACGAACAGGGCGTCGGCTTCGGTGAGCAGGGTGTCGCCGTCGGTCAACCGCCCGGACACGAAGATCTTGCGCCCGTCCACGCGGTCCACCCCGGCGTCGAACTGCAACTCCTTTTCGATGGGCACGACGTTGCGGTAGTCGATCTTGAGGTACGCGGTGCGCTGGCGGCGGCTCCCCGTGAGCAGCACCGCCGTCAGGCCGAGCACGGTGTCGAACAGCATGCCGAGCGAGCCGCCGTGCACCGCGCCGTTGCGTCCCAGATGGAACCGGGCGAAGCGCGCCCAGCCGTGCACGCGGCCGTCGTCACCCCTGCGGGCCGACATCGGGACGGTCAGGACGTTGCCGCGCATCGGCAGGTCCATGCGCCGGCCGGACGGCGACGCCCACTCGTCGGCGTCGTAGGGCGCGAGCAACGCCGACAGCTTCTCCAGCTGATTCGCCGCCTCGGTGATCACCTCGTCGGGGGCGTCCACGGCGCGGGCGTGGTCCTGCAGCTTGCGCACGGCGTCGATGAACCGGCCGTAGTCGGGGCCGCCCTTGGTCGTCGGTTCGGGCGGGTTGAACCCGCCGCCGGGGTGCCTGGCCTGTCCGCTGCTCACCCGGACACCGTATCGGGTGGTCAGACGGTGTTCTGACCTCCGGCGGTCGACAGCGCCTCGAACTCGTCGTCGCTCAGCTCGATCTGGGCGGCGGCGACGTTCTCCTCCAGGTGCGCCACCTTCGACGTGCCGGGAATCGGCAGCATCACCGGCGACCGCTTCAGCAACCAGGCCAGCGCCAGCTGCGACGGGCTTGCGTGGTGCTCGGCGGCGATGCGCTGCAGCGGGCCGTCGGTGGCGGCCAGCGGCCCGGCGGCCAGCGGGAACCACGGGATGAACCCGATGCCCTGGCTGGTCGCGGCATCCACCAGCGGTTCGGCGCCCCGGGCCGACAGGTTGTACATGTTCTGCACCGACACGATCTCGGTGGTCCGCTGGGCCTCGGTGAGCTGATCAACGTTCACCTCGGAAAGGCCGATGTGGCGGATCTTGCCCTCGTTCTTCAGCGCCGCCAGCTCGCCCACCTGATCGGCCAGCGGGAAGTCGCGGTCGATGCGGTGCAGCTGGAACAGGTCGATGGTCTCGACGCCGAGGCGGCGCAGGCTCATCTCGCATTCCTGGCGCAGATAGCTCGGGTTGCCCAGCGGGATCCAGACGTCCGGCCCGGTGCGCAGCAGGCCCGCCTTGGTGGCGATGACCAACCCGTCGTAGGGGTGCAACGCCTCGCGGATGATCTCCTCGGCGATGTAGGGGCCGTAGGAGTCGGCGGTGTCGATGAAGTTCACCCCGAGTTCGACGGCCCGGCGCAACACCCGTACGGCCTCGTCCCGGTCGGCCGGTGGACCCCAGACGCCCTTGCCGGTCAGGCGCATGGCGCCGAACCCGAGTCGGTTGATGGTCAGGTCGCCGCCGAGTGTGAACGTTCCGGACGATTCTGCAACGGTTTTCGAGTTTTGTGCGGTCACTTTTACGACCGTACGCCGGAAATCCGCCGCGCATCCCGGCGTGGCAAGCTGGGCAAGTGGACCTAGGAGCGCTCGAGGAACTGCCGTTGACCTACTCCGAGGTGGGGGCGACCGCGTCCGGCACGTTGCCCGCGGGGTACGGCCACCTGCACACCGAGAAACAGATCGGCACGGGACAGGAGCGCTTCGATAAGGCCGCCGACGCCGTCATGCGGTGGGGCATGCAGCACGGCGCGGGCCTGCGGGTGCGGGCCAGCTCGGAGGTCGCCGAGGTCGGCACGGTTGTGTTGGTGCGCATGGGTTTTCTGCCCGCGCCGTGCCGAGTGGTGTACGTCATCGACGAACCCGACATGCGCGGATTCGCCTACGGCACCCTGCCGGGGCATCCGGAATCCGGCGAGGAACGCTTCGTCGTCCGGCGCGACCCCGCCACCTCCGCGGTGTTCGCGGAGGTGACGGCGTTCTCCCGGCCGGCGACCTGGTGGAGCAAGGCCGCCAGGCCGGTGGTGGCGGTGGCCCAGCGCGTCATCGCCAAACGCTATCTGCGCGGGGTCTGAGCCGACCGGTCACCCGCAACGAGGGCTAGGCTGGCGCTAGGTAACCCAGGCCCTAAGCAAACGCTCTGCGCCCGAACACATTTCGTCGATCACCTCGGCCACCGACGCGTCGTCGCGAATCATCCCGACGCCCTGACCGGCATCGACCGGGGCCACCCGGCGATCGTCGGCGGCGATCGAGGCCTCGAGTTCGTCGCACGCCTGCGGGTCGAGCGCGTCCTCCTTGCCGGTCCAGCGCTCGACGAAGTCGTTGGTCAGCACGCGCGACGGGAAACGCGCGGGCCACGGCCGGGCCTGGGCGACGTCGAACGCCCGGGTGACCGCGGTGTCGGTGGCCCGCGCCGCGATCAGCGCGCGGCGGCTGCCGTCGCCGGAGAGCGCCTCAGGGCACGCTGCCAGGCGGGTCCCCACCCACGCCCCGCTCGCCCCGGCGGCCAGCACGGCGGCCAGGCTGCGCGCCGACGCGACACCGCCACCCGCGAGCACGGGCACCGAGACGGCGTCCAGCACGGTGTCGAGCAACGGCAGCGTCGCGAGCTTCGTCTCGCCATGGCCGCCGCCCTCCGCACCCCGGGCGACCAGGATGTCGACGCCGGCGTCGGCCGCCTGCCGCGCCCCGACGCCGTCGTATACCTGTGTCGCCGTGGGGATTCCGACGTCGTGGGCCTTGGCGACCCACGACCAGTCGGTCCCGAAGCTGACAGACAGCAGCGCCGGCCGTGCGGCCAGGGCGTCGTCCAGCAGGCCCGCCTCGGTGCGCATCACCCAGTCGACCAGGCCGATGCCGAAGGTCCCCCGCACGTGCCGCAGCTGGGCCGCCAGCAGTTCCCTCGTCGCGACGCTGCCCATGCCGACCATGCCCAGACCGCCGGCGGCGGTGACCGCCGCGGCCAGCCGGCCGCCGGCGACCCCACCCATCGGCGCGTTGACGATCGGGACCCGCAGCCCGAATTCCCTCGACCAGCGCGTGGCGAGCATCCGGCTAGTGAACCGAGGGAATGGTCTTGAGCACAGTCAGCATGACCACCGAATCCTCGACCGCGTGCAGCGCGTGCCGCACCGCCGGGATGGCGACATAGTCACCGGTCTTGCCCTCCCACGCGTCGCCCCCGGTGGTCAAGCGGACATGACCCTGCAGGACCTGCAGTGTCGCCTCGCCGGGGCTGTCGTGTTCGGAAAGGTCATGGCCGCCAAGCAAAGCCAACACGGTCTGCCGAAGTTCGTGGGTGTGGCCACCGTGGATGGTGTGGGCGGCCCGCCCGCTGTGCGATTCCTTGGCTTCGGCCAGCTTTTCGGACGCGAGGCTGGTCAACGAGATCGATTCCATAGCTGAGTCCTTTGCGGTTGAGCGGACGCGATCAGGCCGTCAATAGCAGTATCCCCGCCACCACCAATGCGATGACCTTGACCACTTCCAAGCCGATGTACACGTAGTGGGCCCGCGAGCGCGGCCCCTGCGCCCCGGCGAGCACGCTGTCGGATCGGCGCGTCAATCGGGGCCGCACCGCGATCAATTGCACCGCCAGCGCACCGATGGCGACGAAGATCGCAGCGGCGACGCCCGCCCGCGACGGGCCGGCGACCACGATCGCCGCCACAACCAGGGCGAAGGCGACCTCGACGGTGTTGAGGGCGCGAAAAACCAGCCGCCCGATGCCGAGCCCGATCTGCAAGGTCACGTTGGGCGCGCGGAATTTCAGCGGTGCCTCCAGGAACGAAATGGCCAGCACCATGCCGAGCCACACGAACGTCACCGCGACGGCGACCGCGGGCCCGACGCTCATTTGGCCACTTTCTGCGGCGCCAGGTGCGCCACGCACAGATCGGGTTCGACGAACGCGTCGAGCCGGTCGACCGAGACCGGCGCGCCCCACGCCTCCATGGCGCCCTGCATGAGGCCGAGGTGCACCGGGCAGACGACGGCCATCCGGTCTTCGGCCAATTCCAGGAACGGGCAGTGCCGCAGCCCGACCTGCTGCTCGCCATCGGACTTCCGGCGCTCGGGTGCGAAGCCGAGTTCGTCCAGCATGTCCACCAGTTGGTCGATGGCGTCGGCGGCGTTGGCGGCCTTCGGCGGCACCGCTTCCAGGCTGGATTCCAGCTTTCGGCCCCAGGCGCGGCCCGCGGCCAAGGCCTTGGCACCGGCGTCCCGCTCGCCGGCGAACGCCACGGCGAGGATCTCGGCGAGGAGGCGATAGTGCCGCGTGCCGCCGCGGTCCATCTGCCGCACCGCGCGGAACATCAGGGGTGGACGGCCCGGCCCCTTGCGGTCCAGCTCGACCTGCTCCACTTGGCCCTGGCCGACCAGGCTCTCGAGGTGGAAGCGGACGGTATTGGGATGCACGCCCAGCACCTCGGCGATGGCGGCGATGCTCATGGCATCGGGTGACGCCCGCAGGATCCGCAGCACCTCGCGGCGGCGGCTGGCGGATTCGCCGGTCGACCTCGGCGGCAACTTCACGGGACCCTCACGCTCCTTCTGCTTGGCCGGCCCTCGATCGAGCGGCCACCCAAGGCGTGTCTACACCGGCCGGGGGCGTCTTGGCCGCCCAACCCGCAAATCCCGCGCGCACGCACGCCATGGGCCAAGAGTTTACACAATAAATTTTTGTAGAAAAGAAAGGCGGCCGACGATCACAACCGGCACCTCCCCCGCGTAGAGCCATCCGCTCAAATGCTCTGCGCCGACGCCCGTTTCGGGTCTTCTGGGTGGGCGAGCCGATACACCTCGATGAGCCGAGCCACGTCGGTAGGCGTGACGATGCCGACCACCTCGTCGCCCTCGAACACCAGCGCACGGCTGCGGGGGCCGGCGGGGGCCATCCGCTCCAGCAGGGCGGTCAGCGGCTCCTGCGGCGCGCCGGACGGCACGTCCTGCAGGGGTTGCGCCACCTCGCCCACGGTGGCGGTGGCGCGCCGCCCGGGCGCCATGTCCCGCAACTGCCGCAACGTGATCAGCCCCGTAACCGACCCGCTCCGGTCGACGACCGGGTACGCCGAATGCCGGTCGCCGAGCACATAGCGCTGCACGAAATCGTCGACGGTGATCCAGCCTGGGGCGGTGTGCGGCCGCGCGGTCATGGCGTCGGCGACGCGTACCCCGGCGAACATCTGCTGCGTCGAAATCCGCGTCTCCTCTTCGCGACTGGCGGCGAAGATGAACCAGCCGATGAAGGCCAGCCACACACCGCCCACGACACCGCCGACCAGGAACTCGGCCAATCCCAACGCAATCAGGATGAACGCGACCACCCGCCCGGCGTGGGCCGCGCCGATGGTGGCGCGCACGCTGTCCCCGTGCCGGCGCCACAGGAAGGCCCGCAGCACCCGGCCACCGTCCAAGGGGGCGCCCGGCAACAGGTTGAACAGCCCGAGCAGCAGGTTGATGCCGGCCAGCCACGAAGCGACCCCGACGGCGATCGGGCTGGCGCCCATGGCCGGCAGGGCGGCTACCAGGCCGCCGAAGACGGCCGCCAGCCCGAGGCTGGTGACCGGACCCGCGATCGCGATGCGCAACGCCGCCGCCGGCGTCTTCGCCTCGCCGCCCAGCGTGGTCACGCCGCCGAACAGCCACAGCGTCACGCTGCCCACCGGCACCCCGGCGCGGCGGGCGACGACGGCGTGCGCCAGCTCGTGCGCCACCAGCGACGCCAGCAGCACCAGCGCACCGCACGCGCCGGCCGCCCAGTACGCGACCGGCGAATAACCCCCGACGCTGGAGGGCAGCGTGCTGGCCAGGCTCCAAGTGAACAACCACAAAATGACCAGCACGCTCCAGTGCAGGTTCACCGGAAAGCCGGCGATCCGCCCCAGTGGGATCGCGTCGCGCACCTCGAACCTCCAAAGTCGTTGAGGGGAGGCGGTTCGAGGGCCGCCTCTGACCCGAACGTAGGTCGACGCCGCCGTCGCCACTAGAGTCGTTGGACCCCGCGCGGGGCGGTTGTACCGGCGCGGGCACTGCCCTCCGGTGATGACTTTGGCCCCGATCCGCAATCCAGCCGTGACGGTTTAACGGCGCCCGCTGCCGTAACTTGGCTGATGCGGTTGACCAAAGGAGTAAGACGGCATGGGGGGTATCTCACCGTTGTTGCTGACCGACTCTGACGTGGACGCCCTGGCTTGCGAATTCCTGCAGTCGCACTACCTCGGACCGTTTTATGCCGACTGGTCCCCCGACCGCCGCCTCGACACATTCCTTCGGCGCCGCGGCCTCTCCCGCGTTGCCGACGATGGCGATCTCTCCAACACCGTCTTGGAACGCATCCTCGGCCTCGGACCCGGGTGATGCACGTTAGGCCTCAATTAGCAACGCCCACAATGCTTTCCAACTCGGCAAGGGATTCCTCGGTCCACGGGATCAGCGTCTCGATATCGGGCACCACGTCGCGGCCCGCGGCGTAGCCGAATCCGACCCGATCGGCGTACAGGCACGTCGTGATGTTGAGCGCGTGGCCGTCGTACACCGTCGACACCGGGTACATCGCCTCGATACGCGCGCCGTTCCAATACATTTGGGCCGAGGGGCCGCGAACGTGCGAGATGGGCAGGTTGTACCCGGTACGGATTTTCGGTGTGAACGGCAGCAACGGGCCGATGGCCGTCGCGGCGATGCTTCCGGCGTTGGTCAGCAGTGATGCCGCCGCTCCCCGCTTGGACACCCACTGCTTGCCCTCCGACATCGACCGATGGATCAGATCGAGCCGGGCCTTCGGATCGTCCAGGTCGGTGCCCAACGGGCACATCCACAATCCAAACCGGTTGCCGTGCTGGTCGTCCGGCACGTCGTGGTCGCGGTCGCGCACCGTGACGGGGCACGCCGCCACCAGGGACCGATTGGGCAGTTCGCCGTGATCACTCAACCAGCGCCGCACCACGCCGGCCGCCATCGCGGTGAGCACGTCGTTGCCGGTCACCCCGGCCGCCTCGCGCACCGCGTGGATGCGCTCGAGTGCCCAGCTGCCCGCGGCGACCGCGCGTTCGGGGCCCGGGCGGCCGTTGAACCGCGTGAAGGGGGCGCCCAGGGGCAGCACCGTGGTGTGCCCGACCAAAGCGTCGAGCACCGTTGCGATCTCGCCGGTGGCCACCTTGCCGATCAGCCCCGCACCCGACGCCGCCGCGCCCGTCAACACCCGCAGCGGCGCGACCAGGCGGGACACCAGCCCGCCCGAAGACGAGGGCGCGGGTTGGGGGCGGCAGTCGGCGTAGAACGGGGGCATGGACCGGCGGCTGGGATCATCGCTCAGGGCGTCGGTGATCATTTGGAAGCCCGCCACCCCGTCGGTGACGGTGTGATGCACCTTGATGTAGAAGGCGAAGCGCCCATCGTCGAGGCCGTCGATCAGATACGACATCCACATCGGCCGGCTCCAGTCCAGGCGCAGCGCGTCCAGCTCCCCGATCAGCCGCCAGAACCCGTCGCCGGACACCGTGCGACGTTGGCAATGTTGGCTCACGTCAACGGGATCCATGTGCCGCCACACCCACACGCCCCCGGTGTCCGCACCGCGGTGCGGGTACTTGCACAGCCGGGGATCGATCGGGTCGTTCGCCGCGAGCGTCTTGCGATGCAGGTCTTCGACGTAGTCGGGCCCGGCGTCGTCGGGCGGCGACAGGATCAGCACGGCGCCGACGTGCATCGGGCTGGACACCCACTCCGCGGTCATCATGGCCGCGTCCAGCGGATCCAGCGGATTCATTTCGGCCTCTGCGCCTAAGCGGGACGGTCGCGCTCGGTCATGGCCCCGTTCAGCAGGCCCGACTGCTGCAGAGCCGCCTCGACGAACCGCTGTACCGGTCGCGCGCGGAAGAATCCGGTGTGACCGCCGCGGTACCAAACGATTTCGGGTTTGCCCCAATGCTCCCAGAGGCGGACCACCTGCTCGCGGGGATGTACCACCTGATCGGCGACCCCGGCATAGATGAAACGCCCCGGCATGGGGACCCGCGGTGCAAGCGACAGCGGCGACGTCATCCGCCCGATGGGCTCCGCGAGTTCGAAGGTCTGACGTCGGGGATCTTCGGGGCCTAGCCCGGAGTGCCGGCTCAGCAACCCGACCAGGTCCGCGACCGGGACGCCGAGGATCGCGCAGGTCAGCCCGGCTTCGAGGCTCGCGACCAATGCGGTGATATAGCCGCCGAGCGATAGACCGTTCAACCCGATCTGAGATTCCGGCTCTTGCCGGCGTATCCAGGACAGCAACCGCCGGATGTCCCACACCGCCTGCGCCGTCGCGTGCACGTCGTCGAAGATGTCCTCGCCCGGAAACACGGCCCCCTTCGGCAGACCCCGGGCCCGGGGCCCGTGCATCGGCAGGACGGGCATGACCACGTTCAGTCCAAGCTCCGCGTGCAACCGCCAGGCCCGGAACAGCGCGAGATCCAATGCGGCCCTGCCCATTTCCGTTCCGTGAATACATACCAGCCAGGGCCGCGGTTGCGGATGGCGAAGCAACAGGGCGTACTCGCGGTTGTTTGCGGTGTAACCCATCCATCGATCCGCGCCGGGTTCGCCCGAACGCGGCCGGTACCCGCTGTCGAAAGACATGCGGTAGAAGGAACGCCTGCCCTTTTTGACCTCGCGCACGGTGACGTCCGACAGCGGCGGGGGCGCACCGAAGAATCTCTTCGGACGGTCGAGCCATCCCCGGTCACCGTAGAACTTCAGCCCGGCAACCACCTCGTTCGTGATGCGCGCGAACTCCTCGGGGCGGCTGACCGGGCGTCGCGCCTTGAGACCCATCAGGACGACCTCGTCGCGAAACGCCTGCGCCGCCAGGGCCAGGGTGGGCCGCGCGATCGGAAGCTCGTCGGGCGCTTGCCCGAGGTAATCGCGCCACGACTCGGCCAGGTAGCGACCGGTGCTCGTGAACGGTTTGACGGCGCTGCTCAAGCCGGTGGGTGGACTCAGCGGCAAAGCGCCGCCCGGGCGTCGGGAAACGCCGTCGTCGTCGGTCGGTACCGCCATGGTGGCAAACTAGCAGGCGCCGAAAACGGCGTGTTAGGGACTTACGGCCCGGTCGCGCCCCCGAAAGTCCTTGCCCGACAACCCGACGATTTGACCGGCCCGGGTCCTATGACCAGGCGCGAAGGGTCCTTAGTCACTCGCGCCGCTGCCCGGGCGGTCGTAACGTCAGAGCCGCCCCAATCTCCCCAGACGCTTCCTAGGAGTCAGATCATGAGCGAGGCGCCGCAAAAGACCGAACCGCGATGGGCCGAATTGTCCGATGATGTGCTGGAATCTGTCGAAACCGGCCGCAAGCAAGCCATCGATGCGGTCCGCAAGTTCGTCGACCAGGTCAGCCCCGTGCTACCCGAGCAGTCACGACGCAAGACCGTCGTCGACGCCGCCCTGGACCTGGCCGACGAGTTGGTCACCGCACGCATGGAGTTCTTCCGCAGCGTCGTCCGCAGTGCCGGCCACGCCGTGAGCAAGCACGACGAGTAGACACGCCCGGCCGGCAGCTTGCCCTAGTCGAACGCGTGGATCACCTGACGGGCCACCAACCGGATCTGTTGATACACAACGCGATCGAGGGGGATATCCCGGTAACGCGGGATCTCCCCCGTCGTGGTGACCACGCCCGGCTCCTCGTGCGCCCAGTGCGCGTTCACCTTCTCGCCCAACGCGCGCGCGGGCGGATTGTCGGACAGCACGCGGGCGT
Organism: Mycobacterium sp. ACS4054; assembly: GCF_001667275.1. Lineage (GTDB taxonomy): Bacteria > Actinomycetota > Actinomycetes > Mycobacteriales > Mycobacteriaceae > Mycobacterium. The sequence continues at coordinate 22,547 of NZ_LZHV01000031.1, forward strand.
GGAAGCGCCTGATGCCGTCGACGCGCGCCGCGACCGCGAGCGCGCCGAGCAGCAGCGTGCCTATCCCGCGCCCCTGGTAGCCGTCCGCCACCGTGAGCGCGACCTCTGCCGAGGTGGCGTCGTCCTGATCCCGGACGAAGCGGGCGTCCGCGACGACCGGGCCTGCCACGCCGTCGGTGACCACCCAGACGAAGTGGTCGACGTAGTCGACCTCGAAGAGATAGGTCAGCCGCGCATCGGTGGGAGCGCCACCCTGATACCGGCGATACAGGGTCTCCCGGGAGAATGAACCGCTGCTCTTGAACCGCTCGGCGTCACCGGGCAGTACCGGCCGCAGCGAGAGCACGGCACCGTCCTTGACGGTCACCGGGATGGGGGCGACGTATGCGGCGAGCCGCTGCCGCGCGGTGCGCAGCATTCGGTCGGCGATGACCGGCATGGTCAGCATGCGGTCGAAGGCGGCGCCGTATCCGATGTACCCGCGCACGTCCTCCACCGCCGTCACCGTCGCCGTTCTGGTGGCGTGCCGCAACAACGCGATCTCCCCGACGATCGTCGCCGACGACAGCTCGGTGACCGTGACCCGGCCCTTGGATCCGACGTGCCGCACCCCGATGCGGCCGGACGCGATGATCGCGAAAGACTCCGCTCGTTCCCCTTGCCGCATCAGGACCTCGCCGGCCATCGCGTGCAGGGGCTCGAGAAGGGCGGCCAACGTCTTGAGGTCCTCGGCCGAGATGTCGGTGAATACGGGCAGGCCCGCGAGTTCTTCGGCGCGGACAGCCCTCACATCGGCCCACCTGTCAGCTCGAGTCCCCGGCCCGAATCACACCCCGATTGCGAATCCATTGCTAAAGCGGTCATCTCGCCGATTTCGTAATTTGGGGAACTCGAAACGAGTAACGTGGCGATGCACCATCCCGATGTACGGTACGCGACCCGCATCGCCATCGCCGGAGAAGTAAGTAGGTGACCGCAGTGACAAAAGACCCTGTCGGACCGGGACTTCGGCAGGCCGCAAGCAAGACCAAAGCCTTTCGGTAGTCGTGCTCTTGGCCTCTACGCCCGGCCCCTCGGGACTGGTCGGATGGATCGTTAAGGCTAACGGGGAGGGAACATGAATACAGCGAAGTGGCGGCAGCATTGGCCGCAACGCAGGCCCACTGCCACGATCTACCAGCTGACGGATCGCCTCCACGCAGGACACATCGCTCGGGTGCCCGCCCATCAAATTCCCGCGACCGTCTCCGCGTGGTTGGCGGAGCTGGGCGCGCACAGCCCGCTGGTCGACGACCTCGAGCGCGCGGTTCGCGGCGGTGATTGGTCCGCGGCGCACGCCCTCGGGGAGTGCCTGTCCATCGAGATCGCGTTGGCCGACTGACCGGAGTCCGATCGGTCGCAGCGCGCACGGGGACGTTTGCCGCCCCCCACATGACTTTCGTCACTACCGCATAACCGCCACGCTCCGCAGGATCGACGGTATGCCGGTGCGCCACGTCATCGGTATCCGTTTCGGCAACAATGGATTCGCGTTATGAATGCACCACTGGCCTCAATGGAGAGGCCCGACCTCCGCAAGATCGAGAACCGCGCGCCGTCGGTGGCACAGATGTTCGTCAACCGGGTCGCCGCCACTCCCGACGCGGAGGCCTTCCGCTATCCACAGGACCACACCTGGGCCAGCGTGACCTGGCAGCAAGTCGGCGAACGCGTCAACAACCTCGCCGCGGGGCTGATCGCGCTGGGGATCGCGCCCGAGGACCGGGTCGCGCTCGCCTCCGCGACGCGCTACGAGTGGGTCCTCGCCGACTTCGCGATCATGTGTGCGGGCGCCGCGACCACGACCGTCTACCCCACGACGAACGCCACCGATGTGGCCTACATCGTCGCCAATTCCGGGAGCCGGGTGGTAATCGCCGAAAACCAGACCCAGCTCGACAAGCTGATCGAGCATCGTGCCGAACTGCCCGCCGTCTGCAAGGTCGTCATGATCGACGGTAACGGCGACGGCGACTGGGTGATCTCCCTCGCCGACCTCGATCTGTTGGGCAAGCAACTACTCGCGGACACGCCCGATGCCGTCAGCGACAGGGTCGCGGCCGTCGGTCCCGACCACCTGGCCAGCCTCATCTATACCTCCGGCACCACCGGTCGGCCCAAGGGCGTGCGGCTGACGCATGGGGCATGGACGTACACCGCGGCGGCCATCGACTCGCTGGGCATCCTGGGCCCCGACGACCTCAACTTCCTGTGGTTACCGCTGGCGCACGCGTTCGGCAAGGTGATGCTCGCGCTGCCGTTGCAGATTGGCTTCCCGACCGCCATCGACGGCCGCGTGGAGCGGATCATCGACAACCTCGCGGCCCTGCGGCCGACCATCATGGGCGCGGCTCCGCGCATCTTCGAGAAGGCGCACGCGCGCATCCAGGACATGGCCGCCGAGCGCGGCCGGCTCAGAAAAATGATCTTCGATTGGGCGATAGGGGTCGGCAAGAACGTCTCGGAGGCGCGACAGTCCGGGAAGAAGCCCTCGCTGGCATCGTCGCTGGCCTACAAGGTCGCCGACCGGCTGGTGTTCACCACCATCCGCGAGCGGTTTGGCGGCCGCTTGCGGTTCTTCGTTTCCGCGGCCGCCGCGCTGGACCGCGACGTCGCACAGTGGTTCGACGCCGTGGGCATCATCGTGCTGGAGGGCTACGGGCTGACGGAGACCGCCGCCGCGTCATTCATCAACCGCCCCAACGCTTATCGATTCGGTACGGTCGGGTGGCCATTCCCCGCCACCGATGTGAAGATCGCCGACGACGGCGAGATCCTGCTCAAGGGGCCGGGTTTGATGACCGCCTACCACGACCTACCCGACGCCACCGCTGAAGCGCTCGACGGGGACGGGTGGTTCCACACCGGCGACATCGGCGAATTGGATGCCGATGGATTCCTGCGGATCACCGACCGCAAGAAGGACATGTTCAAGACCTCACAAGGCAAATACGTTGCGCCGTCGGCGATCGACGCGCGTTTCAAGGGCTGCTGCCCGTACGTGAGCGAGATGGTGGTCTACGGGGAGGCCAAGCCGTACTGTGTCGCCCTGGTCAGTCTCGACACCGAGGCGATCACCGACTGGGCCAACAAGAACGGCTTGGCGGGCAAGTCTTTCGCCGACATCGCGCGCGACGACAAGACCCAGCAGTTGATCGCCGGCTACATCGACGCCTTGAACACCGAACTCAATCGCTGGGAACAGATCAAGAAGTTCACGATCGCCGACCGCGAATTCACCGTCGAGTCAGGCGATCTGACGCCAAGCATGAAGCTGAAGCGCAAAGTGGTCATCGACAAGTTCACCGACCGCCTCCAGGCTCTGTACGAATCCTGACGCCCCAATACCGGCTCGTTCGCTGCTAGGAGGGGCGAAGCTTGGGGCGGCGGTCCCGGACAGGGGGACGCCGGGACCGCCGCGGATTCAGTTGGCCTATCGGCGTTTCAGGTCGCAGGTTGGATGCGTCCGTAGTGGCCGTCGCAGCGGTGTTGTCTCATCGCGTCACCCGGTCAGTGATGCAGGCCCGTGACGGGCTCGTGCGTGCTGGCTTGAATGTCGGTCGATGTCGCAGCGAACAGCTGATTCGCCAGGTCGGATAGCGCGCGGGCGATCGCGAGCTCGTCGCCGATCGTGGCCACGGGCTCGTCGGCCGGGTCGAGCCGCGCCCGGCCGACGCCGACCAGCGTCTTGCCCTGCCAAGACAGCCGCGCCTTCGCCCGGGTCTTTTCGTCGCGCTCTTCCACCAGCACGTCGATGTGGCACGCCTTGGTGGCGTCGTCGTTCTTCGTCATCACTCGATGCGACCATCGAGCGCCTGGGCCGCAGTAGGGGCGGAAGTCCCGATTCCCCGGGCAGTTCGTCGGCCTGGGCGCGGCCCGCCCCACACGATGAAGCGGCCAGCAAATGCGTCGGCACCCGCAAACAAAGCGCCGAACTTAATCGACATTATTGCTGCGCGTAATCAACCGTTTCGTTCGCGTATATCGGCGTGCCCAACAGTAACGGGCGTGTCCGACCTGCCGACACGAACCAAGTTCCTGCACGCCTCGCGGGGCCGCCGGTCGTCACCGCACTCCGGTGACGACCGCGAGCAAGCGATCCTGGCCACGGCCGAGCGGCTGCTCCAGGAACGGCCGCTGGCCGACTTTTCGGTGGACGACCTAGCAAAAGGCGCCGGAATTTCGCGTCCCACCTTCTACTTCTATTTCCGATCGAAGAACGCGGTGCTGCTGTCGCTGCTCGACCAGATGAACGGCAAGGCGCACGCGGCCCTCAGCACGCTCGGCGGCATCTCGACCGGCGACCCCGCGGATCTCTGGCGGGCCCGCATCGAGGCGTTCTTCGAGGTCTCCGGCTCGCACCCGGCGGTCGCCGTGGCCGGCGCCGCGGCGAAGGCGACCAACCCCGAGGTGCGGCAGTTGTGGTCCGCGCTCATGCAGCGGTGGATCTCGCTGACCACGACGGCCATCAAGGCCGAGCGCGGGCGGGGCGCGGCCCCCGACACCGTCCCCGCCGAGCAGCTGTCGGTCGCGCTCAACATGCTCAGCGAGCGGGTGATGGCCGCGACGTTCACCGGGGAGGACGAGGCGATGCCCGAGGACCGCGCCGTCGACACGCTGCTGCACATCTGGCTGGCCAGCATCTATCAGCGCTGACCGATCACCCGCCGCGCCCGGTCCAGGCTCTCGTCGATCAGCCGGTCCACCGCACCGAAGTAGGTCGGCGACGCGGCCTTACCCGCCAGCTCGGCGATCGCTTCCTGTTCCCCCAAAACATCTGCCGCGTCGAGGTTTTCGTACATTCGATCGGCGTGCACCGTCAGCCCGGCCAGCAATTCGCGGCATTGGGATCCGGCGACCACGGTGCGCCGGGCCAGGATCCGCAGGGTGTCCCACTCCGCGTGCCAGGCGCCATCGGGCCGCTCGTCGTTGGCCAGCGCCGCGGCGGTGTGCAGGGTCGCCGCCAGCTGCGGGCCGGACAGCGCGGTCCGGCGGATGAGGATGGACAACACCGGGTTTCGTTTGCGCGGAATCGACGACGAACCCCCGCGCTTGGCGCCGCCCGGCTCGCCGAGTTCCCCGATCTCCGGCCGGGCCAAGGTGACGACGTCCGCGGCGATCCGGCCCCACGAGTCGGTGCAGCCGACGAACGCGTCGGCCGCCGCGGTGACCGGTGTTCGTGTCGTGTGCCAAGGCATTCGGACCACCAAACCCAGGGCCGTCGCCGCGCTGTGCGCCAGTCCGGCGGAAACCCCGGCGGGGTCGGCCGCGCCGGCGAGCAGCGCGGCCAGCTCGGTGGTGGCGGCCAATGTTCCGGCGGCACCGCCGATCTGGGCGGGCACGACCAACTCGGACAATCCCTCGAAGGCGTCCACGACGCCGTTCAGCCAGACGGCCGCCTTCGCGCCGAAGGTGGTCGGCGCGGCGTGCTGGCCAAGCGTGCGCGCCACCATGGGAGTGCTCCAGTGCAGGGCGGCGAGTTCGGTCAGCGTCGAGACCTGACCCCTGAGCTGTGCGGCGAGCTCCCCCGCGACCTCGCGCACGCCGAGCATGACAGCGGTGTCCAGCACGTCCTGGCTGGTGAGGCCCCGATGGATCCACGGCGCGACTTCCGGCGCGGCGCGTTGGCGCAGCAGCCCGACGAGGCCGATGACCGGGTTGCCGCCGTCCTCGGCGGCCACTGCCAGGGATTCACAATCGTTGGCGGTCAACAGCATTGGCAGGTCCGCCCCGGCGCACGCGGGTGGGGCCAAGTTTTCGGCGACGAGGGCGTCCAGCCAGGCGGACTCCACCGCGACCATCGACTGCAGGAGCGCCCGGTCCGTCATGTGCTCTCCGGCACGGTGATCCCCGGGCCACAACAGGTTGGTCATCGCCCACCGCCCCGGTATGCCAGGAACACTGTCTCACGCGGACCCTGCAGCCGGATGTCGAAACGGTATGCCCGGCAGTCGCTTTCGTGATCACAGAGCAGGGTGGCGCGCCGTTCGGGGTCGAGGCCGGCCAGCAGGGCGTCGGCACCCGGGTCGCCGCCGGGCAGGTAGGCGCGGGTGAACAGCCGGTCCAGCAGACCCCGCGCGAATACGGTGAGGGCGAAGAACGGCGGCGCTCCGGCGCTCGAACCCGGCACCACGGTGGTGAATGCGTAACGACCGTCGGCATCGGTCGCGCAGCGGCCCCACCCGGTGAACGCCGAAGTGTCGCGGCGCAGCGATCCGGCCTGCCGCGGGATGCGGCCGGCGCCGTCGGCCTGCCACAGCTCGACCAGGCCGTCGCCGACGCCGTCGCCGGCGCCGTCGTAGACCGTGCCGTGCAGCCGCACCGCCTGCGGGTGTCCATCGCCGACCAGCGCGCTGTCCCCCGGAAACGGCAGCCCGAGGTCCAGGAACGGGCCGACCGTTTGCCCTGGGGTGCAAGGGAATTCAGTCATCGTCGCCCTCGGTTGGCGTCCGGGCGGCGCCGGCCAGCACGACGTCCCACCGGTAGCCGGTCGCGTACTCCGGCTCGGTGAGGTCGTGGTCGTAGCGCGCGATCAGCCGTCGCCGCGCGGCGGGTTCGAGGACCGACTGGAAGATGGGATCGAGGTCGAACATCGGGTCTCCCGGGAAGTACATCTGGGTGACCAGGCGCTGGGTGAAAGCGGTCCCGAACACGGAGAAGTGGATGTGCGCCGGGCGCCACGCGTTGTGGTGATTGCGCCACGGATACGGGCCCGGCTTGATGGTCAGGAAGCGGTAGGAACCGTCCGGCCCGGTCAGGCACCTGCCGGCGCCGGTGAAGTTCGGGTCGAGCGGGGCCGGGTGCTGGTCGCGCTGGTGGCGGTAGCGGCCACCCGCGTTGGCTTGCCAGATCTCGACCAGCTGGCCCGCGACCGGCCTGCCGGATCCGTCGAGCACCCGGCCGGCCACGATCACGCGTTCGCCGAGGGGCTCGCCCGGGTGGCCCGCCGTCAGGTCGGCGTCGAGCGGGTCGACGTCCTGGTGGCCGAAGCAGGGCGCCCAGCGTTCGACCTCCTCGGGATCCACCGGCACCAGGGGTCGTTGGGGATGGCGCAGGACGGTGCCGCGGTAGGGCGGGTAGTGCAGCCGGGGCTGGGGCTCCGGCCCGCGGTATTCGGCTGCGATGGCGGCGATCTCGGCCGTGATGTCACCCTGAGACGCGACGCACTCGGGGTTCATGAGCCGTGACGCTACTCTCGATGGCCCGGCGAACCCCGCAGGGTGGCACCCGAGTTACAGCGAGCGCACCAGCGCCGCCCGCCCCTTGGTGCGCATCCTGTACAGGGCCGACCCGCGGTATTGCTCCATCTTGGCGGCCATCCGGTTGCCGAGTTCCTCGAGCTCCGCGTCGGTGATCTTCACCTCGGGGGGAGCCGGGATCATGTCGCGCTCCTCCTCGTCGGCGTGGGCTTCCAGCACCGTCTTGAAGGAGTTCCACTCGTCCTCGTAACCGGGCGCGCTCTGCGGCGTCTTGAGCAACACCGAAAGCTGGTCGATCACCTGGCGGTGCTCCGCGTGCGCGACGGCGATCAGCTTGGTGGCGTCTTTGAGCGCCGGGTAGTACAGGTCGTCCTCGATGCGGAAGTGGATGTCGAGCTCGATCAGCATGTCGTCGAAAAGGGCATGCCGCTCTTCGCTGTTCACCGGCGCCTCGCTCACCTTGCGGCCCAGGCCCTTGATCACGATGTGGTGTTCTTTCAACACTTCGTACGCGTTCACTTGGCTACCTCCTCGGCACGTACCTCGACCATTCCGTCGACCAATCTCGCCTGGTAACACGGCAGCGGCGCGGCCGCCGGACCGCGCAGCACATCCCCCGACTCGGCGGCGAACCATGAACCGTGCCAAGGGCATACGAGCCGGCCCCGGTCGATCCAGCCGTCGGCCATCGGGGCGGCCAGGTGCGGGCACCACTCCCCGAACGCCGCGACCTCGCCCGGCTTGGTCTTGCACACCACCAGGCCCACCCCGTCGACCTCGACGCGCACCGGCTTCCCGTTCAGCGAGCTCGCGGGGAGCACCGGCGTCCATTCCGTGCTGCGCAGCCGCGCGCCCGACTGGTCGATGCCGATGCCGGACTCGAACACCAGCGCCCCGCCGAGGTAACTGCCCGCGACCGTAAGGCCGTAACCCGCCGCCGTGAGGGCGATGCCGCGGCCGTGCCGGCCTTGGCGGCGATCCCACCAGGACTGCGCGTACAGCGCCGTGGCGACCAGGTTGACCAGGCCGTGCACCACCCCGACCCGGCGGTCCGATTCGTGGGTGTGCTGCCAATCGGTGACGCCGGTGACGGCGGACCCGATGCTGGCGAGGATGCCCACCCCGAGGGCGCGGGAGGCGAACTTCGACGCGTCGCGCACCTCGGTGGCGGGCCGCCCCGGCAGCAGGCTGATGGCGTCCAGCGCGACTGTGGTGCCGAGCGCGCCGCTCGTCAGCGACGCCAGCGGCGGGTGGACCGGGTGGCCCAGCCACACGCCGTGCAGAGCGTTGGTGACGGCGTTGCGGGCGCCGCCCAGGCCGTTGAAGGCGAAGCTCAACGCGTGCTCGAACCGATAGCTCGGCCGATCCAGCCACTCTTGCCGCCCGATGGCGGACACCACTCGCGATCCGAGTTTCCGCAGCCGATCATCGCGAGCAGCCATTCCACCAGCCCTTCCTCAGTTGCGTCGCCAGCACGCAGCAGCGCACGCAAAATCGAACCATTTACCGCTGATTTACCGCACGCTCACATGAGCGGCGGAGCCGACGTGACCACCGTAGCGCGGCGTTTCGGCCGGGTGATCGTCAGCAACCTGTGAGTTACCAGAAAGCATGCTGGTGAATGCCTGCCCGCCGGTCGGGCCCCGATTGACCGGCGGCGGGTGCATGCGGGATTCTACTTAGCGGAAAGCATCTCTGCTCAGCAGACAACGGGGAGTTACCGTGACGGTCGACAGCGGCGCCTGCGACGCCCTCGCCGACCGCATTTTCGGCCACGTGCGCGACGGCATGATCCCGGCCCACATCTACAACGACCCCGAAGTCTTCGCACTGGAGAAGCGCCGGCTGTTCGTCCGGTCGTGGATCTTCGTGGGGCACGAGTCCGAGATTCCGCAAGACGGCGACTATGTGGTGCGCCGGGTGCTCGACGACTCCTTCATCATCACCCGCGACTCGACCGGCGAGGTGCGCGCTTTTTTCAACATGTGCCTGCACCGCGGCATGCAGGTGTGCCGCGCCGAGATGGGGAACGCCTCCAACTTCCGCTGCCCGTACCACGGCTGGACCTACCGCAACGACGGCCAGCTCACCGGCCTGCCGTTCCACCGGGAGGCCTACGGCGGCGAGGACGGGTTCGCCAGAAGCACCCAAACCCTTTTACCCGCACCGAATTTCGCGAGCTACAATGGCCTGCTGTTCATCAGCCTGGACCCCGGCGCCGAACCGCTGGAAGACTTCCTCGGCGACTTCGCGTTCTATCTGGACTTCTACACCAAGCAGAGCACCAGCGGCCTGGAAGTCCGCGGCCCGCAGCGCTGGCGAATCAACGCCAACTGGAAGATCGGCGCCGAGAACTTCGCCGGCGATATGTACCACACGCCGCATACCCACGCGTCGATCGTCGACATCGGCCTGTTCCGCGAGCCGAAAGCGCAGAAGCGCAAGGACGGCGCCACCTACTGGGCGCACCGCGGCGGCGGCACCACCTACAAGCTTCCGCCGGGCACCTTCGACGAGCGGATGCGCTACGTCGGCTACCCCGACGACATGATCTCCCGGATCAAGCAGGTGTGGACGCCGCAACAGCAGCGGATGGTCGGCGAGGACGGCTTCATGATCTCGGCCGCCACCTGCTTTCCGAATCTGAGCTTCGTGCACAACTGGCCCAAGGTCCGCGACGGCCACGACGATGAGACGTTGCCGTTCATCTCGATTCGGCTGTGGCAGCCGATCAGCGAAAACGAAACCGAGGTGTGCTCGTGGTTCGCGGTGGACTCGGCCGCTCCCCCGCAGTACAAGCGGGATTCGTACAAGGCGTATCTGATGTGCTTCGGGTCGACCGGCATGTTCGAGCAGGACGACGTGGAGAACTGGGTGTCGCTGACCACCACCGCCGGCGGTGCGATGGCCCGCCGGCTGCTGCTGAACAGCCGGATGGGCCTGTTGTCCGACGGCAGCCCGGTCGTCGAGCCGCTGACGGCCGAGTCGTTCCACGGGCCGGGACGCGCGCAGGTCGGCTACAACGAGCACAACCAGCGCGCGCTGCTGAACCTGTGGGCCGATTACCTTCAGGGGGCGGACACGTGAGAAAGGCGTTGCCATTCAACGACGTTCGCCACCTAGAGGCGCATCAGTTCCTGGTGGACGAGGCCTACCTGCTGGACGCCCAGCAGTACGAGGCGTGGCTCGAGACGATGACCGACGACGTCCGCTACGTGATGCCGGTGCGCGTCACCACCGCGCGCGGCGCGGGGTTCGACACCTCTCCGCAGATGGCGCACTTCGACGAGGACAAGTATTCGCTGAGCCAGCGGGTCGCGCGGATGGGCACCGAGCACGCCTGGGCCGAGGACCCGCCGTCGCGGCTGCGGCACTTCATCGCCAACGTGCGCACCTTCGAAAGCGACGACCCGGCACAGTTGTTCGTCGAATCGGCCGAACTGTTGTTCCGCAGCCGGGGCGACGTGAACGACAGCGCGCTGCTGTCGTGCGGCCGCGAGGACGTGCTGCGCTTCAGCGACGGCCGCTGGAAGCTGGCCCGTCGCAACATCATCGCCGACGAGTCGGTGCTGCGGATGCAAAACTTGGCGGTGTTCCTGTGAATGACGAACTGCAACGGCTGCTGGACGGCGCGATCGGCGAACCCCTGGTCGTCGCAAACGAATTCACCGAGGTAGTGGTGCGCCGCGTGGACACCCGCAACGGGTCGAGGCTACTGATCAGCGCGCCGCGGTCCGGGCAATGGATCACGCTGGACGCGCTCGAAGTCGAGGCCCTGACGCGGCAGAACACGCGCACGCTGGCGGCGATGGTCGGCAATTCCCACGCGCCGTTGCTGCCCGACGACGCCGAGGAGGGCGATGACCGGCTGGCTTGAGGGTAAGCGCGCACTGGTGGTCGGCGGCGGTTCGGGGATCGGTCGGGCGGTGGTGGACGCTTTCGGTGCCCAGGGCGCGAAAGTCGCCGTGCTGGAACGGGATAACGGCAAATGCGAGGCCCTGCGCCGGCAGCTGCCCGGCGTCCCCGTCATCCAGGGCGACGCGGTCACCCGCGACGCCAACGAACGCGCGGTCGACGCCGCGGTGGACGCCTACGGCGGGGTGGACACGCTGGTCAACTGCGTCGGAATCTTCGACTTCTACAAGGGCATCGGCGACATCGACGCCGACGCCCTCCCCGGCGCGTTCGACGAGATGTTTCGCACCAACGTGCTGAGCCACCTGCAGTCCGTCAAGGCCGCACTCCCCCGGCTGCGGGCGGGAACGGGGCCCTCGATCGTCCTGACGGAGTCCGCGTCGTCGTTCTATCCCGGACGCGGCGGCGCGCTGTACGTGTCGTCGAAGTTCGCCGTCCGCGGCCTGGTGGCGGCCCTGGCGCACGAGCTGGCGCCGCGGATCCGCGTCAACGGGGTGGCGCCGGGCGGCACGCTGGGCACCGACCTGCGCGGCCTGGCCAGCCTGGGGCTCGACGGCGTCCGCCTGGACGACAAGCCCGGCCGGGCGCAGGAGGTGGCCGCCCGCACGCCGCTGCACGTCGCCCTGTCCGGGGAGGACCACGCGTGGAGTTTCGTGTTCCTGGCCTCCGACCGTGCCCGCGGGATCACCGGCGAAAGCGTCCGTCCCGACGGCGGATTCGGGCTGGGCACACCGCAATGACCTCGCTCGACGAGCAACGCGCGCTGGTGGCTCAGGCCTGCCGGGTGGCCGCGGCCCGTGGCCTGGTCGACGGCATCCTGGGCCACCTGAGCCTGCGGGTGGACGACGGGCACCTGCTCATCCGTTGCCGCAGCGACACCGACGCCGGGGTGGCGTTCACCCGGCCCGCCGACATCCGTCTCATCACCTTCGACGGCGGCTCCGGCGCGAAAGGCGAACTCGACGGGTATCGCGTGCCGAACGAACTGCCCATCCACGTCGAGACCCTGCGGGCCGATTCGCAACACCGGGCCGTCGCGCACCTGCACCCGCCGGTCGTGGTCGCCGCCGACCTGGCGGGCATCGCGATCCGACCGATCTACGGCGCCTTCGACATTCCCGGCGCGTGGCTCGCGCGCGGCGGCGTGCCGGTCTACGAGCGCGCCGTGCTGATCCGCACCGCGGAGCTCGGCCGCGAGATGGTAGCCGCCATGCGCGGCCGGCCGGTGGTGATCTGTCGCGGGCACGGGATCACCAGCGCGGCCGACACCGTGCAGCGGGCGGTGCTGCAGGCGATCAGCGTCGACACGCTGGCCCGAATGTCGTTGCGGGTGCGGGCCGCCGGCGCGACCCTGCGCGATATCGACGACGCCGACTGGGACGACCTGCCCGACCTGGGGCCGTCGTTCACCGCGGAGGCCGCCTGGCGTCACGAAGTGGCGCGGTTGCCGGCCGGCTGAGCGGGCGTCACAGCTTCATATCAACTCCGCGAACACCCCGCGGATGTGCCGGGTTTCGCGGCGGCGGCGCCCCTACCCTGGCAGCTGCCCGAATGTCGTTTTGCCAGGAGTGTTCGCGTGACCGAACTGGACCGGCGCCGGTTCCTGGTCGCGGTGGCCGCGACGCTGGCCGTCACCGGAATCCCGTTGCGGCCCAACGGGGCGACGGCGCTCGCGGACGCGCCCCGGCCGCTGGCACCGCCGCCGGACCCGCGCTCACGCGTCGCGCTGCCCGGTGGCGGTGTGCTGAACAAACTTCCGGGCAATGGCGATCTCTTGGCGTGGACGGTCGACGACGGCGCCAACACCGAAGTGGTGCGGCTCTACACACAATTCGCCAAGGACACCGGTGTGCGTCTGACCTACTTCGTCACCGGCGGCTACCGCTCCTGGACGGACAACGCCGGCCTGCTTCGACCGCTGGTCGACTCCGGGCAGATCCAGCTGGGCAACCACACCTGGACCCATGCCGACCTGACCAGACTGTCCAAGGGCCAGATCGCCGAGGAGCTCACGCGCACGGATGCGTTCCTGCGCAACGCGTACGGCGTTGACGCGGTCCCCTACTTTCGGCCCCCGTACGGCCATCACAATGCCGCGGTCGCCGCGGTGGCCGCCGACCTGGGCTACCAGATGACCACGTTGTGGTCCGGCGACTTACGGGACTCCGCACCGGTTTCCGAGGACCAGATCGTCAAAATTGCCTACCAGTCGTTCGTGGCACAGAACATCGTGATCGGCCACCTCAACCACCCGTCGGTCACCCGCGTCTACGGCCAGCTCGTGGACATCATCCGGTCACGCGGGCTGCGCACGGTGACGCTCAACGACGTCTTCCTGCGGCCCGCGCTCCGGACGCCTCACCCGAGCTGATCGCCAATCTCCTTGGCCGCCTTGACAAGTGCGGCGGCGACGGCCGCATGCCGGGAGGCGTCCAACCGGTTTTGGGGTGCGGCGGCGTTGAGCGCGAGCCGCAGGCCGGGGGCCCGCGTCGGGATGGGCACCGCGATCGATGCGACGCCCTCCTCGCTTTCCTCGCGGTTGATCGCGTACCCCCGTTCGCGGGTCGCGGCGAGCTCGGCCTCCAGCTCGGTGCGCCTGCCGATCGAGGACGCCGTGATGCGTTCCAACCGCTTGTGCGGCAGCAGCTGACGCAGCTCGGGCTCGGTCAGCTGCGCCAGCATGACCTTGCCCGTCGAGGTGCAATGCGCGGGCATGCTGCGGCCCAGCCGCGACGCGACCCGGACCGCGGCGGGGCCCTCGACCGCGGCGACGAAGCGGACGCTGGCACCGTCGAGCATCCCGACGTGAATCGTCTCGCGGAGTTGCTCGGCGAGGCCGCGCATGATCGGCGTCGCCGATCGCTGGATGTCGATGCGGCCGAAGATCGCGACGGCCACGCCGGTCAGCGACGGGCCGGGCAGGTAGGCCTTCGACAGCGGGTCCTGGCGGACGAACCCCCGGTAGGCCAGCATCGCCAGCAGCCGGTGCGCGGTGGACGACGCCACGCCCAGGTAGCGGGTGGCCTCGCTCAACCGGATCTGGGGTTGTTCGCCCAACAACAGCAGCAGCTTGAGCGCGTTGTCGACCGATTCGATCGGATACTGCGGCGCAAGCGAATCGGCGGCCGGCGCTTCGGCGTCCTTTTTCGCCATGACAGTGAAGCTACCCGCGCGGGTGGTGGCTCACAGCAAACTGAGCACGGCCGCGCCGGCCAGTCCCGCCGCGATCACCCCGCCCGTCGCGGTCGCGACGGCCTTCCAGCCGAACGTGCGGGCGACCATCGCGGCGCCGGGAACGCTCACCGCCGGCAACGTGATCAGCAGCGCGCCGATCGTCCCCGACGACGCGCCCAGCAGGGACAACCCCAGCAGGATCGGTATCTCCCCGGCCGTCGGGATGACCATCAGCGTGCCGGCGACCGCGACGACCGCCACGATCAGCAGGGCCGCCAGCACGCCCCGGTGCGCGGGTTGCCCCAGGGTCAGCAGGAAACCACGGAAGGCCCCTAGCAGGAGCACCAGGACCGCGTATTCGGGCAGCAGGAACACGCCCAACCACAGCAGCGCCCGCACGAACCCGCGCGGCCTTGCGGTCGCCTCGCCGTCGCGGTTAAGCGGCGTCGGCCCGGGCGCCTGCGAAAACAGGCCCACCGCGGCCGCGATGCCGAGCACCGCCGCGACCCCGACGATCAGCCTGGTCAGGCTCCACTGCCAGGGGGCGACGAAGAGCAGGAAGACGAGCACCGCCGGGTTGAGCAACGGATTGCCCAACCAATACGCGATGGCCGCCGCGGGGGTGATGCCGTTGCGCCGCAAGGTGACGGCGACCGGGGCGGCGCAGCAGGTGCACATCATCGACGGCATGCCGGCGGCCCCGCCGGCCACCGCGGAAGCGAGCAGCCGGCGGCGGTTCAACGCGCGCGGCAGCCACGACGGCGGGAGCAGCGCCTGCACCGAGGCGCTGATCAGGAGCGCCGCGACCAGCGCCGGCCAGATAGACCACAGGTAGGCGTGGAAGAAGGTCGCCGCCGCGTGCCAAGACGGGCCGTCGCCCGCGCGCACGCCGCCGACGGTCAGAATGCTCGAGGCGGACCAATGATGGGTTCGATGCGCCGCGGTGGCCTTCGCCGCGTAGGGCAGCCACTTCGCCCACAGCAGCCCGACCACGAACACGGTGACGGCGACGAAAACACCGGCCGCCACGGTTCCCCGGCGCCCAAGCTGAATTGCATTGCCCTTCAACGGCATAGCCACGTTCAACGAGGCTAGTCCATGCCCCACGGGCCCGCGGCGGCGCGTGGCGGGCCACGCCTCACGCGCCGGCATCGCCATCGCTATTATTCTCGGCTTCGTGCGCGGGGCTTTTCCCTCTGAATATCGCCGTTACGTCGCCATCGGGGACAGCCAGACCGAGGGCTTGTGGGACGGCGACGACGTCGTCGGCCTCCTCGGATTCGCCGACCGGCTCGCCGCCATGATCGATTCGCTGCATCCGGGCCTGCACTACGCCAACCTCGCGATCCGCGGCAAACGCATCGCCGATGTGTTGCACGAGCAGGTGCCGCGGGCCCTGGCGATGGAACCCGACCTGATCACCGTGTGCGCCGGCATGAACGACGTCATCCAGCCGGGCCGGTCGTTCGGGCCCGCCCTGGTTGACCTCGAGCACGTCTACGCGGCGCTGGCCGGATCCGGCGCGACGGTGGTGACGACCACCTTCCCGAACGTCGCGCAGTTCCTCCCGCTCGGGCGGCTGGTGTCCGGGCGCTTGGCCCGCATCAACGCGGCGATCACCGCGGCCGCCGAGCGCTACGGGTTCGGGCTCGTCGACCTGTACAACGCGCCATCGATGCGCGAGCTGGACACGTGGGCCATCGACCGGGTGCACGCGTCGGCCAAAGGGCACATGCTGTTCGCCGCCGCGGCCGCCGAGGCGTTGAATCTGCCTGGCAGCAACCATGATTGGGCCCACGCGACCGCCGACGCCCGGCGGCGCTCGCGCACCAGCGGCGCGTACGAGCAGCTGCGCTGGACGCAGGACAGCTTCTTCCCGTGGATCTGGCGCCGGCTGCGCGGCATGTCGTCGGCCGACGGGCGCGAACCCAAACGCCCGCAGTTGGAAAGCCTCGGCACGCCCAGCCGCGTCAACCGCAGGGTTTAGGGCGCGCACCGCTCGACGGTCAGGCATCCTGGACGCATGAATGTCGAGGCTTTGCTGCACGCGATCCCGCCGCTCGCCATCTACCTGGTGGTCGGCGGCGTGGTCGGGCTCGAGAGCCTGGGCATTCCCCTCCCCGGCGAGATCATCCTGGTCAGCGCGGCGCTGATGTCGTCGCATCACGACCTGGCCGTCAATCCCATCGGTGTCGGCGCCGCCGCCGTGATCGGCGCGGTGGTCGGCGACTCGATCGGCTACACCATCGGGCGCCGGTTCGGCATGCCGCTGTTCGACCGGCTCGGCCGCCGGTTCCCCAAACATTTCGGTCCCGGCCACGTCGCGTTGGCCGAGAAGTTGTTCAACCGCTGGGGAGTTCGGGCCGTGTTCTTCGGCCGCTTCATCGCGCTGCTGCGCATCTTCGCCGGTCCGCTGGCCGGAGCCCTGAAGATGCACTACCCCCGGTTTCTGGCGGCCAACGTCTCGGGCGCCATCTGCTGGGCCGGCGGCACCACCGCGCTGGTCTACTTCGCCGGAATGGCCGCGGAGCGCTGGCTGGAGCGGTTTTCCTGGATCGCGCTCGTCATCGCCGTCATCTGCGGCCTGATCGCAGCGGTGTTGCTGCGGGAGCGCACCTCGCGCGCGATCGCCGAACTCGAGGCCGAGCACTACCGCAAGGCCGAGAGCACCGCGGCCGACGCCGCCTGACCCCTAGCTGGCCGCCTCGCCGATGTCCTCCGGCGCGACCGGCCGGTGTTCCTCGATGAGGCCGGCCGCCATCTTGCGGGCGCGCAACGCCGCATCCGCGTCGCCGACGGCGGCCAGGATGATGGCGCCCTTCATCAGGATGTGCCAGGACGAGGCGAAGTCCTCGACGTCGGTCAATCCCGCCGCGACGGCGCGGTGACGCACGATGTCGCGGACGTGATCGATGTGGACGATGCAGGCCTGCCCCGCCGGCGAATCGTGCCCGAGCTCGAGCAGCACGTTGATGAACGAGCAGCCTTCGTAGCCGTCGCGGAGCTGAATCCACTCGTGCATCACGTCGAAGATGGCGAGCAACTGCTCCTCGGGCGTCTCGCCGCGCTGCCGTGACTGTTCCTCGATCAGGCCGTGCGTCCACAGCTCCTCGCGCCGCTGCAGCACGGCCAGCACCAGGTCGTTCTTGGTGGCGAAATGCCGGTACAACGTGGCCCGGGCGACACCGGCCCGCTCGATCACCTCTTCGGTCCCGACGGCCCGGATCCCACGCCTGCTGAACAGGTCATATGCCGCAGCCAAGATACGTTCACGAGCGGAGGCGGGGGGCGTTGCGACATCGGGAGTTGTCATAACAACCCACAACATACTCTTAAGTCAGTTATGTAGACAGACAGACCTGTCTTGTTATAGAAATGAGATTCGCATTCCGCGAAGAGTCTGTCTTCAGAGGGCAGGACGGGCATCCATCGCAGCGTCGTAGACGCCGGTCGATTAGGAGTCCACGATGAGCTCGGCCATTGCAGAACTTATGACAACCACCCACTTGATGCTGAGCACGAAGCTGGTCTACGAGCTGGGCGATCCGAACAGCACGCTGCGCGCGACAGCCGATCGCACCGGCCCGGCCGTGCTGATCTATGCGGGCGGCGAGGTCGACGCCTGCAACGAGCACACCTGGCGCCAGCTGATCAGCGAGGTGGCGGGCATCGTCATCGCGCCCGGTCCCCTGGTCGTCGACGTGACGGGCCTGGACTTCATGGGTTGCTGCGCGTTCGCCGTGCTGGCCGACGAGGCGCGCCGGTGCAAGGACCGTGGCGTCGAATTGCGCCTGGTGAGCCGCGAGCCGGTCGTCACGCGCCTCGTCGACGCGTGCGGCCTGTCCGGCCTGCTGCCCATCTATCCGACCGCCGACTCCGCGCTGGCGTCCGCGGCCCGTTGGTGACGGGTCGGCACAGGCGCTGAGCGACGCTCCCACCTTCGGCGCGGAGGAGGAATTTCTCCTCGTCGACCCGCGAACCGGCGAACCGGCGCCGCGCAACGAGGATGTGGCCGCCGAGGCCAAGCGCCGGGGAGTCGAGCTGCAGCTGGAACTGAGCAGCTGCCAGGTGGAAACGACCTCCAGCGTCGTGGCGGCCAGCTCTGAACTCGGCGAGGAACTGGCCCGGCTGCGGCGCACCGCGGCGCAGGCCGCCGAGGCGGTGGGCCTGCAGCTGCTGGCGGCCGGCCTCCCGCCGGCCACCCCGCACGAGTTCCCTGTCACCGACACCCCGCGTTACCGGCGCATCGGCGCCGAGTACGGGATGGTCGCGCACGAGCAGGGCATCTGCGGATGCCATGTGCACGTGCAGGTTCCGGACCGGGCGGCCGCGATCCGGGTCAGCAATTGGCTGCGGCCCTGGCTGCCGTCTTTGCTTGCCCTCTCGGCGAATTCGGCGGTGTACCGCAGCGCCGACAGCGGTTACGCCAGCTGGCGCAGCGTCCTGTGGCGACGCTGGCCGGTGGCCGGGCCGCCGCCCTTCTTTCCCTCTCCCGACGACTACGACCGCACGGTGCGGATGCTGATCGACAGCGACGTGATCCTGGACGAGAAGATGGTCTATTGGGATGTGCGGCCTTCGGAGAACTTCCCGACCATCGAGGTGCGGGTGGCCGACGTGCCGGCCACCGTCGCGGAAACGGTGCTGCTCGCCACCCTGGTCAGGGCCGCGGTGATGACCGCGCTCGACGCCCCCGGGGACGAGCCAGGGCGGCTCGCGCCGGCGGCCCTGCGCGCGGCGTATTGGAAGTCCGCCCACGACGGGCTCGCCGGACGCACGCTCGACCTGATCCACGGCCGCGGGGCGGTGCCGGCGCGGGACCTGTTGGACGCGCTGGTGCAGCGCGTGCGCCCCGCGTTGGAGTCGCTCGGCGAATACGACCGCGTCGCAAGCGAACTCGAGCGCGTCGCCGCCCAGGGCAACGGGGCCATGCGCCAGCTACGGGCCTGGCGCCGGCGGGGCGAGGTGGCCGACGTCGTCACCGAGGCGGCCGCCGCCACGCTGAGCTGAGGCCGCGCGGCGCCTACGCCACCGAGAGCAGGCGGTACAGCCCGATCAGGCCCACCACCACGATCGTGGCGCGCAGCGCGTTGCCCGACAGCCGACGCCCGTAGCGCGCCCCGATCAGTCCCCCGACCAGGGAGCCCGCCGCGATCAGCCCGGCGGCCGGCCAGCTGATCCGGTCGAAGGCCACCAACGTATAGGCAACGGCGGCAACCACATTCACCACCAGGGTCAGCAGGTTCTTCGCCGCGTTCATCCGCTGCACCGATTCGGGCAGCAAGGCCCCCATCAGGCCGACCAGCAGAATGCCTTGGGCGGCAGTGAAATACCCGCCGTAGACGCCGACCCCGAAGGTGCCGAGGACCAGGACGGCCATGCGGGCCGGGGTGATGTGCTCCGGTGAACGGCCCGCCGCCTCGGCGCGCCGGCTCGTCCACGCCTGGAGCCGGGGGCCGATGACCACCAGCACCAGCGCCAGCACCAACAGCACCGGCACCACCTCGGCGAAAACCTTTTCGGGCAGGTGCAGTAGCAGGAAGGCGCCCAGCACCCCGCCGGCCATCGACGCGGGCAGCTGCCAGCGCAGCCGGTCCCATTGCCCGCGCAGTTCCGCGCGATAGCCCCAGGTGCCGGAGACGCTGCCGGCAACCAAGCCCGTCGCGTTCGACATGGTGGCCGTGACCGGCGGGAAGCCGAGGGCGACCAGCGTCGGGAAGGTGATCAGGGTGCCGGATCCGACGAGCGCGTTGAAGGCGCCGGCGGCGAACCCGGCCAAGCAAATCAGGAAGAGGTGGGAAGGCGACACTGAAGAAAAACCCTAGCCTGCCGCCAGTTTCGGCAGGCGGCGGGTTCGGCTTGCGCGTCAGACGGCGGGGGCTTCGTCCCCGCGATCGACGCCGGTGCGCAGCTTCACCGACGCCGAATACGCGAGCGTCCGGAAGTGCAGCACCGGATCGTCGGAGGGTTCGATGCCGTCGGTCACCCGCATCGGGTCGAACACGACGATGTCGCCGCCGTGCTCGCGCTCGGTTTCCGGGCCGGTGATCTCGATGGTGCCGACGGTCGCGATCTGGGTGCTCTGCCAGGGCGCCGACGGGTCGACGGTCGAGTCGGTGGGCCCGGCGATCTGCACGCGATATTCGAACCGCACCGGCCCGCTGCCCAGGCGCGTGTTCAGCTCGTCGGTGAGGAAGTCGGCCCCCTCGCCGTGTGCGGCCGACGGCGACAGGAACTTCTCGGCCGCGGCCGGAACCAGGTGATAGCGAACGAATCTCGCGCTGCCGTCGGCCGCGACCCAGCGGAAGGCGTGCAAGCCGTGGTATTCGACGGTGGCGTAGCTGGCCGGGATCCTGTTGGCGTCGCGCACCACCGGCAGCGCACCGAGCAGCCGGGGGTGGGTGAGGAAGTACTTGGCCATCCGCAGCGGCGTGGTCAGCCCGGGCCGCATCGCCTTGAGCAGGTCGACGAACCCGTCCGGTGTGCTCGACACGAACAGGCGGGCCGTCTGCGTCGACACGTCGGTGGTGGAGCCGTCGGGCAGGGTGAACTTGACCGCCATCCCGCGGATGCCCGGCGCGTTGTCGCGCTGCTTGGGATTTCCGGCGCCGTTGGAGAAGCGGATCAGCGCCGGGACGGTCGAGCCGTCGAGATGCTTTGCGCGCGAGAGCATTAGCGCATCGGGGGTGGCGGTGAAGGTGCCGCGGTACAGCGTGCCTTTGGCGTGCAGCGCGCGGCAGCCCGGCTGCGCACCGCCGGTGCCTCGAATCGCCTCGATCGCGTCATCGGGAGTGACCATGCGCGAATCTTAAGGCGCTAGGAGGGAAAGCCGAAGAGTTTGACCACACCGTGATCTCGGCCGGCGGTGTAGCCGCCGTCCACGGCGATGGCCTGGCCGCTGACGAACGAGGCGTCGGGCGACAGCAGGAAGGCCGCCATGGCCGCGACCTCCTCGGGCTGACCCAGCCGTTGCAGGGCGTGCTCTTGCGTGATCGATTGCAGCGGGCCCTCCATGCCCGGGAGACCGAACACGCCTTGGGCCATCGGCGTTTCGATGAAGCCGGGACAGATGGCGTTGGCCCGGATGCCGCTCGGCCCGTAGTCGAGCGCGATGTTCTTGGTGAGCAACACGACGCCCCCCTTGGCCGCGTTGTACGAGCTGCCGCCCGCCGTGCCTTCCAGCCCCTCGACGCTGGCGACGGTCACGAGCGAACCCCGTTCGCCGTCGACGCGGGGTTGGGAGATCATCCGGGCCAGCGCGGCTTTGGCGACCAGGAACGTGCCGGTGAGGTTGATCCCGATCACCCGGTCCCATTCGGCCCGGTCGAGCAGGTGGACCGGGCCGCCCCCGGCCCCCCCGGCGGCGTGCAGGACACCGTCGAGGCGATCCGGGACGGCGGCCAGCACGGCGGCGACCGCGGCCTCGTCGGCGACGTCGGCGGCGACGAACTCGAACCGGGGCCCGAGGTCGGGCGGGTCGGCCAGGTCGGCGCCGATCACCGTGCCCCCCTCGGCCAGCAGGCGCCGCGCGGTGGCCAGGCCGATCCCGGAGGCGGCGCCCGTGACGACGAAGGTGCGTGAGCGGGCTCGGTCAGGATTCGCCACGGCTGGTCCCCTCTTTCGACGATCGTGTTGCCGCAGAAATGCTGACACACCCAGTCGATAAGGGAGAGCTATCAGCAAATAGCGGGGCGGTCTTGGACATCGCGTGCCGGCGGCGCGATCGTAGAGCCATGTTCACTTCGTCCCCGCCCGTACGGTTGTTCGCCCCGCGGTTCGTTGTCGCCGCGGCTGCGACGGCGGCGATGGTCCTGGTGGGCACGGCCCACGCGCCGTCGCCGGTGCGGCTCGCCTCGGCCGAGGCGATCGACATCGCCCAGGGCGTCTCGATCGTCCCGGCGCCCGGCTGGACGCTGGGGCATCGCGGGCCGAACTGGGTGGCGCTCAGCAACGCCGACGCCAGCGCGCAGCTGCGGGTCACGGTCAAACCCGCCGGCGGGACCGATGCCGTGGCCGTGCTGCAGGCGGACAAGGACCAGCTGACCGGGGACGCGGCGGCCATCCTGAGCAACGTGCGGAACGTGGGTGAGCCGCACACGAACGCGGTGGCGGGGCGGAAGTTCCAGCAGGAGGCCTCCGTCGACTACACCGCCGACGTGCTCGCCCCCGAAGGTGCGATCCCCGTCATCGGCAGCTTCACCGAATTGCTGAACCCGTCGACCGGGCAGTCGGCCTTCATCGACTACCGCCAGGACAACAGCGCGACCCCGCAGGCGGTCAGCGACGGCGGCACGATGATCGGGTCCATGTTCTGATTCCGCTTCGCGGGTGCCCGGGTTTTTGCGCGTGCGTCCACGGCTTTGCGCGTGCGTCCATGGCGGGAAAACCGCCCAATTTCGGCCCTCAGCGCACGGCCAAAGCCCTCAGTGCACACTCGACAGGAGAAAATTCACCTACTCGGAGGGGTTCATGCCATCAGGCGACGACACGACGGAGACGCTCGCCGGGTTCGTCGAGCGGCACGCGCGGCAACAGCCCGAGGCCATCGCGATCCGCTACGGGGAGCGGCAGTGGTCCTGGGCTGACTGGGCGGCGCGGATCCGTCGGGCGGCCGGCGCGCTGCGCGACGCCGGTGTGCAGCGCGGACAGTGCGTGGCGTTCCTGGACAAGAACCACCCGGCCTGCCTCGAGGTGCTGTTCGCCGCCGCGTCGATCGGGGCCGTGACCACCGTCGTCAACTGGCGGGTGATGGGCGACGAACTCGTGCACGTGCTCCACGACAGCGGGGCGCGGCTGCTCTTCGCCGGCGCCGAGCTGCGGCCCGCGGCCGAGGCGGCCGCCGAACGCGTGTCGGGGTTGGAGCGCATCGTCGCGGTGGGCGACGAATACGAGTCCCTGCTGGCCGCGGCCGAGCCCACCGAGGGCGACGCCGCCGTCGACCTGAGCGAGACCGCGCTGGTGATTTACAGCTCGGGCACCACCGGGCGGCCCAAGGGCGTGCTGCTGAGCCAGCGCGCGCTGGTCAATCACGCGGCGAACCTCGCGCCGGCCTTTCCGTTCGGCGACGGGGAAGCGAACCTCGTGGCGATGCCGTTGTTCCACGTCGGCGGAATCGGCTACGCGCTCTTCGGGATTCGGGCGGGGGTGCCGACGATCATGACCCGCGAACCCGACGCCGCCGCCCTGGTGGGGGGGGTGCGGGCCGGCGCGACGCACGCGTTCTTCGTACCGCCGGTGATCGCCCGGTTCCTCGAGGCCGGCGAGGCGGCCCACGCCACGATCGCGGGACTGCGCTACATCGTGTACGGGGCCGCGCCCATGCCGTTGCCGCTGCTGCACCGGGCGCTGGACACCTGGCCGGACACGCGTTTCGTCCAGGTGTACGGGCAGACGGAATTGTGTGGTGCGGTGACCGCGCTCAGCGACGACGACCACCGCGATCCCACCCGCCCGCACCTGCAACTGGCTGCCGGAAAGGCGGTGCTGGGCACCGAGATTCGCGTGGTCGATCCCGAGACGGGCGCCGAGGTGCCGGCCGGGGAGCCCGGCGAGATCTGGGTGCGCAGCAACCAGAACATGAGCGGCTACCTCAACCGGCCGGACGCGACCGCCGAGACCATCACCGACGACGACTGGGTGCGCACCGGTGACGTCGGCCGCCTGGACGCCGACGGTTACGTCTACATCGAAGACCGCCTCAAGGACATGATCATCACCGGCGGGGAGAACGTGTACGGGCCCGAGGTGGAAAGCGTGCTGATCGAGCATCCCGGCATCGCCGACGCGGCGGTGATCGGCGTGCCCGACGACTTCTGGGGCGAATCGGTCAAGGCGATCGTGGTGCCCGACGGTGAGGTCGACGCGGACGACGTCATCGCCTTCTGCCGCCGGCACCTGGCCGGCTACAAGTGCCCGCGAACGGTCGACTTCGTGGAAACGCTGCCCCGCAACGCGAGCGGAAAGATCCTCAAAACCCAGTTGCGCGAACCGTATTGGCGTGACCGGGGTCGGGGCATCTGACCGACCTATAGCCGGCCCTCGACCCGCAGGTCCGGGTGCACCCAGTCGGGCGAGCGGCGCTCCTTGAACGCGCGGAAGCCCTCGCGGGCCTCGGCGTCGCTGAGGCTGCTGACCATGCCGATGCGGTCGTAGAGGCCCAGGTAGCTATCGATGCTCGACTTGATCACGCCGCGGGCGCGCGGGGCGGTGCGACAGCACTGTGCGAGAAGCTCTTTCGCGGTATCGAGCAGGATCTCGTGCGGCACGACGCGGGTGACCAGGCCCCAGTCCAGGGCTTCGGCGGCGGTCAGCACCCGGCCGGTGAACATCAGGTCGCGGGTGCGCACCGGCCCGATGACCCGGGCCAGCATCTGGCTGTAGTAGGTGTCGGCGTAACCGCGGAACAGCTCCGGCACGCGGAAGGTGGCCCGGTCGCTGACCACCGACAGGTCGCTGCACAGCGCGATCTGGAACCCGCCGCCCTGGCACAGGCCGTTGACCGCGGAGACGATGGGTTTGGCCGAGGTGCGCACCGTGTCGAACGGCGTGACGTCCATGCCCAGCGCGCCGCCGAAGGTGATCCAGTTGTCGGTCGCTCCCCCGCCGCCCATGTCGCCGCCGGGCGCGAACACGTCGCCCGTCCCGGTGATCAACAGCCCGGCCAGGTCGGGGTCCTCGTTGAGACGTCCCACGGCGTAACGGATCCCGAAGTACATCGCGGGGGTCAGGGCGTTACGCGCCTCCGGACGGTCGATGGTGCACACCGCGATCGACCCCTGACGCTCGAAGGTCAAATACGGCGTGCCCAGCCAATCCCCCTCGGGCGGGCGGGGGCTGTCGTGCGGGGTCGGGGCCACGGGATTCCTCTGACGTCGGTCGCTACTGTCGCTCTTACAGTAGCCGCGCCGGTCTACGCGTATGCCAGTGTGGCCGTCGCGCTGCCCGCCGATGCGTCGTCGAGCAGGGTCGCGAGCTTGCTCTGCAGCGCGGTCGTGGCCTCGGCCACCGGCTTGTCGCAGAACCGGCAATTAACGCTGAACCTGGGTTGGTCATCTTCGTCCGGCCAGAACCGGCGGGGCCCCACCTGGGCGCCGGGGTCGAAGGCGACCGCCTGGTGCGGGGCATCCTTGAGCAGCCTGCCGACGGGATGACCTTGCGGGCATTCGAGTTTGAGGATGCCGATGCCTTCTTGGTTGCCTACCACGGCCACCGTCCTTTCGCGTGTTGTGTGTCGTCGTCAACCGAGGCCGGCGTCGATGAGCAGCCGCGGCAATCCGTGTCGCGCGCACAATTCGCGCACCAGCGCCAGGTCGTCGCGCGCGTCGTCGGCGCGCCCGACGGCCGTGAGCGTTTCGACCAGCAGCAGGCGGGCCTGCAGGGCCGCGAGTGGCCGGGCGGCCGGATCGATGCCGGCCAGCAGCGCGGTGGCGTTCCGGCATGCCCGGTCGCGGTCGTCGCGGGCGTGACTCCGGGACAGCAGCCGGATGCCGGAGGCGGCGTCGAACTCGGCGGTGACGGTCGCGATCCCGTCGCCGTCCCGGGGCACGTCGCCGGTGGCGCGCAGCCGCGCGGCCTCCGAAGGGTCGATGTCCAGCCCCAGCCTGACCCGCTCGTGGGTGATGGCGGCCGCCAGGCGGGGCAGCCGCAGCTTCTCGGCCACCGCCATCCCGGCGTCGAGGCGGCCGATCGCCTCCTCGCGATCGCCTTGCGCCGCTTTGATTTTGGCGCCGACGACGTAGCGGGCCGCTAGGTAGTCGACCCCGCCGCCTTCCGGACCCAGGTGATAGCTTTCCTCCAGCAGCTCGGCGGCCTCGTCCAATTCGCCTGTCTCGTAGAGCAATTCGCCGAGCACCGCGCCGGCGATGCGGGCGGTGTACGAGTGCGGGCCCATCGCGGAACCGATCTCGAACGCCTCCCGAAACTTGCGCAACGCGAGCGGGATGTCGAGCGACTGACGGGCGGCGATGCCGGCCCAGCTGCACGCGTAGACGGCGCCCACCGCACCGACCTGTTCGTTGAAGGGTTCCGCCCACGCCAGGAGTCGTTGCGCGGCCGGCAGGTCGAAGCGGTAGATCGCCGCGAATGCCAAGGCGGTGGCGGCAGCCTGCGGCAGCACGGGACGCAACTCGTCCGCGTTGGAGACCACGTCGGCCAGCCGCTGCTCGAGCCCGTCGGTGCGGTCGGCGTAGATCTCGGCCACCGCTCCCACCACGCTGGCTTCCAGCGCCAGGTCGGCGCGCCTCTCCTCGGGCAGGTCCGCCTTGGCCAGGGCGGTGGCGAAGCGCTGCAGCGCGGCCTCGGTGGCCTCGCTGCGGTGGAGCAGGATGTTGGCCCACGCCGACGCCAGCTGCAGCAGCGGCCTGGGCGTCACGAGGCTGGGCGGCAGCTTCTCGACGAGGCCCAGGAACGTCGTCATGCGGGACTGGTTGATCAGCGCCCTGGTCTCCAGGCGTTCGACGAGGTCGACCGCGTTCGCCGTCTCGCCCGCGGCCAGCGCGTGGTCGACGGCCTCGTTGAGGTGGCCGTGTTCGGCGAACCATTCCGAGGCCGTGTGGTGCAGCTCGGCGACGCTCCCGGGGTCCTCGCGCTCGAGCCGGCGTCGCAGGAACCCGGCGAACATCTGGTGGTAGCGAAACCATTGCGGCGCATGGTCGATGCGCCGCAGGAACAGGCCGCGCCGCTCGATGTCCTCGAGAATGGCGTGTCCCCCACCGACTTCGGCCAGCACCGTCGCCAGCTCGCCGCAGATGCGTTCGGTGATCGAGGTCGCCATCATGAACTCGACCAGCTCGGGCTCCAAGGTGTCCAGGACGTTCTCGGCGAGGAACTCTTCGACCGCCTCGTCGTCACCGGACATGCGGCTGACCAGGTCGCCGGCGTCGCCGCCGCCGCGCAGCGACAGCGTCGCCAATTGCAGCGCGGCCACCCAGCCGTCCGTCGACGCGGTCAGCGCCGCGACGTCGTCCCCCGGCAGCTCTAGCCCCGCGACGTCGTTGAGCAGGGCCCGCGCCTCGTCCGCATCGAAACGCAGCTTCTCGCAATCGATTTCGACCAGCTCGTCGCGGACCCGCAGCTTGCTCAACGTCACGGCCGGGCGCGACCAGCTGGTCACCACGATCTGCAGGTGATCGCCCGCGTGCTCGATCAGGAAGCGCAGCGCGTCGATCGCTTGGGCGTCCGAGACCCGCTGCCAGTCGTCGACCACCAGGGTGATCGGTTCGCCGAGCTCGTCGATCCCGTCGATCAGCGACGTCAACACGTAGCGGGTCGCCTCCTCCCCGCGCTGTTCGAGCATCTGCTCCAGCGGTTCGGCCAGGGCGGGGCGCACCCGCCGGATCGCGGCGAGCAGGTGCGCGAGGAACCACACCACGTTGTTGTCGTCGGCGTCCACCGTCAGCCAGGCCACCGTCACGCCGGAGGCCGTCAGTTCGGCGCGCCACTGGGCCACCAGGGTGGTCTTGCCGTATCCCGACGGCGCGTGCAGGACGATCAGCCGCCGGCGCCCGGCCTGGCGGAGCAGCGCCATCAACCGGTCGCGCGCGACGAGCGATCGGGCCGGCGCGGGGGGACGGTATTTCGTGGCCGGCGCCGGCGGCGTCGGCGCGGTTTTCTCCTCGGATTTTGCGACGGTCGATCCCGCGCCGGTGCCGTCGACCGGCACGATCATGCTGTCGACGGGGATCCCGCGCCGGCGTTGGGCCTCGCGGAGCTGCTCGCCGTATTCGAGCGCGGTCTTCGGGCGCCGGGTGGGATCGCGGGTCATGGCGGATTCGATGACGGCGATGACGTCGTCGGGCACGCCCTTCTCGGCCAGCATCTCCGGAATGGACCGGCCCATCGGCGGGTGGCCGGTCAGCGCGCAGAACAGCGTCGCGCCCAGTGAGTAGACGTCGGAACCGGTTGTGGGCGTGGCACCTTCGAGGAGTTCGGGCGCGATGAACGCCGGTGAGCCGATGACGACCCCGGCGCGGGTCTCGAACCCGCCGGCAACGCGGGCCAGGCCGAAGTCGGTGAGCTGCGGTTCGCCGTAGTCGGTCAGCAGGACGTTCCCCGGCTTCACGTCGCGGTGCAGGATGCCGGCCCGATGCGCGGCTTCCAGCGCGCCGGCGAGCTTGACGCCGATGCTGAGCACCTCGCGCCAGTGCACGGGGCCCTGGCCGCTGACCAGCCCCCACAGCGAGCCCCTGTCGTGGTAGGGCATCACGATGAACGGCCGGCCGCTGCGGGTGGTGCCGACCTGCAGGACCGTGACGATGTGCGGGTGCGCGGAGAGCCGGCCCATCGCGCGCTGCTCGCGCAGGAAGCGCTCGAGGTTCTCGGGGTCGAGGTCGTTGGTGAGCACCTTGACCGCCACCAGGCGGTCGAGCTCAGGCTGAGCGCAACGGTAGACCACCCCGAATCCGCCGCGGCCGATCTCGGTGACGTCGTCGAAGTCGAGTTCCGTGCCGATGCCGGCGACCAGATCCTGCTGGATCGCCGCTGCGTCCACGTCGGCCATCGACCTGTCCTCGCGAGTAGAGAGGGCCCCCAGTCGTGTCACCATAGCGCGGATTGACCTGGGGCGATGCCGGAAGTTTTATTGCTTGAGCCTGGTGGGCGCGTGCGTGGCGCCGTCAAATGGTGGTCCCGGCTGGGATCGAACCAGCGACCTTCCGCGTGTGAAGCGGACGCTCTCCCACTGAGCCACGGGACCGGCGCCGAGAGGCGAACGACGTCGAAGATTAGCACGAGCCTGGCCTCGACAACACCGGCCCATATGCGCCCCGAGGCCTCTGCGTTAGCCTGGACGCGGCTCGTACCGAGAAATTTGTATGTGCCCGCTCACGTGGACTATCGTCGTGCTTCGCACCGGGCGACGATCTCGTCCGAGGCGCGCGGATGTAGCGCAGTTGGTAGCGCATCACCTTGCCAAGGTGAGGGTCGCGGGTTCGAATCCCGTCATCCGCTCGAAGGTGCAAGTGGCATCAATCCCAGCGGTGGAGTGGCCGAGTGGTGAGGCAACGGCCTGCAAAGCCGTGCACACGGGTTCGATTCCCGTCTCCACCTCCAAGTTTTTGATCCCGGCGCGATTAGCTCAGCGGGAGAGCGCTTCCCTGACACGGAAGAGGTCACTGGTTCAATCCCAGTATCGCGCACCAGAGTTCTTTGCAGGTCAGACCTATTTTTTAGCGCCTTTGCTGCATCCGCGCCAATAGGGTCGCTGGGTTAGACACGCCGGCCGCATACGTACCCGCTGTCATCGCCGAGGAAGACAACCACCGGGGCGCTGTTCGAAGACATACTCGCGCGTAGATGAGCCACTCCCTTTGCCGAAGCGAGCAGAGCCCGCGGCAGTGTCGCGACCGAGCGCTGTGGCACGCGGTCCAGCATTCCCCTTGAACGCAAGGTGCGTCTGCACCTAATCACTGCGCGGTGCTCAAAAGGCGCCTTATCCGACTCGTCGCCGACAGTCGTTCGGGGTGCTCGGGAGGCGAGCAGCGGTTAGCGTCCATCGAGGATCACCCCCCGGGCCAGGGGTTGTGAAGCCTGGCTCGTTCAACTAGACAGAGGAGCCACGGCACTGGTCAGCATCGGACTAGGCCGGTAGACTTCCAATCTTCCTTTGCGGGAGTCTCGCCGGGAGCATTCATGCCCAACCATCATCCGTCGCGATCGTGGCGCGGCTGTGCAATGTGCAAGCCTCAGAAGCGCCGCGGTGCAGGCCGCTCCGTGAAAGACCCTGTCGCAGTGAAGCGGCGGCTCGGCCTGGCCCGACGATACTCACGCCGGACCCTTGAGCCTGGATCGTCGTGAGTCGGAGAACGGCGAGGTCGAGGAAAATCCCATACCGAGCATCGTGACCAGGTGGGATACTGGGCCAATGAGCCGTACGGACAAAGACCACCCGCGAGCGCGCCGCAAGCACTGGATGAGCGTCGGCACGCCCTCGTGGTTTAACCGTGCCCAGCGTAAACGCCAACGCGACAAGGCTCGCCAAGACATTCGCAAAGGTGATGAACCTCAACCGAATTACGGGAACCAACATTACTGGTAAAGACAATCCGCGTGGCGAACACATCGGCGCGCGGCTCGATCAAATCGACCAGCGAGCGGTGTTGAGCCACTACACCTTCCGTGGGAAGTGGTCGCCCGAGGATCGCGAATACGTCGGATTGTGCGCCGAGTTTCCGTCGCTGTCGTGGCTGGCCGGTACAGAGGTCGAGGCGATCGCTGGTATCGAGCGGCTCGTCGGCGAAATCCTGACTGACATGGCAGCCACCGGCGAAGTGCTGTGACGCCGCCGACCGCAAGGTGGTTCAACAGTGGAGCCCGGCATCATTCGGCCTTGGAACCGTGGAATGCTGCCCGCAGCCAATCCCGGGTGACTTCCAGGGTTGCGACAAATATTTGATGTACCCCGATGGCAGGTCGGCAAGGTGGCTATCGAACGGTGACACATACCCTTGGCTGGCCAGTCAATATTGCGCCGCAGGTGGTCACGCCGCGTGCCCGAGCTAGTCGCGCGAGTCGCGAGCCGATGTATGCCCTACCGCGCACCCAACTGGTCGTTGATGTTGGTCCACTGGCCTTCGCCCTTGTGGTTCCCCATGTTTCGGCACTGACCGTCGAGGATGATCTGCCCGTAAGCGTGGTCGGACGGCTGGTAACTGATAGTCGCGACCACGCCGTCCTTATTGAGCCCCGCACCGTGCAGGTGCTGGCCCGGCGACGCCCCCTCGCTCCAGCCGTGCGAGATCATCGCCGTTCGCACTTGCTGGAAATAGGCGTCGGGGTCGCCGTGGATCAGGAAGCTGAGCGTGACGGTGCCCTGAAACGGCGGATCGCCCTGGTCATTGCAGGAGGCGAAGGAGAACGCCCCGCTGACCCCGTCCAGCTTGGCGGCGGCCACGATCTGCCGGGCCGGCTCGATCACCTGAGCCCTGGTCTGGTCGTCGCTCATGGGGTGGGCGGTGTCTTCGTACGGGTTCGTCGATCCCCCGGCTTGTGGTTTGTGTTGCACTGTCGCGCATCCTCCTAACAACACGGCAACGACCAACACGGAACTGATCAGTGCTTGGCGCAACGACATTCGTCGTTCCTTAATGGTGGTGTTGGGCATCGAAAACATGGTTGTCGGTGATAGATCCTGGCGACCGCTCCCACTCGGGGTCAATGACGGCCGGTGTGTGCGGGCCGATGGTGACCGGGGGCAGGCCCGGGATTCGGACCTGCACG
Organism: Mycobacterium sp. ACS4054; assembly: GCF_001667275.1. GTDB lineage: Bacteria > Actinomycetota > Actinomycetes > Mycobacteriales > Mycobacteriaceae > Mycobacterium. The sequence goes on from NZ_LZHV01000031.1 coordinate 54,088, forward strand.
CCCCCGACCGAGTAGCGGTGGTCGGCCGTCATGCCGTCGGCCTGCAGCTGGTCGCCGTGGCCGGAGACGATGTCGGCCATGCCGTAAAGCGCTTCGCTGCCGCGGTGGTAGTAGTACGAGTGGTCGTGCGGGTTGATGCCATCGGAGCCGGGAACCTCGGCGCGGAAGCGCACCGAGCCGAACCCGTCGGCGGCCGGGTCGACGCCCAGGCTGGGGTTGGTGCCAAAGAAGTTCTGCCCGAACAGGTTCTTGCTCGTACCGTCGAGTTGACCGAGCATGCCGACCGGATCGGTGGAGGCGTCTCCGACGAAGACGTGTCCGCCGTCGAGGTGAAACTGTGCAGCGGACTGTGCCGCGTCGGTGCCCGGGCAACCCAGCAGCACAGCGTCATTGGCGTGCATCCCGTGCAGCGCGAAGGCGTCGGCAACGGTGGTCGAACCATAGGAATGACCCAACACCGTGACGTGCTGGCCGGCGCCTAGGTGTGTCGCCCACAGACCGTTGACGTCCTGCGCCAGCGCCTCGCTGCCCGCGCGAGCCAGTGCCGGTGTGGAGATGCGCTGCACGTCGTCGAATCCGTTCGGGGCGTCGTAGCCCATCCACGCGATCACCGCCGTCGGGTTGTTCGGGTCGGCGGCGTTGGCCTGTTCGAACAGGTTGATCGCGTCGTTGTGGCCGTCGTGCAGCCAGCCGCCTTTCACGCTGCTACTGGTGCCGGGCACGATCACCGCGGTGTTCTTCGCGGTGTCCGGGTTGCCGATCGCGATCGCCGCCCGGCCCTTGCCGCCGAAAGCCATTGGGTCATAGGCGAATAGATAGACCGGCTTCGGACGAAGCGGGTCTCCCGCGTCGTGATCGAGGCCGAGCTTGGTCTCGTTGGCGTTCTGGTAGCGGGTGACGTACGTTGGGGACAGCCCGTATTTCGCGGGGTCGCGCAGCACGTCGTCCACCGAGACGCCGTTGCGGCCGGCGACACCGCGCACCCGGTCGAGGTCTTGATTCATCACGGTGAGGTTGGCCTGATTGCGCGCTAAGATGGGGACGCCGTTGAGGTTGCCGATCTGGTCGGGGTGCTCGGCGAGGAATCGCTGCCGCTGCTGCGGGGTCAGCGATGTCCACCAGCGGTTCACGTCCTCGGGTTTGGTGCTCGGCGGCGGGATCTGGGTGTCGGCGTCGACCGGCGCGATGATGTTCGGGTCGTAGCCGTCGGTGCGCAGATTGCCCAGGCAATTCTGCAGCGTGGACGAGTAGCCGTCGCGGATCGACTCCATGTCGTGCAGGGCATCCCGGACATCGTCGGCGGCGTCGGCCTTCGCATCCTCGATCAACTTCTCCAGAAAGGCCTTGTCCTTCGCGTCGAGGTTGCCGTGCTGCAGATCGTGCTCGGCCGCGTCGATGAGGTTGTCCAGGCCCTGCAGCTCTTGTTCCAGCGTGGCGATGCGTTGCGCACCGGCCTTCTGCGCCTCGGCCAGCGCTGCGGCGATGTTCTCCAGGTCCGCACCGATCTTGGGTAACTGCTCCGACTGTGCGCCAAGGGATTTGACCACCCGTTGCACCTCGGCCGAGTCGTTGATCGGGTGATCGCCGTTCTGGTGGTTCCACGCCGCGTCGAAGCGCTTCCGGGCTTGCTCGAACGCGTGGTCGGCTTCGGCGGTGCACCGGCCCGCACTGTGGAAGGCCTCGGCCAGGCTCGAAATCTGAGCGGGGCTGCCGGCCTGCAGGCTCTGATTGATCGCCCACGGATCGCCGCCGGCCCTGCCGATCAGTTCGGCAATGCTGAGCCATTTCAGCTGCATCGCACCGCCCCTAAGCCTGCTGGACTCCTCCAACCAGCTATGAGGTTACCTCCGCAGCCGCCGCGGCGACGTCGCTCGACGTGCGCTCGCCCCTTAGGACTTTATGGGCGCTCCTGAATGACGCATTCCACGATCCGATTGGCCAGGCGCGGGTCGAAACCCATCCGCGAGACCTTCTGGCCTTCGGCGGCGGGAGTAACACCGGAATTGAGGTCCTGCTCGATGGTCCCGATGAGTTGCTGGTTCTGGGGGTCGTGCTCCCACAGCGGCACATTCGGGATGCTTCCCAGGCAATTTCCGTAACCGCTCAAGTCGGCACGGGCAGGCGCCGCCACCGGGGCGACCGACAGCATGGCGATGGCTATGCCCATCGCGGCAGCAACGTAGAAGAAACGCACGGTCACCTGGTTACCCAGCCACAACGCCGAGTAATCAGCAAACGGTTTGCGGGGCGGCCCACTCACACGTCGATCCCATATCCACCGCGCAGGTCCTTGTGCGCGGCCTCCAACGTGCGGTCGCACAGCGCCACGAGCGCGTCGAGATCGAGCTCCGATTCCCGGCCCAACCGGTCCAGCCACACCGTCTCCACCTTCCTCAGCTCCGACCACTTGAGTTCGCCCTCGTAGTACACGGTCACGTCCTCCTGCGGCTCGGGGCACGAGGTGGACTGCGCCAATTGCCGCTTGCACGAATCCAATTGGGTCAAGGAGTAGCCATGCTCGCGGAATTGCCGGTCCCACTCGTCGAGCAGCAGGCTGACCGCGTCGCGCACCGGTGGCGCGGCGTAAACCATCAGCTCGGCCACCCCGTCGTCGAGCCCCAGGCGCATGCGGAAGTCATAGAGCTCTCGGATGGCCTCTGCGCGCCGCTGGCTGGCGATCTCCTCGGCGGTGCCGGACCCCTCGTACTGTGCCGCGCGTTTGACGTAGATGGTCGCCGAGATCAGCGACTTCAACACGGCCTTCTTGTCGTCGGCCGCCCGCTTCTCGAAGTCGAGGACGCGTTCGTGGCGGCGGTCTTCCTCCTTGGTCCTGAAGTCGATGCGCTTCGTCCAGATCGCGACGGTGGCGCTCGAGATCACCGACGCGAGGGGGACGAGCGCGTTGGTCACCAATGTCGCCCAGTTCATCGTCGACCCTTACCCGCAGTAGCCGGGGGGCGGCGCCGGGGCGCCGCGCGGAATCGCGGTTTGGTTGCAGAGGCCCGATTCCGAGTGCGGATTTTGGGCCGCGGTGGGGTTGGGGCCGGGGGTGCTGGGCGGCGCGGGATCGGCGTTGGCGAGGGCGGCGGTGAGGCCCGTAACGGCCATCCCCAGCCCCGCGGCAAGAACGGTGCCGGCGGCGAATCTCTTAAGTCTGGGTGTCGTCATGATGCTCCTTTTGCGTCGACCCAACGGCCGGAGCGGAGTTTCGTGCGGGCAGGCGTGCGCCCAAAGCTAAATCGAGGCTATGTGGGTCGCCAGAGGGTGTCTGGCGTTTGAGCAATTCAGACGCGCTCGGCCTTCATGTCCATGTCGATGGTTCCCTGGCATGCGCCGCTCAAGATCTCGGTGTGCATGAGGCCGTCGAGCGTGCCGTCGGGTTGGGGCGTGTAGGTCACGGTGGCCCGCGCCGGATTCCATTGGATCGAGGTGTCGGGCATCATGCAGTCCCACTGGAAATCATTGGTTTGCGTCCACGACTTGCCGTCCCACGTGAACTGGATCGGCTGCGGAACCGTCGGGTTGGTCGGCGGCGGGCCGCTGACGATCGTGGCGACGCACTTTCCGTTGTTGCAGCTCGAGCGGATCCCGTAGGTCTCGGTGTGCTGCTGCTCGGGATTGCCGACCGCCATGCTGTTCCCCGCCTTCGGACCGACCATGAACGTGATCGCGTACTGGCCGTTCCAGGACGGATTATCGGCGAGGGCAGCCGGCGAAAGAGACAGGCCGAGCGGGAACCACGCGGCGCATAGACCGATGAAGCAGCGGGTCGACGTCATCGTCTCTCCTCGTGAGGCCGTACTCATGCCATATTCGTACGCCGGTCGATCACGGGCAAGCCCTCGGCCTCACCAACCCCACTCGTCATCCTCGAGGACATCCACGGTCAGCGCGTTGTCGGCCGCGCCCTTGGTTCCGTAGCTGAAGGTCAGCAGCGTCCGGTCGTCGTCGAGGGGCTCGGTCGCCACGACGGTAGCGTGCCCGATCTTCATGCGGATCTTGTCGCCGGGCTTCAGTTCGTCAACACGTTTAAGGGGCACGCTCCACCCATCAGCACCACAGGATGTGTCAATGTTACCGACGGGGGAATTGCTCAATCTTGTGGCGCCGAAACCTCATGGAGTCAACGGCATTCGCGGCGCTCAGCTCTCCACGAGGTCGGGGATGGGCTCGGCGTCCGTCAGCCAGTGGCGTCCGGTCCGGCGGGCGGCCTCCCACTTGGGGATGCTGACCGCGTCGTCTTGGCCGAGGTCCTTAGGCGTGGGGCCGATGCGCTCGGCCAACCCGGCGAGGGCGCCCAGGTCGAAGTTGTATATCTCCGCCGCGGCCAGGCCCAGCATCTGCCGGGTCTCGTCGATGGGAATGTCCCAGAACGAGCGGTGCAGCCACTTGCGGGTGTGCGGCCACGTCCCCTCGGGGTGGGGAAAGTCGTTGCCCCACAATAGGTTAGACACGCCGATCTCGTAGCGACGCGCCAGCTCCCGACGCTCGGTGGTGGTGGCCCCGATGAAGCAGTTGCGGTCGAAGTAGGCCGAGGGCGGCATCGTCAGGTCGCCCTCCATCTGGTGGCTCATCTTCTTGGCCGAGTGCTCGCGCAGATACCGGGTGTCCATCAGCCAGAGCAGGTCGTTGGCCCAGAACGCGCCGCACTCCGTGACGCCCCACCGCAGCCCCGGGAAGCGCTCGAACACCCCCGACCACAGCGCGAACCACATCGGCCGCGCGCCCCACCAACGCACCTCGGTGACGTAGATGCCCAGGTGGCCGCCGTACTCCTCCTGCGGGGCGGGGCCGGAGTGCGTGTGCACCGGCATCTGCAGGTCCTGGCACGCTGCCCAGACCTTGTCGTAGCGGCGGTCGTGGTAGGGCGGGTAGCCGACCCAGCGCGCGGGAATCAGGATCCCGCCCCGCAGCCCGGACTCGGCCGCGCGGGTGATCTCGGCGACCGCGGCGTCGACGTCCGCCAGGATCGGAACCACCGCGACCCCGGCGCGGCGTTCGGGGCTGTGGCTGCACAGCTCGGCCAACCAGCGGTTGTGGGCGCGCGCCCCGGCCATCGCGCGCCCCGGGTCGAGGTCGCCCGACTGGCCCAGCCCGGCCCCGAAGGGCGCCCCGGCGACCCCGGTCACGGCGTCGGCGTCGGGGAAAATCACCTCGCCGACCACCCCGTCGCCGTCGAGCTCCCTATCCCGCAGGGCCACGTCCCAGCCGCCGGCGATGCCCTCGCCGTTCTCGGAGAACCACTCCTGGGCGAACTCCTCGTCGATGAATCCCCCGGCCTGCGCCGCCGCGGTCTTCTCCGCCAGGTACGCCTCGAAGTCGTCCCGGTATTCGGGGTCGACGTACTCGCGGTAGCGCTCGGTGGGGAGCTCGGCGTGGGTGTCGGCGGAGATGATGACGTACGGGGCCTCAGGATTCATGGTGCGTCCTTTCGCTACCAGGTGCGGATCGGGTCGGGCTCGAAGACGGTGCTGCTCGCGTCGGCCGGCACGGCGGCCAGCGGTTCGGCAACCTCGGCCACGGTCGGGCCGATGCGGGCGGTCAACGGCGCGAGCGCCTCGAGGTCGAAGCCGTAGACGGCCGCCGCGTTCCCGCCCAGCATGGCCGCCACCTCCTCGGCCGGGACGCGGGAGAAGGTGTGCCGCAACGCTTCTCGCGTGTAGGGGGCGGTCCCCTCGTAGTGCGGGTAATCGCTTCCCCACATGATGCGGTCGACGCCGATGCGATGGCGCTCGGCGCACTCGACCGGACGCATGAAGCTCGCGCCGACGTAACACTGCCGCGACCAGTACTCGCTGGGCCGCAGGGTCAGCGAGCCGGCGGTGGGTCCGGCGAACCGGGCGATCGCCGAGCTCGCTCGCCCGTACCGGGCCGCGGCGACGTCCAGCGAGTCCAGCGTTGCCGGTATCCACCCGGCGCCCTGCTCGGTGAAGACGACGGTGAGGTCCGGATGTCGATCCAGTGCGCCGCTGAAGATCAAGTGCCACAGAGCCCGGTGCGCCCACCAGTGCGTCTCGTACACCCACACGGCGAGCGAGCTGCCCCACCCGTCCATGGGACTAGGCCCCGCGTTGCCGCCGTGGTGGTTGAGCACCAAGCCCGCGTCCGCGCACGCCGCCCAGAGCGGCTCCCAATGCTCGGCGTAAAGCGGGGGAAGGCCGGTGCCGGGGGCGATTCCGGGCAGCAGCACGCCCCCGCGCAGGCCCAGCTTGGCGATCTGCGTCAGCTCGATGATGGCTTCGTCGAGGTCGCCGAGCAGGATCTGGCCCACCCCGGCGCGCCGCTCGGGCGACAGGGAACAGAAGTCGGACAGCCAGCGGTTGTGCGCACGCAGGCCGGCCCAGCGCAACTCGAGCTCGCGGGCGGTCTCGGGCGGCGGGGCGGCCAGGCTGGCGTGCGGGAAGAACGGCGGCACTGTGTTGGGGAAGATGACCTCGCCCGCGATTCCTTCGCGATCCAGCTCCGAGTTGCGTCGCTCGCTGTCCCAGTTGTGCTCGGCGTCGGCCTCCGCGAGATCCCCGAACGGGTTGACGTATGTCTTTGCCCAGCCGTCGAATTCGTCCCGGTAGTGCGGATCCAGGTAGTCGCGATAGTCGAGCAGGTCGGCGCCGGCGTGGCAGTCGGCCGAGATGACCGTGTACCGATCCATGCGCCTACACCCGCGCCGGCTCGGGCCCGGGGGCGGCGAGCAGGGCCACATCGTCGTAGCGCTGATGCACGTACGGCAGCAGCCACTCCTGCGGCACCCGCGCCGCAATGCGACCCACCTGGACGGTGCGGCGGCGACACCACGTGAAGGACGTGACCTGGCGGACCGCGACGTCGGCCACCGGGTCCAGCGGCGACTCCCCCAACTCGAGCGTGCCGTCGATGTTCTCCAAAAGCTCGTAGTGCCGGTGATATTCGCCGTACACCAGGTGGGGGTCGGTGATGCCGCTGCCGTCGGGGGCGCGCAGGAACTTGAAGTAGAACTCGGTGTTCACCTGGTCCGGCGGCAATTCCGCCGGGCCGGTGATGCGCCCGTCCACCCTGATCAGCTGGTGGCCCAACCGGTCAACGCCGGCGGTGACACGGTCACCGTCGCGCTCGACCTCGATGTGCGCTAATTTCTTTGGCTCGCCGAATGTTTCGCGCCCGCCCGTGACCGACTGTTCGGTGGACTGGGGCATGAAAAGCGGATAATCTCCCTCGACGTCGCCGTGCCGGGCGGTCACCGAGAACACGGCCGACCCGAAGGGCGCCATGCCCTCGATCCGGACCCGCTGCAGCTGGATGCGCACCAGGGGTTGGTCCGCCGGCGCCAACGGCTTGGGCAGCACGGCCGCGACGATCTCCGGATCGGTGAGGTAGGTGACGGTGACCGCCTCGGTGGCGATGGGCGCCTTGGTGGCGTCGATCTCGTGGTCGACCTGCGCCTCGGGCGGACGAGGGCCGTAACGAATCTGGTTGGCGCTCAACGTTTTCCTCCTTCAGTTTTCTTGGCCTGCTGACCCAGGACGTCAACCAGGTAGTCCGGCGCGCCCCGCGTGAGGATCGATGCCGCCTTGCTGCTCACCACTTCGTCGGCCGGCGTGGGCGGACCCATCATCCAGAACCGGTCAGCCTGAATTCCGTCCACCACCTGGTCGGCGACCGTCTCGAGCGGGGTGAACGCGACGTGCACGCCCGCGGCCTCGAAGCGGGCCACCACCTTCTCGAGTGTCTGGTCGGGTGTGCGGCGTTCCTGTGTCGCGGCATAGCGCTCCGGCCGGTGCCGCCAGGACTCCCAGATGCCGGTGTTCAGGAAGCCGCCGGGGAACAGCACGTGCGCCCGCACCCGGGTTCCGGTCATCTGCAGATGCGTGTAGAGGCTCTCGGTCAGGCAGAGCACCGCGGCCTTGGTCATCGGGTAGACCGCGGTGGCCGGTCCGCCCATGGCCCCCCGGGCGATCGGTGCGAACCCGCCGTTGCCCGAGCAGGTGTTGACCACGTGCCCTTCGCCTTGCTCGAGCAGCAGCGGCACGAACGCCTTGATGCCGTGGATGACGCCCAGCACGTTGACGTCGATCCCCCAGCGCCAGTCGGCCAGGTCGTGCTCCCACATGTAGCCCTCGGAGACGCCGCCGGTGCCGGCGTTGTTGCACACCACGTACACCGCGCCGAAGCGAGATTGCGCCTCCTTGGCCAGCGATTCGACGGAGGCATAGTCGGTGACGTCGGTGACCACCCCGGCCACGTCGACGCCCTCGTCCGCGAGCGCACGGGTCGCCTCGTCGAGGGGTTCGGCGAGCACGTCGGCCAGCACCACTTTCATGCCCTCTTGGCCGAACCGCCTGCCCATGGCCCGGCCGATGCCCCCGGCCCCGCCGGTTACGACCGCCACCTTGCCCGCGAGGTCCTTCATTGTGGCGATCGTCACATAGGCGCTTATGACATCGCAAGCGGTCGCATTATGCGACCATTGCGCCCATGGCTCCGCGGCCCTCCCCGCAGACCGAGCGGGTGGTGAACCTGTTCGAGCAGCTGGCGGGCGACGCGAACCGGGGGTTGACGTTGGCCGAGGTGTCGCGCCACCTGAGCGTGCACAAGGCCAGTTGCCACTCGATGCTTTCCGAATTGCTGCGCGCCGGCTGGCTGCTGCGCGACCCGGTCCGCAAGACCTACCACCTGGGGCCCGCCCTGGTCCGCCTCGGCCGAGAGGCGGCGGCGCGCTACCCCGCCCTGGTGTTGGCCCGCTCGGCGATGGCCGAGCTGTCGGCCGCGACGGGCGCCCACTGCGTGGCCTTCTCGGTGAGCGAGGACTACTCCACCGTCGTCGATCAGGTCCGAAGCCGTCGCGGCGGCGGGCACCCGATGCCGATCGGCACCCAGTTCCCGCACCGCCCGCCGTACGGGGCGTCGACCGTCGCGTGGTCCGCGCCGGAGGCTCGGGAACGCTGGCTGGCCGCGCTGCCCGCGGACGTGCGCGAGCGCTACCGCCAAGCCATCACCACCGCCCGCGAGCGGGGCTACGCGGTCGGTCTGCACCTCCTGCCGGATCTGCGGCTGCAGGAACTGGCGCTAATCGTGCGCAGCGCTGAGGTCCGTTCCACCCGCCTGAGCCAACTCGCACAGGCCTTGACCGACGAACTGATCCACCAGGAGGAATGGTTCCCCGTCAGCCTGGCGCCGGAGCGCACCTACGAGGTGAGCCACATCGACTCCCCCATCCTGGAGCCCGGATCCCGCATCGCGCTGATGCTCAGCCTGGTCCCCAGCGCCGAGCCGATGAGCGGCGAGGCGGTCACCCGGATGGGGGCGCAACTCGCTTCCGCGACCCGCCGACTAAGCGCGGCGTTGGCCGACGACTCGGTGGGCCAAATTAGTTGAGCGCCAATGGTTTCTGAGCGCACGTACTTTCGGCCGAAGCACTTTGCGAAAAGCTCAAACAATTTTTACAAATCCCCCGGTGATGGTCGGCTAAAGCGCTTATGCTTCGACCGACGAGTCGGGCCGTCGATTACGAAATTTTGTCGTCCCCGCCGATAAGGGCTGTGGCGACGTAAGCCCACGGACACATTCCCCCCGAGCCATCGCTTCGGAACGCCGTCTGCGGCTTTCGCACGGGCAAAAGGATCTCGACGAAATGGGCGCGCCCTTGAAAGTGGAGCGCAGTTCGCCGACCCCGACGAGAAGGGTCAGGACGATGTCGATCGACGAATCAACTTCGAACCTCGAGCGTGACAGCGCGGGATCATCGGGTGGCACCGATGAGCTGCGCGCTCTGCTAGCCGGCTACAGCAGCGTTCTCGAGACGCTCAACGAGGCGCCGGCGATCATGTGGGCAAAACCGTCGAGGCCCAGGTCCTTGCGGTGGATGCGGTTTCCAGCGCCGCGGCGCCTGGTGCGCATCCTTATCGTGCGTCATCTCTCCCGTAGCGTCGGCGCCCTTAAAGGCGGTGTGGCCAGGCGCATCGCCCTGGGCGGCGAGGCGCCCGGACCGAAATGCGATCACGAAATGCTCGATCGTTTCGAGCAATCACTACCCACGAAATTGCGATTGGCTGTCATCTGGCCAATGGCGCTGCTGGGCGTATTGCTCATCGCCTATTGCCTCGCGAATTTCTTTCGCGCGCGCTACAGCAAACTGCTCGGTGACCTCACCACCGCTGCGGTGAGCCTCGACCGCAAAGCTGCCGTAGTCGCATTCACGGATTCCTATCGTCGCGCCGCCGTCAGCGGTTTCAGGGTTGAGGCGTTCTCCTACGCAGGAGCGACGATCTTTGTTGCCTGGTCGGCCATGCTGATGATCATCGCGCTGCTCCCCGCGTTCGCCATCAAGCGCAAGTTGTTTGCGGAAGTGATGCCGCTCGAGAAATCCGGCTTCGCCGCACTGGGTGTTTGCCCCGTCCACGACACGGAGCTCGACCTGCTGGCATACGCCCTCCAAGTCTTCACCGTGGCCTTGATCGGCGCGTTTGCCGTCTTGCTTCCCGAAGGGAATCCCAGCCAGGTGGCCGTCGAACGGGCGTTCGGCGGACTGTTGATCGTCGTGACGGTGCTTGCGATTGTCGAGCTGCGTTCCCGCTTTGCGGCCCGCCGTGCAGGCTTCGAGCGCCGCCACGGCCGGCTCAGCCGATTGTCTCTTCGACTGGTCACCGCGGTGTCCATCTTCATCCTCGTCGAGTTGGTAGTCGTTGGGCGCCCGGCCATTACAAAACCAGCCGTGTACGCGATGCAAGTGGGCGACCAGCGAGGATGGTTTCGAGAGGTCAGCTTCAGGGTGACGGCCATCAAACCCGACGCGCCATGCCAAGATCCGTACCGGCCGCTCAAGCAAGACCAACAGTTTCTACGATTCGACCTTGAAACGTGGTCCACCGTCGACCAATTCGTCGATCCCGGGATCGTGAGCGGACTAAACCTTCGTCATTGGAGCGTCGCGAATAGTCGCGGGAAGTTGCAAACGAACCTCTACATGTACGCCAAGTGTGGTGACGGCACGGAGCCAATCTCGCAACCGATCACCCCCGGCGCGCATACGAGGACGGTGGTTGTGGTCAACGCGCCGAAGCCCGCCAAGTTTCTGCAGCTCTACATCCCGAATTATTACGGAATATGGCGCTGGCCCATCCCGGCTGCCAACGGATGAGATCGGACGACCCTCCAGAGCGGGGCTAGTCTGACGATTCTTTGGATTTCTTCGAGTCCGTGTCCTCGTCGTCCTCGTCGTCCTCGTCGTCCTCGTCGTCCTCGTCCTCGTCGTTTTCCTCGTCGTCGTTGTCCTCGTCGTCTTCCTCGTCGTCGTCCTTCTTGTCCTTATCCTTCTTGTCCTTCTTGTCCTTCTTGTCCTTCTTCTCCTTGTCCTTCTTCTCCTTGTCCTTCTTGTCCCCGTCGTCGTCGGAGTCCTTCGAGTCCTCCGATTTGTCGGAGTTGTCCAGCTTGTCCGCGTACTTCGTCAAGAGCTCAGCCAATTTGCGAGCCTCATCAGAGTCCAACGAATCGATGAATAGTTGCTCGTCGGCCTCCGAGACGCGCTGCACAAATACCGCGTCGTCCTTGATGCCGACGTCCCACCGGCCCCCTTCGTCACGAGCCATCTGATGCCGCCTTTCAACTAGTGAGCTGATTGCACAACCGACGCGCCCGGCGCGTTACAGCGTTGTTTACCCACTTGTGCCGGTCACGCCTCACCGATGTCCGCGCGGACTCGGGTAGCGGCGCTCGAAGGGGCGGCCCAGCTATGAGCGCGGCTTACGGCGCAAGCGGCCGCTTGAAGAAGCACGCGACGGAGAAGGCCCCGCGGTGGTCGGCATCGAGTCCGACCATTTCCCACCCCTGGCGGCCGAGTTCGTCCGCCTTCTGCTTCATCTCCTCCATGGCGGTGTCGCCCTCCAGGTAATCCCACGTGTACTCCCACTGCTGCGGGTACCACTTGCCATCGGAGGCCAGCCACCAACCCGGGCCCGGCGAAGGATTGTTCATGTGGTCGTGAGTACCACAGAAGGCGGCGAACGCCGACGCCGCGCCTCGATTACGGCGCGAACGCCCAACCGAGAAAGATGTTTTGCGAATCGTTGGGGCTCGGCCGTATTTCGCGGATGTGCGGCGGGGTGAAGTAGTTGGCGGTGAGGTACTGGCCGTTGCCCTCGCTGAGCATCACGTGTCCGGTGCCGTGGTCGAACCCCGGATTGCTGGTGAACACGAGCGCTCCCTCCGGGATGTTGTCGGCGTTCGGGTGGATCAGCCCTTTGCGATTGAAGTCGTTGAAGGCGTCCATCGCCGACGGGTATCTGAACGTGTGGTTGTAGGCCTGCTCGACGAACGCCTCGCATTGCACCGTGTTGTCGGGATCCGCGGCCAGCTGTCCGCGCGCCCACGCCATGGCGTGAGCCGCCTTGTCCTCGCCGGTCGTCGCGGCGGGCGCCGCCGCGGCGCCGCCGCCGCAGTCGGGCCCCAGCGCGTCGAGGGTGCGCGTGTCGATGTCGACGTCGGCAACGTAATGACCGTCAGTTGTCTTGTACCAGAGGTTATCCCAACCGCCGTTGGCGATTTGGTAACTGAAAAACCCCTTCACCGGCTCGCCCGCGGCGTGGCAGACGAGAGTCAGGACCTGACCGGCGTTGTAGACGCCGTCTTGGCCCGACTTCGCATTCGAGCCATTCATGCGCGGGGTGGTCGGCGCCTTGACGGTGGCGGTCGTCTCGGCGTGTGCCGGCGCGGCGCTGGGCAGACCTAACGCAAAAACGGCTACCGTCGCCGCCGCGATCGCTGCTTTCATTGCTGGGTCTTTCTGCCACGTCGCTATGAAATTGATCGGCACGCTACACCAGCGCCAAAGCCCTTGTCGCCGAAATGGCTATAAGAACTCGCGGGAGCAATTCCGCCGTTGCGCTTACATCGGCGTCTGGGCTTAATTACCATGCGCTGAGACAGGACCCGGTTTAACGAGGTAGACGATGCCGAAAACCGTTCGAGTGAAATTCCTCTATAGGCGCGCGGTCCCAAGGGCGTTGATAGTTCTGGCGATCGCGGGCGGCTCTGCGATCGCGCTGTTGGCTCTGCCGCACACCTGTGTGCCCCACATCGCGCGCTATATCTACGGCGACCGAAAAGGCGTGCTGGGCGTCGCCGATCGGATTCCCGGCTACCTCAGCGCGGACCTCCTCGTCATCCTCGGCTACGTATTGGTGCTCGGCGGTTTCGCGTGCTACTTCCGGACCCGGGCCGCATCCGTGACCGGCCGGCTGGTGGCGGGCTACGTCATTGCGGCCGTGGTGCTTACGGCCCTCGCCGACCTGGCCGAGGATGGGCTGCTTTACCTCACGGTGCATAACCAGAAGTCCACGATCTTGATCAATGCGACGTCCGCGGCGGCGACGGTCAAATGGTGCGCCCTGCTGATAGCGCTCCTGGGCATACCGACGACGGTGGGGATCCTTTTCCGCCAGGCCGCCGCATGGTGCAGGTACCGGCGGCTCAAGTCGGCCGAGGGCGCCGCCACCGCGTGGTGGGATCGCGTGTTGATTCCGAAGGAGCAAACGGGCGTGCGGTCGCCCGGCACGACCACACCGCTTGTCACCAAGGACGAGTGGAGCTGGGTCGAGGCGTACAGCGTGCCCGGCGCCAACGACGTGCTCGACCGGCGGAAAGAGGAACGGGTACAAGCGATTTGCCTTTCCGGCGGCGGGGTGCGGTCGGCCTGCGTGGCGATGGGCGCACTGCAAGTGTTTTCCACCCAGGACAAACTCAAGACGCGCGACGATCCGCAGCGATTCGGCGAGGGCGTAGAGCCGAAACTGGTCGACACCGTGGACTACATCATTTCGGTGTCCGGGGGCGGCTACACCGCCGGCGCCCGCCTGCTCGCCCTGCAGAGCGACCCCGAAAGCCCCTTGATCTCCCAGCGATTCGAGGACGGATCGGTCGAGTTCGACCATTTCCGCAGGGGCTCCAGCTATATCGCGGACTCCCCGGCCGACCTGATCAGGGCGCTGGCCGAGGTGCTCAAGAACCTGCTGGCATCCCTGACCATCCTCTTCACCCTTCCGATCCTGATGGGATGGGTGTTCGGCTATCTGCTGGCCCGGCCGCAATTCTCGTTCGCGGCCATCGTTCCGGTGCCGAATCCGCTAGTCGACGCCAGTAGGAAGCACCTTCCCCGGGGCTATTCCCTTTGCCTGATAGACCATCCCGCGTCGTGGTATGCAATCGGCTTCTTCGCGGCCTCGGCCGTAATTTTCACCACCGTGGCGATCGTCATCGAATTGCTCAGCTGGGAAGAGGGCGGCGAGACCTGGAAAATGCGGATGCAGCGGCTCGCGGTGGGCAGCGCGGTGTTCGGGTTGGTGGTGCTGGCGGTCGCCGTCGGTTTGCCCGTTCTGATGCGGCTCTGCTCGACGTTGAGTCTGCACGCCTCCGACAACCCTGGCGCGGCGGCGGCGACCTTCTCCGGCGTGGTGGGCCTGAACTATCTGGCCGCGGTGGTCGCGATGGCGTGGAAGAAGCGCACCGCCCTCTCCGAAGAGGCGGAGAAGCTTTCGACGTGGAAACGGTTGCTGCCGCCCGGCATTGTCCCGACGATCCTGGTGACCGTCACCCTCGCCGTCCTGCTGGTCGCGTGGCTGACCACCCTCGGCGTCTTCGCCGCGGCCGTCTTCCGCACTGTCACCGCGGACGGGGTGGAGGGGGGCTCTCGATACGTGCCCAACGTGTGGTTCGTCGGGGCGTTGATCGTCACCATTTTGTGGATCGGCGTTGTGGACGTCACCTCGGTGAGCTTGCATCCCTTCTACCGGCGCCGCCTCGCCCGAACCTTCGCCGTGCGTCGCGTCCGCGCACCGGGCGGTGGTTGGCAGGCGAAACGCTACGAGGAAATCGAGTGGACGTGGTTGCCCGACTATGGCCAGGTGCCCGACGACCGAGGGCCCCGGTTCATTTTCGCCGCCGCGGCCACCATCACCGGCGACGGAAAGCCGGCGCCGGGACTGAATGCGGTGTCCTACGTGCTCAGCGGCGACCACATCGGCGGCCCCGAGCTCGGGTGGTTGCACACCCCCGCCCTGTTCGATATCGCGCCCCCACGAATCAAACGCGATCTGACGGTGGTGGCCGCGGTCGCGGTGAGCGGCGCGGCCTTCGCCTCGGCGATGGGCCGCCAGCAGAAGGGATTCGAAAAGCTGCTGGCCGTCTCGGGCGCCCGACTGGGGACCTGGTTGCCCAACCCCAACTTCGTCGCCAGCCTCAAAAACGCCGAGGACGGGACCGGCGGCGACGAGAAGGAGAACCGGAGGCCGTGGCCGAAGTGGCTACCCACCATTCGTGGCGCCGGCTACTTCTACCGAGAATTGTTCGGGTTCAACTACAACGACGCGCGTCTGGTGCAGATCAGCGACGGCGGCCACTACGAAAACCTGGGACTGGTGGAGGCACTGCGGCGCCGCAGCCGGCTGATCTTCTGCTTCGACGGCGGCGGCGACGCTCCCCCGTTGCTCAGTGGGCTGGCCGACGCGATCCGGTTGGCCAAATACGAGTTGGGCGTGACGATCACGTTCGACTCGGCCGATTACCCGTTGACTTACCTGGCCCCGGGCTCGGGCACGCTTCCAGAAGACAAGGCGTTGGAAAGCCTGAAAGACCGCGTCACCAAGAAGACGGTCGCGGTGGCCACCATCACCTACCCGGCCGCCTCGGGCCTTGCGAAGGACGACCGTACGGGCGTGCTGATCTACGCGAAAGCCGTTCTGTCCCAGGACTGTCCGCAGTGGCTATTGACCTACGCCGCGTCGAACGTCGTGTTCCCCCACGACCCGACGTCGGACCAATGGTTCAACGAAGGGCAGTTCGCCGCCTATACCGCGCTCGGCCGGATCATGGGGCAACAGGCCTACGACTGTGCGAAAGATGTCCTCAAGTGAGCGGTTTCTAGTCACGGCGGGGGCGGCGGGGGCGGAGGAGGTGTCCATCGCCGCCCGTCCGTCGTCCAGCCGCACGGCAGCCAGTTCAATTGGGGGCCGTCGAACGTCAGACATTTCGGTCCGAAGGGCGGCGGGGTGGGACCCGGTGACGGGGGGTCGGCGCGGGCGGTCGCTCCGCCGAGCATCAAAGCCCCAACGGCTACACATATCGCTGCCGGCTTCTTCATCGCCACTCACAAAGCGGCGATCGCTAGCCTTCGGCCTGCGCGTTCACGGTACGAAATTCTAGTCGTCCCGCCGCGTTAAAGACCTTGAGAATTCCTGCCAATCGGCGCACGAAGGCCTGTCCCCAACCCGGGCTCGGGGTGACGGTGCGACGCGGCCGAGAGTGTTAAGTTCGCCGGCATGAGTGGCCGCGACGCCGCGAAACCGCTGGCGGGGCGATGCAGCTGCGGTGCGTGAGCATCGCGGCGCTGGTCGCCGAAGCCGGCGGTGATCCCTGGGCGATCAACCAGAGCCTGCAGGCCGGTAGCCCGCGCCAGATTTCAAATCTCGCCGAAGCTTTTCATCGGGCGGCCCGCTGCGCCCGCGAGGCGAATGCCGCCTTCGAACAAGCGCGCAAGCGGTTCGAGGCGGCCTGGGACCACCCGAACGGCGATCATCCGATCAACGACTCCACCGAAGTGCGCCGGGTGACCAGAGCCCTCGGCGCCCAGTCGTTCCAATTACCCACGATCGCGGTCGACCTGGAGAACATCGCCGCCGCCTTGGCCGAGGCACAGAAGTCGGCAACCGGCGAGATGGCCACCCTGAACGCCCGGCTGCACCACCTCGACGACGTGATCGGGCGGGTCATCGAAATGGAGAAAACCGCCCACCTTGGCGCGGCCGACAACGACGCCCTCGAAGCGCTCGTCCGCGCCTGCGAAGACGACGCCGTCAGCGACACCACCGCCGCGCTTACTTCGCTGCGGTCGCTGCGCGCCGGCTACTCGGGTACGTTGCGGGACGCGCTGAACAACTTGGGAGCGGATGACCACGGCCCGGAGCCCTTGCCGAAAGCCGGTGCGGACGACCAAGTCCCGTCACCGAACAGCAACGCCGCCGACGTGCATCGCTGGTGGACGTCACTGACGCCCGAGCGGCGCCAGTGGTTGATCGACGAAAACCCGGACCGCATCGGCAATCTCAACGGCGTGCCGGTCCCCGCACGGAGTAACGCCAACATCGCCGCGATGACCCGGGACCTCGACCGGGTGCGCGACATCGCCACCCGCGCTCGAACGTCCGTCGCCGATGTGCTGCGTGATCCGGCCCGATACGGGCTATCGGTCACCGACGTCACCCGCTATCGGAACGCCAACGAGACCAAACAAGGCCTCGACCACGACGCGGTCGACGATCCCAACCCGACTTATCTGTTCGCCTACGACCCGTTGGCATTCGGCGGCAAGGGGCGCGCCGCCATCGCAATCGGCAACCCGGACACCGCGCACAACACCGCCGTGATCGTGCCCGGCACCGGAAGCAGCGTGCGGGGCGGCTGGCTGCGTGACGCGCACAACGACGCAATCAACCTGTTCGCTCAGGCCAATGCCGCCGACCCGGGCAAGTCGACCGCCGTGATTGCGTGGATGGGCTACGACACCCCCGACGACTTCTCCGACGTCGAGCGCATCTCCACACCCAAACTCGCCCGGGCGGGCGGCGCGGCGCTCGCGCGAGATGTCAACGGGCTGTGGGCCACTCACCTCGGCACCGGCCAGCACGTTACCGTGCTCGGTCACTCCTACGGTGCGACAACCGTGGCCGATGCCTTCGCCGTGGGCGGCATGCACGCCAATGACGCTGTGCTGCTTGGTTGTCCGGGCATCGACGCCGCCAACAGCGCGAGGGATTTTCACCTGGATGGCGGTCATGTATTCGTCGGGGACGCCTCCACCGATCCGGTCGGGATGCTCGGGCAGCTCGACGGGCTGGGCAACCATTTCTTCGGCGGCGACATCGTCGGTCAGGTGACGGGCAGCGACCCGGGGCTGGGCGCCGACCCCGCCGTCGACGGCTTTGGAACGGTGCGCTTCCGCGCCGAGGTGCCCGGCTCGGACGGCATCGACCCCCTCGACCACTCGCACTACTACTACCCGGGCAGCGAGGCGCTGCACGCCATGGCCGACATCGTCTCCGGCCACGGCGAGGCGTTGGAGGCCGACGGGCTGACGGCGGGACATCGCCGCCAGGTGGGCGGCCTCCAGCTTCGGATTCCGGGGCTGGCCCCGATCACCGTGGGCCCGCACACGCCGGCGATCCTCGACCCCGAGTGGGCCCGCCCGCGCGGTTCTATCACCGATAACCATTTTTTTGACGGCCAGCGCCATCATTGATCGGCTGATGCTTAATTCTTTTGCAGCGCAATGATTTTCGCCGGACGGGTAGAGTCGCGGGCATGAATGTGGTCGAGTGGCTGAGAACTCCGCGTTACCTGCGGACGCGACTGATGATGGAACGACAACCGATACGGAACCTGCAATTGGAGACGGTGTTTCTCGAAATCTCCCACCGCGAGGCGATGCTGCGGTTCCCGGTGATGTTCATGGTGCTCCCGAGGCGGTCTCGCCCGGCGGGCGAGGACACCCCGCGCCGCGGCCAGGCCAACTGACCGCGGAAACTTCGATCAGCTCTGGGTGGCTTTGCTGACGTACTGCGGGCAGTACGACTGCGTCGCGGCGCCGATGAAGTAGCCGGAATCGTGGTCGGACAATGAGAGCGCACCCTTTACATCGGACAAGGTCTGCGCCAAAGTCGCGCCATTGGCCCAGTCCTGGCAAACTCCATGCCCGGCGTTGACGATCGTTTGGTTCGACAGGCCGGAAAGGGTGATGCCCTGCTGTACGAGCGCCTGCAGGAAAACGTCGTCCGTCGAGTCTGCGTTCGCAATCGGGATCGCGACGGCCGCCGCGCCCGCCAAAGCCGCAGCGGCGGCGCCGGTCAGCAGTGTCATTTTCTTCATGGGTGTCTCCTCAGTCGGCTGCGGGTCCGAAGACCGAATCGTGACTGTCTGTCGATGCGCTAATCAATAACGCTGAGGCAACTTTCGCACAACTGACGCGTCGGCGCTGGGCAATCGAGCAAACTCGAATCCCGACCCGCCGGCCGCCTACGCCTTGATTCAATTAACGGAGGCGCAATTTAAACGGGCGCCATTGTTTGGGTGAAGTGGCGTGGCATTCAACGCAGAGGGGCGGGACGCGGGCGCGGCGTTGCGGGCGATGGCCCGAGCGCTCGGCGGGCGCGTAATCGGCTTGGGCACCGGCGCCCGATGGGGGCATGCTTGCGGTATGCACATCGTCAAAGGCGTCCGTGACCCCGCGGCAAGTTTTCCTCTGGACACCGGCACCGATGACGCGGCCGAGCGCCGGCAGGCCAACCGGGCCGTGGCCGTCAGCGCCGTCGGACTGGCGCTGACCGGGCTCGTCGAACTGGCCATCGCGCTGCTCTCCGGTTCGGTGGCGTTGCTCGGCGACGCGCTGCACAACCTGTCCGACGTCTCCACCAGCGTCCTGGTGTTCGTCGGGTTTCGGGCGTCGCGCAAAGTCCCCACCGAACGGTATCCCTACGGGTACGAGCGCGCCGAAGACCTCGCCGGAATCGGTGTGGCACTGGTGATTTGGGGCAGCGCCGCCGTCGCCGCCTTCGAAAGCGTCAACAAGCTGCTCCGGCACGGCGGCACCGGGTACGTGGGCTGGGGCATCGCCGCCGCGCTCGTGGGGATCGCGGGCAACCAGCTGGTGGCGCGCTACAAGTTGATGGTGGGCAAGCGGATTCGCTCGGCGACCATGGTGGCCGACGCCAAACATTCGTGGCTGGACGCGTTGTCGTCGGCGGGGGCGATGCTCGGCCTGATCGGCGTGGCGCTCGGCTGGGGCTGGGCGGACGCGGTCGCCGGCATCGTCGTCACCGGTTTCATCTGCCACGTCGGCTGGGAGGTGACCTCCGACATCGCCCACCGGCTACTCGACGGAGTCGACCCCGAAATCATCACGACCGCCGAGGCCGTCGCGGCCACCGTGCCGGGCGTCACGCACGCTCACGCCAGGGCCCGATGGACCGGCAGGACGTTGCGCGTGGAGGTGGAAGGATTTCTCGACCCGCAGACTCCGCTGGAGGCGGCCGATCGAATCGGTCGCCTCGTCGCCGAAGCCCTGGCGCCGCGGATACCCGACATGCACAACTTCACCTGGACGGCGAGAGCCGCCTGAGCAAGGTCAGTTCCCGGGTTGCCCTTCCGGCTTCGGGCCGCGGTCCTCGCCGGTCACGTACTTCGGGCAGTAGTGCGCCGCCGCCAGGTAGGTGAACTTGGCCGCGCTGGCTCCCTGAAAAGCGGGGTTCTGATTGCGTAGCTGCGTCACGATCTCCGCGGACGACTGGCCGTCGTCGAGCAGGTCGCACACCGACTTCGCGATGGTGATCGCGTTGCCCCCGTCTTGATAGGTGAGGCCGGCATCTCGCAGGTCGGTGAGGAAGTCCTGATCGTTGTTGACGTCGGCATGCGCGGGGACGGCCAGGCCGATCGCGGTGGCGACGCTCGCCGAAACCAGTAGAAATCGCATAACGCAGCGATTGTCGCAGACCCGTTGGCGAATGGCACCTCGGTGGGCGAACGGCGGGTGAACTCTCGCAGGGTTACGCCGCCGGCGCCCGGGAAGGCCGCAGCGCCGGGCGGCGCAGGGTCAAGGACTCGGGCAGCGCGCCGACCTGCCGGCGCCCCGCGCGTTCCCAGATGTCGCCGTCGAGGACACCGGGCAGGCCGGCCTCGCTGGCGATGAAAACCGGCATCCCGCCTTGCACGAACTGCCGGTGGTAATCCTTGAGCGCCGCGAACGCCCACTTGCCGAGCAGGCAGATGGTGAGCAGGTTCGCGATGGCCATCACCGCCATCGTCAGGTCGGCGAGCGCCCACACCAGCGTCAGCTTGGCCAGGGCCCCGAAGACGATGGACAGCAGCGTGACCACCTTCAGCACGTTGGCGGCCAGGCGCCGGCCACCCAGGTAGAACAAGTTGGCCTCGGCCACCACGTAATTGCTCAGCACCGAGGCGAACGCGAAGACGAACACCACCGCGGTCATCAACACCGTGGTCCACGAGCCGAGGTCGGCCGCGACCGCGGACTCCGTCAGGCTCGCCCCGGCGACCGCGCCCAGCCGGGCCGGGTTGTAAGTCTCGGGGCCCGACAGCAGCACGATGAATGCCGTTGCCGTGCAGATCACCATGGTGTCGACGAACACTGCGAGCGCCTGAATCAGCCCCTGCTCCACCGGATGCGCCACGGTCGCGGCGCCCGCAATGTTGGGTGAGCTGCCCATCCCGGCCTCGCAGGCGAACAGGCCCCGCTTGACGCCGGTGAACATCGCGGCGAGCACGCCGCCCGCGAAACCGCCTGCCATTTGGCGGATTCCGAATGCCCCGCCGATGATCTCCTTGATCACCGTCGGCAGCTCGGTGATGTTGACCGCCACGATTCCCAGCGCGAGCAGCGTGTACACCAGCGCCACCACCGGAAGCACCGATCCGGCGAACTGGGCGACCCGTCGAACGCCGCCGAACAGCACGGGTGCGGCGAGTACGGCCAAAACGAGGGTGGTCCAACCGACCCCGATGCCGTGCGACGACTTCAACACCCCGCTGATCGCGTTGGTCTCCACCATGTTGAACGCGGTGGAGAAGGTGATCACCAGCAGCATGGCGAACACGACACCGCCTGCGCGCGAACGCAATCCGCGTTCGATGTAGAACGCTGGGCCGCCGCGGAAGGCGCCGTCGTCTGAGCGGACCTTGAAGATCTGGGCCAGGGTCGCCTCGATCACCGCGGTGGCCATGCCGACCGCCGCCACCACCCACATCCAGAAGATCGCACCGGGCCCACCGACGGTCAGGGCGATGGCGACGCCCGCGATATTGCCGGTGCCCACCCGCGACGCGAGCCCGACGCAGAACGCCTGGAACGACGAGATCCCGCCGTCCTGGCGGTGTGCCCTGCCGAGTTGGCGAACCATCCGCCCGAAGTAGCGGACCTGAATGCAGCGGGTGCGGACCGTGAAATATATGCCGCCACCGATCAGCAAATAGATCAGGACGTGCGTATTGAGGATGTTGCTCAGGGGTTCGACGAGCTGCTGCTGAAGGAAGTCCAAACCCCTGCTTCCTTTCGACTGCGGCCGCTGTCCGTCGCCGAAATGGTATGGGTGAATTGTTGATTACACGTTTCGTTCACCCGCGGTTAGTGCGCGCTTATGTTAAAAGCGCGTCACAATCTCCCCGCCGTGCCCGGCCGTTAGGAGGCGGTGCTGGGCGCCGAAAGGGCTTGGGGGCAATACGAGTTGGCGGCGATGGCGGCGAACCGGGTGGCGTCGTCGCCCTGCAGCCCACGATTGAGCATCTGGAGCATCCGGACGACGTCCGTCAGATTCGCGCCCTCGCTCACCAGCTTGCACACGGACTTGCCCGAGGTGATGGCCTGCTCGGGATCCGAATAGGCCAGGCCGGCGGCGCGCACCGTGCCGAGGAAGGTGTCGTCGCTGCTGTCGGCGTGCGCGGGAGCGGCCAGGCCGACGGCGGCGGCGAGGGCGAGCGAAATCGGAATTAGCCTCACGGCTCACTGATCGTTCCAGAGCCGCGGGCGATCCGCATCTCGAGGAGCGAGGCGATCAGGAGCTGGCGGTGGCGGTCGTCGTGGTGGTCGACGAGATCGCGTCCGGGCAATACGCACTGGCCGCGATCGCGGTGAACTTCTCCGCCTTCTCCTCGGTCAGCGCGGCCGCCTTGGACGTCATCGCCTTCGCGATGTCGGGCATCGCGGTGCCGCCGCTGGCCGCCGAGCAGACGTAGTGGGCCGCCTGGATGACCTGACCCGGATCGTTATAGGTGAAGCCGGCCGCGTCGAGCGACGCGAGAAAAGCGCCGTCGGTGTCGTCGGCGTGCGCGGGCGCGGCCAGCGCGATTGCGGCCGCAATGCCAGAAATTGTCAGAACGAGCCTCATAATTCGAAATCGTTGCAGAAGGCCCGCCAGGTCTGCGTCTGGCGAAACAATTATTAACAATCGTCAACCTCCGGTTGACATCACGCCGGCGTCAACCTACCGTTGACGCCATGTCCGACCCGACCCGCATCGCCTACCCGGTGAGCCTCGACGAGCTGATCAACGCCATCAAATCGGTGCACACCCACGCGCTGGATCAATTGGCCGACGCCGTGCTGGCCGCCGAGCACCTGGGCGAGGTCGCCGACCACCTGATCGGGCACTTCGTCGATCAGGCCCGCCGGTCCGGGGCGTCGTGGACCGACATCGGCAAGAGCATGGGCGTCACCAAACAGGCCGCGCAGAAGCGATTCGTGCCCCGCGCCGAGCCCGCCACGCTGGACCCGGAACAGGGCTTCGGCCGCTTCACCCCGCGGGCGCGCGGCGCGGTGGTGGCGGCCCAGAACGCCGCGCACGAGGCCGGCAACGACGAGATCACCCCCGATCACCTGCTGCTCGGTGTGCTCGGCGATCCGGCCGCCCTGGCCACGGTGCTGCTCCGCCGGCAAGATGTCGACACCGAGGCGCTGCGCGCCGCCGTGCAGCTACCCCCGCCCGGCGCCGAGACCCCCGCCCTCATCCCGTTCAGCGGGCCGGCGCGCAAGGCGCTCGAGCTTACCTTTCGCGAGGCACTTCGGTTGGGGCACAACTACATTGGGACCGAACATCTGCTGCTGGCGCTGCTCGAGCTGGAGGACGCCTCGTCCGACGAAGGACCGCTGCGACGCCTCGGTGTGGACAAGGGCCGCGTCGAGGCCGACCTGATCAAGGCACTCGAGTCGCTCGGCGGCGCCACCGGCGTCTGAGCGGGCGTGATCGACCCCTCCCCGCCGCATCACCGCGTGTGCGATCATTCGAAGATCCCCTTCCAGGGCGCCTAGGAGGCGAAGACATGGCGAAGACGCACCGCTGGCTGGTCGTTCTGTCGGCGTTCCTCGTCGCCGCGGCGAGCAGCACCGCCGTCGCCGCGCTCCCCGCGCCCCGGGCGTGGGCCGGCGACGCCCCGATCGGCCACATCGGCGACACGCTGCGGGTGGACACCGGCACCTACGTCGCCGACGTCACCGTCACCGGCGTCTCGCCGTGCGACCCGCCGCCGGGGTTCGGCTACACGCGCGAAGGCACCTTCAGGGGCTTCCCCGGCAGCAGCGTTGAGCGCGCCGACGTCGTCGTGCGCGCGGTCCGGGTGCCCAACCCGTTCATCATGGCGACTAATTTCAGCTTCGACGGCGTGACCCCGTTCGCCGACGCCTACAAGCCGCGGGCCTCCGACGCGCCCGACGCGCTGGACAACGTCCTCACCAACGCGCCGAACGGCGCGATCGTGCGCGGCGAAGTCTATTGGGACGCCTACCGCGATCCCGTCTCCACCGTGGTCCTGCTGGACAAGAAGACGGGCTACCACCTCGCGCAGTGGAACCTCTGACCCGCGCCGTACGCGTCGTCACGTCGAATTCGGTTGACGTTCAAGAACTTGCCGATGTCGCCGCGCGCACCTTCCCGCTGGCGTGCCCGCCCTCGATGGCGCCCGAGAACGTCGCGGCGTTCGTCGCGGCCAACCTGTCGGCCGCCCGCTTCGCCGAATACCTGGCCGACCCGCATCGCGCGATCCTGACGGCCGAGGTTGGCGGGCGAATCATCGGCTACGCCATGCTGATTCGCGACGACGACGACACCGCCGAGCTGTCCAAGATCTACCTCGCACCCGAGCACCACGGCACCGGGGCGGCGACGGCGTTGATGGACCTCGCGCTGTCCACGGCCAGCGACTGGGGCGTGACCCGCGTGTGGCTGGGGGTCAACCAGGGAAACGAACGCGCCCAACGCTTCTACGCCAAGAGCGGCTTCGCGGTCAGCGGCACCAGGACCTTTCGGGTCGGCACCGCCCGCGAAAACGATTTCGTCATGAGCCGCGCGCTTGGGTGACCGTCAGCGCCAGCAGCCGAGACATGGCCCGCAGGTACTTCTTTCGGTAGCCACCGGCCAGCATTTCGTCGCTGAAGACGGTGTCCAACTTGTCGCCCGAGGCGATCACCGGGATGCCGGCGTCATACAGCCGATCGGTCAGCGCCACCAACCGCAGCGCGACGTTCTGGTCGTCGATGCCGTGCACGCCGGTCAAGAACACCGCGGTGACGCCCTCGATGAGGGTCAGATACCGCGACGGGTGCATGGTGGCCAGGTGCGCGCACAGCGCGTCGAAGTCGTCGAGGGTCGCCCCGTCGACCCGGGCCGCGCGCGCGGCCACCTCGTCGTCCGACAGCGGCTGCGGCGCCGGCGGCAGGCCGCGGTGGCGGTAGTCGGGTCCCTCGATCCGCACGGTGGTGAAAATGCTTGCCAGCGTGTTGATCTCGCGCAGAAAGTCCTGAGCGGCGAACCGGCCCTCGCCGAGCTGCTCGGGCAGCGTGTTGGAGGTGGCGGCCACCGACACCCCCCGCTCGACCAGCGACGAGAGCAGCCGCGAGATCAGCGTGGTGTTGCCGGGGTCGTCCAACTCGAACTCGTCGATGCACACCGCGGTGTAACCGGCCAACAGGTCGATGCATTCGACAAAGCCGAACACCCCCGCCAGCTGCGTGAGTTCGCCAAAAGTCGCGAACGCCTTGGGAGTTGACGAGTCCGGGCCGTCACCGGGCAGCTGGTAATACGCCGATGCCAGCAGGTGCGTCTTGCCCACGCCGAACCCGCCGTCCAGATACAACCCGACGCCGGGCAACACCGCCCGCCGGCCCAACAACTTTCGCCGGCCCGCGCGGCGTTGCACGGCCTGGTGGCAGAACTCCTGGCAGGCCACCACGGCCGCGGCCTGGGTCGGCTCGGCCGGATCGGGCTCGTACGTCGCGAAGCTCACATCGGCGAAGGTTGGGGGCGGCCGTAATTGAGCGATCAGCCGCTCCGGCGACACCGTCGGGTGCCGATCCACCAGACGAGCCACTCGCCCGGAAGGGGACCCGTGCATGCCAGAACTGTAGCGACGTGCTGCAATCGACCTCATGCCCCTGCCCGAGACGCCGCTGTCGCTGCTCGGCTCGGTCCGCGAACTCACCGACGGTGAGCTCCCCCGGCTCTACGACTATCCCGACGGGACCTGGGTGCGGGCCAACTTCATCACCAGCGTGGACGGCGGGGCCACCTCCGGCGGCAGCAGCGGGACGATGGGCGGTCCCGGCGACCGGTTCGTCTTCAACCTGCTGCGCGAACTCGCCGACGTCATCGTCGTCGGTGCGGGCACCGTGCGCGTCGAGGGCTATTCCGGCGCGCAGCTGAGCGTCGCCCAGCGCCAGCCGCGGCAGGCGCGCGGGCAAAGCGAGATCCCGCCACTGGCGATCGTCACCAAATCCGGGCACCTGGACCGCGACATGGCGGTGTTCACCCGCACCGAGGTGCCGCCGCTTGTGCTCACCTGCGCGGCGGCGGCGGCCCCGGCGCGCCAGATGCTCGGCGACCTGTGCGAGGTGATCGACTGCTCCGGCGACGATCCCGGCGAGGTCGACGAGGCCGCCATGCTGGAGATCCTGGGCGCGCGCGGGATGCGCCGCATCCTGACCGAGGGCGGCCCGATGCTGCTCGACTCGCTGATCCAACGCGACCTGCTCGACGAGCTCTGCCTGACCATCGCGCCCTACATCGTCGGCGGCCTGGCCCGGCGCATCGCGACCGGCCCCAGCCAGCTGCTCACCCGCATGCGCTGCGCCCACGTTTTGACCGACGACGCCGGTTACCTCTACACCCGTTACGTCAAGGCCTAGCTTTGCGGCGACCCGCAGCGCCCGGCGTTGCCGCGCTTGCGATCGCCGCTAGCTACTGTGGTCGGCATGAGTCGGCAGATCGCGTTCGCGGCGCTCTTGGTCGCGGCGACCACCGTGGTCGCCGGCTGCGTCCCGGGCCTGGCCGCCGACCCGCGCTTCGCCACCAACTCCGGCGCGCGACCACAGGGGGCGAGCACCGCCAAGCCGCCGCCCAGCGGCCCGCCCCCGATCGCGGCCCCGAAGAACGACCTGCCCTGGCACGACTGCACCTCGCGGGTGTTCGGCGACGCGGCGGTCCCGCCCGCCGCCGGGGTCCAGCTGGATTGCGCGAACTACGACGCGGACCTGGACCCGGTCAACGGTGGGACCGGGACGGTGAGCGTCGGCGTGGTCCGCGCCCGCACGAACCAGACCCCGCGCGACGCGGGCCCCCTGGTCTTCACCACCGGCACGGATTTGCCGTCGTCGGCGCAGCTGCCGGTCTGGCTGTCGCGGGGCGGCGCCGACGTGCTGCAGAGCCACCCGATCGTCGCCGTCGACCGTCGCGGCATGGGCATGTCGAACCCCATCGACTGCCGCGACACCTCCGACCGCCAGATCATGCGCGACCAGGCGCAGTTCCAGACCGGCGACGACCCCGTCGCCAACCTCTCCGACGTCGCGAACACCGCCACCACCAGCTGCACCGACGCCATCGCGCCCGGAGCGTCCGCCTACGACAACGCGCACGCCGCCTCCGACATCGAGCGGCTGCGCACGCTGTGGGACGTGCCCGCGGTCGCGCTGGTCGGGATCGGCAACGGCGCCCAGGTGGCGCTGGCCTACGCCGCGGCGCGCCCCGACAAGGTCGCCCGGCTGATCCTCGACTCGCCCGTTGCGTTGGGTATCAACGCCGAAGCCGCCGCCGAGCAACAGGTCAAGGGCCAGCAGGCCGCGCTCGACGCGTTCGCCGCCCAGTGCGTCGCGGTGAACTGCGCGCTGGGCCCCGACCCCAAGGGCGCCGTCGGCGCGTTGCTGGCCGACGCCCGCGCCGGCAAGGGGCCCGGGGGCGCGTCGGTGGCCGAGGTGGCCAACGCCATCACCGTGGCGCTGGGCTTCCCGTCCGGCGGCCGCGTCGGCGCCACCACGAACCTGGCCAACGCGCTGTCGGCCGCCCGCTCCGGCGACACCAACGCCCTGACCAATCTGATCAACCACGCCAACGCCACCGCGGACTCCGACGGCCAGTTCGTCAACACGTGCAGCGACGCCGTCAACCGCCCCACCCCCGACCGGGTGCGGGAACTCGTGGTGGCGTGGGCCAAGCTCTACCCGCAGTTCGGCACGGTCGCGGCGCTCAACTTGGTCAAGTGCGTGCACTGGCCCACCGTGTCGCCGCCCGCGCCGCCGAAATCGTTGAAGGTCGACGTCCTGTTGCTCGGCGTGCAGAACGACCCGATCGTCGGCACCGAGGGGGTCGCCGCGACGGCGGCCACCGTCATCAACGCCAACGCGGCCAGCAAGCGGGTGATGTGGCAGGGCATCGGCCACGGCGCCAGCATCTACTCGAGCTGCGCGGTTTCCCCGCTGATCGGCTACGTCAACAGCGGCAAGCTGCCCGGAACCGACACGTACTGTCCCGCCTGATACTTTGCGCTTCGTGACGGCAGCTGACTCGACCTTGCGCGATCGGACCCTGGCCGCCTTTCGTCCCCGCAGCGGCCCGCCCAGCACCGCGACGATATTGCGCTCGGTGCTGTGGCCGGTGGCCATCATGTCGGTGTTGCACCGCAGCATCATCTTGACGCTCAACGGCAACATCACCGACGACTTCAAGCCGGTCTACCGCGCGGTGCTGAACTTCCGGCACGGCTGGGACATCTACAACGAGCACTTCGACTACGTCGACCCGCACTACCTGTACCCGCCCGGCGGGACGCTGCTGATGGCGCCGTTCGGGTATCTGTCCTTCACGCCGTCGCGCTATCTGTTCATCCTGATCAACACCGTGGCCATCCTGCTCGCCTGGTATCTGCTGCTGCGGCTGTTCAAGTTCACGCTGTCGTCGGTGGCCGCGCCCGCGCTGCTGCTCGCCATGTTCTGCACCGAAAGCGTGACCAGCACGCTGGTGTTCACCAACATCAACGGCTGCGTGCTGCTGGCCGAGGTGCTGTTCTTTCGCTGGTTGCTGGACGGCAAGGTTGGGCACCAATGGTGGGCCGGTGCCGTGATCGGCCTGACGCTCACGCTCAAACCCGTGCTGGGTCCGCTGCTGCTGCTGCCGCTGCTGAACCGCCAGTGGCGGACGCTGGTGCCCGCGTTCGTCGTCCCGGTCGTCATCAATGCGGTGGCGTGGCCGCTGGTGAGCGACCCGATGGACTTCGTCACCAAGACGCTCCCCTACATCGGCGGCGTCCGCGACTATTTCAACAGCTCGATCGAGGGCAATGGCGTGTACTTCGGGCTGCCCACGTGGCTGATCGTGTTCCTGCGGCTCCTGTTCACGCTGCTGGCGATCGCCGCGCTGTGGCTGCTGTACCGCTACTACCGCACCCGCGACCCGCTGTTCTGGTTCACCAATTCCTCGGGCGTGCTGCTGCTGTGGTCGTGGCTGGCGCTGCCGCTGGCCCAGGGCTACTACTCGATGATGCTGTTCCCGTTCCTGATGACCGTCGTGCTGCGCAATTCGCTGATCCGCAATTGGCCGGCGTGGCTGGGCATCTACGGCTTCATGGCGCTGGACGACTGGCTGATCTACCGGTACATGAGGTACGGCCGGGCGCTGCACTACCTGAAGATCACCTACGGCTGGTCGCTGCTGCTGATCGTGGCGTTCACCGTGCTGTACTTCCGGTACCTGGACGCCAAGGCCGAGAACCGGCTGGAGGAGGGCATCGATCCTCCTTGGCTATCGGCTAAGCCCGATCGCGCTACCGTGGAGGCATGACTGAGATCGCCCCGCCGAAGCTGCAACTCTCCGACGACGAGTGGCGCAAGAAGCTGAGCCCGGAAGAGTTTCACGTGCTGCGCCGCGCCGGCACCGAGCGGCCGTTCACCGGCGAGTACACCGACACCAAAACCCAAGGCGTCTACCAATGCCGGGCATGCGGCGCCGAATTGTTCCGCAGCACAGAGAAATTCGAGTCGCACTGCGGCTGGCCGTCGTTCTTCGACCCGGCGAACTCCGACGCGGTGATTTTGCGGCCCGACCACTCGATGGGGACGACGCGCACCGAGGTGCTGTGCGCGAACTGCCACAGCCACCTGGGGCACGTCTTCGCCGGCGAGGGGTACCCGACCCCCACGGATCAGCGCTACTGCATCAACTCGATCTCGCTGCGGCTGGTGCCGGCGTAGCGGTCTTCGCGGGCCGGCCGCCGCGACACTGAAACGACGCACACGACACGCCGAGGCGCATCGCAAAGGTTTATATCTCGCGGCATCCCCGGCGGATGAGCGCGTCGCGCACGCGTCGGACGACGTCCTGCGGACTGTCCTCGGCGATCACCCGGATGACGATCCAGCCGAGGGCTTCGAGCTTGCGTATCCGCCAATGGTCTCGCGCATACTGGCGCCGGTCGGTGCGGTGCTGGTCACCGTCGTACTCGGCGGCCACTTTGTATCTCTCCCAACCCATATCGAGCACGCCGACCGTCCGCCAGTTTTCATTTACCGGTATCTGCGTCTCCGGAGCCGGCAATCCGGCATCGATCAGCAAGAGTCGTAGCCACGTCTCCTTGGGAGAGGCGGCACCCGCGTCTACGAGCGGAAGGATCATGCGCAACGACCGCAGGCCCCGTGCGCCCGGATGCGCCTTGGCCAGCCGCAACACCTCCTCGACATCAAACGGCGTCGCCCGCATCAACGCGTCGAGCCGCGCAACCGCCTCCCCAAAGGGCGGCTGCCGAGCCAAGTCGAACGCTGTGCGAGCGACTGTGGTCACCCAGAGGCCCGCGACACGGGTGATCTCATCGGGTCGAAGTCGGTGATTGCGAGTTATCACGCCGTCGGGAGCGTGCTGGTTACGCCAGACCAACTCGACGGGCACGTCGTCGTCGATCCAGTTCGAGCCGTGCAGCGCGGCAGCGGCAAGCCCAGCCACGACACCGCGCCGGTTCGACCACAACCACGCCGCGATGGAACGCGTTCTCAATGACACCGCGACATCAACCGGCACGTAGACATCGGGATAGATCGCGCGGAAACTGGTCCGCAATTGATAAGGACTCAGGCGCCCCAGCCGCACCGACTCGCTGCCGATAATCACTTCGTCCACAAACGAAAGACGCCGGCACGCATCACGGGGATCCACGAGACATAAACCATTGCGACGCCTCCCGGCGTGTCGTCGCAGAGGTTTATGTGTCGCGGCACAACCCCAAAAGCCCCGCGAACTCAGTCCAGCCGCGTCGCGTGCACTTCCCAGAACGGGGCGTGCACCCGCCCGCCCTCCAGCCACGGCTCCATCGCCCGGAATCGCTCCAGCAGCTCCTGCGCCTGCTCGGCCATGTCGGGGTTGCGCGCCGCCATCATCTCGATCTGCTCGGCGCTGATGTTCACCAGATAGGTCGTCGTCCCCAGGTAGGTGATCTCCCAGCCGCCCTGGGGCAGCACGTCGCGAAAGTCGTTCTCCGACAAGGATCTCATCATCTTGAAGCCGTTGACGTCGTGCTGCCCGAACTCGAACATGTACAGCCGCGCGCCCGGCTTGGTGGCCCGGTGCAGCGCCTGGGCGTAGGACCGGGCGAGCTCGGGTTCGGTGCTGAAGGTGTGGTAGAACGCGCAGTCGACGACGGTGTCGAAGCGGCCGTCGAACCCGTCGAGCTTGGTCGCGTCGGCCACCTCGAAGTTCACCGATACCCCGGCCTTGCGCGCGTTCTCCCGCGCCCGTTCTATTGCGGCCGCCGACCCGTCGATGCCGGTCGCCGCATAACCCTTGGACGCGTAGTAGATCGCGTGGTGGCCCGGTCCGGTCCCCGGGTCGAGCACCTCACCCTTGACCGCGCCCAGCGCGACGAGCCGCTGCACCACCGGCTGCGGGCCGCCGATGTCCCATGGCGTGGCGGCGGGCAAACCGTGCGACGTCCGCTCGTCGCGGTACATCTCCTCGAAACGGGCGGGGTCGGTGAGGTCGGGCTGAGTCATATGGCGCCGCTCCTCCTCATCGCTTCGCTCTGCATCGTCGCCGGCGCAGTCATGGCAGGGCATTCACCAACTGCTCGACGGACACGCGCGGCCCGGTGAAGAACGGCGTCTCCTCCCGGGTGTGTCTGCGGGCGTCGGTGGCGCGCAGCTCGCGCATCAGGTCGACGATGCGGTGCAGTTCGGGGGCCTCGAAGGCCAGGATCCATTCGTAGTCGCCGAGCGCGAACGCCGGCACCGTGTTCGCGCGCACGTCCTTGTATTCGCGGGCCGCCATGCCGTGTTCGGCGAGCATGCGGCGCCGCTCCTCGTCGGGCAGCAGGTACCACTCGTAGGACCGCACGAACGGATACACGCAGATGTAGTTGCCGGGCTCCTCCCCGGCCAAGAACGCCGGGATGTGGCTCTTGTTGAACTCGGCCGGTCGGTGCAGTGCGACGCTGCTCCACACCGGCGAGCAGGCCCGCCCCAGCGCGGTGGTGCGCCGGAAATCGGCGTAGGTGGCCTGCAGCGCCTCGACGGTTTCGGCGTGGGTCCAGATCATGAAATCGGCGTCGGCCCGCAGCCCCGCCACGTCGTAGAGGCCGCGTACCACCACCCCGCGCTCCTCCTGCTGCTTGAGGAACCGCGACGCTTCGTCGATCACGGCGTCGCGCTGTTCCCCGAGCTCGCCCGGGCGCACGGAGAACACCGAGAACATCAGGTAGCGGATCGTCGCGTTGAGGGTGTCGAAGTCGAGCTTGGCCATGGAACCTATCGTGCCACTTTCACTTCGAGGGCCTCGATCGCGCGCGTGGCCGCCCCGACGCACGCCGGCACCCCGATGCCGTCGAGGTAGCTGCCGGCCACCGCGAGCGTCGGGGGCAGGCTCGCGCGTATCTCGGCGACCAGCTCCGCGTGGCCCGGCCCGTACTGCGGCATGGCCTCGATCCAGCGCTGCACGCGGGCGTCGACCGGGTCGACGGCCAACCCGAAGACGGCGGCCAGGTCGTCTCGCGCCCAGGCCAGCAGCTCGTCGTCCGACGCCGTCTCGGCCAGGCCGTCACCGCACCGCCCGAACGACAGCCGCAGCAGCTGGGTGTCCCCGCGCGCACCCCACTTGCGCGACGAGAGGGTAATCGCCTTGGCACGCAACGGTTCTCCGGTCGCGACCAGCACACCGGAGCACTCCGGAAAGGGCGTGTCGCCCGGCACCGCGAGCGCGACCACCACCGACGACGCGCTGGCGATCCGGCCGGCGGCCGCGGCGCCGGCCGGGGCGATGTCGGCGATCAGGCGCGCCACCCGCGGGGCGGGCACGGCGAGGACCACCGCGTCGGCGTGCCGGCGGGCGCCGGTGTCGTCCAGCACCGCCCACCCCGCCCCGTCGGGTTCCAGCCCTTGCACGGCGGCGGGAATCCAGTCGGGCCGGGCCCGCTCGACCAGCGCGTCGAGCAGCACCCGGTAGCCGCCGTCCAGCGCCCCGAACACCGGCGCGCCGGTGGCCGGCGGCAGCGCCCGCCGGACCGCGTCGGTCAGGCTGGTCGCGCCGCGGTCCAGGGCGTTGGCGACGCCGGGGGCCGCCGCGCGCAAGCCGATGGTGGCCGCCGAGCCCGCGTAGACCCCGCTCAGCAGCGGGTCCACCGACCGGGTGACGACCTGCTCGCCGAACCGCTCGCCGACCAGGTCGGCGGTCGCGGGATCGCTCCCCGGTCGCCACGCGAAGGCGCGGCCGGGCTCGGCTTCGATGCGCGCGACCGTCGCCTCGTCGACCAGTCCCGCCACCGAGCCGGCCGACGACGGGATACCGATGACCGTGCCGGTGGGCAGCGGGTACAACTCCTGCTGGCTGTAGATCAGCGGCCGCGCGCCGGTGGACACCAGTTGGCGCCCCGAGAGGCCCAGCTCGGCCAGCAGCGCCGGCATTTCGGGCCGGCGCAGCACGAACGCCTCGGCGCCCAGGTCCATCGTCTGCCCGCCGACCCGCTCGGTGCGCAGGATCCCGCCCAGCCGGTCGCCGGGATCGAACAGGGTGATGGCCGCGTCATAGCCCACCGCCGCGCGCAGCCGGTAGGCCGCCGTCAGCCCCGAAATACCGCCCCCCACAACGCAATACGAGCCGGCGGTCATAGGGAGTGGACCAGCGACACCAGATCGGTCAGCACCGCGGGGTCGGTGTCCGGCAGCACGCCGTGGCCGAGGTTGAAGACGTGGCCGCGCGCCCCCGCGTCGACGGCGCGGCGTCCGTCGTCGACGACGGCCCGGGCGGCGCGTTCCACGGCCGGCCAGCCCGCCATCAGCACCACCGGGTCGAGGTTGCCCTGCAGCGCCGTCCCGGGCGCGACGCGCGTCGCCGCGTCGGCAAGGGAGGTCCGCCAATCCACCCCCACCACCGTCGCGCCGACCGTCGACATGGCCCCGAGCAGTTCGGCGGTGCCCACCCCGAAGTGCGTCATCGGCACGCCGTGCTCGGCCAGCGCCCCGAAAACGCGGGCGCTGTGCGGCTGCACGTAGGTGCGGTAGTCGGCGAGCGACAGGGCACCCGCCCACGAGTCGAACACCTGGATGGCGTCCACCCCGGCGTCCAGCTGCGCCCGCAGGAAGCCGACGGTGATGTCGGTCAGCTTCTCCAGCAGCGCGTGCCAGCTGCCCGGGTCGGCGAGCATCATCGCCTTGGTGCGGGCGTGGTGGCGGCTCGGGCCGCCCTCGATCAGGTACGACGCCAGGGTGAACGGCGCCCCCGCGAACCCGATCAGCGGGACGCCCCCGAGGGCGGCCACCAACAGCGTGACCGCGTCGGCCACCGGCTGTACGCGTTGCCGGTCAAGGGGTTTCATCGCGTCGACATCGGCGGCGGTGCGCACCGGCGACGCGATCACCGGCCCGACGCCCGCGACGATGTCCAGGTCGACGCCCGCGCCGAGCAGCGGCACCACGATGTCGGAGAACAGGATCGCCGCGTCGACGTCGTGCCGGCGCACCGGCTGCAGGGTGATCTCGCAGACCAGCTCGGCGTCGAAACAGGCCGACAGCATGTCGGTCTGGGCCCGCAGCGCCCGGTATTCGGGCAGCGAGCGACCCGCCTGCCGCATGAACCAGACCGGCAGCCGGCCGGGTTTGCGACCGGTGACGGCGGCCAGGTACGGCGACTCGGGAAGGTCGCGGCGAGTAGTCATCGCGTTCAATGCTGCCACGGCGGCGGCCCCCTCCCCGCGCTGCGTACTATCACGACCGTGCCAGTCAGCGAGCCGCCCGTGAATTACGACGAGTTCCCCAGCCTGCGCTGCGAAGTGGACGACGACGGCATCCTGACCCTGGTTCTCGACTCCCCCGGCCTCAATTCCGTCGGGCCGCAGATGCACCGCGACCTCGCCGACATCTGGCCGGTGATCGGCCGCGACCCCGCGGTGCGCGTGGTGCTGGTCCGCGGCGAGGGGAAGGCCTTCTCCTCCGGCGGCAGCTTCGACCTGATCGACGAGACCATCGGCGACTATGAAGGCCGGATGCGCATCATGCGGGAGGCCCGCGATCTGGTGCTCAACATGGTCAACTTCGACAAGCCCGTCGTCTCGGCGATCCGCGGCCCGGCCGCGGGCGCGGGCCTGGTGGTGGCCCTGCTCGCCGACGTCTCGGTGGCCGGTGGCACCGCCAAGCTCATCGACGGGCACACCAAGCTGGGCGTGGCCGCCGGCGACCACGCCGCGATCTGCTGGCCCCTGTTGGTCGGCATGGCCAAGGCCAAGTACTACCTGCTCACCTGCGAGACGCTGCTGGGCGAGGAAGCCGAGCGCATCGGCCTGGTGTCCGTCTGCGTCGACGACGACGACGTGCTGTCCACCGCGACGCGGATCGCCGAGGACCTGGCGCGGGGGGCGCAGAACGCGATCCGCTGGACGAAGCGCAGCCTCAACTCCTGGTACCGCATGTTCGCGCCCACCTTCGAGACCTCGCTCGGCCTGGAGTTCCTCAGCTTCAGCGGCCCCGACGTGCAGGAAGGGCTGGCCGCGCACCGGGAAAAGCGGCCCGCCCGATTTACCGGCGGAAATGCCTCCTGAGCAGGGGCGATACCGTCGGATGAGGTCTGGTAACGGGTTGGTAGCGGTCGGCGCGCCTGATTCCGCGTGTCGGCCGATGGGTCTACCGTCGGACCCTGTGACCCGTGCCGCGCCGACGAAGGACGGCCGGGATGAACAGGAGCGGCGTCAAGTGACCTCAGCTGAACCGGAGCCATTCCGCGAGGCAGTCGCGGCCATGAACGCCGTCACCGTGCGGCCCGAGCTGGAGCTGGGCCCCATCCGGCCGCCGCAGCGCCTGGCCCCCTACAGCTACGCGCTGGGGGCCGAGGTGAAACATCCCGACCGCGAGATTGTCCCCGAGCGATCCGACGGCGACGCCTTCGGCCGCCTGATCCTGCTCTACGACCCCGAAGGCGCCGACGCG
This sequence comes from Mycobacterium sp. ACS4054, assembly GCF_001667275.1. Lineage (GTDB taxonomy): Bacteria > Actinomycetota > Actinomycetes > Mycobacteriales > Mycobacteriaceae > Mycobacterium. The sequence continues at coordinate 90,326 of NZ_LZHV01000031.1, forward strand.
TGGGACGGCACCATCCGGCTGGTCGCCTACATCCAGGCCGACCTGGATCCCAGCGAGGCGGTCGACCCCCTGCTGCCGGAGGTGGCGTGGAGCTGGCTGGTGGAGGCCCTGGAGTCCCGGATGGAGCAGGTCACCGCCCTGGGCGGCACCGTCACCGCCACCACTTCGGTGCGCTACGGCGACATCTCCGGCCCGCCGCGCGCCCACCAGTTGGAGTTGCGGGCGTCCTGGACGGCGACCACGCCGCAGGTGGGCGTCCACGTCGAGGCCTTCTGTGAGGTACTGGAACACGCGGCGGGCCTCCCGCCGACGGGCGTCACGGATCTGAGCTCTCGGTCACGCGCCTGACATGTGCGAACCGGAGGCCGACGGGCCCGGCAGCACCGCGCCCGACAGCGCCGAACCGGAGCCCACGCCGCTGCTGCACCCGGCCGACGGGATCCCCGATCTTTCGGTGACGGTCCGCCAGATCGAGGAGGCCGCGGAGCGCCTGGATCGGGGGCGCGGGCCGTTCGCGGTGGACGCCGAGCGGGCGTCTGGTTTCCGGTACTCCAACCGCGCGTATTTGATCCAAATCCGGCGGGCCGGTGCCGGCACCGTGCTCATCGACCCGGTCAGCCACGGCGCCGACCCGCTGCAGGCGTTGCGGCCCGTCGCCGAGGTGCTGGGCGAGGACGAGTGGATCCTGCATTCCGCCGATCAGGACCTGCCCTGCCTGGCGGAGGTCGGCCTGCACCCGCCGGCCCTGTACGACACCGAGCTGGCCGGGCGGCTGGCCGGGTTCGAGCGGGTGAACCTGGCGACCATGGTGGAGCGGCTGCTGGGCGCCGGGCTGGCCAAGGGCCACGGCGCGGCCGATTGGTCTAAACGGCCCCTGCCCGAGGAATGGCTCAACTACGCGGCGCTGGATGTCGAACTGCTCATCGAGCTGCGCGCCGCGATCGCCGGCGTGCTGACCGAGCAGGGCAAAAGCGGTTGGGCCGCAGAGGAATTCGACTACCTGCGCGCGGTCGGATCCCGCGACCCGAGCGCGGCGACGCGGCGGGACCGGTGGCGGCGCACGTCGGGAATCCACCGGGTGCGCGACCAGCGCGGCCTGGCCGCGGTCCGCGAGCTGTGGCTGACGCGCGACCGCATCGCCCAGCGCCGCGACATCGCGCCGCGGCGCATCCTGCCGGACTCGGCCATCATCGAGGCCGCCATCGCCGACCCGAAGACCGTCGAGGAACTCACCGCGCTGCCGGTGTTCGGCGGGCGCAATCAACGGCGCAGCGCCGCCACGTGGCTGGGGGCGCTGGAAGCGGCCCGGCAGACCAAGAATCCGCCCGTGGACGCCGAACCACCGAACGGGCCGCCGCCGCCGGCGCGGTGGAGCCGGCGCAAACCCGAAGCCGCCGCCCGGCTGGAGGCGGCGCGGTCCGCGCTGTCGGAGGTGTCGGAACGGGTCAACGTCCCCACCGAGAACCTGGTCTCGCCCGACCTGGTGCGGCGGCTGTGCTGGGACTGGGAGGCCGCGCCCGACCCCTTCGAGGCCGTCGAGACGTTCCTGCGCGCCGGGCAGGCCCGGCCGTGGCAGCGGGAATTGGTCGATCCCGTGTTGGCGCGCGCGCTGCAGCCGCCGGTCGAGGACGACTAGTTCCGAACGCGAGGCCGGGCGTCTAGTCGAGGTGCTCGCGGATCTCCGCCTCGGTGACGGGGCTGCCCAGGGCGGCGACCCAGCCGGTGATGCGGCGGGCGACGTCCTGATCCGTCAGCCCCAGGTCGGCCAGCAGCTCACCGCGCGCGGCGTGCTCGTAGAACCGTTGTGGCAGGCCGACGTCGCGGCACGGAACGTCGATGTCCGCGCCGCGCAGGGCCGCGGACACCGCCGACCCGACGCCGCCGTTGACCCCGTTGTCCTCGCAGGTGACGACGAGCTTGTGCTGCCGGGCCAGTTCCAGCACCCCGTCGGACACCGGGAGCACCCAGCGCGGGTCGATCACCGTCACGCCGATCCCCTGGTTGTGCAGCCGCTTGGCCACCTCGAGCGCCATCGGGACGAATGCGCCGACGCCCACCAGCAGCACGTCGTGGTTCAACCCGGCGGCCGGCACGGCGAGCACGTCGACGCCCGACCGGCGCTCGAGGGCCGGAATGTCTTCCCCCACATCGCCTTTGGGGAACCGTAGCGCCGTCGGGCCGTCGTTGACGTCGAGGGCCTCACCGAGTTCCTCACGCAGCCGGGTGGCATCCCTGGGCGCCGCCACCCGCATGCCTGGCACGATGCCCAGCATCGAGAGGTCCCACATGCCGTTGTGGCTGGCGCCGTCGTTGCCGGTGATCCCGGCCCGGTCCAGCACCATGGTGACGGGCAGCTTGTGCAGCGCGACGTCCATCATGATCTGGTCGAAGGCCCGGTTGAGGAACGTCGAATAGATGGCCACCACCGGGTGCATGCCGCCCATCGCCAGGCCCGCGGCCGACGTCATCGCGTGCTGCTCGGCGATGCCGACGTCGAACAGGCGATCCGGGAACTGTTGCCCGAACGCCGACAACCCCGTCGGGCCGGGCATCGCCGCGGTGATGGCGACGATGTCGCGGCGCTTGCGGGCGTAGCCGATGAGCGCCTCGGAGAACGTGGCGGTCCAGCCCGGGCCGGCGATCTTGGTGGCCTGCCCGGTGACCGGGTCGATCACGCCGCAGGAGTGCATCTGCTCGGCCTCGTCGTCCTCCGCCGGCGCGTAACCCATGCCCTTGCGGGTGACGACGTGCACGATCACCGGCCGGCCGAAGCCGCGCGCGTGGCGCAGTGCCATCTCCACCGCGCGTTCGTCGTGACCGTCGACCGGGCCGACGTACTTCAGGCCGAGGTCGGTGAACAGCAACTGCGGGGACAGCGAGTCCTTGATGCCGGCCTTGACGCTGTGCATGAACCGATAGGCGATCTGGCCCACCAGCGGCAGCGAACGCACCGCGTCGCGGCCCCGCTCCAGGGCCTGCTCGTAGGCCGGCTGCAGGCGCAGGGTGGCCAGGCGGTCGGCGACGCCGCCGATGGTCGGCGCATAGCTGCGCCCGTTGTCGTTGACGACGATGATCACCGGCCGGCGCGAGGCGGCGATGTTGTTCAGCGCCTCCCAGCACATGCCGCCGGTGAGCGCGCCGTCGCCGACCACGGCGACGACGTGCCGGTTGCGGTGGCCGGTCAGCTCGAACGCCTTGGCCAGGCCGTCGGCGTAGGACAGCGCCGCGCTGGCGTGGCTGGACTCCACCCAGTCGTGTTCGCTCTCGGCGCGCGACGGATAGCCCGACAGGCCGCCCTTCTTGCGCAGGCTCTCGAAGTCCTGCGAGCGCCCGGTCAGCATCTTGTGCACGTAGGCCTGATGACCGGTGTCGAAGACGATCGGGTCGTGCGGCGAGTCGAAGACGCGGTGCAGCGCCAGCGTCAGTTCGACCACGCCGAGGTTGGGCCCCAGGTGTCCCCCGGTGGCAGCGACCTTGTGGATCAGGAACTGGCGAATCTCGGCGGCAAGTTCGCGCAGCTGCTGTTGGGACAGGTGTTGCAGATCAGCGGGCCCGCGGATCTGTTCCAGCATCCCGACAGTCTACGCAGCGTCGGTGGGTACAGCAGGAAAGCGATTGGCGGCAACCGGGCTACGGCGGGCCGAAGAGCTGGGCCAGGGTGTCACGAAGTTCGGGATCGGCCAGGATGACGACCTCGTCGCCGGCCCGAAGTTCGGTCTCACCCCGCACCGGTACGAGCCCGGTGGTCCGGACCACGATACTCACCCAGATGTCACCGACGCGGTCGCTGAGCCCCTCGACCGTGCACCCCTCGGCCGTAGACCCCTTGGCGACGCTGAAGCGATGGGCTCCCTGCGGTTCGTCCGCCAGCCGCACACCGATCTCCCACGGCTGGGTCTCGACGGTGCGCATGGGCAGGTGCAGAAGATTCGCGACGCCGGGCACCGAGCTGCCCTGCACCAGCACCGAGAAGATCACCACGACGACGACGATGCCGTACAGGCGTTCGGCGTTGGCGACGTGCGCGGCGCGCAGCAACTCCCCGAGCAAGATTGGCACCGCCCCTTTCAGGCCGGCGAACATGACGAAGACCCGTTCGTTTCGTTCGAGCTGCACACCGAGCAGGCAGGCGCTCACCGCGAGCGGACGGATCAGCGCTGTCAGGGCCACACCGAGGGCGAGCCCGGGAATCCAGACGTCGGGATGGGTCAGCACATCGAGGTCGACGGTCAGGCCGAGCACGACGAAGGCCACGATCTCGGCGAGTCCGGCGAGAGCGGCGTGGAATCGCTTGATCTCAGGCTTGTAGGGCGCGCGGGCGTCGCCGATCACGATTCCGGCGACGAATACCGCCAAAAAGCCCGAGCCGTGCGCCAGCGTGGCGATGCCGTACAGCATCAGGCTGGATGCCAGCGTTCGCAGCGGGTAGAGGCCTTCGCTCGGCAGCGCCACCCGGCGCATGAAGGCGAGCAGCGCGCGGCCACCGAGGACCCCGACGGCCAATCCGATCGCCATCTGGAGGGCGAATTGCGTTCCGACGCTGGCGAATCCGGCCGCGGTGAGGCTTCCGGCGGCGATCAGGCTGGACATCAGCGAGATGCCGACGGGGTCGTTGGCGCCGGACTCGCCCTCCAAGATGGTGCTACTGCGACCACGAATTTCGCGTTTGCCGAGGACCGAGAAGACGACCGCCGGGTCGGTGGGGGCCACGGCGGTGGCGACGAGCACCGCGGGAAACCAGCCGATTCCGCATGCGTAGTGCAGCATCAGCGCGGCGCCGGCGGCGGTGAAGGCGGTGCCGAGCACGCCCAGCGACAGGATGGGGCCGATGGCCCTGCGGAAGCGGGCGGGGCCGATATGCATGCCGCCGTCGAACAACACCAGCACCAGCGCGATGGTGATGACCCGCTCCACGACCCGCTCGGCCGGCGGCTGCACCGCAGGGCTGGCGTGCACCGCCACGGCCGCCCCGACCAGCACGAGCAGGGGCACCGGGATCTTGACCCGCTCGCTCAGGCGGTTCGCCAGCACCGCGATCAGACCGACGGCGCTGGAGAACAACACCATGAGCGCATAGCTGAGGGTCTCGTTCATGACGGCCGCAATTCCTGACGGGTGAAGGGCGACTCCGCGGCCAGTTCTTCGGTGGAAGGCACCCATGCCTTTCGGTTGGTCGACAACGACATCGCCGACCAGGCTTCCCGGCACACCGCCAGGGAGTCTATCCGCTGCGACGCCCTTCCTCTAATCTCGGCGGGTCAACAACGCGACGCATTCGGTGTGATGGGTGAGCGGGAACGCGTCGAACACCTTGATCTGCTCGACGGCATAACCGCAGCCGAGGTAAAGCCCGACGTCGCGGGCGAAAGAGGCCGCCTCGCAACCGATGTGCACCACACGCGGGACGCCCGCGGCGGCCAACAGATCGATGATGTCACGCCCGGCGCCCGCCCGCGGCGGGTCCAGCACCGCGACGTCCGCGCGCGATCGTTGGGCGCCGAGCGCCCGGCGCACCGAGTCGGTGACGACCTGCACCTGCGGCAGGTCGTCCAGCGCGGCGCGGGCGGCCCGCGTGGCGGCGCGCGAGGTGTCGACGCTCAGCACCCGCCCGGACTCCCCGACCGCCGCCCCGAGCGCCGCGGCGAACACGCCCGCGCCGCCGTAGAGGTCCCAGGCGGTCATGCCGGCGGCGGGCTGCGCCCAGTCGGCGACCAGGCGGCTGTACACCGCGGCCGCGCCGCGGTGCGCCTGCCAGAAGGCGGTCACCGGGATCTGCCAGCTGCGCCCCTCGACTCGCTGCACCGCCTCGTAGGCGCCCTCCACGACCTTGGTCACGGTCCGTCTGCCCTGCCGCAGCGTGCGCACCACGTGGCGCGCACCGTCGTCGTCCACCACGACGTGCAGCTGCGCCGTTGGGGGCCAATCGGGTTCGGCGAGCCCGTCGAGCATGCCGGCCGGCAATTGCGCGCAGCGCAGGTCGGTGACCAGCTCGTCGCTGTGGTACCGGTGGAAGCCGGGGCGGCGGTCCGCGCCCACGTCGAGCCGGACGCGGGTGCGCCACCCAGTCGGCCCGGAACCCGGCAGCGGTTCGGCCTCGCCCTCCCAGGAGTGCCCGCCCAACCGCTCGAGCTGATTGGCCACCACCTGAGCCTTGAGCGCGCGGGCCGCCTGCGGGGCGGCGAACGCCAAGTCGCAACACCCGGCGCCGTCCACCCCGGCGATCGGGCACAGCGATTCGATGCGGTCGTCCGACGGGTCGAGCACCTCGACAACCTCTGCGTGCCAATAGGATCCGCGGTCGGCGGTGACCCGCACCCGCACTCGCTCACCCGGCAGCGCGTAGCGGACGAACACCACGCGTCCTTCGTGATGCGCCACGCAGCTGCCGCCGTTGGCCGGTGCGCCGGTGACCAGCGTCAGCTGCTCGCGCGCGGGCAGCACCGCGCCAGGCGATTCGCGGGTCAATCGAAGATTCCCCTGCGCGCGTCACCGGGGGCGGCGTGCGGCTGCAAGGTCTTCAGCCGCTCCGACGAAGTCAGTTGCCACGGAACGGAAGTCACCATCACGTTGGGCATGAACAGCAACCGGCCCTTGAGCCGCAGCGCGCTCTGGTTGTGCAGCACCTGTTCCCACCAGTGGCCCACCACGTACTCGGGGATGAACACGGTGACGACCGTTCGCGGCGAGTCCTTGCTGACGCGTTTGACGTAATCGAGTATTGGCCGGGTGATTTCGCGGTACGGCGAGGCGATGACCTTCAGCGGCACGCTGATGTCGCTCTCTTCCCACTGGTGCACCAACTCGCGGGTTTCGCCCTCGTCGACGCTGACGGTGAGCGCCTCGAGCACATCGGGCCGGGTCGCGCGGGCGTAGGCCAGGGCGCGCAGCGTCGGCAGGTGCAGCTTGGACACCAGCACCAGGGCGTGATTGCGGCTGGGCAGCACCACGTCGTGCTGGGCGGCCGCCTGCTGCTCGAGTTCCCGGCTGACGGTGCCGTAATGCCGGTGGATCATCTTCATGATGCCGAACAGCAAACCCATCGCGAACAACGCGATCCACGCCCCGGCGACGAACTTGGTGACCAGGACGACCAGCAGAACGGCGCCGGTGGAAAGCAATCCGATGGTGTTCACCACCCGGGAGCGCATCATCTTGCGGCGCGCCCGCGGATCGGTCTCGGTGCGCAGCAACCGGGTCCAGTGCCGCACCATGCCGATCTGGCTCAGCGTGAACGAAATGAACACGCCGACGATGTAGAGCTGGATCAGGGCGGTGACCTCCGCCCGGAACGCGATGATCGCCAGCAGCGCCGCCCCGGACAAAAACAGGATTCCGTTGGAGAACGCCAGCCGGTCGCCGCGGGTGTGCAGCTGGCGCGGCAGGTAGCTGTGCTGCGCCAGGACCGAACCGAGCACCGGGAAACCGTTGAACGCGGTGTTGGCGGCGAGTACCAGGATGAGCGCCGTCACCGTGGCGATCAGCAGGAAGCCGATGTGGAAGCTGCCGAACACCGTTTCGGCCAGCTGGGTGACCAGGGTCTTCTGGTAGTAACCCGGCGGGGCGCCGGTCAGTTGCCGGGCGGGATCCTCGACCAGCTGAACCTTGATCTGCTGGGCCAGCACGATGATCCCCATCAGCAGGGTCACCGCGATCCCGCCCAGCATCAGCAGCGTCGTCGCCGCGTTGCGCGACTTCGGTTTCTCGAACGCCGGGACGCCGTTGCTGATCGCCTCCACACCGGTGAGCGCCGCGCAGCCCGAGGAGAACGAGCGGGCCACCAGGAAGGCGAGCGCGAAGCCGACGACCTGGCCGTGCTCGGCGTGCATCTGGAACCCGGCGGACTCCGCCCGCAGCGGGTTGCCCAGCACGAAGATCCGGATCAGCCCCCAGCCGATCATCACGAAGACGCCGACGATGAAGGCGTACGTCGGGATGGCGAACGCCACCCCGGACTCGCGGATGCCCCGCAGGTTCAACGCCATCACCAGCAGGATGGCCGCCACGCAGAACCACACCTTGTGCTGGGCCACGATCGGGATCGCGGAGCCGATGTTGGACATCGCCGATGCCGTCGAAACGGCAACGGTGAGAACGTAATCCACCATCAGCGCGCTGGCGACCACCAGGCCGGCCGTATCGCCGAGGTTGGTGGTGACCACCTCGTAGTCGCCCCCGCCGGACGGGTAGGCATGCACGTTCTGCCGGTAGCTGGCCACCACGACCAACATCACCGCGGCGACGGCCAGACCGATCCACGGCGTCATCGCGTACGCGGTGACGCCGGCCACCGACAGCATCAGGAAGACCTCTTCGGGGGCGTACGCCACCGAGGACAGCGCGTCGGAGGCGAACACCGGCAGGGCGATCCGCTTGGGCAGCAGGGTGTGACTGAGCCGGTCGCTGCGAAACGGCCGGCCAATTAGCAACCGACGCGCTGCGGTGGAAAATTTGGACACGAGAGCCAAGACTAAGCCCACCGGGTTGTGGCGGTAGCTTCGTAGGTGAGAATGTTTGCCGACCCGAAATCGGCTGGCCGACGTGGGTTGCCGATGGGGGCCGCAGGACGCAGCCGAGAGGATCGGAAATTGCGAGTAGTGGTGATGGGCTGCGGCCGCGTCGGTTCCTCGGTGGCCGACGGGCTGTCGCGGATCGGCCACGACGTCGCGGTCATCGACCGCGACAGCACCGCCTTCAACCGGCTCAGCCCGGAATACGGCGGCGAGCGGGTGCTCGGCCAGGGGTTCGACCGCGACGTGTTGCTGCGGGCCGGCATCGAGGAGGCGGACGCGTTCGCCGCCGTGTCCTCCGGGGACAACTCGAACATCATCTCGGCGCGGCTGGCCCGGGAGACCTTCGGCGTGAAGCGCGTCGTGGCCCGGATCTACGACGCCAAGCGCGCGGAGGTGTACGAGCGCCTCGGCATCCCCACCATCGCCACCGTGCCGTGGACCACCGACCGCCTGCTCAACGCGCTGCTACGGGACACCGAAACCGCCAAGTGGCGGGACCCGACCGGCACGGTGGCCGTCGCCGAGGTCGTCCTGCACGAGGAGTGGATCGGGCACCGGGTCACCGATCTCGAGCAGGCCACCGGCGCCCGGGTCGCCTTCCTGATCCGGTTCGGCGCCGGCGTCCTGCCCGAGCCCAAGACGGCCCTGCAGTCCGGCGATCAGGTCTACGTCGCTGCGATCTCGGGCCGCGTCGCCGAGGCCGTGGCCATCGCGGCGCTGCCACCCAGTGAAGACCTCGGTTAAGGAGCGGCGCAAATGAAGGTAGCTGTCGCCGGGGCCGGCGCGGTCGGCCGCTCCGTGAGTCGCGAACTCGTCGGAAACGGCCACGACGTGACGCTCATCGAGCGCAACCCCGATCACGTCGACGTCGACGCCATCCCCGCCGCGCACTGGCGGCTCGGCGACGCCTGCGAGCTGAGCCTGCTCGAATCGGTGCACCTGCAGGAGTTCGACGTTGTGGTGGCCGCGACCGGCGACGACAAGGCCAACGTCGTGCTCAGCCTGCTGGCCAAGACCGAATTCGCGGTGCCCCGGGTGGTGGCCCGGGTCAACGACCCCCGCAACGAGTGGTTGTTCACCGACGCCTGGGGCGTGGATGTGGCGGTGTCCACCCCGCGCATGCTCGCCTCGCTGATCGAAGAGGCCGTGGCGGTCGGTGATCTGGTGCGGCTCATGGAATTCCGCAGAGGGCAGGCCAACCTCGTCGAGATCACCCTGCCCGACGACACGCCCTGGGGCGGCAAGCCGGTGCGCCGGCTGCAGCTGCCGCGGGACGCCTCGCTGGTGACGATCCTGCGGGGCCCGCGGGTGATCGTGCCCGAGGCCGACGAGCCGCTGGAGGGCGGCGACGAGCTGCTGTTCGTCGCGGTCGCCGAGGCCGAAGAGGACCTGCGCAAGCTGCTGCTGCCGGACGGCCCGGCGCTCAGCGACTAGTCGCGGACCGGGTCGGCCGCGATCTGGGTGCCGGTGTCACCGGCCGCCAACATGGCACGCTGGGCCGACTTGATCGCCAGGTACGTCACAAGCGCGGCCGCCACGGTCAGCGGCCAGCCCATCGCGATGCGCGCGAATGCCAGCCAGCCGGTCTGGTCGGCGTCGTAGAGCATGCCCTGGACCACGAACCGGGCGGCGAAGACCAGCACCCAGAAGACCGAGGCGATGTCGAACGCGTAGACGGCCCGCGGCACGTCGCGCCAGGCGCGGCCACGCCCGGTGGCCCAGCTCCACACGTAGCCGACCAGCGGCCGCCGGATGATCACCGACGCCGCGACCACCACCGCCCAGAGCAGCGAAGTCCAGATGCCGATCAGGAAGTAGCCCTTGGACTCCCCGACGATGTAGGCGACCAGCGCGCAGATGGCCACGCCGAAGAATCCCGAGAATGCGGGCTGCGGCGATTCCCGTCGGATCAGCCGCCACAGCAGGACCAGCGCCGCGGCGGCCAGCGCGGCGCCGATGGCCACGAACAGGCCCCACAGGCTCGACGCGATGACGAAGATCACAACCGGCAGCGACGAATAGACGACGCCGCTGACCCCGCCCGCCTGTCGCAGCAGCCGTTCCGCGGTGAGCCGGTTGGCGCCGGCGCGCTCGGGCGCGGTCGAATCGTGCGATCCCGGACTCGACTCCCGATCGTCGGGAAGCGTCACCGCTGAATTTCGTAGTGCGGGTTGTAGATGGCCTTGGTGCCGTTCTCCAGCTTGCCCAGCCGCCCCCGCACCCGCAGCTTGCGACCCGAGTCGATGCCCGGGATCCGCCGCTGGCCCAACCAGACCAGGGTGACCGTGTCGCTGCCGTCGAACAGCTCGGCGCGGACGCCGCCCGCGCAGGCCTTGCCGTTACATTCCACGCTGCGCAGCGTGCCGATCATGGTGACCTCTTGGCCACGCTCGCAATCGATAACCCGTTGTGCGCCGGTACTTGCGACCTCGTCGGACAACTCTTCAGAGTCGCGTTGCTCCGGCGCCTCCGTCAACCGACGGGTGAGCCGGCGAAGATATCCCTGGGCCCCCATGGCCACTCCTGACAATGCTGATAAGCCTCGGCGCTTCCACTTATGCCAACGGACACCGTAGACCTGTTGGTTCCCGCGCGCCAACCGACTCAAACGTGATGCCACTATCGGGGTGTGGCTGTCGATCTGCGGGGTGTCACGACGGTGTTGTTGCCGGGTACGGGGTCCGACGACCACTACGTCTACCGGGCCTTTTCCGGTCCGTTGCGCGGCGCCGGCGCCGTCCTGGTGACCCCGCCGCCCCAGCCGGGCCGGTTGATCGACGGCTACGTGTCGGCGTTGGACGCCGCCGCGCGCGCCGGCCCGATCGCGGTCGGCGGCGTCTCGATCGGCGCGGCGGTGGCGGTCGCCTGGGCACTGACCCACGCGGACAAGGCGGTCGCTGTGCTGGCCGCGCTGCCGGCCTGGGCCGGGGCGCCGGAGGAGGCGCCCGCGGCGCTGGCGGCGCGGCACACCGCCGCGCAGCTGCGCGCCGACGGGCTGGAGGCGACGACCGGCCAGATGCGGGCGTCGAGCCCGGCGTGGCTGGCCGACGAGCTGGCCCGTTCGTGGCGCGCCCAGTGGCCGCAACTCCCCGACGCGATGGACGAGGCCGCCGCCCATGTGGCGCCGGACCACACCGAGCTGGCCCGGCTGGCCGCGCCGATGGGCGTGGCGGCCGCCGTCGACGACCCCATCCATCCGCTGCGGGTGGGTCAGGAGTGGGTGGACGCCGCGCCGCGCGCGGCGCTGCGGACGGTGACGCTCGACCAGATCGGCTCGGATCCCGCCGCGCTGGGCGCGGCGTGCCTGGCCGCCCTCGCCGACGTGGACTAGCCGGTTCGGGTCAGCCGCCGGTGGTGGTGCGCAGCTGCTGCATGGCCGAGCCATCGGCGCTGCGGCGCGCCGCCGGCTCGGGCGGCCCCTGCTCCGCGGCCTCTTGCGCCGCGGCCTGCTGGGCGGCCGCGGCCTCGCGCAGTTGCTGGGCCATCGGCTCGGGCAGCTGCACGGTCAACGGGGTGCGCACCGGCAGCGGTGTGTCACCGCGGCGAACGACGGTGTCCGCCAACGCCGCTCGCGCCTCCTGCTCGAGGGCTTCCATCGTCTCGTGCGCCCCGTTGACGACGCAGCGGATCATCCAGCGGTAGCCGTCGACGCCGATGAAGCGGACCGCGCCGGACGCGGAGCCGACCACCTCGCGGCCCCACGGGCCGTCCTTGATGCTGACTTGCGCCCCGTCGTTGCGCAGCGAGTCGGCGAGCTCGCCGGCCACCTCACGCCACAGCCCGCCGGTTTTCGGTGCCGCGTAGGCCGCGATGGTGAACCGGCCGTTGGGCGTGACGACCCACACGGCGCTGGGAACCCCGGTCTCGGTCAGCTCGACCTGTAACTGGCCCGCCTCCGGCATCGGGATGAGCACCGAGCCCAGGTCCAGCCGCGCGAGCTCCGCGACCGAGGGGTCGTCGAAATCGTCGATGTCGAACGGGCCCTCGAGTTCTTCGTCGAACTCCTCGTCGATCGGGTCGGCGACGGCTTCCGCGTCCACCGGCTTGTCACTGTCGTCGTTGTTTCTCTTGATTGCCATCACAAACTCGCATGTCCGCCGGAGGAACCGTGGCCACCGTCGCCACGGGATGTTTCGGCCAGGCCGGCCTCGTCGAACGACGACACCTCGACCAGCTCGACCAGCTCGACCCGCTGCACCAGCAGCTGGGCGATGCGGTCACCACGATGCACGACGATCGGCTCGGCCGGATCGAGGTTGATCAGCGCGACCTTGATCTCGCCGCGGTAGCCCGCGTCGATGGTGCCCGGGCTGTTGACGATCGAAAGCCCAACGCGCGACGCCAAACCCGAACGCGGGTGGACCAAGCCGACCATCCCGAACGGGATCGCGACCGCCACGCCCGTGCGCACCAGGGCGCGTCGCCCGGGTTCCAGCTTGAGGTCTTCGGCGCTGTAGAGATCCACCCCGGCGTCGCCGTCGTGGGCGCGCACGGGCAGTGGGAGCTCGGGATCGAGGCGGACGATGGCCAGACTGGTCGACACGGGGCCACAGATTACCCTTGACTGCGTGTCCGGTACGCGCGTCGCGCCGCACAGTGTGCGATATCGCGAACGACTGTGGGTGCCCTGGTGGTGGTGGCCGTTGGCCTTCGGGCTGGCGGGGCTGATCGCGTTCGAAGTCAACATGGGAGTGGCCCCCCGGCCGTCCTGGCTGCCGTACGCAACGCTTTTCGCGGTGGCGACCGGAGCCCTGCTGTGGCTGGGCCGCGTGGAGATCCGGGTCACCGCCGACCCGAGCGTGCCGGGCGGGGTGGAACTCTGGGCCGGCGAGGCCCACCTGCCGGTCACCGTGGTCGCCCGGTCCGCCACGGTTGCGCCGTCGGCCAAATCCGCGGCGTTGGGCCGACAGCTCGACCCCGCGGCTTTCGTGCTGCACCGGGCATGGATCGGCCCGATGATCCTGGTCGTCCTGGACGACCCGGACGACCCGACGCCGTACTGGCTGGTGAGTTGCCGCCACCCCGAGCGGGTGCTGTCGGCATTGCGCAGCTGACCTGGGTCAAGCCGCGCAGTCGGTACAGATCATCAGGCCGTTCTTCTCGCTGGCCAGCCGGCTGCGGTGTTGCACCAGGAAACAGCTCGAGCAGGTGAACTCGTCAGCCTGCTTCGGAATGACGCGGACCGACAGTTCTTCTCCGGACAGGTCGGCACCGGGCAGTTCGAAAGATTCGGCGGTTTCGGATTCGTCGACGTCGACCACGGCCGAGGCCGCCTCGTTGCGTCGTGCTTTGAGCTCCTCCAGCGAGTCCTCCGAGACGTCGTCAGTCTCGGTGCGCCGTGGAGCGTCATAGTCGGTAGGCATTGCCCTATCCCCTCACATGCCCTCATTGCTCAAGCATCGCTTTGTACCAGCGTCGAACGCATCCACCAAATGATTCGTGCCCGGATCACGGTCCGTTAATGTGTGATTTACGTCACACACCCATATTGGGCCTTGCGTTCGCCTTTGAACAGTGCGTTTAGGGTGCGACTAGAGTGCACCTGTGGTCGCACAAATCACCGAGGGTACCGCCTTCGACAAGCACGGTCGGCCCTTCCGGCGACGCAATCCCCGGCCCGCCATCGTGGTGGTGGTTTTCCTGGTCGTAGCCACGGCGGTGGTGTGGACGATCGCGCTGACCCGACCGGCCAAGGTGCACGAGGTCGCCGTGTGCAACCCGCCGCCGAAGGCGGACGCCTCGGGGACGGCTCAGCTCGGCGAGCAGGTGTCGCGCAGCGCGATGATGGACGTCACGCCCGCCAAGCTCGGCGACACCAAGATCCGCGTGCTCAACGCCAGCGGCCGCGGCGGGCAGGCCGGCGACGTCGCGGGCGCGCTGAAAGACCTCGGGTTCGCCCAGCCGGCCGCGGCCAACGATCCGCTGTACGCCGGCGCCCGGCTCACCTGCCAGGGTCAGATCCGGTTCGGCACGGCCGGGCAGGCTTCCGCGGCGACGGTCTGGCTGGTGGCGCCGTGCATGGAGCTGTTCAACGACAACCGCGCCGACGCCTCGGTCGACCTGGCGTTGGGAACCGACTTCACCGCCCTGGCCCACAACGACGACATCGACGCCGCCCTGGCCACCCTGCGCCCCGGCGCCACCGAGCCGTCGGATCCCGCGCTGCTCAACAAGATTCACGGCAGCGCCTGCTGACGTCAGTCGAGGATCGGGTCCAGCCCGTCGATGTCGTCCAGGGCGGCCAGCAGCTCGTCGGCGATTCCCGGCGCGGCGGCCAGCACCAGGCCCGCACCCTCGATGTCGTTCGCCGGCAACGAAACTCGCGCGCCGGCCTCGGCCGCGATCAGCGCACCCGCGGCGCAATCCCACGGCTGCAGGCCGTGCTCGTAGAACGCGTCGAGCCGGCCCGCCGCGACCATGCACAAATCCAGGGCCGCCGAACCGATCCGGCGAACGTCGCGGACCAGCGGCAGCAGCCGCGCCAACAACGCCGCCTGCGTCGCCCGGCGCTGCCGTGAGTAGCCGAAACCGGTGCCCAGCAACGCCATCGACAAGTCGTCGACCGCTGCGCACCGCAACGGTCTGATTCCCTGCCCGTCGCTGACATGCGCGCCCAGGCCGGTTGCCGCCGAGTACACCTGGCCGCCGACGACGTCGGCGACCGCGCCCGCCACCGACACGCCGGCGACCTGGACACCGACCGACACCGCGTACGCCGGGATGCCGTAGACGAAGTTCACCGTGCCGTCGATGGGATCGAGCACCCAGGTGACCGCATCGGCGGGGGTGTCCGCCGGGTCGGCCGGGCCGCCGCCTTCCTCGCCGAGAATCGGGTCGCCCGGGCGCAATTCGGCCAACCGCTCCCGCAGCAGGCGCTCCGTTTCGGTGTCGACGACGGTCACCGGATCGGTTGGGGTGCTCTTGGAGCGCACCGCGTCGCCGCCGGTGACCGTGGAGCCCGCACCGAACACCTCGGCGCGACGACGGCGCACGAACGCGGCCGCTTCCGTGGCCAGCGACTCGGCCACCGTGCGCAACCGGGCGGGCTCGTCATCTCCTCGGCTCACCGGTCTATCGCATCACAGGCGGCGCGGCCGCGCAGATACCCCATGGCCGCATCGGCGCCGGGCTAAGGTGGGCGAACAGCCGCAGCCACGCCCAGGAGCTCCGATGACCAGCACCGACTCGACCACGGACACGCCCCACACGGGCCCCGCCGGGGGCAGCCCACAGCGTCGGGGATTCGGCATCGACGTCGGCGGCAGCGGCATCAAGGGCGGCATCGTCGACATGGACACCGGGCAGCTGATCGGCGAACGGGTCAAGCTGTTGACCCCGCAGCCGGCGACCCCGGCGGCGGTCGCCAAGACCATCGCGGAGGTGGTCAACGCGTTCGGCTGGACCGGCCCGCTCGGCGTGACCTATCCGGGGGTCGTCACCCACGGCGTCGTCCAGACGGCGGCCAACGTGGACAAGGCGTGGATCGGCACCAACGCCCGCGACATCATCAGCGCCGAACTGAACGGCCAGGACGTCACCGTGCTCAACGACGCCGACGCCGCCGGGCTGGCCGAGGAACACTACGGGGCCGGCCGCAACCAGTCCGGCCTGGTGGTGTTGCTGACGTTCGGCACGGGAATCGGCTCGGCCGTCATTCACAACGGCACGTTGATACCCAACACCGAGTTCGGGCACCTCGAGGTCGGCGGCAAGGAGGCCGAACTGCGGGCGGCGTCGTCGGTCAAGGAGCGCAACGGCTGGACCTACGAAAAATGGACCAAGCAGGTCACCCGGGTGCTGGTGGCGATCGAGAACGCGGTGTGGCCGGACCTGTTCATCGCCGGCGGCGGCATCAGCCGCAAGGCCGACAAGTGGCTACCGCTGCTGGAAAACCGCACCCCGGTGGTGGCCGCGGCCCTGCTCAACACGGCCGGGATAGTGGGCGCGGCCATGGCCTCGACCTCCGACGTGACCCACTGATTTTCCCCGGCAGGGCCGTTCGGCCGCTCACTGTCGTTACAATGGTCATCGGCGACCGCCCGACCGACAGCGTACGAATGCCGACGCTGATCCAACGCCGACATCGACATAGCAGACACTTTCGGTTAACCATGCCCAATACCCACCGAAGGTGAGCCCAAACGAAGGGGTGTAAGTGGCAGCCACCAAGGCAAGCGCGGCAACCGATGCGCCGGTAAAACGGACCGCGACGAAGTCTTCGCCCTCCCCCGCCAAGCGACCCGCGGCCAAGGCCGCGCACGCCGCCGCCCCCGCGAAGCGCGCCGCCAAGGCGCCGGCCCGGGCAGCCAAGCCCGAGGCCGCCGGCGAGGCCAAGAAGCCCCGCGCGGCCAAGGCGCCGTCGGGCCGTGGGACGAAGGCGGCCAAGGCCGCCCCGGCAGACGCCGAGGTCGATCTGGAGGCCGTCGAAGATCTCGACGACGCCGAACTCGACGCTGAGCCCGGCGACGACCTGGAGATCGACGCCGGCGACCTGAACCTCGAGGACTTAGAGGACGACGTCGCGGCCGACGGCGACGAGGCCGAGGTCGAGCCGGCCGACGCCGAGGACAGCGAGGAGGCGCCCGCCCCGGTCGCCGCGGCCGGCGAGGCCGCCGCCGAGGAGGACGAGGAGATCGCCGAGCCCTCCGAGAAGGACAAGGCCTCCGGCGACTTCGTCTGGGACGAAGACGAATCCGAGGCGCTGCGCCAGGCCCGCAAGGACGCCGAACTCACCGCGTCCGCGGACTCGGTCCGCGCCTACCTCAAGCAGATCGGCAAGGTGGCGCTGCTCAACGCCGAGGAAGAGGTGGAGCTGGCCAAGCGGATCGAGGCCGGCCTGTACGCCACCCAGCTGATGAGCGAGATGGCCGAGCGCGGCGACAAGCTGCCCGCCGCTCAGCGCCGCGACATGATGTGGATCTGCCGCGACGGCGATCGCGCGAAAAACCATCTGCTGGAAGCCAACCTGCGCCTGGTGGTGTCGCTGGCCAAGCGCTACACCGGCCGGGGCATGGCGTTCCTCGACCTGATCCAGGAAGGCAACCTGGGCCTGATCCGCGCGGTCGAGAAGTTCGACTACACCAAGGGCTACAAGTTCTCCACCTATGCGACGTGGTGGATCCGCCAGGCGATCACCCGCGCGATGGCCGACCAGGCCCGGACCATCCGCATCCCGGTGCACATGGTCGAGGTGATCAACAAGCTGGGCCGCATCCAGCGCGAGCTGCTGCAGGACCTGGGCCGCGAGCCCACGCCCGAAGAGCTGGCCAAGGAGATGGACATCACGCCCGAAAAGGTGCTCGAGATCCAGCAGTACGCGCGCGAGCCGATCTCGCTGGACCAGACCATCGGCGACGAGGGCGACAGCCAGCTGGGTGACTTCATCGAGGACAGCGAGGCCGTGGTGGCCGTCGACGCGGTGTCCTTCACCCTGCTGCAGGACCAGCTGCAGTCGGTGCTCGAGACGCTGTCCGAGCGCGAGGCCGGCGTGGTACGGCTGCGCTTCGGCCTCACCGACGGCCAGCCGCGCACGCTTGACGAGATCGGCCAGGTTTACGGCGTGACCCGCGAGCGCATCCGTCAGATCGAGTCCAAGACGATGTCGAAGCTGCGCCACCCCAGCCGCTCCCAAGTGCTGCGCGACTACCTGGACTAACGCTCACCGTCTGCGCGGCGAGTCCCAGGCACCCAGAACACACGAGGCGTCAGCCGCCACCGGGTTTCCCGGTGGCGGTCCTGACGGCTGTGACGGCTTCAATGTCGTTGCGCTGCTTACAATTTCTGGGTCAACACAGGTGCGTGGCTCGGCGGTACCGGCCGATGGGGATTCGTGCGCGCCGGCGCATCGGTGACCACCGTTTTCCCGCCGGTGCAGGTGACGAGCTTGCCCCCGACGATCACGCCCTGGCCCTCATCGATCGGGATGTCGTAGCCGTCGGGGTCGGTGTAGTGGCAGCCGCCGCTCGGGCCAGAGGGCCCATTGGGCTCGGCGTAAGCGGTGGCAGGGGCCAACGCGACGATGGCCAGCGCGCCGAACAGCGCGGCGGCGTAGTGGATGCGGGTGGCGTTCTTCATGGTGATCTCCTTATGCGTCGTCGCGGCCCGTCCTTCGGGCTGCGTTCATCGACCTAGAGCGACCAGGAGCACCGACAGGGACACTTTCTTCCGCCCGCGCGCGATCGCTCAACTACAGAGCCAGCCGAACCTGTTGCCGCACAAGGGCGCTCAATCGCAGACGAAAAACCCGTGGCGTCGGCGGCGCCACCGTCGTACGGTGACGGCCATGAACCGCACCCTGGTCTCCTCCGGATCCGAGTTCGAATCGGCCGTCGGTTATTCACGCGCGGTCCGGGTCGGCCCGCACGTGGCCGTGGCCGGAACGACCGGCGCCGGGCGAGACATCGCGGCCCAGGCGCGAGATGCCCTGCACCGCATCGAGATTGCGCTCCGCGAAGCGGGTGCGTCGCTTACCGACGTGGTCCGCACCCGCATCTACGTCACCGACATGTCCCGGTGGCGCGACGTCGCGGCGGTGCACGCGCAGGTCTTCGGCGCCATCCGGCCCGCGGCCACCATGGTGGAGGTGTCCGCGCTGATAGCGCCCGAGCTGCTGGTCGAGATCGAGGCCGACGCCTACGTCGACTCCCCCGCCGGCGCGAACGTGCCGTCGGCGCCCGGCCGGTAGTCGGTGACCCGAATCACAGCGTCGATGGGCAACGGACCGTACAGGTGCGGGAACAGCATCGCCTCCGGATCCGTTGCTACGCCTGGCTCCCAACGCACTTCGGAGTCCAGCCTCGCCGGGTCAATGGTCAGTAGCACCAAGTCGTCGCGCCCACGGTAGAGCCGGTTGGCCGGCAGGTGGACCTGCCCGGGGGCCGAAAGATGGATGAACTCACCACCGCCGGACGCGTCGGGACGAATCTCGCCGGTGGCGCGGGCCCGCGACCAGTCGTCACGGCCGCACAGATGTACCAGCACTTCAGGAGCGAAAGTCACGAATGATCAGCTTAGAAAGTTCGCCGAAACCAAACGTTTACAGGCCGTGAGAAACGACACACCCGATAACGATCGGGGAACAACGCGAAAACCCCATACGTCTGAGAGAGTGGATAAAAGCAAGAACGGAGAAGCCATGAATGCAACTCTGACCAGTCCCGAGCTAACCCGTGCGGACCGCTGCGATCGCTGCGGTGCCGCGGCTCGAGTCCGCGCCAAGCTGCCTTCCGGAGCCGAGCTTCTCTTCTGCCAGCACCACGCCAACGAGCACGAGGCGAAACTGACCGAGCTGTCGGCCGTCCTGGAGTTCAGCGGGAGCTGATTTCGCCCAACTCACCCGTGGGCAATGTGGCTGAGTGCGGCGGTCTTCGGTAATGCTGGACGGGTATGAGCGATCACATCGCAAAACCGTCCCGCCATCACATCTGGCGACTCACTCTGAGGACCATCTCCAAAAGTTGGGATGACTCCATCTTTTCCGAGTCGGCGCAGGCGGGTTTCTGGTCGGCGCTGTCGCTCCCCCCGTTGTTGCTGGGGATCCTGGGCAGCCTGGCCTACGTGGCGCCGCTGTTCGGCCCGGACACGATGATGTCGATCGAGAAGAGCATCATCTCCGCGATCCGCAGCTTCTTCTCGCCCAGCGTTGTCAACGAGATCATCGAGCCGACCATCCGGGACGTCACCGCCAACGCCCGTGGCGAGGTGGTGTCGGTCGGGTTCCTCATCTCGATGTGGGCCGGATCGTCGGCGATCTCGGCCTACGTCGACGCCGTCGTGGAGGCGCACGACCAGACCCCGCTGCGGCATCCCGTGCGGCAGCGGCTGTTCGCCCTGTTCCTCTACGTGGTGATGCTGGTGTTCGTGGTGTGCGCGGCGCCGGTGTTGGTGGTGGGGCCGCGCAAGGTGAGCGAGCACATCCCGGACAGCCTGGAAAACGTCCTGCGCTACGGCTACTACCCGGCGCTCATCCTCGGCCTGCTGGTCGGGGTGGTGATCCTGTACCGAGTGGCGCTGCCCGAGCCCCTGCCGACGCACCGGCTGATCTTCGGGGCCGTGCTCGCCACGGCCGTGTTCCTGATCGCCACGCTGGGCCTGCGGGTCTACCTGCGGTGGATCACGAGCACCGGCTACACCTACGGCGCGCTGGCCACCCCGATAGCGTTCCTGTTGTTCGCGTTCTTCGGTGGTTTCGCCGTGATGTTCGGCGCCGAGCTGAACGCCGCGATCCAGGAGGAGTTCCCGGCGCCCAAGACGCACGCGCACCGGCTGCGCAAGTGGCTGGAACACCGCGTGCCGGTGCTGAAGCGGTCGATGGTTTCGGACCCGGAGCCGGCGCCCGACAGCGCGACGCTGTGAGCGCCGGGCCTAGCCCTTCTTCATCCGGTCGTAGATCTGCTTGCAGTCCGGGCACACCGGTGAGCCGGGCTTGGCCGCCTTGGTGACGGGAAAGACCTCCCCGCACAGGGCCACCACGTGGCTGCCCATGACCGCGCTCTCGGCGATCTTGTCCTTCTTGACGTAGTGGAAGTACTTCGGCGTATCGCTGCCGGTCCCGTCGTCGACGCGTTCGTCGGTCTCGGTGCGTTCGATCGTCTGGGTCTGCATACCTGACATTGTGCCCCGTGACTCGCTCCTGCCGGAATTCCCCGGGTGTGGGACAGTGGAAATGAGGCGCAGAAAGAAAAGAGGCGCGGGGAGACATGAAGCGCTCTGAGTTGGGTTTCGACGACGATGGCAGGCCAGTCCTCATCACCGGCGCCGCCCAGTCCTACGAGGAGCAGCACCGCGCGCGGGTGCGTAAATACCTGACGCTGATGGCGTTCCGCATTCCGGCGCTGATCCTGGCCGCCGTCGCCTACGGCGCCTGGCACAACGGTCTGATCTCGCTGGCGATCGTCGCGGTGTCGGTGCCGTTGCCGTGGATGGCGGTGCTGATCGCCAACGACCGGCCGCCGCGCCGTTCCGAGGAGCCCCGGCGGTTCGACGACGCCCACCGGCGCACCCCGCTGTTCCCGACGGCCGAGCGCCCGGCGCTCGAGCCGCGCCGCCAGCCGCAACCGGACTGGCCCCCGGGCCCCGGCGGCGACGTCTTTCCGTAGCTCCGGGGGGCGTCCCTCCCACTTCTCAGGACATTCTCAGGTCGGCGGCACATTTCTGCACGTCAAGACGTGTGAGATGGCAAGGGGCTGGGAACTCTCAGGGCTGATCTGTCGTTGAACTCAATGACAGTACAAGCCGAACGGGAGGTCGCTATGGCGAACGCCAGCACGAGCAGATTTGACGGCGATCTGGATGCTCAGAGCCCGGCCGCGGACCTCGTGCGCGTATATCTCAACGGCATCGGTAAGACGGCGCTGTTGAACGCCGCGGGCGAAGTGGAACTTGCCAAGCGCATCGAGGCCGGGCTGTATGCCGAGCATCTGCTCGAAACTCGTAAGCGGCTGGGCGAGAACCGTCGCCGCGACCTGGAGGCCGTCGTGCGCGACGGCGCGGCGGCGCGACGTCACCTGCTCGAAGCGAACCTGCGCCTGGTGGTGTCGCTGGCCAAGCGCTACACGGGTCGCGGGATGCCGCTGCTGGACCTGATCCAGGAGGGCAACCTGGGGCTGATCCGCGCGATGGAAAAGTTCGACTACACAAAGGGTTTCAAGTTCTCCACGTACGCGACGTGGTGGATTCGCCAGGCCATCACCCGTGGCATGGCCGACCAGAGCCGCACCATCCGGCTGCCCGTGCACCTGGTAGAGCAGGTCAACAAGCTGGCCCGGATCAAGCGGGAGATGCATCAGAACCTGGGTCGGGAGGCCACCGACGAGGAGCTGGCCGCCGAGTCCGGCATTCCCGTGGAGAAGATCAACGACCTGCTCGAGCACAGCCGCGACCCGGTGAGCCTGGACATGCCGGTCGGCTCCGAAGAGGAAGCGCCGCTGGGCGATTTCATCGAGGACGCCGAGGCGATGTCCGCCGAGAACGCGGTGATCGCCGAGCTGCTGCACACCGACATCCGCAGCGTGCTGGCCACTCTCGACGAGCGCGAGCACCAGGTGATCCGGCTGCGCTTCGGCCTCGACGACGGCCAGCCGCGCACCCTCGATCAGATCGGCAAGCTGTTCGGGCTGTCGCGTGAGCGGGTCCGGCAGATCGAGCGGGACGTGATGTCCAAGCTCCGCCACGGCGAGCGCGCCGACCGGCTACGGTCGTACGCAAGCTGAGGCCGCACGTAACAGATCGCGGCGACCCGCGGCGCCCGGCTCGCGCCGCGCCTGGGACCGCCGCCCGAGCTAGGTAGCAGACGGTATGCCCGCCGCACACGCGGCGGGCATACTGCTTGTCGGGGAAGCGTTACACCCATTCGCGCAGCTGGCCAAGTAGACTCGGCGTCGATGGAGGGTGCTGAATGAACGACCTGGTTGACACCACCGAGATGTACTTGCGGACCATCTACGACCTCGAAGAAGAGGGCGTGACGCCGCTGCGTGCCCGCATCGCCGAACGCCTCGAGCAGAGCGGGCCGACCGTCAGCCAGACCGTATCCCGCATGGAGCGCGACGGGCTGCTCCACGTCGCCGGCGACCGCCACCTCGAGCTCACCGACAAGGGCCGGGCGCTGGCCATCGCCGTCATGCGCAAGCACCGGCTGGCCGAACGATTGCTCGTCGACGTCATCGGGGTGCCCTGGGAGGAAGTGCACGCCGAGGCGTGCCGCTGGGAGCACGTGATGAGCGAGGACGTCGAGCGGCGTCTGGTGAAGGTGCTCAACCACCCGACCACCTCCCCCTTCGGCAACCCGATCCCGGGGCTGTTGGACCTGGGCGTCGGCCCCGACTCCGGCGCCGACGACGCCAACCTCGTCCGGCTGACCGAATTGCCGCCCGGCTCGCCGGTGGCCGTCGTCGTCCGCCAACTGACCGAGCACGTGCAGGGCGACATCGATTTGATCACCCGCCTCAAGGACGCCGGCGTCGTTCCCAACGCCCGGGTGACCGTCGAGACCGGTCCCGCCGGGGTCACCATCGTCATCCCCGGCCACGAGAACGTCACCCTGCCGCACGAGATGGCGCACGCCGTCAAGGTCGAGAAGGTCTAGCACGCGCGGCGGCCGAACGGCCGCCGCGGCGGTAACCGCACACCCAGCTGTTTGGCCAGCCGATAGCCGGTGAGCGCCAATTCGCGGATGTCCTCCGGCCGCAGCCCCGACTGCAACGCCGTGTCCAGCATCCCTGCCATCCGATGCTCGGGCTCGCAACGCAGCGCGGCCTCCAGCGACACCCCGGCCAGCGGACCGTCGCCGCGGGCGTAGGCGCTGAACGCCAGCAGGACCAGGGCCTCGACCCGCCAGGGCGGGGGCAGGGTGCGCGCCAGCAGCGCCCACAACGACTCGGCCGCGCCGGCGCTCTCGCCGACCGCCAGGGCGTAGAAGATGTCGCGCACCTGCGCGTCGCCCAGCGCGCAGCTCAGCTTCGCCAGCTGCGCCCGGGACAGTGCCTGGCCGGCGGCCACCCGCGAGGCGGCCGCCATGGCCTGCTTGACGTCGGCGCGCGCGCAGCGGGCCGGGTCCGCGAGGTGGGCCGCCCGGCGCCTGCCCTCCTGCCGGTCGATGGCGCCGGCCAAGGCGGCGCTGCGCGCCGTGTCCTGCACCGCGATCACCGCCTGCAGGTCGGCGCGCCGCGCGTAGAGCCGCCTGCCGTCGAGCACCGCGGCGGCCGCCAGCGGCGAGGCCGACGGATCGTCGACGAGGCCACTCGCACCGCAGTTGTCCACGCAGTGCCAGCGCCCCCCGGCCGCGACCCGGTCCACCACGTGGGTGGCCCACAGCTCGATATCGTTGTCCGACAACGACTTTGCCAGATTTTCGGAGAGCTGCCGGTATTCCTCGGTACAGCAGGGGCAGTCCGCGCCGTCCGCGTCGACGATCACCGCGATGGCGCCGTCGGGCCGGGCGGCGGCGGCGACCTGGGCCAGGTGTCCCACCCGGGCCGCGAGCTCGTCGGAGAGGTCGACCCGCAGCACGGCTCCCAGCTCGCCACGGTCCAAAGACACCAGGACCAATGAATTTTCGGGAACGAAGCCGAGAACGGCCGGCAGTGCGGCGATGAGTGCGCCGGGTCGGTTGAGTTTGAAGTCGGGTCGATGCGTCGTCATGGGCACCACGCTGGTGGGCCGCACCGTCAGCCGGTGCTCGCGGGAACCGGTCGGATCCCGGGCCTGTGAATGAACCCAGCACTGTGAGTTGTGCTGATCTACTGTTGTTCGCATGGGTTCGGCGCAAGAGTACGACATGGTGGTCATCGGTTCGGGGCCCGGCGGCCAGAAGGCCGCGATCGCCTCGGCCAAGCTCGGCAAGTCGGTCGCGGTCGTCGAACGGGGCCAGATGCTCGGCGGCGTCTGCGTCCAAACCGGCACCATCCCGTCAAAGACGTTGCGCGAGGCCGTGCTTTACCTCACCGGGATGAGCCAGCGCGAACTGTACGGCGCGAGCTACCGGGTCAAGGAGAAGATCACGCCGGCCGACCTGCTGGCCCGCACCCAGCACGTGATCGGCAAGGAAGTCGACGTGGTGCGCAACCAGCTGATGCGCAACCGCATCGACCTGTTGCTGGGCCACGGCCGGTTCCTCGACCCGCACACCATCGAGGTCGAAGACCCGTCCCGCCGCGAAAAGCTAACGGTCACCGGCGAACACATCGTCATCGCCACCGGCACCCGGCCGGCGCGACCGTCCGGCGTCGAGTTCGACGAGGAGCGGGTGCTGGACTCCGACGGGATCCTCGACCTCAAGTCGCTGCCCACCTCGATGGTGGTGGTCGGCGCCGGGGTGATCGGCATCGAATACGCCTCGATGTTCGCGGCGCTGGGCACCAAGGTCACCGTCGTGGAGAAGCGCAGCGACATGCTGGACTTCTGCGACCCCGAGGTCGTGGAGGCCCTGAAATTCCACCTGCGCGACCTCGCGGTGACGTTCCGGTTCGGTGAGGAGGTGACCGCGGTCGACGTCGGCTCGGCGGGCACGGTCACCACCTTGGCCAGCGGCAAGCAGATCCCCGCCGAGACGGTGATGTACTCCGCCGGGCGCCAAGGCCAGACCGACCACCTCGACCTGCACAACGCCGAGCTGGAGGCCGACAACCGCGGCCGGATCTTCGTCGACGACTTCTTCCAGACCAAGGTGCCGCACATCTACGCCGTCGGCGACGTGATCGGCTTCCCCGCGCTGGCCGCGACGTCCATGGAACAGGGCCGGCTGGCCGCCTACCACGCCTTCGGTGAGCCGACCGACGGCATCACCGAACTGCAGCCGATCGGCATCTACTCCATCCCCGAGGTGTCCTACGTGGGGGCCACCGAGGTCGAGCTGACGAAGAACGCGATCCCCTACGAGGTCGGGGTGGCCAGGTACCGGGAACTGGCCCGCGGCCAGATCGCCGGCGACTCCTACGGCATGCTCAAGCTGCTGGTGTCCACCGACGACCTCAAGCTGCTGGGCGTGCACATCTTCGGGACCAGCGCCACCGAGATGGTGCACATCGGGCAGGCCGTCATGGGCTGCGGCGGCACGGTCGAATACCTGGTGGACGCCGTGTTCAACTACCCCACTTTTTCCGAGGCCTACAAGGTGGCCGCGCTCGACGTGATGAACAAGGTGCGCGCGCTCAACCAGTTCCGCAGCTAACAGCTGTCGTCGAGCTGGCCGGTAAGCGGGTCGCCGGGGCCGCCCGCCTCGGCGCGGGCCAGCAACTGCGCGGTCTGCGCGTCGAACGGCGCCGAATACGACACGTTCGCGGCGCACCCGCCGCGCTCGAAACCACCGATCACCCCGGTGAGCATGGTGCCGCTGACCCAGGGCGCGCCGCTGGTGCCGTCGACCAGCCCCTCGCACGGGAACGACGGGAACCCGCCCTCGGTCAGCGACGTGCTGGCCTGACACCCGATCGGCGCGCCACCCACGCCGGCCGGATAGCCCATCACGGTGACGTGGCTGCCGGGCGGCGGCGTTTTGCCCAGGGTCAACGCCAGGCCGGCGCGCGACTCCACCGAGCCCCCGGCGTCGTTGCTGAGCCGCGCGATCGCATAGTCGGCGTTGGGATCCTTGCTGGCCGACCAGCGGGGGTCGAGGTAGACCGCGTCGGCCTTCCACACGTCGGCCGGGGCGGGCGGCGCGTCGCCGGCGAACCCCGGCACGAAGGTGATCTGCGAGGCCCCGGCCAGGCAGTGCGCCGCGGTCATCATCAGGTTCCCGCCCGTCGAATGCACCACCGAACCCGTGCAGACGTGCAGTGGCCCGCCGTCGATGAAGATGGCGCCGACGCGCTTGTCCGGGTCCACCGGCGCCGCCACCGCCTTTTGCTGGGGCTGACCCATGTGCTGCACCGGTGTGCTGCTGCGCGCGGGGGACGGCGACGGGACCAGCGCGCGGTCGCCGGGCGGCCGCTTGCACGACGTCACCGACGTCGCCACGGCGACCACCAGGCACAGCATCACGGTCGGTACGCGCATCGGTTTCATCATGCCTGACGCCCGGTCAGCGGGCCGACTCCCACGCGTCGCGCGCCTGCCCGCCCGTCCGCCGACGTCGAAAGATGTTCGCCTCCGGATGAAACGCGAACTTCACACCGCTGTTTGATATTGGTGTCCCCTGATTCGGGGGACACTGGTAGGGCACGCTGGCGACACCCCCGACAGGAGGCGAGCGGTGATGGCTGACGAACAGGACCCGCAGGGGCAGGCCGGGATGTACGAGCTGGAGCTGCCGGCGCCGCAGTTGTCGACGTCGGACGGCCGGGGCCCGGTGCTGGTGCACGCGCTGGAGGGGTTCTCGGATGCCGGGCACGCCATCCGGCTGGCCTCGTCGCACCTGAAGGCGGCCCTGGACTCCGAGCTCGTCGCGTCGTTCGCCATCGACGAGCTGCTGGACTACCGGTCGCGGCGCCCGCTGATGACCTTCAAGACCGATCACTTCACCAACTACGACGAGCCGGAACTGAGCCTGTACGCGCTGCGCGACACCATCGGCACCCCGTTCCTGCTGCTGGCCGGCATGGAACCGGATCTGAAGTGGGAGCGCTTCATCACCGCCGTTCGCTTGCTGGCCGAACGGCTCAATGTGCGTCAGACCATCGGCCTGGGCACCGTCCCCATGGCGGTACCGCACACGCGGCCCATCACGATGACCGCGCACTCCAACAAGCCCGAACTGATCGCCGAGTTCACGCCGTGGATCTCCGAGATCCAGGTCCCCGGCAGCGCGTCCAACCTGCTGGAATACCGGATGGCCCAACACGGTCACGAGGTCGTCGGCTACACCGTGCACGTGCCGCACTACCTGACGCAGACCGACTACCCGGCCGCCGCCGAGGCATTGCTCGAGCAGGTGGCCAAGATCGCGTCGCTCGAGTTGCCGCTGACGGCGTTGACCGAAGCAGCGGCGGTGATCCGGACCAAGATCGACGAGCAGGTCGAGGCGAGCGCGGAGGTTGCCCAAGTGGTGACCGCGCTCGAGCGCCAGTACGATGCCTTCATCGACGCTCAGGAGAACAGGTCGTTACTAACGCGCGACGAGGACCTGCCTAGCGGAGACGAGCTTGGTGCAGAGTTCGAGCGATTCCTCGCCCAGCAGGCGGAGAAGAAGCGCGACGACGACGACCAGGTCTGACCTTTTCACGGCCCTAGGCCCGACACCAAGGTTGGCGACATGACCGAGCGGAAGCGCAAGAGCACTCTCCGCCCGGTGCGTGAGGTCACCGCGCCCCGGCTGGAATTCCGCACCATCCACGGCTACAAGCGGGCCTACCGGATCGCCGGTGACGGGCCGGCGATCCTGTTGGTGCACGGCATCGGTGACAACTCCACCACCTGGAACACCGTGCAGGCCAAGCTCGCTCAGCGGTTCACGGTCATCGCCCCGGACCTGCTCGGTCACGGGCGATCCGACAAACCCCGCGCCGACTACTCCGTCGCCGCCTACGCGAACGGGATGCGTGACCTGCTCAGCGTCCTGGACATCGAGCGGGTGACGGTCGTCGGGCATTCGCTGGGGGGCGGCGTGGCCATGCAATTCGCCTACCAGTTCCCGCATTTGGTCGACCGGCTCATTCTGGTCGCCGCGGGTGGTGTCACCAAGGACGTGAACGTCGCACTCCGACTCGCGTCGCTGCCGATGGGCAGCGAGGCGCTGGCCCTGCTGCGGCTCCCCCTCGTGCTGCCGGCCGTGCAGCTGGCCGGGCGAATAGCGGGCCTGGCGATCGGCTCGACCGGCCTGGGCCGCGACCTGCCCAACGTTTTGCGGATCCTCGATGATCTGCCGGAGCCGACGGCCTCGGCGGCCTTCAGCCGGACCCTGCGGGCGGTGGTCGACTGGCGCGGACAAATCGTCACCATGCTCGACCGATGCTATTTGACCGAGGCCATCCCGGTGCAGATCGTCTGGGGCACCAAGGATGTGGTCGTCCCGGTCCGGCACGCCTGGATGGCACACGCGGCGATGCCCGGCTCCCGCCTGGAGATCTTCCAAGGCTCCGGACACTTCCCGTTCCACGACGACCCGGCCCGCTTCATCGACGTGGTCGAACGCTTCATCGACACCACCGCGCCCGCCGAATACGATCAGGCCGCCCTGCGCGCGCTGCTCCGCAGCGGCGGCGGAGAGAAGGCCGTCAGCGGCCCCGCACCCACGCGCGTCGCCGTGCTGAACGCGATGGGTTCCGACGAACGCAGCGCCACCTGAACCACCTTGCTCGATGCGGCCCCGCCGGGGGTCGTACAGTCGGGCCATGGCTATCGACGTCACGGTGCTGCGGGTGTTCACCGACGCGGAAGGCAATTTCGGCAATCCGCTCGGCGTAGTGAATGCCGCTCAGGTCCAGCCCGCCGGCCGGCAACGGCTGGCCACCCAATTGGGCTACAGCGAAACGGTTTTCGTCGACCTGCCCGCCGCCGGTTCCACCACCGCGCACGCCACCATCTACACGCCGCGGGTCCAGATCGCATTCGCCGGGCACCCCACCGTCGGCGCGTCGTGGTGGCTGCGGGAGAACGGCACGCCGATCAACACGCTGCACGTGCCGGCCGGCCTCGTGCAGGTGAGCTACGCCGGCGACCGCACGCGCGTCAGCGCGCGCTCGGATTGGGCGCCCGAGGTCGCCCTGCACGAATTCGATTCCCCCGACGAGCTTCTCGCCGCCGACCCGGGCGATTTCCCCGACGACACGGCGCACTACCTGTGGGCCTGGACCGACCGGGAAGCCGGAGCCCTGCGCTCTCGCGGGTTTTTCGCGAACCTCGGTGTGCCGGAAGACGAAGCGACCGGCTCGGCCGCGATGCGGATCACCGACTACCTCAGCCGCGACCTGCACGTCACCCAGGGCAGGGGGTCGGTCATCGAGACGACGTGGAACGCCGAGGGCTGGGTCGGGGTGGCCGG
This sequence comes from Mycobacterium sp. ACS4054, assembly GCF_001667275.1. GTDB lineage: Bacteria > Actinomycetota > Actinomycetes > Mycobacteriales > Mycobacteriaceae > Mycobacterium. Next base: position 120,251 of record NZ_LZHV01000031.1, read on the forward strand.
ACGCGTCGTCAATGACGGTGTGCGGCAACTGGATTGACCGCGCGCCGCGCTCAGGCCTGCCGGCGCAGCGCCGCGCTGAGGTGATGCTGCAGGGGCTGCCCGACAGCACCCATCCGCACCGAATACGACAGCTCATCGCCGTCAACGCGGATGGTGCGGCCCAGCGCGGTCACCTCTTTGGCGGAGGGCGTGAGTCCGACGTCCGTTGTGGACAGCTCGATTTCGATGACACCGCCGCTGACCGTTAAGGTGCCCACCTCGATTTCGGTGATGCCGCTCGGGTGGGCGAGCACCAGCTCGATCTGACCGGGCTGCGGCGCCCGCAGGTATCCGACCTCGGCGTGCAACGGCTTGCCGTCGGCCACCGCCTTGGTCTTTTGGGCGTACGCCAGAAAGGGCTTACCGACGTGGGAGAACACGACTTCTTCGAGGTAGTCGAAGGGCTGGATCGTCGGATACTCGCCCGAGCCCTGGCCCGCCCACGTCCCCAGGAGCGGTGCGAGGGCAGCGATATCGGGATGCAAGTCGGGGGGCATGAATCCGAGACTAGCCCGGAGACGAGGGCCGTCAGCTCGGCGTCGTCACCTGGCGGTGTTCGCGCAGCGCCTGGATCTCACGCTCGAAGTCGTCCGCAGACTCGAAAGAGCGATACACCGACGCGAACCGCAGGTAGGCCACCTCATCGAGGTCGCGCAGCGGACCGAGGATGGCCAGGCCGACCTCGTGGCTGGCGACCTCGGGGGAACCCGCGGCGCGCACCGTGTCCTCGACCTGCTGGGCCAGCAGGTTCAGCGCGTCGTCGTCCACCTGGCGGCCCTGGCAGGCCCGGCGGACGCCGCTGATGACCTTCTCCCTGCTGAAGGGTTCGGTGACTCCGCTGCGTTTGACCACAGCCAACACCGCCGTCTCCACGGTGGTGAAACGCCGCCCGCACTCGGGGCACGATCGGCGGCGCCGAATGGCCTGCCCCTCATCGGTTTCCCTCGAATCGATCACCCGGGAATCGGGATGGCGACAGAACGGGCAATGCATGACCGCTCCTTCGCCGTGCCGACATCCAGGTACCGCAGCACTTCGAGCGTACTCGCGCCGTTAGCCGACCGGGGCGATCAGGGTCTGGCCGGCCACCAGGGCCGGCGAGTTCATGTCGTTGAGTTCGCGGATGCGGTCGGCGACCTGGCGCGCCGGCGCGTCGGGTGCCACCCGGCGGGCGACGTCCTGCAGCGACTCCCCCGCCTCGACGCGCACGACGGCCAGCCGGTCCGGGACGTGGGCGGCCGAGTTGCCCGAGTCGCCGTTGAGCACCTGGCCGACGTTGCCGACGAGGCCCAGCCACAGGGTGATGGCGCCGGCGGCCAGCGCGAGCCAGATGGTGGTCGTCACCGTGACGGGCCGCTTGCGGTGCGGCGCGCCGGACATCGCGACCCCGGTGCCGTGATAGCGGGTGGGCGCGCCGGCCGGCCGCGCCGGGCCGGGCCTACGGGAGCGGGCCAGGCCGTCCCGGCCGTAGCGAAGCCCCTGGACCGGTCCGTTGACCGGACGCCGAGGGTTGCTGGTACGCGGCGCCAGCGTGTGGATGGTTGTCATCTGCGTTCCTCCGGTCAACTATTCTTCGCTCAGCTGTTCGACTGTATCGCTCGTGTGTTCGAAATCCGAACATGTGAGCGAAGCGTGTCGCACGAGTCGAACGCTAGACCACGCCACCGACAAGTCCGTGGGCGCCAGAGCTGACATGCGGCTGAAATACCCGATCCGTCGAAGAGTTACACCTTTGTGATTCAAGACATCAGAAGCCATTTTGGCGGACGCGGTAGGATCCCGACACGCTAGTCGAACACATGTTTGATTCTTGGGCGCGGTGGGGTTACATTCAGTGCCATGAGCGACAGCAACGACACCTCATCGGCGGGCACGGACGGTCGGCTGCACGCCGTGGATTCAACGCTGACCGAACGGCAGCGCACCATCTTGAACGTCATTCGCGCGTCGGTCACCAGCCGCGGTTACCCGCCGAGCATCCGGGAGATCGGCGACGCCGTCGGCCTGACGTCGACGTCTTCGGTGGCCCATCAGCTGCGCACCCTCGAGCGCAAGGGCTATCTGCGCCGCGATCCGAACCGTCCCCGGGCGGTCGACGTCCGCGGCGCCGACGACGAGATGGCGGCGCCGGCCACGGAAGTCGCCGGTTCGGACGCCCTTCCGGAGCCGACGTTCGTTCCCGTCCTGGGCCGCATCGCGGCCGGCGGGCCCATCCTCGCCGAGGAAGCCGTCGAAGACGTCTTTCCGTTGCCGCGCGAGTTGGTCGGCGAAGGGACGCTGTTTCTGCTCAAGGTCGTCGGGGACTCGATGGTCGAGGCGGCGATCTGCGACGGCGACTGGGTGGTGGTCCGGCAGCAGAACGTCGCCGACAACGGCGACATCGTGGCGGCCATGCTCGACGGGGAGGCCACCGTCAAGACGTTCAAGCGTGCGGGCGGTCAGGTGTGGCTGATGCCGCACAACCCGGCGTTCGATCCCATCCCCGGCAATGACGCGACCGTGCTCGGCAAGGTCGTCACGGTGATCCGCAAGGTATAGCCGGCGGCCGGGGTCAGTCCGCCTTGTGAAAGCCGTTGGCCTGCGCCACTTCTTCGCTGGACAACCAGAGTTCGGCGAGCGTGTCGTGGTAGAGCTCGCTGCCCGGCGTGTAGTACAGCCCGAAGCGGGCGCTCGCCTTGATCGGATAGCCCTCGGGCACCTGGTAGGGGTCCTCGAGCGGTAGGTGGATCGTGGGGCGCCCGGCCGGGCCGGCCCCGGCTCCGCTGTCCTCGTCCTCCGCGGCCGCGTGCCGCCCGCCGCGCTGTTCGGCCGCCGGGGTTGGGGGCACGGCGTCGGCCTCGACATCTTCCACGGCGTCGGCAACGTCCGCCGGGACGTGGGGTACGGCGACGTCCGGGTACTCGGCCTCGGGGGCCACGGCCTCGGGGACGCCGGGCTCGAATTCGGTGTCCGGGGGCGTGTGCGGCACGGCGACGTCGAGGTATTCCGCCTCGACGTAGTCCTCGTCGGCCCGGACGGGCTCCGGGTAGGCGGGCTCGGGCACGTCGTCGACGTACTCGGCTTCGACGTAATCGGACTCGGCGTAGTCGGCTTGCGCGTAGCCGGGTTCGGGGAGATCCGGTTCGGCATAGTCGGATTCGGCGTATTCGGACTCGGGGTAGCCGGACTCGGGGTATTCGGATTCGGCCTCGGGGTAGCCGGCCTCCGCCAACGTGGCCGGCGAGACGGCGGCGAAGGAGTCGGTGTCCACCGCATCGGGATCCTCGTCGGCCCGGTAGGAATCCTCGTCCGCGCCGCCGCGGCGCCAGCTGACCCGGCCGCCGCCCTCGGCATCGGCCGCTTCCGGCTGGCGGGCGAAGTGGTCGGTGGCGACTTCGTCGCGTCCCCAGTGTTGGTCGCCCGCGGCGTCGTAACCGGCATCGAGGTCGCGGTGGGGCTCGTAGCCGACATCCGCGCGGGCGGCGCGGCGCCGACGCCAACCGAGGGCGACCAATCCCGCCAGGACGATCAGCACGAGCACCGGAATGGCGGCCAGCAGCCACCACCACTGCCAGGTGAACTTCTTGGCGTGGCTGGGCATCGCCGAGTTGCTCGGCTGGTTCTGCCCCGACACCTGCAGGCCGGACAGCAGCGGCGCCAGATTGGCCGGGTCGGTGCTGAACGTGTTCTTCGCCCGGTTCCACGAGACCTTGCCGCCGGTGAACTGCTGGGAGACGACGTCGCCGTCGACGGCCTGGTCACCGACGGGCGCGCCCAGCTTGCCGGTCGGCCCGCGAAGCTTGTCCCACGCCGCCTTCATGGCGCCGCGCACCACGAACGCGCCGTGCTCGGACGTCCAGAAGATCACCGGCTTGTCGGCACCGGAGAAGGGGACGACGCGGCTGGACGGGATGCCGCCGTCGGATTCGTTGGCGGTGGGGAAACCCAAATCGCTGCCGGCCGGCCCGCCCAGCGCGTCGTATTTGGCCAGGATGTTGGTCTCGATGGCGTTCGCGCCGGTGGCCGGGCTGAAGTACACCTTCCCGTTGGCGAAGTCCTGGACGATCCCGTCGCCGCCGATCGGGTATTGCGCGCCCTTCTTGACCCCCAGCGTCCCATTCGGTCCGCCGGCGGCGCGCCACGCCATGTTGATGGCCGCGGTGGGATCGATCGCCACCTGCAGGCCCTTCAACTGGTCGGCCAACGCCGACGGTTCGGTGGTGAACTGCTTCGTCTGCCTGTTCCACGAGACCTGACCGCCGCTGAACTTCTGCGCGGACACCTCGCCGTTGTACGTCTCATCGCCGACCGGGACCCCGAGCACGCCACCGGAACTGCCGAGCTTGTCCCAGGCGGCGTTGATCGCGCCGCGCACCACGAACGCGCCGTGGTCGGGCGTCCAGAAGATCACCGGCTTGTCGCTGGCCGAGAAGGTCGCCACCCGGCTGTCGGGTCCGGCGAGGCCGGGCACCTCATTGATGGCGGGGAAGCCCAAATCGCTGCCGGCGGGCCCGCCCAGCATCTCGTATTTGTCCAGGATCGGCCCGTAGACGAATTTGGCGCCGGTCGCCGGGGTGAAAAACATCTTGCCGCCGTCGAAATTCAGCTCGAAACCGTCGCCGGCGGGGTACACATCGCCCTTGCGGGGGCCCAAGGGCGAACCGTCGCCGCCCGCCTTCTCCCACGCGGCCATCATGGCGGCCTCGGCGTCGCCGATCGGAGACGCCGCCGCCGGTGAGGCCAGCAAGCCGAGGGCCAGTGCCGTGGCGGCCAAGCTGACCAGCGCGCTCCCGATCAGCCCGCGCATGTGACCTCTCTGCCCGTTCACCAAGCCTCCCAGCCGACGGCTGCGCCCCGACCTGCGGCCATGCCCGTGCCTACACAGCCGGCGAGCGGGCCGTCGTACGACCGCGGGGACGCAGCCCCGTTCCGATCCGCGTTATCGCCGCGCTCGGACAACTTTGCTCCCGCCGACGAACAATGCGAAGTCAAATCACGAATATTACAAAAACGGATACCACGCCGATGTCGAAATGATGCCGAGCCACGCTCAAATCCCAATACGGCACAGCCTCGGCGGTGCGCCATTACGCCGCCGACGAACCCAAAACGCATGGGGCGACGGTACGTGAAGCCATTAACCCGTCAACGATCCACCCGAACAAACGGACACGGCCCGCGCGGCGGTTTGCCCTCGAGGTCCGAATTGGCCGTTTGCGCTGACTAAGTGCTAGACCCCGAGACTGCGGCCGATGATCTCTTTCATGATCTCGGTCGTGCCGCCGTAGATGGTCTGCACCCGCGCGTCCAGATAGGCACGGGCGACGGAGTATTCGCGCATGTAGCCGTACCCGCCGTGCAATTGCAGGCAACGGTCGATCAGGTGCACCTGCTTTTCGGTCGAGTACCACTTGGCCATCGCCGCTTGTTCCGCGGTCAGCTTCTTGTCCAGGTGCAACCGGATGAACTCGTCGACCATCATGCGCACGACGGTGGCCTCAGTCGCCAGCTCGGCGAGCACGAAGCGGCTGTTCTGAAAACTGCCGATCGGTTTGCCAAAAGCCTTGCGCTCCTTGGTGTATTGCAGCGTGTGCTCGAGCACCTGCTCCATGGCCGCGGCCGCCATGATGGCGATCGAGATGCGCTCCTGCGGCAGGTTCTGCATCAGGTAGATGAACCCCATGCCCTCCTGCCCCAGCAGGTTCTCGGCGGGAACCTTGACGTCGGTGAACGACAACTCCGCCGTGTCCTGCGCGTCCAGCCCGATCTTGTCCAGGTGCCGGCCGCGTTCGAAACCCTCCATGCCGCGTTCCACCACGAGCAACGAAAAGCCCTGCGCCCCTTTGTCGGGATCGGTCTGCGCCACCACGATCACCAGGTCGGCGTTGATTCCGTTGGTGATGAAGGTCTTTGCCCCGTTGAGCACGTAATGGTCGCCCTGCTTGACCGCGCGGGTCTTGATGCCCTGCAAGTCGCTGCCGGTGCCGGGCTCGGTCATCGCGATCGCCGTGATGAGTTCGCCGGTGCAGAATTTCGGCAGCCAGCGCTGCTTCTGCTCCTCGGTGGCCAGGGCCAGCAGGTAGGGCGCGACGATGTCGTTGTGCAGGCCGAAGCCGATCCCGCTGTAGCGACCGGCGGTGGTCTCCTCGGTGATGATCGTGTTGTACCGGAAGTCGGGGTCGCCGCCGCCGCCGTACTCCTCGGGCACGGCCATGCCCAGGAAGCCCTGCTTGCCGGCCTCCAGCCACACGCCGCGGTCGACGATCTTCGCCTTCTCCCATTCGTCGTGGTGCGGCGCGACGTGACGGTCGAGGAAGCCCCGGTAGGACTCGCGGAACAGGTCGTGTTCCGGCTCGAAAAGAGTGCGCTGGTACTTGACGGCACTGCCCATGTGGATGACCTCCGGCGACTGGGAACTCTGCCGCCCAACATATACCAACCAGACGGTTGGTCGGCAGCGGCCCGGGTCCGGTCACCCGGTAGGTCAGTCGGCCGAGAACTCCTGCAGCCGGCCGGCCAGCGCCACCGGAACCCGGGCCTTGATCCGGGTGCCGTCGGGGCTGTGCTCCTCTTCCTGCACCCGCCCGTCGGCGTGCAGCCGGGCCACCAGGTCGCCGCGGTGATACGGGATCACCACGTCCACGGCCGTGTCGACGGGGACGGCGAGCTCGCCCATCCGGCGCCGCAGCGCGTCGATGCCCTCACCCGTCCTGGCCGAGACGAAGACGGCGCCGGGCAGCGCGTGCCGAAGCTCGGCCAGCGTGAGGCCGCTCGCGGCGTCGACCTTGTTCACCACCAACAACTCGGGCGGCGGGTCACCGTGATGGTCGGCAATGACGTCGGAGATCACCTCGCGCACCGCGTTGATCTGCGCCAGCGGGTTGGCGTCGGAGCCGTCCACCACGTGCAGCAGCAGGTCGGCGTCGACGACCTCCTCCAGCGTGGAGCGAAACGCCTCGACCAGTTGGGTGGGCAGGTGACGGACGAACCCGACGGTGTCGGTGAGCACCAGCGGGCGACCGTCGTCGAACTCGGCGCGGCGGGTGGTGGGCTCCAGCGTGGCGAACAGCGCGTCCTGCACCAGCACGCCCGCCCCGGTCAGCGCGTTGAGCAGGCTCGACTTACCGGCGTTGGTGTAGCCGACGATGGCGATCGACGGCACCTCGCTGCGCAGGCGGCGGCTGCGCTGGGTGTCGCGAACCTGCTTCATGTCCTTGATTTCGCGGCGCAGCTTCGCCATGCGTTCGCGAATGCGGCGGCGGTCGGTCTCGATCTTGGTTTCACCGGGACCGCGCAGGCCCACGCCTCCCCCGCTGCCGCCGGCGCGGCCACCGGCCTGCCGGGACATCGACTCACCCCAACCACGCAGCCGCGGCAGCATGTACTCCATCTGCGCCAGCGACACCTGGGCCTTACCCTCTCGGCTGGTGGCGTGCTGGGCGAAGATGTCCAGGATCAGCGCGGTGCGGTCGATGACCTTGACCTTCACCGCCTTTTCCAGCGCGGTCAGCTGCGCCGGGGACAGCTCACCGTCACAGATCACGGTGTCGGCGCCGGTCGCCAGCACCACCTCGCGCAACTCCTGGGCCTTGCCCGAGCCGATGTAGGTCGAGGGGTCGGGCTTGTCGCGGCGCTGGATGAGACCTTCGAGCACCTGGGAGCCGGCGGTCTCCGCGAGGGCGGCCAACTCGGCCATGCTGGCCTCGCTGTCGGCGGCGGTGCCGTCGGTCCACACGCCGACCAGGACGACGCGTTCCAGCCGAAGCTGGCGGTACTCGACTTCGGAGACGTCGGTGAGTTCGGTGGACAGGCCGGCGACGCGGCGCAGCGCCGACCGTTCTTCCAGGGCGAGCTCGCCGGTGCTTGGCTCCTCAACTGCGGGAGCGAAATTGAGAGATTCAGGATGTGTCATAGGCAATACAAGATGATGCACGGCGAATCGGCGCCGTGCACTCGAATTAACGCTCCTGCGCGTTCCACCATTCCCCGCTGACCTCCCCGTGCGCGACCAATACCGACGGCCCCCGCAGGTAGCTGGTGGCGTCGGTGACGGTGACGACGACCTCGCCGCCGGGCACCCGCACCGTCAGCGTGCCGGTGGCCGCCCCGCCGGCCGCCAGCGCGGCCACGGTGGCCGCGACCGTGCCGGTGCCGCAGGATCGGGTCTCGCCCACGCCCCGCTCGTGTACCCGCATGCGCACCGCGCCATCGGTCGGCGCGGTGAGAACTTCGATGTTGACCCCCTCCGGGAACTGGGCGTGGTCGAAGTCCACCGGGGCCGCCACGTCGAGGCGGGCCAGCTCCTCGGCGGTCAGGCCGGGGTCCACACAGGCCAGGTGGGGATTGCCGACGTCGACGGCCAGGCCGGAGAACCGGCGGCCGCCCACCACGGCGCTTCCGCCGCCGAGCGTGTTGGCCTTGCCCATGTCGACGGTGATGTCGGCGCGGGTCGCGTCGGCACCGTGCACCGTGATCGGTCGGGCGCCGGCCGGCGATCCGACGACGAACTCGTCGCGGGCCTCCATGCCGCTGGCCCGCAGGTAGTGGGCGAACACCCGGACCCCGTTGCCGCACATCTGGGCGATGGAACCGTCGGCGTTGCGGTAGTCCATGTACCAGTCGGCCGAGGCCACGCCGTCGGGCAGCCGGTCGAGCACGCCGGCCGACAGGGCGGCGCCCGCGGTGGTGACCCGAAGCACGCCGTCGGCGCCCAATCCGCGCCGCCGGTCACACAGGGCGGCGACCCGGGCGGGGGTGAGATCGAGCGTGGCCTGCGCGTCCGGCAGCAGCACGAAGTCGTTCTCCGTGCCGTGGCCTTTGGTGAATCTCACGTGCTCAGGATACGTGGCCCCACGCCCGCAGGGCCCCGTCGACGAGCGTGGCCGGGTCCGCCGCGTCCAGCCAATTCACCCGGTGGTCGCGGCGGAACCACGACCGCTGCCGCCGCACGTAGCGCCGGGTGCCCACGTAGGTCAGCTCCCGCGCGTCGCGCAGTCGATCGGCGCCGCCGCCGGCGTCGAGCGCCGCGATCACCTGCGCGTAGCCCAGGGCCCGCGACGCGGTCACGCCGTCGCGCAGCCCCGCGTCCAGCAGCGCGAGCACCTCGTCGACCAGGCCCCGGTCGAACATGTCGTCGGTGCGCCGGGCCAGCCGCTCGTCGAGAACCGTTGTCTCGCAATCGAGGCCGACAATCGCGGTGCCCCATCTCGGGGAACCGATGCGGGGTGCGGACGCGGCGAACGGCCGGCCGGTCAGCTCGATTACCTCGAGCGCCCGCACGGTCCGCCGAGCGTCGGTGGGCAGGATGGCCGCGGCCGCGGCGGGGTCGCGCCGCGCCAGCTCGGCGTGCAGCCCGCCTACCCCCACCTCGGCCAGCCGCTGTTCCCAGCGCGCCCGCACGGCGGGATCGGTGGCCGGGAACGACCAGCCGTCGAGCAGGGATTGCACGTAGAGCATGGACCCGCCCACGATGATGGGCACCGCGCCGCGGGCCGCGATCGCCTCGATGTCCGCGGCGGCGGCGCTCTGGTAGCGGGCAACGGTCGCGGTCTCGGTGACGTCGAGGACGTCGAGCTGGTGGTGCGGGACGCCGCGGCGCTGGTCGGCGGGCAACTTCGCGGTGCCGATGTCCATCCCGCGATACAGCTGCATCGCATCGGCGTTCACGATTTCGGCGCCGGGGTCGAGCCGTTCGGCCACGTCGAGCGCCAGCTGCGACTTGCCGGTGCCGGTGGGGCCGATGATCGCCAGTGGTCGCACGGCCACCTCAGGGCTGCCAGGCGCCCGCGAAGTAGCCCACGCCGTAGGGCGCACCGCGGTAGAACTCCTTGGCCGACCGCGGCCCGGGCTCGGCCAGGCCCGCGAGCACCTGAAAGGCCACGCGCCCGAGGATCTGTCGCGGCAGCCGCGTCAGGGCGGCGATGTCGCCGGTTGCCAGCGCATCTTCGAGGGCCAGCTGCGCGTCGGCGTTGGCCGGGTCGTAGCCGCCGGGGGCGGCCGGTGTCAGGGTGTTCGCGCCGTCGGCCACCACCAGCACCCCGATCGGCTCCGGCGCCCGGTCGATCTCGGCACGCAGGTCGCGGCACCGGGCCAGCGCGGTGCCCGCGTCAAGACCGGCCGCGTAGATCCGGGCCTCGGCGGTCGCGTCGGGCCGGACCTGGCCCCGGACCCAGCCGGCCAGCAACGCGCACACGGGCAGATCGGCGGGCGGTTCGGGGTGGGCCCGCGGGGAAAGCCGCACCCCGACGTCCGCCCCGAAGCCCGCGAACGTCCCGGCCGTGGCGGGGCCCCAGAATTGGTCACGCTCGCCGGTCCCGACGACGGCCCAGCGCGCGGGCAGGAAGGCGGCGGCCGCCAGCACCGCGGCCGCCAGGTCGGTCACCTCCGCGGCGGCCGCTCCGGCGAGCTCGGGCACCAGCAGCGGGGTCGACGGAACGATCGCGATGCCGCTGAGCACGCCACCAAACTAACGTTTTGCCGTCGCGATGCGGTCAGGCCTCGGCCGTCGCCGCCAAGACCGGATCGCTAAAAGGGTCGGCCAGGCTCCCGTCGTCTCGCCCGACCTCCGCGACCATGGTGGCGGCCTCGCCGCGGGCCAGCATGACGGTCGCGACGATCACCACCGCGATCGCGGCAACCAGCAGGATGGCCTTCGGCCCGTCGGCGTTCAGCGTTTCGCCGAGCACGAAGATGCCCAGCAAACCGGCCACGACGGGCTTGGCCACCGTCATCGTCGGCATGGACGCCGTCAGCGCGCCGGCGCGGAACGCCGACTGCTGGAAGATCATCCCGGTCAGCGCCAGCAACAGCCACGGGACGAACTCGGGTGCGCTCACGACCGCCAACGGGCCCTCCTCGCCCACCTCGACGATGCCCTTGGTGAGCACCGCGAACAGCGCGAGCGCCGAGCCCGCCACCACCGCGAGCAGCGCGGCCGCGATCGGGCTGCCCTTCCAGATCCGCGCGGCGACCACGCACGCGACCAGCAGCGGCACCATCACCGCGGCCACGATGGCCCACGTTTCGACCGAGGCGCGCTGGTTGCCGGAGGCCGGGTCGCCGACGATGATGACCACCGCCAACGCGCCGGCCAACACGACCGCCCACACCCACTCCCAGCGGGTCACGGGACGCTTGGTCAGGCGCGCGTAGATCGGCAGGGCGAACAGCAGGGCGGTGACCTGCAACGCGGTCACCAGCACCACCGAGCCCCAGGCGAGGGCCCCGGCCTGCAGGCTGTAGTTGACGATGGCCGCCAGGCCTCCCAGCCACCAGCGGGTGTCCCGCAGCGACATCCGGAACAGCTCGAGGTGGCCGACCTCCTTGTCGGTGATCTCCTGTGCCGAGCGCTGACGGATCACGTCGCCGATCGCGGATGCCAACGCCGCGCACAACGCGATCAACGCAGCGACGTCAACTTTCGACATGAGCGGACCCCTCACCTCATGATTGCCCCGACCAGCTTTCCCTGGGGCTCCGGCAAATACACGCAAAATTTGCGATCAGTTCAGCAACAACTGTATGACGTTGCCCACGCTGCTGCTCGCCGACAAAATCATCCTTTAGTTGATACGCGATCAAGCTATGCAACGGCTGTGGGCAACCTTCGGTTCAGCCCAGGCCGGGGACGGACCACTGACACCCGATGCGTGCGCGCCGAGGCATCTTGCGCGGGATCATCAGGGTGGCGGCGCGTGGGCCGCCAAGCTGCTTGAATACTGTTGAGCAGCTGTTGGGAAGGGCCGAGCCGGCCGACCGACGGGTGCAGCAGACGGTGCCGCTACGCGCGGCAGGTGCGCGGAATCTCGACCGCGCGAAGGGTAGGTGACGAGCGCATGACGGCAGACGAACCCCGCGGCGAAGACCCGGCTGGGTCGGCGCCCCAACCGGTTTCGCGCCCGGTGCCCCGCCCGGGACCGCGTCCCGGTCCCCGGCCGTCGAGCTCCCCGCGACCCACCGCCCACCCGGTGCCGCCGCCCCCGCGCAGCAATCCGCACCAGTTCGGGCGCGTCGACGACGACGGCACGGTCTGGCTGATCACCGCCGGCGGCGAGCGCATCGTCGGCTCGTGGCAGGCCGGTGACCGGGAAGCCGCTTTCGCCCACTTCGGCCGCCGCTTCGACGACCTGAGCACCGAGGTCACGCTGATGGAGGAGCGGCTCGCGGCGGGAACCGGTGACGTCCGCAAGATCAAAGCCCACGCCTCCGAGCTGGCCGAATCGTTGCCAACCGCGGCCGTGCTGGGCGACTTGGACGCGCTGGCCGGCCGGCTGAGCAGCCTCGTCGAGCAGGCCGAGGCCGCCGTCGCCGAGGAGCGTTCGCGCCGCGACGAGCTTCGCGCCACCCAGACCGCGCGCAAGGAGGCGCTGGCCGCCGAGGCCGAGGAGTTGGCCGCCAACTCGACGCAGTGGAAGGCCGCCGGCGACCGGCTGCGGGCCATCCTCGACGAGTGGAAGACCATCAGCGGCCTGGACCGCAAGGTCGACGACGCGCTGTGGAAGCGCTATTCGGCGGCCCGGGAGGCCTTCAACCGCCGGCGCGGCTCCCATTTCGCCGAACTGGACCGGGAACGCGTGGGCGTGCGCCAGGCCAAGGAGCGGCTCTGCGAACGCGCCGAGGAGTTGTCCGATTCGACGGACTGGACCGCCACCAGCGCCGAGTTCCGCAAGCTGCTCACGGAGTGGAAGGCGGCCGGGCGCGCGGCCCGGGACGTCGACGACGCCCTGTGGCGGCGGTTCAAGGCGGCCCAGGACGTGTTCTTCACGGCCCGCAACGCGGCGACGGCGGAGAAGGACGCCGAGTTGCGGGCCAACGCCACCGCCAAGGAGGCGCTGCTGGCCGAGGCGGAAAAGATCGACACCAGCAACCACGACGCGGCCCGGGCGGCGCTGCGCTCGATCGCCGAGAGGTGGGACGCGATCGGCAAGGTGCCGCGGGAACGGTCCGCCGAATTGGAACGCCGGCTGCGGGCGGTCGAGAAGAAGGTGCGCGACGCGGGCGAGGCCGATTGGTCGGATCCGCAGGCGCAGGCGCGCGCCGAGCAGTTCCGCGTTCGCGCCGAACAGTACGAGCAGCAGGCCCAGAAGGCCGAGGCGGCCGGTCGCACCAAGGAGGCGCAAGAGGCCAAGGCGAACGCCGAACAGTGGCGGCAGTGGGCGCAGGCCGCCGCCGAGGCGTTGACCCGTAAGCCCTAGGCGTCGGGGTCCGGGGGCGCCGGCTTGGCCGTGTCGTCGTCCAGGCTGTCGAGCAGCGTCCTCGACTGCTGCTGCGCCGCGACCCGGCGCCGCTGCTCCTCGGCGGCGAGCTGCACGATGGTGCGCGACCACACCACCCGCGCCCACTGGTAGGTCAGCGCAAGGACGACGATCCAGGCCGCGATCAGGCCGACCCCGGGACCGGGATGGCCGGCGGACACCGTCTGGCGCGACCAGATCGCCAACAGCCCAGCGGCGCCGGCGAGGGCGGAACCCGCCAGCGCGGTCCAGGCCAGCGCCCAGCGCCGCGTCACCAGCGCCAGCATCGAGAACCCGACGCCGAACACCAGGGCCAGCCAGGCGAATACCCGCGACGGCAGCGCCACCGCGGCCGCGCCGGCCCCATGGCTGCTGAACAACACGTCCCAGCCGCGGACGGCGCCGGTGTGCGGCAGGATGAACGACCCCAGCAGCACGAAGACCAGGATCGCCACCACGAAACCGCGTGGGCCCGGGTCGAATCCGCGCGCCACCCGGCGCTCGGCGGCCTCGATCTCGGTTCGCAGGGCGTCGAGGTCGGGGTGTTCTTCGTTCATCGGGCACATCCCAGGGGTTCTATCGGTTCGGCGGGGTCGGTGGGCGGTCCGACGGCGGGTATGCCCAGGCCGATGCCGCGCGGGCGCTGGCCCGTGGCGTGCGCGTCGCCCGCGCGGGTGCGGCGGTGGCTGAGGATGCCGGCGTCGGCGATCAGGTGGTGCGGGGCGGCCTGGGTGACCACCGCCGTGACGACGTCACCGGGTCGCACCGTGTCGTCGGCGCTGAAGTGCACCAGGCGGCCGTCGCGGGCGCGGCCGGTCATCCGCGCCGTGCGGCTGTCCTTGCGCCCCTCGCCGGCGGCGACCAGCAATTCCACGGTCTGGCCGACCAGCGCGAGATTACCCTCCAGCGAGATCTGCTCCTGCAGCTCGACCAGCCGCTCGTAGCGTTCCTGCACAACGGCTTTCGGCAGCTGCCCGTCGAGTTCGGCGGCCGGGGTGCCGGGCCGCTTGGAGTACTGGAAGGTGAAGGCGGCCGCGAACCGCGCCTGCCGCACCACGTCCAGCGTGGCGGCGAAGTCCTCTTCCGTCTCACCGGGGAAGCCGACGATCAGGTCGGTGGTGATGGCGGCGTGCGGCATGGCCGCGCGCACCCGGTCGATGATGCCGAGGTACCGCTCGGCGCGGTAGGAGCGCCGCATCGCGCGCAGCACCCGGTCGGAGCCCGACTGCAGCGGCATGTGCAGCGCGGGGCAGACATTCGGCGTCTGCGCCATCGCCTCGATGACGTCGTCGGTGAATTCGGCCGGATGCGGGGAGGTGAACCGCACCCGCTCCAGCCCGTCGACGTCCCCGCACGCCCGCAGCAGCCGCGCGAACGCGCCGCGATCGCGGGGCAGCGCCGGGTCGGCGAATGACACGCCGTAGGCGTTGACGTTCTGGCCCAGCAGCGTGACTTCGAGCACGCCGTCGTCCACCAGCGCCCGCACCTCGGCCAGGACGTCCGCCGGGCTGCGGTCGACCTCCTTGCCGCGCAGCGACGGGACGATGCAGAACGTGCAGCTGTTGTTGCACCCGACCGAGACGGAAACCCAAGCGGCGTAGGCGGATTCGCGGGCGCTCGGCAGCGAGGACGGAAACTCCTGCAGCGACTCGGCGATCTCCACCTGGGCGGCCCGGTTGTGCCGGGCCCGTTCGAGCAGCGTGGGCAGCGACCCGATGTTGTGCGTGCCGAAGACGACGTCGACCCACGGCGCCTTGCGCAGCAGGGCGTGCCGGTCCTTCTGGGCCAGACACCCGCCGACCGCGATCTGCATCTCGGGATTGCCGCGCTTGCGCGGGGCCAGGTGGCTGAGGTTGCCGTACAGCTTGTTGTCGGCGTTCTCGCGCACCGCGCACGTGTTGAAGACGACCACGTCGGCGTCGGCCCCCTCGGGCGCCCGCTGGTAGCCGGCCGCTTCCAGCAGCCCCGCCAACCGCTCGGAATCATGGACGTTCATCTGGCAGCCGTAGGTGCGCACCTGGTAGGTGCGCGCGGGAGCCAGCGTCGAAGTCACGGGGCCATGGTACGGCGAGCGGTCGGCACGCGAGAAACCGCACGTCACCGGCCTAGACTCGGCGGCGCTCCCGTTCGGCGGCCAGCTCGGCGAGGACGACCTCGCACGCCAGATTCTGGCTGTAGCCGCGCCGCGCCAGCATCCCGACCAGTCGGCGGGTCACCCGCGCGTCGTCGCCGTCGAGCGCCTCCCGCCGCAGCTTGGTCCGCACCAACTGCTCGGCCCGGTCCCGTTCGGCGCCGGCGTCGATGTCCGAGAGCGCCGCGGCGATGACCTCCCGGTCGACCCCCTTGGTGCGCAGCTCGGCGGCCAGCGCCCGCCTGCTTTTGCCGGCCGTCGCCCGGCGCGACCGCACCCACTGTTGAGCGAAGTCGGTGTCATCGACCAGGCCGACCGCGGCGAGCCGGTCGAGCACCGAAGCGCTGACGTCCTCGGGGTAGCCACGCTTGGCCAGTTGGCCGTGCAGCTCGGACCGGGTGCGCGCTCTCGCGGTGAGCAGACGCAGGCACAGCGTCCGCGCCTGCTCCTCGCGGGAGGGCTCAGAAATCGACGGGGGCGGGCAGGACGCTGTCATCGGACAAGCCATCGGTCACGACCGCGCCGATGCCGAGCTTTTCCTTGATCTTCTTCTCGATCTCGTTGGCGACCTCGTCGTTTTCCATCAGGAAGGTGCGGGCGTTCTCCTTGCCCTGGCCGAGCTGCTCGCCCTCGTAGGTGAACCAGGAGCCGGACTTGCGGATGAAGCCCTGCTCCACACCCATGTCGATCAGCGAGCCTTCCTTGCTGATCCCCTGGCCGTAGAGGATGTCGAACTCGGCCTGCTTGAAGGGCGGCGCCACCTTGTTCTTGACGATCTTGACCCGGGTGCGGTTGCCGACCGCGTTGGTGCCGTCCTTGAGCGTCTCGATCCGGCGCACGTCCATGCGCACCGACGCGTAGAACTTCAATGCCTTTCCACCGGTGGTGGTTTCGGGGCTGCCGAACATCACCCCGATCTTCTCGCGCAGCTGGTTGATGAAGATCGCGGTGGTGCCCGAATTGTTCAGCGCGCCAGTCATTTTCCGCAGCGCCTGGCTCATCAGCCGGGCCTGCAGCCCGACGTGGCTGTCCCCCATCTCGCCCTCGAGCTCCGCGCGCGGCACCAGCGCCGCCACCGAGTCGATGACCAGGATGTCCAGGGCGCCGGAACGGATCAGCATGTCGGCGATCTCCAGGGCCTGCTCCCCCGTGTCGGGCTGGCTGACCAGCAGGGAATCGGTGTCCACGCCTAGCTTCTTGGCGTACTCCGGATCCAGGGCGTGCTCGGCGTCGATGAAGGCCGCGACGCCGCCGGCGGCCTGGGCGTTGGCCACGGCGTGCAGGGCGACGGTGGTCTTACCCGAGGATTCCGGGCCGTAGATCTCCACCACCCGGCCGCGGGGCAGGCCGCCGATGCCCAGGGCCACGTCCAGGGCGATGGATCCGGTCGGGATGATCGAGATCGGCTGACGCGTCTCGTCGCCGAGTCGCATCACCGAGCCTTTGCCGTAGCTCTTTTCGATCTGGGCCATCGCCAGGTCGAGAGCCTTCTCGCGGTCGGGGGCTTGCGCCATGGTGCCTCTCCTATGGTTCGTTGTGTTCGGTGACCGGTGTCGGTCGGTTGGCCGTGACAGTAGAGAAGGCCACCGACAAGTTGACTCACCGAACGTTTCCCACAGTAGACGAACACTTGTTCGATTCAAGCGGACACGCCGAACCCCGGTAATCGCGTGTGGCAACATCTGCCCCCGAAAGGGCCGACGGGGCACATCCGGGACGCCGCACCCGGGAGCCCGACAACCGGGGCGGATCCCCCCCTTACGAGGCGCACACATGGACATCTCCGCCGAGCTGGCCGAAATCGCTTCCTACGGAGGGTTTTTCGCGTTGACCGTGGGTGGCGCGGCGGCCGGATGGCACCCGGTCGGGCAGTCCTACGCCGACGGCTTCACCGACCTGGTTGACGCCACCGCCCGGCGCTATCACACGACGGACCGGCGGGTCGCCGCCTCGCTGGTTCATCTCGGCCACGCCAGCCGGCTGTGGTCACCCGTGCTCGCCTGCGCCGTCGGCCACGGTGTCGTCCCGGACCTGGGCGCCCTGCAGCGCGCCGACGACGGGGCGCCGCTGCGCTTGCCCGCGCCCGTCGGGATCCCGGCCGCCTCCCCCGACGCGCTGTACCGGGTGGTCGTGCGCGACCACCTGGAACCGCTCGCCGCCGGCCTGCGGGTGGGGCTGGCGCCCGCCCTGCTCGCGGGCAACATCGCGTCCGCGCTCGCCGGGGCCGCCCGGGCGCTGCTGGCGGCGCGGCCCGACCTGGGCCCGCGGATCGCCGAAACGACCCGGGCGCTGCTGGGCATCGGCGTGCTGGCCGGGTCGGGCGTCGTCACGGGCGCGGACCTGGGCTTCAAACGCCGCAGTTGCTGCCTCTTCTACCGCCTGCCCGGGCGAGCGGTCTGCGGCGATTGCGTGTTCGAGACGCCGCCGGGCTAGCCGTCGTTTGCCCTTGTCGCGCAGGGGTAATCGGTCGTCATGTCCACAGATTCCCTGCGCGCCCTCGCCCTGACCTGCTCGTTGAAGAAGAGCCCGGAGCCGTCGAGCAGCGAGCTGATCGCCGATCAGGTGCTCGCCCAACTGCGCCGCGCGGGCGTGGACGGCGAGAAGGTGCGCTGCGTGGACCTGGCGCTGCTGCCCGGCGTGGAAGCCGACATGGGCCCCGGCGACGAGTGGCCGGCGCTGCTGGAGAAGATCACGGCGGCCGACATCGTCGTGCTGTCGACGCCCACCTGGGTCGGCCACATGTCCAGCGTCGCGCAGCGCGTCCTGGAGCGCCTCGACGCGGCGATCTCCGACAAGGACGACGCCGGACGGCCCCGGATGGTGGGCAAAGTGGCCCTGGCGGCGGTCGTGGGAAACGAGGACGGCGCCCACAAGATCGTCGCCGACCTGTTTCAGGCGCTCAACGACATCGGGTTCTCGATCCCCGCGCAGGGCTGCACCTACTGGAACGGCGAGGCGATGCAGGGGACCAACTTCAACGACCTGGACGACGTGCCGGAGGCGGTGGCCGCCACGACCGAAACGGCGGCCCGCAACGCCGTGCACCTGGCGAAGCTACTGCGGCAGCACGAATACCCGCCCTACGAATAAGCCGCGCACTCACCACTGTTCGCGCGGCACGTCGAAGTCGACGCACAGGGCCCGCCACACGTCGCGGGGTTCGACCCCGTCCTCGATCGCCTGGGCGGCGGTGCGGCCGTCGAACACGGTCAGCACATGATCCGCCAGCACCGAAGACCCGTACGCCGCACCGAATCGCAGGACCACCCGCTCGTTGAATTCCGTTAGCCGCACGCCAGCAAGATACCCACCGGACGGCGATCGGACACCGCGCGCGTCACCGCCAGCTCGCCGGCAGGTCGGCCAGGTGGTTGGGGCAGTAGTCCTGGACGGCCTCGGAGATGACGGTCCGCGCGCGCTGCGCCGACATCCGCGAGCGCAACTGCATGAAGGCGTATTCGACCGGAGCCAAACTCTGCTCGGCGGCCGCCGGGTCGTCCATCAGCTGGCACGCCTGCTGCTCATCGCCGGCGTCGGCGTGCGCGACGCCCGCGCCGAACATCAGGGCGAGCAGCACGCCGCCGGCGGCGATCGTCCTCATTGCCGTTGCCCTCCCCCCGTCATCCCGCCATCGCCAACGCCTCGTGGCACACCCGCACCGGATCGGCCACGCCGGCGATGCTGGCGGCCGCCGCCTGGGCGGCGGCCCGATAACGGGGCGACGACAGCACCTCGTTCACCGCGGCCACCAGCGCCTCGGCTGTGAACGGCCGGATCAGCCGTCCGCTGCCCTGGCGGACCACCCGGTTGGCCATCTCCCACTGATCGCCGCCGCCGGGCACCGCCACCACCGGCACCCCCGCCAGCAACGTCTTGGCGACCATGCCGTGCCCGCCGCCGCAGATCACCAGGTCGGCGTGGGTCAACAGCTGGGCCTGGCTGCCCAGCCCGACCACCGCCCACGGCGGCACCCGCAGCTCCGCCCCGCCCAACCGGGAGACCACCAGCCGGGACCCGGCCGGCAGCGTCTCCCCCGGTCGCAGCTGCGCCAGCGCGGCCTCGGCCAGCCCCTCGGTGCCGGTCAACGCGGTCGACGGCGCCACCACCACGACGGGTCCCGAGCCCGCCGGGATGTCCAGCACGCGATCGGTCGGTTCGAAGTGCAGCGGGCCCACCAGCACGGCCTCGGCCGGCCAGTCCGGCCGCGGCACCTCGAGGGCGGGCAGGGTGGCGATCAGCCGCCGCAGCGGCCCCGGGTCGCGGGCCGGCAATCCGATTTCGACCCGCACGGCCGCGCGCTGGCGCAGGCCCGCGCGCCACGACCTCGCGGTGAGCGCGCGCATGGTGGCATCGCGCAGCCGGCCGCGGATGCCGGTGCCCGGTGCCAGTCCGCTGCCGATCGGCGGCAGTCCCTTGGAAGGCAGGTACAGCGGGTGCGGGTTCAGCTCGATCCACGGGATGCCCAGCAGCTCGGCCGCCATCCCGCCGCCGGCGGTGATGACGTCGGACACCACCAGGTCGGGCGCCAGCTCGCGCAGCGCCGGCACGTTGAGGACGGCCATCCGCGCGGCTCGCCGGTGAATCCGGGCCCCGGCGTCGACGTCATCGTCGGTGGCTGCCAGGCCGTCCAGCGGGGCGGCGCCGATGCCGGCGGCGCGGGCGGGGTCGACCCACTCGTCGCCGGTGAAAAGCGTGGGCTCGTCGCCGGCTTCGGCGAAGCGTTGGCACAGCGCGATCGCCGGAAACGAGTGCCCGGGATCCGGCCCGGCGACCACGGCGACGCGCATCGGCCTTACCCTGCCACAGCGCGCGGCCGCGACGCTCGCCTACGCTGGCACTCATGACCGAGCTGACTGGGACAGGCGTCGCGAACACCCGCACGGTCGAGGGTTTCCTGAACGCCCTGCAGGACGCGGATTACGACACCGCCGACGCGGCACTGGCCGACAACCTCGTCTACGAGAACGTGGGGTTGCCGACCATTCACGGCCGCGCCAGAGCGATGAAGCTGTTTCGCCAGATGGACGGCCGGGCCGCCTTCGAGGTGAAGATCCACCGCATCGCCGCCGACGGCGGGGCGGTGCTCACCGAGCGCACCGACGCCCTGATCTTCGGCCCGGTCCGGCTGCAGTTCTGGGTGTGCGGCGTGTTCGAAGTTCAGGACGGGCGAATCACGTTGTGGCGCGACTACTTCGACTTCTTCGACATGTTGAAGGCCACCGTTCGCGGCCTGGCGGCGGTGGTGCTGCCGTCGCTCAAAGCGACGTTCTAGGCTAGCTGGCGCCCCGCAGGCCGCCGAGTTCGTCGAAGGCCTGCGCCCAGCCGACCAGGCGGTCGGTGGCTCCGGTCAGCTCGGCGCGGTAGCGCTGCGACGCGGCCAACTGATCGCCGTTGGCCGAGGACACCAATTGCGCTGCGGCGGTGACCATCTCGTTGTACTGGCGGACGCCTGCGCTCAGCTGCGCGGTGAACGCGTTGATGGTGGGCACGAGGTAGGACCGCGATGATTCGCTGGACTGGGCCGCCCGCTCCATCGACACCACCTCCGCGGCGGTGGCCGCCATGGCCGCCGAGCTCTTGTCGGCCGCCGCGGTCAGGTCGCGGATTTCCGCGGTCGGCAACATCGAGCCCCGCTCGATCACGTTCAACAGCGACAGGAACCCGCGTTCGGAAGCGCCCAGCGCGTACATCGCGGGCCGCGCCGCCGAGCCGGGCGGCGGCAGCCGGCGCACGTTCGTCGGGCGGGGCGTGGGCAACGGCTCGGCGCGCAACCACCGGTAGCGCAGCAGCAACAGCGTCGCGGGGATCGCCATCACGACCGCGACGGCGCCGGTGATCTCCAGCAGCAGCGCGAACCAACCCCACGCCGCCAGCAGTATCGTCACCGCCGCCCAGAACACGCAACCGGCGGCGAATATCAGGCCCCACCGCAGCGCGCGGCGCTGCCGCCGCAGCAGCCGCGCACGCGGATCCGTTGCGGCACTGATCTTCTGGGCCACCAGGTCGGACAGGTCGGCGGCGGTGGCCAACCCGCGCCCCAGCAGCGAGCGCCAGAGCCCGCGCTGCGTCCCGCTCACCGACACGACACCGGCTTACTGGCCAAAGGGTTTCTCCGTGACCGCGCCCCCGGTGGTCTCGGCGGGAGCGGGGGTCGCGGGGGTCGCCCCGGCGGCGGGCGTGCCACCGGTCGGCAGCGCTTCGCCGCGCATCGAGGCGCGGATCTGCTCGAGCCGGGAGTGGCCGGCCATCTGCACCCCGGCCTGTTCGACCTCGAGCATGCGGCCCTGCACCGAGCCCTGCGCGAGCTCGGCCGCGCCGACCGCATTGGCGTAGCGGCGCTCGATCTTGTCGCGCACCTCGTCGAGGCTGGGCACGTTGCCGGGCGCGGCGATCTCGCTCATCGACCGCAGCGAGGCGCTCACCTGCTCCTGCATCTTGGCCTGCTCGAGCTGGCTGAGCAGCTTGGTGCGCTCGGCGATCTTCTGCTGCAGCACCATCGCGTTCTGCTCGACCGCCTTCTTGGCCTGGGCGGCGGCGCTCAGCGCCTGATCGTGCAGCGTCTTGAGGTCCTCGACGCTCTGCTCGGCGGTCACCAACTGGGCTGCGAACGCCTCGGCGGCGTTGTTGTACTCGGCGGCCTTGGCGGCGTCACCTGAGGCGGTGGCCTGGTCGGCCAGCGTCAGGGCCTGACGCACGTTGACCTGGAGCTTTTCGATGTCCGCGAGTTGCCGGTTGAGCCGCATTTCCAGCTGGCGCTGGTTGCCGATCACCTGGGCCGCCTGCTGGGTCAGCGCCTGATGCGTGCGTTGCGCTTCCTCGATGGCCTGCTGAATCTGCACTTTGGGGTCGGCGTGCTCGTCGATCTTCGCGTTGAACAGCGCCATGAGGTACTTCCACGCTTTGACGAACGGATTGGCCATGAGTGAGCTCCGCCTTCGCTTCTTGTGGGCCGGACGGCCCCTGGATGGGCCGTCGCTTGTCGCTCAATTTAGTGGGTCGACGCCCATCGCCCCACCCCTAACGCCGGATCCCCGCGCTCAGGCGATCGCCAGGGAGGCGACCGGCGGGATGACGACCTTGGTGTCGACGTCGATGCTGGGGCCGCGCAGCCCGTCGGCGGGCGCGGCGTGTTCGTGAGCCCGTTCGACGCCTGCCATCCGCTCGCCGGCGTCGGTGAGCACCGACGACAGCGGCACCTGCAACGCCTCGCAGATCGCGTTGAGCAGTTCGCTGGACGGCTCCTTGCGGCCCCGCTCCACCTCGGACAGATACCCGAGGCTCACCCGCGCCGAATCGGACACCTCGCGCAGCGTGCGGCCCTGCGTCATGCGGGCCTCGCGCAGCACGTCGCCGATGACCTCGCGCACCAATGGCGGCATTTCTGCCCTCCTTCGTCCAGTCAGCCCGCCCGGCACGTGATCGGCCGCGTTCGGCAGGCGCTCATTACGTGAAACGCCGGCGGTGGGGTCTTGGTTCCCGTTCGGCGGCCGAGATTCAGTCGGCGGTCCGGCGTATTTCCCGCACGGTCGAGACGACGTAGTCGATGCCGGTGACGACCGTCAGCAGGATGGCCGCCCCCATCACCACCGCGGCCGCGACCCGCAGCGGCCCGGTCAGCGGCAGGATGAACAAGCCGATCGCCACCACCTGGACGACGGTCTTGACCTTGCCGCCCCAGCTGGCGGGGATGACCCCGCGGCGGATCACGGCCAGCCGCAACACGGTCACCCCGAACTCGCGGGCCAGGATCAGCACCGTGACCCACCAGGGCAGGTCGCCGAGCATCGACAGCCCGATCAGCGCCGATCCGACCAGCGTCTTGTCCGCGATCGGGTCGACGAACGCGCCGAATTCGGTTGCCATGCCGTAGTTGCGGGCCAACAGGCCGTCCAGCCGGTCGGTGATGCACGCGATCGCGAAGATCACGAAAGCCACAACCCGGAAGGCGATCTCGTGACCGTCCTTGGCGAACAGGGCCAGCAGGAAGATCGGGACCAGCACCAGGCGCAGCAACGTCAGGGTGTTGGCGAGGTTTGCGATATGAGCGCGGGCCGGTGGCCCCGTAAGCGGACCCGTTTGCGGCTGCCCCGACACCGCAACAGAATAACCGGTGACCAGCGCACCCGTCCCCGATGTCGATACTGTTAGCCGTGACCGAAAGTTCGCATGACTACCGACCGGTGGTGCGCCGCGCGCGAACGTCCGATGTCCCCGCGATCAAGCAACTCGTCGACACCTATGCGGGAAAGATCCTGCTCGAGAAGAATTTGGTGACGTTGTACGAGGCCATCCAGGAATTCTGGGTGGCCGAATGCGAGGGCAAGGTCGTCGGGTGCGGCGCGCTGCACGTGATGTGGTCCGACCTGGGCGAGGTCCGCACGGTCGCCGTGGACCCGGCTATGACCGGCCACGGCATCGGCCACGCGATCGTCGACCGGCTGCTCGAGGTCGCGCGCGAACTGCAGCTGAAGCGGCTGTTCGTGCTGACCTTCGAGACGGAGTTCTTCGGCAAGCACGGCTTCACCGAGATCGAGGGCACGCCGGTGACCGCCGAGGTGTTCGAGGAGATGTGCCGCTCCTACGACATCGGTGTCGCCGAGTTCCTGGACCTGAGCTACGTCAAGCCCAACATCCTGGGCAACTCCCGGATGCTGCTGGTGCTCTGACTCAGCTGACCGCCGAACGTGAACTAAGGGCGGA
The DNA here is from genome assembly GCF_001667275.1 of Mycobacterium sp. ACS4054. Lineage (GTDB taxonomy): Bacteria > Actinomycetota > Actinomycetes > Mycobacteriales > Mycobacteriaceae > Mycobacterium. The sequence goes on from NZ_LZHV01000031.1 coordinate 144,332, forward strand.
AAATCGGCCGAAATTCCGCCCTCAGTTCACGTTCGGCGACCTGGCGACCCGGGATCAGTCCTCGGGGTCGCCGCCGTCGGCGTCGGCGCCGCCGCGGATCAGGGCCAGCGTGCCGGCCAGCTCGTCGGGCTTGACCAGCACCTCGCGCGCCTTGGATCCCTCGCTGGGCCCGACGATGCCGCGGGTCTCCATCAGGTCCATCAGCCGGCCGGCCTTGGCGAAGCCGACGCGCAGCTTGCGCTGCAGCATCGAGGTGGAGCCGAACTGGCTGGACACCACCAGCTCGACCGCCTGCAGGAACACGTCCATGTCGTCGCCGATGTCGGGGTCGACGTCGGTGCGTTCGCCGGCCGGCTTGACCGTGGTGACGCCCTCGGTGTACTCGGGCTCGGCCTGCTCTTTGCACGCCCCGACAACAGCCTGGATCTCCTCGTCGGTGATGTAGGCGCCCTGCAGGCGCAGCGGCTTGCTCGCGCCCATCGGCAGGAACAGGCCGTCACCCATGCCGATCAGCTTCTCCGCGCCGGCCTGGTCCAGGATCACCCGGCTGTCGGTGAGCGACGACGTGGCGAACGCCAGCCGGGACGGCACGTTGGTCTTGATGAGCCCGGTGACCACGTCCACCGACGGGCGCTGGGTGGCCAGCACCAGGTGGATGCCCGCCGCGCGGGCCTTCTGGGTGATCCGCACGATGGCGTCCTCGACGTCGCGGGGCGCGGTCATCATCAGGTCGGCCAGCTCGTCGACGATCGCCACCACGTACGGGTAGGGCCGGTATTCGCGCTGGCTGCCCAGCGGCGCGGTGATGGCGCCCGACCGGACCTTCTCGTTGAAGTCGTCGATGTGGCGCACCCGGGAGGCCTGCATGTCCTGGTAGCGCTGCTCCATCTCCTCGACCAGCCACGCGAGCGCGGCCGCCGCCTTCTTCGGCTGGGTGATGATGGGGGTGATCAGGTGCGGGATGCCCTCGTACGGCGTGAGCTCCACCATCTTCGGGTCGATCAGGATCATCCTGACCTCCTCCGGGGTGGCCCGGGTCAGCAGCGACACCAGCATGGAGTTGACGAAGCTGGACTTCCCCGAACCGGTGGAGCCGGCGACCAACAGGTGCGGCATCTTGGCCAGGTTGGCCGAGATGAAGTCGCCCTCGATGTCCTTGCCCAGGCCGATCACCAGCGGGTGGTGGTCGCGCCGGGTCGACGGCGCGGTCAGCACGTCGGCCAGCCGCACCATCTCCCGATCGGTGTTGGGCACCTCGATGCCGACGGCGGACTTGCCGGGGATCGGGGCCAGCATGCGCACGCTCTCGGTGGCCACCGCGTAGGCGATGTTCTTCTGCAGCGCGGTGATCTTCTCCACCTTCACGCCCGGCCCCAGCTCGACCTCGTAGCGGGTGACCGTCGGCCCGCGGGTGCAGCCGGTGACCGCCGCGTCAACCTTGAACTGGGTGAGCACCTCGCCGATGGCCTCGGCCATGACGTTGTTGGCGGCGCTGCGCTTCTTGGGCGGGTCGCCGGCGATCAGCAGGCCCATCGAGGGCAGGGTGTAGGGCCCCTCGACGACCCGGTCCAGCACCTCGGTCTTCTTCTTCTCGCGGCGGCGGCTTTTCCCGATGGCCGGTTCCGGCGTGGTGGGAATGTCGTCCTCGTTGTCGCGCAGGGCCGGGGCCGGGTCCGCCGTCGGCCAGGCCTGCGGCCCATCGTCGGGAAGCGCGCTCTCGTCGTAGAAGTCTTCGGCCGCATCGGAATCCGCGTACTCGTCGTAGTCGTCGTACTCGTCGTAGTCGTCGCCGGGCAGCCGGGCGCCGACCATGGCGCGGACCGCGTCGGGCACCTCCCGGATGGTGGTCCCGGTGAGCAGCAGCAGGCCGAACATGAAGCCGATGAACAACAGCGGCGCCGCGATCCAGGCCGTCAGCCCGTCCGACAGCGGGCCGCCGATGGCGAAGCCGATGAATCCCGCCGCGCGGCGGCGCGCCTCCGGGTCCTCAGGCGAGCCGGACCACAGGTGGCGCAGGCCCAGCACGGACAGCGCGATCAGGGTGGCGCCCAGGATCAGCCTGGGGCGCGCGTCGGGGTTGGGCTGGGTGCGCATCAATGCCATCGCCACCACGGCGGTCACGACCGGGAGCGCCAGGACGCCCGCGCCGACGAAGGTGCGCAACAGCGTGTCCACCCAGGCGCCGACCGGCCCGGCGGCGCTGAACCAGGAGCTCGCCGCGACCACGACGGAGAGGCCCAGCAGCATCAGCGCGATCCCGTCGCGGCGGTGCCCCGGGTCGATGTCGCGGGCCCGCCCGATCGACCGGGCCGCCCCCCCGGTGCTGCGGGCGGCCATCAGCCAGGTGGCGCGCAGGGCGCGGCCGCCGGTCAGCCCGGCGGCCACCAGTAGCGAATGCTGACGCCGCTTGGCGGGCCTGCTCGGCCGCTTGCGGGGGGCCGCCGGCCGCGCGCGACCCGACCCGCTTCGCGAACTGGCCTTTGACCGGCTCGTTCGAGCTTTGGAGCGGGTGGCGGTCTTGTTAGCCATGTCGGCCAGGGTAGTCGCATCGATATCATCTGCACCACCCGCCACACTGGTAACGATTGGGGCTTGTGACCCATCTGACGGGTGGGTCGCGGTGCCGCCTGAGTAGGGTGGCAACCGGTGACCGAGGTAACAGAGCCATGCGCGTCACCCACCCCTTAGCCGCAGGAGGCCCCAGCATGCCCGTCGTCGTCGTTGCCACCTTGACCGTCAAACCCGAATCGGTCGACACAGTCCGCGACATCCTCACGCAGGCGGTGGAGGAAGTGCACAACGAACCGGGCTGCCAGGTGTACTCCTTGCACCAATCGGGCGAGACCTTCGTCTTCGTGGAGCAGTGGGCCGACCCCGAGGCGCTCAAGGCCCACAGCACCGCGCCCGCCGTCACCAAGATGTTCACCGCGGCCGGCGACCACCTGGCCGGGGCGCCGGACATCAAGATGCTGCAGCCGGTGCCCGCGGGCGACCCGGACAAGGGTCAGATCCGGTCCTGATGGGGCGGCCACTCGAGGGCAAGGTCGCCTTCATCACCGGCGTGGCGCGCGGCCAGGGTCGCGCGCACGCGGTGCGGCTGGCCTCCGACGGCGCAGACATCATCGGGGTCGACCTGTGTGATCAGATCGCCAGCGTCCCCTATCCGCTGGCCACCGAGGAAGAACTGGCGCAAACCGTCAAGCTGGTCGAGGACACCGGCGCGCGGATCGTGGCTGCCCGAGGCGACGTCCGCGACCGGGCCTCGCTGTCGGCCGCCCTGCAGGCGGGCCTGGACGAATTCGGCCGGCTCGACATCGTCGTGGCCAACGCCGGCATCGCCCCGATGCAATCCGGCGACGACGGCTGGCGCGACGTCATCGACGTCAACCTCACCGGCGTCTACAACACCATCAAGGCCGCCATCCCGACCATGGTCAAGCAGGGCACCGGCGGATCGATCGTGCTGATCAGTTCGAGCGCCGGCCTGGCCGGCGTGGGCAGCCCGGACGCGGGTTCCGTCGGTTATGCCGCCGCCAAGCATGGCGTGGTGGGCTTGATGCGGGTGTACGCGAATCTGCTTGCGACGCAGTATATTCGGGTGAACTCGATACATCCTTCCGGTGTCGAGACCCCGATGATCAACAACGAGTTCACCCGCGAATGGCTGGCGAAGATGGCCGCCGCGACCGAGACGCCGGGGGCCATGGGCAACGCCATGCCGGTGGAGGTGCTGGATGTGGAAGACGTCGCCAACGCGGTGGCGTGGCTGGTGTCCGACCAGGCCCGCTACATCACCGGCGTCACGCTGCCGGTCGATGCCGGCTTCTTGAACAAGTAGCGGCTTATGGCACGAAATCCCGCCGCGCAGACCGCCTTCGGCCCGATGGTCCTGGCGGCCGTCGAGCACAACGAGCCGCCGGGCCGACGGCTGGTGGACGACGACCTCGCCGAGCTGTTTCTGCCGCCGCCGCTGCGTTGGCTGGTGGCCGCGACGCGGGTCGCGCCGCTGCGTCGCTTGATGATCCGCGGATCGGAGTGGTCCGGCCGCGGGCTGTGGGCGAACCTGGCCTGCCGCAAGCGCTTCATCGGCGACAAGCTCGCCGAGGCACTCGACGGCATCGACGCGGTCGTCATCCTCGGCGCCGGGTTGGACACCCGCGCTTACCTGCTCACGCGGCAGGTGCGCATCCCGGTCTTCGAGGTCGACCTGCCGGTCAACATCGCCCGCAAGGTCAAGACGGTCCGGCGGGTGTTGGGCGGGCCGCCGATGTCGGTCCGCCAGGTGGCGCTGGACCTGGAGCGCGACGACCTGCTGACCGCCCTGGCCGAGCACGGCTACCGCACCGATTACCGGGCGTTCTTCATCTGCGAGGGCGTCACGCAATACCTGACGGAAGCCACCGTCCGACGGACCTTGGAGGGGTTGCGCGCGGCCGCCCCGGGCAGCCGGTTGGTATTCACCTACGTGCGCGGGGATTTCATCGACGGCACGAACCTGTACGGCACCCGCACGCTGTACCGCAGCGTGCGGCAGCGGCGGCAGTTGTGGCACTTCGGCCTACAGCCCGAGGACGTCGGTGCCTTCGTCGCGGAATACGGTTGGCGGCTGCTGGAGCAGGCCGGGCCCGACGAACTCGTCCGGCGCTACGTCGAACCCACCGGCCGCAAACTCGCTGCCTCCCAAATCGAATGGTCGGCCTACGCGGAGAAGTTGTAGGAGGGCGCACCCCAGGTGCGGTTCAGACCTCGATGACCGTCGGCACGATCATCGGCTGCCGCCGGTAGGTCTCGCCCACCCACTTGCCCACGGTGCGGCGGACGGCCTGCGCGATGCGGCCCGGCTCGGTGATGTTCTCGGCCACCAGCGCTTCCAGCTCGGCCTCCACCCGCCGCACGGCCGGCTCGAGCGCCTTCGGGTCCTCGGAGAACCCCCGCGAGTGCAGGTGCGGCGCGACCACCGGACGCCCGGTGCCGCGCTGGACGATCACGGTCACTGCGACGAAACCCGACGACAGGATGAGCCGCTCGCCCAGCGTGATGTCCCCGACGTCGCCGTTGATCAGCCCGTCGACGAACATCTTGCCGACCGGCACCGCCCCGGCGATCGACGCCCTGCCGGCGACCAGGTCGACGCTGACCCCGTTCTCGGCCAACAGGATTGACTCCTCGGGCACCCCGGTGCTGGCCGCCAGCTTGGCGTTGGCGCGCAGCATTCGCCAGGTGCCGTGCACCGGCATCACATTGCGCGGCCGCACACCGTTGTAGAGGAACAACAGCTCGCCGGCGTACGCGTGCCCCGAAACATGCACGCGGGCTTGGGCATTGGTGACCACGCGGGCACCGATCTTGGCGAGCTCGTCGATCACGCCGTAGACCGCCTCCTCGTTGCCCGGGATCAGCGACGACGCCAGGACGATGAGGTCCCCCGCGGTCAGCGTGATGCTGCGGTGCTCGCCGCGCGACATCCGCGACAACGCCGACATCGGCTCGCCCTGGGTGCCGGTGGTGATCAGCACCACCCGCTCGGGCGGCATCAGCTCGGCCGCGCCGATGTCGATCACGTCGGAATCGGCCACCCGCAGGAACCCGAGCTCGCGGGCGATGCCCATGTTGCGCACCATCGAGCGCCCGACGAACGAGACGCGCCGGCCCAACGCGACTGCGGCGTCGATGATCTGCTGCACGCGGTCAACGTTTGAGGCGAAGCACGCCACGATGACGCGGCCCTCGGCGCCGCGGATCAGGCGATGCAGCGTCGGACCCACCTCGCTTTCCGACGGCCCCACGCCGGGGATCTCGGAGTTGGTCGAGTCGCACAGGAACAGGTCCACGCCCGCGTCCCCGAGGCGGGACAAGCCGGGCAGGTCGGTGGGCCGGCCGTCCAGGGGCAACTGGTCGAGCTTGATGTCGCCGGTGTGCAGGATGGTCCCCGCGCCGGTGTGGACGGCGATCGCCAGCGCGTCCGGGATGGAGTGGTTGACGGCGAAGTATTGGCACTCGAAGACGCCGTGGGTGCTGCGCTGCCCCTCGGTCACCTCGACGAAGACCGGTTTGAGCCGGTGCTCACGGCATTTCGCGGCGACCAGCGCCAGGGTGAACTTGGACCCGACGACCGGGATGTCCGGGCGCAGCTTGAGCAGGAACGGGATGCCGCCGATGTGGTCCTCGTGCGCATGGGTGAGCACCAGCGCCTCGATGTCGTCGAGCCGGTCTTCGATGTGGCGCAGGTCCGGCAGGATCAGGTCCACCCCGGGCTCGTCGTGGGTGGGGAACATCACCCCGCAGTCGATGATCAGCAACCGGCCGAGATGCTCGAAAACGGTCATGTTGCGGCCGATTTCACTGATACCGCCCAGCGCGGTGACCCGCAACCCACCATTCGCCAAGGGACCAGGAGGGGCGAGGTCTACATCCACTTACGGTCCACCCTTTGGGTCATCGGAGCACCGACGCCGCGCGCATATCGGCGGCAAGCGCATCGATCTGCTCGGGCGTCGCGGGCATTTGCGGCAGGCGGGGATCGCCAACCTCGATGCCCTGCAGGCGAAGCCCCGCCTTGGACAACGTGACGCCGCCCAGCCGGCTCATCGCGTCACACAGCGGGGCGACGGTCGTGTTGATCTTCCGCGCGGTGGCGATGTCGCCGGAAGCGAAGGCGGACAACATTTCTCGCAGGTGCCCCGCGGCCAGATGGGAGATCACGCTGATGAAGCCGGTGGCGCCCATGGCCAGCCACGGGAGGTTCAGCGCGTCGTCACCGGAGTAGTAGGCCAGCCCGGTCTCGGCGATGATCTGGCCGCCGGCGTGCAGGTCGGCCTTGGCGTCCTTGATTCCCACGATGTTGGGGTGGGCGGCCAGCGCGCGGATGGTCGCAGTCTCGATCGGTATCACCGAACGCGGCGGGATGTCGTAGAGCAGCACCGGCAGGCCGGTGGCGTCGGCGATGGCGGTGAAATGCGCGATCAGCCCGCTCTGCGGCGGCTTGGAGTAGTAGGGCGTCACCACCAGCAATCCGTGCGCGCCCTCCGCCGCGCAGGCCTTTGCCAGGCGGACGCTGTGAGCGGTGTCATAGGTACCCGCGCCGGCGATGACGCGCGCGCGGTCGCCGACGGCCTCCAGCACCACGCGCACCAGTTCCCGCTTCTCGTCGTCGGTGGTGGTGGGCGACTCGCCGGTGGTTCCGGAGACCACCAGGCCGTCGCATCCGGCGTCTACCAGGTGGTTCGCCAACTGCGCCGCGGCGGCGGTGTCGAGCGAACCGTCGGGAGCAAACGGCGTCACCATCGCGGTCAGGACGGTTCCCAACCGTGCCGGGGCGTCGAATCCGACGGTGCTCACGGTCTTTAGGTTACCTGGCGGCGGCAAGGCTTTTACCTAGCGGCGCGGGCCTGCCACGGCCGCCTCCGAATCAGGCCTCGGTCGCCAGCGGGCTGGTCGCGACCTCGGTCCCGTCGGCCAGCGTCGAGATCTCGAAGTCGGCGAACACCGCCGGCGCGGCGTTCCAGAGCTGGCGCAGGCACTCGATGGCCAGCCGCCGGATTTCCACGTCGGCGTGCTCGCTGGCGCGCATGGCGATGAAGTGCCGCCAGGCGCGGTAATTGCCCGTCACGACGATGCGGGTCTCGGTCGCGTTCGGCAGCACGGCCCGCGCGGCCTGGCGCGCCTGCTTGCGCCGCAGGATGGCGTTGGGCTGGTCGGCGAATTTGGCCTCCAGCCTGGCCAGCAGCTCGGCGTAGGTGGCCCGGCCGGCGTCGGCGGCATCGGTCAGGATCCGTCGCAACTCGGGGTCGTCTTCCATGCCCGGGGGCACCACGACGTGCGATTCGCCCTCCGGCACGTAGCGCTGCGACAGCTGGGAGAAGGAGAAATGCCGGTGCCGGATCAGCTCGTGGGTGAGCGACCGGGAGATGCCGGTGATGTAGAACGACACGTTCGCGTGTTCGAGCACCGAGAAATGGCCCACGTCGATGATGTGCTTGAGGTAGCCGGCATTGGTCGCCGTCTTGGGATTGGGTTTGGACCAGCTTTGGTAGCAGGCCCGGCCGGCGAACTCCACCAGCGCCGGCCCGCCGTCGGCGTCGGTGGTCCAGGGCACGTCCGGCGGCGCCAGGAACTCGGTCTTGGCGATCAGTTGCACGCGCAGCGGCGCGGTCTCGGCCACGGCGCTCACCTTAACGCGCTGGCCGAACGCGGAGTTCACCCGATATCAGCCGCGGCAGCAGCGCGTCGCGGAACGCGGCCAACCGCGCGCTCTCGGTGCGACGGGCATGGCACAGCGTCCCCAGGCCGGTGATCGTCTGGCGGGCCGCGGCCGGGAGGCGCCGGACGTCGGGGACCCGGACGTCCAGCAGATCGCCCGGCCTGATCCGCTGATGGCTGCCCGACGTGCCGCCCACCCGCCGCCGCAGCCGGTCGCAGACGTGCGGTTGGCGCACCGCGGACCACAGGGCCGAGGCCTCGACGCCGGTCGGCGTCAGGACGACGAACTCGGTGCTGGCCACGGCCATTTCCGGCGGTAGGGCGGCCACGTTCCAGATGCGCGGGATTCGCGGATTCAGCTTCGCGAACAAGACGCAGGGCACCGAGAGGAGGTACTTGCCGCTCCTGATGGACCCGGCGCTCACGACGCGGGGATTCGCCCCGTCGTCGAAGGCCGGCAGGCTGAAGTGCGCGACCACCTCGTCGAATTCGGCCACGGTGACGAACGCCGACGACCGGCTCGCCAGGCGGCCCAGCGGCACGCGCCCGGGGGCCGACCCCGCGATGGCCACCATCAGGTTCTCGGCGGCCGCGATCACCCGCTCGTTGGCGGACACCTTGTCGTCGAGGGCGCCGAGCAATTCGGCGATCGCCGCCCGTTGCGGAGCGGCCACGGTGCGCACCGCCACGTCGCGCAGGATCCGCTGGTTGAGCAGCGGCTGTCCCGATCCGGATCGGTGATCGCCCAGCCGGCAGGTTTGCATCGCGTAGTACCAGTACCGCGTGTCCCGTGCGTCCTTGGCCCGGCAGATCAGCGCGTTCTCGGTGACCCAGACGTCGGATTCGCAGTACCGCAGGCTGCCGCACTGCGAGCCGACGCGCCCGAGCACGATCAGCGGGCCGGCCGCGTTGTGTTCGGTGGCGTACCCGATGGCCCCGTTGGCGCCGTAGACGCGGAATTGCCCGCCGGGCCCTCGCCGCGGCGCGCCGGTGCTGAAGAGCAGGTGCTCACCCAGCGTGGTATTCACCGCAGGCGCTCCAGTTGTTGGCGCACAACGCTTTCCAGGCGCGCGGATTCGTCGAGCGCGGACAGCAGCTCACCGGTCAGGCGGGTGATCTTCCGATCGACCGGTTCGCCGTCGTCCGCGGCGGCGGGCGTGCCGACGTAACGTCCCGGCGTAAGGGTGTAGCCGGCCGCGGCGATCTCGCCGATCGACGCGGAGCCACAGAACCCCGGAACATCGTTATATTCAAGGCCTTTCGCGGTCGTAGAGCCCGATCCGCGCCACGCGCGGTAGGCGTCGGCGATGCGCCGCACCTCCTCGTGCGTCAGCGCCCGCTCGCCGCGATCGACCAGGTAGCCGAGCTCGCGGGCGTCGATGAACAGCACCTGGCCGGACCGGTGGCCCTTGTCGGTGTCGAAGAACCACAGACACACCGGGATCGACGTGGAGCGAAACAGCTGCGCGGGCAGCGCCACCATGCACGAGACCAGGTCGGCGTCGACGATTCGGGCGCGGATGTCGCCCTCCCCCAAGCTATTCGACGACATCGATCCGTTGGCCATCACCACACCGGCCTTGCCGCCGGGGGCCAGCTTGGACAGGATGTGCTGAATCCACGCGTAGTTGGCGTTGCCGGCCGGCGGGACACCGAAGTGCCAGCGCGGGTCGTGCTCGTCGCGGGCCCAATCCTTGATGTTGAAGGGCGGATTGGCCAGCACGTAATCCATCTGCACGCCGGCGTGTTGGTCCTCGACGAACGTGTCGCCCCATCGCGCGCCCAGGCCCGTGTCGTCGATGCCGTGCACCGCGAGGTTCATCTTCGCCATCCGCCAGGTCTGCTCGACGCTTTCCTGTCCGAAGATCGCGACCCGCGCGGGATCGCCGTCGTGTTCGGCGATGAACCGCTCGGTCTGCACGAACATCCCGCCCGAGCCGCAGCACGGGTCATAGACCCGCCCGCCCGAGGGTTCCAGCACCTCGACGATCACCCGGACCACGCTGGGCGGGGTGAAGAATTCGCCGCCCCGCCGCCCTTCGGCGCGCGCGAAGTTGCCCAGGAAGTACTCGTACACCTCGCCCATCAGGTCCCGCGCGCATCCTCGTTCGCCGACTGGCGCGGCGTCGAGCAGGCGCAGCAGCTCCCCGAGGCGGCGTTGGTCGAGGCCGTCGTACAGCCGGGGCAGCGCCGCGGCCTCCATCGCGTCGTCGACGAGCCGGCCGATATCCGCGCGTTCCGCGTTGTGCGCCAACGCTTCCCACTGCACGGCGCAGGTGTGCTTGAGGAACACCAGCCCGAGGATGGCGTCCTTATACTGGCTGGCCGACAGGGAGCCGCGCAGCTTGTTGGCCGCCCTCCACAGCGTGTCCTTGAGGTCTTTGTCCGTCGCCCGCATCAGCTCACCGCCCTCAGGTCGGCGGCCAGGTCGCCCCGGGTGGCGACGCTGAACCCGCCCAGGTCCAGCCACGAGGCCATGGACCGCAGTTCACCGGCCAGGGCCCGCAGCACGCGCGGTCGCGGGGTGTCCGGCTCGGCGAACGCGCCCATCACGCGCAGCGTGTCGGCGGCCCGGTCGGCCTTGAGGTCGACGCGCGCGACCAGCCGCCCGTCCATCAACAGCGGCCACACGTAGTAGCCGTATTGGCGCTTGGCCGCCGGGGTATAGATCTCGATGCGGTAATGAAACCCGAACAACCGCTCGACCCGCGGCCGAAAGAAGATCAGCGGGTCGAACGGACACAACAGCGCGGTGCCCCGGTCGGAACGCGGCACCGCCCGGCCGGTTCGCAGGTAGGCCGGCGCGGGCCAGCCTTCCACCTCGACCCGTTCGATATCACCCGCGGCCACCAGGTCCGCGACCGCCGGCTTGACCTGCTGGGCCGACAGCCGGAAGTAGTCGCGGATGTCCGCCTCGGTGGCCACGCCGAGCGCGCCGGCGGCCCGCAGCGTGAGCTCCCGGACGGCCTCGTCGTCGTCGACCTCGCGGGCCAGCACGCTCGCCGGCAGCACCCGCTCCACCAGGTCGTAGTGGCGGGCGAAACCCACCCGGGTGGCCGTGGTGAGCACGCCCGCCGCGAACAGCGCCTCGGCGACCCACTTCGTGTCGCTGCGGTTCCACCACGTGCCCTTCTTCCTGCGTGGCGCGGCGTATATCGAGGCGAGGTGCGCTTCGATCTGCCCGGCCGTGCTGGGCCCGAGTTCGGTGACGGCCGCGACGATGTCCTCGGCGAGCTGGGGATTGGCCTTGACGATGTGGGTGCCCCAGCGGCCATGGGTGTACTGGCGCATCCGCCAGCGCAGCAGCGGCCAGTCGTCGACGGCCACCAGCGCGGCCTCGTGCGCCCAGTACTCGGCCAGCAGCCGCGACGACCGCGGACCCCAGGCCGCGCGGTCCAGCACGTCGCGGTCGTAGGGACCGAGCCTGCTGAACACCGGGGCGTAATGGGCGCGCACCGCGACGGACACCGAATCCAGTTGCAGCACTTGGATTCTCGATATCAGCCGCTTCAAGTGGGCGCGGGTGACCGGACCGGCGGGCCGCGGCTCGCTAAAGCCTTGGGCCGCAACGGCGATGCGCCGGGCTTGGTCGGCCGACAGGGTCCGGCTGGGCACGGCGCCGAGAATACCGCCCGGGTGCGACAGGGCCCGGCCGCGACGCGGCGAGCCCGGCCCGAACCGCCTATCCCGTGCTGACCTTTCGGTCCAGCGGCACCACGACGCTGGGCTCCGGCGCGTTCTTCTGCTCCTGATAGGCCGACTCGAGAGCGGCCGGGACCGCCTCGAGGTCGCGGTAGACGCCCATCAGCTGCTCGAGGACGCTGATCCGTTGCTGAATCGCCTCGTCGGCGGCGCGGCGGGCCTGCTCGCGGTAGTGATCGGCCTCCCGCTGGGCATCGCGCCAGGCCTTGTCGATCGCGGCCTCGGTTTCGGCACGCTTCTCGGCCAATTCGGCCTCGAGCTGCTTCTTGGTTTCCTCGTAATCGGTTTCCATGGCTTTTCGTTGCTCGGCCATCTCCGCCAACTCCTGTTCGTGCTTTCGCTGCGCGGCCTCGACTTCGGCCTCGGTCGCCGCGATCAGCGCGTCCGCCTCGCTCCGCGCCTCGGCCTGCATCTCGGCAACCTCGTCGACCGCGCGGCGCAGCATCTGCGCCATCCGGCGCTGCACCGCGTGGGGTGAGGGTGAGGTGTCGGTGAGGACCGCGACCTCCTTGCGCAGCGCGGCCGTCTGGTCGCCGGCTTCCTTCAACCGGGTCCGCAGGCTCTCGACGTCGGAGAGCAACAGCTGCTGCTTGGTGGTCAGCATCTCGATGTGGGCGTCGACCGCGGTCGGGTCATAACCCCTGAACATGCGAGTGAACGATTTCGTGGGTTCGGTTATCACTGCCAATTCCCCCTCCTGGCAATTGATGTCTTTGTCGAGACCGACCCCCGCGTCCGAGTATGTCACGGCGCGGAGACCGACGGCTCATGCCCGACGGTAGCTGTGCAGCCGGTACCGCAGCCCCGTGCGGCTGACCTGCCACTCCCCCGTCTCGCCCAGCCAGCTGTCGTCGAGCACCGGGGCCAACGCGTCGTCGTCGTCGCGTCGCAGGTCGACTTCGACCTCGGTGACCTCGCACCGGGTGGCATGCGGCAGCGCGAGCAGATAAACCTGCTCACCGCCGATCACCCAGGTCTGCGGCTCGCCCTCGCAACCGCCGAGGGCCGCTTCAAGCGAACCGACGACCTGCGCCCCGTCGGCGACGAAGTCGCCCCGGCGCGAGAGTACGACATTGGTGCGACCCGGCAACGGCCGGACCTTGGTCGGCAACGACTCCCACGTGCGCCGGCCCATCACCACCGTGTGCCCGAAGGTCAGCTCTTTGAAGCGGGCCAGGTCCTCGGGCACCCGCCAGGGGATGTCGCCGCCGCGGCCGATGATGCCGGATGTCGACTGGGCCCAGATCAATCCCAGCTGCGTCATACTCGCCACTTTCTGACCCCAGCTTCGCCGGCGTCATCGTGGTCGGCGCGGGTCATACCGCGACGGGGGCTTTGATCGCCGGGTGCGGGTCGTAGTTCTTGACGACGACGTCGTCGTATGTGTAGTCGAAGATCGAATCCCTATGCGCCAGAACCAGTTCCGGGTAGGGCCGCGGCTCGCGGCCGAGCTGAGTCTGCACCTGCTCGACGTGGTTGTCGTAGATGTGGCAGTCGCCGCCCGTCCAGACGAACTCGCCGACCGACAGCCCCGCCTGCGCGGCCATCATGTGGGTGAGCAGCGCGTAGCTGGCGATGTTGAAGGGCACCCCGAGAAACAGGTCGGCGCTGCGCTGATACAGCTGGCAGCTCAACCGCCCGTCGGCGACGTAGAACTGGAAGAACGCGTGACACGGCGGCAGCGCCATCTGCGGGATCTCCCCGACGTTCCACGCCGACACGATGATGCGCCGCGAGTCCGGGTCGGTGCGCAGCAAGTCCAGCGCCGCGCTGATCTGGTCGATGTGCTCGCCCGTCGGCGTCGGCCACGACCGCCACTGCACGCCGTAGATCGGTCCGAGATCGCCTGTGGCACTGGCCCATTCGTCCCAGATGGTGACGCCGTGCTCGTGCAGCCAGGCGACGTTGGAGTCGCCGCGCAGGAACCACAGCAACTCGTAGACCACCGACTTCAGATGCACCTTCTTGGTGGTGAGCAGCGGAAAGCCGGCCGACAGGTCGTAGCGGATCTGCTGGCCGAACAGGCTGCGGGTGCCGGTGCCGGTGCGGTCGGATTTGGCGGTGCCCCGCTCGAGCACCACGCGCAGGAGGTCCTCGTAGGGCGTGGGGATCGGCACGCGCCGATACTACGTCCAGCCCTCCGGAGTAGAACGAATGCCATGCCGAAAATCACCGACAGCGTCACCACCGCCGATGGCACGTGCCCCGTCGGCCTGTTCACCCCCGACGGAACCGGTCCCTGGCCGGGCGTAGTCATGTACTGCGACGCCGGCGGGGTGCGCGACACCTTCGACCAGATGGCCGCCAAGCTGGCCGGATTCGGTTACGCCGTGCTACTTCCCGACGTCTACTACCGCAGCGGCGATTGGGCCCCGTTCGACATGGCCACCGTCTTCGGCGACGAGCGGGAACGCCGGCGCCTGTTCGGCATGATCGGCAGCATCACTGTCGACAAGATGGCCGGCGACGCCGCCGCGTTCTTCGACTACCTCGCGGCCCGCCCGGAGGTGTCCGGGCAGCGCTTCGGCGTGTGCGGCTACTGCATGGGCGGCCGGGCGTCCCTGGTGGTCGCCGGCCGGGTCCCCGAGCGCGTCGCCGCCGCGGCGTCGTTCCACGGCGGCGGCCTGGTGACCGACACCGCGGACAGCCCGCACCTGCTCGCGGACCGGATGACCGCCACCGTCTACGTGGGGGGCGCCAAGGACGACGCGTCCTTCACCCGCGACCACGCCGAGCAGCTCGACAAGGCGCTGACCGCGGCCGGCGTGCAGCACACCATCGAGTGGTATCCGGCCGCACACGGGTTCGCGGTTCCGGACAACACGCCCTATGACCCCGCCGCGGCCGAGCGGCATTGGCAGGCCATGACCGAGGTGTTCGGTTCGGCCTTAGGTGCCTAACCCCTGCAGCATCAGCGTCGCGGCGACGCTCGCCCCGTCGGGGCGGATCCTCGCGGCCACCGCGCTCGCCCGACCGCGGGCCTGCGGCGTCAATACCGGCTCGAGCGCGGCCGCCAGCGACTCGGCCGTCGGGGCCGGGCCGTCATGCGCGGTGCCGATGCCCAGCTCCGCCACCCGGGCGGCCCAGTACGGCTGATCGGCGCCCTGGGGCACCAGCACCTGCGGCGCACCCGCCCGCGCGGCCGTGGTGGTGGTGCCCGCGCCACCGTGGTGCACGACGGCGGCGACGTGGGCGAACAGCGCCCGATGGTTCAGCTCGCCGACGCCGAGGCAGTCGTCCCGGTCGTCTATCGGGGCCAGGCCGGACCAGCCGCGGTAGAGAATCGCGCGGTGGCCGTGCGCGCGCACCGCCTCGACGACGGCCCGGGAAAGGTCCTTGGCGGCGCGCATGGGCATGCTGCCGAAGCCCACGTACACCGGCGCCGGCCCGGCGTCCAGGAACGCCTCCACCGCCGGCGGAAGCGGGCGTTCGTCGGCCAGCAGCCACGCCCCCGTTTGGATCACGTCAAGCCCGCTGTTCTCGGGCCACGGGCTCAGGATCGGATCCACCGCCAGCCAGGGACGCTCGGTGAGCGCATAGTCGCGGACGTCGTCCAGCGGCGGGAGGCCCAGCCTCGCGCGGTGACCGTTGAGTGTCGCGCCGAACAGCGTGTTCATCTGCAGGGCGTCCGTGCGCCACAGCACCCGGTTGTCGATCAGGCCCTCCGGCAGCTGGCCGGCGTACGTGGGGGGTAGCTGGTGGGGCGACGGCAGGATCGTGGGTTGGTAGCTCACGTACACGTAGGGGATGCCCAGGCGCTCGGCCACCGACCGCGCACCCGCCGCGACCGGCGGGAATCCGGTCGCCACCAGCAGGTCGCATCCGTCGGCCGCGGCGGCCACGGTGTCGAACTGCGCGGCGACGAGCCCGTCCAGGTGCCGGCGCAACTGGTCCTCCGAGGGCGTGAGGCTCGCCGCCATCGCGCGCCACGAATCGCCGAATGGCGTCAGCGGCAGGCCGATGTCGGCGAGCAAGTCCGCGAATTCCCGGTCGGGCGGCGCGCACACCCGAACCTCCGCGCCGAGCGCCCGCAACTGAACCCCGAGCGCGGCGAGCGGTTCGACCGCCCCGCGCGAGTCGTGGGTGGACAGCAGCACGCGCATTCCGATGCTCGTCACCTCCGGGATTCGTGAGCGGACCGACACATTCTCATGAAATGCGGGTGCGGTGACGCGCGCGTCCGGGCGACATGCCCGCACGCCGATGAATGTCGCTGCGCGACAGAATGTTTCCCATGCAGCGTCCGCTCCGCGCTAAAAATCAGTGCGAGCGCAACTAGCTGGGGGGCAGACCCACCAGCTCGGCCAGGCGGGCCCGGTGACGGTATGCGGTGCCGAAGGCCAACTGGTCGCTCTTGGCCCGCTTGAGGTACAGGTGGGCGGGATACTCCCACGTCATGCCGATGCCACCGTGTAGCTGGACGCACTCCTCGGCCGCGTGCACGGCGACGCCGCTGCAATACGCCTGGGCCAGCGCCGCCGCGACGGCCGCGTCTTCGTCGTCCCGGGCGGACGTGTCGGCGGCGTGGCGGGCCGCCGCGGTCGCGGCGCTGACCTCGAACCACAGATCGGCCAACCGGTGCTTGATCGCCTGGTACGAGCCGATCGCGCGGCCGAACTGCTTGCGCTGCTTGGCATAATCCAGCGTGGTCGCGAAACACCACTGGGCGATCCCGAGTTGCTCGGACGCCAGCAGCGCCGCCCCGGTGCGCAGCGCCTCGGCGATCGGGCCGTCCGCCGGCCCGACGCGTGACGAGTCGGCCGCCGAAAAGCTCACGTCCGCAAGGGGTCTCGTCATGTCCAAGCCCAGCAGCGGCGACACCTCCACGCCCGCGGCGGCGCGCGAGACGGTGTGCAGCTCCAGCCCGTCCGCGCCGCCGACCGGCACCACCAGCACGTCGGCCTCGGCGGCGCCGGCGACGCTGGTGACGGATCCGCTCAGCCCGTCGGCGCCGCCGCTCACCGCCGGCACCGGATCGCCGGGCCCGGTCGACAGCGGCACCGCTAACGCGGCGGTCAGCTCGCCTTGCGCCAGCGCGGAGACGGTTTCGGTGTCGCCGGCGGCCAACAGCGCGACCGTGGCCAGCACCGCGCTGGACAAGAACGGCACCGGCGCGACGGCCCGGCCGATCTCCTCCATGACGACCGCGGCCTCCCGAGGGCCGGCGCCCGCGCCGCCGAGCGACTCCGGGACCAGCAGGCCGGCCACCCCCAGCTCGACGGCCAGGGTGCGCCAGACGTTCGAGAAGTCTGGTGGCTCGGCCTCGTAGGCGCGGGCCACCGCTTCCGGCGGGCAACGGTCGGCGAACAGGTGCCGAACGCTGTCGCGCAAAGCCTCCTCGGTGTCGGAGTACAGCAGATCGCTCATCGATCCAGGTCCTTCCAGGCGACATCCTTGTCGACGCGGTGCTCGCCGGGCAGGCCGAGGATGCGTTCGGAGATGGTGTTGCGCAGGATTTCCGAAGTGCCGCCCTCGATCGAATTGCCGCGGGCGCGCAGGTAGCGGTAGCCGGGCTCGCGCCCGATCAGGTCGACGGTCTCGGTCCTGCGCATGGTCCAGTCGTCGTACCGCAGACCCACCTCGCCGTGCAGCTCGATCTCGAATCCCGAAATGGCTTGCGCCAGCTTGGCGAAGGCGATCTTCATGCCGGCGCCTTCCGGCCCGGGCTGACCGGCCTGGGCCTGTTGCCGCAACCGTTCGCCGGCCAGCCGGAGCACCTCCGCGTCGACCCACAGTTTCATCAGCTCGTCGTGCATCGCGGGGTCGCGAAGCGCGGGTTCGTGCCGCCACGCCTTCGTGACCTTCCCGATCATGCCGCCCTCACGCGGAGTTCCGGCTCGGGTGCCGATGGCGACGCGCTCGTTGTTGAGCGTGGTGGTCGCGACCCGCCAGCCGCCGCCGACCGGGCCGAGCCGGTTCGCGTCGGGCACCCGGACGTCGGTGAGGAACACCTCGTTGAATTCGGCCTCGCCGGTGATCTGGCGCAGCGGACGCACCTCGACGCCGGGCTGCGTCATGTCGCACAGAAAGTACGTCAGTCCCGCGTGTTTGGGCACTGTCGGGTCGGTGCGGGCGACCAGGATGGCCATCTTCGCGTGCTGCGCCATCGACGTCCACACCTTCTGCCCGTTGACAATCCAGTCGTCACCGTCGCGGACCGCGCGGGTGGCCAACCCCGCCAGGTCCGATCCCGCGCCGGGTTCGCTGAACAACTGGCAGTAGACCTGCTCGCCAGTGAACAAGGGGCGCAGAAACTTTCGCTTCTGTTCGTCGGTGCCGAACGCGGCGATGGTGGGCGCCGCCATCCCCATGCCGATGAAGTTCTTGGGTGTGCCACCCACCGGCGCGCCCGCCGAGGACAGCTGGGCGTCGACGAGTTCCTGAGCCTTGCGCGGCAGGTCCAAGCCGCCGAAGCCGCGCGGCAGATGCACCCAGGCCAGCCCCGCATCGTATTGCGCCCCAAGGAATTCGCGCGCGTCGGTGGCCGCCGGGTCGTGCTCGTCCAGCAGCGCCTGCACCCGCGCCTGGAGGTCGGCCGACCACTCTTCGGTGCTCATGGCTAGCCCTGTGGCCGCGTTTGAAAGCCCTGCGCCGCGCCCAGCAGCAGGCCGCCGTCGATGACCATCGTTTCACCGGTGATCCAGCTCGCGGCGTCGGAAACCAAGAAGGCCACGGCCGCGGCGACGTCGGCGGGTTCGCCGATGCGCCCGAGCGCGATCGAGGACGCGAGCGGGTCCTCGTGGTCCTTCCACAGCGCCTCGGCCAGCCGGGTGCGCACCACACCGGGGGCGATCGCGTTGACGCGGACGCGGGGCGAGAGCTCCAGCGCCAGCTGCTTGGTGACGTGGATCAGCGCGGCCTTGGTGGCGTTGTACATGCCCATGGCCGGCGACTGGTGCAGGCCGCCGATGGAGGCGGTGTTGACGATCGCGCCGCCGTGCTCGCCCATCCACGACTTGACGACGAGCGAGGTCCACAGCAGCGGCGCCCAGAGGTTGACGTCGAAGATCTTGGTGAAGCGGGCGTGGTCCTGGTCGATCAGCGGGCCGTAGGCCGGATTGGTGCCGGCGTTGTTGATCAGGATGTCCGCGCTGCCGAAACGTTCGAGCGTGAGGTCCACGCAGCGCCGGGCGGCGTCCTCGTCGACCGCGTGCGCCCCGACGCCCAGGGCGTTGCCGTCCACCTGCGCGGCGGCCTCGTCGGCGGCCTCCTGCTTGCGGGCGGTGAGCACCACGTTCGCCCCAGCGGCCGCGAGCTGCTGGGCGATCGCGAGCCCGATGCCGCGGGAGGCGCCGGTGATGATCGCGGTTCGGCCGCTCAGATCCAGTGATGTCATCGTGGTGCGCCTTCCGTTGCGGTGCGTGGCCTGGGTGTGGCGATGTTTACGCGGGTGTATGCGTGGTATGCGACGCGCATGTCAGTGAAATTAACCCCCATGAAAAGACTGATGGTGGGCGGGGCGGCGGCCGCGGCGGTCGCCGTGGCGCCGATCGCCATGACCGATTCCCCCGTCGTCGCGGCTGCGCCGACCGCGGCGCCCACGCACGTCGTCTTCAAGGACGACCCGAGCGGCGGCGGTTGCGACGCGAACGGCAACTGCGGCTCCGGCGGCCAATTCAACGGGCCCGGCGGCGGTCCCGGCGGTCAGGGCTGCGTGCCGGGCGTCGGCTGCGGCTCCGGTGGCCAGAACGCGGGACCCGGCGGCATTCCGGGCGGCCAGGGTTGCCTGCCCGGCGTCGGCTGCGGTTCCGGCCACGCCTGATCAGCTCCGGCCCTCCCGGAGCCTGGTGATCCAGGCCCGGGAGTCCGCGGGGTCGATGACGTCGTCGAGTTCGAAGGTGGTGGCGGCCCGCAGCGCCTTGCCGTGCTGGTAGGCCGCGGCCACCAGCTTGTCGAACAGTTCCTGGCGCTTGACGGGGTCGCCCTCGGCGGCCAGCTCCTTGCTGAACCCGAGGCGCACGGCGCCCTCGAGTCCCATCCCGCCGATCTCGCCGGTGGGCCACGCGACGGTGAACTGCGGGGCGCGGAAGGAACCGCCGGCCATCGCCATGGCGCCGAGCCCGTACCCCTTGCGCAGGATGATCATTCCGAGCGGCACGGTCAACCGCGCGCCCAGCACGAACATCCGCCCGAACCGCCGGACCGCCGCCTGGACCTCCGCATCGGGCCCCACCATGAAGCCCGGGGTGTCGCACAGCGAAATGACCGGCAGCCCAAACGATTCGCACAGGGCGAGGAAGTCGCCGGCCTTGTCGGCCGCCTCGGCGTCGATGGCGCCGCCCAGGTGGTGGGTGCTGTTCGCGATCAGCCCGTACGCCGCCCCTTCGACGCGGACGAGGGCGGTGACGATGCCGACGCCGTAGTCGGGTCGCAGCTGAAGCACCGAGCCGGTGTCGACGATCGCCTCGATCGCCCGATGCACGTCGTAGGCGCGTAATCGGTTCTCCGGCACCACATGCCGGGCCAGCTGCGGATCCGGCGCGGTCCAATCGTCCACGCCGCCCTGGAAATACGACAGATACCGCTTGGCCAGCGATACGGCGTGCGCCTCGTCGCGCGCGACGAGGCCGACCACGCCGTTGCGCCGCTGCACGCCGATCGGACCGATGGCCTCCGGCGGGTACACGCCGAGCCCGCCGCCCTCGATCATCGCGGGCCCACCCATCCCGATGTTGGCGTCCGGGGTCGCGATGATCACGTCGCACACCCCGGCCAGCGCGGCGTTTCCGGCGAAGCACCGGCCGGAGACGATCGATATCAACGGCACCCGCCCACTCAGCGCGGCCAGCATCCGGAACGTCGGCACGTCCAGCCCGGCGACGCCGCCGACGTCGGTGTCGCCCGGCCGGCCACCGCCGCCCTCGGCGAACAGCACCACGGGCAGCCGTTTCCGGGTCGCCAGGTCGAACGCCCGGTCGGTCTTGGCGTGGTTGCGCATGCCTTGCGTGCCGGCCAACACGGTGTAGTCATAGGACACCACGACGGCCTCGGCCGCGGCCCGCCCGAAGCGGTCGGCGCCGATCGTGGCCAGGCCGGCGACCAGGCCGTCGGCCGGGGTGTTGGCGATCAGGTCCTCCTCCGAGCGCCGGCTGCGTTGCGCCGCGATGGCCAGTGCGCCGTATTCGACGAAGCTGCCGGGATCGACGAGATCGGCGATGTTCTCCCGCGCCGTGCGGCGACCCTGCCGGTGCCGCTTGGCCACCGCGGCCTCCCGGCCCTCGTCGAGGGTAAACAGGTGCCGACGGCGCACCTCCTCGAGGTCGGCGCGCGTCCGGTCGAGATCCGTTGCCGCCGTGGCCAACTCGCCCCCGGCGGCGGCGTCGGTGCGAGTGAAGACCAGCAGCGGGTCGCCGGTGCCGACCACCTGCCCGGGCGACACCAGGACGCGCACGGTCCGCAGCGCGTCGGGCGCGGCGAGCACATGCTGCATCTTCATGGCTTCGAGGACGACGAGCTGGCTGCCCGCGCCGAAGTCGGCGCCCTCGGGCGCCACCTCGACGACGGTGCCGGCCAGCTGGGCCCGCAGTACGTCCTCGCCGGGATACAGCTCGACCGGCGCGGCCCGGACCTCGTGCTGGTGTGTCGACGCCGACGCCGCCAGCTCCGGCAGCTTGTCGTCGAGGAAAGCGGTGGTCACCCAACCGGATTCCAGCGCGGGGTCACACAGCAGCTCACGCAGGAAGTCGACGTTGGTGCGGACGCC
This sequence comes from Mycobacterium sp. ACS4054, assembly GCF_001667275.1. GTDB lineage: Bacteria > Actinomycetota > Actinomycetes > Mycobacteriales > Mycobacteriaceae > Mycobacterium. Next base: position 165,936 of record NZ_LZHV01000031.1, read on the forward strand.
CTCGATGCCGAACTCCGCGAGGGCGGTGCGGGCCTTCCGCAGCGCCGCCGGGGCCGACGACCCGTGCACGCGCGCGACGACCTTGGCCAGCAGCGAGTCGTATTGTCCGTTGACGACCAGGCCGGCCCGGCCGTAGGTGTCGACGCGGATCCCGGGCCCGCTCGGCGGACTGAACGCGGTAAGCGTGCCGGCCGCGGGAACGACGGACAGGTCGGGCGCGAACGTCTCCGTGTTGACCCGGGCCTGGATCGCGATGCCGCGATGCGCGGCGGGCTCGCCGATGACTTCGTTACCGTCGGAGGCGATTCCGGCCGGCAGGCCGAGCTGGTAATAGGAGGCGCCGCCCGCGATGGCCAGCTGTAGGGCCACCAGGTCGAAGCCGGTGGTCTCCTCGGTGATGGTGTGCTCCACCTGGATTCTGGGGTTCACTTCGAGGAACACGAATTCCTCACCGGCGACCAGGAATTCGACCGTGGCCAGCCCGCGCAGCGCGACGCGCGCGCACAACCTGGCCGCGGCCTGGTGCAAGTCGTGCCGCAGCCTGTCGGAAAGCCCTTGGGCGGGGGCGATTTCGACGAGCTTCTGATAGCGCCGCTGGATGCTGCAGTCGCGGTCGCCGAGCGCGAGCGCGCGCGTTTGGTGCCCCGCCGGCGCGGCGACGACCTGAACCTCGATGTGCCGCGCGCCGTCGAGCAGCGCCTCGGCGAACAGCGCAGGATCGCCGAAGCCCAGTTGCGCCTCCGCGGCGCACTGTCGGCAGGCGCCGGCGATCTGGTCGGCGCGGCGCACCGCGCGCATCCCCCGGCCGCCCCCGCCGGCGAGCGCCTTGATCATGATGGCGCCGCCCTGGGTCGCGAAGAACGCCTCGATGTCCGCGACGCTGCTCGGCCCGTCGGTCGCGGGCAACACCGGCACCCCGGCGGCGACGGCGGCGGCGCGGGCGGCGGTCTTGTTGCCCAGCAGTTCGAGCGCGTCGGCGCCCGGTCCGACGAACGCGTACCCGGCGCCGACGCAGGCGCGGGCGAATTCGGCGTTCTCGCTGAGGAAGCCGTACCCGGGGTGGATCAGCTCCGCACCCGAGCTCTTGGCCGCGGCCAGCAGGGCGGGCTGGTCCAGGTAGGCGCGCGGCCCGGCGCCCGGCAGCCCGATCGCCTCGTCGGCCGCGTGCACGTGCGGGCTCTCGGCATCGTCCTCGGCGTAGACGGCGACGGTTCGCATGCCCAATTCGACTGCGGTGCGGACGATTCGGAGCGCGATCTCGCCGCGGTTGGCGATCAGCACCGTCGCGCTCATCGCAGCGGCTCCCCCCACTGCACCTGCTCGCGAAGCCTGCCCTTGAGCAGCTTGCCGCCGGCGTTGCGCGGCAGCGCGGCGTCGACCACCGTGACGTACTGCGGCACCTTGAAGTCGGCGAGCCGCTCGCGGCAGTGGTCGAGCACCGCCGGCACGTCGATCTCGTCGGCGCCGCCGAACAGCACCGCGCCCACCTTCTCACCCATGACGTCGTCGGGAACCGCCAGCACGCACGCGTCGGCGACGCCGGGCGCCGCCAGCAGCGCCGCTTCCACCTCGACGCTGGAGACGTTTTCGCCGCCGCGGTTGATGATGTCCTTGAGGCGGTCGACGATGTGCACGCGCCCCGCCCCGTCGACCCGCACCACGTCGCCGGTGTGCAACCAGCCGTCCACGATGGTCGCCGCGGTCGCTTCCGGGCGGTTCCAGTACCGGGCGGTGACGTTCGCGCCACGCACCACCAGCTCGCCGACGCCCTCCTCGTCGCCGCCGAATGGAATCAGTCCTAGGTCGACGGAGGGCACCGCGTACCCGACCGAGTCGGCGTGCTCCACGGCGTCCCGGCTCGGGAGCACGGTCATCAGCGAGGCCGTCTCGGTCATGCCGTAGCCGTTGAACACCGTTGCTTGCGGAAAGGCGTTCTGCACCGAACGCACCAGCGACGGGGCGATCGGGGCGCCGCCGTAGCCCGCCCAGCGGACGCCCGAGACGTCGGCGTCGGCAAAGCCGCTGTGCCGCAACATCAGTGCGTAGACGGCCGGGACGGTGACCATGACGGAGATGCGCTCGGCGGCCAGCGTGGCGATCAACCCGTCCAGGTTGAGGGCGGGCATGATCACCGAGGCCCCGCCCAGCCGGGTGGCGGCCAGCAGTTGGGAGTTGCAACCGGTCACGTGGAAGAGCGGCACCGAGATCAGCGTGCGCATCGCTTCGCCCAGGTCGCGCGGCTGGTCGAGGCAGCGAATCGCGTTCTCCGTGTTGGTCAAGAAGGCCTCGTGGGTGGTCGGCACCCCCTTGGGGTGGCCGGTGGTGCCCGACGTGTAGAACAGCGCGGCCACGTCGGCGCGGTCCAGTCGCTCCGTCACATGCGGCTGGCCGTCGGGCAGCGGCGTGTCCGCCGCCAGGTCCAGGGTGGCCCCGGAGTCGTCGAGGACGAACTCGACTTCCGGTTGCGCCGAGCGGGTATTGACCGCCACCGCAACACCACCGGCCATCACGATGCCCCAGAACGCCAGCACCCAGTCGACGCCGGCGGGGTAACGCACCGCGACGCGGTCACCGTGTCGCAACCCGCCCGCGCGCAGCCCGCCGGCGACGCGCGCCGCGCGGTCCCACAGCTGGCGGTAGGTCAATCGGCCGGCACCGAGTTCGGCCACCGCCTCGCTGTCCGGGCGCTGCTCGACCTGTTCGGCGAGCATGTCCAGCAGCGTGTCGGGCAGGTCGTCGTAATGCGGGACACCGTCGGCGTCGCGGGTCACGCCTGTCGTCGGGAAGGGGTTATGGCCGCGCGGAATTTCGATCACTGGAGGCATGCCCGGTCCTTACTATCGGCGTGTCCTATCGTGATGGCCGTGACGGTCGACGATTCCGCCATCATGCCCGAGGCGTTCTTCACTGTCGACGGTGACTCCTTTGTGCCGGGCCCGCTGACCCGGGGACCGTGGGGGGCCGCGATGGGCGGTCAGAACGTCGGCGGCCTGTTGGGTTGGGGCATAGAGCAATCCGGCATCGAGCCGGACTTTCAGCCCGCCCGCCTCACGGTCGACCTGCTCCGCCCGGCGTTGCTCGAGCCGGTGCAGATCCGGACCTCGGTGCAGCGGGAGGGCAGGCGGATCAAGCTCGTCGACGGCGCGCTGGTGCAGGGCGGCAACACCGTCGCCCGGGCCAGTGCGCTGTTCCTGCGCCGAGGGGAGCATCCCGAAGGGGAGGTGTGGTCCGCGCCCCTGGCGATGCCGCCGCCTCCGCCCGATTCCGGCGGTGTCCCGGACGACATGCCGTTTCTGATCTGGGGCTACGGGGCCACCGACGCGGGCAGTCCGGGCATCGCGGCCGGTGAGTGGGAACAGTCCCACTCCCGAAAGTTCGCCTGGACGAGGGTATTTCGCCCGATGGTGCAGGGCTACCCGCTGACCCCGTTCACCCGACTGGCCTTCGTCGGGGACATCACGAGTTCGCTGACCCATTGGGGCACAGGCGGTTTGCGCTACATCAACGCCGACTACACCGTCACCGCCAGCCGCCTGCCCGACGGTGAATTCCTGGGGCTGGCGGCGCAAAGCCATTACGGCGCGGCCGGGGTGGCCACCGGCGCCGCCACCCTGTTCGACCGGCACGGGCCGATCGGCACCAGCTCGGCGCTGGCCCTGGCCCAACCGGCCGAGGCGTTCAAACCGACCTACACCTAGACGGCTCATTCCATGAGCTGGGCGGCGACCGTCGCGCCGAGTTCCCAGCAGGCCTCCAGGTCGCCCTTGTCCGGCTTGCCCGAAACCAGCACGGTCTCAGCGGCTTTCACCCAGCCGAGCCCCGTCGTGATCGACATGACGCCGCGTTCGGCGCCCTCGGTGCCCTCGTTGCCGTGCAGGTAGAGGCCGAACGGGCGCCCACGCGACGAGTCCAGCAGCTGGTAGTAGGCGCAGTCGAACGCGTGCTTGAGCGCCCCGCTCATGTAGCCCAGGTTCGCCGGGCTGCCCAGCAGATAGCCGTCGGCTTGCAGCATCTCGGCCGGCGACACCGTCAGCGCCGGCCGCCGAACGACCTCCACGCCCTCGATCTCGGGGTCGGTGGCGCCGGAGACGACCGCCTCGAACATCTCGTGGCAGTGCGGGGAGGGCGTGTGGTGGACGATCAGCAGGGTCTTACTCATTGGCGGCCCTGCAATTGGAGGGCGGTCTTCATGGCCTCGCGCGCCCGGCGGCGATCCCCCGCGTAGTCGTACGCGCGGGCCAGCCGGTACCAGCGCCGCCAGTCGTCGGGGTGGTCTTCCACTTCGGTGCGCACGGAGGCGAACAGCGCGTCGGCGGCGTTCCGTTCGATGCGGCCGGACGCCCGTCGCGGCAGCGCGCTGGTGTCGAGCTCCATGCCGTCGGCCGCGATCAGATCGGCGAGCTTCTGGTGGGCGAACCCGAACCGCAGCGTCGCCACCATGGCCCACAGCCCGATCAGGGGCATGATCAGCACCGCCAGCCCCAGGCCCACGACGGCCGCCCGGCCGGAGGCGATCATCGCGACGGCCATCCGCCCCAGCAGCACGAAGTACGCCAGCATCGCCACGCACAGGAAAGCGATCAGCAACTGGGTGCGCAGGGCTGAGTTCATCGCAGGTCGTTCATTGCAGGTCGTTCATTGCAGGTCGAGCAGGGGCTCGAGCCCGACGGTCAGGCCGGGGCGTTCCGCGACGCGCCGCACCGCCAGCAACACGCCGGGCACAAAGGAGGTGCGGTCCAGGCTGTCGTGGCGGATGGTCAGCGTCTCCCCCTCGGTGCCGAACAGGATCTCCTGATGGGCCACCAGCCCGGCCAGCCGCACCGAGTGCACCGGGATGCCGTCGACGTCCGCGCCCCGGGCGCCGGGCAGGCCGGTGCTGGTGGCATCGGGGTTGGGCGGCAAGCCTTTTCGCGCCTCGGCGATCAGCTTGGCGGTGCGGGCGGCCGTGCCCGATGGGGCGTCGGCCTTGTGCGGGTGGTGCAGCTCGATCACCTCGACCGAATCGAAGAAGCGCGCGGCCTGCTTGGCGAAGTGCATGGACAGCACCGCCCCGATCGCGAAGTTGGGGGCGATCAGCACCGAGGTGTCGGGGCTTTCGGCCAGCCACTTCTCGACCTGGTCCAGCCGCTCGGCGGTGAAGCCGGTGGTGCCGACGACGGCGTGAATTCCGTTGCCGATGAGGAACTCCAGATTGCCCATCACCACGTCGGGGTGGGTGAAGTCGATGACCACCTCGGTCTTGGCGTCGGTGAACAGGCTGAGCGAGTCCCCCGCATCCACCTCGGCGGACAGCGTCAGATCGTCGGCGGCCTGCACGCCGGCCACCATCGCCGAACCGACTTTTCCCTTAGCTCCCAAGACGCCTACCCGCATGGGTTTCACCCTAGACCGGGCGGGTTCATCCACAGTTGGGTGTTTATCCACAACCTGGGCTCTTGCCGGTGGCGCGGGGCTGGCTCCACGTTCTAGTGTTCGAACATGCGTTCGATGGAAGTGCCGTCCGAGGTGGCCGCCGCCCTGGACGCGCTGGACGCGGCCGACGTGGCGGTGCGCGGGCTCGATTTCGGCGCGCTGAGCCCCGTCGTCCGGCTGCACGTGCTGGAGGCGATGGAAAACTCGCACCGGCGCCAAACCGCGGTCGGCACCGACGTGATCGCGGGCCTGGCGAACGAGGATTCCGCCGAGGTCGGCGGACCGGTCCACAAGGTCATCGCCGACTGGTTGCGGATCAGCTACGCCGACGCGTGCCGCCGAGTCCGAGACGCCAAGCAGCTCTCGCCGCGGCTGACGCTCACCGGCCAGGAGTTGCCACCGGAGTTGCCGGCCACCGCCGCGGCGTGGCGGGACGGCGTCCTCGATTGCCAGCACCTGCGGGTGATCCAGGCGTTCGTGCGTGACCTGCCGGCCGCCGTCGGCGCCGAGGAGGTCGATGCGGCCGAGCGATTCCTGGCCCGGCAGGCTGCCGGTTTGCGTCCCGACCAGTTGCAGAAGGTCGCGCACCGGTGCGCATTACGACTCAATCCCGACGGTAAGTTCTCCGACGTCGACCGCGCCCGTCAGCGCGGCTTCAGCTGGGCCGCGCAACGGCCCGACGGGATGAGCGTCGGCAAGCTGGTCGCGTCCCCGGAACTGCGCGCCAACCTCGACGCGTGGCTGGCGCGCTTCGCCGCCCCCGGCATGTGCAACCCCGACGACGAAAAGCCGTGCACTGAAGGCGAACCCGGGGACCAGACCGCGAGCGGGGACACGCGCAGCCACGCGCAGCGCCAGCATGACGCGATCAACGCGCTGGTGCGCGGCCAGCTGGGCGACCCGCGGTTGGGGGCGCACAACGGGTTGCCGGTCACCGTCATCGTCTCGACCACGCTGCAGCAGCTCACGGCCGGCACCGGGCGTGCGGTGACAGGCGGCGGAACGGTGCTGCCGATGCGCGACGTGATCCGGACGGCGCGCCACGCCCATCACTATTTGGCCGTGTTCGACGAACACTCTCACCGCCCGCTGTATCTCGGCCGGTCACGGCGGATCGCCACGCCGGACCAGCGGATCGTCCTCTACGTGAAGGACCGCGGCTGCACGCATCCGGGCTGTGACGCGCCGGGCTATTGGTGCGAGGTCCACCATCTCGACGAGTGGGCCGCCGGCGGCCGGACCGATGCCGACAGCCTTACCTTCGCCTGCGCACCGCACCACAAGCTCCTCGAAAAGGGCTGGCGGACAAGGAAGCTTCCGGACGGGCGCACCGAGTGGATTCCGCCGCCGCATCTCGATCGCGGGCAGCGCACGAACGACTACCACAACCCGGAAGACCCTTGACGACGCCTAAATCTTGAACCGCCCGGCGAATCCGCGCAGCGGGAGGTCGGCGCTGGTGATGAGTCCCGGCGGGGCCGCGACGACCGATTTGATCGAGGCCAGCGCGGGCATGCCGGTCACGGTCATGCCGATGGAGGCGAAGTTATCCGGGTTGGACAGGTCCACACCGGGCTTGGGGAAAATCATGTGCTTGTTGTAGATGCAAGGGTCGCCCTTGATCTGAGTGATGTAGCAGCCCTTGATGTTCCAGCTCGGGTCGGTGTGTGGGGTCATCTGCCACTCCAGGTGTGTCTCAACCCGGGGAACGCCGGCCACCATGCCCTGGTACTTGATGTAGTTGCCGCCCAGCGAGCCCTTGGGCAGCGTGTACCACCCCAGGTCGACGTCCTTGGTGCAGGCGCCGAGCTCGTAGCTGAACTTCACCTCGTCCAGCGGCAGGTCGAAGCAGTCCGCCATCATCAGCACGCTGTCGGCGAAGACGCGGGTGTACTTCTCCAGCTTGCGCGGGATCTCCGGGTCGTCGACCGGCTGGCCGTAGCCCACCTCGATCCAGGTGTCCTTGGAGTGATGGCATGAGACGTCGACGGATTCGATGGTGGTGACGTTTTCGATATCGGCAACGTCGGCCGAGCACACGACGCCCAGGATCTGGTTCAGGCCCGGGTTCATCCCGGTCCCGTAGAACGTGGCGCCGCCCTTCTCGCAGGCCTCGGCCAACAGTTGGCTCACCGGCTTGCCCGACGGGTGCGGGTGGTTCTTGTCGCGGTGCCAGCCGGTGATCCAGTCGGCGGTGGTGACGATATCGATGCCCGCCTCGAGCACTGTTACGTACAGGTCCTCGTCGGGGAACACGCCGTGAAACGTGAGCACGTCCGGTTTGGAGGCGATGATCTCCTCGACGCTCCCGGTGAACATGACCCCGTTGGACCCCACCCCGGCGAATTCGCCCGTGTCCTTGCCGACCTTCTCCGCCGAATAAGCATGCACCCCAACGAGTTCCAGGTCAGGATGGGTGGCGATCCGTCTGATCATCTCCGAGCCGACGTTTCCGCTGCCAACCTGGAAGACACGGATCGGTGCGCTACTCATTGCATAGAGCCTTCCTGTGTTGCGAACGCCTCGGGATAGAACTGCTTGGCCCACTTGCGGATTGCGGTGAAGCCCTCGTACTCGTCGGTGGCCAGCGCCGGCGGGTCGGAATAGCGCTGGTGCTGCCAGATCTCGATGTCCTGCTCGAACTGGCGGATCACTTCGCGGCCGAACTCGGCCGCCTTGCGCTCGGCGCGGGCCGGGTCCTTGCCAGGGCTGCGGCCGATGTAGACCATGAACCGGACATCGGAGGTGCACTCGTCGACCGGGGTGACCGCGGAGATGGTGCGGTTGTCGATCATCCCCCAGCTCTTGGTCACCGCGATGCCCAGGCCGCCGTTGACGGCCTCCACCCCGCTGTTGACATCCTCGATCTTCTGCCCGTCGTCACCCTCGAACGTGATGGTGAAGTCGACGAACGACACCGGCTCCGCGAAGTCGTGGCGGGTGAACACCGGCACGATGGGCGTGTTGTGCACGAACTTGAAATGCGCGAAGTCCACACCGTTTTCGAGCACATACTGCGGATGCAGTTCCAGGGCCTGCCGGTACAACCGCTGCTGCGGGTAGTAGTCGTCCGCGCCGCCGCCGTCGCGGAACGCGCCGAACACGTCCGGCGCGTCGAAGTACGGGTCACGGCGATCGACGTCGTGCCAGATGTAGACCGAGGCGTTGCGTTCCACCACAGGATACGTGCGGATACGACGGCCGCGGTTCGGCCGATCCTGGTAGGGAATGCAGACGTTGCGACCCTCGCCGCTCCACTGCCACCCGTGGAACGGGCACTGCAGCACCTCGCCGACCACCTTGCCGCCGTAACCCAAGTGCGCGCCGAGGTGTTCGCAGTAGGCGTTCATCACGGTGAGCTGCCCGGACTCGGCCCGCCACGCGACCATCTCCTGGCCGAAGTACTTCATCTTGTGCACGTCGCCCACGCCGATCTCGTCGGACCAGGCGACTTGGAACCAGCCGGTTGGTTTCATCGACAACGGCGGCTTAGCCATGCGGGATCCCTCCTTGGATACGAATGATAGGCAACGCCCGCCAAAAATCAAAGTACCCTCTATGAAACCTTCACCGCTGCCCCGCGCGATAGGCTCGGCAGATGACTCGGCAGGTCAGCGGGTCCGGAACCGTGAACCGGCGCCCCAACCGACGTGGCAACGCCACGCGGGAGAGCATGCTCGAGGCCGCGCTCAAGTCGTTGGCCTCCGGCGACCCGGGCTCGGTGTCGGCCAATCGCATCGCCAAGGACATCGGCGCCACCTGGGGCGCGGTGCAGTACCAGTTCGGCGACACCGACGGGTTTTGGGCGGCGGTGCTGCACCGCACCGCCGAGCGCCGCGCCGCGACCTTTTCAACGCTGTCGACGCCCGTCTCGCAGCACGCGCCCCTGCGTGAGCGGGTGGGCGCCATCATCGACACCCTCTACGACGGGTTGGCCTCGCCTGATTCCCGCGCGATCGAGAACCTGCGGGCCGCGCTCCCCCGCGACCCCGACGAGCTCGAGCGCCTGTTTCCGCGCACCGCCGCCGAGCTGTTCTCCTGGGGCAAGAGCTGGCTGGAAACCTGCCAGCACGCCTTTGCCGGGCTGGACGTCGACCCGGACCGGGTGCGCGAGGTGGCCGCGCTGATCCCCGGCGCGATGCGCGGGTTGGTCTCCGAGCGCCAGCTCGGCTCGTACGCGGACCTGGACATGGCGCGGCGCGGCCTGACCAACGCGCTGGCCGCCTACCTGGAGCCAACCCGCCGGTGACCGACGGCGGCATCACGATCCGCCGCGCCGGACCGAACGACTTCGCCCGGGTCGCCGAAATGCATTATCCGGTCTGGCGGCAGTCGTGGACGGGCGTGCTGCCGGATTCCACCCTCGACGTACTCGGATCACCGCGGCGCTGGGCCATCCTGGCGTATCCGCGGCTCCTGCAGCGCCGCGACTGGAGCATGTGGGTCGCCGAATTCGGTTCGGCCACAATCGGTATGACCATCTTCGGGCCAAACCTCGCGAATCCCGAACAGGTCGAACTCGACTCGCTGTACATCGCGGCGGACCACCAACGCCACGGCGTCGGCGGCCGGCTGCTCGGCACTGCCCTGACCGAAAGCCCTCCTGGCGACGTCGTCTTGTGGTGCGCCGAACGCAATACGCGGGCGCGAATCTTCTACGAGACGAACGGCTTTCGCGCCGACGGCCGCACCCTGGACTGGGAGCCGCTGCCCGGCGTGAAGGTCCCCCACCTGGGCTACCGGCTCACCCGGCGGTGACCTCCCGGCGCAAGTCGTATTGGCCGAGATCGGTGTTCGCCAGCATGGCGCGGTGTTCGCCCGGCGTGAAGGGCCAGACCTCGGGCACCCCGTCCTTGTTCAGGTACCAGCTCTGGCAACCGGTGGTCCACACCGTGTCGGGCATCGCCGCGCGCAGCCTGGCGTTGAAGTTCTCGGTCGCGGGCCACGTCGGTTCCACCGTGTCGAATTCGCCTCGGCGCCAACGCTGGATCCAGCGCAGTATGTGATCGGCCTGCGATTCGGCGACGGTGGTGAGCGCGAGATTGCCGACCGGGCTGTGCGGCCCCAGCATCATGAAGAAGTTCGGGAAGCCCGGCAGCGCCACCGTCTGGTAGGCCCGCGGACCGTCGCGCCACACGTCGTCGGCGGCGATGCCGTCGCGGCCGATCAGCCGCATCGGCCGGAAGAAAGCGTGGGTGTCGAACCCGGTGGCCAGCACGATGATGTCGGCCTCGTGCAGGATTCCGTCGGCGGTCACGATGCCGCGACGCTCCACGTGGTCGATGGCGGCGGTGACCAGTTCGACGTCGTCGCGCTGCACGGCGCGGTAGAAGCCATTGGACATCACCAGCCGTTTGCACATCGGCGTGTAGTCGGGCGTCAGCGCGCGGCGCGACTCGGGGTCGCGGACCTCGCGCAGGCTGGCCCGGCACAGCGCGCCCATGATCTTGCGGCGCAGCCCCGGCTTGGTGAGCCCGACGGCGAAGGTGTCGTAGCCGAAGCTGTAGCACCGGTAGGCCAGCCGGTCGAGCCAGCCCCACCTGTCGTGGGTGAGGTGGGTGAGCCTGCTGTAGCGGGGGTTGGGCAGCCGCAGCACCCACTGCGCGGTGCGCTGGAAGAGCAGCACCCGGCCCGCCACCCCGGCCAGGCCGCAGACGAGTTGCACGCCCGTCGACCCGTTGCCGATGACGGCAACCCGCCGGCCGCGCAATTCGACGGAGTGATCCCACCGCGCCGAGTGAAAAGCGTGTCCACCGAAGTCCTCCAGGCCGGGGATCGACGGCAGGCGCGGGTGATGGAGCACGCCGGTGGCGCAGATCAGGAAGTCGACGGTCGACTCTTCGCCGGCGTTCGTGCGCAGCCGCCAGCGACCGCCCTCGAATCGCGCGCTGACGATCTCCGTGCCGAACCGGATGCGGTCGCGCAGCCCGAACTTCTCGGCGACGCCGCGGAAGTAATCCTGGATTTCACCGCCGGGCGAGAACACGTGCGACCAGTTGGGGTTGTGAGCGAACGTGTACTGGTAGACGCGCGACGGGATGTCGCAGACCAGGCCGGGGTAGGTGTTCTCCCGCCAGGTCCCGCCGACCTCGTCGGCCTTCTCGTAGACGGTGACGTCGGTTATCCCGCTGCGCAGCAACGCAATTGCGACGCATATCCCCGACATGCCCGCTCCGACGACGGCTACGGCCGGGTCGCGTCGCATGCCGGCCGGCTACTCGGACTCGGCGCGCTGCTTGAGGCGCTGCAGGGTGAGCCGGATGTGTTCGGAGTTGGCCGCCACCCGATCCGGGACGCCGGTGGCCTTGCCGGCGATTTTGCGAAACCAGGCGGGCCTGCGATCCCAGGTGCTTTCGGTGACCCGGCAACCGCCGTCGGTCGCGACGATGTCGTACTGCCAGCGCGCGATCGGGAGCATCGAGTGCCGGACGTCGAACGCGAAGATCCGGCCCGGTTCCGCGTCGGTGACGGTGCACTTGGTGCTCCAGCGCCGTTTGGCGCTTTCGTTGTGCCCGGTGAACACCGCCCCGGGGCGCGCCGCATCGCCTTGGCGCCACTCCATGGCGACCGCCTCCTCGGCGAACGACGCGAGCGTCGGCAGGTCGGTGATGAGCCGATACACCAGGTCGGGACCGGCGGCGACCTGCACGGAGGCCGTCACGGACGGGTCGGTCATTGGGCGATCATAGCCAGCGCGCGGGTGGTTTCACCCTCGATTGCGGGCAGGCGGAACTTTCCCCACACTTGAGGGCGAACCTTCGCAAAAGCTAGGGGCAGCCATGCGAGTCGGCGTACCGACCGAGACCAAGGTCAACGAGTTCAGGGTTGCCATCACGCCCGCCGGCGTCGCCGAACTGACCCGACGCGGGCACGAGGTGCTCGTCCAGGCCGGTGCCGGTGAGGGCTCGTCCATTCCCGACGAGGAGTTCAAGTCGGCGGGCGCCCAACTGGCCGACTCGGCCGAACAGGTCTGGGCCGAGGCCGATCTGCTACTGAAGGTGAAGGAACCGATCGCGGCCGAGTACGGCCTGCTGCGCTCGCGTCAGGTGCTGTTCACCTATCTGCACCTGGCCGCCTCGCGCGCCTGCACCGACGCGCTATTGGCCTCGGGCACAACGTCTATCGCGTATGAGACCGTGCAGACGCCCGACGGCGCCCTACCGCTGCTGGCCCCGATGAGCGAGGTCGCCGGCCGGCTGTCGGCGCAGGTCGGCGCCTACCACCTGATGCGGACCCACGGCGGCCGCGGCGTGCTGATGGGCGGGGTGCCGGGCGTGAAGCCCGCCGACGTCGTGGTGATCGGCGCCGGCACCGCCGGTTACAACGCCGCCCGGGTCGCGAACGGGATGGGCGCCAGCGTCACGGTTCTCGACGTCAACATCAACAAGCTTCGGCTGCTCGACGCCGAGTTCGGCGGGCAGGTCCGCACGCGCTATTCGTCGGCGTACGAGCTCGAGGGCACCGTCACCCGGGCCGACCTGCTGATCGGCGCGGTGCTGCTGCCGGGCGGCAAGGCCCCGGAACTGGTTTCGAATGCGCTTGTCGCGCAGATGAAACCGGGTGCGGTGCTGGTCGACATCTCCATCGACCAGGGTGGTTGCTTCGCCGATTCCCGGCCCACCACGCACGACGACCCGACCTTCGCGGTGCACGACACGCAGTTCTACTGCGTGGCGAACATGCCCAGCGCGGTGCCCAAGACGTCGACCGTGGCGCTGACCAACGCGACCATGCCGTACGTGCTCGAACTCGCCGACCGCGGCTGGCAGGCCGCCTGCCGATCGGATCCGGCTCTGGCGCAAGGCCTTTCGACGCATGACGGCGCGCTGCTGTGCGGGCGGGTGGCCGCCGACCTGAATCTGCCGTTCACCGATCCGGCGAGCGTGCTGGCCTAGTCCGCCTCCACCAGGCTGGCGATGATGTCGGCCGCCGGCCCGGCCTGGGCCTCTTTGAACGACGTTCCGGCCCACAGGGGTATGCCGTTGGGGTCCTCCAGGGCGGCGGCCGCCTCCCGGATCGGCGAGGTCATCTGGTTGACCTCGGGGTAGCCCAGCGGCGCCACGTTGTCGAGCAGTCGGGTGAAGTTGTTCTCCAGGCCGCGCGCGTACCGGCCCGAGAACGCCCGCGTGACGACGGTGGTCCCGAAGACGGGATTCTTCAGGGCGGTGCGGTGCGCGGTGCTGGTGCCCGCCTCGTCGCTGAGCAGCAGCGCGGTGCCGACCTGGGCCGCCACCGCGCCCCGGTGCAGCACGGCGGCGACGTCCCGGGCGTTGCCCAGGCCACCGGCGGCCACGACCGGGACGTCATGCGCGTGGCGGATGCGGTCGATCAGGTGGTGTAGCGACTCGCCGCTGGGCTCCATGTCGGGCGCGAAGGTGCCCCGGTGCCCACCCGCGTCGGGACCCTGCGCGATCAGGCTGTCCGCACCGGCGGCGACGGCCACCCCCGCCTCGTACGCCGAGGTCACCGTGACCATCACCAGCAGACCCTGCGCCCCCAGGCGGCGGATCACATCGGGCGGCGGGACGCCGAAGGTGAACGACACCAGCTCGGGCCGCATGTCGGCCACCACCTCGAGCTTGCGCTCCCAGTCGTCGTCGTCACCGTATTCCGGATGGCCGACCTCGACCTGGTAGTAGTCGGCGATCTCTTCGAGTTCTTCGGCGTAGTAGTCCAGCGCCACCCAGTCGGCGACGCTGGGTTGCGGGACGAACAGGTTGACGCCCAGCGGGCCGGTGGTCGCGGCGCGGGCGGCGGCGATGTCCTCGGCGAACCGCTCCGCGCTCCGGTGGCCGCCGGGCACGAAGCCCAGCCCACCCGCGTTGGACACCGCCGCGGCCAGTTCCGGCGTGCCCGGTCCGCCGGCCATCGGCGCACCCACGATGGGCACCATGATGTCCCAAAAGCCCAGTACCACGGGCCTAATTTACCATCGCCCGAAGTTGTTGGGGCAGTGACCGTTTGGAGGCGTACGGGCCCAGCACGGCGGCGCCGTACGGCTGGCTGAGCAGCCGGCGGGCCACCGCGTTGACCTCCTCGACGGTCACCTGGTCGATCTGGCGCAGGGTGTGTTCGATGCTGCGGTGCTCGCCGTAGTTCAGTTCGTTGCGGCCCAGCCGGCTCATCCGGGAGCTGGAATCCTCCAGGCCCAGGACGAGCCCGCCGCGCAACGAGCCTTTGGCGATGCGGCACTCCGCCTCGGTGATGCCGTCGCGGGCAACCGATTCGAGGACCTCGTTGGTCACCTGCATCACCTCGGCGAACCGCTCCGGCTGGCACGCGGCATAGACGGACAGCGCACCGCTGTCGGCAAAGATGTCCACCGTCGAGTAGACCGAGTAGGCCAGCCCGCGCAGCTCGCGAACCTCTTGGAACAGACGGGAACTCAGGCCGCCACCGAGTGCGCTGTGCAGCACCGACAGCGCCCAGCGATGCCGCCAGCTACGCCCCGGCGTGCGCACCCCGAGCGAGAGATGCGTCTGCTCGGCGTCGCGGTTGCCCAACATCAGCCGGGGCCGTCCGGTCACCCGCCCGGCACCCTTGCGCGGGGCGATCGGCCGGCGGCCGCGGACCAGGTGCGGCCCGAAGTGCTCGCGCACCAGCGCGACCACCTGGTCGTGGTCGACGTTGCCGGCCACCGCGACCACCATGCGTTCGGGCGTGTAGCGCCGCACGTGAAACGAGTGCAGCTGGGTCCGGGTCATCGCCGACACCGACCGCGCGGTGCCGATCACCGGCCGGCCCACCGGGTGGTCACCGAACATCGCGCCCAGGAACATGTCCCCCAGCGCGTCCTCGGGGTCGTCGTCGCGCATCGCGATCTCTTCGAGCACCACGTCGCGCTCCAGCTCGACGTCCTCGGCGGCGCACCGGCCGTTGAGCACCACGTCGGCAACCAGGTCGACCGCCAGCTCGAGATCGCTGTCGAGCACGTGCGCGTAGTAGCAGGTGTGCTCCTTGGCGGTGAAGGCGTTCAACTCCCCGCCGACCGCGTCCATCGCCTGCGCGATGTCCACGGCGCTGCGGGTCGGGGTCGACTTGAACAGCAGATGCTCGAGGAAGTGCGCCGCCCCCGCCACGGTGGCGCCTTCGTCGCGCGATCCAACGCCTACCCAGACCCCGACGGAGGCCGACCGCACCGCCGGCAGGTACTCGGTGACGACCCGCAGCCCGCCCGGAAGCGTGCTGCGCCGCAGGGCGGTCGAGGGTTCGGCCTCGAGGGTCTGCTCGCCGCGGCGCAGGGCCGCGGCGCGGTCAGCTGCTGGTGGTCGCGGCATCGGCAGGGGCGGCCGCCGGGGCGTCGGCAGGGGCCGAGCTGTCTTCCTCCACCAACACCAGCGAGATCTTGCCCCGCTTGTCGATGTCGGCGATCTCGACCCGCAGTTTGTCGCCGACGTTCACCACGTCCTCGACCTTCGCGATGCGCTTGCCCTTGCCCAGCTTGGAGATGTGGACCAGGCCGTCGCGACCCGGCAACAGCGACACGAACGCGCCGAAATCCGTTGTCTTGACCACGGTTCCGAGGAACCGCTCGCCCACGGTCGGCAGCTGCGGGTTGGCGATGGCGTTGATCCGGTCGATCGCGGCCTGCGCCGAGGGCCCGTCGGTGGCGCCGACGAACACGGTGCCGTCGTCCTCGATGGAGATCTGCGCGCCGGTCTCCTCGGTGATGGCGTTGATGACCTTGCCCTTGGGGCCGATCACCTCGCCGATCTTGTCCACCGGGACCTTGATGGTGGTGACTCGCGGCGCGTACGGGCTCATCTCGTCGGGCCCGTCGATCGCCTCGGCCATCACCTCGAGGATGGTCAGCCGGGCGTCCTTGGCCTGCGCGAGCGCACCCGCGAGCACCTGGGAGGGAATGCCGTCGAGCTTGGTGTCCAGCTGCAGCGCGGTGACGATGTCCTTGGTGCCGGCGCACTTGAAGTCCATGTCGCCGAACGCGTCCTCGGCGCCCAGGATGTCGGTCAGCGTGACGAAGCGGCGCTCCGTCTTGCCGTCAACCTCGACGTCGTCGGAAACCAGGCCCATCGCGATGCCGGCCACCGGCGCCTTCAGCGGCACACCGGCGTTCAGCAGCGCCAAGGTGGACGCACAGACCGATCCCATCGACGTCGAGCCGTTGGAGCTCAGCGCCTCCGAGACCTGGCGGATGGCGTACGGGAACTCCTCGACGCTGGGCAGCACCGGGATCAGGGCCCGCTCGGCCAGGGCGCCGTGGCCGATCTCGCGGCGCTTGGGCGAACCCACCCGGCCGGTCTCACCGGTCGAATACGGCGGGAAGTTGTAATGGTGCATGTAGCGCTTTGAGGTTTCCGGTCCCAGCGAGTCGATCTGCTGGGCCATCTTCACCATGTCCAGCGTGGTGACACCCATGATCTGGGTCTCGCCGCGCTCGAACAGCGCGCTGCCGTGCGCCCGCGGCACCACGGCGACCTCGGCGCTCAGCGCGCGGATGTCGGTGATGCCGCGGCCGTCGATGCGGAAGTGGTCGGTCAGGATGCGCTGGCGGACCAGCTTCTTGGTCAGCGAGCGGAACGCGGCGCTGACCTCCTTCTCGCGGCCCTCGTAGGTCTCGGCGAGCCGCGCCACCACCTCCGCCTTCAGCTCGTCGGTGCGGGCGTCGCGCTCGGCCTTGCCACCGATGGTCAGCGCCTTGGCCAGCTCGTCGGTGGCCACCGAGGCCACCGAGTAGTACACGTCGTCGCCGTAATCCGGGAACGTCGGGTAGTCGCTGGTGGGCTTGGCAGCCGCGCCGGCCAGCTCCTCCTGCGCGGTGCACAGCACCGCGATGAACGGCTTGGCGGCCTCCAGGCCTTCGGCCACAACGGTTTCCGTCGGCGCCTGGGCGCCGCCCTCCACGAGCTCGATGACCTTCTCGGTGGCCTCGGCCTCGACCATCATGATGGCGACGTCCCCGTCGACCTTCCGGCCGGCGACCACCATGTCGAAGACGGCGCGCTCAAGCTGCTCCACGGTCGGGAACGCGACCCACTGGCCGTCGATCAGCGCGACCCGCACACCACCGACGGGGCCGGAGAACGGCAGGCCGGCCAGCTGTGTGGAGGCGGACGCGGCGTTGATCGCGACCACGTCGTACAGGTCGTTGGGGTCCAGGCTGAGGATCGTCACCACGACCTGGATCTCGTTGCGCAGGCCGTTGACGAACGACGGGCGCAGCGGCCGGTCGATAAGCCGGCAGGTCAGGATCGCGTCCGTGGAGGGCCGGCCCTCGCGACGGAAGAACGAGCCGGGGATGCGGCCCGCGGCGTACATCCGCTCCTCGACGTCCACGGTCAGCGGGAAGAAGTCGAAGTGTTCCTTGGGGTTCTTGCTGGCGGTGGTCGCCGACAGCAGCATGTTCTCGTCGTCGAGGTAGGCGACGACGGCGCCGGCGGCCTGCTGGGCCAGCCGGCCGGTCTCGAAGCGGATGGTGCGGGTGCCGAAGCTCCCGTTGTCGATGGTGGCGGTGGACTCGAAGACGCCTTCTTCAATTTCAGCGACAGACATAGGTGTCCGTACAGCCTCTCTGGGTATTCAGCTTTTTCGCGTCGTCACGCGCAGGTAACCCGAGAGCTTCCTAAGAGCGGAAAGAGCCTGAATGCGGCTACGGCCATCGATCGAAGCGGCCGAGAAGCTCCAGATCCGGAGAGCCCGGCAGCCACTACCGAAGACCGCCCGATACAGACTGGGCTGCTCCCGTGTGACGTGCACAATGACACGCTGGAACGGCACACGCGGATCTGCGTAGCCGCACCGTTTGCTCGGGCCGAACCGGCCCAGAACGCTCCCACTCTACACTGGCGGGCTTGGCCCGCCAGCAGGGCGGAAGGATTGCGATTGCGGGCCTCAGCGGCGCAGGCCGAGGCGCTCGACCAGCGAGCGGTACCGCTCGACGTCGATCTGGGCGACGTACTTGAGCAGCCGGCGGCGGCGACCGACCAGCAGGAGCAGCCCCCGCCGGGAGTGGTGATCGTGCTTGTGCACCTTCAGGTGCTCGGTCAGGTCGGCGATCCGCTTGGTCAGCAGCGCGACCTGCGCCTCCGGCGAACCGGTGTCGGTTTCATGCAGGCCGTATGTGCCCAGGATTTCTTTTTTCTGCTCGGCGGTCAGCGCCACGAATACATCTCCATCAATCGGTGCCGCGAAAGGTGTCGAAAGGTGTCGTGCGTGGCCGCCGCGGACTGCAGCACACGCCGGGAGAGTCTATCAGCGGCTGTCATGTCCGCTGAAATCGCAGGCCAGGGCCGCCGGCTTGACAACATACAACCGATTGGTTGTATGTTGTTCCCGTGACCGTAGATGTGACCGTAGACGAGGAGGACCGGGTAGACGCCCTGTTCCACGCGCTCGCCGACCGAACCCGGCGCGACATCATGCGCCGGACGCTCGCCGGGGAGCACTCGGTTTCCAGGCTCGCGTGCAAGTACGACATGAGCTTTGCGGCGGTGCAGAAGCACGTCGTCGTGCTCGAAAAGGCCGGCCTGATCACCAAACGCCGCAGCGGCCGCGAGCAGTTGGCCAGCGGTGACGTGACCGCCGTGCGCTCGGTGGCGGCCATGCTCACCGAACTCGAACTCCTGTGGCGCGATCGCATCGCTCGCATCGACGAGCTCATCTCATCCGACCCCAAGGAGGACTGAACCATGCCCGTGACCGGTGTCCAGCACGATCCCGAGAACCTGACGCTGACCATCACCGCGGAGTTCGCCGCACCGGTGGAGCGCATCTGGCAGGTCTACGCCGATCCCCGCCAGCTGGAGAAGGTGTGGGGACCGCCGTCCTGCCCGGCGACCGTCGTCGACCACAGCCTGACGCCCGGAAGCCGCACGACGTACTACATGACCGGTCCGGACGGCGAGAAATACGCCGGCTACTGGCAGATCACCGCCGTCGACGCGCCGAGAAGCTTCTCCTTCGACGACGGCTTCGCCGACTCGGACTTCAACCCCAACCCTGGGCTGCCGGTCTCCAAGCACGTGTACACCTTCGCCGCGCACGACGGCGGCACTCGCGCGACCTACGTGAGCACGTATGAGTCCGCCGAGGCGCTGCAGCAGGTGCTGGACATGGGCGTGGTCGAGGGCGCCACGTCGGCCATCAACCAGATCGACGATCTGGTCGCTGCCTGACGGGGTCTGATGGTGGCGACCCGCAGCGCCCGGCTACGCCGCGCTTGCGATCGCCGGGTCTGATGGTGGCGACCCGCAGCGCCCGGCTACGCCGCGCTTGCGATCGCCACTGCTCACTCGGCGAGCAGCCCGCGGGCGCGCTCGGTGTCCTTGCCCATCGCGTCGATCAGGTCCTTCACCGAGTCGAACCTCTTCTGCCCGCGGATGCGCGCGATGAAGTCCAGCGCCACGTACTGGCCGTACAGGTCGGCGTCGGTGTCCAGGACGAACGCCTCGACGGTGCGGGTGCGGCCGGAGAAGGTGGGGTTGGTGCCGACGGACACCGCGGCCTGGTAGCGCTCGCCCGGGACGACGGTGCCGGTCACCGGCCCGTGCCCGAGCAGGGTGAACCAGGCGGCGTACACGCCGTCGGCCGGGATGGCCGAGTACATCGGCGGCGCCACGTTGGCGGTGGGAAAGCCCAGCTCCATGCCTCGGCCCTCGCCGCGCACGACCACCCCCTCGACGCGGTGCGGGCGGCCCAGCGCGTCGGCGGCCGCCACCACGTCGCCGGCGTCGACGCAGGACCGGATGTAGGTGGAGGAGAACGTCACCGTCTCGTTGCTGTGGTGTTCGGAGAGCAGCGACATCGACTCCACCGCGAACCCGAAGCGTTCACCGGCGCGCCGCAGGGTCTCGACGTTGCCGGCGGCCTTCTTGCCGAAGGTGAAGTTCTCCCCCACCACCACCTCGACGACGTGCAGGTGCTCCACCAGCAGCTCGTGGACGTAGCGCTCCGGGGTGAGCTTCATGAAATCGCTGGTGAACGGCATCACCAGGAAGACGTCGATGCCCAGCTCCTCGACCAGCTCGGCGCGCCGCGTCAGCGTCGTCAGCTGCGCCGGGTGGCTGCCCGGGTAGACCACTTCCATCGGGTGCGGGTCGAACGTCATCAGCACGGTCGGCACGTTGCGCGCGCGACCGGCCTTAACCGCATGCGCGATGAGCTCCGCGTGGCCCCGGTGCACGCCATCGAATACGCCGATGGTGAGCACGCATCTGCCCCAGTCCGTGGGAATCTCATCCTGGCCGCGCCACCGCTGCACGATGGTTAGCCTACGGCGCCCGGCGATCCACCGGGAGATCCGTACGGACGAGGGTGGCGAGGAGCACACGACCAGGCCCGGGTTGCCTAAACTTTCTCGTTGTGAAGGCTGACGAAGAGCGTGGCGGTCTCACCGCCGTCGGCCAGGACTACCTCAAAGCGATCTGGAACGCCCAGGAGTGGTCGGTGGAGAAGGTCAGCACCAAGATGCTGGCCGAGAAGATCGGGGTGTCGGCCAGCACCGCGTCGGAGTCGATTCGCAAACTCGCCGAGCAGGGCCTGGTCGACCACGAGAAGTACGGCGCCGTGAGCCTGACTGAGGCCGGCCGGCGGGCGGCGCTGGCCATGGTGCGCCGGCATCGACTGCTGGAGACGTTCCTGGTCAACGAGCTTGGCTACGGCTGGGACGAAGTGCACGACGAGGCCGAGGTGCTCGAGCACGCGGTGTCCGACCGGCTGGTCGCCCGCATCGACGCCAAGCTGGGGTTCCCGCAACGCGACCCGCACGGCGACCCGATCCCGGCCTCGGACGGGCAGGTGCCCACGCCGCCGGCCCGCCAGCTGTGGGCGTGCGACGAGGGGGACGCCGGGACGGTCGCCCGCATCTCCGACGCCGACCCGCAGATGCTGCGCTACTTCGCCGACGTCGGGATCAACCTGGACTCGCGGCTGCGGGTGCTGACCCGGCGGGAGTTCGCCGGGATGATCTCGGTGGCCATCTCCGCCGGCGACGGCGCGGAGTCGACCGTCGACCTGGGCAGCCCGGCGGCCAGGGCGATCTGGGTGGTGGGCTAGCGGCGATCGCAAGCGCGGCGAAGCCGGGCGCTGCGGGTCGCCGCCATTGGGCTCGCCCCTAGCGCTCGGCCCGCTGATACGCGGTGACGACGGCAGCGCCGCCCAGCCCGATGTTGTGCTGCAGCGCGGCGTTGACGCCCTCGACCTGACGCTTGTCGGCGGCGCCGCGCAGCTGCCACGTCAGCTCGGCGCACTGCGCCAGCCCGGTCGCGCCCAGCGGGTGACCCTTCGAGATCAAACCGCCCGAGGGGTTGACCACCCACCGCCCGCCGTAGGTGGTGTCGCCGTTGTCGATCAGCTTGGGCGCCTCCCCCGGGCCGCACAGCCCCAGCGCCTCGTACAGCAGCAACTCGTTGGCCGAGAAGCAGTCGTGCAGCTCGATGACCTGGAAATCCTCGGGGCCCAGCCCGGACTGGTCGTAAACCTGTTGCGCGGCTTGGACATTCATGTCGTAGCCGATCAGGTTCTTGGCGCTGCCGTCGAAGGTGGAGGCGAAGTCGGTGGTCATGGCCTGCCCGACGATCTCCACCGCGCGGCCGGCCAGCCCGTGGCGATCGACGAAGCCCTCCGAGGCCAGGATCGCTGCGCCGGAGCCGTCGGAGGTGGGCGAGCACTGCAGCTTGGTCAGCGGGTCGGAGATCATCCGGGCCGCCAGGATGTCGTCGAGCGTGTAGGACTCCTGGAACTGCGCGAACGGGTTGTTGACCGAGTGCTTGTGGTTCTTGTAGCCGATCTTGGCGAAATGCTCTGCGGTGCTGCCATATTGGCGCATGTGCTCGCGGCCGGCCGCGCCGAACATCCACGGCGCGACGGGCATGGCGAACTCGTCGATCTCGGCCATGGCCTTGACGTGCTTGCCCATCGGCGATTCGCGGTCCTGGGCGCCCCCGCCGAGGGGGCCGGGCTGCATCTTCTCGAAGCCGAGCGCGATGGCGCAGTCGACGATGCCGCCGCGGATGGCCTGCGCCGCCAGGAACAGCGCGGTCGAACCGGTCGAGCAGTTGTTGTTGACGTTGACGATCGGAATGCCGGTCATGCCCAGCTCGTAGAGCGCCCGCTGCCCGGACGTGGAATCGCCGGCGACGTAGCCGACGTAGCCCTGCTGCACCTCGCGGTAGTCGATCCCCGCGTCGGCCAGCGCGTTGGTGCCGGACTCGCGCGCCATGTCGGGGTAGTCCCAGCCTTCCCGGCGGCCCGGTTTCTCGAATTTCGTCATGCCGACGCCGACGACGTAAACCTTGTTAGACATCTTTGTCCCTTTCCACAGGCCGCGACTTCCGGTCAGCCTATTCCTCGAGCGTCGCCGGGCGGATCACCACCACCGACTTGGTCTTCGCACCCTCGTCGCGCAGCAGCGCGACCACCCTGCCGGCGGCGTCGCAGGCGGCGTAGACGCCGGCGATGCCGGCCGGCGCGAGCGGCCGGCCGTTGGCCGTCGCCTCGGCCTCCGCGGCCGTCAGGTCGCGCCGCGGAAAGATCAGCAGGCACGCCTCGTCCAGCGTCAGGGACAGCCCGGGCGCCTCGGTCAGCTCGTCGAGCGTGCGGGCCTGCTCCAGCGTGAAGCGGCCGACCCGGGTGCGCCGCAACGCCGTCAGGTGCCCGCCCACCCCGAGCGCGGCGCCGACGTCGCGGGCGAGCGCCCGAATGTAGGTGCCCGACGAGCAGTCGACCTCCACGTCGACGTCGACGAACCGACCGTCGGATCGGACGTCGCACACCTCGAACCGATCGATGCGCACCGGCCGGGCCTCGAGTTCGACGGCCTGTCCCTCGCGCACCAGCCGGTAGGCGCGCCGGCCGGCCACCTTGATCGCGCTGACCGCCGACGGCACCTGCTCGATGTCACCGCGCAGGGCGGCGACCGCTTCGGCGATCTGCTCGTGCGTCAGGTGCGCGGCCGAAATGCTTTGCAGCACTTCCCCTTCGGCGTCCTCGGTGGACGTGGTCTGGCCGAGCCGGATGGTGGCGGCGTATGACTTGGAGGCCGCCGTCAACAGGCCCAGGATCTTGGTGGCGCGGTCGACGCCGACCACCAGCACGCCAGTGGCCATGGGATCCAGCGTCCCCGCGTGGCCCACCCGGCGGGTGGCGAAGATGCGACGGCAGCGGCCCACCACGTCGTGACTGGTCATCCCGGCCGGCTTGTCGACGACGACGATGCCCGGACCGCTCATAGCACGATGGCGGTCAGCACCAGCCCCCGCTCGACCGACCACCGGCCCCGCAGCGCGGTCAGCGGTTCGCCATCGAGGGCCTGGCCGTCGATCAGGATCTTGGACACGAACACCCCGGTGGTCGCGCCGTCGGGCGGGTCGAGGTCGAACACGATGTGGGCGTCCTCGAAACCCAGCCAGCGCTTGGTCAATGGGAACCAGGCCTTGTACGTTGCCTCCTTGGCGCAGAACAGGATTCGGTCCCAGTGCAGGCCCACGGGCAACGACGCCAGCTCGTGGCGCTCCTCGGGCAGGCTGATCGCGTTCAGCACGCCGTCGGGCAACACGTCGTGCGGTTCGGCGTCGATGCCCACCGAGCGCACCGCGTCGGTGCGGCCCACGACCGCACCGCGGTAGCCGGTGCAATGGGTCAGGCTGCCCACCACGCCGTCGGGCCAGCACGGTTCGCCCTTCTCGCCCTTGAGGATCGGCACCGGCGGCAGGCCGAGCTCGCCCATCGCGACGCGCGCGCAGTGCCTGACGGTGATGAACTCGTTGCGCCGCTTGGCGACCGACTTGGCGATCAGCGGCTCCTCCTCGGGCAGCGGGGCCAGGTCGGGCGGATCGGAATACAGCTCCGAATAGGCCAATTCGTCCACGTCCGGGAGCACCGAGGAGACCAGCTTTTCCTCGGTCATCGGGATTGCCGCTGCCGCAACCGTTCCCGGAACTGCGCGGCCTGCTGCCGCATCTCGGGAGTGATCTCGAAGTGGCCGCCGAAGTCGTTGAGGTAACCCGGCGCGTATTGCGGGTCGGGCAGCACCTGGCGCAGCCAGCTGTGCGGCTTGCGGCGCCGCCACTCGCGCGGGTAGCCCACCGACACCTCCTCGAAGCGCACGTCGTCGTACCAGGTGGTGCGCGGGATGTGCAGGTGGCCGTAGACCGAGCAGACGGCGTTGTAGCGGGTGTGCCAGTCGGCGGTCTTGGTGGTTCCGCACCACAGCGAGAACTCCGGGTAGAACAGCGCGTCGCACGGCTCGCGGACCAGCGGGAAATGGTTGACCAGGACGGTCGGCGTCATCCAGTCGAGTTGCTCGAGCCGGGCCCGCGTGCTGGCGAGCCGCTCCCGGCACCAGGCATCCCGGGTCGGGTAGGGCTCCGACGAGAGCAGGAATTCGTCGGTGGCCACGACGTTGCGCTCCCGCGCGATGGTCAGGCCCTCGGCTTTGCTGGTCGCCCCCTCGGGCAAGAAGCTGTAGTCGTAGAGCAAGAACATCGGCACGATCGTCGCCGGGCCGCCCCGCTCGGTCCACACCGGGAACGGATGCTCGGGCGTGACGACGCCCATCTCGTCGCACATGTGGACGAGGTAGTCGTAGCGGGCCTTGCCGAAGATCTGCACCGGGTCCCGCGTCGTGGTCCACAACTCGTGGTTGCCGGGCACCCAGATCACCTTGGCGAATCGCCGGCGCAGCAGGTCAAGGGCCCACCGGATCTCGTCGGTGCGTTCGGCGACGTCGCCGGCGACGATCAGCCAGTCGTCGGGCGAGGACGGGTGCAGCGATTCGGTGACCGGCTTGTTGCCCAGGTGGCCGGTGTGCAGGTCGGAGACGGCCCACAGCGTCGGTTGCCCCCCGTTGGGCGATTCGTGCCCCGCATTTTGACCAGCCACGATTAACCAGACTAATGACCCGCGGCCGCGGGCCGGTCGGGACGGGCCCTTGCCCGCGGCATTAGAACGTGTTCTTGTTTCACTGTGACCGTGCCAACCCGACTTGTACACTCCCGGCAAGGAGCGCCGAGCCGTCAGGGGGTGTCGTGTTCGCCAAGGTGCGTCTGATCGGGGCGGTCGGTGCCCTGATCGCAGCGGCCGTCGCAGGAACGGCGGGGTGGCACGGCGCCGCGCCGGCGAGCGGCGGGCCGGTCGAGCTGCGCTCGACCGCGGCTCCGATGGAAACCACGATGAAGAGCCCGATCGTGGCCACCACCGACCCGCGCCCCTTCGACGCGTGCGAGGACATCCCGTTCGATGCGCTCCAGCGGCTCGGGCTGGCGTTTACCCCGCCGGAGCACGAAGACGGCCTGCGCTGCCACTTCGACGCGGGCAACTATCAGGTGGCGGTCGAACCCATCATCTGGCGCACCTACGAGGAGACGCTGCCCCCCGACGCCGTCGAGACCACCATCGCCGGCCACCGGGCCGCCCAGTACTGGGTGCTCAAGCCGACCTATCACAACAGCTACTGGTATTACTCCTGCATGGTCGTGTTCAAGACCAGCTACGGCGTGCTGCAGCAGGCGCTCTACTACTCGACCGTCTACTCCAACCCCGAGGTGGACTGCATGTCCACCAACCTGCAGCGCGCCAACGACCTGGCGCCGTACTACAAGTTCTGACGGCGGGCCGGGCCTTAGCCTGGGCACCGTGAGTATCACCTCGACGCGACCCGCCCAGCCCGCGCTGCACGCCCTGCGCCACGTCGGCGGCAAGGCTCTCGGCCGGCTGCTGGGCCTGCCGCCCGCCACGACCGACTACACCGTGCAACGCCTCCGGGTGCCCATGCGCGACGGGGTCGACCTGGTGGCCGACCACTACGCGCCGAACACCGCTTCCCCCGCCGGCACCCTGCTGGTCCGCGGGCCCTACGGACGGGCCTTCCCGTTCTCCCTGGTGTACGGCGCGCTGTACGCGGCGCGCGGCTACCACGTGGTGCTGCAGAGCGTGCGCGGCACGTTCGGATCGGGCGGGGAATTCGAGCCGATGGCCAACGAGGTCGCCGACGGCGCCGACACCGCGGCCTGGCTGCGCGAGCAGACCTGGTTCACCGGCCGCTTCGCCACCATCGGGCTGTCGTACCTCGGCTACACCCAGTGGGCGCTGCTGACCGATCCACCGCCGGAGCTGGCCGCGGCCGTCATCACCGTCGGGCCGCACGACTTCAACGAATCCAGTTGGGGCACCGGCTCGTTCGCGATCAACGACTTCCTGGGCTGGAGCGACATGGTTGCCCACCAGGAGGACCCGGTGCGCGCCCGGTCGGCGCTGCGCCAGCTGCGCGTCCGGCGCGACGTGGCGCGGGCGGCCCTCGGGCTGCCGGTGGGCGAGTCGGCCCGGGCGCTGCTCGGGGCGGGTGCGCCGTGGTTCGAGTCGTGGCTCGAGCACACCGACCGCGACGATCCGTTCTGGGACGCGCTGCGCTGCGGCGACGCGCTGGACCGCGTCGACGTGCCGGTGCTGCTGATCAGCGGCTGGCAGGACATCTTCGTGCGGCAGACGCTGCAGCAGTACCGGCGGCTGCGGGCCCGCGGCGTCGACGTCGCGCTCACCATGGGCCCGTGGACCCACACTCAGATGCTCACCAGCGGGCTGAGCACCGGCGTGCGGGAGACGCTCGATTGGCTGGGCACCCACCTGGGCGGGGCACCCGCCCGGCGCCCGAGCCGGGTGCACGTTTGTGTCACCGGCCAGGGTTGGCGCAACGTCGCCGACTGGCCGCCCGCCACCACCGAGCGCGCGCTCTACCTGCGGCCCGGCGGCCACCTGGGCGAGACGGCGCCGACGGGCCTGCCGCGGCTGGCGCCGGCGACCTTCCGCTACGACCCCTCCGACCCGACGCCCACCACCGGCGGCCCGTTGCTGTCGCCGGACGGCGGTTACCGCGACGACAGCCGGCTCGCGACGCGCGACGACGTGCTGGCCTTCACCAGCCTCACCCTCACGCATGACTTGTGCGTCTACGGCGGCCCGGTCGTCGAGCTGGTGCACGGCGCCGACACGCCCCACGTCGACCTGTTCGTCCGGGTGAGCGAGGTCGACGCCAACGGCCGGTCCAAGAACGTCAGCGAGGGCTACCGGCGGCTGGACAACGCCGTCAAGAACTCGAAGAAATCCGTCCGGGTCGAACTCGACGGCACCGCCCACCGCTTCCGCGCCGGGTCGCGCATCCGCGTGCTGATCGCCGGCGCCTGGTTTCCCCGCTACGCGCGCAACCTGGGCACCGACGAGCCGATCCTGACCGGCCGGCAGTCCAGGCCCGCCACCCACACTGTGCGCTACGGCCGCTCCCGGCTGCTGCTGCCGGTCGGCCCGCCGGACCTGTCAGCCAACGGCTCCGCGGACGCGGTCGGCGACCTCGGTTAGGGCCGCGCCGTCGCACACCGGCGGCGCCAGCGGCGGCCGCACCGGCAGCTCCACCCAGCTCTTGCAGCCGCCGTATTCGGGTGTGCGGGTGATCGTCACCGGCTCGAGGAACGGGTGCACGGACACCACCAGCACGGCGAGCTTGTGCTTAGGACGGAAGTCGAGCCGGTCGGCGCGCACCGATTCGGCCGTCCAGATGTGCAGGTCCTCTATCGAGCCAAGGCCTTCGGGCCGGTTAACCGCCACGGCCGCAACGACTTTCGCGGCCGCCCTGAGCACCAAGCGATCCCCGGTGCTGTCGACGGCGGCCGCCTCCAGCAGGTCGCGATGCTCGGGCCGCACCCGCTCGAAGTGGCTGTGCGCGACCGTCGGGAACAGCAGGAACTCGCTGGCGGCCAGTTCGAAGCGCTTCTCCCCAATGCCGCCCTTGCGCAGCAGCACCCGCTGGCGACCGTCCAGCAGGGCGTGCACGACGGCGCTCCACTCCTTGAGCGCGGGCGTCGTGAGGGGGGTGGTGGCCGTTCGGGTCATTGCGCCCCGGCCAGCCGGGCGATCACTTCGGGCCGGCGCAGCGGCGGGACGGTCTTCGGCGGCTGGCGCCGCGGGGGCAGCGCCGCCAACAACCGCGTGGTCGTCTCGGTGACCTCGGCGACGGCGGCCTCGAAGGCCTCGGCGTTCGCCGCCGACGGCCGGGTGATCCCGCTGACCTTGCGCACGTATTGGCGCGCGGCGGCCGCGATCTCCTCGGCGGTGGCCGCCGGATCCAGCCCGCGCAGCTCGGTGATGTTCCTGCACATGGGATCCACGATAGGCGCCGCCAGCCACCCTCTACGGTGAACACATGACCGATGACATCCTGCTGATCGAAA
This sequence comes from Mycobacterium sp. ACS4054, assembly GCF_001667275.1. Taxonomy (GTDB): domain Bacteria; phylum Actinomycetota; class Actinomycetes; order Mycobacteriales; family Mycobacteriaceae; genus Mycobacterium. The sequence continues at coordinate 194,522 of NZ_LZHV01000031.1, forward strand.
CCGACGAGCGGGTGCGCACGCTGACCCTGAACCGGCCGCAGTCCCGCAACGCCCTGTCTTCGGCGCTACGGGACCGGTTCTTCGGGGCCCTGGCCGACGCGGAAACCGACGACGACGTCGACGTCGTCATCGTCACCGGCACCGATCCCGTGTTCTGCGCGGGACTGGATCTCAAGGAGCTGGGCGGGTCCTCGGCGCTGCCGGACATCTCCCCGCGGTGGCCGGCGCTGAGTAAGCCGGTGATCGGCGCGATCAACGGCGCCGCGGTCACCGGCGGGCTGGAGCTGGCGCTGTACTGCGACATCCTGATCGCCTCGGAGAACGCCCGATTCGCCGACACGCACGCCCGCGTCGGCCTGTTGCCCACGTGGGGGCTCAGCGTGCGGCTGCCTCAGAAGGTGGGCGTCGGCCTGGCCCGCCGGATGAGCATGACCGGGGACTACCTGTCCGCCGCCGACGCGCTGCGCGCCGGGCTGGTGACCGAGGTGGTGGCGCACGAGGCACTGTTGAGCACGGCGCGCCAGGTGGCCGCCTCCATCGTCGGCAACAACCAGGACGCGGTGCGCGCGCTGCTGTCGTCCTATCACCGGATAGACGACGCGCAGACCAGCGGCGGGCTGTGGCTCGAGGCCATGGCCGCCCGCCAGTTCCGGACCAGCGGCGACGACATCGCGGCCAACCGCGACGCGGTGCTGCAGCGCGGCCGGGCCCAGGTGCGTTGATTGGCGCCGGTGCGGCCACGCCGGTCGCGGCCAACCCCTACCATCAGCTGATGCGTGCGGTTGTGGACGTCACAGTGCGGGCGCTCGCGGGCGCCCTGGTGCTCGCGGGTGCGATGGCGATACCGGCGCCGCGCGCGGCCGCGGAGCCGCCGGGGTTTCCAAACCTGGACGGTTTCGCGCCCGTCCCGGCGGACGGCTTCCTGGTTAGCTCCGGGCCGGGCACCGCGCCCCGGATCAGCTTCTCCACTCCGTACGCCCTGGCCTGCGACTTCTATGGCGGCCCGGCGCCGGCGCCGCAGCCGTCGCAGGACATCAAGTGCAAGGGCGATATGCCCGGGATCGACGACGTCCCGGTCCTCGGCGGGCGCCCGCACCCGGGCGATTGCCTGGTGGGCTCCGCCGAATTCAAGGGACCCGGCTACCAGCTGAGCCGCATGTCCTTCGGCGGCTGCGACGGCAACCCAACTGCGCTAGCGCCGGGCGGCAAGCTGCTGGGCGCCGGTCAGAAGTTGACCCACCTGAACGTCACGTGCGCCGTCGGGGCCGACAACCTGGTCGCCTGCCTGGACACCACCAGCGGGGACCACGGGTTCGTGCTGCAGCGCTCGGGCAGCTGGGCGTTCTAGCCCACGGCGTTTCAGCCCAGGGCAATCAGCCCAGCGCGGCGAGCAACGACGCCACCGCGTCGTCGATCGGGCCGCTCGTCGAGTAACCGGCGGCCAGTCGGTGGCCGCCGCCGCCGAAGGCGGACGCGACCGCCGCCAGGTCCACGTCGGCCTTGGCCCGCATCGACACCGACCACTGTTGGGGGTCGACTTCCTTGAACACCGCGGCCACCTCGGCCTGCTGCGTGGTGCGCACGATGTCGACGATGCTTTCCACTTCCTCGGCCCGCGAAGTGACCCAATCCTGGTGCCCCACAACGGCATACACCAGGCCGCGGCCGCCGACCGCGTCGGGCAGCAGGTGCGCCGAGCCCAGCACGCGGGACAGCAGCGGCAGCCAGGTGAACGGGTGGCTGTCCATCAGCGTTCGGCTGATCTCGGCGTTGTCGACGCCGGTATCCACCAGCCGGGCCGCCAGCCGAAGCGCGCGGGCGCTGGCCCAGCGGAAGGATCCGGTGTCGGTCGTCAGGCCGGCGTAGATGCAGTGCGCCACGTCCGGGTCGATCGGCTTGTCCCACGCGTCGAGGATGTCGGCGATCATCATCGTGGTCGAATCAGCCGACACGTCAACGAAGTTGGCGGTGCCGAACAGTTGGTTGGTGGCGTGGTGGTCGATCACCAGCACCTCGCGGCCGGGGCCGGCCAGATCGCTCAGCGCACCCAACCGCTTGACGCTCGGAACGTCAACGGTGACAACCAGATCCACGTCGCGCCGCATCGCCTCCGCGCCGACCAGCAGCGAGCACCCGGGCAGGGACGCCAGGGAGTCGGGCAGCAGCGCAGGCTCGGCGAAACCGACCTCGACGCTCTTGCCGCACTTGTCCAGGACCAAAGCCAGGGCCAAACCCGCGCCGATCGTGTCGGCGTCGGGGTGCACGTGGGCGACCACCGCGACAGTCTCGGCGCCGGAGAGCAAGTCGACCGCGCCGTGGGCGTCGACGCGTGCCCCGGCTCCCGCGGCGCGGGACAGCTCAGTCTTCGCGTCGGTCGTCGTCACCGTTGTCCTTATACACCTCGCTGGGCCCGCTGTCGCGGTATGGGTCGGCCTCCCCGGCCGGCTTGGCCCCTGAGCGAACCCGCGCCAGGTCGGCGTCCGCCGCGCGGGCGCGCGCCAGCAGCTCGTCCATCCGCTGCACGGTGTCCAGCGTGGTGTCGCGGGTGAAGGTCAGCGTGGGCGTGAAGCGCACACCGGTGCCCGCCCCCACCATCGTGCGCAGCGCACCCTTGGCCCGTTCCAGCGCGGCCGACGCGGCGGCGTAGTCCGGCTCGTCGTCCAGGGTGCGGCCCATCACGGTGTAGAACACCGTCGCATCGTGCAGGTCCGCGGTGACCTTCGTGTCGACGATGGTCACCCCGTCCAGCCCGGGATCTTTGATCTCGAATTCGATCGCCGAGGCGACGATCGTGTTGATGCGTTTGGCCAGACGGCGCGCCCTTGCGGGGTCAGGCACTTTGATTCACCGCCTTCTCCTCATCACTTCGTTCTGCATCGTCGGCGGTGGTCAGGAGCGCTCCTTCTCGACGAGCTCGTACGACTCGATGATGTCGCCTTCCTTGATGTCGTTGTAGCCCAGCGTCATACCGCACTCGAAGCCCTCGCGGACCTCGGTCACGTCGTCCTTCTCCCGCCGCAGCGAGGTGATCGTCAGGTTGTCGGCGACCACGATGTTGTCCCGCAGCAGCCGGGCCTTCGCGTTGCGGCGCACCACACCCGAGCTGATCATGCAGCCGGCGATGATGCCGACCTTCGAGGACCGGAAGATCGCGCGGATCTCGGCGCGACCCAGCTGGCTCTCCTCGTAGATGGGCTTGAGCATGCCGCGCAGGGCCTTCTCGATGTCGTCGATCGCCTGGTAGATCACCGAGTAGTAGCGGATCTCGACGCCCTCGCGGTTGGCCAGCTCCGTCGCCTTGCCCTCGGCGCGCACGTTGAAGCCGATGATCACCGCGTCCGACGCCGACGCCAGGTTGACGTTGGTTTCGGTGATGCCACCGACGCCGCGGTCGATGACGCGCAGCTCCACCTCGTCGTCGACCTGGATGCCCATCAGGGCCTCCTCGAGCGCCTCGACCGTACCGGCGTTGTCGCCCTTGAGGATCAGGTTCAGCTGGCTGGTTTCCTTCAGCGCCGAGTCCAGGTCCTCCAGGCTGATCCGCTTGCGGGACCGGGCCGCCAGCGCGTTGCGCTTGCGGGCGCTGCGCCGGTCGGCGATCTGGCGGGCGATGCGGTCCTCGTCGACGACCAGGAAGTTGTCGCCGGCGCCCGGCACCGAGGTGAAGCCGATGACCTGCACCGGCCGCGACGGCAGCGCCTCCTCGACGTCTTCGCCGTGCTCGTCGACCATGCGGCGGACGCGACCGTACGCGTCGCCGGCCACCACGGAGTCACCGACGCGCAGCGTGCCGCGCTGAACCAGCACCGTGGCCACCGGGCCGCGCCCGCGGTCCAGGTGCGCCTCGATCGCCACACCCTGGGCCTCCATGTCGGGGTTGGCCCGCAGGTCCAGGGCGGCGTCGGCGGTCAGCAACACCGCCTCCTCGAGCGCCTTGATGTTGGTGCCCTCCTTGGCGGAGATGTCGACGAACATCGTGTCGCCACCGAAATCCTCTGCCACCAAACCGTATTCGGTGAGCTGGCCGCGAATCTTGGCCGGGTCGGCGCCCTCCTTGTCGATCTTGTTGACGGCCACCACGATCGGCACGTCGGCCGCCTGCGCGTGGTTGATGGCCTCCACCGTCTGCGGCATGACGCCGTCGTCGGCGGCGACCACCAGGATCGCGATGTCGGTGGCCTTCGCGCCGCGGGCACGCATGGCGGTGAACGCCTCGTGACCCGGGGTGTCGATGAAGGTGATCGGCCGCTCTTCGCCGTCGAGCTCGACCGACACCTGGTAGGCGCCGATGTGCTGGGTGATGCCACCCGCCTCGGCCTCGCGCACGCTGGCGTTCCGGATGGTGTCCAGCAGCCGGGTTTTACCGTGGTCGACGTGACCCATGACGGTCACCACCGGCGGCCGGGTCTGCAGGTCTTCCTCGGTGCCCTCGTCCTCGCCATAGGTGAGGTCGAAGGATTCCAGCAGCTCGCGGTCCTCGTCCTCCGGGCTGACGACCTGGACGACGTAGTTCATCTCGCTGCCCAGCAGCTCGAGCGTCTCGTCGCCGACCGACTGGGTGGCCGTCACCATCTCGCCGAGGTTGAACAGCGCCTGCACCAGCGAGGCCGGGTTGGCGTTGATCTTGTCGGCGAAGTCCGACAGCGACGCGCCGCGGGCCAGCCGGATGGTCTCGCCGTTGCCGTGCGGCAACCGCACGCCGCCGACGACCGGCGCCTGCATGTTCTCGTACTCGGCGCGTTTCGCCCGCTTGGACTTGCGCCCGCGCCGGGGCGCACCACCGGGACGGCCGAACGCGCCGGCCGCGCCGCCGCGCTGACCGGGGCGGCCACCGCCGCCACCGCCGCCGGGGCGACCGCGGAAACCGCCCGCACCGCCGCCGCCACCGGGCGGGGCCCCAACTCCACCGCCACCGCGGTAGTTGCCGCCGCCGCCGTCACGACCGCCGGGCCCGCCGGGTCGGCCACCGCCGGGCCGCGGGGCGCCGGGCCGGGCGGGGCGGCCCTGACCAGCGGCGCGGCCCGGACGGGGCGGCATGTTGCCGGGCGAGGCGCCCGGACGCGCGCCGCCGGGCCGGGGCGCCCCGG
>NZ_LZHV01000032.1 GCF_001667275.1 Mycobacterium sp. ACS4054
CACCAGATCCCCACCACCCCCTGGCACCACACCCGCCACTGGGTCGAGGCCGCGAGCCCGCAGACGCCGGGATCTGCACCCACCAATGGTGTTGCCGCACAATTACATCCGCTCACCGGCCCCCTCGACGAGTGGTCGGCCCGGCTGGCATGGCCGGCGCGGCCGCTGCCGCCGGCCGAGGCGCCCGCCCGGACCGAAAGCGGCCGGTGGCTGGTGATCGCCGACACCGACCTGGCCGCCGAACTGAGCCGCATCGCCGAGGTGCAGGCCGCCGACGCGGATCCGAGCGCCCTGGGTCAGGCGCTCGGCGAGGTCGATTACGTGCTGTACGCGCCCCCGGCCCCCGACGATCCGCTGGACGTCGGGGACGCCTACCAGCTGTTCCATCAGGTCCGCCGGATCGCCGCGGCGATGCACGCCGCCGGCTCGCCGGCCAAGTTGTTCATCGTCACCCGCAACGCCCAACCCATCACCGAGGGCGACCGCGCCAACCCCAGCCACGGGGCGCTCTGGGGATTGGGCCGCACCCTCGCCCTGGAACACCCCGAAATCTGGGGCGGCATCCTAGATTTCGACAGCTCGGTGCCGGCGCAACCGTTGGTGCGCCGGGTGCTGGCCGAGGCGGCCGCCGCCGACGGGGACGACCAGGTCGTCTACCGGTCCGGAGCGCGCCACGTGCCCCGGCTGCACCGGCGCCCGCTGCCTACCGAATCGGTGACGCTGGACGCCGGCGCCAGCCAGTTGGTCATCGGCGCCACCGGCAACATCGGCCCGCACCTGATCCGCCAGCTGGCCCGCATGGGCGCCGGGACCGTCGTGGCGGTGTCACGCAATCCCGGTGAGCGGCTGCGCGAACTGGCCGAAAGCCTTGCCACCACGGGAATCAACCTCGTCACCGTGGCCGCCGACGCCACCGACGAAGCCGCGATGAGGCGGCTGTTCGACCGGTTCGGCGCCGACCTGCCGCCGCTGGAAGGCATTTACCTGGCGGCGTTCGCCGGGCAGCCCGTCCTGCTGGACGAGATGACCAACGACGACGTCACCGCGATGTTCGCGCCCAAGCTCGACGCCGCCGCGGTGTTGCACCGGCTGTCCCTGGAGACGCCGGTGCGCCACTTCGTGTTGTTCTCCTCGATCTCCGGCCTCACCGGTTCGCGGTGGCTGGCCCACTACACCGCCACCAGCGGCTACCTGGACGCCCTGGCGTACGCGCGCCGCGTGATGGGGTTGGCGGCGACGACCGTCAACTGGGGACTGTGGAAGTCGCTGGCCGACGCCGAACGCCAATTCGGCCAGGTCAGCATGGGATCCGGGTTGCTGCCGATGGACGACGAGCTCGCCATCGGCGCGCTGCCGCGGGTGATGAGCCAGGCCGCCGGCGTGCATTCGGTGGTGGTGGACGCGGACTGGCCGCTGCTGGCGGCTGCCTACCGCACCCGCGGCTCGCTGCGCATAGTCGACGACCTGCTGCCGGCCCCGGGCGAAACGTCAACCTCGGCAAGCGAATTCCGGGTTGCCCTGGGCAAGTGTCCGCCGGAACGCCGCCACGACATGCTGCTCGATCATGTCGGCATGCTGGCGGCCAGGGTGATGGGGCTGCCGGCGGGCGAGTCCCTGGACCCCTCGACCGGCTTCTTCCAGCTCGGGATGGATTCGCTGATGAGCGTGACGCTGCAGCGCGCGTTGTCGGACAGCCTCGGTGAACCGCTGCCGGCCTCGGTCATTTTCGACTACCCGACGGTGTACGCGCTCGCCGACCAGCTGGCGACGATGCTGCCCGAGCTCACCGCGCCGGACGCCGAGCCCGACGCCGACGTCTACGACGAGCTCTCCGAAGCCGAGTTGTTGGAACAACTTTCCGACAGACTAAGAGGAACGCGATGACCACCTCGACACCGGACCGCCGGGCGATCATCACCGAGGCGCTGCACAAGATCGACGATCTCAGCGCCCGGCTGGAGATCGCCGAGAAGGCGGGCACCGAACCGATCGCGGTCATCGGGATGGGTTGCCGGCTACCCGGCGGGGTTGCAAACCCGGAGCAATTCTGGCAACTGCTGCGCGACGGGCGCAGCGGCATCGTGCGGGTGCCCCCCGAACGCTGGGACGCCGACGCTCTCTACACCGACGACCACACCGTCCCGGGGACGATCTGCAACCGCGAAGGCGGCTTCCTATCCGGTTGGGAGCCGGACGAATTCGACGCGGAGTTCTTCTCGATCACCCCGCGCGAGGCGGCGGCGATGGACCCGCAACAGCGGCTGTTCCTCGAGGTCGCCTGGGAGGCGCTGGAAGACGCGGGCATTCCCCCGCACACCGTTCGCGGCACCCAGACCTCGGTTTTCGTCGGCGTCACCGCCTACGACTACATGCTCACTCTCTCCGAAGCGATGCGGCCGGAGGAACTCGACGCCTACGTCCTGACCGGCAACTCCGCGAACTTCGCCGCGGGCCGGATGGCGTATCTGCTCGGGGCCCGCGGCCCCGCCGTCGTGCTCGACACCGCGTGCTCGTCGTCGCTGGTGGCCATCCACCTGGCCTGTCAAAGCCTGCGCTGGAACGAAAGTGACACGGCGCTGGTCGGCGGGACCAACCTGTTGCTGAGCCCGGGCACCAGCATCGCCTGCTCACGGTGGGGCATGCTGTCGCCGGACGGGCAATGTAAGACGTTCGACGCCGGCGCGGACGGGTACGTGCGCAGCGAGGGCTGCGGGGTGGTGGTGCTCAAGCGGCTGTCCGACGCGCAACGGGACGGCAATCGCATCCTCGCCGTGGTGCGCGGTTCGGCGGTCAATCAGGACGGCGCCAGCAGCGGGGTCACCGTTCCCAACGGCCCGGCGCAGCAGGCGCTGCTCCGCCAGGCGCTGACGTCGGCCAGGTTGACGCCGTCCGACATCGACTACATCGAGGCCCACGGCACGGGCACCCCTCTCGGCGACCCGATCGAACTCGACTCGCTGAGCAAGGTTTTCGCCGACCGGGACGGCCGGACCCCGCTGGTGTTGGGGGCGGTCAAGACCAACCTCGGGCACCTGGAGGCCGCTGCCGGCATCACCGGGTTCATCAAGACCGTGCTGGCCGTCAAGAACGCGCGCATCCCGCGGAACCTGAACTTCCACACGCTGACCCCGCACGCCAGTGCCGACGTGTCGCGGCTGACCATCGGCACCGAGGACATGGAATGGCCGGCGACGGGGCAACCCCGCCGGGCCGGCGTGTCGTCGTTCGGCGTGAGCGGGACCAACGCGCACGTGGTAATAGAGCAAGCGCCCGAACGGGTTCCGGCTCCGGCTGCGGACCGGCCGGTGGTGTCGACCCTGGTGGTGTCGGGCAGGACGCCGCAGCGGGTGGCGGCGACGGCCACGGCGCTGGCCGACTGGCTGGACGGCCCCGGCGCCGAGGTGGCGCTGGCCGACGTGGCGCACACGCTCAACCACCACCGGCCGCGGCACGCCAGCTTCGCGACGATCGCCGCCGTCGATCGGGACCAGGCGGTCGCGGGATTGCGGGCGCTGGCCGCCGGTGAGCCGGCCCCTGGCCTGGTGGGCTGCCGCGAGGGGGCGGTCGGGCCGGGCACGGTGTTCGTGTATTCCGGTCGGGGCTCGCAGTGGGCCGGCATGGGCCGCCGACTGCTCGCCGACGAGCCGGCCTTCGCCGCGGCGGTCGCCGAGCTGGAGCCCGATTTCGTTGCCCAGGCGGGCTTTTCGCTGCACGACGTGATCGCCACCGGCAAGGAGCTTGTCGGCATCGAGCAGATCCAGCTGGGGCTGATCGGGATGCAGCTCGCGCTGACCGCGCTGTGGCGGTCCTACGGGGTCACGCCCGACCTCGTCATCGGCCATTCCATGGGCGAGGTGGCCGCCGCGGTGGTCGCCGGTGCGCTCACGCCCGCCGAGGGATTACGGGTGACCGCGACGCGTTCGGCGTTGATGGCGCCGCTGTCCGGGCAAGGCACCATGGCCGCGCTCGAACTCGACGCCGCCGCCACCGAGGCGCTGATCGCCGACCATCCGCAGGTGAGCTTGGCGATCTACGGCTCGCCACGCCAAACCGTCATCGCCGGGCCGACCCAGCAGATCGACGACCTCATCACCACCGTCCGCGCCCGCAACCACTTCGCCGGGCGGGTCAACATCGAAGTGGCCCCGCATAATTCGGCGATGGACCCGCTGCAGCCCTTGATGCGATCGCAACTGGCCGACCTCGCCCCACGGCCACCGGCCATCCCGATCCTGTCCACCACCTACGCGGACCTCGATAGCCGCCCGGTCTTCGACGCCGAACACTGGGCCACCAACATGCGCAACCCGGTCCGCTTCCAGCAGGCGATCGAGGCCGCGGGCGCCGCGCATCACACCTTCATCGAAATCAGCGCCCACCCCTTGCTCACCCACGCCATCAGCGAAACCCTCACCGGCCGAGGGGATTCCGACTACCTCTCCATCGGCACCCTGCAGCGCGACGGTCACGACACCCTGACCTTCCACACCAACCTCAACACCGCCCACGTCAGCCGCCCACCTGTCTCTTATACACAA
>NZ_LZHV01000033.1 GCF_001667275.1 Mycobacterium sp. ACS4054
TGAAGTCCTCCACCAGGATCCGCCACGACACCGCGTCGACGGCCAGGTGATGCACGATCAACACCAATTGACCGGTGTCGGTGATCCATAACGCGCTGAGCATCTTGCCGGCCCCGGGGTCCAAATGGGAGCGCGCCCGGGCGAGCGCCGCATCCGTCAACGCCTCGGCGGCGTGCAGGCACTCATCGGCGGTGACGGCGCCGGGTTCGGGTACGGACAGTGACCGCTCCGTGTCGGCGCGCAGTCGCAGCATGGGGTGGTGGTCGAGCAGGGCCTGCAAGATGGTCACGACGTCGGCACGGCTGGCCCCGTGGGGGGCTTGCAGGACCATGGTTTGGTTGAACTGGTCGATGGGGCCGTCAATGTCGAACAGCCAGTGCATGATCGGGGTCGGCGTGATCGCCCCGATGCCCTCATCGATGACCCGGGTGTGGCCCTCGGTGATGCCCGCAATGCCGGCCAGTCGGGCCACGGTCTGCTCGACGAAGATGTCGCGGGGCCGACAGGTCAGGCCCGCATCCCGGGCGCGCGACACCACCTGCATCGACAAGATGCTGTCGCCACCCAAATCGAAGAACGAGTCATCCACCCCGACCCGGTCCACCCCGAGCACCTCGGCATAAATACCGGCCAGGATTTCCTCGATGGCGGTGGTGGGGGCGCGGTAGTGGTCACCATCGGTGTAGTCGGGTGCGGGTAGGGCGCGGGTGTCGAGTTTGCCGTTCAGCGTGGTGGGCAAGGCGTCCAGCACCACGATGGCGGTGGGCACCATATAGGGCGGGAGCCGGTCGGCCAGGGCGGCCCGGGCGTGGGTGGGGGTGGTGTCGCCCACCAGGTAGCCGGTGAGGCGTTTGTCGCCGGGGCGGTCTTCGCGCACGATGACCGCGGCCTGCTGCACTCCGTCGAGACTGGCGAGGGCGGCTTGGATTTCGCCGAGTTCGATGCGATACCCGCGGATCTTGACCTGCTGATCGGCGCGGCCCAGGTAGTCGAGTTGGCCGTCGGGGCGCCAGCGCACCAGATCCCCGCTGCGATACATCCGGGTTCCCGGTCCCCCGAACGGGCAGGCCACGAACCGCGCCGCACTCAGCCCGGGCCGGTGCCAATACCCGAGGCCGACCCCGCGCCCGGCGACATAGAGTTCACCGACCACCCCGGGCGGGACCGGGCGCAACCAGGCGTCCAGCACGAACAGCGCCGCCCCGGGCACCGGTGCCCCGATCGGCACCGGGATCGTTTCGGGGGTCAGCGGGGCGCTGATGGTGGCATAGACGGTGGTTTCGGTGGGCCCGTAGCCGTTGAGCATCACCCGCCCGGGCGCCCACCGCTCGATCACCTCGGGTGGGCAGGCCTCCCCGGCCGCCATCAGGGTCATCGGTGGCAGGTCGTGTGCGGACAGGGCGGCCAGCGCCGAAGGCGTCTGGCTGAACACGCTGATGTGTTCGGTGCGCAGCAGCGCGTGGAGCTCCTCGGGGGAGCGGGTGATGTCCTCGGGCACCACCACCAGCCGGCCGCCGTGTAGCAGGGCGCCCCAGATCTCCCACACCGAGAAGTCGAACGCATACGAGTGGCACTGGGTCCACACCTGTGCACCGTGCAGGTCGATGCCCACATTCAGGGTGTCGAACAGGCGGGTGATGTTGTGGTGGGTGACCGCCACCCCCTTGGGCACCCCGGTGGTGCCCGAGGTGT
>NZ_LZHV01000034.1 GCF_001667275.1 Mycobacterium sp. ACS4054
CGGCCGATCAGGCGTTGATGACCTCGCGCAGCGAGGCTTTCTCGTCGATCGACGAGAAAGCGTCCAAACGGCCGACGTCGAACGGGCGTTGGCCGGCGGGTCCGCGCAACCGGCCGGCTGGTTCCGGTTCCACTTCACCGATCAACGCTGGGAGTGGTCGGAACAGGTGCAGCGGATGCACGGGTACGAGCCGGGCACCGTGACCCCCACCACCGAACTGGTGCTCTCGCACAAGCATCCGGACGATCGCGGGCAGGTCGCTGCCACCATCGAGCAGATCGTGAACACCCGCCAGGCGTTCAGCACGCGCCACCGGATCGTCGACACCGGCGGCAACGTGCGCCACGTCGTGGTGGTGGGTGACCGGTTCTTCGACGACGACGGCGACGTGGTCGGCACCCACGGGTTCTACATCGACGTCACACCCGCGCCGGGACAGACCAACGAGGAACTCGTCAGCGCCAGGCTCACCCAGATCAACGAGAACCGGGCCGGCATCGAACAGGCCAAGGGCATGCTGATGCTGGTTTACGGCATCAACGACACGGCCGCCTTCGAACTACTGAAATGGCTTTCCCAGGAAGCGAATATCAAACTGCGGCCGCTCGCCGAGCAGATCGCCGAAGACTTTCGCCGCGCCGGCGTGCGCCTCGAGTCCCGAGCCGAGTTCGACCATCTGCTGATGACAGCGCATCAGCGCGTCACATCATGACGACTTGCGCCGCCGGGTAGCGGCGGCCGCCACCAGCTGCGCCATGCCCTTCTCGATTCCTGCGGCGAGCGCGTCGATGTCGGGCGCGGTGTCGTAGTCGGCGGTGATGCCGAAGACGAATGTGTCCGAGTAGCTGAGCATCGCGACGCCGGTGCGCACCTGCAGGGCGATCGGCGGGATCGGCAGCAGCTCCAGCACCGGACGGCCCATCAACCGCTGCCTACTCCGTGGGCCCGGAACGTTGGTGGCCAACGCGACCACCGCCCGTTGGGGCAACCGCGAGAGCAAGCGAATGGCCCACGCGGACAGGGCAAATGGGGTGCGTTTGGCCGCGACCACCATCGCGCTGCCGCCCTCGCTCTGACCGCTGGACTTGGCGTGGGAGAGCCGGTCGTGCACCAGCTTCAGCTGCCGCACCGGGTCCGCCTCGTCGACGGGCAGTAGCGGCAGCATCGCCGAGACCCGGTTGCCTGCGACATTGAAATGGTCCACCGCGCGAACGGAGACGGGAACCAGCGTGCGCAGCGATTCGTGGCCGGGGTGTTCCCCGCGCGCGAGCAAGACCTCGCGGTAGCTGCTGGTGATCGCCGCCAGCGCAACGTCATTCAGCGTGACCCCGAACGCGCGGGCGACCTTGTGCATGTCGGCCAATCGGGCTCGGGCCGCGCTGTACCGCCGCATGGTGGTAACCGGTCCGTTCAACGACGATTCCGGGGCGGGGTGCAGCAGGCCGGCCGCCAGCTCGGCGGCTCCGATCGCCGCGTGTTCGGCCGCGGTCATCGCACCGAGAGCGCCCCGGCCGATTCCGCTCACCCAACTCAGCGGGTTGAGGCTGAGTTTGAACACCCCCTGCTCCGGGGCCGGCTTCTTGCCGGCGCCGACGTCGGAGGCGAAGGTGTCGCGGTCACCGTCGTCGCTGAACTTCGCCAACAGCTGCGTCGTCGCGATGCCGTCGGCGATGCAGTGGTGGATCTTGGTCAGCACCGCCCACCGGCCCTCGCTGAGACCCTCGATGATCCAGCACTCCCATAGCGGGCGCTCGCGGTCGAGCCGGCGCTCCATCAACGACGCGATCACCTCGAAAAGCTCGGCGTCGCCGCCGGGTTGCGGCACCGCGATGCGGTGCAGGTGACGCGCGAGGTCGAAGTGCGGGTCGTCCACCCAGTCCGGTGGCCGCAGGTCCAGCGGATGGGTCCGCAGGACCTGCCGGCAGCGCGGAATCGTCGCGACCCGTTCGGCGAACGAGGCGGCGAATTCCTGGTACGTGGGCGCGGGCCCCGCCACGATCGAGACGCCGCCCACCGCCAGGCTGACATGCGGGTCGGAGTCCTCGACCTCGAGGAAGCCGGCGTCCAGGGCGGTCAATTGCTCCACGATGCCACTTTCCGCGCCGAAAAGCGCTGCTGGCAGGGCCGTAAGTCCTCAACTACTGAGGCCAAACGGCGGCTGTGGCCCCGCGGCTTGGCGCATAGCGTGAGGAGGGTGACGGGCCAGCAATTGAGCAGCGGGCCAGATGCTTTCGCCGCCGACCCGGGCCCGATCCGCGAACGCCGCCCGACCCACCTCTGCTGCCGCACCGACGAAGCGTATTGAGGCCACCCACCGGAGGAAGAACACCATGAGCGATTTCACCTACGTCCGCTTCTTCGAAGAGATCGGCATCTCCGACGTCCCGCTGGTCGGCGGCAAGAACGCCTCGCTGGGCGAGATGTTCCAGAAGCTGACCGGACAGGGCGTTCGGGTCCCGCATGGGTTCGCGATCACCGCCGAGGCCTACCGGCACGTACTGGACAGCGCCGGCGCCTGGGACGCGTTGCACGCCGCGCTCGACGACCTGGACCCCGACGACGTCGCCGCGTTGGCGCGCAAGGGCAAGCGGGCCCGCGAAATCGTCTACGGCGCAGGGCTTCCCCCGGAACTGGCCGCCGAGATCACGGCCGCCTACCGGCAGCTTCAGGAGGAATACGGCGAAGACGTCAGCCTGGCCGTGCGCAGCTCGGCGACCGCCGAAGACCTGCCGACCGCCAGCTTCGCCGGCCAGCAGGAGACCTTCCTCAACATCAAGGGCACCGAGAGCCTGCTGGACGCCTGCCGCCGGTGTTTCGCGAGCCTGTTCACCGACCGGGCCATCCACTATCGGATCGACCAGGACTTCGACCACTTCAAGGTGGCGCTGTCGATCGGCGTCATGAAGATGGTGCGCTCCGACCTCGCCTCGTCGGGGGTGATGTTCACCCTGGACACCGAATCCGGCTTCCACGACGTCGTATTCATCACCGGCGCCTACGGGCTCGGCGAGAACGTGGTGCAGGGCGCCGTCGACCCCGACGAGTTCTACGTCCACAAGCCGACGTATCGGGCCGGCCACCGGGCGGTGCTGCGCCGGCTGATCGGGGACAAGGCCGTCAAGATGATCTACGTCGAGGGCGAGACCAAGAACACCGTCCGCAACATCCCCACCCCGAAGGCCGACCGGGCCCGGTTCTGCGTCACCGACGACGACGTGCTCGAGCTGGCCGGCTACGCCTGCGCCATCGAGGCCCACTACGGGCGGCCGATGGACATCGAATGGGCCAAGGACGGTCTCGACGGGCGGCTCTACATCGTCCAGGCGCGCCCCGAAACCGCGGCCTCGCGGCGCAGCCAGACGACGATCGAAAGCTACGTGCTCGAGGGCAAGGGCGCCGAGCGCAAGGAGGTCCTCGCCGAGGGCCGCTCGGTCGGCGAGAAGGTCGCCACGGGCATCGCTCGGCGGATGGACAACCTCGGGAAGCTGTCGGAGTTCCAGCCCGGCGACGTGCTGGTCGCCGACATCACCACGCCCGACTGGGAACCCATCATGAAGATCGCCGCGGCCATCGTGACCAACCGCGGCGGGCGCACCTGCCACGCGGCGATCATTGCCCGCGAGCTCGGCATCCCCGCGGTCGTCGGCGCGGGTGACGCCACCACGAGCGTGCCCGACGGCGAGCTCGTCACGGTGTCGTGCGTGGAGGGTGACACGGGGCGGGTCTACCGCGGCGAGTTGGGTTTTCGCGTCGAGCACACCGAGGTGTCCGACCAGGAGCGCCCGCAGACCGAGATCATGCTCAACCTCGGCAACCCGGATCTGGCGTTCAAGACGTCGTTCTTGCCGAACGACGGCGTGGGCCTGGCCCGGATGGAGTTCATCATCAACGAGTACATCCGGGTGCACCCGCTGGCCCTGCTCCACCCCGACCGGGTGGACGACGCCGAGGCCCGGCGGACCATCGAAACGCTGACGTACGCCTATTCCGACGGCGCCGATTTCTTCGTGGAGCGCCTATCGGAAGGGATCGGCACCATCGCCGCCGCCTTCTGGCCCAAGCCCGTCGTCGTGCGGATGTCGGACTTCAAGACCAACGAATACGCCAGCCTGGTCGGCGGCAGCGGCTTCGAGGCGGCCGAGAGCAACCCGATGATCGGCTTCCGCGGCGCCTCGCGCTATGCGCACCCGGCCTACGCCGAGGGTTTCGCGCTGGAGTGCCGGGCGATGAAGCGGGTGCGCGAACAGATGGGGCTGACCAACGTCGTGCTGATGGTGCCGTTCGTGCGCCGGGTGGCCGAGGCGGACCTGGTCCTGGCGGAGATGGCCAAACACGGCCTGCGCCGCGGGGAGAACGGGCTCAAGGTCTACGCGATGTGCGAGATCCCCAACAACGTCATCCTCATCGACGAGTTCGCCAAGCGCTTCGACGGGTTCTCCATCGGGTCCAACGACCTCACCCAGCTGACCCTCGGCGTCGACCGGGACAGCGAGATCGTGGCCTTCGACTACGACGAACGCGACGAGGGAGTCAAGGAGATGATCCGCCTGGCCGTTGAGGGCTGCCGCCGCAACGGGATTCACTCCGGGTTGTGCGGTCAGGCGCCGTCGGACTACCCCGATATGGCCGAGTTCCTGGTGCGCTGCGGCATCGACTCGATCAGCCTGAACCCCGACGTGGTGGTCAAGACCACCCGGCAGGTCCTGGACCTCGAGCGCGCGGTGCAACTGCCGAGCGTCACGCCAGCGTGACGGTGGAGCTCGAGCGTCACGCTGGCGTGACGCTCGAGCCGTCATCCGCGCGGCGGCTGGCGATAGAGGGCGGCGCCGGCGACGACGTCGGCCCCGGCCGCGACGAACAGGACCCGCGCGCCCGCCGGCAACCCCTCGGCCCGCTGCCCGAACGCGGCGGCCAGGGCGGTGGTGTGCATGCGTTCGCCGTCAGCGACGCCGATCTGCTCGACCGGCAAGCCCAGCCGGGCGGCAAGCGCGGTGCGGTACCCGGGCCGGGCGGGGGCGGCGACGATCGCGTCGACGTCGGACAGCAGCACCGCCTGCTCGGAAAGGCACGCCGACACCGCCCGACCGGCCGCCGCGGCCAACCGCTCGTCCATCGCCGCCGACTCCGAAAAGCGCAGGACGTTGCGGGAATCGGCGAAACCCACCGTGGCGCTGAAGGTTTCGTCGCCGATTTCACTCGGGTCGTTCACCCAGGAGACCCGGCTGAGGCCGTAGTCGTCGTCGGACCAACCGCACAGTATCGCCGCGCCGGCGGCCGAGAACGGGAAGTGCTCGCTCATGCCGTGCCCGGGGTCGGCGTCGCTGGCGACTACCAGCGCGCGCCGGATCGCGCGGCTGCGCATGAACCCGTCGACGATTTGCAGCGCGGTCAGCAGCCCGCACGTGCCGTTGGCGATGTCGAAGGAGAACGTGCCGTGGGCGCCGGCATGCGGGTCCTCCGGGTTGGCGCCGATGTCGTCCTGGATCAGCGCGGCGAGCGCCGGCTCACCGAGGTTGCGGTCGCGGTAAATGCCCGCGTTGACCACGAGGTCGAGGTCCTTAGCCTCGCATCCGGCCCGCTTCAGGCAGTCCTTGGCGGCGACGACGGCCAGGTGCAACGCGCTGTGGCGCCCCCGCAGCCGCGGATGCGAGACGTCGATCCGATCAATCACCGTGCCCATAGCGGCTCACCACATCCTCGTCCAGGGTCAACAAGACCACGCCGATTTCCAGCCCGGAGGCCAACGCCAGCAACGCGATTCGTTCCCCTGGCCTGATCCGCCCGGCCTCGAGTTCCTCGACGAGCGCCACCGTGTGCGTCGTGGAGGCGGTGTTGCCGTAGCGGTCGACGGTGATCACCGCGTCGTGGCGCGGGCTGTCGCCGAACACCTCCGACATCCTTGCCATTCCCTTGCGGATGGCGCGCGCGGACGTCTGGTGGGTGATGACGTGGTCGATGTCGTGGATCGAAAGCCCCACGGTGTCAAGCACTTCGCTCAACAGCAGCGGAGTGTCGGCGATTGCGGCCTTCTGGATGGCGCGGGAGTTGGTGAACATCCGCGCGCCCGGGTCGTCCCCCTGCGGATACGCCAGGCACAGCCGGCTGTAGTCCGCGACGGTGGTGAAGCCCGCCAGGGCGATACCGGCCGAACCGGCCGGCGCCCGCTCCAGCAGCAGCGCGGCGCCGGCGTCGCCCAGGGTCAGGCAGGCCAGCTCCTTACTCATGATGTTGCGGATGTGCCGTGCCGCATTGTTGGACAGCTGCGAGATGTACTCGCCGCTGACGACGAGCCCGCGCTCGACGACGCCCTGGCGGATCCAGTTGTTCAGAATCGTTACGCCCGTGAGCATTCCGGCGCACGCGTTGGACACGTCGAACGTCATCGCGTTCACCGCCCCGATCCCGCGCGCCACGGCGCTGCTCATGGTCGGCTCGAGCCACTGGGTCAGCCCGTCGCGGAACTTGGTGATGCTGCAACTGATCACCACGTCCAGCGCCGCCGGATCCTGCTGGGCGGTGGCCAGGCAGTTCAGCGCCGCCGAGCTGGCCAGGGTGTAGGAATCCTCGTCGCCCACCGACACCCGGCGTTCGCGGATCCCGGTCAGCCGTTCCAGGTCGATGTGGGTGCGGTGGCGCGTGGACGCCATCAGCTCGTCGGTGCTCAGGTGAGTCCCGGGCAGATGCCGGCCCGCGGCCGCGACTCGCGCGACGAAGGGGGCCGCACCGCCCTTCCCGGTTGCTTCCATCACGAGCCAGTGCCGAGTCATCGATGGCATCTCCTTGGCATGTGGGTCACCGACGCATCTCGAGGACTTCGGTCACCGGACGCCGGGCGGTGGGTTGCGGGTGTGGGTCCTTGGCCGGTGACCGGCCGACCCGGATCAGCAGCTGCGGCTGGCCGGAGCCGCCGGTGACCTGCCTGATGATGTCGCGGCTCAGCGACATTTCCGTCATGTGCGTCAGCGTGCAGGTGGCCATGCCGGCCAGGGTGCATTCGAGTAGCACCGCCGACAGCGCCTCACCGCAGCGCAGCACTTCGACCGGCGCATCGTCGTGACGGGTGGACAGGACCACGATCTTGGAGTGGTCCACCTCGATCGCGGCGCGTCGGCGGCCCCCGCCCGCCGGCGGGAACGCACGGGCGATGTCGACGCGCGCGGCCTCGGAGCTCGACAGCAGGGCGCTTTCCGGCACGCGGTCGGCGTTCGCTTCGAAGGGCGAAGTCCACCAACGTAATTCGGTCAAATAGGAGGTATCGGTTCGGCGCAGCTGCTCGGTGAGCCGCGACGCCTCGGCCAGTCTCGGCCGCTCGTCGTCGTCGACCACGTCCAGCGACACGTCGTGAGGGGTCACCGCGGCGCTCAGGGCCGAATACAGCGTGGGCCACGCGGTCGGTGCGCCCAGGGGCAGCCGGTCGGTGCGGCGGCGCAGGATCGCCTCCGCCCGCAGCCGGCATTGCGCCGTCACGTTCGCCACGGGCAGAAAGCCCACACTCGCGAGGTGATCCGGTCTGCCCTCGGTGGGAAATCGTTCGGTGACGCTTTCCCAGCCCGCGGCGGCCATGGCGACCCGTAGGTGGTCGAGAACGGCGCCACAGCTCAGGATCAGCTCCCGACCGGTGTGGTCGGTGGCCTGCATCGCGTGGTGCGGGTCGGCCCATAGGTGCAGCCTCGCGCCGTCGGCCACCCATCGCCAGGGCTGGCTGTTGTGCAGCGACGGCGCGCGGCACGCGAGCGTCACCGCGTCCCGGATGACCTGCTCGGTCGGCACTTTCGCGTCCATCGTCACCATTTCGTCGATAGGTGAGCCAAACTGTATGCCCCATGCGGCGGGTGCAGGCAGGGCCGTTGGTCCCCGACGGCCGGGACGTTGGGACCTGCGGCGGTTACGTCGCGTGCGTCCAGAGGTCGCGCGCCTCGCGAGCGACGAGGTCGGGTCTGCGGGAGGTGTCGATCCGGTGCGCACCGTTCCAGTCGGCGTGCCCGGCGGCCAGGGCGGCGGCGATCTCCGGGGTCACCTCCGAATTGCCCGCGGGCCTGGTCTTGATCCGCTCGGCCGCAACGTCGGCCGTCGCCGCGCACACGAATTCCACCAGCGCCGAATGCGTCTCGGTGGCCAGCCGGTGGGCCGACTCGCGCGTGCGCGGATCGCGCCAGGTGCCGTCGAGGATCACCGAGTGCCCCTCGCCCAGCAACTGCCGCGCGCGGCGGAGGGCAGTCTCATAGACGACCGCTACCTGGTCGGGGCTGTAGAGCCCGGCGTTCAGCACACCGGGCGCGCCGGCAATGGCCCCCGAGTCTCGAAGCTCCCGGCGCACGTCGTCGGTGGAAATAAGCTGCGCGTCAAACGATTCGGCCAGTCCGCGCGCCACGGTGGACTTCCCGGTGCCCGGGTTGCCGCCCACGAGGGCCAGGCGAACCGTGCCGGTTTGCAGGTGGGCCGTCGCGATGGCGAGGTGGCGGGCGGCGTCCTCGGCCGCCGCGGTCTTTCCCTGTGACTGTCGAACGCAATCCACCTTCGCCCTGACCACGGCGCGATACGCGATGTAGAACTCGCGCAACGACGACGGCGCCGTGTCGCCGGAATGTTGCGCGTAGCGCTCGAGGAAATGCACCGCGAGGTCTTTGCGGCCCAGGAACTCGAGATCCATTGCCAGGAAGGCCGCGTCGTCGATGCCGTCCACGTAGCGAAGTTGGTCGTCGAACTCCAGGCAGTCGAGCAGCGCCGGTTTCCCGTCCACCCAGAAGATGTCGTCGGCGAGCAGGTCGCCGTGGCCGTCCACGATGCACCCGGCCTCGACGCGGCTCTTGAACAGCGCCGCTCGACCGGTGATGAACTCGGCGGCCAGGTGCTCGATCCGCGGCACGGCTTCGGCGGAGACGCCCGGTGTCGAGGCGTCCGCATAGCGCCGGAGTTCGGAAAGGTTGTCGCGCCAGCGGCGTTCGATCGCTTCCGCCTCGCCCTGGGCGCTGATCACCGGGCCCCGCTGGGCGCGGCGGTGAAACCGGGCCAACACGCCGGCGATCGCGTCCAGCGCGTCCCGGACGGACTGGCCCGGACCGCGAAATGCCATGGCCGCCAGCCGCTCTTCGTCGCGGTAACGCCGCATGACGATGACCGGCTCGGGCGGCCCGCCGGCCGGATCGGACAGATGCGCCACCCCGAGGTAACTGTCCGGCGACAGCCGGCTGTTGAGCTCGACCTCCCGGCGGCAGGCGTGCTCGCGCTGCTGCGGCGCGCGGAAGTCGAGAAAGTCGGTCAGCACCGGCTTCTTGGCTTTGTAGGCGCGGTCGCCGGCGAGAATGACGACGCCAGTGTGGGTTTCGTGCAGATCGAGGAACGGCACGGCGGCGGCGTGGCCCTACGACGGCCGGGCCACGATGACGGGCATGCGGACCGAGTGGACGACGGCGTTGCTGACCGAACCCAGCAGCACACCCGACAGGCCGCCCCGGCCGTGGCTGCCCACGACGACGAGTTGGGCGGATTCCGACTGCTCGACGAGCTGACGCGCCGGCCGGTCGGCGACGACGACCCGGTTCACGGTGACGTCGGGATAGCGTTCCTGCCAGCCGGCCAGTTGTTCGGCCAGGCTCCGCTCGGCCTCGCCCTTCACCGCCGACCAGTCAACCCCGGGGAGTTCGAAGACGTCGACGTCGCTCCACGCGTGCAGCGCGGTCAACTCGACGCCCCTGCGCGACGCTTCGTCGAACGCGACGCCCACCGCCACCTCCGAGGCCGGGGACCCGTCGATGCCGACGAGCACCGGGGCTTGCTGGGGATGCTCCATGAGCGGGTCCTCGTCGCGGATGATGGCGACCGGGGAGCGTGCGCCGCGGACCACGCTGCTGCTCACCGACCCCAGCAGCAGCCTGCCCAGCGCCCCGCGCCCGTTGCTGCCGACGACGACCATCTCGGCCTCTTTGGACATCTCGACCAGGGTCGGCACCGGGGGTGCACACCGGAGCTCGCTGCGGACGTCGACCTTGCGGTCCGTCGTGACCGCCTCTTCGGCGATCTTGACCGCCTCTTCGAGGACCTGCCGGCCCTGCTCTTCCTGCCACACCGCCACGCCCGTCGACAGCGGAAGGGCCGGATACATCGGCACGGCGGCGTTCACCACGTGGACCACGGTCAGCGGTACGTGTCGCATCGCCGCGTCACGCGCCGCCCAACACACGGCGGCGTTCGAGGCCGGCGATCCGTCGATTCCGACGACGATGCCGTGCCGGTTGGCTAGTGCGGACATGGTGTTCTCCCTCTCCTCCCCCAAAACGCTATGGCGCGAACGCCCGTCGATCATGAGGCTTTAGTCCCCAACCGCATGGCCATGAGGCCTCCGTGGGGCGGTGGGCCTTGACGGGTGCCGGGCACTGGAACATCGTCAGAGAAATGACCGAATGGCCGGTGAGCGTCGACAGGCGATACCACGACGCGGTGATCCTGGGCCTCGACTGTTTGGTGGCGCAGCCGGCGACGGGCCCCGTCGAGGCGCGCGACTCGACCGCCGCCTTTCTGCGGCGGCTGCGCGAGGTCGGCGTCGCCACCGCCGTCTATTCCGCGAGCGGGGACTGCGCGCACCTGTTGCGGGAGGCGGGAATTGACTACCTCGTCGACGTCGCCGTCGGCTCGGCGGACGGCGCGGAGCGGCCCGATGTGGTGATGTCGGCGGCGCGCCTGGGCGTGCGTCCGGTGCGCTGCGTCCTCATCGACACCGGCGAGGCGGGGCTGACCGCGGGGCGGGACGGCGGCTTCGGCCTCGTCATCGGCCTGGAGCGCAACGGCGGGGCCGACGGGATGCTGGCCTACGGCGCGGACAGAATCGTCGCCGACCTTCCGGAGATCTCGGTGCGGCGCGGGGGCGCCCCGCTGTCGACCATCGCCGACGCGATGGGTGTCTACGGCCAGCTCAAGGAGCTGGTGGCGAGCCGACGACCCGCGGTGTTCCTCGACTTCGACGGCACACTGTCCGAGATCGTCGCCCAGCCGGAATCCGCCACCCTGGTGGACGGCGCGCTCGAAGCGCTGCGCGCGCTGGCCGCGGAATGCCCCGTCGCGGTGATTAGCGGCCGCGATCTGGCCGATCTTCGCGACCGCGTGCGGCTCGACGGGCTCTGGTACGCGGGCAGCCACGGCTTCGAACTCATCGCACCCGACGGGACCCACCACGACAACGCCGCCGCCATCGATGCCACCGACGCACTGACCCGGGCGGCCGGCGAGCTGGCCGAGCTGCTCGGCGATGTGCCCGGGGTTCGGGTGGAGCACAAGCGGTTTGCCGTCGCGGTCCACTATCGCAACGCGGACCCAGAACACGTCGACCGGGTCGTGGCGACGGCACGCAAAGTCGGGCGGTCCCAATGCCTGCGGGTCACGGCGGGCCGCAGAGTCATCGAGCTTCGACCGAGCATCGAGTGGGACAAGGGCAGGACGCTCAACTGGATCCTGGAGACGATCGAGCAAACGGGCGGCGACGCCGTGTTGCCGATCTACGTCGGCGACGACCTCACCGACGAAGACGCGTTCGACGCGGTCCAATTCGACGGCGTGGGAATTGCGCTGCGGCACACCGAGGACGGCGATCGTCCCTCCGCCGCCCTGCTCAGCCTGGCGGATCCGTCCGCGGTGTGCGATTTCGTCCGGCGGCTGGCCGACGATCTGCACGAGGCGGCGTGCGCGCCCAACGATCCGTGGGAACTGGTGTACGAGGGCTACGACCCGAAGTACGAACGGCTGCGTGAAACGCTGTGCACCGTGGGCAACGGCTACGCCGCCACCCGCGGCTGCGCCCCCGAGACGACGGCGGGCGAGGCGCACTACCCCGGCACCTACGCGGCCGGCATCTACAACACGCTGACCGATCGGATCGCCGGGCGGACCGTGCAGAACGAAAGCCTGGTCAACCTGCCCAACTGGCTGTCGCTGACCTTCCGGATCAACGGCGGCGCCTGGTTCGACATCGACGACGTCGAATTGCTGTTCTATCGGCAAACTTTCGACCTGCGGCACGCCACCTTGACCCGCACCCTGCGATTCTCCGACGCCGCGGGCCAGATCACGACCCTCACGCAGCAACGGTTCGCGTCGATGCGCCAGCCGCACGTCTTCGCGATGCAAACCACGATCGGTGCCCAGAACTGGTCGGGCACAGTCGAATTCCGGTCGCTGGTCGACGGCGGCGTGCGCAACACGATGGTGGAGCGCTACCAGTCGCTGTCCAGCACCCACCTCGCAGCACCGGGGATCGACGAGTACGGGGCCGAGTCGGTGATCCTGCGCACCGAGACGTCGCAGTCACGCATCGCCATCGCGGTGGCCGCCCGCAGCACCGTGTGGTGTGACGACGAACGGGCCGTCGCGCGTTACCAATTCGTGCGAGAGCCCGACCGCGGCGGCCACGACATCGAGGTGGCGCTGGTCGCCGGGCAATCGGTCACCTGCGAGAAGGTCGCCACCATCTTCACCGGCAGGGACAGCGCGATCTCGGAGCCGGCGAGCGCAGCCCAGCAGCACCTCGACGCCGCCGGCCGGTACGCCGAGCTGCATCGACAGCATGCCCGCGCCTGGGACCTGTTGTGGGAGCAATGCGCCATCGGCCTGACCGACGGCCCGGACGCGCTGCGCATCCTGCGGTTGCACTTGGTGCACCTGCTGCAGACGCTCTCCCCGCACACCGCCGAACTCGACGCCGGCGTCCCCGCCCGGGGCCTGCACGGCGAGGCCTACCGCGGACACGTCTTCTGGGACTCGCTGTTCGTCTCACCGGTGCTGTCCGTGCGGATGCCCAATGTGGCGCGCTCGCTGCTGCTTTACCGTTATCGGCGGCTACCCGAGGCCCGTCGCGCGGCGCGCAGGGCCGGCTATCTCGGCGCCATGTATCCCTGGCAGTCGGGCAGCGACGGAACCGAGGTGAGCCAGGAACTGCACCTCAATCCGAAGTCCGGCCGGTGGAATCCCGACGCCAGCGCCCGCGCCCATCACGTCGGCCTGGCCATCGCCTACAACGCGTGGCAGCACTACCAGGTCACCGGCGACAGGCAGTTCCTGGTCGACTACGGCGCCGAGATGCTCGTCGAGATCGCGCGATTCTGGGTGGGGCTGGCCAGCTTTGACGAAGCCCGGGGCCGCTACACGATCACGGGCATCATCGGCCCGGACGAGTTCCATTCGGGCTACCCCGGCAAGGAATACGACGGGATAGACAACAACGCCTACACCAATGTCATGGCGGTCTGGACCATCCTGCGGGCGATGGATGCGTTGGACCTGCTTCCGCTGCGCGACCGCCTCGACCTCGTCGGAAAGATCGATCTCAAGAGCGAGGAGCTGCGCCGGTGGGATCACGTGACGCGGCGCATGTTCGTGCCCTTCCACGACAACGTGATCAGCCAGTTCGAGGGCTATGCCCAACTGGCGGAGTTGGATTGGGACGAATACCGGCGGCGGTACGGGAACATCCAGCGGCTCGACCGCATCCTGGAGGCCGAGAACGACAGCGTGAACAATTACCGGGCGTCCAAGCAGGCCGACGTGCTGATGCTGTTCTACTTGCTGTCCTCGGACGAGTTGCTGGCCGTGTTCGGCCGGCTCGGCTACCGCTTCGCGCCCGAGCGCATCCCGGAGACCGTGGACTATTACCTGGCGCGCACTTCGGAGGGATCGACGCTGAGCGCGCTCGTCCACTCCTGGGTGCTCACCCGCGCCAACCGGCATCACGCCATGAAGTACTTCGTGCAGGTCCTCGCCTCCGACATCGTCGACATCCAGGGCGGCACCACCGCCGAAGGCATCCACTTGGCCGCGATGGCCGGCAGCATCGACCTGCTGCAGCGGTGTTTCACCGGACTGGAAACCCGTGACGATCGGCTGATCCTGAGCCCGCAATGGCCAAAAGGGTTGGATCCCATCGAGTTCCCGTTCGTGTATCGCGGCCAGCGCCTGCACCTTCGGGTCAGCGGGCGGGCGGCCGAGCTGACCTCCGAGGCGGGGAACAGCGCGTCGATCGTGGTGGAGTGCCGCGGCCGGGTGCAGGACCTGCTGCCCGGGCGCGCGGTCGAGGTCGCCTGAGCTCAGGTGACCAACGCTAGCCAACCGGGGTCCAAGGGCCCTGCTTCAGCCGGCCGTGTCCCCATAGCGTTGACCGGTGAGGGGCCCGGTGCCCGGTGGGCGGTAAGCAGGAGGACGCGATGGACAATCCGCAGGCGTCGCAGCGGATCGTGGTGGGTATCGACGGCTCGGAAGCCGCGATCAAAGCGGCCAAGTGGGCCGCCGCCGAGGCCGTCAGCCGCAACATCCCGCTTCGGCTCATCCATGCCATCCCCCACCGGGATGGCGACGATGACAGCCTGGACATCGAATACGCCCAGGCGTCGTTGCGCGCCGCCGATGCGGCGGTTCGGGCAACGGGCGAGCGGGTCGACGTCGAATCCGACATCGTGCGCGGCTCATCCGAGGCGGTATTGATCGACGAATCGCAAAACGCCGCAATGGTTTGCCTCGGGTCGGTGGGGATGGGCTGGGTGGCACGCAAGGTGCTCGGCTCGACCGCCGACACCGTGGCGCACAATGCGCACTGCCCGGTGGCGATCATTCGCAGCGGCCGCGCCGCCGCGCAGCCGGATGGCGGGTACGTCGCCGTCGCGGTCGAGGAATCGCCGGCCAACGATGCGGTGCTCGAGCACGGCTTCCGCGAGGCGCGCCTTCGTGGCGCGTCCATCCTGGCGATGGGGGTCTGGCGATGGGGCCTCGGGGAGATCCCGTACGGCCAGCTGAACCATCGACTCGGCCCATGGGCGTCGCGGCATGGCGAGGTGCACGTTCAGCCCGTCTCGGCGCGGCGCGGGGCCGCCGAATTTCTCTCGCGCACACTGGAACCCGTGCAACTGGCGGTGGTGGGCACCGAGGACGCGGACAAGGTCGCCCGCATGATCGGGCCGGTTACCACGCACTCGGGCGGCCGCCCGGGGTGTTCCGTGCTCGTCGTGCGCGACTGACGGCGGACTACCCGGCCGCCCACTGGGTGGCGCGGTCAAGGTCGTCGAGTGAGAACACCGCGAACTCGCCGGGCACCATCCACGCCACGGCGTGCAGGACGTGGGCGACCCAGTCCTTGTCGGAGACCACGGCGATCCGTTTGAACGCCGAATGGTGCGGCAGGACGGTGCCGAGGCCCAGCTTGAGATCCTCGAGGAATCCACCCGGGCCGAATCCCTCGTAATCGGGCGCGATCACCTCGACGATCCGGACCTCGCCCGTCTCTAGCACCCGCTCGATCTCGGGCTTGAAGTCACGCAGCTCGTCGCCGCGCAGCCGCCCCGAGACGCGGATGCCGATCACCTTCTCCGGCATGTCCGGCAGCAATTCGATCAATTGATTAGCCTCCTTCTTCTCAACGGACAACCACCACGGGCACGCGGGCCGACTGCGCCACCGCCGAACTCACCGAGCCGAGCAGCATCCCGGGGAATCCGCCGCGGCCGCGGCTGCCGACCACCACCAGCTGAGCGCGTTCGGATTCCTTCAGCAACCATTCGGAGGGCTTGTCGCAGAACAGTTTCCGTTCGACGTGCACCTCGGGATGGCGCTCCTGCCAGCCGGCCAGGCGTTCGGCGAGGATCTCTTGCGCCTCCTTCTCGCGGTCGTGCCAGTCCATGCCCAGGATGGGGAACACCCCCACATCGCTCCACACGTGCAGCGCCACCAACCCCACTCCCCGCCGCGACGCCTCGTCGAACGCCAGGGCGGTCGCCGCTTCGGACGCGGGCGATCCGTCGATGCCCAGCACCACGGGCGCACCGGCGTCCGGGGTCACCTCGGAGTGGATCACCGCGACCGGGCAGTGCGCGTGGTGCACGATCCCAGTGGCCACCGAGCCCAACAGCAGGCGGCCCACGGCGCCCAGCCCCTGGCTGCCGGTGACGAGCATCCACGCGTCCCTGGAGGCCTCGATCAACGCCGGGACGATGGCCGAATACACCGTCTCGGTGCGTATTTCGGGGAGTTTGGCGTCGCCGACGCTGGCGCTCAGCGTCTTTCGGGCCTGGCCCATGACGTGCTCGGCGCCCTCGCGCTGCCAGTCGGGCATGTCGGCATACAGCTGGCCCACCGGCCAGCCGACCACGACGGGCGGCACGGCGTGCATGAGGGTGATCGGCAGGTCGTGCATGATCGCCTCACGCGTTGCCCACGCGACGGCGGCATCGGATGCGGCCGAGCCGTCGACACACACCAGCACTCCGAACTTCTTGGGGCTGTTGGTCATTGTTCGCTCCTCTACGCTGACGCCTCGTCGGATCCGGGTAGCTCGATCTCCAGGTGGCGAATCGCCCCGTAATCGACCGGCCTGCACCGCCAGCCGAGATCGAAGAAGACCGTGAGCATCAGGTGGTTCTCGCCGAGGACGTCCGCGACGAAGCGTTCGACGCCGTGGGCTCGGGCGATGGGGGCCAGGTGCTTGAGCAGGGCGGTGCCCACCCCCACCGAATGGTCTTCGTGGGCAACCACGATTGCGACCTCGGCGGCCGTCGGGTCGTCGACAACCACGCAGTGGGCCACGCCGATCAGCCGGTCGGCGTCGAAGGCTCCGAGCGCGTACAGCCCGTCCGCGGGCTCGGTCAGCCGGGCAACCAGGTCGTGCAGCGGCGAGAGCTGCATGGTGAAGAAGCGGAAATACCGGTCATGGTCGGACAGGTGCTGATGGAGCGCCAGCACGGCGTCGGCGTCGGCGACCGTGAGCGGGCGCAACGCCACCGAGCGTCCGTCGAGCAGCCGAGCCGTACCGGCGACGTCCACCGTGCGATCACCCACGCTGCTCGACGTTATTGCGGGGCGACGCGATCGGGCCAGGGCCGTTAGGCCCCTTGGCCGCCCCCATTGGTCCCGCTGCGTGGGGCCGCTACTGGTCGATGAGCGGGGCGACCCAGTGCACCCGGGTGCCGCCCTCGGGCGGACCGGTGATCTCGCACGCGCCGCCCAGTTGTTCGGCGCGGCGCGTCATGTTGCCCAGGCCGCTGCTGCGCGTGTTGTCCGCCGGTATGCCGGAGCCGTTGTCGACGATGTCCAGGACGAACATGTCCGCGACGCTGATCTCGACGGTCAGCCGCGACGCGCCGGAATGCCGCAGGGCGTTGCTGACGGCCTCCGTGGTCACCGCCTCGGCGTGGTCGGCGAGCTCGCCGCCGACGGCGGTCATCGGCCCATGCATGCGGACGGTGGTCACGACGTCACGGCTCTCGGTCAGGTCGGCGACCACGTGCTGGATCCGATGCCGGAAGTCGGCGTTCTTACCCGGCGGGGATTTCAGCTGGAAGATCGTCGTGCGGATCTCCTCGATGATGGTCTGCAGGTCGTCGAGCGTGCGGTTGAGCCGGTCGGCGACCTCCGGGGAGCGCGCCCGCGCGAGCGTCCCCTGCAAATCCATGCCGGCGGCGAAAAGCCGCTGGATGACGTGGTCGTGCAGGTCGTGCGCGATGCGTTCCCGCTCGGCCAGGATGGTCACCTGGCGCGCGTCGTCGCGGGCCGACGCGAGCACCAGCGCGATCGCGGCGTGCGTCGCGAAGTCGCTGACCAGGTCGAGGTAGCTCTCGTCGAAGGGCGGCTGGTCGGCGCCGCGGGCGATGGCGATCACGCCGACGACCTCGTCGCGGGCGCGCAGCGGCATCAGGATGGCCGGGCGCTGCCCCACGTCGGTGAACGCCTGGATCGGATACTGCAGGGTCTCGGTGATCAGCGGTTCGCCGGAGCGGAAGACGGTGCCGCTGGTGGAAGCGTCCACGGGCACCCGCTGTCCCACCACCTCGGCGGCGTGCACGCCGACCGCCGCCGAGACCACCAGCGTGTCGACCTCGTCGTCGGGCAGGTCGGGATCGGCCGGCACCAGGACGATGGCCTGCTCGGCGCCGGTCAGGACGCGGGCGCGTTCGGCGATCAGCTGCAACGGCCGCCTATGCGGCTCGGCGTTTGACAGCAGCGCGGTGGTGATTTCGCGGCTGGCCTCCATCCACGTCACGGCCGTCCGCTCGCGTTCAAACATCTGGGCGTTGTCGATGGCGACCGCGGCGGCGAACGCCAGCGCGCGGGCGGCGACCTCGTCGGACTCGGAGAACAACCGCTCCGGGTCGACGTGGGTGAGATAGAGGTTGCCGAACACGGTGTCTCGGATGGTGATCGGCACCGCGAGAAAGGCCCGCATGGGCGGGTGGTGCTCGGGGAAGCCGACGGCGGCCGGATGGGCGGTCATATCGTCCATCCGCAGGGCCGGCGTGTCCAGCATCGACAAACTCAGCAGGCCCTTGCCCACCGGCAGGTGCCCGATGCGCGACACCGTCTCGGCGTCCATTCCCTCGTGGACGAACGACAGCAGGTTGCCCTCGGGGTCGCGGATGGCCAGCGCGCCGTAGGGGGCGGAGGTCAACTTCCTGGCCGCCATGATGATCCGGTGCAGCGTCGCGTCCAGGTCGAGGCCCGCGCCGATCTCGACGATCACCCGCAGCAACTGCTCCATCTGGTCGCGGGCGGCCAGCATCTCGTCGAGCTGCTGGTGCATCCTGCCGACCAAACCGCGCTGGCCGAGTCCGGCGAATGCCGAGCCGCTATCGTCGCTCGTCATTCCGAAGACCTCCGCGACACTTTTGCTCAATGTCAGATGGCAGGATCAGCGTAGTCGCAATCTGTCAAGCACCAAAGCGAATGATTGCCGACGCCGGCAGGACTCATAGCTAATCGCGCGGCGGGGCCGTCGGGGGCTGCGGGTGGCCGGCCTGCTGATCCAGCTTCGACGCGAACACCGCCGCCTGGGTTCGGCGCTCCATACCGAGCTTGGCCAGCAGCCGCGACACGTAATTCTTGACCGTTTTCTCGGCGAGGAACATCCGGGCGGCAATCTGCCGGTTGGTCAGGCCCTCGCTGAGCAGCCCAAGCAGCGTCCGCTCCTGTTCGGTGAGGCCGGACAGCGGGTCTTCGCGTTCGGCCGCCCCGCGCAGCTTCGCCATCAGCGCGGCCGCGGCCCGGTTGTCCAGCAGGGACTTCCCGGCGCCCACCTCCTTGATGGCGTGGGCCAGCTCCATGCCCTTGATGTCCTTGACCACGTAGCCGCTGGCGCCGGCCAGAATGGCCTCCAGCATCGCCTCGTCGGAGGTGAACGACGTGAGCATCAGGCAGCGCAGGTCGGGGTGATCGGACACCAGGTCCCGGCACAGCTCGATGCCGTTGCCGTCCGGAAGCCGCACGTCGAGGACCGCGACGTCGGGTTGCAGGGCCGGGATCCGGGCCTTCGCCTCGGACACGGAGCCCGCCTCGCCGACGATCTCCAATTCGGGGTCCGATGCGAGCAGGTCGGCGAGGCCGCGCCGGACGACTTCATGGTCGTCGACGAGGAAAACCTTGACCATCTACGAAATCCTCCTGCCGGTCGCGCCTCGGCCCAATATCCCACACGTGGCAGTCACATATGTTGCCGATTCACGACCAGCAGCGAACAGTTGGCGTCCTGCATCACCGAGCTGCCGGTCGGTCCGACCAACTCGGCCACGCGCTGGCGATTGCCGGCGCCGACGATCACCAGGCCCACCGGCGCGCGCAGGCCGGCCAGGTACTCCAGCAGCCCGGCGTGCACCGCCACCGATTCCACCCGCAGCTCCGGATGGCGCCGCTTCCACCGGGCCAGCCGGCGATCGAGGTCGGCGAGAGCGCGGCGGTCGGCCTCGCTGACCCCCGCGCCGTGCTCGGTCGGGGGTGTTCGCCGCGCGATGACCGCATGCAACGGGGCGCCCCGGATCAGGGCCTCGTCGATGGCGGCGCTCAGCAGGGCGTCGGGGGCCCCGTCGATCTCCACGACCGCCTTTTCCCCTGGCCGCCGGGAGTGATCGTCGCGGCCGCGGACGATCGCCACCGGGCAGTGGGCCGAGGTGGCCAGCGCCGCGGCGGTGGAGCCGACGCGTCCCGGCTGGAAGTGGCGCAGCCCGACGGCCCCCACGCAGACCATGGCCGCCGACGCCGACGAGCGGATCAGCGACCCGATCGCGGGTCCCTGGACGATCCCGCTCTCGATGTGCACCGGCTTGCCGGCGGCGTGAATGGCCGTAACCGCCTGGCGGACCGCCGTCTCCGCGGTGTACCGGCTGTCGCCCGGATCGGCCGCGTAGAGGAGGCGCAGCGGAACGTCACGATTCACCGCCTCGTCGACCGCCCACAGCGCCGCGCGGATCGCCCCTTTGGAACCATCGATGCCGGCGATGATCGACTTGGTGCTGGCTGGCTCGGTCATCGGTCTCAGTGGCGCACCACGAGCACCGAGCAGTCGGGGTAGCCCACAATCGGATGGCAATTCGGGGTGGCCAGCCCGAACATCTCGTCGGCGTCGGCGCTGCCCACAACCGCCAATTCGATTGCGCTAGAAGATGTTCCGCTGGATTTCAGGCCCGTCCCCGCGGCGACGGTCTGGACGTGGACGTCCGGGTAACGGCGGACCCAGCTGTTCAGGCGCCGATCGATCTGCCGCACGATGGCGTGGCGGCGCCGCCCTTCCTCCATGGCGTGGTGCACCACCTCGTCGTTGTCGGG
This sequence comes from Mycobacterium sp. ACS4054, assembly GCF_001667275.1. Classification (GTDB taxonomy): domain Bacteria; phylum Actinomycetota; class Actinomycetes; order Mycobacteriales; family Mycobacteriaceae; genus Mycobacterium. The sequence continues at coordinate 20,560 of NZ_LZHV01000034.1, forward strand.
CTCGTCGTTGAGCACGACGGCGATCACACCGAGCTCCGTCGGCGACCCGTCGGGATTGGTGCGGATGACGGCGACCGGGCAGTGCGCGTGCGCCACCAGGCCGGCGGCGGTCGGGCCCAGCAACCCGTCGGAGGCCCATCCCCGCCTCGCCGTGCCGACGCAGACCAGGGCGGCGTCCTCAGACTGGCCGACCAGCACCTGCGCGGGATCCCCGGACAGGATCACCGCGTCGACCTCGACGGGCTTCTCGGCGCGCTGCAGGGCGCACTCGGCTTGCGACAGCGCCATTTCGGCGCGCTCCAGCTCCCATTCGGAACCGGGTGCCGTCCCGGCCGAGACTCCTCCTCGGCCGGCGATGACGTAGACAAGGCGAAGCGGCAGCTGGCGGCTCACCGCCTCGTCGACCGCCCATTTGGCGGCGTTCACCGCGGCTTGTGAGCCGTTGATGCCCACGACCACCGACTTCGCGTCCAGCTCCGTCATGTCGGCTCCTGACTCATACCCATCGCTACCTGCCAGGTTATGGCGTGCACGAGCCATTGCGGAGGGGCCGTTAGGCCTCAGCCGGGATGCCGTTCGTCCCGATGCCACTGACCTCCGCCGGCTCGGCGACGAGATCGAACAACCTCTCCACATCCGCGCGCTCGCAGGCCTCGGTGCCGGGCGTGCGCAGCTTCGCCGCACCGGCCGCGATCCCGAACCGAACGGACTTCTCCAGGGGCCATCCGCGCCCAAGGGCCACCGTCATGGCCGCGACCATCGCGTCACCCGCGCCGACGCCGCTCCCGCTTCCCATCGGTACGGCCGAAAACCGAAGGCTGGCATCGCGTGTCGCCAGCAGCGCACCGTACGAACCCAGGGACACCACCACAACTTGCGCGCGACCGAGGTCGATCAGCTCATGGGCGGCGGCGAATTGCTCGGGCTCGGTGGCGAGGCGGCGGCCGACGCATTCTCTGAGTTCCCGCACGCTCGCCTTGAGGAGGAAGACCCCCGAGCTGATGTGCTGCAAGCCACCGCCGGAGGTGTCCAAAACGAGTGGCACGCCAAGTCGTTCGCAGATGTCGGCGACCCGCTGGTAGTAATCGGCCGGCACACCCGGCGGCAGGCTGCCGCTCGCGACGACGAACTCGGCCGATTCGGCCGCGATCCTCAGTTGCTCGAGGCATTGCTCCTGCTCTCCGACCGTCAGCTCCGGCCCCGGCAGGACGAACCGGTATTGCTGGCCGGTGCTGGTTTCGTTGACGGTGAAGCTTTCCCGCGTCTGCGCACCGATCGGAATCCGCCGGAATGGCACCTCGGCATCGCGCAACAGGGTCGTGACAAGGCCGCCGTGCGAGCCGCCCGCAGGAAACACCGCCAGCACCGAGCCGCCCAGCACCCGCGCGATCCGGGCGACGTTGATGCCCCCTCCGCCGGGGTCGTAGCGAGTCGCGGAGCAGCGCAGCTTGTCGGTCGGGTGCACGACGCCGACACTGGTCGTGATGTCGAGCGCCGGGTTCATGGTCAGCGTCACGATCTGCGCTCGGCCCGTGCCCCACTCGGTTGGCGTCTCCATTTTTCGCTGACTCCCGTTTGCGGCCGCTCTGGTCATCACGCGCGAATCGCCGCGATCTCGTTGACCTTTGAGAAGTTCATCCGACCGGCGCGGCGGGCGGTAGGGACAGAAGTCCCGGGCTCGCGGGCCGTTCGTCGGCTCACCTCTTGCGGCGCAGCTCGGCCATGTAGGCCATCACCCTGTTGAGGATGAGGCCGTAGACGTCGCCGTCCTGGGTGAGCCGCACCAATCCGCGGTGGCGGAGAAAGCCGTCGAGGCGCTGGTCCAGGCGCCAGTCGAGGTAAGTGTCGCCGGCATAGGGCGAGTGCAGGAATTCGTACGCGAGCTCATCGACGTCGGCGTCGGTCAGCGACGGGCATCCGTCCGTGGTGGAAGGCATTTGTCCGCTTATTCGCTTCGGGCCTGATTCCGGATGGCGGCCTGCATGGCGGTAAAGCGTGACCGCGCCCGCTCGTCGGCGGCCTGCTGCTCGGCGGCCGTGACGACGATGGCGTCGGGGCCGGGGAACACGGTCGTCTCATCGCCGGTGGCCAGCCACCGAACCCGGTAGGGCGGTGCACCATCCGGCGAGTGCACCGAGGTGATCAGCCCGCGCAGGTCGGGCCGACCAATGGTGGCGCTCTTGATGACGAGCCAGTCGCCCGTGTCGGCGATCATCCTGGTCTCCCTTCGAAAATCCTGATTCGCAACCGAATTCGCATCAGCCGCGCATTTCCAAGACGTCGCTTATCGGCCGGCGCGGCGTCGGGTCCGGCTGGCCCTTGCCGACGGGCGCGGTGCCCACCCGGATCAGCAGTTGGGGAACCGCCTCGGCATCGGATACGAGCTCCCGGATCATCTCGCGACTGGCCGGCAGCTCCGTCACGTGCGTCACGGTGCAGGTCGCCAGCCCGGCCATGGTGCACTCCAGCAGAATCGCCGAAAGCGCCTGGCCGCAACGGAACGCATCGGCGCGGGCATCCCCCGGCGTGGACAGGGCGAGGACCTTCGCGTGATCGGGCGGAACGGCGGAGCTCGTCCGGGCGCGCGGGTCGGCGGGAAACCGGCGGTTGACCTCGACGGTGCGGGGCTGCCCCTCGTTCACCAGCGCGGCTTCGGGGATGCCGTCGTCGTGCCTGCCCGGCGCTGTCCACCAACGCAATTCGTGGTGGTAGACGTCGTCGTAGCGGCGCAACGCCTCGTTCAGGCGACCGGCTTCCACCAGGCGCGGCCGCGCGTCGTCGGCCAGCACGTCCAGGCTGACCAGGTCACCGTCGACGGCGGTGCGCAGCACTGGCTCGAACGACGCCCAGTCCGGCGGTGCGCCGAACGGGCGCCGGTCGGTCCTGCGGCGCAGGATCGCCGCCACGCGGTCTCGCCGGCCCGCCGCGACGTAGTCGGCGGAAACGAAGTCGACCGACGCCAGGTGGTCGAGGTTGTTGGGGTTGGGGAACTCGTCGGTGTGGGTGCTCCACCCCTCGGCGGCCATCGCCACCCGGAAGTGGTCGAGCACCGCGCCGCAGCTGATGATCGACTCGCGGCCCGAGTTGTCGGCCGAGGGCACCACCCGGCGCGGATCGCTGAACAGATCGACGGTCGGTCCGGCGGCGACCCATCGCCACGGCTGGCTGTTGTGCAGCGAGGGTGCCCGGCAAGCGAGCTCCACCGCCCTGCTGAGCACTTTCGAGTCGACCATCGTCGGGGTCATCGCTCGTCGCCTCTCCTCTCCTACCTGGACCCTCGGGCATCCGGGCGGCCCGCGCCAGGGTCCTTGGTCCCCAGCGTCGGGTCATTGGGCCCGTGGGCCGAATGATGACCTTTGTCTCTATTGCGCCGTTGTGGCGAAGCAAACGATGAAGGCGACCAAGCAAACCGAGGACCAGCTATGGATGTCATCCGCAAAACGGCCGCCGATTGTTCCGTTCCGCCGAACCTCACCGACTACGAGCGCGGGCGCGCCCGATTCGACTGGTCCGATGTGCCGAATCTGTGCGAAGGCATGGGCCCCGGCCTGTGCAACATCGCCTACGCGGCGGTCGACCGCCACACGGCGGGGCCGGCCGCGACGCGCACGGCCCTGCGGTTCGTCACCGACCGGCCGTGGGACGGCGTGATCGCCACCCACGACCTCAGTTATGGCGAGCTCGGCCGGCTGTCCCGGCGGTTCTCCAGCGCGCTGCATTCGCTGGGCATCAACAAGGGCCATCGTGTGTTCACCCTGATGGGCCGCAACCCCGAGCTCTACATCGCGATGCTGGGCGCGCTGCGCAACGGCAGCGTGGTGTCGCCGTTGTTCTCGGCCTTCGGACCCGAGCCGATCGCCACCCGGATCAACATCGGACAGGCCGACGTCCTGGTGACCACCCGCGCGATCTATCAGCGCAAGGTCGCCAAGATCCGCGATCGGCTGACGTCGCTGCGGCACGTCTTCGTGGTCGACGACGGCCAGGGCGGCGGCGTGCCGCCGGGAACGCTCGACTTCTGGCACTGGGTCGACGCGGCCGACGAAAACCCGCCGATCGAACCCACCACCGCCGACGACCCGGCCTTGCTGCACTTCACCAGCGGGACCACGGGCACCCCCAAGGGCGCCATCCACGTGCACGGCGCCGTGGCGATGCACTACGTCACCGGCTTGTACGCGCTCGACCTGCACCCCGACGACACCTATTGGTGCACAGCGGATCCCGGCTGGGTGACGGGCACGTCCTACGGCATCATCAGCCCGCTGCTGCACGGGGTCACCTCCATCGTCGACGAGGCTGACTTCGACGCCGAACGGTGGTATCGCATCCTGCAGGACCAGGCCGTGTCCGTCTGGTACACCGCGCCGACCGCCATTCGGATGCTCATCAAGTCGGGACCGGAACTGCCCGCGAAATACCACTTTCCGCGGCTTCGCTTCGTCGCCAGTGTGGGCGAACCCCTCAACCCGGAAGCGGTCTGGTGGGGAAAGCGGGTGCTGGGCTTGCCGATTCACGACAACTGGTGGCAGACCGAGACGGGCGGGATCATGATCGCCAACACTCCGGCGTTCGACATCAAACCCGGCTCGATGGGCCGTCCGCTGCCCGGGGTGGAGGCATTCGTCGTGCGCCGCGGCGACGACGGGTCCGTCGAGGTGATCGACGAACCCGGCGTCGAGGGCGAGCTCGCCCTCAAGCCCGGCTGGCCGTCGATGTTCCGCGGTTACCTGAACGCCGAAGAGCGATACCGCAACTCGTTCGCGAACGGGCTGTACCTCAGCGGAGACCTGGCCAAGAAGGACGCCGACGGCTACTTCTGGTTCGTCGGGCGCGCCGACGACGTGATCAAGTCCGCGGGCCACCTGATCGGGCCGTTCGAAGTGGAGAGCGCGCTGACCGATCACCCGGCGGTGGCCGAGGCCGCCGTCATCGGCATACCGGATCCGACCGTCGGTGAGATGGTCAAGGCCTTCGTCACGCTGAAGAACGGTGTGGTGGCCGACGAAGACCTCCGACTCGAATTGCTGGGCCACGCCCGCAAGCGGCTCGGGGCGACGGTGGCGCCCAAGGAGATCGAGTTCGCCGATTCGTTGCCGCACACCAGCAGCGGCAAGATCATGCGGCGCCTGCTGAAGGCGCGGGAACTCGGCCTGCCCGAGGGCGACACCTCCACCATCGAACAACATCCGGTCCGCCAGGCAGAAGGAGTGCCGTCATGACCGATACGAAGTTGGCCCACGAGCTGTTGTCGGACATGGTCCGGGTGCGGCGCATGGAGGAAAAGTGCGCGGAACTGTACAGCGCGGCCAAGATTCGCGGGTTCCTGCATCTCTACGTCGGGGAGGAAGCGGTGGCCGCGGGGTCGCTGCGTGCGCTGGCCCACGATGACGCGGTGGTGGCGACCTATCGCGAGCACGCGCACGCGCTGCTGCGCGGCATTCCGATGACCTCGATCATGGCCGAGATGTTCGGCAAGCAGGAGGGCTGCTCGCGCGGCCGCGGCGGGTCGATGCACCTGTTCGACGCGTCGAAGCGGTTTTACGGCGGAAACGCGATAGTCGCGGGCGGCCTGCCGCTGGCGGTGGGCATCGCCCTGGCCGACGCCATGCTGCAGCAGAAGCGGGTGACCGCCTGCTACTTCGGCGACGGCGCGGTGGCCGAGGGCGCGTTCCACGAGTCACTGAACATGGCGGCGTTGTGGAACCTGCCGGTGCTGTTCTGTTGCGAGAACAACCTTTACGCGATGGGAACCGCGCTGGATCGCGCGCAGTCGCAGACCGATCTCACGGTCAAGGCCGCCGCCTATCGGGTGCCCACGCTGGCCGTCGACGGCATGGATGTCGAGGCATGCCACACCGCCGCGCAGGAGGGCGTCGATCACGTCCGGGACACCGGAGGCCCGTTCTTCATCGAATTCCGCACCTACCGATTCCGCGCGCACTCGATGTTCGACCCCGAACTGTATCGGGACAAGGGCGAAGTCGAACGGTGGCGCGAGCGCGACCCGATCCAGGCGTTCACCGAGAAGTGCGTGGGCGACGGCACGCTTTCCGACGCCGACGTGCAAGATATCGAGGATGCGGCCGCCGCCGAGATCGAGGCCGCCGTCGCGTTCGCCGAGGCCGGAACGTGGGAGGACGTGGCGGATCTCGAACGCGACGTGCTGACGCCGGGGACGGCGCGATGAAGACCAGCTACCGCACCGCGGTGCACGACGCCATGCGCGACGCGCTGCGCGACGACGAGCGCGTGGTGGTGATGGGGGAAGACGTCGGACGCTACGGCGGAACGTATGCGGCCTCCAAGGGCCTGCTGGAAGAATTCGGTCCCGACCGTGTGCGGGACACCCCGCTCTCGGAGTTGGGCTTCGTCGGCATCGGGATCGGCGCGGCGCTCAACGGGTTACGCCCGATCGTCGAAGTCATGACGGTGAACTTCAGCCTGCTGGCGCTCGACCAGATCGTCAATACCGCTGCGGCCCTGCGTCATATGTCCGGTGGGCAGTTCTCCGTGCCGATCGTGGTGCGCATGGCGACGGGTGCCGGGCGCCAGCTCGGCGCGCAGCATTCGCACAGCCTCGAACCGTGGTATGCCCACATCCCGGGCATCAAGGTGTTGGCGCCGGCCACCGTCGAGGACGCGTACGGCATGCTGGCGACCGCCCTGGCCGACCCCGACCCGGTGGTGATCTTCGAGCACGTTCAGCTCTACAACGCCTCGACCGATGTCGACGCTCTGACCCCGACCGAGATCTCGCGGGCGGCGGTCCGCCGCGCGGGCGGCGACGTCACCCTGATCACGTACGGCGGCAGCCTGCCGAAGACGCTGGACGCCGCCAACGAGCTGTCGCTGGCCGGAATCGACTGCGAGGTAATCGATCTACGCGTGCTCCGACCGCTCGACGAGGACACCATCCTGGACTCCGTCCGCAAGACCCATCGGGCGGTCGTGGTCGACGAGGCCTGGCACACCGGCAGCCTGGCCGCGGAGATCACCGCGCGCGTGATGGAGGGCGCCTTCTACGACCTCGACGCGCCGGTGTCGCGGGTGTGCAGCGTCGAAGTGCCCATGCCCTACGCCAAGCACCTGGAAGAGGCCGCGCTCCCCCAAACCCCGAAGATCGTTGCCGCCGTGCAGAGCCTCTTCGGAGACGGGTCATGATCGAATTCAAGATGCCCTCGCTCGGCTCGGACATGGACGAAGGCACCCTCAACGAGTGGCTGGTCAAGCCCGGCGACAAGGTGACCCGCGGCCAAGTCGTCGCGATCGTGGAGACCACCAAGGCCGCGGTCGAAGTCGAATGCTGGCAGGAGGGCATCGTCGAGGAACTCGTGGTGCCGGTGGGCGAAACCGTCCAGGTGGGAACCACATTGGCGACCCTGACGGCGCCCGGCGAGCAGGCCGAGAAGCGACCCAAGCCCCGGCAGGCGCCCAAGGCGGCCGCCAAGCCGGCGACCGCGCCGCCGCCGGCGCCGTCGGCGCCCCGGACCCCCCCGACCGCCCCCGGGCGGCGCCGCTGGGTGTCCCCGGCCGCGCGGCGGTTGGCCCAGTCGCTGGCCGTCGACATCGAGGCGGTGACCGGCACCGGCCCGCAGGGCGCGGTCACCATCAACGATGTGGAGCACGCGGCAGCGGCCAAGCCGGCCGCGCCCAAGCCCGTCGCGCAGCCGGGAACCAAGCCGACGGCGGCCGACCGCGCCACGCAGATGCGCAAGTCGATCGCCGCGGCGATGAGCCGGTCGAAGCGCGAGATCCCGCACTACTACCTCGCCGAGGAAATCCGGCTGGAAAAGTCGTTGTCCTGGTTGACAACCCGCAACGCGCAGCGATCCATCGACGAGCGGGTGCTGCCAGCCGTACTGCTGCTGAAGGCCGTCGGCGTCGCCGCCCAGCGGTTCACCGAGTTCAACGGGTTCTGGCGCGAAGACGGATTCGAACCCGCCAACGGTGTGCACGTCGGTGTCGGGATATCGCTGCGCGGCGGCGGGCTGGTCGCGCCGGCGATCCACGACGTCCCGGAGAAGAAGCTGGACGAATTGATGGACGACCTCACCGATTTGGTGGCGCGGGCGCGGTCCTTCTCGCTGCGGAGTTCGGAGATGTCGGACCCGACCATCACCGTCACCAACCTCGGTGACCAGGGCGTCGATGCGGTCTTCGGCGTCATCTACCCGCCGCAGGTCGCGATCGTCGGCTTCGGCCAGCCGGCCGAGCGGGTCTGCGTCATCGACGGCGGGATCCGCGTCGTCACCACCGCGCAGGCCACCCTGGCCGCCGACCACCGGGCCAGCGACGGGCACCGGGGCGCGCTCTTCCTCGCCGCAATCAACGAGCTGCTCCAGCAGCCCGACCTCCTAGAAAAGTGATGCGCAATGACCAATGAAGACACCCGCGCGGTGGTGCTGTCCGTGCTGACCTCCATCGCCCCCGAAATCGATCCCGACGACATCGCCGACGACGTCCTGCTGCGCGACCAGGTCGACCTGGATTCCATGGACTGGCTGAGCTTCCTGCGTGGGATCCACCGGAAACTGCATGTCGACATCCCGGAATCGGACTACGCGTCGCTGCGGACGCTGGCCGATGTGGTCGGCTACGTGGAAGCCAACGCGTCCAAGGTTTGAGCCGAAAATCGCACAGGGGGTTGAGATGAGGGGCAGGACGCCCGACATCGGCGTGCTCGAAAACGCGGTGCTGTTGGCCTGCCGTGCCCCGTCGGTGCACAACAGCCAGCCGTGGCGCTGGGTGGCCGAGGACGGCGTGCTGCGCCTGTTCGTGGAGCGGCACCGCGCGATACCCGCCACCGACGACTCCGGGCGAGAGGTGATCCTGTCCTGCGGCGCCGTCCTGGACCACCTGTGCGTCGCCATGACCGCCGCCGGCTGGGCGCCGAAGGTCGAGCGGTTTGCGGACCCGGACGACCCCGACCAGCTGGCCTCGGTCACCTTCAGCCCGCTGGAGGACATCACCGAGGCGCAGCGTCGCCGCGCCGAGGCCATCCTGCAGCGCCGCACCGACCGGCTCCCGCTGGGACGCCCGACGTATTGGGAGCTGTTCGAGCCCACGCTGCGCGCCGCCTTCGACGGGGGCCTGGTCACCCTGGATGTGCTCGCCGACGACATGCGCCCGTTGTTGGTGGAGGCTTCGCTGCTCACCGAGGAGCTTCGCCGCGAGGACATCTACTACCACGCCGAACTCGACTGGTGGACTTCGTCTTTCGCACTGGCCGAGGGGATCCCGCCGACCGCCCTGGCGTCCGACAAGGAGAGCTGGCGGGTAGACGTGGCGCGCAGCTTCCCTGTCAGGAGCCACGCCGACCGGCGCGGCGACATCAACGTCGATTGGGCGAAAATCCTTGTGCTGTCGACGCCCGACGACACCAGGTTGGACGTGTTGCGGTGCGGCGAAGTGCTGTCCACGGTGTTGCTGGAATGCACGGCGGCCGGAATGGCGACGTGCCCGCTCACGCACCTGATCGAGCTCGACGAAAGCCGCGACATCGTGCGCGAACTCACCGGCCGGCGCGGCGAGCCGCAAGTGCTGATCCGCGCGGGGATCGCCCCGCCGGCGGAACTACTGCCGGCGGCGACACCCCGGCGCCCGCTGGCGGATGTGCTGCAGATCCGCTAGCCAAAGCCTTTGGTCCCCGGGCCGCGGGACCTTCGGCCGACGCTGTCGGCCGGCCGCCGCAATACCATCGACGGGAGCGCTGCCGATGAAGGGGATGACTGATGTCGCTGATCGATGATGGGGTTTCCATCCTGCCGGTGAACGAATGCTGGGACCTGATCGCGGGCGTGACGCTGGGCCGCCTGGTCACCAGTGTGGGCGGGCAGCCGGAGATCTTTCCGGTCAACTACGCCGTCCAGCGCCACACCGTGCTGTTTCGCACCGCGGAGGGCACCAAGCTGGTCAGCACCGCGATCAACAACCGGGTGCTGTTCGAGGTCGACGACCACAATGTCGCCGAAGGCTGGAGCGTGATCATCAAGGGCGTCGCGCGCTCCCTGCGCACCAACGAGGACATCGAGGAAGCCGAACGCGCGCAGGTGCTGCCTTGGACGCCGTCGGAGAAATCGCACTACGTGCGGATCATTCCCGAGATCGTCACCGGCCGCCGGTTCCGGTTCGGCGCGCCGGAGGACTGACCCACCGCTACCGCACGACGAGCACGGAGCATTCGGGGTGCCGGAACAACGGATGCCCCTGTGGCCCGACCAACCGCGCGAGCTGGCCGGCCTCGTCGTGGCCGATGACGGCGAGCTGCACTCGCTCGTTGTTGGAGTTCAGGAAGCTGGCGATGGCGTGCTTCGTGGCGATCGGGTAGACGCGCACCTCCGGATAGGGCTGTCGCCACTGCGTTATCCGTCGCTCGAACTTCCCGTCGGCATATTCGGTGAGTTCCTCGGGGCGGCCGCCGAGGATCAGCATGGGAGCCCTGCGCAACTTCGCCTCCGCCGCAGCGCAATTCACGACGTCGTCGTTTCCGGGGGTGTCGGTCATCCGGACGATGACCCAATTGATGTCCGGCGGCGGCCGCTCGGAGCCGGTCCGCAACACCACGACCGGACAGTGGGCCTTCTCCGCGAGCTCGGTGGCCGTCGAACCGACGATGGAGCGCGCGTAGCGTCCGATGCCGACGCAGCCCACGCAGATCATCTCGGCCCGGGAGGACGCCTCGATCAGCACCGAGCCGGCGGGCCCCCGCGGCACGTCGGTTTCCACCTCGACACACTTGCCGGTGGCCGCCACCGCCGCTTCGGCTTCCTGCAGCGACTTCTCGGCGTGCGCGAGATCGCGTTCGTAGTCTTCGGGAGACTCGTGCGTCGGCTTGACAACGGATATGAGACGCAGGGGTGCGCCGCGGGTGATCGCCTCGTCGACGGCCCATAGCGCGGCGGCGATCGCCGCAGACGAACCGTCGATCCCCACCACGATTGGTTTCACCGTCCGGGCCTCCCTTCGTTCCCTGTCGCGCGGGCCGACGGCCCACACGCGCCAAAGACCAAAACTGTCAACTTGTTTCGACCGAGGAGCGGACCGGCTCCAGCAGGGTGAGTCGCTCCGCCCGCCGCTTGATCGCGAGCAACAACGCGCGCGTCCCGAGCGCGATCAGCGGCCTGGCCAGTTCGAGGACGAACACCTCGCCGGGGTAGCGCAACGCGATCCGGGCACGCGCCAGCAGTCGGACGCGGTCCTCCCAGTGCGGCTGCACGTTTAAGGACAGGACCACATTCCAGTGCGGATCGGACCGCATGGCATGGAGCACGACGTACTTTTGGGGCACTATTTCCGCGACACGCAATGTCAGCCCGTCGGGTAACCCCAGCCAGCCCTCGGGCGCCAGGCGGACGACATCCCCCACCCGCAGGGTATCGCTACCACTTTGCCCGACAGGGCTTTTCATCCCCGCATTGTCGTACCGCTCGCCCCGATCCCGCCCCAACCGCAGCAACCAGGACCAGACGACGGGTGTGGTCGCGTCGATGTCGACCGCTTCGGTGGTCTGCACCGCCGGATCTCCCACCAGGGGGTCGCCCGGAAAGCGCATCTGCGACTCGGCCTTGGTGGCGCCCCAGTTGCGGTAATACCTGCGCGCGCCGTAGAGAACGGCGAGCAGCGCGGTGGTCCGGGCAATCCGCTTCGTCGTGTTGGCCATGGCGCCAGTGTGCGCGGGCCACCCGACCCCTGCGAGGGTCCTTGGTCCCCGGTGCGCGCGCCGATGTGCCCTGCGCGCTAGCCGGCCGGGGTGATCAGGCCGTAATGCCCGTCGTAGCGGTGGTATAGCACGCTGGCGCAACCGTGGTCGGCGTCGATGAAGAACAGGAACGGTAGGCCCAGCAGGGCAAGCCGGTCGGCGGCCCCCTCCTCGGTGAGGCACGGCAGCGGTTGTGCGCTGACGGTCACGGGCAGCGCGTGCTCGCTCACCCGGTCGGCGAACTCCGGGGCCGCCAACGCAAGGCGGTAGCCCGTCGCCCCGGCGCGATACAGCACGCCTGCGATGCCCGTCCCTTTCTCCGTGAACAGGTGAAAGTCGTAGTCGAGCGAGTTCATTTCGTGGGCGGCGTCGTCGAGGGTGCACGCCGCCATCGTGAACGACTTACGGCGGATGACCCGGCGCTCGTCTGCCGGACGGGGGAAGTAATTTCCCCGGTGCGCCGGCTCGGAATCGTGCCGCCATTCGTCGTGGCCGGGCGCCGGGCGCTCGCCGCGGCGCGCCTCCCAGTGTGCGGCCGTGCGTTCCAGCCGGCGCCGCAACCGCGCCGCGAGGAGGTCGACCGCCTCGTGCGCCGTGCCGGCCTGGACCTGGGCGCGGACCGGCCGGCCGTCGACATCGAGATTGGCCTGCGCGACGACGGGCCGCCGCACCGCCGGATCGCGGTGCCTGGTCAGCCTGACGCGGGCGTGCAGCACCGGTCGGCTCGCGAACCGCGCGAGTTCACCGATCTTGCCGCGCGCGTATTCGGCGGCCGAGGGCGGCTCGTCACGCAGGGTGACCTGGACGTCGACATGCTGTGCCGATTCAGTCGTTTCAGACATGCCTAAAGTGCTACTCACCGAACCGGTTGCGAGACAGGGCCGAAGGTCACCGGACCGGGACGTTGGCGGCGGTCGTGCAGCCAGAACGAACGGAGGTCCTCACCGGTCGTGACTTCGGTCCCTATCGAGCCGCCCGGCGAGCTACTGAAATGGGGTTGTGACTGCGACAATGCCCGCAACCCAGCGACGCAGAAATGCATCCATCGTCGGCGCGGAAGTGATCGTGCTCGAGTCGCATCCGGCGTGGATTTCGGTGCGGCGATACGAAGCTGAGTTGCTTGAGTCGATGCGCCGGCATCCGTCGTCGATGGCCCGTCCGTGACTCGTCTGACGGCCGCTCGGCGGTTGCTGGCGCTGTCGGCGACCGTCCTCACGCTGTGGGCCGGCGCGCCGGGCATGGCGGCCGCCGATAGCGGGCGCCCGCAAGCCAAGCCCGAGGAACGCGCGGCGGCGCTTATCCGGCCGTCCATCATGTATCTCGCCGGCGAGGGCTACGGCCTGGTCCGATTGCCGAGCGGCGAGATCCTGTCCCAATTCGGGCGGGGCTCCAGCATGCCGTTCCTGGCCACCTGGAACTGCACGGCCTTCGTCGTCAACCCCGACGGGTGGGTGGCCACGGCGGGTCACTGCGTCGATCCGGCGAGCGCCACGGAACTGATCCTCAAGCGGGCCGCCACCGAATATCGGAGCGAGTTTCCGGACGCACCCGAGTCGAGCGATCCGGCAACCACTTTGGAGTGGCTGGGCAAGAACGCGCGGGTGGAAGGCGATTCGCCAGGCCAGGGTCCCCACGTCAGCGTCGCGCTGATGTCCGGCACGGGAACGAAACTCGCGGACAAGATGGTCGCCAACATCGTTGATTTCCGGCCCCTCGGAAAGGGCGACGCCGCGCTGCTCAAGGTCGCCAAGCGCAACCTGCCGTCGTCCGAACTGGCCACCGACGCCGAGGTCACCATCGGGACGCCCGTTCTCACCGTCGGCTACCCGGAGAGCACCCAAAACGTCACCGGCCCTTCGCTGGACCCCACCTACAAGAGCGGCAAGGTCAGCAAGAAGTCCATCGCCGGGTCGAACCCCGCCTACGAGATCGACGCCGCGATGACCGAGGGCATGAGCGGCGGGCCGACGATCGGGCTGAACGGAAAGGTGGTCGGCCTGAACAGCTTCGCCCCCGCCGGCGAATCCCAGCCCTTCAACTTCATCGCCCCGGCCGACGGCGTGGCGGCGATATTGGCCGCCAAGGGCGTCAAGCCGATGCTGGGACCCGCCGACCGGTTCTATCGCAAGGGGCTCGCCGACTTCTATGCGGGTCACTACACCGATGCGATCGGCGAGTTCGATCAGACGCTGGCGATGTCGCCCGGCTATCCCGGGCTGGACGATTTGAAGACGACCGCGGTCAATCTGCGCCAGCAGTACGGGGACGCCTCGTCGCTGAGCGGGAAGAATCTGTTGGCCTACATCGTGATCAGCGTGGCCTCGGTGATCGCCCTGGGCGCCGGACTGACGTTCTTGGGGCTTCGGCTGCGGCGGCCGCGCGGTCCGGCACCCGAGGCTCAACCGCTTCGCCTGATGCCCCGTGAATCGGGCGCCGACGAGCCGCACTTCTGCGCGCATTGCGGGGCCGAACATCATCGCAGCGAACTGTTCTGCCCGAATTGCGGCAAGCGCATCGAGGTTCCGGCGGCGGCGCGGGGCACGGGGTTGATCTCTTGACCGATCACGCGCCGCGATGAGCGCGGAACTCTCCACGAGATTGGCGACCCCGTTCGACGACGCGGTGGCCCGGACCCGAGAGGCGCTCTCGCGGAGCGGTTTTGGCGTGGTCACCGAGATCGACGTCAGGGCGAAACTGCACGCTCAGCTCGGCGTGGAGATGGAGGACTACCTCATCCTGGGGGCGTGCGATCCGGCGCTGGCTTATCGGGCGATCAGCGTGGATCGCGAGATTGGGCTGCTGCTGCCGTGCAACATGCTGGTGCGCACCGACCCGGGCGACCCGGGCACGGTGATCGTCGAGGCGATGGATCCCGGACTGCTGGTCGAGGTGACCGGCGAGCCGGCGCTCATCAGCATCGCGGCCGAGGTCACCGAGAACCTGCGTGCCGCGATTGCGTCGCTGACCGAAAGCGATTGATCTCGGCGGCCACCATGTCGATCACCAGCGGCACGGCGCGCGCGACCGTCGGAGTGAGCCCGTCGCCGGCGCCGGTGTCCGCCGCCTCGACGGCGAAGACCACCACCGCGCCCGGCACCCGCCCGAGCACCCGAGCCAGCGCGTGGGTGTCGCCGATATCGACGCTGTGCGAGCTCAACCCCTCGGGCTGGTCGGGCACCTCGTCCAACTGATATCGATGGATGCGACCCGGGTTGGCGGGCGTGGCGATCGCCGCGTCGACGATCACGGCCAGCCCCGCCCCGGTCCAGGCCTCGAGAAGGGCCGTGGGTTCCGCAACATCGGTTTTCACAACGACATTCGGCCACACGAGGTCGCGCAAAGCCGTGGCGACGGCGACACCGACGCCGTCGTCGCGGCGGTAAGGGTTGCCGAGGCCGACGACTACGACCCGTCCAGCGTCGCCGGTCATCCCCGCTCCACCGTCAGCGTCAGGAAGTGCGCCGAACACGAAATGCACGGGTCGTAGCTGCGGATCAGCTGTTCGCACAACCCGGTGAGCGCGGCGTCGTCGAGCGCGAGGTTGCCGGAGACCAGCCGGGCCAGGTCCGCCTCGATGGCCCCCTGATTCTGCGACGTCGGCGGAATCATCGTTGCGGCCGACACCAGCCCGTCCTCGTCGATCCGGTATTGGTGGTACAGCAGGCCGCGGGGCGCCTCACTGACCCCGTGGCCGACGCCGGCGCGAGCGGGGACGGGAACGAACGGGCGCGCCGGGCGCTGGTATTCATCGATGATGCGCAGCGCCTCTTCGAGCGCGTAGACGACTTCGACGGCGCGCACGACGATGCTGCGGAACGGGTTTCGGCATTCGCCCGCCAGCCCGGCGCCGGCCGCCGCCGCAGCGGCGATCGGAGACAGCGCGTCCGCGTTCAGCGAGTACCGCGCCAGCGGACCGGTCAGGTAGCGACCCCCGTCGAGCGTGGCGTGCAGGGCGGTGGAGTGCGGCAGCTGTGATTCCGCGACGTGGTCGGTGAACTCGGCCACGCCGAACGCCGGACCGGCGCTGCGTGCGATGACACCGTTCTCGATCGGATACCGACCCGCCGCCGTGAGCGCCAGGAACTCGTGGTCGAGCTCGAGATCGGGGAATTCGAATCCGGACACCCACTCGACCGTCGCCACGGCGTCGTCCAGCGCGCGACGCAACAGCTCTTGGAGCGGGGCGAATTCGGATCGCGTTGGGACGGAATAGAATCCACCCAGGCGGACGTTGACCGGGTGGATCGCCCGGCCGCCGACGAATTCCATCAGCCGATTGCCCGCCTTCTTCAGCGCCAGCCCCCGCTCGACGACCTCCCGGTGGTCGCGCGCCATGCCGACGATGTCGTCGTAGCCGAGGAAGTCCGGCGCGTGCAGCAGGTAGATGTGCAGGGCGTGGCTGTTGATCCACTCGCCGCAGTAGAGCAACCGCCGCAGCGCGACGAGCTCGTCGTCCACCTGAACCCCGCAGGCGTCCTCGATGGCATTGCAGGCGCTGACCTGATAGGCGACCGGGCAGATGCCGCAGACGCGCGCCGTCAGGTCGGGCGGTTCGGTGTGGGCGCGTCCGCGCAGGAACGCCTCGAAAAACCGTGGCGGCTCATAGATGTTGAGCTGCACGCTGCGCAGTTCCCCGTCCCGCAGGGCGACGTGGAGCGCGCCCTCCCCCTCGACGCGGGTCAACGCGCCGACGCTGAGGGTGCGCTCGGAGGAATTCACTGCTCGCTCCGTTCGGCGGCGAAGGTGGCGACGTTGAAGGTCGAGAACACCCGGTCGACGTCGCCGTCGGACATGCCGTCGCGGCGCAGCAACGGAATCAACGTCGCGGTCCGCGGGGCCGCCGACGGGCCGAAGCAGCCGTAACAGCCCCGGTGATGGCTGGGGCACAGCGCCCCACAACCGGCGTGGGTGACCGGGCCTAGGCACGGAATCCCCTCGGCGACAACGACGCACGACACGCCGCGGAGTTTGCACTCGGTGCACACCGTCTTGGCCGGCACCCGCGGTTTGCGCCCGATCAGCAGGGCCGCCAGCGTGTCGAGCAGCTGGCCGCGGTCGATCGGGCAGCCCGGCAACTGGTAGTCCACCTTGACGTGCGCGGACGCGGGCGTCGACGTCGCAAGCGTGTCAACGTATTCCGGCTTGGCGTAGACGACGGAGGCGAATTCGGCGATGTCGGCGAAGTTGCGCAGCGCCTGCACTCCCCCGGCCGTCGCGCACGCCCCGATGGTGACCAGCACCTTCGATTGCTGCCGGATCTCCTGGATGCGTTGCTCGTCGTGCCGGGTGGTGACCGAGCCCTCGACCAGCGACACATCGTAGGGGCCGGCGACGACCGCGCTGGAGGCCTCGGCGAAGTTGGCGATCTGCACCTGGTCGGCGAGGGTGAGCAGTTCGTCCTCGCAGTCCAGCAGGGTGAGCTGGCAACCGTCGCACGAGGCGAACTTCCACACGGCCAGGGTCGGTCGGCTCATCAAAGCTCCTTCACCCGTAGCAGCGGACCGGCGACGTCGAAGCCGACCACCGGGCCGTCGCGGCACACCAGCAGCGGCCCCAGCTGGCAGTGACCGCATATCCCCACCCCGCACTGCATGTTGCGCTCCAGTGACACCCGGATGTCGCGCGCCGCAATGCCTTTCGCGAGCAAAGTTTCCGCGCCGAACCGCAACATCGGCTCCGGGCCGCACAGGAACGCGGTGGTGCGATCGGGTTCCAGGGCGAGCCGCCCCAGCGGCTCGGTGACCATGCCGACCTCGCCGTGCCAGCCCGGCGTCTTGGCGTCGACGATCAGGTGCAGATCGATCTGCGGGTCGTGCGCCCACTTTTCGAGCTGAGCTGCGAAGACGAGGTCGGCCTGCGACCGGGCGCCCACCACCAGCGTCAGCTTGCCGTAGCGGGACCGCTGCGCCAGCGCTCCGAGTATCGCCGGGCGCAGGGGGCACAGGCCCACGCCCCCGGCGACCATCACCAAATCCCGTCCCTCGGCCTCGGCGAGCCCCCAGGTGGTGCCGAAGGGGCCGCGGACGCCGATGATGCTTCCCGGCTGGGCGTCGTGCAGCGCCCGGCTCACCGCGCCGACCGCGCGGATCGTGTGGGTGATCGATCCGTCGGTGACGGTGGGATCGCCGCTGATGGAGATCGCCGCCTCGCCCACGCCGAATGCGTAGAGCATCATGAACTCTCCGGGTTGCGGAGCCCGCAGCACCTGGCCGAGCGGTTCCAGGCACAGGGTCGCGGAGTCGGGGCTTTCGACGGTTCGGCTGCGCACCCGGTACGGGTTCGGCGCCATCACCGCTGTGTCCGCCACGTCAATCATCGCGGGCCATCTTGTTCATTTCCTCGGTGATGTCGATCCCGGTGGGACACCAGGCGATACAGCGCCCACAGCCGACGCACCCGGACATGTCGAACTGGTCGTGCCAGGTGCCCAGTTTGTGGGTGATCCAATGCCGGTACCGCGAGGCGCCGGACTGGCGGACGCTGCCGCCGCCGTGGATGTAGGTGAAGTCGGGCTCGAAGCAGGACGACCAGTGCTGCCAGCGCTCGGCATGCTCACCGGTGAGATCGCTGACGTCTTCGGTGCTGGTGCAGAAGCAGGTTGGGCACACCATGGTGCAGTTGCCACAGGTCAGGCAGCGGCTGGCGACCTCGTCCCACTGCGGCGACTCGCGCGAACGGACCAGCAGGTCACGCAGATTCACCTCGGGCATCTGGCGGCCCATGCGCTGCGACGCCGCCTGCACCGCGGCACGCGCGTTGCCGATCTCCGCGACGTCGGCGGCCCGGTGCGCGACGGCGGCGAGCACGTCGGCGCCGTCTTCGGTGCCCACCTCGACCAGGTAGGTCACGACGTCGTCGTCGACCCGCTCGGTCAGCGCCAAGTCGTATCCCGGTCCGGCCGCGGGGCCGGTGCCCATCGAGGCGCAGAAGCACAGCCCGCCGGGTTCGGTGCAGTTGACCGCGATCACGAAGATCTGTTGATGCCGGCGGACGAAGGAGTTGTCGGCGAACTGGCCGCGGCCAAGGACCCGGTCGAGCGTCGCGATCGCGGCCAAGTCACACCCACGCACCCCGAGGAACGCGTACCGCGGCAACTCCTCGTCCGGTTCGGATTCGGTGAAGCCGTCGCGGCTTCCGGACCACAGCCGCCGCCGTGGCGGGTGCAGGAACTGCTTCCACGACTGGGGCCCGGACGAGTGCCCGAACGCCGCGTCGTCGTCGCGCGCGCGCACCCGATAGTGCCCGGGAGCCACGTCGACGCCCCACCCGCGCGGCAGGTCGTCGGCCGACTGCAGTTGATCGAGCACGATCGCGTTGTCCCGCAACGTCGGGCCGATGACGCGGTACCCGCGCTCGATCAGGACCTCGACCAAACGCTGCAACCCGGCGGTGCCGAAGGTTGCGGCACCGGACTGCCCGTCGTTTCCGCTCATGGCTTACGAGGTCTCCGCGAGGAGTTCGATGTCGCGCTCCCACAAGGCATCACGCGCGCGATCCAGCCGGTACCGGACGACCGCCACCAGTGCCGCCATCGCCATCGTCACGCCCAGCGCGGCCACCACCGCCACGCCGATCGCCTCGGCGGCGGCGAGCCACGTCGGGGGCGGCTGCACCACCGGATTGCCGCCGGCGTCCACCCAGATGTCGACGGTTCCGCCGGCCTGGACGCGCTCGGACAGTTCCAGCGTCCCGCCGCGCTCGCCGTTGGGGCCCGGCCACTTCGCTTGTGCGACAGTCACACCAAAGTCCTCGGCGCGCGCCTCGTCGACGGTCGCCACGACGCGGTGCCGTTCGCGCGCCTCTTGGGTGTAGACCTTGTCCCGCGCGCCATAGGTCGTCGCGCCGATCACACCGGCGAGAGGGACGCCCAGCAGCGACACGACGATCGCGACCAGCACGACCATCGCCTCGATGCGGTCGGAGCGGCGCAGCAACGGGTTACGCCCGAAGATGCGGGCCACCCGCCAGCAGCGAGGGTCGAGTCTGAACGCCTCCATTACGTATCCCTCCACGCCGCAATCGTTTCGGTGAATTCGCCGGGTCAGTGCGCGGCCTGGTGCTCGTATTCGGTCATCCACTCGACGAACTCGGAGAGCTCGCGCCGGGGCGTCGCGGGCAACGGGTCCGCGTTGATCGGCGCCCAGCCCACCCGCAACAGCATCTGCGGATAGTTGCTGTCGCCGAAGATGTCGGATTGGACCGCAGCGCGCCTTTCGGGAATTTCCAGCGGTTCGGTGACCGGACAACTCGCCAGCCCCAGGGATGTCGCGGTGAGCAGCACGACGCTGGTCGCCTCGCCGGCGCGCAGCTGGGCCAGGCGGTCGTCGTTGCGGGTGCCCAGGGCGACGACGACCGCGTTGTCCTCGGCCGCCGAAGATTCCGCCGGCATGGGCAGCACCGGCCCGGCGAAGAACCGGCCCGGAATCTTCGCCGTCGGGTCCGGTGCGGGTGTGTTGCGCGCGGGAACGCCGGCCACCGACGCGTAGCGGCCGCTCCACGCCGTGAGCTCGGCGAGATAGTCCTGGTTCAGGTGATCCCGCACGGATTGAGCGACGATCTCCCGCAAATTGTCGAGGTCTTCGACCTGGCACAGCGTTACCCCGCTGCGGGCGGCGCGCGCCGCCATCAGGGCGACATCGCCGACCGGCACCGGCCAGGAGCTGTAGTAGCGCCGGTCGGTTCGGCGGCGCGGTATCGCCGCGGCCAGCGCGATGTCCACCGAGTCGGCGCGGTGTGGCGAAAGTTCGATTGCCGCAAGGTGACTGGGGTCGGCGGGATTGGGGAACCGGGTCACCTTGGACAGCCACCCGACCGCCGCGAGCGCGACGACGCAGTGATGCAGGGCCGCACCGCAACTCAGCATCAGGTCCCGACCATCGGGGTCGATGTTGGGCAGCTGCCGGCTCTCGTCGGAGTACAGGTGCAGGCTCGACGCGTCGACCCGCCACCGCCAGGGTTGCGTGTTGTGCACCGAAGGTGCCCGCGCGGCCAGACTCAGGACGGTCCGGACCGTGCCGGCATCCGGAAAGCGGGTGTTCATGGCGGTGGTTCCCTTCGGTATTGCGTCGTCCATCCACGATGGCCGATTGCCGCCGCCCCCGACGAGGGCACGACGGCACTAGCGCAAAGGACTTTGGGCCAATCGCGCAGCTAGACGTCAGTCGTGCCGCTGGGCATGCGGCGGCTCGGCGGCGGAAGGGCCGTTGGTCACCTGCTTGCGCGACGCCAGCGCGCCCGCGATCGACGCGGCCGCGATGGTCAGCAAGGCGCCGAACATCAACGCGGACGCCTCGCCGGCGACCAGGAGGTGTTCCTCGGTGCCGATGGTCGCCGCGGCGACGGGCACACCCAGCTGGGCGGCCGAGAGCACCGCGAGGGTCAGCGGTTGGCCGAGCAGTCGGCCGGCGGCGTGCGCCAGCACGGCCCCCAGGCCCAGGCCCGCGCCGAGCAGGATCAGTTTCGGGTGCGCGCCCAGCTCGCGCACCTGCAGCGAGGCGCCCAGCCAGACGAAGAACAGCGGGCTGAAAAACCCTTCGGTGATGCCGAACAGCTGCCGCGCCAACCGTCGTGGTTCGCCGACCATCCCGACCACCAGGCCCACCGCGAAGCCCGCCAGCATCACGGACACGCGCGTGCTGACGGCGAGCGCGGCCAGCGCGAACAGCACGATGAGGTTGGTCCGCAATTCCAGCGCGAACCGGTGGCTTTCGGAGTAGACGTGCATGCGGCGGCGCCAGCCCTTGGCGTCGGAATGGCGCATCACCACGAACACCACCGCCGCGCAGCCCGCCACCGCCAGCGCGCCCAGCGCGGCGGTGCGCGCGTGATGCAGGTCGATCACCAACGGCAGCAAGACAATACAGGCGGCGTCCGCGACCGCGATCTGGGCGGTGACCGCGACCACCTGCGGCCCCCGCAGCCGCAGGGAATCGATCACCGGCAGCGCCAGCGCCGCCGACGACGACGCCATCAGGACCGCGTACATCGCCGCGTGGCCGGTGCCGAACGCCACCGCCAGGCCGACACCGAGTGCCGCCGCGGCGCCGCCGGCCAGCGCCGCCCGCCCGAGCGCCTGGGGTAGTGACGAGCGCAGCGCGCCGGCGCGGACCGGGACGTGGGTGCCCACCACGAACATCACCAGCGCGAAGCCCACGTTGGCGAGCAGCTGGAACGTCGGGTTGGTGACGTCGACGACGTTCAAACCGGTGCGGCCGACGACGAGGCCGGCGATCAGCTCGCCGATGATCACCGGAATCCGCAGCCGCGGCAGCGCGGCCAGCAAGGGGCCGGCCAACCCGATCGCGGTCAGCAGCGCCAGGGTGTGGAAGCCAAACCCCGGCACGTCAGCGGTCCCTGCGCGCCAGCACGAGGACATTCTGCATTCTTCGCGGCGCGGTTCTAGGGATTGATCGTGTTATCCCCGACCTGTCGGCCCCACACGTACTCGATCGCATACGGCGATCCGGTGTCGAGGTGGTTGTACGGCGCGATGCTGTTGCCGGTGTCCATCACCAATTCCGGTGCGGGCCAAAGGTGCCGGGTGATGGGCTGCCAACAGCCCGGGGCGCCGCCCGGCCCGCCGCGCGCGTTGACCCGCGGCAGGTTCTCCGGATAGGTGTACGGGTTCGGCGCGCCGCCGACCACCCCGGCGAGCCCGCCGACCAGGCTGGCGATGGTGGCCACCGCCGACACCGGGTTGGCCAGCAACCCCAGCCCGGACAGCGCCTCGGTGTTCATGTTCAGCGAGTAGCCGTTGAAACCGCCTTCGGAGGCACCGGTCAGCGGCACCACGTCGTGATAGTTCTTCAGCGTGCAGTAGATCGCCGGGCTGTAGGTGTCCAGCAGCTGCGCGGTGGGCACCAGGTCTTGCGCCCCGCGGGCCAGGTACGGGCCGCCCCGGTTGAAGATGTCGGCGCCGGTGTTGCCGAACCCGGCCGCCGACAACAGCGCCTGGTCCAAATCCTTCTGCTGCGCGTTGATGGTCCGCGAGGTGACCACCGCGTTGTTCAGGAAATCGATCAGGTCGGGTGCGGCGTTGGCGTAGGTGTCGCCCAGCCCGGCCAGCTGCTGAATGTCGTGGCGCGCCTGCGGCATCTGCGGATTGACGTCATCGAGGATCGCATTGGCGTTGACCACCGACTGGCCGAATCTGTCGCCCAGCCCGGTCAACGCCTGGGCGGCCGCGCTCAGCGTCAGGTTCAGCTTGACCGGATCCACCTTCTCGTTGATCGACACGATGGTCTGGAACAGCGTGTTGATCTCAGTGGTCACCGACCGCGCGTCGATCACGGTGTGCGAGTTGAGCTTCTGCGGCGACGGGTTCTTCGGCGTCGTCAACGACACGTACTTGCCGCCGAACACCGTGGTCGCCTTGATGTCGGCGTTCACGTTCGACGGGATGAGCGACAGGTACCGCGGATACACCTCCAACGTGAATTTGGCGGCGGGCCTGCCGTCGCGCACCGTCTCGGAGATGTCGCCCACCCGGCCGATCTCCACGCCGTTGTAGGTGACCTTGGAGCCCGGGTCCATCACCAGGCCCGCCCGCGACGCCAACATGGTCAACTTCGTCTTCGCGGTGAAGCCGCCGCGGAATTGCACGTACACCAGGGTGAAGATGATCGCCAAGATCAGCAGCACGGCAACGGCGATCCACCGGTACGGCGGGAGTCGCTGGGAGTTCACCTGCACCGGGGAAGACGTCGTCAACAGCGCCCCTCACCTCTGGGCCGCATCCCAGTGTTGCGGCGGACTTTCCCCCACCGGGGCTCTGCACACACATGCAATAACGAAGTCCACAGAATGTACCTTGGGCGGCCGGCGTCGTGCGAACCGGCGTTCGCAGAATTGGCGGCGGCGCAGTGCGTTAGCGTCATCGGCGTGACTGTCAAAGACATCTCCCTCACCACCCTCGACGGCCGGCCGACCACGCTGGCCGAACTGTCCGACGGTGCGACGCTGGTGGTCAACGTGGCCTCCAAGTGCGGCCTGACTCCGCAATACACGGCGCTGGAAAAGCTCGCCGAGGACTATCGCGATCGCGGCCTGACCGTCGTCGGCGTGCCCTGCAACCAGTTCATGGGGCAGGAACCGGGCACGGCCGAGGAGATCCGGGAGTTCTGTTCGACGACGTACGGGGTGACGTTTCCGCTGCTGGCGAAGACCGACGTGAACGGCGACGACCGCCACCCGCTGTACGCGGAGCTGACGAAGGCCGCCGATTCCGCCGGGCAGGCGGGAGACATTCAGTGGAACTTCGAAAAGTTCCTCATTTCCCCCGGCGGTGAGGTGGTCCAGCGCTTCCGGCCCCGCACCGAGCCCGACGCCCCCGAGGTCATCAGCGCCATCGAGGCCGTGCTGCCCCGCTAGGCGTGAAAACGGCTGGTGCTCACGCGTTGAGTTCGGCGGCGACGACAGGCGCCAATCGCTCGATCACGGTATGGGCAACCGAATCGATTGAGCGGCATTGCTGCTCGGACACCCTGATCAGCAGCGCATGAGCCTCGCTGGCACCGAGCTCATATCGCCGCCTCAGCACCATTTCGGCTCGGTCGATGATGTCGCCCATACCTGTCCCTCGGATCTTTGACGCTACGAAGTCGGCTAGCTCGAAGTTCCCCCATTAGACGTACGTCAAACAACGAATCTGTTCTTTTTTCGGCATGCGGGTTCGTCACCGACCTGTCGGCGTACGGCAAGTGCAGACTTTCATCGAATCTGCCTTACGGCGGCATGAAAACGGCCCCCGGAGGATCTCCGGGGGCCGTTTCGTTGGTAGCGGGGACAGGATTCGAACCTGCGACCTCTGGGTTATGAGCCCAGCGAGCTACCGAGCTGCTCCACCCCGCGTTGGTGAATGCCAGGTTACCGAACCGGCGTCACGGCGACCAAATCGCGGGCTCAGCGGGGTTCGCGCGCCGAGATTGCCGCCATGGTCGTGGATCGGGGGCCGGCCACAGCCATGGCGGCAATCTCGGCGACCGGGAGTCTCAGTGCGACGGCGGGTTCAGCCCGTACCGCCGGGCGATGTCGTCCATCCAGACGGGCGACCCGTACGTCAGGCCGTACTTGTCGGCGAGCTCGCCGAACTCGGGCAGCTCGTGCAGGACCTTGCCGACCGGGTCGTCGGCGTGCTCGACGAGCAGCTCCCCGAGCTCGCGGAAATAGTTTTCGAATCCGCCCGGGGTGATCACCTCGATGATGCGGCCAGGCTCGCTGCCCGCGTTCCACATCGCGTGCATCTGCCCGCGCGGCTTGGTGATGTAGCCGCCGGGACCCAGCACCACCTCGCTGTCGTCGGAGCGGAAGCCGATCTCGCCCGCCAGCACGATCGAGTGCTCGTCCTCGCGGGTGTGCCGGTGCGCCGCGGTGAGGAGACCGACGGCGAAGGGGTGCTCGACGATGGACACCTCGCCCCCGTTGGTCTTGCTGGTCAGCTTGAACACCGCCCCGAAACCGGGGAGGGCAACGTATTCGCCCTCCCCGGGCGGTACCACGGTGACGCCGATTTCGTTCCGCTCGGTCATCTGACTCACTCCTCGGCCCGTCATCCCGCCGCGGCCAGGTCCGCCGCTTCGTGCGGCGGCCACAGCGGCTGCGGCACCTCGACTCCGAATGGCTTGCCCCAGCCGTTGCGGGAAGAAACCTCGTGCACGGGGCGCCGATTGGCCGCCACGCCCCACTTGCCCCGCGGGTAGCCGAGGGTCAGCATGGCCGACATCTTCCAGCCCTGCTCGGCGGGCACGCCCAGCAACTCGTTGACCTCGTCGGTGAAATTGCGGAGCACCATCGTCATCACACCGCCGACGCCCTCGGCGCGGGCGGCGAGCAGCGCGCTCCAGATCGCCGGGTAGATGTTGGCGCCGCCCAGGTCGTCGATGGCGTAGACGAAGAGCAACAGCGGGATCTCTTCGAAATGGTCGGCCAGGTAGTTCCCCGACCCCTGCATCCGGCGCATCGTTTCCGCGTGCTGCGCCGGGTCGGCTCCGGGGGCCGTCGCCACCATGGGTCCCGCTCCCGCGCTGAACTTTTCGTACTCGATGGCGCGGGCCCGCCGGAACAGGTCGGCGAACTTGCCGATCAGTTCGCGGTCATCGACGGCCACGAAGTGCCACCGCTGGGTGTTGCCCCCGTTCGGGGCGCGCACGGCCGCGTCGAGGATGCGGGCCTGGGTTTCCAGCGGGATCGGATCCGGCCGCAGCCGGCGCATCATCCTGGTGGTGTAGAGCGCCTCGTGAATGTCCATTTCTTTCGCTCCTTTCCGGTTATTCGGGCCAGCTGTTGCCCAGGATCTTGTCGACGAAGTCGACACGCTCGAAGGTGGGATCGAAGTGCGCCAGCACGTCGGCGTTCATGGTGCCGGCCGTGGTGTGCGGGCGGTGCTTCATGCCGTCGTTGAACGCCGCCAGGATGCGCTGCTTGAACTGCGGGCGCGGATGGGCGGCGGTCACCGCGGCGAGCGCCTCGGGGGCCACGTCTTCGCGGCCGATGCCGACCACGTCGACCTCGACACCGGCTTGCAGGAGCGCGACCTCCGGCGCCATGAACTCGGGCACCCCCGGGGTGGTGTGCAGGGCGATGCCGAGCCACACCTTGTCGGCGTCGGCCTTGTCGACGCCGCGCGCGGTCAGGAAATCGCGAGCCGCGTCGGCGCCGTCGACCTCGAAGCGGACGGGCGAGGTGCGATAGCGCTCGGTGAGCCCGAGGTCGTGGAACATCGCGCCGACGTAGAGGAGCTCCAGGTCGGGCTGCAGGCCACGGCGCGCGCCCCGCAGCGCGCCGAAGAGGAACACCCGGCGCGAGTGGTGGAACAACAGGTCGTCCTCGGCGTCGCGAATGAACTCGGTGGCCTCGCGCACCAGCGCCGAGTCGGGTATGCGGATGCCGCCGATGCTTTCGATGGAGCTGGTGGTCATGTTCTCGTCTCCTTTTCCGGTGAGCGTGTCACTCAGTCTGCGGCCGCACGCGCCCGCCGAGCGTGGGCGTTCGAGCCGTCCTCTCCACAGAAAGCGACACAATGTCCTAGTGGCCGAAACGCGGGTGGTGGTGATCGTCGTCTTCGACGACGTGACGCTGTTAGACGTCGCCGGAGCGGGTGAGGTCTTCGTCGAGGCCAACCGGTTCGGCGCCGACTACCGGCTCAGGATCGCGTCGCTGGACGGGCGGGACGTGACGACGTCGATCGGCACCCCGTTGGGCGTCACCGACCGCATCGCGGAGATCGAGTCCGCCGATACCATCCTGGTCGCCGGCAGCGACCACCTGCCGGCGCGGGCGATCGACCCCGCGCTCGTCGAGGCCGTCAGGGCGCTGTCGGCGCGGTCCCGGCGGATGGCGTCCATCTGCACCGGGTCGTTCATCCTGGCGCAGGCCGGCCTGCTCAGCGGCCGGCGCGCCACCACGCACTGGCACGACGCCCGGCGGTTGGCCCGGGCCTTCCGGGACGTGACGGTAGAGCCCGACGCGATCTTCGTCCGCGACGGCGACGTCTTCACCTCGGCCGGGATTTCGTCGGGCATCGACCTGGCGCTGGCGTTGGTCGAAATGGATTACGGCACCAAGCTGGTCCGCGACGTGGCCCGATGGCTGGTCGTCTACCTCAAACGCGCGGGCGGCCAATCACAGTTCTCGGTGCTGGTCGAGGCCGATCCCCCACCGGAGTCGCCGCTGCGCGCGGTCATCGACGCGGTCGCGGCCGACCCGGCCGCCAACCACAGCGTGAAATCCCTTGCGGCCCGGGCGTCGCTGAGCACGCGCCAGCTGACCCGGCTCTTCCAGTCCGAGCTCGGAATGACCCCCGCCCGCTACGTCGAGCTGGTGCGGATCGATTTCGCCCGGGGCGCACTGGAATCCGGCCGGTCGGTATCCGAGACCGCGGGCATGGCCGGCTTCGGCAGCATCGAGACGCTGCGCCGGGTGTTCGTCAACCACCTGGGCATCAGCCCGAAGGCCTATCGGGAGAGGTTCCGAACGGCCTACGCCTGAGGGCTATTTGGTGTTGTTGTACTTGGTGATCGCGTCGTCCAACCGCTGCAAGGCCGCGCCGTAACCGGCGAAATCACCCTTCTTCTGGGCGTCCTTGGCCGCGCCCAGCGCCGCCTGAATCTCCTGCAGGGCAGCCGATTTGGCCGGGGACAGGGTGACCGATCCGTCCGGCACCGGCGGAACCGCCGTCGGCGGGGGCGATCCCGGCGGCCCGGCCGGCGGGGGCGGGACGACGGGTGGGGGCGCCTGCGGATTGCCGGCGTCGGTGGGCTGGATGCCCGTCGCGGCCGCGCCCGCGCCAGGACCGAACAGGCCGGTCAGCGCGTCGCGCACGGTGGGCCCGTAGCCGATCTTGTCGTTGTACATCATCGCGACGCGGATCAGCCGCGGGTAGGACGAGGCGGCGTCGCTGGCCCCCGGCGAGGCGTAGACGGGTTCGACGTACAGCAGGCCGCCCTGGCCCACCGGCAGGGTGAGCAGGTTGCCCCACCGGATCCGGTTCTGGTTGTCGCGCCCGATCACGCCGAGGTCCTGGGACACCGCCGGGTCGGTGGTGATGGCGTTGTTGGCCAGCTTGGGCCCGTTGACCTGACCGGGAATGGTCAGCACGGTGATCCGGCCGTACGTCGCGGGGTCCGAGCTGGCGCTGATGTAGGCGGCCAGGTAGTCACGCTTGAACCGGTTCATCGCGCTGGTCAGCTGATACGACGACGAATTATCGTTCTTGGCAATGTTTTTCGCGACGATGTAATAGGGCGGCTGATAGCTGCTGGCCGTCGGGTTCGGGTCCAGCGGGACGTCCCAGAAGTCCGACGTGGAGAAGAACGTCACCGGATCGTTGACGTGATACTTGGCCAACAGCATCCGCTGCACCTTGAACAGGTCCTCGGGGTAGCGCAGGTGCTCGGCGAGTTCTGGGGTGATGTCGCTCTTCGGCTTGACCGTGCCGGGAAAGACCTGCATCCACGCCTTGAGCACCGGGTCCTGCTCGTCCTGCTGGTACAGCGTGACGGTGCCATCGTACGCGTCCACGGTGGCCTTGACCGAGTTGCGGATGTAGGAGACCTGCTTGTCGGGGGCCAGCTTGTTGAACGCCACCTCGTTGGAGTCGGCGGTGGCCGATTCCAGGGAGGTCAGCTCGGAATAGGGATAGTTGTCCAGGGTGGTGTAGCCGTCGATGATCCACACCAGCCGCTTGTTGACGATCGCGGGGTACACGGAGCTGTCGGTGGTCAGCCACGGTGCCACCGCCTCCACCCGGCGGGCCGGGTCGCGGTTGAACAGGATGCGGCTGTTGGAGCCGATCACGTTGGAGAACAGGAAGTTTCGCTCGGCGAACTTGGCGGCGAACACGCTGCGGGACAACCAGTCCCCGACCGGCACTCCCCCGAGACCGGTGTAGGTGTAGTTCTTGGTGTCGGAGCTGGTCTCGTAGTCGTATTCGCGGTCGGCGCCGTTGCGCCCGACGATCGCGTAGTCGGCGGACGTGCTGGAGATGACCGGCCCGTAGTAGATGCGCGGCTGTTCCAGCGGCGCCGGGCCGTCGGACACCACGTTGCCGTTGGCGCCGACGACGTTGACCAAAAACTCGGGATAGCCGCCGTTCTGGTTGGGGTCGTTGGCTACGCCGCGCACCGTGTTGGCCGGCGACGCGATGAACCCGTTGCCGTGCGTGTAGACGCTGTGCCGGTTGATCCAGTCCCGCTGGTTTTCGATCAGCCGGTCGGGGTTGAGTTCGCGGGCCGCGACGACGTAGTCGCGCAGCGAGCCGTTGCGGTCCACGTACCGGTCGATGGACAGCTGGTCGGGGAAGTAGTAGAAGTTCTTGCCCTGCTGGAACTGGGTGAACGCCGGGCTGACGATGGTCGGGTCGAGCAGCCGGATGTTGGAGGTGGTGGCCCGGTCGTCGGCCACCTGCTGCGCGGTGGCCTGCGTGTCGCCGGCATAGGTGCGATAGGTGACCACGTCCGACGTCAGGCCGTACGCCTGCCGCGTCGCGGTGATGCTGCGGCCGATGTATTCGCTTTCCTTCTGCGCGGCATTGGGTTTGACGCTGATCTGCTCGACGATCAGCGGCCACCCCGCGCCCACGATCAACGACGACAGCAGCAGCAGCACCAGGCCGATGGCCGGAATCCGCAAGTCGCGCAGAACGATAGCGGAGAACACCGCGGCCGCGCAGATCAGCGCGATCGCCATCAGGATCAGCTTGGCCGGCAGCACCGCGTTGATGTCGGTGTACCCGGCGCCGGTGAACGGCTTTCCCCCACGCGTGTGGGACAGCAACTCGTAGCGGTCCAACCAGTACGCGATCGCCTTGAGCAGCACCAGCAGCCCCACCACGGTGACCAGCTGGATCCGCGCGGAACGGCTCAGCGCGCCCGTTCGCCCCGACAGCCGGATGCCGCCAAAGATGTAGTGCGCCAACAGGTTGGCCAAAAACGCCAGGAACACCGCCACGAACAAATAGCTGAGCAGCAGCCGGTAGAACGGCAGCTCGAACGCGTAGAAGCCGAGATCCTTGCCGAACTGCGGATCCCGGATGCCGAAGTCGCCGCCGTGCATGAACAGCTGGATGCGCACCCAGTAGCTTTGCGCGATGATGCCGGCCAGCAGGCCGATCGCGACCGGCACCCCGATGGCCACCAGCCGCAGCCGGGACAGCACGACGGCGCGGTACCGGGCGACCGGATCGTTGTCGTTGCTCGGCACGAAGACCGGGCGGGTGCGGTAGGCCACCGCGAGACCGGCGAACACGATGCCGCCCACCAGCAGACCGGCCACCAGAAAGACCACGAACCGGGTGACCAGCACGGTGGTGAACACCGAGCGGTAGCCGAGCTCGCCGAACCACAGCCAGTCCACGTACGCGTCGATCAGCCGCGGACCGGCGAGCAGCAAAGCGATCACACCCAGCGCGATCAGGATCAGAATCCGGCTACGCCGAGTCAGCTTCGGCATCCGTGCGGTGGGCCGCATCCCCACTGGCTACGCTCCCTGCTCGATTGATCGACGGTGACAACTCTACGCACCGGGCGACGTGCGATCCCGGCCGAGCTTCAGCAGCTCGGCGGCTGGCCCCCCGACGTGATCGCGTGCAGCGCGTCGACCGCCTGGCCGAGCGTCTCCACCTTCACCAGGCGCATCCCGGACGGGTTGTCCGAGTTCGCCTCGTAGCAGTTCTTGGCCGGTACCAGGAAGATGGTCGCCCCCGCCGCGTGCGCGGCGACCATCTTGTGCGTGATGCCGCCGATCTGGCCCACCTTCCCATCGGCGGAAATGGTGCCGGTCCCGGCGATGAACTTCGACCCGGTCAGGTCGCCGGTGGTCAGCTTGTCGACCACCGCCAGGCTGAACATCAGCCCGGCGGACGGGCCGCCCACGTTGGCGAGGTTGAAATCCACGACGAACGGCGCCCACGGCGCGGTGAGCACGGCGACACCGAGGAAGCCGTAGTCGCGATCCTTGTTCGCGCCCAGCGTAATTTGCGCGATGCCGGCCGGCTCGTTCTTGCGGCGGTAGTCGATGGTCACCGTCTGGCCGGGTTTGGTGCTCTTCAGCAATCCGGTGA
Organism: Mycobacterium sp. ACS4054; assembly: GCF_001667275.1. Lineage (GTDB taxonomy): Bacteria > Actinomycetota > Actinomycetes > Mycobacteriales > Mycobacteriaceae > Mycobacterium. The sequence goes on from NZ_LZHV01000034.1 coordinate 51,816, forward strand.
ACTGGTCGACGTCGGCGACGGGGGTGCCGTTGACCGCGTCGATGGCGTCGCCGTCCTTCAGCTTGCCCGCCGAGGGGCCCGGGTCGGTGACCTTGGCGACCGTGACCGCTGCCGGGTACTTCAGGTAGCCCAGGGCGGCGTACGCGGCGCTGTCCTCGGACTCCTTGAAGTCGGCGTTGTTGGCCTTGTCGACCTCGTCGCGCGACTTGCCGGGCGGGTAGATCAGGTCGCGCGGTACCAGCTGTTCCTGCCCCGAAAGCCACAGCGTCAGCGCCTCGCCCAGCGTCAGCTCGTCCCGCTGGGACACCGTGGTCATGTTGAGGTGCCCGGTGGTCGGATGCGTCGCGGCGCCCTCGATGGCCACCACCTGCTTGCCGTCGACCTCGCCGAGCGTGTCGAAGGTGGGCCCGGGGCCCAGCGACACGAACGGCACGGTCACCACCGCCAGCAACACGCCGAAGACCAGGATCGGCACCAGCGCGACCATCAGGGTCAGAATCCGCCTGTTCACGCCGATCAGACTAGACGGAGCCCGCCGCGCCCGATTCAGCCACAAGCTGACCCGAGAGCGCCCGTCCCGTTATCGCGGTGAGTACCGTTGACGGTATGGCTGACCTGCCTTTCGGCTTCTCGTCCGGGGAAGACCCCGACAAACCCGGGAAGAAAGATCCCAATTCGGGCTCTGGCGGCTCCGATCCGCTCGGCGCATTCGGCATGGGCGGCGAGTTCGGCATGGGTGACCTGGGACAGATCTTCACCCAGCTGGGTCAGATGTTCTCCAGCGCGGGCGCCGGGATGGGCGGGGGCCAATCCTCGGGGCCGGTCAACTACGAACTGGCCCGGCGGGTGGCCACGAACTCGATCGGTTTCGTCGCGCCGATCCCCGCGACGACGAACTCGGCGATCGCCGACGCGGTCCACCTCGCCGAGACCTGGCTGGACGGCGCCACGGCGCTGCCCGCCGGCACCAGCAAGGCGGTGGGATGGACCCCGGCCGACTGGGTCGACAACAGCCTGCAGACCTGGAAGCGGCTGTGTGACCCGATGGCCCAACAGATCTCGACGGTGTGGGCGTCGTCGTTGCCCGAGGAGGCCAAGAGCATGGCCGGCCCGCTGATGGCGATGATGTCGCAGATGGGCGGGATGGCCTTCGGCTCCCAGCTGGGCCAGGCGCTCGGCCGGCTGTCGCGGGAGGTCCTGACGTCGACGGACATCGGTCTCCCGTTGGGGCCCAAGGGAATTGCCGCCATCCTGCCCGACGCCGTGGAGTCGTTCGCCGCCGGCCTCGAGCAGCCCCGCAGCGAGATCCTGACGTTCCTGGCGGCCCGCGAGGCCGCCCACCACCGGCTGTTCAGTCACGTGCCGTGGCTGTCGAGCCAGCTGCTGGGCGCGGTGGAGGCCTACGCGATGGGCATGCAGATCGACATGAGCGGGATCGAGGAGCTGGCCCGCGATTTCAACCCGGCGACGCTGTCCGACCCGGCGGCCATCGAAAACCTTTTGGGCCAAGGCGTTTTCGAGCCCAAGGCCACGCCGGCGCAGACGCAGGCGCTGGAGCGCCTCGAGACGCTGCTCGCGTTGATCGAGGGCTGGGTACAGGTGGTGGTGACCGCGGCCCTGGGCGACCGGATCCCGGGCGCGGCCGCGCTGAGCGAGACGCTGCGCCGCCGCCGCGCCACCGGCGGCCCGGCCGAGCAGACGTTCGCGACGCTGGTGGGCCTGGAGCTGCGGCCCCGCAAGATGCGCGAAGCGGCCGCGCTGTGGGAGCGCCTCACCGAGGCCGCCGGCGTGGACGCCCGCGACGCCATTTGGCAACACCCCGATCTGCTGCCCGCCGCCGAGGACCTCGACGAGCCGGCCGGCTTCATCGACCGGGTGATCGGCGGCGACACCAGCGGCATCGACGAGGCGATCGCCAAACTCGAGGAGAACCCCGAAGAACCCGGCCCTGCGGATAACTGATCGGGCCGGTCGACGAAACAGGTGCCTCCCAACGTAATTCGCGCATAGTTCACGCCCTGTTCCCACGTCCACAAGCAACGAAGGCAATTCTTGGCTGAGGCTTTCGCGTCTGCCCGGTGCACCAGGCCAGAACGCGATGCCGGCTACGCACGGACAAATTGAGGTGGGGAAAATGCGGACACAGCCAATCTTGGCCGCGGGGCTGACGGTAGTCGCTCTGGCGTTCAGCGCGGGGGTCGCGCAAGCTGATCCGGCCGCGGACCCGAACGATCCAGGCAACCAGGCTAACTGGCCCTGCGGCGTGACGATCGGACCGGTAACCACGACCACGGGAACGATCATCGGTATTCGCGGCGGCAAGCCGTGCCCGCCGCCACCGCCCGCATCTGCCGGACAACCCTGACGGCCCGCCGTCCCCGGCCCTGTGGATAACTGATTGGGCGGTCACCGTCCGCGTGCCACAGTGCACCCGTGCCCGCGGCCACCCTTTCCACCTATGCGCTGGACCCGGCCATGCCGGTGCTGCTGCGGCCCGACGGGGCCGTGCAGGTCGGCTGGGATCCGCGCCGGGCCGTGCTGGTGCGCCCGCCGGGCGGCCTGGCCCCGGCGGAACTGGCCGCGCTGCTGCGGTCCATGCGGTCCCCGACGCCGCTGCCCGAGTTGCAGCGGCGGGCCGCCGACCGCGGCTTGCGGGACGCCGAGGGGCTGACGGGCCTGATCACCCAGCTGGTCGGCGCGGGGGTCGCGACGGAATGCGCGACGCCGCGCGGGCGGGCGCCGTCCATCCGGATCCACGGCCGCGGCCCGCTGTCGGAGCTGCTGGTCGAGGCGTTGCGCCGCTCGGGCGCCCGCATCGCCCACAGCAGCCAACCGCACGCCGCCGTGTCCGGCGCCGCAGTCGACCTGGTGGTGCTGTCGGACTACCTGATCGCCGACCCCCGCATGGTCCGCGACCTGCACACCCAGGGTGTCCCCCACCTGCCGGTGCGCGTCCGCGACGGCGTCGGGCTGGTCGGCCCACTCGTCATCCCCGGCACGACCAGCTGCCTGGGCTGCGCCGACCTGCATCGTCGCGACCGGGACGCGGCGTGGCCGGCCATCTCGGCGCAGCTGCGGGAAACCGTCGGCGTCGCCGACCGGGCCACGCTGCTGGGGACGGCCGCGCTGGCGCTCAGCCAGGTGAACCGGGTGATCGCCGCCGTCCGCAAGCAGGACGCGGTGCCGCCCCAAACCCTCAACGCCACGCTGGAATTCGACCTCAACGCCGGTGCCATCGTGGCGCGGCAGTGGACCCGGCACCCGCTGTGCTCGTGCTAACGCGGGCCGCCGCGCTGTATGCCCGAGGCCGGTGTTGCGAAGATCAAGCACGAGTCGGCCTGAGCGTCATGGATGATGGATACGTGGCAGACATCAAACGCGGCCGTGCGGCGCGGAACGCGAAGCTGGCCAGCATCCCCGTCGGCTTCGCCGGCCGGGCGGCGCTGGGGTTCGGGAAACGGCTGACCGGCAAATCGCGGGACGAAGTCCAGGCCGAGCTGATGGAGAAAGCCGCCAACCAGCTGTTCACCGTCCTGGGCGAGCTCAAGGGCGGAGCGATGAAGGTGGGCCAGGCCCTGTCGGTGATGGAGGCCGCCATCCCGGACGAGTACGGCGAGCCCTACCGCGAGGCGCTGACCAAGCTGCAAAAGGACGCCCCGCCGCTGCCCGCCAACAAGGTGCACCGGGTGCTCGACGCCCAGCTGGGCACCAAGTGGCGGGAGCGGTTCAGCTCGTTCGACGACAAGCCCATCGCCTCGGCCAGCATCGGCCAGGTGCACAAGGCGGTCTGGGCCGACGGGCGCCCGGTGGCGGTCAAGATCCAATACCCGGGCGCCGACGAGGCGCTGCGCGCCGACCTGAAGACCATGCAGCGGATGGTCGGCGTGGTCAAACAGCTCGCGCCCGGCGCCGACGTCCAGGGCATCGTCGACGAGCTGGTCGAGCGCACCGAGATGGAGCTCGACTACCGGCTGGAGGCCGACAACCAGCGCGCCTTCGCCAAGGCCTACGAGGGCCACCCGCACTTCGCGATACCGCACGTCGTCGCCAGCGCGCCCAAGGTCGTGGTCCAGGAGTGGATCGACGGGCTGCCGCTGGCGCAGATCATCCGCGACGGCACCCGCGAGCAGCGCGACCTGATCGGCACCCGGCTGCTCGAGCTGACCTTCGACGCGCCCCGGCGGTTGGGGATGCTGCACGGCGACGCCCACCCGGGGAACTTCATGCTGCTCCCCGACGGCCGGATGGGCGTCATCGACTTCGGCGCCGTCGCACCGCTGCCCGGCGGCTACCCCGTCGAGCTCGGGATGACGATCCGGCTGGCCCGCGACAAGAATTACGACCTGCTGCTGCCCACGATGGAGAAGGTGGGCTTCATCCAGAAGGGTCAGCAGGTGTCGGTGCGCGACATCGACGAAATGCTGCGCCAGTACGTCGAGCCCATCGAGGTCGACGTCTTCCACTACACGCGTAAGTGGTTGCAGCGCATGACCGTCGGCCAGATCGATCGTTCGGTGTCCCAGATCAAGACGGCCCGGCAGATGGACCTGCCGCCCAAGCTGGCCATCCCGATGCGCGTCATCGCGTCCGTGGCCGCGATCCTGTGTCAGCTGGACGCGCGGGTGCCGATCAAGGCGCTGTCCGAGGAGTTGATCCCGGGCTTCGCCGAGCCCGACAGCGCCGTCATCTAGGCGGCGACTCCGTCTTTGCGGGGGCGTCCGCGCGGTCGCTTGAAGTCCAGGATCGCGCCGCGATCGAGGATCTCGCCGCCCCACACCCCCCAGGGCTCGGCCCGCTCCAGCGCCGACGCCAGGCACTGGCGCCGGATCGGGCAGCCCGCGCAGAGCGCCTTGGCGCGCTCGAGGTCGGCCGGGGTCTCGGCAAACCAGAGGTCGGGATCGCCGGCGTGGCACGGCAACACCGGTTGTCTGGGGACTGTCAGTGCCGACATGTCCTGCTCACCTGCTTCCTGGTCGGGGCTTCCTCTTTCGGTGATCCGGACCAGGTAGCGGGCTTGTGCTGGAGCCCGAAAAAACTGTGGCCACGGATCCTTGACTTCGGGTCCGTGGCCGTTCGGTGAAAACCGGGCTGTCAGGTGGCCATTCGGTGGACCTCGAGTCCCACGGACGCGTTCGTCGCGGCGGCGGCGGCGCGATGCTTCAGCGCGGCCGCCGGCACGGCGGTGTGGGCGGCATGCTTGAGCGCGGCCGCCGCGGCGGCCACGTCCACACCGAACGCGTCGTTGATCATCGTGGCCACCTCCCTTCGTCGTGCCAGAACGCAGCTTCGAGGGTAAACCGTTGCCGACGTCCGGGACAACGGATTTTCTGACCTGCGCGTTTGCGGCTCAGCCCCCGCGCACCAGCTCCAGCACGTCGGGCCCGTACTGCTCCAGCTTGCGGGCGCCGATGCCGGGGATCGCGATCAGCGCGTCCTCGTCGTCGGGGCGCAGCTCGGCGATCGCGATCAGCGTGTTGTCGGTGAACACGACGTACGCGGGCACCTTCTGCTCCTTGGCGATGTCGAGCCGCCACGCCTTGAGCCGCAGCAGCAACTCCTCGTCGACGTCGGCGGCACAGGTTTCACAGCGCCGCAGCATCACCGCGGCGGCGGTGGCCAGGTCCTTGTTGCAGATGCGGCAGCGCGCCGCGGCGCCCCGGTTGCGCCGGGCCCGGTTCGGCGCGGCGTCCGCGCGCGCCTGCGGGGCGATGCCGTTGAGGAACCGCGACGGCTTGCGACCCTGCCGCCCGCCCGGGCTGCGGGCCAGCGCCCAACTGAGCGCCAAATGTATTCGCGCCCTGGTGATTCCGACGTAGAGGAGCCGGCGCTCTTCCTCGACGGCCTCACTCTCCGGCCCGTGCGCCAACGCGTGCGAGATGGGTAGCGTGCCGTCGGCCAGCCCGACCAGGAACACCGCGTCCCACTCCAGCCCCTTGGCGGCGTGCAGCGAGGCCAGCGTGACACCCTGCACCACCGGTGGATGCCGCGCGTCGGCCCGCAACCGGAGTTCGGCCAGCAGTCCCGCGAGGTCAAGCTGCGGGCGTTGGGCCACCTCGTCGTCGACCAATTCGGCCAGCGCGGTCAGCGCCTCCCAGCGCTCGCGGGCGCGGGTGCCGACCGGCGGCTCGGCCTCCAGCCCCAGCGGCTCCAGGACCGCCCGCACGAGTTCGGGCAGCGGCCCGTCGGCGCCGCGCTCGGCCGCGCGCTGCAGCGCCAGCAGCGACTGCTTGATCTCCTGGCGGGTGAAGAACCCCTCGCCGCCGCGGACCTGATACGGGATGCCCGCCTCGGTCAGCGCCTCCTCGTAGGCCTCCGACTGCGCGTTGACGCGGTACAGCACGGCGATCTCCGACGGCGGCGTGCCCGCTTCGATCAGCCGGCCGATCGACGCGGCGACGGCCGCGGCCTCCGCCGGTTCGTCGGGATGCTCGTGGAACGACGGCGCCGGCCCGGGCGGGCGCTGCCCCGACAGGTGCAGCTTGCTGCCCGCCACCCGCCCGCGGGCCGCGGCGATCACCTGGTTGGCCAACGACACCACCTGCGGGGTGGAGCGGTAGTCGCGTTCCAGACGCACGACGGTGGCGTCCGGGTACCGCCGCGAGAAGTCGAGCAGGAACCGCGGTGAGGCCCCGGTGAACGAGTAGATGGTCTGGTTGGCGTCGCCGACGACGGTCAGGTCGTCCCGGTCCCCCAGCCACGCCGTCAGCACCCGCTGCTGCAGCGGCGTGACGTCCTGGTATTCGTCGACGACGAAGCAGCGGTAGCGGCCCCGGAATTCGTCGGCCACGGCGGCGTCGTTTTCGATCGCGGCGGCGGTGTGCAGCAGCAGGTCGTCGAAATCGAGCAGCGTCACCGATTCGTCGCGCACCTTCAGGGCTTCGTAGGCGCCGTACACCGTCGCGACCCGCGCGGCGTCCAGCGGGATGTCCCGCGCCGCCTCGGCCACGGCGGCGGGGTATTCCTCGGGACTGATCAGCGACGCCTTGGCCCACTCGATCTCGCCCGCCAGGTCGCGGACGTCCTCGGTGCTGGCATTGATCCGGCAGCGGCTGGCCGCCCGCGCCACCACGGCGAACTTCGTGTCGAGCAGCTGCCAGCCGGTGTCACCGACCACCCGCGGCCAGAAGTACCGCAGTTGCCGGTGGGCCGCCGCGTGAAACGTCAGGGCCTGCACCCCGGCGACGCCGGTGTCCGTGCCCGCGGCCGCGTCCAGCATCCGCAACCGGGACCGCATTTCCCCCGCGGCCCGCTGGGTGAAGGTGACGGCGAGCACCTGCCCGGCGGCCACATGACCGCTCGCCACCAGCTGCGCGATCCGGTGCGTGATGGTGCGGGTCTTGCCTGTGCCGGCGCCCGCGAGCACGCAGACCGGGCCGCGGGGAGCCAGCACGGCGTCGCGCTGCTCGTCGTCCAGCCCGGCGGTCAGGGCGTCCGCGAGCATCGGCATGGCGTCCATCTTGGCAGCGGTGGCCGACAAACCGCGTCCCCGCCCAGTGCGCGTCGGCGAGTTGTCGCCGGAATCGGTGGGTGCCCGCGGCGCGGAACACAGGTCCTCCCGGCTACGTTAACGAGCTATGAGCAACGCGCCAATCACCGTCTACTCGACCTCCTGGTGTGGCTACTGCCACCGCCTGATGACCGTGCTGAAGTCCAACGGAATCGCCTACGAGACGGTCGACATCGAAGAGGACCCCGCGGCGGCGGAGTTCGTGGGTTCGGTCAACGGCGGCAACCGGACGGTTCCGACGGTGAAGTTCGCCGACGGGTCGACGCTGACCAACCCGAGCGCGGCCGAAGTCAAGGCGAAGCTGGCCCAAGCCGGCGCCTGAGCCGTCGGCCCCGAACGCGCCGACGTTGACCAAGTGCCCCGTCTGCCGCCGGGAGCGGCCCTAACATAAGCGACCATGGCGTCGAGTTTTCGGTCCCTGCGGCGTCTGTGCGTCATCGGCACAGCCGCGGCCACGGTCGCCGTCGCGTCGGCGTGCTCACACTCGCCGGGCGGCACCGCGGCGACCCCCACCGAACACGCCTATGCCAATTCGCTGATCATCAGCCTTCAAGATGCGCGCCGGATCGCCAATTTCGAAGGGCTGCAACCGTATTCGTACGCCGACCGGCACGACCCGCCGCGGGAGACCGTCGGCAACCCGCCGGCCCCATGCCGAGCCGTGGGGGCCACGGACCTCACCTTCGCGGGCGGCTGGAAAGAGTACCGTTCGGTCGCCTACGCCGGTTCGACCGACGACCTGAGGCCGGGCGGCATCGCGCCGATCAACGAGGTGACCAACGCCGTCGTCGTCTACCCCGACGCGGCCGCCGCGCACGGCGCCCTCAACCAGCTGCACGCGACGCTGGACCAGTGTGTGTCCCTGCACCACACCGCCTACGACTTCGCGTTGAACAAGCCGGACACCGCGACCCTCAAGCTCGGCTCCGACGGATGGATCCACCTCTACACGGTGAAATCCGCGGTGTTGGTGTCCGTCGGCGTGCTGGGCATCGAACCCACCGAGCAGATCGCCAACACCGTCCTGCAGACGGTGACGGACCGCATCAAGTAGCGCCGGGTCAGTCGATCTCGGCCCAGGATTCGATGATCACGCGGGCGATCGAGATCGACCCTGGCAGCAGCAGTTTCGACTCCGCCGTGCTGGACCAGTCGCCGGCCGCCAGCGCGGCGCGCACCTCGTCGCGGGTGAACCACGCGGCCTCGGCGATCTCCCCGTCGTTGAAGGAGAACTCCTCGGCCGGGTCCGCCACGGCGTGGAAGCCGACCATGAGCGAGCGCGGGAACGGCCACGGCTGGCTGCCCAGGTAGCGCACGTCGCGGACGGTGAGCCCGATCTCCTCGCGGATCTCGCGCGCGACGCAGGCCTCGAACGACTCGCCGGCCTCGACGAATCCGGCCAGCAGCGAGAACATTCGCTCCGGCCACACGGCCTGACGCGCCAGCACCGCGCGGTCCCCGCCGTCGTGGACCAGGCAGATCACCGCCGGGTCGATGCGCGGGAACTCCTCGTGGCCGGTGACGGGGTTGACCCGCGCCCAGCCCGCCCGGGCCGGCCGGGTCGGTGACCCGTCGACCGAGCTGAACCGCGCCGAGTCGTGCCAGTTGAGCAGCGCGAGCGCCGAGGACACCAGCTGGCCGCTGGTGTCGTCGAGGATCGCGCCGAGGCCGCGCAGGTTCACCACCTCGGCGCGCACGTCCGGGTCGTCCGGCGCCTCGAGCGCGCCGCGGATGGCCCACACGTGGCGGTCGTCGGCGAGGCGGCCCAAGAACACCGCGTCGGGCGGCGGCTTGTCGGCCAGCTTGGCCGCGGCGCCGAGCACCACGCGGCCGTCGGCGACGAGCACCTGGTTGCGCTTGTCCACCCGCAACAGCGCGGCGTCAGCCCATCCGGCCGCGGCCGCGTCGACGTCGGTGCGCAGCTGGTCGGCCCGGTCGGCGCCGACGCGCGACAGCAGCGGGACGTCCCGCAGCCGAAAGTCAGCGATCGCCCCGGGACCCGATTGATGGCGACCCGCTTCGCCCGGCTCCGCCGCGCTCGCGATCGCCATCAGTGCCCCGCGTGGCGGATGTAGAGCAGCCGGTCGTTGGCCTCGACCGCGTCCACCTCGGGCGCGCCGATGCGCAGCAGGTGGCCGTCGCGCACCACGCCGAGGACGATGTCGCGCAGGTGCCGCGGGGAACCGCCGACCTCGGTCGGCTCCACCTCGCGCTCGGCGATCGCCAGCCCCAGGTCGGGGGTCAGCAGGTCCTCGATCATCTCCACGACGCTGGGCGTGGTGGTGGCGAGCCCGAGCAGCCGACCCGCGGTCGCCGAGGAGACCACCACCGAGTCCGCGCCGGATTGCTGCAACAGGTGCTGGTTTTCGGTCTCCCGGATCGAGGCGACGATCTTGGCGTTGGGTGCGAGCTCCCGCGCCGTCAACGTGACCAGGACGGCGGTGTCGTCGCGGCTGGTGGCGACGATGATCGACGCCGCGTGCTGGGCCCCCGCCAGCCGCAGCACGTCGGCCTTGGTGGCGTCGCCGTGCACCGTCACCAGGCCGGCGCTCGCGGCGTGCTCGAGGGTGCTGCGCTCGGTGTCGACGACGACGACCTCGCCCTGGGCGGCCTCGTCACTGAGGATCGCGGCCACCGCCGTTTTGCCCTTGGTGCCGTAGCCGATCACGATCGTGTGGTTGCGCACTCTGCTCCTCCAACGCTGAATCTTCCACCCTTGCCGGGACCGCTCGGAGAGCACTTCGAGGGTCGTGCCGACCAGCACGGCCAGGAACGCGATCCGCAGCGCGGTGAAGATCAGCGTGTGCACCAACCGCGCGGTTTCGGTGTACGGGGTGATGTCGCCGTAACCGGTCGTCGACAGGGACACCGCCGAGAAGTACACGCAGTCCAGGAAGGTCAGCGGCTGGCCCCGCACGTCGCGATATCCGTTGCGGTCCGCGTAGACGATGACGGCCGCGGCGAACAACACCACCAGCGCGATGCCGACGCGGCGGGTGATGACGCGAATGGGGCTGGCGTGATCCTCGGGGATGCGCACGACGCCGACCAATTGGTGGCCTCGCTGGGCGGTGAGCGTTTCGTCCAGACCGCTCAGTTGCCGGGACCTACCGTTGCGCACGGCGGTCCGTCATCGGCTCGACGCCGGCGCAGGTGAGAGGCACGACTCCATGTAACCATGATCGACCCGCCCGTACTCGGGCAGCGCAGGTCAGCCGGCGGCGGAACCCGCCAGCAGTCCGGCCAGTTCGGCGGGCGCGGGCAGATCGTCCGGGGCGATCGTGGTGCGGGCGCGCACGTAATAGAAGGCCGTGCGCACGGACGACTCCTCGACGCCGGACAACGCGGCCCACGCCAGGCGGTAGACGGCGAGCTGGACGGCCGCCTGGCGCATGGCTTCCGGCCCGCTCGGCGGTTCGCCCGTCTTCCAGTCGACGACGGTGGCGCCGCCGTCGGGGTCGGCGAAGACCGCGTCGATGCGGCCGCGGACCAGCGTGTCGCCGATCGGCATTTCGAAGGGCACCTCGACGGCGATCGGTGTGCGGGCCGCCCACGGCGATCCGGTGAAGGCCGCCTGCAACGCCGCCAATTCCCGGGTGTCGCCGACATCGGAGTCCGCCGCGCCGGGCAGGTCCGCGAGGTCGAACAGGCCCTCGGCCCCGTAGAACCGCTGCACCCAGGCGTGAAAGGCGTTGCCCAGCAACGCGTGCGGATCCGGTCGGGTCGGCAGCCGATGCCTCAGCCGCTGCGCCGCGCCCGCGGGGTCGCGCGCCAGGTCCACCAGACCGCTGACCGACAGCTGGCCGGGCAGCGCGGCGGCGGGCGGCTGCGCCAGCCGCGCGCGCTCGGCGAGCAGGGCGTCGACGTCGTCGGCCCAACCCTCGATGTCGGCGCCGTCGGCGACCGCGTCGCCCGCCATCGCCTTGGTCACCAGCGCGGCGCCGCGCTCGACGTCGCCGCGCCGCGCGGCCAGCGGATCGGCTGGCCACACCGCTTCTACCACGTTGTCGCGCAACGGGTTCCGGTCGCCGTCCGCCGGTGCGGGCGCCCACTGATCCACCACCCCGCAGGGCTCCCCGGCCGCGGCCGAACGGTCGATGACGTCCTTGATCTCGCACAGGAAGTCAGAGGGGCCGCGCGGTTTCATCCCGGCGGCCCCCCAATGATGACCCGACACCAGCAGGGTGTCCTCGGCCCGGGTGATGGCGACGTACAGCAACCGGCGCTCCTCGTCGACGCGCCGCTGGTCCAGCCGGCGGCGATGCTCGGAGATCTTGTCGGACAACTGCTTTCGATTGGTGACGTCAGAGGTGTCGAGCACCGGGACGCCCAGAACCCCGGCACTGTCGCCCCGCAGCAGCGGCGGCAACTCGGACGCGTCGGTGAGCCAGGTGCTCCGGGACGCGGTCGACGGAAAGATTCCGCCCGACAGGTGGGCCACCGCCACCACCTGCCACTCCAGCCCCTTCGCGGAGTGCACCGTCAGCACCTGGACGCGGTCGCGCGCGGGCGCCAACGGCGCCGGCGGCAAGCCGTTTTCGACGGACTCCGCCACCTCCAGGTAGGCCAGCAGGCCCGCCACCGAGGCCGTGCGGTCGGTCACGGCGGCGTCGGCGCGTTCGGCGTAGCCGGCGACGACGTCGGCGAAGGCGTCGAGGTGTTCGGTGCCGCTCCAACCCGCGTGCACTCCCGCCGCGGCGCGGACGTCGCAGTCGACGCCCAGCACCCGGCGCACCTCGGCCACCAGGTCGGGCAGGGAGTGCCCCAACTGGCCACGCAGATAACGTAATTCGGCGGCCAGGGCGGTCAGGCGCTGATATCCCGCCGCCGAATACCCGTCGGCCGGGCCGGGATCGGCGATGGCGTCCGCCAGGCACGCCGTGTCGGTGTCCGGGCCGGCGGCGGCCGCGATCGCTTCCGGCGAGGACGCCCCACCGGCACCCAGCCCCTCGCCGAGTGTGCGGGCGCGTCGCCACAGCGCGGCGATGTCGCGACCGCCCAGGCGCCACCGCGGACCGGTGAGCACCCGCATCGCCGCCGCGCCCGCGGTCGGGTCGGCGACGAGGCGCAGCATGGCGACCACGTCGGCGACCTCCAGCACCGACAGCAGCCCGGCCAACCCGACGACCTCCACCGGGACGCCCCGGGCGCGCAGGGCATCGGCGATGGGGGCGGCGTCGGCGTTGCGGCGCACCAGCACCGCGGCCGTCGGCGGGCTCGTCCCGTCGGCCCGCCGGTATCGCGCGGCAAGTTCGTCGGCGATCCACTCCCGTTCGGCCTGCACGTCGGGGAGCAGTGCGCACCGGACGGTCCCGGGCGGGGCGTCCGGGCGCGGCCGCAGCGCGTGCACGGCGACCGACCGGCGGCGCGCCTCCGCCGATATCGCGTTGGCCAGCTGCAGGGTTCGCGGCGGGTTGCGCCAGCTGGTCCGCAGCTCCAGGGCCGGTGCGGGCGTGCCGTCGGACAGGGGGAAGTCGGTGGTGAAGCGCGGCAGGTTCGTCGCCGAGGCGCCGCGCCAGCCGTAGATCGACTGAATCGGGTCGCCGACGGCCGTCAGGGCCAGCCCGTCGTCGACACCGCCGCCGAACAGGGCCGACAGCGCGACCCGTTGGGCGTGCCCGGTGTCCTGGTACTCGTCGAGCAGCACCACCCGGTAGCGGCCGCGCAGGTCTTGGCCGACCTGCGGGAAGCCCGCCGCCAGCTTTGCGGCACAGGCCATCTGCACGCCGAAGTCCATCGCCTTAGCGGCCCGCATGCGCTCGTTCAGCGCGTCGAGCAGCGGCACCAGCTCGGCGCGCTGGGTCTGGGTGGCCAGCAGGCGCAGCAACCATTGGCTGGGCCCGCGGTCGCGCTGATAGGGGCCGGCCGGCAGGGCGTGGATCAGCCGCTCCAGCTCCACGTGGGTATCGCCGAGCTGGCGGGTGTCCACCAGGTGTTCGGCCAGCTGACCCCACAACCGCAGCACCATTGAGGTGACCGCGGCCGGGGTCTTGTCGGTGCGCAGCTCCCCGCGGTGACGGCACACCACGTCGAACGCCAGCTGCCACAGCTCGGTCTCGCCGAGCAGCCGGGTGTCGGGCTCGATGGGCAACAGCAGCCCGTAGTCGCGGATCAACGAACCCGCGAACGCGTGGTAGGTGCTGACCGTCGGGGCGCCCGCGGGCTCGCCGGCGCCGAGGCCGACACCCGCCAACCGCGCCAGCCGGGACCGGACCCGGCGCAGCAGCTGCCCGGCGGCCTTGCGGGTGAACGTCAACCCCAGCACCTGGCCGGGTTCGGCGTAACCGTTGGCGACCAGCCACACCACTCGGGCCGCCATGGTTTCGGTCTTGCCGGCGCCGGCGCCGGCGATGACGACCAGCGGCCCGGGCGGGGCCGCGATGACCGCGGCCTGCTCGTCGGTCGGCGGGAAAAGCCCCAGCGCGCAGGCCAATTCGCCCGGGCTGTAGCGCGGGTTCACTGCGCCGCCCCGTTGGTGTGGGCGGGGCACGAGGGCCGGACGGGGCAGTGCGCGCAACCGTCGTTGCGCCGGGCGATGAACCGCGGCCCGGCGGTCGCGGCCGCCGCGCGGCGGACCAGCTGGCGCCATTCCTCGCGGGCGGCCGGCGTCAGCGGATCCTGTTCGCGTTCAGTGGCGCCCGACGCCGCGGCCTTGCCGACATAGACCAGCCGCGCGCCGCCCGGCTCCGCGTCGGCCGGCTCACCGAACACCATGCCTTCGGCCACCGCCAGCTGATACAGCGCCAACTGGGCGTGTTGTTGGGCGTCGTCCTTGCTGACCGGCGTCTTGCCGGTCTTGATGTCGACGACCACCAGCCGGCCGGCGGCATCGCGCTCCAGCCGGTCGACCCGGCCGTGCAGCCGGATCTCGCCGCCGCCCTCGCCGGACGCCGCCAGCGTTCCGTCGATCTCCACCTCGACGCCGACCTCGGTCAGTGCGTCGCGGGTCTGCGCCCGCCATTCGATGAACGCCTCGATCATCGCGCGGTGCCGCGCCAGCTCGTTGGCCGAATGCCACTGCGCCTCGAACGGCAGGTGCCGCCACGCGCGGTCCAGGCCGGCCAGCAATTCCGGCTCGCTGCTGTGCGGTTCGGCGACCAGGGCGTGCAGCACCGAACCGATGGTGGAACGCAGATCCCGCGGGTTGGTGCCCCCATGCCGTTCGGCCAGCCAGCGCAGCGGGCAGTCGTTGAGCGTCTGCAGCGTGGACGGCGTCAGGGTGACGACATCGCCGTCGCCACGCAGCGGCTCGGTGGTGCTGACCGGAAGCCGGCCGTGCCAGCCGGCCGGATCGGCGCCCGGGACGCCGGCCTGGGCCAGCCGCGCCAATTGCGTTGCCGCACAAGCCCGCACGGCGTCCTCGACCGCGCCGTCGGGCGCGCACACCACGGCGCGCAGCCGGCCCACCAGGGCCGGCGCGGACAGCACCCGGGGCGCCGAGAGGGGTTGCGCCGCAGCGAGATCGCCATCGTCGGTCCACGGCGCGAGCTCGTAGCAGAACGACGACGGCAGCGCGGCCTGGCCATCCGCAGTGCCCGCATCGCTGTCCACGGCGGTCACCAACAGTCGGCGGCGGGCGCGGCCCATGGCCGCCACCAGCAGCCGCCGCTCCTCGGCCAGCAGCGGTGCCCGCACCGACGCCTCCTCGGTGACGCCGTCCAGCACGTCCAGCAGCCGCTGGGTGCCCAGCACGCCGCCGCGCGGAACCGTGTTGGGCCACAACCCCTCCTGCATCCCGGCGATGACCACCACGTCCCATTCGTGCCCCAGGGCGGCGTGCGCGCTGAGCACCCGCACCTGCTCCACGGCCGCCATCGGCTCCCGTTGCGCGCTCGGCAGGTGCAGCGCGCCGACGTGTTCGACTAGCCCGCGCAGCGACGCGCCCGAGGTGCGGGACACGTACTGATCGGTGATGTCGAACAACGCCGTCACCGCCTCCAGGTCCCGGGTGGCCTGGGCGCCGGCGGGCCCGCCCCGCTCGGCGGCCGACAACCAGCGGCGCTGCAGGCCGGACCGCTGCCAGGCGGCCCATAAGGTGTAGCGCGGGTCTTGACCGTCCCGGTGGCAGCGCCCGGCCGCTTCCAGCACCGCGCGCACCCGCTGCACCGGGCGGAACTGCGGGCCCGCCGGCGGCGCGTCACCGGTCAGCGCGTCCACCAACAGATCCGCCACGTCACCCGACGGGCGATCGGCGTTGGCGCGCAGCAGCGTTCGGCGCAGCTGCCGGAGCGCGACCGGGTCGACGCGCCCGATCGGGCCGGTCAGCAGCGCCAGCGCCCGTTCGCCGTCGAGCCCGTCGGCGGTGACCGTCAGGACGGTGAGCAGCGCCCGGGCCGCGGGCTCGTCGGACGGCGACCCGCCCGCCGCCGGCGGGGGCACCGGCACGCCCGCGGCGGCCAGCGCGCGCGGCAACCGCGCGCCGGCCCGTGGCACCGACCGGACGATGACCGCCATCTGCGACCACGGCACGCCGTCGACCAGGTGCGCTCGCCGCAGCGTGTCGGCGATCATCGCCGCCTCCGCGTGCGCCGATGCGGCCAGGCGGACGGCGACCGACCCCTCCTCGGGCCCGGTGCCCTCGATGCGCCTGCCGCCGCTGCCGCCGGGCAGTCGGTGCGCGATGCCGCTGACGGCGCGCGCCACCGCGGGGGCGCAGCGGTGCGACACCGTCAGCGTCACCGACGGCGAGTCCCCGTCCAACAGCCCGGCGCATTCGCCGCCCCGGAAGCCGAACACCGCCTGGTTGGGGTCGCCCGCGATGACGGCCCGCTCGGCGCCCGCCGCCAGCACCCGGACGAGGCGGGCCGCCTGCGGGTCGAGCTGCTGGGCGTCGTCGACCAACAGGACCCGCACCCGGCCCCGCTCGGCGGCCAGCAGCTCGGGGTCCGTCGCGAAAGCCTCCAGCGCGGCGCCCACCAGTTCGGCGGCGCCCAGCGCGGGCGTCGTCGCCTGGGGTGCCGCCGTCCCCACCGCCGCCCGCAGCAGCATCACCTGCTCGTACTGGCGGGCGAACTGGCCGGCGGCGATCCATTCCGGTCGCCGGCACCGACGGCCCAGCCGCTCCAGTTCCTGCGGGTCCACCCCGCGTTCGGCGCAGCGCGCCAACAGGTTTCGCAGTTCGGTGGCGAAACCCGCGGTGGCCAGCGCGGGCCGCAGATCCGCGGGCCACGCCGCGGCCGCGCGCGGCCCGTCCTCGAGGTCACCGGCCAGCAGTTCCCGGATGATGGCGTCCCGCTCGGCGCTGGTGACCAGCCGCGGCGGCGCATCCCCGGCCCGCTCGGCGGCCCGCCGCAGCACCGCGTAGGCGTAGCCGTGCACGGTCCGGACCAACGGTTCGCGAACGGCGGCCCGGCACGGCCCGGCGCTGCGCGGCCGCAACAGCGCCGTCGTCAACGCGCTGCGCGCCCGCATCCCCAGCCGGCCGGAACCGCTAAGCAGCAGAACCGATTCCGGGTCGAGGCCGGCGTCGATCTGGGCGACCGCGGCCGCCACCAACAGGCTGCTCTTGCCCGTGCCGGGGCCGCCCAGCACCCGGACCGGCCCGCGCGCGCCGGGCGCCAGCAGAGCCCGCGCCTCGGTGTCCCAGGTGAACGACATGGCTGCATGCAACCACCAGGGTCCGACAAGTCGGCCCGACCCGCGGCGCGGCCGGCCCCTACGATGGAGCCGCGAGCAGCCGACCAACGGAGGGTAGTAACCGTGACGGACTTTCCCGACGACGAAGCGCCCGAGGGCGACGCCGCGGAACAACTGCAACCCGTCGACGCCGACGATGAAGCCGGCTTGGACGTCGACTATCTGACCGCCGCCGACCGGGAGGCCAACGAGGCCGACGTGATCGAGCAGGCCTACGTCGTTCCCACCGAGGACGACTGGGACGACCGCTGAGGGGGCACGATCGACCCGTGGCCGCCACCCTGCACGTGCACCGCTACGGCCCGCCGGATCCGGTCCGGGTGCTGGCGCTGCACGGGCTGACCGGCCACGGGCAGCGCTGGCAGCAGCTGGCCGGCCTGCTGCCCGAAATCCCCTTCGCGGCACCGGATCTGATCGGCCATGGCCGGTCGTCGTGGGCGGCGCCGTGGACCATCGACGCCAACGTCGCCGCGATGGCCGCGCTGCTCGACGGCGAAGCCGGCCCGCCGGTGCTGATCGTCGGGCACTCGTTCGGCGGGGCGCTCGCCATGCAGCTGGCCGCGGCACGCCCGGACCGGGTGGCGGCGCTGCTGCTGCTGGACCCGGCGGTCGGATTGGACGGCGAGTGGATGCGTCAGATCGCCGAGGCGATGCTGTCCTCGCCCGACTACCCCGACGCGCAGGAGGCGCGCCTGGAGAAGGTGCACGGATCGTGGTCCGACGTCGACCCCGCGCTGCTCGACGCCGAGCTCGACGAGCATCTGATCGCGCTGCCGGGCGGCCGGTACGGCTGGCGGGTCAGTCTGCCGGCGATGATGGCGTACTGGAGCGAGCTGGCCCGCGACGCGGTGCTCCCCCCGGCCGGGACGCCGACGGTGCTCGTGCGCGCCAAGCGCACCTCGCCGCCGTACGTCAGCGACGAACTCGTCACCGCGCTGCAGCAACGGTTGGGGTCCGACTTCCGGCTGCTGGATTTCGACTGCAACCACATGGTGCCCTACGCCGCGGCGGCCGACGTCGCCGCGCTGACGCGCGAATTGCTGGAAGCCCGCTGATCGTGGCGCCGGTGACCGACGAGCAGGTCGAGCGGGTGCGGGCGGTGGTCGCGGCCATTCCGGCCGGCCGGGTCGCCACCTACGGCGACATCGCCTCTGTCGCGGGGCTTTCCAGCCCGCGCATCGTCGGCTGGATCATGCGGACCGACTCCTCGGACCTGCCCTGGCACCGGGTGATCACCGCCTCGGGGCGCCCCGCGCGCCATCTGACCACCCGGCAGCTGGAGCTGCTGCGCGCCGAGGGGATCCTGGCCTCCGACGGCAGGATCGCGCTGGGTGAGGTCCGCTACGACTTCCGGCGCTAGAGCACCAGGCGGACCAGCGCCGCGGTGCGGGCGAGGCCGGGAAACGCCTCGGCCGTCGACCGCGGGTGCAGCGCATGGACGGCCAGGCGAAACATCAAGGCGCGCAACAACATCTGCGGCCACTCGGGCAGCGCGCTCCAGCGTTCGATGAGCCCGTCGTCGGCCTCGCCCCAGGACAGGGCGTCGACGACGACGACCCCGGCCGCCCACGAGGCGGGCCGCCAGTAGGGGGTGATGTCGGTGATCCCCGGGGCGGCGGTGCCGACGAAAAGCACTGTGCCGTAAAGGTCCCCGTGCACCAGCTGGTTGGGGCTCTTGGTCGGCCGGCGCAGCGTGGCCAGCTGGTTGATCAGCTCCACCGACCGCTCGGCGTCGGCCGTCGGCGGGGCCGTCCGGGCGCCCGGCGGTACCGAGGCCAGCGGCCGTTCCTCCCACGCGGCGCGGTCGGCGGCGATGAAGATGTCCACGTCTCCCCAGGGCGCGGTGGGGCCCTGGGTCAGGAATCGGGGCCGTTCCAGTTTGCCGGTCGCCTCGTGCAGCCGCACCGCCGCCGAGACCACTTCGTCATGCCGGGGTTCGGGTGTGCCCGCGACGAAGGTGTCCGCCCGCCACCCGGAAACCACGTACCGGCCGTCCGTCGAGCGGACCGGTCGGGCCAGCCGGACGCCGTCGACGAACAACGTCTCGCGCACCCGGGCCGACCATGCCGCCCGGGCGTGGTCGGCCACCAGCGAAAGCACGACTTCGCCGCAGCGCCAGCCGCCCTCCCAGCTGGCCCCCAGATAGACGGGCTGCACGCCGGTCAAGCCAAATGCCGCCAGCACATGCTCCGGCGGTGGCTCGACATTCACACCGGTACTCTAAACGAGTCCAACAAGCGTTCCGGGTCAGTACATCACCATGTCGGGTTGCATCTGCTGCGCCCACGCCACGATCCCGCCCTGCAGATGCACCGCATCGGCGAATCCGGCCTTTCGCACCACCGCCAGCGCCTCGGCCGAGCGCACCCCCGTCTTGCAGTAGAGCACCGGCGTGCGGTCGTGCGGCAGCTTTGCCAGGCCCTCACCGGAATTGATCGACGACTGCGGGATCAGCCGGGCCCCGTCGATGTGGTTGATCTCCCATTCGACGGGCTCGCGGACGTCGATCAGCGCCAGCTTCTTGCCGGAGTCCAGCATGTCGCGCAATTTCCGCGGCGTGATGGCGGATCCGGTGACGCCCTGGTCGTCGGGGACCGCGCCGCAGTACTGCTCGTAGTCGATCAGCTCGGTGATCTTCGGCCGGAAGGCGTCATCGGGTTCCCGGCGGATCGCGATGGTGCGGTAGGACATCTCCAGCGCGTCGTAGATCAGCAGCCGGCCCAGCAGCGATTCGCCGATGCCGGTGATGAGCTTGATCGCCTCGGTGCCCATCACCGACGCGATGGAGGCGCAGACGATGCCCAGCACGCCGCCCTCGGCGCACGACGGGACCGTGCCGGGCGGCGGCGGCTCCGGATACAGGTCGCGATAGTTCAGGCCCCGGCCGCCGGGCGCGTCCTCCCAGAACACCGAGGCCTGGCCCTCGAAGCGGTAGATCGACCCCCACACGTAGGGCTTGCCGGCCAGCACGGCGGCGTCGTTGACGAGATACCGGGTGGCGAAGTTGTCGGTGCCGTCCACGATCAGGTCGTACTGCCCGAACAGCTCGACGGCGTTGCTCGAGTCCAGCCGGAACTCGTGCAACCGCACGCTGACCAGCGGGTTGATCGCTGCGATGGACTCGCGCGCCGAGGAGGCCTTGGACCGCCCGACGTCGGCCACGCCGTGGATGATCTGGCGCTGCAGGTTGGACTCGTCGACGACGTCGAAGTCGATGATGCCGAGTGTGCCGACGCCCGCCGCGGCCAGGTAGAGCAGCGTCGGCGCGCCCAGCCCGCCGGCGCCGATCACCAGCACGCGCGCGTTCTTGAGCCGCTTCTGCCCGTCGACGCCCAGGTCGGGGATGATCAGGTGGCGGCTGTAGCGGGCCACCTCATCGCGCGTCAGCTGGTCTGCCGGCGCCACGAGGGGCGGCAGCGGTGTCTGGGAACTCGACACGCCCGAACATCTCCTCGGTCTCGCGTTGCGGTTCGTCGTCCATATCCATCACAGCAGCAGCCGAAGTGGACGGCAATGAATTCAACTGGCCGCGGTCAGGCGATCGGGAACGGCCACGGATTGAACCGGCAGGTCTTTCCGTCGGCCTTGACGAAATCCGGGTCGAACTTGGCGGCGTCGTCGTTCGACGTGGAGAACGTCTGCTGCATCATCACCGGCGCCAGGGCGCCCTGCTGCTCGCACGGCTCGTGGCGGACGTACCCGATGGCGTGCCCCACCTCGTGGTTGATCACGTACTGCCGATAGGAACCGACGTCGCCCTCGAACGGCACGGCTCCACGCACCCAGCGGGCCTCGTTGATGAAGACCCGCGACTCGCGGTCCGGCCCGTAAACCGGGTTGTAGCAGGAGGTTTCGAGCCGGAATTCGTAGCCGCAGCCACCGCGCACCGTCACCGGGGACACCAGCGAGATGCGGAAGTCGGGCTTGCCGTTATCGATCCGGACGAACGCGAATTGCGGGTTGTGCGTCCAGCCCTTGGGGTTGCCGAGCGTCTGGTCGACCATCTCGGCGAACGCCTCGTCGCCGCCGAACATCGTGGGGTCGATGCCGTTTTCCACCTCGACGGTGTACCGGAACACCTTGACGGTGCCCTGGCCGATCTGCGGCGTGGTGCCCGGCACGATGTGCCACGTCTTGTCGCCGGCCTCGGTGAACGGGCCGCCGTCGGGCAGCGTCCCGGCGGGCAGGTTGGCGTCGAACGCGGCGAGCCCACGCGGTGGCGCGTCGATGATCGAGGTGCCGACCGCGTCGATCGCCTGCGGGCTCTGAATGGGCTGACTCGCCGTCGGCTTGGTCACGGTGGTGCCGGTGACGGTCTGGTAGACGACCACCACGGTGAGCGCCACCAAGGCCGGCAGCGCGTAGGCGCGCCAGCCGTAGGTGGACACGAACCGCCCCAGCCGCGTCTGCTTGCGCCACTGGTTCGGCCGCTCCCGGCCGGCGCGGGTGCGTCCGGCGTCGCGGGCGATCGGGTCGCGCAGGGCCCGCAGCGGTTCGCGCCACTCGGCGCGCAGCACCGGGACGCGACCGGTGCCGCGCGAAGGCCGCTGGGACGTCATTTCCCCAGGATTACACAGTCATCCGGCGCGCCCGTCCGTGGCGCGCCCGAATGCGCCGCACGACACCACTTCTGCCAGCGACGACGGCGGCAACGCCGATCAACCGAACCACATGGGTAGTAAGGTCTGTGCCACGAGCCGCGCGCGGCTGGCGCAGTATGCCGGCGGCCGGTTGCCCACACATCAGATGAGGACTCGATGAGCGAACTCGCCAAACCCGCGGCGCGGCGCGCCGTCAGGTCGGCCGACCGCGCTCGGCCGGGGGACGGCGTCGCGGCTTCGAGCCGGCGCGGCAACCGGTTGCCCCGGGACGAGCGCCGCGGGCAGCTGCTCATCGTCGCCAGCGACGTCTTCGTCGACCGCGGCTACCACGCCGCCGGCATGGACGAGATCGCGGACCGGGCCGGCGTCAGCAAACCCGTTCTGTATCAACACTTTTCGAGCAAACTCGAGCTGTACCTGGCGGTCCTGGCCCGGCACGTCGAGAACCTGGTCTCGGGCGTGCAGCAGGCGTTGAACACCACCACCGACAACCGCAGGCGGTTGCACGCGGCGGTCCAGGCGTTCTTCGACTTCATCGAGCACGACAGCCAGGGCTACCGGCTGATCTTCGAAAACGATTACGTCACCGAGCCGGAGGTGGCCGCGCAGGTGCGGGTCGCCACCGAATCGTGCATCGACGCCGTATTCGCCTTGATCAGCGAGGATTCGGGGCTCGACCCGCATCGCGCCCGGATGATCGCCGTGGGGCTGGTCGGCATCAGCGTCGACTGCGCGCGTTACTGGCTCGACTCCGACCGCCCGATCTCCAAGGCGGACGCCGTCGAGGGCACCGTCCAGTTCGCCTGGGGCGGGCTGTCACACGTGCCGCTTACTCGCCTTTAGCGCCCTTGCCGGTGAGTTTGGGCAGTTCGGCGCCGATGCCGAAGCCAACCCGGCGCGCGTCGGCCGGACCGATCTCGACGTAGGCGATCTTGCTGGTGTGCACGAGGAAGCGGCGTCCCCGCTCGTCGGTCAGCCTCAGCAGGCCCGATCCCTCGCTCAGCGCGGCGCTGACGAGCTCTTCGACTTCGGCCGGCGTCTGCGCGCTGGAGAGCACCAGCTCACGCGGACTGTCCGTAATACCGATCTTGACCTCCACGGTCACCCCTTTCCGTTGGTATTGAAGTCGACAGACCTGTCAGCTGCAGGCTAGTGGACGGCGCGGGCCCGCATCGGCCACGGCCCCCGACGCGCGCTTCGCGCTGAGCGAAACGCCGGTCGCGAACGGATAACGATTCGCTTGCAGCTCGTCTTCCAGGCGGGTCCCAAGCCCGATCCGTGTTTTCCCATCGCTAACTTCGGCCCCATGGGTACCACACTGGCCGATCTCGACGAGGTGCGGGATTACCCCGACGACCAGACCGACGAGCTTTACCGTGCCGGCGCCTTGCCCGAGGGCGACTACAACTGGACCGGCTGGCCGGCCGAGCTGCGCTGGCGTCCGCTCACGGCGATCCTGGGCGCCGTCGTGGCCGTCGGCGCGATCGCGACCGCCGTCATCATCAACAGCGGCGACAGCGCCACCACGAAGGCCACGGTGGCACCGGCACCCCAGCCGGTGACTTCCGCTCCGGCGACGACGAGGAGCTCCGCCCCGCCGAGCGCGCAGCCCAGCCCATCCCAATTGCCGCCCGAAACGGTCACCACCGTGACCACGCCGAGCGCCTCGCCGACCCTGCCGACGGCGACGCCCACCGCCGCTCCGCCCCTGACGCTGACGCCCCCGCCGCCGGCCGCGCTGAATCCGCGCACCGTCGTCTACAGCGTGACGGGCACCAAGCAGCTGCTGGACCTGGTGAACATCGTCTACACCGACGGGCAGGGCTACTCGCAGACCGAGTTCAACGTGTCGCTGCCGTGGACCAAGGCGGTCATCCTGAACCCCGGCGTGCAGACCCCATCGGTGGTCGCGACCAGCTTCTACGGCCAGCTGAACTGCTCGATCGTCAACGCCGCCGGTCAATTGGTGGCCGCGTCGACCACCAACTCGAGCCTGGCGACCTGCCGGCGCTGAGTCCAACGGCCGTGACCCGCAGCGCCCGGCCGCGCCGCGCTTGCGATCACGGCTGAGTCCAACGGCCGTCAGCTCAGCCCCAGCTCCTGCATCCGCCGGTCGTGGGTGTGCTGCAGCCGGTCGAAGAACGCGTTGAGCTGGCCCAGGCCACCGGCCCCCCGCACCACCAGGTCGACCAGCTCGTCGTGGTCGGCCAGCAGGAACTGGGCCTGGGTGATCGCCTCACCGAACAGGCGACGCGACCACAGGGCCAGCCGGCTGCGCTGCTTGCCGCTGGCGGTCACCGCGGCCCGCACCTCGGCGACGACGAACTGTGAGTGACCGGTCTCCGACAGCGCGGCGCGGACCACGTGGGCGATCTCGTCGGGCAGGCCGTCGGCGATCTCCAGGTACAGATCGGCGGCCAGCGCGTCGCCGACGTAGGTCTTCACCAGGGCCTCCAGCCACGTGCTGGGCATCGTCAGCCGGTGGTAGTTCTCCAGCGCCGAGACGTACTTCGACATCGCCGACACCACGTCGACGCCCCGGCTTTCCAGCGCGTCGCGCAGGAGCTCGTAGTGCTGCATCTCGGCGGCGGCCATGCTCGCCATCGAAATCCGTCCGCGCAGGTCAGGGGCCATCCGCGCCTCGTCGGTGAGCCGGTAGAACGCGGCGATCTCGCCGTAGGCCAAGACCGCGAACAACTCGTTGACGCCCGGGTGGTCGGCCGACAGCCGTGGGGCGGGCGATTCGTCCGCCCGGTCGGCTTCGAGGTCGGCTTCGGAGGGCTCGCAAGAGGGCCGGGTCATGGCAACACTCTAGTCGGCGGACCCGGCGCCAACTGGGTGCCAGCTGTCGACCAGCTATCATGTATGTAGATAGCGGCTGCATTTTCTTTTCCCCAGCCGCTATCGGCGAAATGTGCGTGCACAGCTGGCCCACCCAGATCGAGCAGGGGCCCGCGACTCGGCGACGTATTCGGAGTCGGAACTCGTGCGCGCGTGACCGCGACAGAGAAACACCGACACAAACCGATACGTCCCCGAAAGGCTTACTACCCACGCATGAGCGCACTCACCGACACAACTGAAATGACTTTTGCCAACCTCGGCGTTCGCGACGAAATCGTCCGCGCCCTCGCGGAAAAGGGCATCGAGCGTCCCTTCGCGATCCAGGAACTCACCCTGCCGCTGGCCCTCGCCGGCGACGACCTGATCGGCCAGGCCCGCACCGGCATGGGCAAGACCTTCGCCTTCGGCGTGCCGCTGCTGAACCGCATCACGTCCGGAGCCGGCGTGCGGGAGCTCAACGGCACCCCCCGGGCCCTGATCGTGGTGCCCACCCGTGAGCTGTGCCTGCAGGTCCACGGTGACCTCGCCACCGCGGCGAAGTACCTCAAGGCCGATGGCGACCGTCCGCTGAGCGTCGTCTCGATCTACGGCGGCCGCCCCTACGAGCCGCAGATCGAGGCGCTGCGCGCCGGCGCCGACGTCGTCGTTGGCACCCCCGGCCGGCTGCTCGACCTGGCCCAGCAGGGCCACCTGCAGCTGGGCGGGCTGTCGGTGCTGGTGCTCGACGAGGCCGACGAGATGCTCGACCTGGGCTTCCTGCCCGACATCGAGCGCATCCTGCGCCAGATCCCCGAGGACCGGCAGTCGATGCTGTTCTCGGCGACCATGCCCGGCCCGATCATCACGCTGGCCCGCACGTTCATGAACCAGCCCACCCACATTCGCGCGGAGGCGCCGCATTCGGCGGCCACCCACGACACCACCGAGCAGTTCGTCTACCGGGCCCACGCGCTGGACAAGGTGGAACTGGTGAGCCGGGTGCTGCAGGCCGAGGGCCGAGGCGCGACGATGATCTTCACCCGCACCAAGCGCACCGCGCAGAAGGTCGCCGACGAACTGGCCGAGCGCGGCTTCAAGGTCGGTGCCGTGCACGGCGACCTGGGGCAGATCGCCCGCGAGAAGGCGCTCAAGGCCTTCCGCACCGGCGACATCGACGTGCTGGTCGCCACCGATGTGGCCGCGCGCGGCATCGACATCGACGACATCACCCACGTCATCAACTACCAGATTCCCGAGGACGAACAGGCCTACGTGCACCGCATCGGTCGGACCGGCCGCGCCGGCAAAACCGGTATCGCGGTCACCCTGGTGGACTGGGACGAGCTGCCCCGGTGGTCGATGATCGACAAGGCGCTGGGCCTGGAGAACCCCGAGCCCGCCGAGACCTACTCGAATTCGCCGCACCTCTACGAGGAGATGGGCATCCCCGCCGAGGCGCGCGGCAGCATCGGCACGCCGAAGAAGCCGCAGGGCCAGCGCCGCACCGGCGAGCGTGACGGCCAGAAGGCCGAGCGGTCCGGCCGCGCCCGCTCCGGCGCACCGCGCCGCCGCACCCGCGGCGGCCAGCCGGTTTCCGGACATCCCGACGGGAACGCCGCGGCGGGCGGTTCCAACGGCGAAGCCGCGGCGGAGGCGTCCGGCAACTCCGGAAACGGCCGGCGTCGCCGTCGGCGCCGCAAGCCCGCCGAAGCCGGCGCGCCCGCCAACTGAGCCGCGCACCCACGGATGGTCAGACCCGAGCGCCGGACCAGGGGCGACGTCCTGGCCGCCGTGGCGATCGCGGTCGTGGTCGCCGCCGTCGCCGCGCTGATCTGGTGGACCAGCGACGCCCGGGCCACCATCAGCCGCCCCGCCGCCGTTCCCGCGCCCAACCCGACCCCGGCCCGGCAGGTGCCGACCACGCTCAAAGAGCTGTGGACCGCGGCCAGCCCGGCCACCACCGCACCCGTGACCGTGGGCGGGACCGTCGTCACCGGCGACGGCCACCGGGTCGACGGGCGGGACCCCGGCTCGGGCAAGTCCCAGTGGAGCTATGAGCGGGACAGCGGGCTGTGCGGGGTGTCCTGGATCTACCACTACGCCGTCGCCGTCTATTCCGACGACCGCGGGTGTGGGCAGGTGAGCACGCTCGACGGCTCCACGGGGCGTCGCGGGCCCGCCCGCAGCGGCTACGCCGACCCGCACGTCCAGCTGTCCTCCGACGGCACGACGGTGCTGTCGGCCGGTGACACCCGCCTGGAGCTGTGGCGCTCGGACATGGTCCGGATGGTGGCCTACGGCGAGACCGACGCCCGGGTGAAGCCCTCGGCGCGCGGCCTGCACTCCGGCTGCAAGCTGGTCTCGGCGGCGGCCAGCTCGTCGGCGGTGTCGGTGCTGGAGACCTGCGTCTCGGCCGCCGACCTTCGGCTGGTGCTGCTGCGGCCGGGCAAGGACGACGACGAACCGCAGCAGCGCATCGTGGCCGAACCCGGGATCACGGCGGACGCGGGTGCGCAGGTGCTGACCGTCTGGGAGAACAAGACCTTGGTGTATCTGCCCTCGCCGCGGCCCCGGGTGGACGTCGTCGACGACACCGGCACCACCGTGTCGAGCACCCTGCTGCCCAAGCAGCCGTCGGGCCCGGGGGCGGTCTCGCACGCGGGCAGCCTGATCACCTGGTGGACCGGCGACTCCGTGCTGGCGTTCGACACCGGCAATCTGACGTTGCGCTACACCATCGCCGCGGGCGACACGACCGTGCCGCTGGGGCCGGGCGCGATGATGGCGGGCCGCCTGCTGGTGCCGGTCACGGGCGCGATCGGCGTCTACGACCCCCTCAGCGGCGCCCCCGAGCGCTACCTCACCGTGAATCGGGCGCCGAGCCCGCCGGGACGCGCGGTCGTTCCGGCCGTCGCGGGATCCCGGGTGTTCGAGCAGCGCGGCGACACCGTGGTGGCGCTGGGCTGATATCGCGCGCAGGCGCGAACGGCTAGACCTCGACGGCGAAGGTCGGCAGGGGCTTACCGGTCTTCCAGTGCTTGAGCAACGCCTTCGCCAACTCGCCGTAGGCCGACGCGCCCTTGTTCTTGCGCCCGGCCATCACCGACGAACCCGAGGCGCTGGCCTCGGCGAAACGCACGGTGCGCGGGATCGGCGGGGCCAGCACCGGCAGGTTGTAGCGGTCGGCGACGTCCAGCAGCACGTCGCGGGTATGGGTGGTCCGCGAGTCGTACAGCGTCGGCAACGCGCCGAGCAGCCGCAGGTCGGGGTTGGTGATCTGCTGGACGTCGGCGACCGTGCGCAGGAACTGGCCGACGCCCCGGTGGGCGAGCGTCTCGCACTGCAGCGGCACGATCACCTCGTCGGCGGCGGTCAACCCGTTGAGGGTGAGCACCCCCAGCGACGGCGGGCAGTCGATGATCACCACGTCGAAGTCGTCGGCGACCTTGGCCAGCGCGCGCTTGAGCGCGTATTCGCGGCCCGCGCGCATCAGCAGCATCGCCTCGGCGCCCGCCAGGTCGATGTTGGCCGGCAGCAGCGTCATGCCCTCGATCGTGGTGACCAGCGCCGCGTTGGGCTCGACCTCGCCCAGCAGCACCTCGTGCACCGACACCGGGAGTTTGTCGGGATCCTGGCCGAGCGAAAACGTCAGGCAGCCCTGCGGATCCAGGTCCACCAGCAGCACCCGGTTACCCTCGTCCACCATCGCTGCGCCCAGCGAGGCGACCGTCGTCGTCTTGGCGACGCCGCCCTTCTGGTTCGCCACGGCCAATACCCGGGTCTTACTCACCAGCGCCCGCCCCTCCTTGTTGCCACGGTCACAGTGCCCATCCTGGCATGTTCGATCGCCGCGTGCTGCGGCCGACGGGCCCGGCATGTCGTCCGGCAGAATCGGTCGATATGGGCCTGCACAACCACCGATTGGTACTGCTCCGCCACGGCGAGACCGAGTGGTCGAAATCCGGCCAGCACACGGGCCGCACCGACCTGGAGCTCACGGACACCGGCCGCGTCCAGGCCGAGCTCGCCGGCCGCGTCCTTCGCGAACTCAACCTGACCGATCCGCTGGTGGTCAGCAGCCCGCGCATCCGCGCGCTGACGACGGCCAAGTTGGCCGGGCTCGACGTCGACGAGGTCTCTCCCCTGCTCGCCGAATGGGATTACGGCGCCTACGAGGGCCTGACCACCCCGCAGATCCACGAACAGGATCCCGACTGGCTGGTCTGGACGCACGGCTGTCCCGGCGGCGAGAGCGTGGCGCAGGTCAGCGACCGCGCCGATCGGGCCGTCGCGTTCGCGCTGGAGCACATGACCGACCGCGACGTGGTGTTCGTCGGGCACAGTCACTTCTCGCGCTCGGTCATCACGCGCTGGGTGGAGCTGCCGCTGGTGGAGGGCAGCCGGTTTTGGATGCTGGCCGGCTCCATCGCGGTGTGCGGTTTCGAGCACGGGGTGCGCCAACTCGCCGCGCTCGGGTTGACCAGCCAGCCGCAGGCCATCAAACCGGGGTGAGCACCGAGCCGCCGTTCGCCCTGTGCGGACCGAACCAGACCCTGGTCGCCGAGGGTGTGCGGGAGCGTTACCGCGACGTGGCGGCCGCCCAGGACGCGCTGCGTTCTGGATCGACGCCAATAGTGTTGGGCGCGTTGCCATTTGATGTGGATCACCCCGCGGCGCTGCTGACACCCGACGCCGTGCGCCGCACCGCCGCGCCGCCGGACTGGCCGACCGGGCCGCTGCCGCCGGTGCGGATCGCCGCCGCCGACCCGTCGCCGGCCGACTACCGCCGCCGCATCAGCCGGGCCCGCGACCAGCTCGTCGCGCCCGACGGCCTGCTGAGCAAGGTGGTGCTGTCCCGCGCGCTGCGACTGGTCGCCGATGCTCCCCTGGACGCCCGCGTCATCCTGCGCCGGCTCATCGCGGCGGACCCGGCCGCCTACGGCTATCTGGTCGACCTGACCGCCGCCGGCGGCGACTACGCCCGCGCGGCGCTGGTCGGCGCCAGCCCGGAGCTGCTGGTGGCGCGCTCCGGGGACCGCGTCACCTGCCGGCCGTTCGCCGGTTCGGCGCCGCGTGCCGCCGACCCGCAAGCCGACGCCGCCAGCGGCGCCGCGCTGGCTCATTCGGCCAAGGACCGCCACGAGCATCAGCTGGTCATCGAGACCATCCGGGCCGCCCTGGAGCCGCTGTGCGACGAGCTGACGGTCGCCGCCGAGCCGGAATTGAGCCGCACCGCGGCGGTGTGGCACCTGTGCACACCGATCAGCGGCCGGGTTCGCGACATGTCAACCACCGCAATCGATCTGGCCCTGGCGCTGCACCCCACCCCGGCGGTCGGCGGGGTGCCGACCAAGGCCGCCCTCGAGCTCATCGCCGAGCTGGAGGGCGACCGCGGCTTCTACGCGGGGGCGGTGGGCTGGTGCGACGCCCGGGGCGACGGCCGCTGGGTGGTCTCCATCCGCTGCGCGCAGCTGTCGGCGGACCGCCGCACCGCGCTCGCCCGCTCCGGCGGCGGCATCGTCGCCGAATCCGACCCCGACGAGGAAGTCGCGGAAACCACAACCAAATTCACCACAATTCTCAACGCATTGGACGTCGAGCAATGACCATTCGCCGCGCCAGGCCCGACGACGCCGCCGCGATCACCGAAATGATTCACGCGCTGGCCGAATTCGAACGCGCCGCGAATCAATGCACGGTCACCGAAAAACAGATTGCCGCAGCGCTTTTCGGTGTGACGCCGACGTTGTACGGGCACGTCGCGGAGGTCGACGGGGAGATCGCCGCGATGGCGCTGTGGTTCCTCAACTTCTCCACCTGGGACGGCGTGGCGGGCGTCTACCTCGAAGACCTGTTCGTGCGCCCGGGATTTCGCCGCCGCGGCCTGGCCCGCGCCCTGCTGGCCACGCTGGCGGCCGAATGCCGCGAAAGGGGCTACACGCGGTTGTCCTGGGCGGTGCTCAATTGGAACGCCGACGCCATCGCGCTGTACGACGGCGTCGGTGGCGAACCGCAGCGGGAGTGGACCACCTACCGGCTGTCGGGCCCGCGGTTGGCCGAGCTGGCGGAGTCGCCCTGATCGCCGCCGGCGGCCCAACGCAGGCCCGCGGGGCTGAAGAGCAAGCCCAGCACGACCAGCGCGGCGATTCCCGCGGGAATCCCGAAGCCGGGCCGGTGCGAGTCGACGGTCAGGTACCAGGCCACCGGCCCTAACAGCAGCTGGGTGATCACGGCTAGCCCACGCCCCCAGCGCTTTCCGCGCAGGAGCGCGCGACCGGCGGCCAGCACCACCGCGCCGATCAGGACGAAGAAGACCGCCGTCCCCTGGGCGTACCACCCGCTCGCCGGGGAGCCGCTGACCACGTGCTGGTCGGACCCGGCGATGCCGCGCACCACCAGCACCACCGCCATGACCAGCGCGGCCGCTCCCTGTGCCAGCACCAGGAGCCCGGCGCCGCGCACGGCGGCCGGGGCGGGGCCGTGGTTGCCGCGGAAGACTGTCACCCGCGTCAGCGTAGTCACGCGCGCGGGCTCCACAGCCGGGTCTTACCGACCCCGCATAAGCTCGTGCTTCATGCGCGCCGTGCTGATCGTGAACCCCACCGCCACCTCCACCACCCCGGCCGGTCGCGACCTGCTGGCGCACGCGCTCAAGAGCCGCCTGCAGCTCACCGTCGAGCACACCAACCACCGCGGTCACGGCACCGAGCTGGCGGAGAAGGCGGTCGCCGACGGTGTCGACCTGGTGGTGGTGCACGGCGGCGACGGCACCGTGAGCGGGGTGGTCAACGGCCTGCTCGGCCGTCCGGGTGCGACGTCGGAGCCCACCGGCCCGGTGCCGGCGGTGGCGGTGGTTCCCGGCGGGTCGGCGAACGTGCTGGCGCGGTCGCTGG
The DNA here is from genome assembly GCF_001667275.1 of Mycobacterium sp. ACS4054. Lineage (GTDB taxonomy): Bacteria > Actinomycetota > Actinomycetes > Mycobacteriales > Mycobacteriaceae > Mycobacterium. The sequence goes on from NZ_LZHV01000034.1 coordinate 83,276, forward strand.
GGATCTCGCGCGACCCGGTGGCCGCCACCAACCAGCTCATTCAGCTGCTCGACGACTACCGCCGCCACCACACCTGGCGCCGCATCGGGCTGATCGACTGCGGCGAGCGGTGGGCCGTGTTCAACACCGGGATGGGCGTCGATGCGGAGGTCGTCGCCGCGGTCGAGGCCGAACGGGACAAAGGCGGCAAGGTCACCGCGTGGCGCTACATCCGCGCGGCGGTGCCGGCGGTGTGGGGCTACACCCGCCGCGAGCCGATGCTGACCCTCGAACTGCCCGGCCGCGAACCCATCACGGGGGTGAGCTTCGCGTTCGTCTCGAACTCCAGCCCCTGGACATTCGCCAACGAACGGCCGGTATGGACCAACCCCGGCTGCACCTTCGAATCGGGGCTCGGGGTGTTCGCGCCCTTGAGCATGAAAACGATCCCCACCCTGCGCATCGTGCGGCAGATGTTCGCCAAGCACCCGAAGTTCGCGTTCGACCACCTGATCACCGACGACGACGTGCCCTGCCTGCGGGTCACCTCGACCGGCGGCCCGGTCGCCTGCCAGTTCGACGGGGATTACCTCGGCGTGCGCGAAACCATGACGTTCCGGTCGGTCCCGGACGCACTGGCCGTCGTCGCACCTCCGCGAAAAAATACCGCCTGAACTGCGCAAACGAAGCGGCCTCGGGCCAGGCGGCGAAGACGTTTCCCGAGATCGGCCAGTCAGTGTAGTACAACGGAGTAATGGCCCGGCTACCGCACGATCAAAGTGAGATAGCCCACGAGCTAACGCACGCTATTGACATCTGTTGGGCCTGTGAAACGATCGAAAGGTTGCATGCAGAAATTTAGATAGGGGTACGGACCCTTTTCTTGTGCACGCGTTAACAGCCGAAGAAATTGGCCGTGCGCCTTGCTGCGCACTCAGTGAGGAGTAACTACTTATGGATTGGCGCCACAAGGCGGTCTGTCGCGACGAGGACCCGGAGCTGTTCTTCCCGGTAGGGAACAGCGGCCCGGCGCTCGCGCAGATCGCTGACGCGAAACTGGTCTGCAATCGGTGCCCGGTGACTACGGACTGCCTGTCGTGGGCCCTGAACACCGGTCAGGACTCGGGCGTCTGGGGCGGCATGAGCGAAGACGAGCGGCGCGCACTCAAGCGTCGCAACGCCCGGACGAAGGCCCGTAGCGGAGTCTGACTCGGTTAGACCCAACAGTGCGGCCTCGACGAAAGTCGGGGCCGCGCTGTTGTGTGCGCCTATAAAACCAGCCGGGCCCGCCGGCCGATCGGCACCCGCAACACCACATCCGTGCCACGGGCCGGGGCCTGCCGCATGCCCAGCGTGCCGTCGAGTTCCGCCGACACCAGCGTCCGCACGATCTGCAGGCCGAGGCTGTCGGACGTCTCCAAGCTGAAGCCTTCCGGCAGCCCGCGGCCGTCGTCGTGCACCACCACGTCGAGCCAGCGCGCCGAACGCTCCGCCCGAATGGTCACCGAGCCCTCTTCGGAGGACGGGTCGAAGGCGTGCTCGATGGCGTTCTGCACCAGCTCGGTGATCACCATGATCAGGGCCGTAGCCCGGTCGGAGTCCAGTACGCCCAGGTCGCCCACCCGGTTGATCCGGATCGGCCGGTCCACCGACGCCACGTCGTTCATGATCGGCAGGATCCGGTCGATCACCTCGTCGAGGTTGACCTGCTCGTCCACCGACATCGACAGCGCGTCGTGCACCAAGGCGATGGACGAGACCCGGCGCACCGACTCGATCAGGGCCTCGCGCCCCTCGGCGTTGACCGTCCGGCGGGCCTGCAGGCGCAGCAGCGCCGCCACGGTCTGCAGGTTGTTCTTCACCCGGTGGTGGATTTCACGGATCGTCGCGTCCTTGGAGATCAGGGCGCGGTCGCGGCGCTTGACCTCGGTCACGTCGCGGATGAGCACCGCCGCGCCGGCGCTGGCGCCGTCGACCACCAGCGGCAGTGTCCGCAGCAGCACCGTGGCGCCGCCGGCGTCGACCTCCATTCGCATGCTCTTCCCGCCGGCCAGCAGGTCGAGGACGTGCTCGGCCAGCTCCTGCGCCTCGAACGGGTCGGAGACCAGCGGGCGGGTCACCTTGACCAGGTTGCGGCCCTCCAGCTCGGTGGTCAGGCCCATCCGGTGGTAGGCCGACACGGCGTTGGGGCTGGCGTAGGCGACGACGCCGTTGACGTCCAGCCGGATGAAGCCATCGCCGGCCCGGGGGGTGGAGCGCGACATGACCACGTCCCCCACGTCGGGGAACGTGCCCTCGGCGAGCATGTGGACGAGGTCGCCGGCGCAGTCGCGGTACGCCGTTTCCAGCTGGCCGGACGCGCGGTCGGCGGCGACGGCGGTCTGGTGCCGGGTGAGCACGGCCACCACCTGGCCGCCATAACGCACCGGGGACGCCTCGACGTGCGGGCCGGGCAGCCACGAATCCCGTTGTGCCGCATCGTGATCGCGCTGCGCCACGCCCGAGTCGAAGGTCTCGGCGACGAGCGGCAACCGGTCGGCGGCGAGCACGCTGCCCACCGAGTCGGTCAGCAGCACGGTGGGCGCGGTGTTGGGCCGGCACTGCGCCACGCACACCAACGTGCCGTCGTCGCGGCGAACCCACATCAGATAGTCGGCAAACGACAGGTCGGCCAGCAGCTGCCACTCGCCCACCACCGCGTGCAGGTGGTCCACGGCGTTGCCCGGCAGCACGGTGTGTTCGGCAAGCAGATCACCGAGAGTCGACATCACTCACTCCCCGGGCCATCCCCCGGCACGGACAAGAAGGCTTCAAGATCTTTCGTGGGCTAGCTGATCACGGCAATCAGGTCGCCGGCCTGGATGACGTCGCCCACCGAGACGCTCACCTTGCTGACGGTGCCGCCGACCTCCGCCAGGACGGGAATCTCCATCTTCATCGACTCCAGCAGCACCACGACGTCGCCTTTGCCGATCTGGTCACCCTCGTTGACTACGACTTCGAGCACGCTGGCCACGATCTCGGCGCGCACATCCTCGGCCATCTTCACCCCACTCATTTCGGCCATCGCGCAGGCTGGCTGCTGGTCCATCAAGCTTCCGTCAGGCTCGGGTATATCGAACCACAGGCCCCCGCCGCACCGCGGCGCACGGGCCCCCGACAGGCCGTGCGAGAATGTGAGGCAAGCTAACGGGCGCCGGACGCCCGCAATCAACGGAGGATTTCAACATGGCCAAACGGGGCCGGAAGAAGCGCGACCGCAAGCACAGCAAGGCCAACCACGGCAAGCGTCCCAACGCCTGAGGATCGCTACTGCGATTCCCGGATGATGGTGGTCCGGCGGATTTCCAGGCGTAGCCGCTCGCGCAGGCCCTCGGGGGCCTTCTCGCCCTTGCATTTGGTGGCGATCAGCGCCTTGATCCGCTCCTCGAGGCCGTAGTGCTTGAAGCAGCCGGGGCACGCCTCGAGGTGCCGGCGCAGCTGGTCGCGGGATTCGGGTGTGCATTCGCCGTCCAGCAGGAGCCAGACCTGGCGGATCACCTCGGCGCAGCCGACGGCGCCGTGGGCGTCGTCGTTGGGGCACGTGTCGCTGGAGCCGGAGAACTCGCTCATGACGACACCTCCTCGTGCGCCTGCTGGCCGCGGTTGAAGCCCCGCTCCTTGGCCACGTCAGCTAACAGCGAACGCAGTTGACGCCGGCCGCGGTGCAGCCGTGACATTACCGTCCCGATCGGCGTATCCATGATCTCGGCGATTTCCTTGTACGGAAAACCCTCGACATCGGCGTAGTAGACGGCCATCCGGAACTCTTCCGGCAACGCCTGCAGCGCTTCCTTGATCTCGTTGTCGGGCAGCGCCTCGAGCGCCTCTACCTCGGCCGAGCGCAATCCGGTGGACGAGTGCTCGGCGTTGGACGCCAGCTGCCAGTCGGTGATCTCCTCGGTCGGGTACTCCGCCGGTTGCCGCTGCCGCTTGCGGTAGCTGTTGATGTAGGTGTTGGTCAGGATCCGGTACAGCCACGCCTTGAGGTTGGTGCCGGCCCTGAACGAGCGGAACCCCGCGTAGGCCTTGACCATCGTCTCTTGCAGCAGGTCCTCGGCGTCGGCGGGATTGCGCGTCATGCGCAGCGCACCGCCGTAGAGCTGGTCAAGCAGGGGAATCGCGTCGCGCTCGAAGCGCGCCATCAGCTCCGCGTCCGTCTCCTGCGCCGCGGGATCGGGCAGCTCCGCTGCGGTGGCGCCGTCGATGTCGGCCATGTCGAGTACCCCGGTCCCTTCTGGTGCGGTGTCACCGGGCAGCGCTGAAAGCGCCACCGGGCTTGCAAAGCAAGCCGACTGCTCGGCACCCATTGGACGGTCCAACAGGCTCGTCGCCGCTGACACCAAACCGCTCCTCCCAATCTAGAGGCTGCCACCGACACTGTCCGCCCGGGTGCGCCCGCATGACTTTTGAGACCGACAGTGTCAACAGCGGGGGCCGACGTGCTATTTCCCGGCGGCGTTCTGGGCCGCCCGTCCCCCGATCGGGCCGGCGGCGGCCGGGCGTTACTGTGACGCCATGTCCCTCAACGGCAAAACCATGTTCATCTCCGGCGCCAGCCGCGGCATCGGCCTGGCGATCGCGAAACGCGCCGCCCAAGACGGTGCCAACATCGCCCTGATCGCCAAGACCGCCGAGCCGCACCCGAAGCTGCCGGGCACGGTCTACACCGCCGCCAAGGAGCTCGAGGAGGCCGGCGGGCAGGCGCTGCCGATCGTCGGGGACGTCCGCGATCCGGAGTCCGTCGAATCCGCGGTGGCCAAGGCCGTCGAGCAGTTCGGCGGCATCGACATCTGCGTCAACAACGCGTCGGCGATCAACCTGGGGTCCATCACCGAGGTGCCGATGAAGCGGTTCGACCTGATGAACGGCATCCAGGTGCGCGGCACGTACGCGGTGTCGCAGGCCTGCATCCCGCACCTGAAGGCCGCGGACAATCCGCACATCCTGACGCTGTCCCCGCCGGTGTTGCTCGGCAAGGAGTGGCTGAAGCCAACCGCCTACATGATGGCCAAGTTCGGTATGACGCTGTGCGCGCTGGGGATCGCCGAGGAGATGCGCGACGCCGGCATCGCGTCGAACACGTTGTGGCCGCGCACGCTGGTGGCCACCGCCGCGGTGCAGAACCTGCTCGGCGGTGACGAGGCGATGGGTCGCGCCCGCAAGCCCGAGGTGTACTCCGACGCGGCTTACGTCATCCTCAACAAGCCCGCCCGCGAGTACACCGGCAACATGCTGCTGTGCGAGGACGTGCTGCTGGAGTCCGGCGTTTCCGACCTCTCGGTGTACAACTGCGTGCCGGGCGGGCAGCTCGGCGTCGACTTCTGGGTCGACGGGGTCAACCCGCCGGGGTACTCGGGCCCCTAGCCGCGCCAGGTCCGGATGCCTCGCGCCGCGACGCCCGCGCTGGCGGCGCTGGCGAAAGCCGGTGTGCCGCACGAGGTTGTCGCCTTCGACCATGATCGCCGCGAGCGCTCGTTCGGCGTAGAGGCGGTGCACGCGCTGTCCGACCGCGGCATCGCGCCCGAGCAGATCTTCAAGACCCTGGTGATCACGGTGCCGGGCGGGCTTGCCGTCGCGATACTGCCCGTGCCGCAACGGCTTTCGCTGAAGGCGGCCGCCGCGGCGCTCGGGGTGGCCAAGGCCGGCATGGCCGAGCCCGCCGCCGCCGAGCGGGCCACCGGCTACGTGGTGGGCGCGGTGGCGCCGTTCGGGCAACGCAGGACCCTGCCGACCGTGCTGGACGCGGGCGCCCTCGCCTGGGATCGGGTGTACTGCAGCGCGGGCCGGCGCGGCTGGGACGTCGGCGTTTCGCCGCAGGACCTGATCCGGTTGACGAATGCGGTCACCGCGGACATCCGCGCCTAGGCCCGCTCGCCCGCCTCGCTCAGGAAGCCCTCGATCACGGGGGCGAGTTCGGTCGCGTTGTGCACGATGTCGATGTGACCGCCCGAATGCAGGTGCAACATCGCATGGGGCAGCAACCGGTGCAGGATGTGGGCGTTGGCCACCGGGATGATCGGGTCGTCGGTGCCCGCGACGATCAGCGTCTCCTGCCGCACCGCGGGCAGCGCGAACAGGCTCGTCCAGACCGCCCCGGCGAGCAGTTGGTGCAGGTAACCCATCTTCGAACCGGCGTGCAGCTGCCGCACGAACAACTTGGCCACGTCTTCCCCGTGAGCGCGGACGGTGCCGCCGTAGAGGTCACCGGCGATCGCCGCGGCGTAGTTGGGATCCGAGAACCGGCGCGGGGTGGCCATTTTCGCCAACACGAACGGGCTGGCGGGCACCATGAGAACGCCGGTGCCCGTCGCCACCAGCACCATGCGCCGGCAGCGGCGCGGATTCTGGAAAGCGAACTGCTGCGCCAGCGCGCCGCCCCAGGAGAGCCCGAAGATGTCGACAACGCCCATGTCGAGTTTGGCCAGCACCCGGCCCAAGACCCAGGCCAGGTAGGGAAACCCGTACGGCAGCGGCGAGGTCGGCGACCCCCCGGTACCCGGCACGTCGAACCTCACCACGGTCATCGGCAGCTGCTCGACCAGCGGGTCGAGCACCTCCAGACTGGCCCCGATGCCGTTGCACAGCACCAGCGGCACGCCCGTTCCCGGGCGGATGTTGACCCGGATTCGCTGCCCGCCGGCGTTGAGGTAGCGCTCCTCGCCCACAGTGCTCGACTGGACCACCCGCAGGCGCCTCTGCTGTGGGCTACGCTTCATTCACTTCTCCATCACGTAGCCGCCGGGAGCGGGGCCGAGCGGCGGGAGCCCTTCGCCGCCAAGGGCTTTCGGGGCGTTGACCTCCGGGCCGCTGCGCTCGGCGAGCCATTGCAGGTAGTCCGGCCACCAGGAGTCGCTGGACTTCTGCGACGACTCGAGCCATTCTTGCGGATCCTCGGCGTCGACCGGACCGGTCCGGTACGAAGCCTTGGGGTTGCCGGGCGGGTTGACCAGCGCCGCGATGTGGCCGCTGGTGGACAGCACGTAGCGGTTGTCCTTGCTGCCGAGCAACCGGGCGCTGCGATAGGTCGCCTGCCAAGGGGAGATGTGGTCGGCCACGCCGCCGACGATATACGCGTCGGCGGTGACCTTGCCCAGGTCGACAGGACTGTTCAGCATCGTGAGCGCGCCGGGGGTTACGAGCGCGTTGCGCACGGCCATCAGCACCATGTCACGGTGCAACGCCGCCGTCATCCGGGTGGTGTCGGCGTTCCAGAACAGCACGTCGAACGCCGCCGGCTTGCGGCCCTGGACGTAGTTGTTCACCCAGTACCGCCACACCAGGTCGGTGGGCCGCAGCCAGGCGAACATCTCCGCCATGTCGCGTCCGTCCAGGTAGCCCTTCCGGCTCGAGACCCGGATCGCCGCCTGGGCGGCGCGGTCGCTCATCACCGCCGCGGCCAGCCCCGCCCGGTTCTCGTCCAGCACGGTGACCGACAGGTTAAGGCCCGCCACCCGGTCACCCTCGCCGATGTCGGCCAGGTGGGCCGCCGTCATCGCGGCCAGAATGCCGCCCGAGCAGGTGGCCAGCAGGTGGGTGCGGTCGGTGTGGGCGATCTTCTGCACGGCGTCCATCGCCTCGATGATCGCCGCGCCGTAGGCGTCGAAGCCCCAATCCCGGTGCCGCTTTGCGGATTGCGCCAGGAGATGACGAACACCTGCTGGCCCTGCGCGACGAAGTACTCGATCATGCTGCGCCCGGGCGCGATGTCCATGATGTAGTACTTGTTGATCACCGGCGGCACCAGGAGCAGCGGCACCTCACGCACCTTCGCGGTCTGCGGGGCGTACTGGATCAGTTCGAACATCGACGTCCGCAGCACCACCGCCCCCTTGGTGACGGCCAAGGTTTCGCCCACCACGTAGGCGTCGGGTTCGACCATCGCGGGCACCCGGGGCTTCGAAAGCATATCCCGCGCAAAGGCTTTCAGGCCGCGCGCCGCGCTCAGCCCGCCGGTGTCGATCATCGCCTTCCACCCCAGCGGGCTGATCAGCGGGTTGTTGCTGGGGGCCAGACCCTCGACCAGGTTGTCGACGACGAAGCGCATCCTCTCCTGGTCCCGCCAGTCCAACTGGGCGTCGGCGAGCAGTCCGTCGGCGGTCTCGGCGCCGGCGAGGTAGGCCTGCATGATCCGGCGCAGCATCGGATTCTGCTCCCACGCCGGGTCGGCGAATCGCTTGTCGGCCCGCGTCGGCGCCCGGTGCGAGTTGCCCGCCGCGACGGCGCCGAGCTCGCGCGTGAGCGCACCGATCCGGCCGGCCACCGCGCCGGGCTGCCTGGCGAGGCTGACGGCGAAGCGGGTCCAGGTGTCGTCGGGCAGCATCCGGCTCGCGAACGGCTTGGTGGCGCTCGTCAGGAGCAGGTCCAGGGGTGCGGCGAGCTCTTCGGCTTTGGCGGTTTGGGGGACCATGGTTATCGCGTGCTTTCTGTTGCCGGGACGGTGATGTCGCGCTTCTGGACCTTTCCGGTCGGTCCCTTGGGCAGCTCGTCGACGAGCCAGACCAGGCGCGGGTATTTGTAGGCGGCAACCCGGGTTTTGACGTAGTCGCGGAGTTCCTCCGGGGTCGCCTCGGCGCCCTCCTTGAGCCCCACGGCGGCCCCGACCTCCTCGCCGAGGTATGCGTTCGGGATGCCGATGACGGCGGCTTCGGCCACCGCCGGATGCTCGTAGAGCACTTCCTCGATCTCGCGCGGATAGACGTTGTAGCCGCCGCGAATGATCAAGTCCTTGGTCCGGTCGACGATGTAGAAGTAACCGTCCGCGTCGACCCGCCCGACGTCGCCGGTCGCGAGCCAGCCGTCGGGTGTGAGCGCGGCCCGGGTCGCCTCGGGCAGGTTCCAGTAGCCCCTCATCACGTTGTGGCCGCGGATTTGGATCTCGCCCACCTCGCCCTCGGGAACCTCGCTCCCGTCCGGGTCGACGACCCGCATCTCGACACCCTCGACCGGCGTGCCGATCGAACCCGCCTTGCGCGGCCGCTGCGGGTGGTTGAAGGCCGCCACCGCAGTGCTTTCCGACAGCCCGTACCCCTCTAAGACCGCGCAGTCGAATGCCCGCTCGAAGTCAGTGAGGACCTGGACGGGCAGCGCCGCCCCGCCCGAGGCGCAGGCGCGCAAGCTTCGCAGCGCGCCGTTCGGGGCCCTATCCGCCACGCCGAGCAGCGCCGAGTACATCGTCGGCACCCCCTCGAAGACCGTGACGGCATCACGCTCGATCACCTCGACCGCCTTCACCGGGTCGAAGCGCGGAATGAGCGTCAGCATCGCGCCGGCGCGCACCGACACGTTGAGCCCGCAGGTGAGGCCGAAGACGTGGAAGAGGGGTAGGCAGCCCATCACCACGTCATCCGGGCCCAACTCGAGCAGCGTGGTTACGCCGACGTCGGCGTTGTGCCGAAGGTTGTCGTGGGTGAGCATGGCGCCCTTGGGTTTTCCGGTGGTGCCGGAGGTGTACACGATGACCGCGACCTCGTGGCCGCCGCGCTCCACCGCGGTCTGTTGCTCCGGCACCTCGGCGATCAGCTCCATCAGGCCGGCGTCATCGACCAGCCAGCACTGCGCCCCGACGTGCGCGGCGGCCGCGGTGGCCTCGCCCGCGAAGTCCGGTGTGGCGAACAGCGCGGCGGCGCCGCTGTCTGACAGGCAGTAGGAGATCTCCCGCTCCTTCAGCAGCGGGTTCATCGGGACGGCGATCGCGCCGCGGTACATGATGCCGTAGAACGCGACCGCGAAGGCCGGTGTGTTGGGCAGCATCACACCGACCCGATCCCCCGGACGGATCCCGGCCCGTTCCAGCAACGCCGCCACCCGCGCGGCGGCGGCGTGGAATTCGGCGAAGGTGAATGTCAGGTCGTCGTAGCGCAGCGCGATGCGCTCGGGGTGCCGTTGCATCGACGAGACGAGGTTGGCGCTCAAGGTGGTCATGGGACGCTCCGGGAAGTGTTGCAGTGCTTGTTTAAAGCGTGATCCCGTGGCCCTGACGCCACAATGTCCGCGGTGACAACGACCGGGCCCGTTTGGTGTTACCGCCCACATTCGCCCGGGCGCTGGCCTAGGGTTTTCCGGTATGGGTTTGGCATCGAAACCCCGCTCCGCGCAAGGTGGCGCCGGAGTCGACCCGCAGGTGGTCAGGCTGGGCAGGCTGATGCTGGCCCGGGCCCCCGAATTGGGCAAGGCGATGGCCGAGGTGCTGTGCCGCGAGATCGACGCGTATCGCGACGGCGGCCTGGTGACGACGGATCAGGTCGCCGAAAGTTGCTCGGCCAACGTCACTTTCATCTTCCATGCCCTCGCCGGTGACGCGGACGTCGACGTTGCTCCGGCGGAGCGAACCGGGGCGGAGCGCGCCATGGCGGGTGTGCCCCTACCGGCGGTCATGACCGCCTACCGGATCGGCTTCCGGTTCATGTGGGAGCAGACGCTCGCCACCGCCCGGGCCGAGCACATACCCACCGATTCGATCCTGGACGCCACCGCGCGGGTCTTCTTCGCCCAGGAGACGTTCACCGACGCGATGAGCGGCGCGTACCGCCAGCAGCTCACGGCGCAAATGTTTCAGCGCGAGGAAGAGCGGTCCGCTTTGGTCGAAGCGCTCTTGTCGGGCCGGATGACCGGCGCGCACAGCCTCTGGGAGGCGGCGGAGCTACTGCGGCTGCCCACCGGGGGCCCGTACGTCGTCGTGGCCGCGGAGCTGCCCGCGATCGGCAGGGCCGGCCTGCCATCGATCGAGAACAAGCTGTGGGCCCGCGACATCCGCTCGGCGTGGCGGCTGCTGCCCGACCTGCAAGCCGGAATCGTCCACGTTCGCAATCCGGGGCCGTCCGGCACGCTCGGCACCCTCGTCGAGGTGCTCGGGCACACCGCGACGGCCCGGGTGGGGATCAGTCCTTTGTTCCAGGAGCTGACCGAGACCACCGGCGCGCTGCGCTTCGCGCGAATCGCCCTGAGCCAGAAGCGATCGGAAAACTCACTCGTCGCTGTCTTCGACGGCACCCCGCTCGCGGTCGCGGCGGTCAGCGCGCCCGAGGTGATGGGCAAGATCAAGTCGGAGCTGCTGCGGCGGGTGGACGAACTGCCCGCCGAGGAGCGCGCCGTGTTGCTGCAGACCTTCGGCGCCTGGCTGCAGGCGGGCGGCTCCGCGAACGACACCGCGGCCCGAATCTACTGTCACCCCAACACGGTTCGGCACCGGCTGCGCCGGATCGAGGAGTTGACCGGCCGGTCGCTCTCGCGGCCCACGGAGCTCGCGGAACTATGCCTGGCCTTCGAGATCGACCGACAACTTCCTGACTGAGTGACGGACCGTCACGCCCGCAGGCGGCTGCGGATCTGCAGCGCGCTGACGACGTCGACGATGCCGATGGCGATCAGCCAGCACCCCGCGACCAGGGTCAACACCGCGATCGAATCCTGCGGATAGATGATGAGCACCCCGCCGCCGATGATGATGATCAGCCCGGAAATGACCTGCCATGCGCGGCCGGGCAGGTGGTCGAAGGACAGCGCCGCGGCGAGCAGGCTCATCCCCCGGAACACCCAGCTGATCCCGATCCACAGGGCCAGCAGCCAAGCCGCCTCGAACCTGTCCCGGAAGCAGAAGAAGCCCAGCACCAACGACACGACGCCGGTCAGGAACGCCAGCACGCGCATCGCGGCGCCGGTGTGCGCGCCGAAGGCGGCGAACACGTAACCGATTCCGGAGACCACGAGGTAGATGCCGAACAGCACCCCGGCCACGAACAGCGTCTTGCCGGGCCAGGCCAACACGATGACACCCAGCGCCACGGCGAGGATGCCGATGAAGAGAACCAGCTGCCATGCGCTACGGGCAAGTTGCTGCAGCGGACCCTCGAAAACAGCTTTTTCGGTGGTTGTCATGCCAATATGCTCCGCCGTCCCAGAGCAACGGCAACAGGGACTTTCGGACACAATTCGATATCGCGTACCTGCATAGGCCGTCGCCGCAAAAAGCCCTTGTGATCGCCCGGTTACGCATACCGTTGACGGCATGAAGCGATCAATCAGCAGATCTTTCGCGGCCGGTGCGCTCGCGTTCGCCGGCTTGCTGACCGTCGGCGTCGGAACCAGCACCGCCGACACCATCCAAACCGAGGGCAACTACCCGACCCGGGCGGCCTGCCAGGACGCCGGGCCGGGCGTGAAGGCCTCGACGCCGGGCAACTGGAACAACTTCTGGTGCGTCCCGGACCGCAACATCAACGGCAACTGGAAGCTGGTCCTCAGCAATTAGGGCGGTCTAGAGAAGGCGGGCCTGTTCGGGCTCCGGGTTGGCCGGCTCGAGCAGCTGCGGCCCGTTGTTGCGCACGTTGTTGACCAGCGTGGAGACCTCGCGCATCCGGATGGCGCGCACATCGGGCGGCCGGGTGAGCAGTTCTTCGTCGATCGGGGCGTCCGGGTCCAGCCAGCGGTCCCAGTCGCGCTCGGGCATCACCAACGGCATCCGGTCGTGGATCTCGGCCAACTCGCCGGGCGCGTCGGTGGTGATGATCGTGCAACTCAGCAGCGGCGAGCCCTCCTTGGCCGGTTTCCACACCGACCACAACCCCGCCATGAACAGCGGCTCGCCGTCCTCGCGGTACATGAAGAACGGCGTCTTGCGTGACTTCTTGCCGCCGGCCGGGTCGTTGACCCGCCATTCGTAGTAGCCGTCCATCGGGATCAGGCAACGCTTCGACTTGGCGCTGGACCGGAACGCGGGCGAGGTGGTGACCTTATCCGCGCGGGCGTTGATCAGCATCGGGCCCTTGGTCTCCGGTGCGCCGTCGGAACCGGCCTTGATCCACGGCGGCAGCAGGCCCCAGCGCATCAGCCGCACCCGGCGGGTGGGGTCGTCGTCGGGGTCGGTGTGGCGGGTCACGACGGTCGCGATGGTCGTCGTCGGGGCCACGTTGTAGTTGGGCGCACCGGCGTTCTCCGAGGCGCCGGTGGCCTCGTCGATCGCCTTGATCTTCTGGGCCAGCAGCGCCGGATCGGTGGTGACCGCGAACCGTCCACACATAACTCCCATGGTGGCAGAAGACCCCGACACGCCATGATGGACCGGTGAGCATGTGGACGGCCCCCAGCGCGGCGAAACCGGTGCACGCGACCGTGACCGTTCCGGGCTCGAAGTCGCAGACCAACCGCGCGCTGGTGCTGGCCGCCCTGGCGGCCGCGCAAGGGCATGGCAAGCCGACGATCCGCGGGGCGCTGCGCAGCCGGGACACCGACCTGATGATCGGCGCGCTGCGCACCCTCGGCCTGCGCGTCGACGGGGCCGGGTCCGAGCTGGCGGTGAGTGGCCGAATCGCTCCGGGCCAGCACGCGCGGGTGGAGTGCGGCCTGGCCGGTACGGTGCTGCGGTTCGTCCCGCCGCTGGCGGCGCTGGCCGAGGCGGTGGTCGAGTTCGACGGCGACGAGCAGGCCCGCGCGCGGCCGATCGCGCCGTTGCTCGATGCCCTGCGCGGGCTGGGTGTGCCGATCCAGGGCGCCGGCCTGCCCTTCCGGGTGCACGGCGGCGGATCGGTCGCCGGCGGGACCGTGGACATCGACGCCTCGGCGTCCTCGCAATTCGTCTCGGGACTGCTGCTGTGCGCGCCGTCGTTCACCGAGGGCCTGACCGTGCGGCACACCGGTGCGACGCTGCCGTCGGCCCCGCACATCGCCATGACGGTGGAGATGCTGCGCCAGGCCGGGGTCGACGTCGACGACTCGGTGCCCAACCGCTGGCGCGTGCGGCCCGGCCCGGTCGCGGCCCGCCACTGGGAGGTGGAACCCGACCTGACCAACGCCGTTCCCTTCCTGGCGGCGGCGGTGGTCAGCGGCGGAACGGTGCGCATCACCGGCTGGCCGGAAACCAGCGTGCAACCCGCCGACCACATCCTGACCGTGCTGGGCAAGCTGAATGCCGCTGTCAATCAAGGAGATTCGTTTCTCGAGGTGCAAGGGTCCGCCACCTACGACGGCTTCGACGTCGACCTGCGCGACGTCGGCGAGCTGACCCCGTCGGTGGCGGCGCTGGCCGCGCTGGCGACCCCGGGTTCCGTTTCTCGCCTTTCGGGCATCGGTCATCTGCGCGGCCACGAGACCGACCGGCTCGCCGCGCTGCGCACCGAGCTCAACAACCTCGGCGGCGACTGCGCCGAGACGCCAGACGGCCTGGTGATCACCGCGACACCGCTGCGCCCCGGCGTCTGGCGGGCCTACGCCGACCACCGGATGGCGATGGCGGGCGCGATCGTCGGGCTGCGGGTGGCGGGGGTCGTGGTCGACGACATCGGCTCCACCTCCAAGACGCTGCCGGAGTTTCCGCGGCTGTGGGCGCAGATGCTGGGGTCCGATATTTGAGGCCCGGCGATTACGACGAGTCCGACGTCAAGGTCCGCTCCGGCAGGGGCTCGCGACCGCGCACCAAGACTCGCCCGGAGCACGCCGACGCCGAGGCCGCGATGGTGGTCAGCGTCGACCGGGGCCGCTGGGGATGCGTGCTGGGCGGCGACCCCGAACGGCGGGTGACCGCGATGCGGGCCCGGGAACTGGGCCGCACGCCCATCGTCGTCGGTGACGACGTCGACGTGGTGGGCGATCTGTCCGGGCGGCCGGACACGCTGGCCCGCATCGTCCGGCGCGCGGAGCGGCGAACGG
>NZ_LZHV01000035.1 GCF_001667275.1 Mycobacterium sp. ACS4054
ACACTCAACGCCGCCACAGCGCACTCAACGGACTACCACCCACCAGCCGACTGTGACCAACCTGCTGGCCGAGTACAGCTAGGGCTCGAGAAGCCCGCCATCGGGCAGCGGCCGTTGGCAGATCGCGTGCGCTTCGGCGGCGCTGAGCCCGAACAGCCGCAGCACGTTTTCGGTGACGACGTCGGCGGCGTGCGCGTCGTCGCGATCCGGATGGTGGCGCAACAGGTTTCCCAGGCCCAACAGCGCGCCGCCGGCCATGGCGAGGGCCAACTCGGGATCGTCGACGTCGAACCGCCCGGCGGCCACGCCCGCTTTGATATCGCGCAGCGCCCGCGGAGCCAAGCCCCGTTCCGACGTCAACAACTCCATTCCGTTGGCCAGTAGAATCTGGCTCTCCTGGGGCCTGCGCCGGAAGAGCCGGCCGGTGAGCCGGAAGCTGGTGGCGAAAGTCTCGGCCGGGTCCTCGATCGACTCGGTGAGCCGGTCCAACATCGACCCGTAGGCGTCGAGCACGTCGGCCACCGCGGCCTCGAACAGCTGCTCCTTGCTGTCGAAGTGGTTGTAGAAGGACCCCATCCCGACGTCGGCGGCCTGGGTGATCTCGAGGACGGGCACGTTGACCTTGCCGTCGGCGATCAGTTGCTGTGCCGCTTTGACCAGCGCAGCCCGGGTGCGCCGCTTGCGCCGTTCCAGCCGGTTGGCCGGCTCCGCCATCGCGCTCATGACCAGCAGTATGCATCAGTAATGAAGATTCCGTCAGACTCTTGACTGAACGTTGTCTCGTATGTGACGATTTCGTCAGTTACCTTTGGGAGTGGTCATGGATCTGACGAAGAACGCGCGCGACCACGCGCACAGCGAGCAGGGCGCGCGGCCCGGCGAGCATCCCGGCCGGTCCCGCAACCCGGTGATCAAAGTCGCCGACATCGCGTGGTTGGAGTTCGAGCGGCCGGATATGTCGCGAGCCGAGGCGTTCGCCCGGGCGTTCGGCTTCCACGCGGCGCAACACGGGCCCGACGAACTGCAACTGCGCGGGACCCGGGCCGGCGCGCCATGCGTCATCGTGCGTCGCGGACCGCGCAGCCGCTTCACCGGGGCGGCGTTCCGGGCGTCCGACGAGGCGGACGTGCTCCGGCTGGCGGCCCACGCCGACGCACCCGTTCGGCCGCTGCCGGAGACCATCGGCGGGCGCTCGGTCGACCTGACCGACCCGAGCGGCATACGCGTCCGCGTCGTCGCCGGCATGCACGAACTCCCCGAACTGCCGGGCCAGGCCGTCCACGACTTCAACTTCGGACGCGACGTGCGGCGCACCAACACCGGCCAGCGTCCCCCACGAGTTCCCGCTCAAGTGCAGCGCCTGGGCCACCTGGTGCTGCAGTCGACCAAGTACCTCGAGACGCTGAACTGGTACCTGGACAACCTGGGCATGATCGTCAGCGATTTCCTGTACTTCCCCGGTCAGCGCGACCGGGGGCCGACCATGAGCTTCATCCGGTGCGACCGGGGGTCGACACCCGCCGATCACCACACGCTGGCGATGGCCCTGGGTCCGGCCAACCGCTACGTCCATTCGGCGTATCAGGTCAGCGATCTCGACGCGCTGGCCGCTGGCGGCGAATACCTCGGCGCGCGAGGCTATTCCAGGTCCTGGGGAATCGGCAGGCATATCCAGGGCAGCCAGATTTTCGACTACTGGCGCGACCCCGACGGTTACCTGTTCGAACACTTCACCGATGGCGACCTGTTCGATGACACGCTGGACCCGGGCTGGGCGCCCTTCACCGCATCCGGGCTGGCCCAGTGGGGGCCGCCGGCCACCAGGGATTTTCTCGGCGCCGACGCGAAATCGGCTCCCGGAGAATTACTTTCGATGATCGCAGCGCTGCGCGCGCACAATGAGTTCGATATCAAACGCCTGATCGGCCTACTGAAAGTGCCCACCTCATGACCCTCTCCGTGCTGCACACCGCCTCCGAAGCCGGCCATGCGTGGTGGCTCAAATCCGCCCAGGGCGCCGCCCGGATCGAGACCGCGGCCACCAGCACCGCCGCGCTGCTGGCCGACCGGGCCGCGATCGAACGGGCCGCCGCCAGCACCGATCTCGTCGCGGTCGATACCCTCGCGCTGATTTCACCGGTCACCCGACCGTGCCGGGTCATCGCCCAGATGACCAACTTCGAGTCGCACGTCAAAGACGCCGGAATGGATCCGGCGTCCATCCCGCTCACCTTCTTCCGCAAGGCCTCGGCGTCCATCAACGGCCCGTTCGACGACATCGTCAAACCCCGCCACGTCCGCTTTCTCGACTACGAAGTGGAGATCGGGTTGGTGATCGGCCGTCCGATCCCGGTCGGCACCACCATCTCCGACGCCAACCTCGGTGAATTCATCGCCGGGTTGGTCGTCACCAACGACGTGTCGGCGCGGGATATTCAACTCCCGCAGACCCAGTTCTACGAGGCCAAGTCGTATCCGACCTTCACACCCGTCGGCCCGGAGCTGGTGCTGCTCACCGCCGATGAACTCAAGCGCTTCGGCGATCTTCGGCTGCGGCTGAGTGTCAATGGCCACGAACGGCAAAACGCCCTCGTCGAGGGCGACATGCTGTACCGGCCGCTGGAGGCGCTGCAGTCGCTCACCCAGTTCCAGGAACTCGCCCCGGGGGACCTGGTCCTCACCGGCACTCCCGCGGGCACCGCGCTGAGCGCCCCGGCGAAGCCCATGCAGCTCATCGGAAACCTGTTGCCGCCGGCCGTCAAATGGAAGATGTTCTTCTCGCGGCAGGAGGCCAATCCCAAATACCTGCATGACGGTGACGTGGTCGCGGCGTCGGTGGCCACCGACGACGGAACCATCGACCTCGGAACACAGCGCACCACAATCCGATTCGCGTGACCATGACCCGGGTTCCCGTCGTCATCGTCGGCGCCGGCCCGACCGGCGTCACCGCCGCCACGCTGCTGGCGCAGTACGGCGTGCACTGCCTGGTGCTCGACCGGTGGCCCGGCGTGTACCCGCAACCGCGCGCGGTGCACCTGGACGACGAGATCTATCGAATCATCGCCCGCCTCGGGCTGGCCGACGAATTCGCCGCGATATCGCGGCCGACGCTGGGCCTGCGGTTGGTGGACAACCGGTTTCGGACGCTTGCCGAGTTCAACCGCGACCCCGGTGGCAGTGTGCACGGCTTCCCGCAGGCCAACATGTTCGACCAGCCGGAACTGGAAGCCCTGCTGCGGACCAACCTCGACCGCCACCCCAACGCCCGACTCCGGGGGGACGCCGAGGTCACCGACATCACGGCGGCCGGAACACACATCCGGGTCACCTTCACCGACCGCTCCGACGGCCGCGTTCATCACGTCGACGCCGACTACCTGCTCGGCTGCGACGGCGCCAATAGCTTGGTGCGCGCCAAGATCGGCTCGGCCATGCGGGATTTGAACTTCGAGCAGCGCTGGCTGGTGGTCGACATCGCCAGCGACGCGGACCTGGGCCAATGGGATGGGGTGCACCAGGTGTGCGACCCGAAACGCGCGGGCACCTACATGCGAATCGGGCCGGGCCGGTACCGGTGGGAGTTCCGGCTGCTGGCCGGCGAAACCGCGAACGACTTCGGCGCCCTGGAGCGGCTGCGGCCGCTGATCATGCCATGGACCAGCGCCGTGCCCGCCAGCGCGCTGACGCTCTTGCGGGTCGCCGAGTACACCTTCCGAGCCCAGATCGCCGACCGCTGGCGCCGTGGGAACGTGTTTCTCCTCGGCGACGCGGCGCACCTCACTCCCCCGTTCATCGGCCAGGGCATGGGGGCGGGCCTGCGGGACGCGGCCAACCTCGCGTGGAAGATCGCCGGAGTCCACCTCGGCACCCTGGCGCCCGACGTGCTGGAAACCTATGAGCGGGAACGCAAGCCTCATGCCCGATCCATGATCCGGTTGGCGCTGGGCATCGGCTGGGCGATGACGGGCGGTGGCCGCCTGGGCGACGGGGTGCGCCGGGCGGTGTTGCCGCGGTTGCGGCTCATCCCTGGCCTCCGCGAGAAGGTCGTCGATTCGAAAACGCCGGCGCTGCGTCGTTCCGCGTGGGTGTGCGCGTCCCGACAACCACGCCGGCTCGCCGGCACGCTGTGCCCGAATCCGCGCGTAGGCCAGGGAATTCGCTTGGATGACGCGCTCGGCGCCGGTTTCGCGTTGATCACCACCGCCCGCCCCACCGCGGCCGATGAGGCGGCGCTGCGGCGGCGAAATGTCGCCGTGTTGGTGGCCGACGCCGACAGCCCGCTGGGGTCATGGCTGCGCCGCGGGCGTGCCAGCGCCGCGCTGGTGCGCCCCGACCGGACCGTGGCGCGGGCCGGCCGGGATCTCGCCGCCCTCTGTGGGTGGGCGGCCACCGCCCTTGCGGCCGGAAAGGATCAGTCGGACGCCGGCGGCCGGGCGACGATCACGGGGATGCGGACCGAGTGCAAGACCGAGTTGCTGACCGAACCCAGCAGTATGCCCGAGAGCCCGCCCCGGCCGTGACTGCCGACGACGAGAAGCTGGGCGGTCTTGGACTGTTCGGCGAGCTGACGGGCCGGCCCGTCCCGGACGACCAACCGATGCACGGTCACATCGGGATAGCGCTCCTGCCAGCCGGCCAGGTTTTCGGCGAGGCTGCGATGAGCTTCCGCTTCCAGTGACGACCAATCCGCTTCCGGGAGTTCGCTTATCGCGATGTCACTCCACGCGTGCAGGGCCACCAGATCGACACCGCGCCGGGAGGCCTCGTCGAACGCGATTGCGGTAGCGAGCCCGGAAGCCGGCGACCCGTCGACGCCCAGCAGGACGGGAGCGTTGGGCGCTTCCGGTTGGTCGGGGACGTCGGCGCCATGGACGACGGCGACCGGACAATTGGCGTGCCGCACCACGGTGGCACTGACCGACCCGAGGACGCCCCGGGCCAGCAGGCCCCGCCCGGCCGTGCCCACGACGACCATCGCCGCCTCGTCGGACATCTTGATCAGCGCCAGCGCCGGGCTGGAGTACACGAGTTCCCTGTTGATGGTGATCTTCGCATCCGCCGGCAGCGACTCCTCGGCGAGCTTGATCGCGTGCATGATCGCCTTCTTGCCCTCGTCCTCCAGCCGCACGACGAGAGATTCGGGGTACGGGACCGGTGGAAAGGTGGCGGTGGGGGTCGTCACCGCGTGCACGACGGTGAGTGGAATCTTTCGCAGGGCCGCCTCGTGGGCGGCCCAGGTGGCGGCGGCATTCGATGCCGGCGAGCCGTCGACCGCGACGACGATGCCGCGCTGTTGGTCAGGTGCTGACATTTCGTTCTCCCTCCATCACCAGCGACGCTATTGACGCGCGACGCCGCCGGTCGTGAGGCTTAAGTCCCTAACCAACGGGACGGAGGGCTTTGTCGTCGATGAGTTAAGACGGCCGTAACGCCATGGTCACCCGCCGGTCAGCTCCGTCACGAAGTCGATGAGTTCCTCGACCCGACTGATCAGTGCCGGCTCGAGGTCGTTCCAGTCGCGCACCCGCGACCGGATATGCCGCCAGGCCCTGCCGATGTCCGCCTGGCCGGCGTGCGGCAGGCCGAGCGCCCGGCACGCGCCGTGCTTCCACTCGATGTGTCGCGGCACGTCCGGCCACGCCGTCAGGCCCAGCCGCTGGGGTTTTACGGCCTGCCAGATGTCGACGTAGGGGTGGCCGACCACCAGGGTGTCACCGCCGCCCGGTCCGCGCCGCACCGCCTCGGCGATCCGCGCCTCCTTCGAACCCGCGACCAGGTGGTCGACGAGCACACCAAGCCGACGCCCCGGACCCGGGGCGAACTCGGCGACGATGTCCACCAGGTCGTCGACGCCGCCGAGGTGCTCGACGACGACCCCCTCGATGCGCAGGTCCTCACCCCACACCTGCGCGATCAGCTCGGCGTCGTGACGGCCCTCGACGTAAATCCGGCTGGCGCGGGCGACGCGGGCGCGCGCGCCCGGCACCGAGACCGAACCCGACGCCGTCCGCGCCGCGGCGGTGGGCGCCGCGCGACGCGGCGCGGTAAGGATCACCGGGCGACCGTCGATCAAATACCCAGGGCCCAAAGGGAAACCACGCACGTGTCCGCGCCGGTCCTCCAGGTCGACCCGGCCGTACTCGACCCGCACCACCGCACCGACGTACCCCGTCTCGACGTCCTCGACCACCAGGCCCGGTTCGGCCGGCTGCTCGGTCGAACGGGGCTTGCGCCGGCCCGCGGCGAGGACATCGGTTCCGTAGCGATCAATCACGCGGCAATCCTAGAAAGCCTTGCGGCCAAACGCCGTTACGGCGCGCCCGGCAAAGCGGCATCGTGGCGAAGATCGCGCGTGCCGCCGCCCGGCAATCCGCGTGTAAAAAATGCGTTTTAACTGTGTGGCGTTACTGAGCTGATCGCGTTGGCGATGGTACGTTGCTACCGGTAAGGCTGCCGCTAATTCTTACAACGCGGCGGTGAGCGAGGTGGGACTATGGACCTGGCCCTTTGGGTGTCGAGCATCGTGGCTTTCGTGCGGGCCGGTTACCCCGCCGGCATGCCCACGACCGGATATGCCCCCCTGGCGGCCCTGGCTCGGCGGCGCCTGTGTAACGACGAGATCACCGCCATCGCAAGCAAACTCATGAGGCGGCAATTCTGGCCGATCAGCCGCATTGATATCGGCGTGGAAATCACCCGGGTCACCAACCAGTTGCCGTTGCCGGCCGACGTCGCGCGCATCGAACATCGCCTCAATGAGATCCGCTGCGCGCGTGGATAAGCGCCGCCACGGCCGCTGACTCCGCTACGGCGCGCCTTTCGACGGGCCACCGCACGCCGCCAGGTAATCCGGGTAGCTCCAGGTCCGCAGAAAATCCCGGCCCGCCTGCAGTCCCCGTTGGTAGAGGCCGTCGCGCTGCTCGGCGGTGATGTCGAAGTCGATCGGGCTGACGTCCTCGGCGGGAACGAAGATGGTGCGCCGAACGGTGCACGGGTCGTCGATATAGGCGTTGTCCTGATTGCTCACCAGCGTTTCGATCGCTGCGATGCCCAACGAGACCGGCCCATGAACCGGGTGGGTCGGCGGGATGCCGGGCCGCGCCGACAGCCGGATCCCGAACGTCGGCCATCGCGGCTGCGCGCCGGGGCGATCGAAAAGCTCCACCGGAAAGTCCGATAACAAGCCACCGTCGACCCAGGTGGCGCTGCCGACCCGGACGGGTTCGAACACAAAGGGAATCGCCGATGAAGCGTGCACCGCGCGGGCCACCGGAAAGTCGTCGGGGTCGATGCCGTAGGAACCGAGGTCCCACGGGATGCGCACCAGCCGGCGCCGGGACAGGTCGCTGGCCGTCACCACGAGCGACCAGGCGAACTGGTCAGGTTCCTCGCCCGTGCGAAGATCGCCGAACGTCCGGACTCCCAAGTCCGCGAGCAGACCGGCTAGCAGCCGTTCCAAGTAGGCGCCGCGGTAGACCCCGTCGGACACCAGCAGCGACAGTCCCCCACCGATCAGCGGCACGTGTCCGATCAAATTGCGGTCCAGGAACTTTCGGTAGTCGATGGACCGCATCACTTCCGCGAGCCGGGTCAGCGGTTCACCCGCGACCTGCAGCGCCGCGACCAGCGACGCCACGACCGCGCCCGCGCTGCTGCCCGCGACGCGGGGAAACCGGTAACCGGCGTCGGCCAGCGCGTCGACCGCGCCGACCAGGCCGATCCCCCGGACACCGCCACCTTCACACACCAGATCGGCGCGGCTCACGCTCATGGCCCTACCCCCTCAACCGATTCGCCGGCCATCCACACCGAAGAAGTGCAAATGCCCCGGCTCTGGATGTAACCGCACCCGGCTGCCCTTTTCGGGGGGCCGTCGGCCGTCGGCGCGCGCAACGACGGGTTGGTCGATGACCTTGCCGGAGCCGGTGATTCGGCCATACACGTAGGCGTCCGCGCCGAGCTCCTCGACCACGTCGACCTCCATCTCGACTCCCAGCCCGCCCAGCTCGAAGTGTTCGGGGCGGACCCCGACGACGACTTCGCTCGCGCTGCCGGCGAGGTCGCGCGGCAGCGGGATGCGCCAATCCCCCAACGACACAGCGGAATCGATGATCGGCAGGGTGAACAAATTCATCGCCGGCGATCCGATGAAGCCCGCGACGAAGACGTTGACCGGGTTGCGGTACAGCTCACGCGGCGCGGCGAACTGTTGCAGCACGCCGTCGCGCAGGACGGCGACGCGGTCGCCCATGGTCATCGCCTCGACCTGGTCGTGGGTGACGTAGACGGTCGTGGTTCCCAGGCGCCGTTGCAGTGCCGCGATCTGGTTGCGGGTCTGCACGCGCAGTTTGGCGTCCAGGTTCGACAACGGCTCGTCCATCAGGAAGACCTGCGGGCGGCGCACGATCGCACGTCCCATCGCCACCCGCTGGCGTTGCCCACCCGAGAGGTCCTTGGGTTTGCGGTCCAGATACGGCTGCAGGTCAAGCAGTTTCGCTGCGTCCAGCACGCGGTCGCGGATCTGCGCCTTCGGCGTCTTGGCGATCTTCAAGGCGAAGCCCATGTTCTGCGCGACCGTCATGTGCGGATAGAGGGCATAGTTCTGGAAGACCATGGCGACATCGCGGTCCTTGGGATCGACGGTGGTGACGTCGCGGTCGCCGATCCGGATGCGCCCGGAGTCCAGCGATTCCAGCCCGGCCACCATCCGCAACGAGGTCGTCTTCCCGCATCCCGAAGGGCCGACCAGGACAACGAATTCGCCGTCCCCGACCTCCAAATCGAGGCTGTCCAAGGCCGGACGGTCCGTCCCGGGGTAGCGGCGCGTCGCTTGCTCGAAGGTCACCGAGGCCATGGCTTAACCGTTGAGTCCCGTGACGGCGATGCCCCTGACAAAGGAGCGCTGCGCGACCGCATAGATGATGACCAACGGCAACATGATCACCATCGACGCGGCCATGATTATCGGCCAGCGCGCGACATACTCGCCCCGCAGCCGAACCAACCCGAGGGTCAGCGTGGCCAGGCTGTTGCGCTGCAGCATCAGCAGCGGCCACAGGAAGTCGTTCCAGACGTTGACCCAGGTGAGCACCGCCAGCACCATCACCGCGGGACGGGCGTGCGGCAACAGGATTCGCCAATAGATCTGCCACGGCGAACAACCGTCGAGTATCGCCGCCTCCTCCAGGTCGGTGGGCAGCGTCCGAAAGAACTGACGCATCAGGTAGGTGCCGAACGCGCTGCCGAACAGGCCCGGCACGATCATCGACCACGGGGTGTCTACCCACCCGACGGTCCGCATCAGGATGAACTGCGGGATCACGGTCACGGTCAGCGGCACCATCAGCGTGCCCAGGTATAGCACGAACAGCGTGTCACGCCCGCGAAATTGCAGCCGCGCGAACGCGTATCCGGCCAACGAGCAGAAGAAGACCTGGCCGGCGGTCACGCAGCCGGCGTACAGCACGGTGTTGAAGAACATGCGCGCGAACGGCAGCAACGAGAACACCTCGGCGTAATTGGACCAGCGCGGGTGCGCCGGCAACAGCCTCGGCTCGGTGATCTCACCTTCCCGCTTCAGCGAGCCGGACACCGCCCAGGCGATGGGAAACAGCCAACACCAGGCGATGGCGATCAGCGCGCTGTAGACCAGCACACCACGCATGGCGTTGCGCGTGAACAACCGCTCAGCTGAGGCCACGAGATGTCTCCCAGGTCCGCCGGCGACTGATCCGCAGCTGCACCACGGTCAGCACCAGCAAGATCGCGAACATCACCCACGCCAGCGCCGACGAGTACCCGAATTCCAGGAACGAGAAGGCGTGCTGGAACAGCATGATGCCCAGGACGTACGTGGCGCTTTCGGGGCCGCCGTTCGCGCCGTTGAGGACGTAAACCATGTCAAATGCCTGGAATGCGTGGATGATCGAGATGACGCACACAAAGGATATCGATCCACGGATCAGCGGGACCGTGATGGACACGAACTGACGTATCTCGCCCGCCCCGTCTATCCGGGCGGCCTCGTAAACCGTCTCGGGGACCCCCTGCATCGCCGCCAGCAGGATGACCGTGGCGAACGGCACGCTGCGCCAGACGCTGACGACGCACAGCGAGGCCATCGCCCAATGGGGTTCGACCAGCCACGGGACCGGGCCGATTCCCACCCAGCCCAGCATGATGTTGAGCAGCCCGTTGTCGGTGTTGAACACGAACTGCCATACGACCGCCATCACCACCGACGAGATCGCCAGCGGCAGAAAGACGATGGTGCGGAAAACGCCGATGCCCCTGACCTTACGGTTCAGCACGCCGGCAACCACCAGGCTGACGACGATGGTCGGCACGACCGTTCCGAGGGTGAAGATGACGGTGTTGCGGATGGCGATCAGGAAGAGCGGGTCCGAGGTGAACAGCTCTTGGAAGTTCTTCAGGCCCACGAACTTCGGCGGCGTGAAGACGTCCCACCGCTGAAAGCTCATGTACAGCGAGAAACCCAGGGGAAACAGCATGAACACCGCGACGGCGGCCAGGTTCGGCGCCACGAAAAGGCGGCCGGCCCAGGCGCGCCGTCGCCACGGGCCCGCTCCCCCGGCAGCGTTGCGGCTGGCTGCCCCGGGCGCCGGGGCGGTGTCGACCGATGTCATGGGTTGCGCAGCACCTCGTCGATGGCGGGCGACAGACCGGCCAGGGACGTCGCGGGCCGTGATCCGCGCAGGACGGGTCCGAAGCTGCGGTCCATCAAGGCGACGATCTTCTCCCACGCCGGGGTGACCGGTAACCCTTCGGAGTACGCGGGTCCCTGCGTGAGCACGCCGAGGTTGCCGATGTTGCGGTGGGCCTTGGCGAACCTTGGCGAGTCGAGCGCGGAATGCAGCACCGGAACGAAAAGGCTGGACTCACCGATCAGCGCCTGGCCGACGGGCCCGGTCGCGAATTTGACGAATTCCCATGCCTCGTCTTTGCGTTGGCTGCTCGCGGAGATGGCCAGTCCGGTGGAACCGATGTCGGAATGGGCGGGTTGCCCCTGTCGCCGCGGCCCGACCGGCAGCGAGGCGACATCGAAATCCAGGCCGTCGGCCCGGATGAACGTCTGGTATCGCCAGTGCCCGCCCATGGCCATCGCCGCCCTGCCGGTCGCGAACAGGTCGGGGGTGGACATGGACTGCACCTCGGACGCATTGGGCGCGACCTTGTGTTTGTGGGCCAGGTCGGCGTAGAACTGCACCGCCTCGATGAAACCGTCGTTGTCGAAGTTGAAATGGGTCGGGTTCTTCAGCGGCGTGGACCAGGGCACCCCGTTGTTCATGGCGAACAACCCCGCCGAATAGTACGAGAACCACATGTTCACGAAGCCCCACTGGGTAACCCGTCCGGAACGATCCCGCTTGGTCAGGGCGGTGGCGGCGTTCAGGAAGTCCGTGAAGGACCACGGCCGCTCCCACGTGCCGGGCGGGGGCGGCACCCCGGCGTCGGCGAACAACCGCTTGTTGTAGAAGAGGTAGTTTCCGGACCACTGCTCCGGGAAGGCGTATTGACCGCCCTCGAAGGTGAAGGCGTCATACAGCGACCCGATGCCGTCCGCCTTCAGTTCGGCCGCGAACCCCGGATCGCGCGCCAGCATGGTGTTGAGGTCCAGCAGCACGCCCCGGGCGGCCAACTCGGCGTAGGTGAGGTCCCACGCCATCAGCACGTCCGGGCACTTGCCACCGGCACAGAACGTCGACAGTTGCTGCATCACGCCCGGGGCCGACAGCACCGGGCGAACCTTGATGTCCGGGTGACGGCGGGCAAACTCGTCGACGATGCGGATCCTGGCGTCGCGTTCGTCGGGGTTGGCCGCGAAGAAGAACGTCAACGCGTCCTCTTCGGGAGCGCAGCCGCCGCTCCACGGCACCAGCGATGCCGCGGCGAGTGCGCCGGCACCGCGCAGCACGCCGCGCCGCGCGAACGGCTTATCGAGCATGGCGCTCCCGTTCTCGCCCCGTTGCCGGCCGCACGGCCGGCGGTGTCTGATGTCCTTGGTACCCGATGCGGCTGTGATGTTGCTGGACCGGCCAGCGCGGCAGCGTCAACGCAGCCCGTCCGACGCGGTCGGGATCCCCGGTGATGTCGATCGCGTGGATGCGGTCATCGGTCCCGATGGCGATCAGCAACATCGCCTCAGCGCGTCCATGCGGCGCCAGGACGATGCCCGGCACCCCGTCGATGAGCATCACCACACCGGCGCGGGCCCGCTGGGCGAATCGGCGGGTTTCCTCCGCGACCTGCGTGGCCCCGCGCAGCTCGGTCGGCACGCCGTCGGGAACCAGCGCCTCCTCGACGGTGCGCAGCGCGTCCGGAGCCAGCAGCTCGAGCAGGCAGCCGATGTCGCCACCGCGCGACGCCGCGAGAAACGCCTCCACGATCTCGAGGTGCTTGGTCACGCGCCCGGGTTTTTCGCGCGGATCGGCTTGCAGCCGCCCACGCGCCCGGCTTGCCAGCTTCTTGGCGGCTTCCGGCGACCGGTCCAGCAGGCCGGCGATGTTTTCGAACGGCACCGCGAACACGTCATGCAGCACGAACGCGACGCGCTGCGCCGGCGAGAGCCGGTCGAGCACCACCAGCAGCGCATTGCTCACCGACTCCGTCAACAGCGTTTCCTCGTCCGCCGGTGCCGACGGGGCCGCGGCCAGTCGGTCCAGTTCGTCGGCGTCGGCCAACGGCTGTTCGGCGCGCCTCTTGCGACTCCGCAGCTGGTCGAGGGCTTCGCGGGCGGTGATCGTCGTGAACCAGCCGGTGAGGTTGTCGACGGCGCCGAAGTCGGCGCGGCTGGCCTTCAGCCATGCCGACTGAACCGCGTCGTCCGCGTCGGCCGCCGAGCCCAGCAGCTGGAAAGCGACCGACCTCAGGTGTCGGCGGTCCGCGTCGAAACGCTGCGCGAGATCGGTCAGGTTCTTCGGGGCGCTCATGGGTCACCTTTTCCGCACAGAAGCCGTCAAGAGATTGACCGCAACCATCGAGCTCTCTGTTGCAAAGGAGGCCAGCACCATGACCTTAACGATTGTGCGCCGCGGCGACCATCCGGCCCGCCACCGCAAAACCGGCTGTCCGGCAAGGGCTTGCCGCAGATGAACACCGCATACGTTCTGGTCACGCTGTTGACCGCCGCCGGCACCGCCGGCGTCGCCGTCGCCGACCTCGTCCCGGCGCAGTTCGTCCTGGCGAACTCGGCCGAAGTCGGGGTGCCGCGGTCGTGGCTGCCGGCGCTGGCGATGGTCAAACTGGCCGGCGCGGCCGGGCTGGTCGTGGGCCTGGTGGGCCCGCCGATGTTGGGCGTCGCGGCCGCCACCGGCCTGGTGCTGTTCTTCGTCGGCGCCGTGGTGACGCACCTGAGGGCCGGCGTCCTTTACAACATCGCGTTTCCGTTGGCATACCTGGGCATGTCGGTCGCGGCGCTGGCGCTGGCGCTGCTGCGTTGATCGCGGTCAGGCGGGGAAATACCGGATCCGTCGGATGGCGTCGCCCCGCGAGGCCATGTCGGCGAACAGGATCCCGCGCGCATGGCCGGAGTCGACCGAGACGGTGACCGTGGGGCCCGCGCCGACTACCTTGGTGGCCCGTGCGCCGTCCAGTCGCTCCACCAGCCCACCAAGGCCGAGCGCGTCGTGGTCGCCGAGAGTTATTGTGGCGCTTGGCGATAACGCGCCCCCGGCGACCGCCGGGTCTCCCCGCGCGGCCGCCCCCAGGAACGTCTGCACCCGTTTGCGGTGCCGCGCACCCGCTCGCCGGAATCCGGCCAGGAAGCCGGCCGTGCCACGCAGCCGCTGATTGATCAGCAGGCCCCGCGACAGCTGCAGCCCGGGCGAGACGGCGCGCGCCCCGGTTCGCAAGAATTGCAGCATCATCGCGGGCAGTTCCCAATAGGCCCGCAGTTCGCCAATGCGCCACTCGCCGTTGATGTTTCGCAGGTCGTATCGCAGGACTGCCGGAATGCGCATCGTGACGGCGGGGCCCATGGCGACCTCGAGCTCGAGGTCGCGCAGGGCGACGGTGCCGACGACGATGTCGAGGTCGCGGTGGAACGTGATGTCACGGGGACCGATGAAGGTGTCATAGAAGCGGCCGATCGCCTCGTGCCCGATGTGCGGCCGCGACCCGACCGGATCCTCGACGCGGCCGTCATCGGTGAACAGCGCCACCCATCCGGCGCGATCATGCGCGGCGGCGGCCCGCGGTGAGCGTTCGACGGCGGCGAGGAGTTGTTCCCGTGTCAGCTCGCTCACGATCCGCCGACCAGTTCGATGCCCGCGGACCGCATCTCCGCCAACGCCGCCGCGCCCGAATCCGCGCCGACGGCCGCGGTCAGGTCCACCAGCACCCTGGTGTGCAGGCCCGCCCGCGCGGCGTCCTCCGCCGTCCGCCGCACGCACTGGTCGGTGGCGATGCCGACCACATCCACCTGGTCGACCCCGCGCTGCCGCAACCAGTCCAGCAGCGGGGTGCCGGTGGGATCGACGCCTTCGAAGCCGCTGTATGCCGCGGAATAGTCCCCCTTGCGGAAGACCGCCTCGATGCGGCTGGTGTCGAGGTCGGGCCGGAAGTCGGCGCCGGGGCTTCCGGCGATGCAGTGCGGCGGCCACGACGACGAGTAATCCGGCCGGTCGGAGAAATGCTCGCCCGGCTGGATGTGAAAGTCCTGGGTTGCTACCACATGCTGGTAGCCCTGCTCGCCGGCCAGATAGTCGTTGATGGCGGGCGCCACGGCGGCGCCGCCGGTCACCGGCAGCGAG
Source organism: Mycobacterium sp. ACS4054 (assembly GCF_001667275.1). Taxonomy (GTDB): domain Bacteria; phylum Actinomycetota; class Actinomycetes; order Mycobacteriales; family Mycobacteriaceae; genus Mycobacterium. The sequence continues at coordinate 14,775 of NZ_LZHV01000035.1, forward strand.
CCGCCCTCGCAGAAGTCGTTTTGCACGTCGACGATGATCAACGCCCTCACCCGATCCACCCTATCGGTGTCGCCCATGACGGCGGTTGCGCTGGGCTTATGGGGTGAGCGGTTTGTCCGCCAACCAGTCGGGTAATCCACCGCCCATGGTCATCCGGAGAATCGCGCGCCCGTTGCTTTCAGTGGCTTTCATCGGCCAGGGAGTCAATTCCCTGCTCAATCCCAAATCGGCCGCGGCCGCCGCCGCGCCCGCGGTGGACGGTTTGCAGGCGCTGCCGAATTCGGTCAGCGGCAACATCCCGAGCGACCCCGAGACGTTCGCCCAAATCAACGCGGCCGTTCAGATCGGCGGCGGCCTGCTGCTTGCCACCGGCAAACTGCCGCGCGTGGCGTCGGCCGCGCTCGCGGTCACGGTGCTGCCGGCCAACCTCGGGGCACACTCCTTCTGGAACGAGAGCGATCCGCAGGCGAAGGCCCAGAAGCGCCAACAGTTCCTCACCGACCTCAGCCTGGTGGGCGGGCTGCTGATCGCGTCCGCCGACACCGCGGGCAAGCCGTCGCTCGGCTGGCGTGGCCGCCGGGCGGCCGAGCGGCTCTCCGAGCGTGTGTCGTCGGCGCTGCCGGGCTCGGACGACGACACCGACTTCTCGGAGTTGGGCGAGAAGATCGTGCACGGCCTGCAGATCGGCGCCGAACGCGGCCGCGAACTGGCCAGCACCGCCGCCGAACGCGGCGCACCCTACGCCGAGGCGGCGCTCGAACGCGGCCGTGAATTCGCCAGCACGGCCGCCGAGCGAAGCAAGCCGCTGGCGAAGAAGGCGCGCAAGCGCGGCGAGGAACTCGCCGACGACGCCGCCGATTGGGCCGCGCCGCTGGCCAAGAAGGCCCGTAAGCGCAGTGAGAAGCTGGCGAAGAAGGCGCGCAAGCGCGGTGAGGATCTGGCGAGCACGGCCTTGGATCGCGGCGAGGACCTCGCCGAAACCGCTCGGGCGCGGGGCGGCTACCTCGCCGACACGGCCCGCGCACGCGGCGGCTACCTGGCGGACACCGCGCGCGACCGGCTCAACGAGCAGGTCAAGGCCGGCCGTCGCAAGCTTTCCTGAGGTACTCGTCGACGATCGCCTCGACGTCCTGGCCGACGTCGACGGTGGCGCCGGACTCGTCGGTGCCGAGCGGCTCCAGGGCGCCGAACTGTGAGCTCAGTAGCGTCGCGGGCATGAAGTGACCGGTCCTGGCGGCCAGCCGGGCGCCGATCAGTTCCGGTGTGCCGGCGAGGTGGAGGAATTCGACCTGCGGGCAGTGCGCGCGCAACTGGTCGCGATAGCTGCGTTTGAGCGCCGAGCAACTCGCCACTGAGCCGTCGCGGTGGCTCGCCAACCACTCGCCGACCTTGTCCAGCCAGGGGCGTCGGTCGTCGTCGTCCAGGGGTTCACCGGCGGCCATCTTGGCGATGTTGGCCCGCGGGTGCAGCGTGTCGGCGTCCACGAAGGGGACCCGCAGGCGCCGCGCGAGCGCCATCCCCACCGTCGACTTGCCCGATCCCGAAACGCCCATCACCACGACCGGTGACGCTGCGTTCACTCGGCCTTTCCGGCGAGGTTGCGGTTCCATTCCACCCAGCCGGCCCCGTCCCGGCCGTCGGCCGTCTTGACGGTGGCCCAGGCCCGCGGGAACTGGCTGACCCGCCCGTCGGTGGCCGTCAGCAGCACGGGTGCGTGCCCGCGCACCTCGACCTCCGCGGTGAGTCCGCCCGGGTTGAGGGTCAAAGTGGTGCCCAGCGGTAACCCGTTGGCGCCGAAGGATTCCCGTGAATCCACCGTCTGCAGCTCGGTGAGCGCCCCATCGGCGTCCTGGGAGTAGCCGATGCTGAAGGTCGGTGCGCCGGGGATTCGGATGTTCACGCCGTGCAGGTGGGTGCCGTCGTCGAGGTGCAGCGCGCTCCAAATCCAGTCCATGCTCCACCAGTCGCGTACGCCCCAGGAGTGGTCGCGCTGGCCGGGCACGGACTCGAAGCGATAGGCGGCGTCATCGACGGTGACCGTGCCCGACACCGTGCACGGAATTTCATATCGCGTCGTCAAGCGGTACTTGTAGGGCACGCCGTCGGTGGTCCAGACCAGGTTCATCGTCATCTCGACTCCGGTGCCCGGCTCCCCGCGCAACAACGCCGACGGGTCGGGGTAAGCGTGCGCCCGGGCCCGGATGTCGACGCGATAGGTCTGCAGCGGCGCGGGCGCAGAGTGGCCGAGTTCGAAGGAGTCGGTGCGCAATTCCCACGGGTCGGCCGGCAGCAGCACTTGCGCATCGAGGGCGACGGTCGGCAGGTCGGGCCCGCACAGCAGCGCGTGCACCCACGCCGTCCGCTCGTTGGCGACCAGGCCGAGGCGGAACCAGCCGCCCAATCCCTGTGCCGCATCGGCGAAGTCGGCGTACCAGCTCTCGCTCCACAGCGGTTCGGCGGTCGGAGCGTGCGCGAGTTCGTCCTCCTCCGAGGGCCGCAAGGGTTCGGGTGTCTGGGCGGCGGGCAGCGTCGCCAACGCATCCGCGTCGAGCACATGATCGCAATGCCGTTGCAGCATCGTCATGAACATCCGGTCGCCGCGCTCGGTGCGCTCCACCAGCATCGAGGAGACGATCGCCATCATCACGCCGAAAAAGGCCTGCCGGCGAACACCTTCGGTGACGTCGCCCAGCGTGAGGAGTGTTTGCGGCCCCAACGCCTCGTGGTACGCCCGCAACAGCGCCTCGTACTGCTCCCGCCGATCCGGCGTCGGCAGCGCACAGCCGAGAAAATAGGACAGGTCGGTCAGGGCCGGCCCCCAGGAAACGGTCTGCCAGTCGACGACCGTCAACGGCCGGTCGGCGCCGGCGGTGCCGAACAACAGGTTGTCCAGTCGGTAGTCGCCATGCATCAGGCCCTGGACGCGGTCCGGCGCCGATTCGGCGGCCAGATAACCGTCGAAAGACGCCACCAGGCGTTCGCAAACCATGCGGTGCTCCGGCGCGATCTGGTCGCCGTAGCGGTCGATGAAACCGGCGTACAGCGGCCCGATCATCGCCTGATTGAGCGGCGATTCACGGTTCAACCACGGCGCCTCGGCCAGCGTGGTGTCGCCGAGCAACGGGCCGTGCAGCCGTCCCAACTCCACGACGGCCAGGCGAGCCTGTTCGCTTGTCGCGCCGGCGATTTCGTCCCCGACGACCGCCGGCCCGGCATCGCCAAGCAGCAGATCGAACGCGCCCGTCGAGGTGTCGACGGCGGCGTGGTAGCAGGGCGCTATGGGCCCGCCGAGTCGGGGCGCTATGTCGCCGTAGAAGCGCACCTCCCGCTCGTAAAGGCCGAGAGCCAACCCCGTTTGGCGACTCACCGGGTCGGTGGCCGCCACCTTGAGCACCACCGACCCGGGCCGGTCGGGGGTCGCCGCGCCGCCGGCGTAGTTGAGCCGCACGCGGTAGCACTCGCTCATCTGTCCGGTGCCGATGCGCTCCACGGAGAAGTCGTCGACATCTCCGGCGCCGATCGCCGCCGACAACCATGCGGCGGTGAGGTCCCCGGGTCGTTCGATGATTTGTTCGGTCTCGGCATGCATGAGGGTCAGCGTGCCAGGTCACCGCGTCAGGGAGAAGCCGTCCCAGGCAATTCGGCGGTGCGGATGTGGGTCGAACTCGACGCGGCTCTTGCGGTCGAAGACCATGACGGCGCGGTCGGCGGTGGTGTAGGCGGGCCAGTCGTGGCCCGGCGCGCCGCTGTGGCTGAACGACCGCCAGCGCCGTTGCACCTGGTTACTGACTCGCAGCGCGGCCCGCCGATCGGCGGCCGCGGTCAACAGCGCACCGAAGCGGGTCCGATAGACGTCGAAGACGGCCAGCAACTCGGTGGCATGCGTGGCGCCCAGGCCAGACCAGCGCAGCGTGCGGGGTGCGTAGTCGTACCGGTACAGGTAGGTGGGCGCGTGCGCGCTGTGTGCCTCGGCGATCTGCCAGGCGGCCGACCCGAAGGCGAAGTCGCCGCCGAGCTGGATGCACGCCGACGGCGCGGGATAATCGGGGTAGGCGGCGGTGATGCGTTCGCGCGCAGCCGGTTCCGCGTCGGCCAGCAGCTCCTCGATCATCGTTTGATTGGTCGGCAGCATCTTGAGGAAACGGGTGAATAAGCGCCCCTCTTCGGCGTTGGTGCCGACGATGAGCGGCACCCGGTGGGCGTTGCCCCGGCGCATCGCCTCGACGGGATCGACGGGCACGACGTCGTCGCCGGCGACCGGCCCGATCGGGAAGGCACCCAGCCTGTCCTCCATCCCTTGGTCGATCAGCCGGTGTTGGGCATCGACCAACTGCGCCGGGGACGCCTTCATCAGCGTTTCGGCGGCGTTCTCCGGGCGCGCGCCCAGCAGCTCGGCGAAGCGCACCGCGAATTCCGCAGCCGTCTCCGACGACCGAACCATGCCGGAGGCCGGGCTTTCCGAAATGGCCCGGGCGAACAGGCCTTCGGCGGCGGGCACCGCCAACAGGGTGGCGGTGATGTGCGCGCCGGCGCTTTCGCCGAAGATGGTGACGTTCTCCGGGTCACCGCCGAACGCGGAGATGTTGTCTTTCACCCAGCGCAACGCCAGCACCAGATCGCGCAGGAACAAATTGCTGTCGATGGTGATGTCCGGGGTCGAAAGCGACGACAAGTCCAGGCATCCCAACGCGCCCAGCCGGTAGTTCACCGACACGTACACGCATCCGCGGCGCGCCAACGCCGCGCCGTCGTACAGCGGCGTCGCCGAGCTGCCCAGGATGTAGCCGCCACCGTGAATGAAGACCATCACGGGCAGCGGCTCTTCGACGGGGGCGTCGGGGGTCACGACGTTGAGGGTGAGGCAGTCCTCGCCCATCGGCTGATAGCGGCCCACCCCGAGCATGGTGTAGCGCCGCTGTTGGGGCGCGCAGTTGGCGAAGCCGTGACAGTGCCGCACACCCGACCACGGCTGTGCCGGTTGGGGCGCCCGCAGTCGCAGGGACCCGACCGGCGGCCGGGCGTACGGGATGGAGCGCCAGCGGTGGACGCCGTCGCGGGTGAATCCCTCCACAGTGCCGATGGTCGTGCGTGCACGGACCGTGCGCTGATGCATAACCCGACGTTAGCCGACGTGCCGGCCGTAACGCGCGCGCAGCGCCTTATTTTTCCGTACCTGGCGGTTAGCCTGACGGGATGCGGATTGCCGCGCTGCTCGCCACGTCGGTCCTGGTCGCCGGGTGCTCCCACACGGTCGTGGGTGGCCCGCGCCAGCCGCCCAACACGACGCCGGTTTCGGGTTTCTCGCCGACGAACACCACCCCGCCATCCGGCGGCACGCCGCCAGGGGCGCCGAGCGCCAAGGCGCCAATATCGGACGTCATCGGCTGGATCGAAGCTGGTCACCCCGCGGATCCGGGTCGGTATCACAGCGCGACCCGCGAGGGGGTGACCACGCCACTCGGCGCCGACATCGCCTTCAGCGCGGTGGCCGGCAAAAATTCCTGCATGACGGATTCCAGGCACACCGCCGGCGCACTGCTCTGCCTGGTGAGCCTGACCAATCCGCCGCCCGCGCCCCCGACCGCCTACGGCGCTTGGCAGGGCGGGTGGGTGACCTTCGACGGACAGAATCTGCAGGTGGGCGCCGCGCGCGCCGATCCCGGCCCGTTCCTCAACGGCAACGGTCCCGAACTGGCCAACGGCGATTCGCTGTCGTTCGGCGACTACCGTTGCCGCGCCGACGAAACCGGTCTGTATTGCGTGAACTACGCACACCAGTCGGCGGCACGATTGAGCCCCGCGGGCGTCGAGCCGTTCGGCTGCCTGCGGCCGGCCCCCGCGCCGGATGGCATCGGCACGGCGTTCAGCTGCTGACCCTCGCGATGGTCGCGAACAACTCGGCCATCTCGTCGGCCGGCCCGCCCGGAATCGTGTATCCGGATTCGTCGCGGATCGCCTCGAAATGGTCCCGCACACCCTCCACCGACAGCTCCGGATCGAAGAATCCTCTTGTTCTGCCGATGAAGAAGCGCGCGACATGTCCGGCTCCCACCGTGTAGATCTCGCCGGAAACCGGGCAGTCCCGGTGCGTCAGGAAGGCGGCCACCGGGGCCACCCGCGCCGGGTCCAGCCTCCGAAGGTATTGGCCGACAAGGTCGTCCAACAGCGCGCGGGCCGCCGCATCGTCGGGTTCCCCGGCGCCGCCGAGCGAATGCGTGAGCATCCGCGTGTAGGCGATCGGCGCAATGGCGTTGACCTTGATGCCGTGGTCGGCCCCCTCGGCCGCCAACACCCGGGTGAAGCCGATCAACCCGGTTTTGGCCGCGCCGTAGTTGCTCATGCGTTCGGCACCAAGGATTCCGGCCGCCGAGCAGGTGTTGAGCACCCGGCCGTAGCGCCGCTCGCGCATGGCTCGCCACGCGGGTCGGGTCACCTGAAAGGCACCTTTCAGGTGCACGTCCAGGAGGGGTTCGAACCGGTCGGGCGTCATGTCTTCGAACGGCGCGTCACCGACGATGCCCGCGTTGTTGATCAGGATGTCGATTCGACCCCAGGTGTCCAGTGCGGTGTCGATGATCGACTGCGCGCCTTCGGGACTGGCCACGCTGTGGCTGTCGGCGACGGCCTCGCCGCCTAGCCGGCAGATCTCCTCGGCGACGGCGTCGGCCGCCTGACTGTCGGCGCCCTCCCCCGTCACGGAGCCGCCGATGTCGTTGACGACGACGCGCGCACCACGGGAGGCCAGCAGCAACGCGTATTGCCGACCCAACCCCCCACCGGCACCGGTGATTACGGCGACCTGACCGTCGAATCGCAGCTCGTTCGTCGACATCGTCTACCAGCTCACCGGAAGTTCTTTCATGCCGTAGATGTTGGCGGCCTTGAATTTCAGTTCTTCCGGTGGCACCGCAATTGCGAGCCCGGGCAATCGGCGCGCCAACGTGGTGAATGCGACCTGCATCTCGACGCGGGCCAGGTTCGCCCCGATGCATTGGTGCACTCCGTACCCGAAGCCCAAGTGCCCGCGGCTGTTTCGGCCGGGGTCGAAGGATTCGGGATCGTCGACGAATTCGGGATCCCAGTTCCCGGCGAGCAGGCTCATCATGACGAACTCCCCGGCCCGGATCAGCTGCCCGCCGATCACCAGGTCTTCGGTTGCCACGCGGTCGACCTGGCTGTGCACGATGGTGAGGTAGCGCATGAGCTCTTCGACGATGTTCGCGACGACGGCAGGGTCATCCGTTTTTCCGAGCCGGTCGAAGATGTCCGGATGTTGCAGCAGCGCAACCGTTCCCAGGGAGATCATGTTGGCGGTGGTCTCGTGGCCGGCCTGCATCATGATCACCGCGTTCATGGCCGTGGTGGCATGGTCGAGTTGGCCGGTCGCGACGTATTCGGTGACCAGGCGGCTGATCAGGTCGTCGCCGGGTTCGCGTTCTTTGCGTTCCACCAGCTCCTCGATATAGGCGTACATGGCCCCGAACGCCTGGCCCTTTTCCGCATCGGTGGACTTCTGGTCCAGCCCGGTCGTGGTGTTGCGTTGGAAGAGTTCGAGGTCTTCGGGCGGCACGCCCAGCAACAGCGCGATCACCATTGACGGCACCGGCAAGGCGAATTCGCGCACCAAATCGGCCGGCGCGCCGCCGGCGACCATCCGGCCCAGATAGTGGTCGACCATGTCCTGGATGTGCGGTCGCATCGACTCGCAACGCCTGAAGGTGAAGTTGCTGGTCAGCATGCGCCGCAACCGGTGATGTTCGGGGTCGTCGGTCCGCGCGAACATCACCGGGACCTTGTTGTCATCGTCCTTCGGCATGATCGCGTCGGGAATGGTCTTCGCGGACAGGCGCGGGTCGACCAACGCCGCCCGGATGTCTCGGTAGCGGCTGACCACCCAGACCGGGTTGCCCTGGAACAGCGCCCTTCTCAGCCCCGGTTGTTCCCGCCACCGCACGAACTCGTCCGGGGGCGCGAGCGGACAGCGGGCGGGCCGGGCGATGGGCAGCACCGGAAGATCGGCGCCGGGGCGCACCTCGGAAGTTGTTGACATGAACGGTGTTTCCTATTAACTGTCAGATGTCTGCCAGTTATAGAGGGTAAAGCCCGCCCAGGTGGCAGTCAACCGTCAGTTACGCTGTCACCATGACCGCGGTTGAGGACCGCCCGTTACGGGCGGACGCGGCGCGCAATGTCGAGCGCATTCTGCGCGCGGCGCGAGACGTGTACGGGGAATTGGGGCCGGACGCGCCGGTGGAGGCGATCGCACGCCGCGCGGGGGTCGGTGAGCGGACCCTCTACCGCAGGTTTCCGACCAAGGTCGACCTGGTCTTGGCCGCGCTCGACCAAAGCATCGCCGAGGACCTCACGCCGGCGATCGACAAGGCCCGCCGCGCCGACGACCCGTTGTGCGGCCTCACCCAACTGATCGAAGCGGCGATCGCGCTGGGGGCGCGCGAGCACAACCTCCTCACCGCCGCACGCCGCGCCGGTTCGTTGTCGTCCGACATCTCGGCGTCGCTCAATGAGGCGCTGGGCGACCTCATGCTCGAAGGCCAGCGGATGGGCCGGGTCCGCGCGGACCTCGTCGCCGACGACCTGCCCCGCCTGATCGCCATGCTCTTCGGTGTGCTGTCCACAATGGATCCGGGCAGCGACGGCTGGCGGCGGTATGTCGCGCTGATGGTTGACGCGATAGCGGTGAACGAGCGGCTACCGTTGCCGCCGGCGGCGGCGCTGCGTTACGAGGTCGACTCGAATAGCTGGCCGCTGTAAGGGGTTTAGTTGATCGTCACCCCGGCGTCGACCTTGAATTCCAGCCCGGTCACGTATCGGGACTCATCGGACAGCAGGAACAGCACCGCGCTGCTGACGTCGGCGGGCTCCACGGCCGGTGTCGGCATGGCGTTGACGAAGATCGGAATCAGGTCGGGGCGCTGCTCCCCCAGGAGCGGTCCGAACGACGGCGGAACCATCCCGGTGGGAACCCCCGTGGGAAGCACGGTATTCACGCGCACGTTCTGCGCCGCGAGTTCGTTGGCCAACGCCCGCGTCAAGCCGACGACGCCGTACTTGGCCGCCGTGTAGGGCGTCTGCAGCGGGAAGCCTTTGATGGCACCGGCCGAACTGATGTTGACCAGGCTCCCTCCGCCCCGTTCGAGCAGGTGCGGTATCGCGGCGGCGCAGGTGTTCCACACCCCGATCAGATTCACGTCGACCACGGTGCGCCATTGATCGGCGGTCGTCTTGTCCCAGGACGCGACCGTGAGCACGCCGGCATTGGCCACCGCGCCGTCGAGGCCGCCCAATTCGCCGACGCCGTCGTCGACCACGGAGCGCAATTGCGCCTCGTCGCGCACATCGACGACGCGGCCGATGCAGCGCCGGCCCAAATCCCTGACCAGACTTACCGTTTCGGTGAGATCGTCCTCGGTCGCCAGCGGATACTCCACCTCCGGCAGGGATCGGCAGAGGTCGACCAGGATGAGGTCCGCGCCCTCCTCGGCGAGCCGTAGCGCGTGGCCGCGGCCCATGCCGCGCGCGGCGCCGGTGATCAGAAAGCGTTTACCGGCAACGCGTCCAGGGCTCGAGGTCACCCGGCTACCGCTCGTTCCACATCAGGCCGCGCATCGTCGCCGACAGCGGGATGTCCTCCACCGCGATCAGTCCTCGGGGCGCGCGGCACACCCAGTCGATCGCGTTGACGGCACGGCCCGCCGTCGAGATGCAGCCGGCGTCAGTGGAATCCAGCACCGGATGCGAGACGTGCGTGTTGATCTCGACTCGGGGTTCGCCCTCCACGACGACGCGGTGCACGCCGGTGTGCCCGTCGGGCGGGAACTCCCAGTCGGGCGCCGCGGTCTGGGTAAGCCTGGTCACGTGTTCGAGGGTGATCACCGGCTTGCCATCGATCACGCCCTCGGTGGCAAAGCGCACCGCGGCCATCTGCCCCGGCTCCACCGTCATCATCGTGCATTCGATTCGTTCCGGCGTGTACCACGGTTCGACCCGCTGGCGCACGTCGTCCAGCTTGATGTCGAGATTGTCCGCCAGGCTGCGGACCTGACCGCCCCACATCGACACGATCACCCCCGGGAGGAACATCATCGGCGAGTCGTCGTCCGGCGTCGTCCCGAAGCCCATTGCGGCGCCGGTGAACTCGGCGTCGTCATAGTTTCCGTAGTCGAAGATCTCCTGCACGGTGATCGAGGAGACCCGTGTCGTCAGGCTGACCGCCGAATGGACCAGGGTGTCGCCGGAGAAGCCGGGGTCGATGCCGTTGATGTAGAGCGAGGTGTTGCCGGCCGCACAGGCACGCTCCAACGGATCGCGCAGCCAGTCGTCGGCATGGCGGGGCGTGACCAGCCAGACCATTGAGGTGCCGACGACGTTGGTGCCGGCCGCAAGGAATTTGGCCATCTGTTCGACAGCCTCCATCGGGCGAGTTTCGCCTTGAGACGTGTACACCACGCAGTCGGCGCCGAGAGCCACGAGGGCGTCGACGTCGTCGGTGGCGATGATCCCGGTCGGTTCGTCGAGTCCGCACAGCCGCGCCGCGTCCTGGCCGACCTTCTCGGGGCTCGCGGCGTGCACGCCGACGAGCTCGAGGTCCGGCCGGCCGATGATGGCCCGCAACGAGTGCCGGCCCACGTTCCCGGTGGAGAATTGAATGACTCTGCGCACGGTACTTCGTCCTTCCAGCGGTGCCGACGCCCCATCATGACGCGTTCGCTCGCAACGCAGGTCAGTAATCGGGTATCGGCAAAGGTGAATTGTTCGACTCGATGCCGCCGTCCACGTGGAAGGTCGCGTTGGTTGCGTAACAATCGCGTGTGCACAGATACACCGCCAAGCGACCGAGATCCTCGACGTCGCCCAGCCGGTGCAGGGGCGTGGCCTCTTGCATCTTCTCCAGCGACCCGGGCATCAGGTCCAGGCTGCCCTTCAGCCCGTCGGTGGCGAATGAACCCAGGGCGATGGCATTGACGCGAATCTTCGGCGCGAGTTCCTGTGCCATCGCGCGGGTTAGCGCTTCGAGGCCGCCCTTCGCGACGCAATAGGCGGTCAGCGCACGGATCCCGAAGCGCGCCGAGCCCGACGAGATGTTGATGATGGAACCGTGTCCGGAACTGAGCATGTGCGGGGCGACGAGCTGGCTCATGATGAAGGCCGACGTCACGCACCAGTCGAAGGTGTGCCGGAAGTCTTCGTCGGTGATATCCAGGAACCGCGCGTACGTCGACCCACCGACGTTGTTGACCAGAACGTCGATGCGGCCGAAGCGCTCCATCGCCGTGTTGACGACCCGTTCCCCGTCCGGGCGGCTCATCGCGTCGGCAACCAGGGCCAGACCCTTGCCGCCGGCGGCCTCGATCCCCGCAATCGTGCCGACGATGTCCGCCTCGGTGCGCGCGGTACCGACTACGGTGACCCCGGCCTCCGCCAATACCCGGGCAATGCCCGCCCCGACGCCCTTTCCGGCACCCGTGACGATCGCGACCTGTCCATCCAGCCGGAACTGCTCCAATGCCATGCCGGACCCCTTCGATCCTGGGTGTGCTGTGCGTCGTTCAATCTATGAATGATACTGACTAAAGTCAATGAAGTATCGCGACCGCGATCCCTGACCAGGAGGGTGACTTAAGAATGGACAAGTTGTGCAAGCCTTTTTGGCAGGGACGCGGCATAATGGGCTGGACTAACCTCGAAACTTCTGTATGAGTCAGGTCAACCGTGAGGAACGCAAATGGCTGTCACCGATCGGCTGTCGGCACGCGAGGCGAAGCGCCTGCAGACCAGGGAGCGCCTGATGGGCGCCGCGATCGCGGAGTTCGCCAGGGCCGGGATGGCCGAGGCCGACGTCAGCGCGATCGTGGCCGCCGCGGGGGTTGCCCACGGAACCTTCTTCTTTCACTTCCCCACCAAGGAGCATGTGCTCCTCGAGCTGGAGCGCCGCGAAGAGGACCGGATCGCCAAGCAGTTCGCGCAATTTCTGAAGTCCAAGCATAATCTCGCTTCGGCGTTGAACGAGGCGGTCCGCTTGGTCGTCGGGTTGGAGCGCCGGCTGGGCGATCGGCTGTTCAACGACTTTCTGGCGCTGCACTTTTCCCAGACGCGTCCGCAAACCGAGGATGGCAGGGATCACCCCTTGATCGTCTTGGTCGCCCAGGAGATCGCGCAGGCTCAGGAGCGCGGCGAAACCGATCCGCTCGTCGATCCGATGAACAGCGCGGTGTTCTTTCTGCTGGGGCTCTATGCCCTGTTGATCACCACCAACCACTGGCCGACCGGGCACGCGCTGCTCGAGGATTATGTCGCCCGGTCATTGCGCAGCCTAAAGCCCTGACCGGCAAGGCCTTTCGCCACTACCGCACCACACCCAGCAACGGCACCAAGCCGAGCTCCTTGTGGGTCAAAAAGCCCGGCGCGGCCTCGCACACAGCGGGAACGGTGTTCGCCGGACCCATCGCGGTCCAGGTGTAGCCGGGCTTGGGGTAATTGCCGCTCGGATCCCTGGGCGCCTGCAGGATCAGTTCGGTGGGCTCGTCACCCTCGATCACGATGCGGTAGTGGTAGTGGCCGCCCCAATCCGGTTGCGGCTCAATGGCATCGTATTCGTCCATCGTGTACATCTCGTGGAACGTGATCAAGGGCTTGCCGTCGACCCACGTCGTCCACTTGTGGTGCTGGGAGGCGACGGTGCCCTTCTTGATCGTCCCCTTGAAGCCCGGCATGTCACTGGATGGACCGCCCTCGTAACCGATGTCGCGAGTCGCGGTTCCCAGCTCGACCTCGGTCGTGTATTTGTCGACCGTCTTGCCAAAGCCGTCGACCACCATGGCCATCGATTGGGCGAACAGGGGCCAGGCGTTGCCCAGCAGGTTCGGTCCGGCCGAGAACTCCTCGGGGGTGTCCCCCATGCCCATCTCGTGCAGGTACTTCAGGGTGTCCTTGCCGAAATTCACCACCTCGTAGATGTGGATCGCGTCGATTCGGCTGACGATGCGCGCCAGGGTCAAAACGAGCAGGTCTCCGGCGAATCCGGGATTGACACCACCTGCGTGAAACGACGTCCCGCCCTCGTGGCACGCAGCGTCGATCTTGTCGATGTCGGCCTTGCTGTGCTCCGTCCGGAACCACCACGCGCCGCCCGAGGCGACGACGTTCTTGCCGCCCCGCAGCAGGCGACAGACTTCGTCGGGATCCGACCACAGCGGCGCATAGAAGACGCAATCGGCGTCCAGCGCCTCGATCGCCGTCTTGTCGGTGGTGGCAAGCACCCCGATCGGGGCGACGCCGACGAGCTCCCCGGCGTCCTTGCCCACCTTCTCCGGGCGGTTGCAGAGCACGCCGACCACCTCGAATGCGGGGTTGTGCGCGAAATGACGGAGCGCCACCGTCCCGACATTGCCCATGCCCCACTGGATCACGCGGTACTTCTTGCCGGCCGGCGGTTTGAGCGTCATCGCTACTCCTTTGCATGCACCGACTGCTCTTGGACTACGTTCTCGCCGGCGGCACGCAGGCCGGAGCGGCTGAGCGCCCGCTGAGCGTAGGCGCCGCCCGAACGGCGTGTCAACGACCAGGATCCTGACTCTCGTCAGTAGATCCACCCCTGGCCGCCGACCGCGGCTGCCCGCGTCGTCGACGCGGCACCGCGTCAGACTCCATATGTCAGTTGATGTTCGCCCCCGTGGTGGCGGCTTCACCACGGTATGGGCACCGGCGCACCAGGCACTACTGCTGACTGCAGTCAGCCTGTTATAGTGCACGAGCCGACCAACGATGACGGGGAGGATTCGTGAATCTGCCCAAGCTGCACCAGCGCGATCCCGGCGTCGGCACGGCCCCCCGCCCGACCGGCCCGACACCGCCGGGGCTGGCGCTCGATGAACACCTGGAGCGCTCACGACGCGCGCAGCGTCAGGCCGACAAGTGGCTGATCTCCGGCAGCCTGCTGATCGGCACCGCGGCGCTGGGCGTCTTCGGGTTGCCGCTGTTCCTCTGGGGGGTCCGGTTGTTGCGCCGGGCCCACCGGGATGGCCTCTCCGTGCGGCCGATGCTGGTCACATTGCTTGGCTACCTGGTCATCATCGACGCCGCCATCAACACCGTCGGGTGGGCGCTCGACCTGGTGGCGAACCACACGCTGCTGGCCCGCGTGCTGCTCAACGGCTGGGGCAACATGTTCGACGCCGGATATTTCTGGCACTACAACGAGCTGTGGGTGGGCGGCGCGGCCGGTCCGGGCGAAAAGGCCTGGGAAGTCGGGCTCATCCTGACCGTGTTCACGATGCGCATCGCCGCGGCCATCGGCTTCCTGCAGATGAAGCGCTGGGGGCATCAGTGGATGGTGGTCACCTGCTGGATGGGCGTGGTCATCTGGATCGGCTACGTCTTCAACATGACCATGTTCGCCGACGTGCGCTTCGCCGGCGTCGTGCTGCCGGTCGTCGGCTGGTGGCTCTACGACATCTTCTACATCACCCCGTTCCTCGCCATCCCGTATCTGCACACCGTCAACCGAGAACTGTTCTCCGACTGACATGCGCGGGCTGAATTCGATTACGTCACCAAGGAGGTCGGATCGTGGCTTATCTGTGGGAGATCCTGCGCTATGTCGCCGCGTGGGGCGGCACCGGGCTGATCATCTGGTTCTGGTATTGGCTCTTCTCCAACATCGGCACGTTCTGACCGGTGGACCGGGCCGCCGAACCGAACGGAAGTTGGCCCATGCCTGACGATTCGCACGCGATGGCGCTGGAGCGGAGCTGCTCGGTGGCGGCGGTCGCGCTCAGCGAGCGACGTCGCGAGGGCGTCCGCCTCGTCGCCGGGGAACGGCGAAGCTTCGGTTTGAACGCGGCGCTCACGTTCGTTCATCTCCCCTATCCCGCTCCCGAATGGACCCGCCGGGACCTGACATGCGGTGTCGCCCTGCAATGTTCGCCCTCGAAGGAACGCATCCTGGAATATCGACTGAACGAATTATCCGCCCGGGAATTGCGCGCGCTCACTCTGGTCGAGGCGGGCGTAGCGCTCGGCTGGATCGCCGAGAGGTGGCCGGGCCTGCTGCCCGACCTGCAACGGCTGCTCCCCGAACTGCATCCCGAACCCGGCGATACGCCCGCCGAACAGATGCTGGACCGCGCGATCGCGTTGGCGGCCGCGGGCGGAGCCTTGACGTTTCATCCGCTGCTGGGCCACCTGCCGCTCGCCCACGCGATGCCGCGGGGGCTAACCGACCGGTTACGGCGCAGCTTCGGCCGGATGCCATGGACCACAACGCAAAAGCGCCGTCCGCGACCGTACTCGGTTCCCGTCGGCGGCGACGGGGGCGTCCGCAACCCGAACCTGCCGCCACCGAGCCGGCCCGAGGACAACGATTTCGACGTCACCCCCGAACACCGGCCCGGGATCCCCTACCCCGAATGGAACATGTGGACCCGGCGCTTCATGCGCGATCACGTGGCCGTGCTCGAGCCTGCCGACGTCCGGCGTGCTGCCCGCCCGGTGCCCATCGCCGTTGACGTACGCAAGTGGTTCGAAGAACACACGCATCGCGCGATGACAAACCGCCGCGAAGACGGCTCCGATCTCGATGTCGACCAATACGTCAACCACTACATCGACCTGACCACCGGCGAGGCCAAGGAGCCGAAGATCTTCCGTGAGTTGCTGCCCAGCGGCCGCGACGTCACCACGGCCGTGCTGCTCGACGGCAGTTCGTCGTTGGGGGTGCACGGCGGGCGCATCTTCGAACTGGAATTGGCCTGCGCCGACGCGCTTTCGCGCGCCATGACGGTCGCGCACGAGCGGCACGGGGTGTTCGTCTTCACCGGCAATACCCGTCACCGGGTCGAAGTCCAGTGCCTGAAGGACTTCGAGGACCGCCGATTAGTCGTGCCGAGCGGGCTGGGGCTGTCCACCCGCGGATACACCAGGCTCGGCGCGCCGCTGCGCCATTTGACCAACCGACTCCTCGCGCAGGCCTCCGAGCGGCGACTGCTGATCGTCATCGGCGACGGGCTGATCTCCGATGAGGGCTATGAGGGCCGGTACGCGTGGGCGGATGCCGCGCACGCCGTCGAGGAGGCCAACGACGCCGGGGTGTCGGTGTACTACGTCGGCGTCGGACCGACCCGGGTCGATCCGCTGCCGGAGGTGTTCGGGCCCAGGCGTTCTCAGCGGATCAGGCGCGTCGAGGAGCTGCCGCGGGTGTTGGCTCACGTTCATCGTGAACTGGTTGCCGCATGAGTGCCGTCGCTGGTTATTTCGCGAACGGCAACGAGGTCGAGTTGTTCGAGCAGGCGTTCCGCCAGCGCATGCCCGTGATGCTCACCGGACCGACCGGTTGCGGCAAGACGCGTTTCGTCGAGCACATGGGGCGCCTGTTGCAACGACCGGTCGTCACCATCAGTTGCCACGACGACCTGACCAGTTCCGACCTGGTCGGCCGCTTCATGGTGACCGGCGGTGACGTGGTGTGGACCGACGGCCCGCTGACTCGGGCGGTCAAGGCCGGCGCGATCTGCTACCTGGACGAAGTCGTCGAGGCCCGGCACGACTCGCTGGCCATCCTGCACTCGCTCACCGATCACCGGCGATCGCTGTTCCTCGACCGGGCCGGCGAAGTGGTGACGGCGCCCGGGGAGTTCATGCTGGTGTGTTCGTACAACCCCGCATATCGCAGCTCGCTCAAGGAGCTCAAACCGTCGTTCCGCCAACGGTTCGTCACGCTTGCGATGAGATACCTGCCGCCCGAGCGCGAGGCCGAAGTGATTGTCGCCGAAGCCGGCGTTCCGCCGGCCACGGCTCGGCGCCTGGTCGACTGCGCGGTCGCGATCCGCACCGCCGACGAAGCATTTCACTTCGAGCCGCCGTCGACCAGGGTGTTGGTCACGGCGGGACACCTGATCGCCGCCGGCGCAACCGAACTGGATGCGGCCGACGCGTGCATACTCGCGCCGCTGAGCACCGACGGCGCGGTCACCGACGGTCTACGCGAAGTCGCGGCGGCCAGCCTGGCCACCACCGACGCCCCGGGCGCACGGCCCTAGGAAAGGAGCTGACGGCATGGACCGACAGGAGGAGAAGCGCAAGAGGGCGCTGATCGTCTTCCAGATCTTCATCTACGGCTACCTCCTGGTGATGTTCGGCATTCAGCTGTACATGTCTTTCGCCCGTGGGTGGTGGGACTTGTGAAACCTGTTGTCGAGCAACCAGTTAGCTCGGTCGGCCTGGACGATCACCACGATGAGTCCCACCGGGCGCAGCGCCGTGCCGACAAGTGGATGATCGTCGGCGCCGCGTTGATGGGCATGTGGGCCCCCGGTCTGATCGGATTTCCCATCTTCATGCGCGGGGTGTGGCTGCAGCGGCAAGCGCTGCGCGCGGGCCTTTCGGTCCGGCCCATGATCGTGACCCTGATCGGTTATCTGGTCCTGATCGACGGCATGCTCAACAGCCTCGGCTGGGCCCTGGACCTGGTCGCCAACCACACGCTGATCAATCGGGTGCTGATGGTCGGGTGGGGCAACATGTTTGATGCCGGCTACTTCTGGCATTACAACGAACTCTGGGTCGGCGGTGCGGCGGGACCGGGCGAGAAGGCCTATGTGGCCGGGCTGATCCTCACGGTGTTCTCCATGCGGGTGGCCGCCGCAATCGGGTTCCTGCAGATGAAACGGTGGGGCCATCAGTGGATGGTCCTCACCTGCTGGATGGGCGTGGTCATCTGGTGCGCCTACGTGTTCAACATGACCATGTTCGCCGACGTGCGTTACGCCGGCGTCGTATTCCCCGTCGTCGGCTGGTGGCTTTACGACATCTTCTACATCACCCCCTTCCTCGCCATCCCGTATCTGCACACCGTCAACCGAGAAATCTTCACCGACTAGCTCAAGGAGCAGCTGCCATGACCGCCACATCCGAAGAACAGCAGCCGGCTACGGATCTGGAGCCGGGGACCACGCCGTACTACGCGCGCATGCACAAATGGATCAAGCGGGCCGTTTTGGTGTGCCTGGTGGCACTGGTGATCGAAGGCGCGTTCACGCTGCCGTTCATGGCGGTCTATTACGGCTATCCCACGCTCAGCCTCACCCAGATCTGCAGCGAGCTGCTCAAGATTCGCTACTCGAACGACACCCTGGAATGCAAGTATCCGTACCCGCCGTTCGGGCCGCCGGAGGGCGCCGAGGGCAAGGCCACCGCGCAGGACGTCTGGGGCATCCAGCCGATACCGAAGTATCACCGCCTCGGGTTCCGCGAACTCGTCAAGATCCACAACGACCGGCTCGCCCGCCAGGAGGCCCAACGGCATTCGGCGCACCCGTGACCTACCGAGTGGTGCAATGGACGACCGGCAACGTCGGCACGAGTTCGGTCCGGGCGATTGCCGCCAACCCCGCGCTGGAACTCGTCGGATGTTACGCCTGGTCGCCCGAAAAGGCCGGCCGCGATGTGGGCGAGCTGTGCGGGATCGAACCGCTCAATGTGAAGGCCACCAACGACATCGAGGCCCTGCTCGCACTGAAGCCCGACTGCGTGGTCTACAACCCGATGTTCGCCGACGTCGACGAACTGGTCCGCATCCTCGCTGCGGGCATCAACGTGGTGGGCACGGCCGGGTTCGTCACCGGCCACTTCCTCGGAGCGGGTCGCGATCGCATCGCCGAGGCCTGCCGGCAGGGCGGATCGACCATCTTCGGCAGCGGCATCAACCCGGGATTCATCCAACTGTTCGCGATCGTGTCGGCGGGGCTCTCGGACCGAGTCGACAAGGTTTCCATGCTGGAATCCGTTGACACGACGATCTACAACTCTCCGGCCACCGAAATACCCATGGGCTTCGGCTATCCCGTCGACCAGCCCGATCTTTCGGCCATCACCGCGAAGGGTTCGGGCGTCTTCCGGGACGGCGTGCTGCTGGTCGCCGAAGCTCTGGGCGCCGAACTCGACGACGTGCGTTGCGAAGTCGAATACGCCCGAACCACCGAAGACCTGCACCTTCCCGGCGACTGGACGATCGCCAAGGGGTGCGTCGCCGGCGTGGACGTCCGGTGGAAGGGGATCGTCGGCGACCGCGAGGTCATCGAGATCCGTGGGCGCTGGCGCAAGGGTCAAACATTGGATCCCGATTGGCCGTTGGATATGGGCTACACCATCGAGGTCCACGGCCGACCCACCATCAAGACCACGCTGAGTTTCCTTCCACCGCCGGACTTTCAGGGCGATACGTTGGACGACTACATCATGCTGGGTCTCACCATCACCGCCATGCCGGCGATCACCGCGATACCCGCCGTCGTCGCCGCCCCGCCCGGCATCGCCACCTACAACGACCTACCGCTGCTCCTGCCGCGCGGAGTGCTGGCCCGCAACTGAGAGGACGTGCGTTCGATGCCCCCGACCCAACATCCCGCGCCGCCCGCCACTACGGCCGGCGCGCCCAACGTCTTCGACGCGGGACTCCCGACGCTCGAATACGACCTCACCGAATCGCCGCACGAGGTCTACCCCCGCATCCGGGCCGCGCAGCGGCAAGGCCCGATCGCCATCGGCCCGATCGGACCCGAAGTCCTGTCCTACGAGCTGGCCCGCAGCATCATGCGCGACACCCGGTTCGTGATTCCCCCCGGGTTGCATCTGACGGCGCAAGGCGTGACCTCAGGTCCGCTCTGGGACAGGGTCGTCGGCAGCATCATCTGCGCCGAGGGCGTCGAACATCATCGCCTGCGAAGCCTGGTGTCGAGGGCCTTCACACCGCGGGCCACCGCGCGGTTGCACGACACCATCGGTGAAGTCGTCAACGAACTCGTCGATGGCGTCGCCGGCGCCGGCCGCTGTGACGTCGTCACCGACATTGCCCGGCAGTACCCGATCCCCATCATCTGCGCACTGCTGGGCGCTCCCCGCGGAAGCTGGGAACAGTTCTCCCACTGGGCCGAAACCATCTTCAAGATGGTGAACTTCTCGGTGAACCTCGTCGACGAAATGCCCGTGGTTCTGCAAGGCTGGGCCGAGCTCGACGCCTATGTCGATGCCATGGTGGCCGAGCGACGACACCGCCTGACGGACGACCTACTCTCCGATCTCATCCGCGCCGAGGACCCGACTCGTCGAGGCGACCGGCTCACCGCGGACGAACTTCGGATGACCGTGGCCGGACTATTGCTGGCCGGAACGGACACCACCCGCAACCAGCTGGCCGCCTCCATGCAGGTGCTCCTTGATCACCCCGAGCAGTGGGCGATGTTGAGCGCGCACCCCGAACTCGCCGCGCCCGCGGTCGAGGAGAGCATGCGCCACTCCCCCGCGGTGTGTAACACGATCCGCACGGTGCACGAGGACGTGCAATTGGGCGGCTACACGTTTCCCAGCGGCACCCACGTTCTGGTGAATTCTTTTGCCGCCAATCGTGATCCGGCCATCTATCCCGATCCCGACCGCTTCGACATCACCCGCACGGACGTGCCGGCCGTGCTGACTTTCGGCGGCGGCGTGCACTATTGCCTGGGCGCCAACCTGGCGAGACTGGAGCTGGCCGAAGGCCTCAGGATTTTGGCGCAACGGCTGCCGGACGCCCACCGGGTCGGACCGGCCCCGTGGAAACCGATGCTTGGCATGAGCGGTCCGACAAGCCTTCTGGTGGAGTTCTCCCCGCCGATGACCATCCCGCGAGCACCCCTGGGGGTCACCGATGAATGACTCGTCGCCGCGCCTGCATCACGTCGTCTTCGCCGTCGCGCGCGAGCGACATGACGCCGTGGGACAACTGTTCACGGAGCTGGGCTTCAGCTTCGACGAGATCAGCCTGGACGAACTGGGGCTCCGGGTGCTCCTGGATTGGAACCGGGGAATCGAGCTGATCAGCCCGCAACCGGCAGCCACCGCCGGGGTGGCCGCCTCGGTGGCCGAGTTCCTGGCGAGCCATGGCGACGGCGTCTATACGGTGGTGCTGCAGGTCGAAGGGGCGTCAGAAGCCGACGAGGTCGCCAAGCGCTATGGCTCCATCACCCGCTTCCGGCAAGGCTTCGAGGGCGAGGGCAATTACCTGGAGGAAATCGACCTCTCGGTGTGCGGCCTGCCGTTGACCTTCCTGTCGACCAACCTGCCCTGAGGCGCCGGCTCAGCCGGTTAGCGGTTGGTCCACTTCCAGCACCCGGATCTCGCCCGAGGCGCCGTCGACCTCGACGAGTGCGCCGGCCGGCAGCGACTTGGTGGCTCCCTGCACGTCCACCACGCAAGGGAACCCGAATTCGCGGGCCACCACCGCGGCATGCGACATCGGGCCGCCGAGTTCGGTCACCACCGCCGCGGCGTAGCAGAACGCCGCGGTGTATCCGACGTCGGTGACCTCGGCGACCAGTATCTCGCCCGGTTCCAGGTCGTCGATGGTCTCGGGCCGCACGATCCGCACCCGGCCGCGAACCTTGCCGCCACAGACGCCGACCCCGCGCAGGGTGTCCCCGCTGGCGAGAACCGCCGAGGCGGTTGTGGTCGGTTGCCAGCTGCCGCTGAACACCGTCGGCGGGACCACGCCGGCCAGCCTGCGTTGCTCGGCACGGCGCCGGGCCACCAACGCGCCGACATCCGCCGGCAGCGCATCGAGCTCGTCGACGAGGAGATAGAACACGTCATCGGCGGATTCGATTATTTGGGCCTCGACCAACCGGCGCCCGTACTCGCGCATCAGGTTGCGCAGCACCCAGTTGGCCCGCACCACTTTGTCGCGACGGACTTCGCGATCGCGGAGCTGGCGCGTCGCCAGCTGCGCAATGGGCCTGGCGTGCAGCGGAATTCGGGCGTGCTGCGGCTGAGGAGTTTCGGGCGCGCTCATGGCCCTGGTCACCATCCGGACGAGCAACTCGGGATCGTCGGCGTAGCTGATGGACAGCATCTCGAGTTCGGCCGGGCCGCGATGCCCGATCAGCGCCAGCTCGGCCAGCACGGCGGCGTGAAACTCCGGGGCCTCCACCGCAAGCTTGCCCAGCCGCTCCCCCGGTTCGGCAAGCAGCGCCGTCACTTTCGGATCGCGCTGCGCCGCGACCACCAACCGCTGCATGGCCTCGACCGATCGGGCACTGACCAATTCCGGCCCCGCCGGCGCGGCGGTGTCCCGCCCGCACAGACCGCGCAGCAGGACGTTGAACGCGGCACACAGCATGAACGACGCCGAGGCCAGCACCCAGCCGTGCACCACAGCGTCGCGCGCCAACGAGATCAGGCTGAGCAGCCGGCGATCGTCCAACCGGGTGAAGTCGTCGGCGAGGCGCTCCAGGCGATCGACGTCGGCCACGAATTCGTGGGTGTCCCGCGACGAGCCGGCGGACAACCCGATGAGGTTGACGCCGAAGACCCCGATGTTCCGAACGGTCCGCAATTGCTTTCGGACGCGGCCGGTTTCGGAACGGGGGCGCTCGGCACCGAAGATCGGTAACGACGCCATGCTTGGGCCGAAGAAGCCGCTGTTGCTGACGATCGTCGAGGGCTTGGCGAAGGGCACCGTTTCGGCCATGAAGTGCGCGGAGGTGATTGCGCCGTAGAGCCGATTGGCGAACACCGCGACCGTCCGCATCGCGATCTCACGCTGGATGATGCCGCCGGGCCGCAGCCGCTCGGCTATGGCCACGCCGCCGGCGCGCAGCCCGCGTACGGTCACCGAGGCAGACGCCGGCGAGAACGGTCCGGGCAGTGCCTCCGACAAATTGGTCGCCAGAAACGTCGGAAAGCGCGGGTCAATCGGAGTATCGAACTCCCCGTTATCCCCCGGTGGTCCTGCCCATTCGGGCTTGACGCCGTCTTCGCTCGGCGCGTCGACGGCGGGCAGGTCCGCGATGCTGGTCATGCGCCACGGCAGCGATATCACCCGCCTGCCCAGGGTGATCCGGCCGCGTACCGCGAGCGCGAAATCCTCGACGCACTCAGCGGAGCTCCACGCCGGGCGAAAGTCCCACTGCTCGCGCAACCGGGCGGTATCCATGAACGGGGCGCCGCGCACCTGCTTCAGCCCGGCCGATTCAGCGCCGAGCGGCACGATCGGGCGTCCGAGTGCCGCGGCGACCCGCCGGAAGGTCAATTCACCGGGAGCGGCGAGATTGACGGCGCCGCCGCCGATTTCGCTGTCCACGATCGCCCGGTCGAATAATCGGAGAGCGTCGTCGAGGTGGACGACCTGCATGAGTCGGTCGAGCGAGCCATCGGGGAATGCCGGCAGCGCCAGCAACCGGCGCACCCAGTTGTCGACGCCCCGGCCGAGGATCAGCGCGGAACGGACCGCGACCCATTCCAGACCGGATTCCTCGAGCATCCGCTCGGCCCGCGCCTTATCTTCGCCGTCGGCGCCGACCGGCGCTTTCGGGTCGTGCTCGGTCTTCGGCGCATCGCCGCCGCCATAGACGTGCGGCGACGACGCGAAAACGATTCTCCTGGCTCCGGTCTCGGCCGCCGCGGCCAGGACATTGCGGGTGCCGTCGACGTTGACTTGCCGCCTGGCCCCATCGTCGTGCGCCCACGCGAAGGGGGCGACGACCTCGGCACCGGCCAGGGCGCGGTTGACCGCAGCGGCGTCCCGGACGTCGGCCCCAACGAATTCGGCTGCGCTGGGCCAGCTTTCGGGCTGGTACCGCGCGATTCCGATGACGTCGTGGCCCTCGCTGAGCAGGCGCGACGTGAGGCCCCGGCCGAGCACGCCGCCGGCCCCGGTGACGGCGATCCTCACTGGCTACCCTTGCCCAGGCTCATGGCTATTCGTCGTCGTCCATCAGCGCCGCGTTGAGGAGATCCTCGAGGTCCATGTCCGCGATGTCCTTCTCCGAGGTCGCCGCGTCGGCAGGTGCCTGCCCGTCGACACGACCGCCGTCGGCTTCGTTCGCCAACGCGAGCAACAGCTCCAGCACCCCGGCCTGTCGCAGGCGCTTGACCGGAATGGACCCCACGGCGCGCTGGATCTCGGCCTCCCCGGGCGCGGCGGCCGGACCCCGTTGCTCGGCCGCGCCGACGAGTTCGGAGTGCATGTAACCGGCCAGCGCGGCGGAGTTCGGGTAGTCGAAGATCAGCGTGGGCGACAGCGCCAGGCCGGTGGCGGATTTGAGGCGGTTGCGCATCTCGACCGCGGTGAGCGAATCGAAGCCCAGCTCCTGGAACGCGCGGTCCGGGTCGATGGACTCGGGGCTGGAGCTGCCGAGCACGGTGGCGATGTTGGCCCGCACCAGGTCCAGCAGCACCGCCTGCTGCTCGTCCTCGGGCAGCCCTTCGAGGCGTTGCAGCAGAGCCGATTTCGACTTCGCCGCGGCGAGCGAATCGTCGACCTGGCGCCGGGTCGGCGCGTTGATCAGATCGACGAACATCGGCGGCAACGTCCCGTTGTCGAACTTGACCCGCAGGGCGGCGAGGTCGATGTGGGCGGGCAACAGGAACGGCTCATCGACGATGAGCGCGGTGTCCATGAGTTCCAGCGCCTCGTCGGAGGACATCGCGACAATGCCGTCGCGGCCGAACCGGGCGCGATCGGCCGCCCCGAGCGCACCGGTCATGGCGCTGGCCTGATCCCACAGGCCCCAGGCCAGCGACATCGCCGGCAGGCCATGCGTCCGCCGGTGCACGGCCAGCCCGTCCAGGAACGAGTTGGCCGCCGCGTAGTTGGCCTGGCCCGACGCTCCCGCCAGCCCCGCCATCGACGAGAACATCACGAACGCAGAGACATCCAGGTCGCGGGTCAGCTCGTGCAGGTTCCACGCCGCGTCGACCTTGGCCCGCAACACGGCCTCCACCCGTTCGGGGGTGAGCGAGGAAATCACCGCGTCGTCGAGCACGCCGGCGGCGTGGATCACCCCCGAAAGCGGCCGCTGCACTGGGATATCGGCGATCACCTTCGCCAGCGCCTCGCGATCGGCGGCATCGCAGGCGACGACGTGCACCTGGGCACCGGCGGCCGTGAGCTCGGTCGTCAATTCCGCGGCGCCCGGCGCGTCCAGGCCGCGCCGGCTCACCAACACCAAGTGGCGCGCGTCGTGGCGGCTCACCACGTGGCGGGCCAACGCCGAACCCGCCATTCCCGTGGCCCCGGTGATCAACACCGTGCCGGCCGCCCAGGCGTCCGGCATGGTCATGACGACCTTGCCCACGTGGCGGGCCTGGCTCAGATACCGCAGCGCCGCCGCCGCCCGTCGTACGTCAAACCTGGTCACCGGCAACGGCCTCAGCACGTCGTCGGCGAACAAGGCGGTCAGCTCGTCGAGCATCTGGGCGATACGGTCCGGCCCGGCCTCGAACAGATCGAAGGCGCGGTAGCGCACCCCGGGATGCTGCTCGGCAACCGCCTCGGGTTCGCGCATGTCGGTCTTGCCCATCTCCAGGAACACGCCGCCGGGGGCGACGAGGCGCAGGGAGGCATCGACGAAGTCGCCGGACAGCGAGTCCAGCACGAGGTCCACGCCACGCCCGCCGGTGACGGCGCGGAACTTGTCCTCGAACTCCAGGCTGCGGGAATCCGAGATGTGGTCGTCGTCAAAGCCCATGGCCCGCAGGGTGTCCCACTTGCCGCGGCTGGCGGTGGCGAAGACCTCCAGGCCGAGGTGGCGGGCCAACTGCACCGCGGCCATCCCCACGCCGCCGGCGGCGGCGTGCACCAACACCCGCTGGCCGCGCTTGGCCGCGGCCAGATCAACCAGGGCATAGAAGGCGGTGGCGAAGACCACCGTGGTCGTCGCGGCCGCCGTGTGCGACCAGCCGGCCGGCATCTTGGCCAGCAGCCGCTGGTCGGTCCTGGCGATCGTGCCCGTGCCATCGGGAAACAGTCCCATGACGCGGTCACCGACCACGAAACGACCATCCTCCGACGAGGTTTCGATGACGACGCCGGACGCCTCGATGCCCATGACGGCGTCGGGGTCCGGATACAACCCGAGCGCGATCATCACGTCGCGGAAGTTCGCGGCCAGGGCCGAGACCGCGACCCGGACCTGTCCCGGCGCCAGCGGGGCGTCGGCGTCGGGAATGCGCTCCAGCCGCAGATTCTCGAACGTGCCGTGGCTGCTCATGCCGAGCCGCCACGGCTCGTCACCCGGCGGCACCAGCAGGCCGCCGACGGCGCGGCTGCCATGCACCCGGGCGGTGTATACCGCCCCGCCACGCAGCAATACCTGCGGCTCACCGACCGACAGCGCCGCGGCGACGGACTCCTCGTCCAGGACGCCGTCGGTGTCCACCAGCACGATCCGGCCGGGGTGCTCGGTCTGCGCCGAGCGCACCAGTCCCCACACCGCCGCGCCCGCCAGGTCGGTGACGTCCTCCCCCGGCAACGCCATCGCGCCGCGGGTCGCCACCACCAGGGTGCCCGCCCCGTCACGGGCCAACCAGGACTGCAGCACCGGCAGCACCGCTCGCGTGGCCGCGTAGACGTCGGCGACGACGTCGGTGGTGACCGGGGCCGACTCGAACACGACCGCCGACGGTTGTGCTTCGAAGTTGTCCGATTCCGGTGCGCCCCAGTGGGAAACCGAGACCGGCTGCACCGAGGTCGACCGTTGCACGGACCAGATGATCTCGAAGAGGCGGTCGGGGCCCGAGCTGGAAACCGCCGCCAGCAGCTGTTGATCGGTCACGGGCCGGGCCACCATCGACGCCACCGAGAGCACCGGCAGGCCCAGGCCGTCGGCGAGTTCGATCGACACGGCCGACTCACTCACCGGCACGATCCGCGCCCGCACCGCCGTCGCGCCCGCTGCGTGCAAGGAGACCTGCTGCCAGGAGAACGGCACCAGCATCGAACCCTCGGGGAGCCCGTCGCCGTCGGACGCCAAGATCACCGCGTGCAGCGCGGCATCGAGCATCGCCGGGTGGACGCCGAATCCCGCGGCAGACACTCCGGTGTCGGCGGGCAGGGTCACTTCCGCGAACACCTCGTCGCCGCGGCGCCACATGGAGGTGAGGCCGCGGAACGCGGGCCCGTACCCATATCCACGCTCGGCCAGCAGCTCATAGCCGTCGCCGATGTCCACCGGGGTGGCGCCCAGCGGCGGCCACGCCGACAGGTCGGCGCTCGGCTGCACCGATCCGGGCCGCAGCACACCCTCGGCGTGCAACGACCAACCCGCGCCCGCATCGCCACGCGAGAACACCGACACGGCGCGCGCACCCGAATCGTCCCCGCCGCCGACCACGACCTGGACCGCAACCGAGCCCGAGCCCGGAAGCACCAGCGGCGCAGCCAGATTCAGTTCGTCGACAATTCCGCAGCCCACCTCGTCGCCGGCGCGGATGGCCAGCTCGACGAATCCCGCGCCAGGGAACAGCACCACGCCGCCGACGGCGTGGTCGGCCAACCAGCCCTGTGCGCTTGGCGACAACCGGCCGGTCAGCACCACTCCACCGGATGCCGGCAGCTCCACCACCGCGCCGAGCAGCGCGTGCTCGCCGGGCGCCAGGCCCAGCCCCGCGGCGTCAACCGTGGCGCCGTCACCGGAGAGCCAGAACCTGCGACGCTCGAAGGCATAGGTGGGCAGCTCCACGAAATTGGCGTGGCCGACCACCGCGCGCCAATTCACGTCCATCCCGGCGACGAACCCCTGCGCGACCGCGTTGGTCAGCGTCACCGGCTCCGGGCGGTCCTTGCGCAACGCCGACATGGTGATCACCGGCGCGTCCGGAAGCGTCTCCTCGATCGAAGCCGTCAGGCCGCCGCCGGGGCCCACCTCGAAGAAGCGGTTGCCACCGGCCGCGTGCACGAAGCGGACGCTGTCGGCGAACCGCACCGCTTCGCGAATGTGCCGTTTCCAATAGACGGGCGAGGCGAAATCGTCGGCCGCCAGCTGCCCGGTCACGTTCGACACGATCGGTATCGTCGGTTTGCCGACGGCGAGCCCGGCGGCAACGGTGCCGAACTCGTCGATCATCGGTTCCATCAACGGCGAGTGGAACGCGTGCGACACCGCCAACCGGTGGACGCGGCGGCCGTCGGCGCGGAGTTGGTCCGCGATCGCGCTCACCGGGTCCTCGGCGCCCGAAATGACCACGGACGCGGGCCCGTTGACCGCGGCGATGCCGACATCCGGCACGAGTAGCGGGCGCACTTCCTCCTCGGTGGCCTGCACGGCGATCATCGCCCCGCCCTCGGGCAGGGCCTGCATGAAGCGGCCCCGGGCGGCGACCAACACCGCCGCATTCTGAAGCGACAGGACGCCGGCGACGTGCGCGGCGGCCAGCTCCCCGATCGAGTGGCCGAGCACGAAGTCGGGGCGAATGCCCCAGGATTCGAGCAGCCGGAACAGGGCGACTTCCACCGCGAACAACGCCGGCTGCGCGAATTCGGTGGTGTTCAGGACGTTTTCGTCGGTTCCCCACATGACATCGCGCAGGGGCCGCAGCAGGTGCCGGTCCAGCTCCGCCACGACGCTGTCGAACGCCTCGGCGAACACCGGGTACGCCTCGTGCAAACCCCTTCCCATGCCGAGCATTTGGGCGCCCTGGCCGGGGAAGACGAAGACGGTCTTGCCGCCGGGCGTCGCCGTGCCCTGAACGACCGAAACGACTTGACCGGTCGCCACCTCGTCCAGGCCCGCCATCAGCTGCCCGCGGTCGCCACCGACGACCACGGCCCGATGTTCGAAGTGGGAGCGGCCCGCCAGCGACCACGCCACATCGGCGATGTCGAGCTCGCCGTGCCCGCGCAGGTGCGCGGCCAGCCGATCGGCTTGAGAGCTCAACGCGGGCAGCGACTTTGCCGAGATCGCCCACGGCAGCACCGGCGGCCGCTCGCGGTCGGCGGCGGGTGCGTCCTGGACAGGCGCGGCCTCGATGATGACGTGGGCATTGGTGCCGCTGATGCCGAACGACGACACGCCGGCCCGGCGGGGGCGAATCGCGGGCCAGGCCCGGTGTTCGGTCAGCAGCGACACCGATCCCGCCGACCAGTCGACGTGCGGGCTGGGCTCGTCGACGTGCAGGGTCGCCGGCAGTAGGTCATGGCGCATGGCCAGCACCATCTTGATGACGCCGGCCACGCCTGCGGCGGCCTGGGTGTGGCCCATGTTGGACTTGATCGATCCCAACAGCAGCGGCTCGGCGCGGTCCTGCCCGTAGGTGGCCAGCAACGCCTGGGCCTCGATGGGATCGCCCAACGTGGTGCCCGTGCCGTGGCCCTCGACCGCGTCCACCTCGGCCGCGGACAACCCGGCGTTGGCCAGCGCCGCACGGACCACACGTTGCTGGGACGGGCCGTTGGGGGCGGTCAGGCCGTTGGACGCGCCGTCCTGGTTGATCGCCGAACCGCGCACCACCGCCAGCACCGGGTGGCCCAGCCGCTGCGCGTCCGACAGGCGTTCCAGGACAAGCATTCCGCCGCCCTCGGAGAACCCGGTGCCATCGGCGGCCCCCGCGTACGCCTTGCACCGGCCATCGGCGGACAGCCCCCGCATGCGGCTGAACTCCACGAAGATGTCGGGTGTGGCGTTGACGGTGACGCCACCCGCCAGCGCCAGGTCGCACTCGCCCGAGCGCAGCGACTGCGCCGCCATGTGCAACGCCACCAACGACGACGAGCACGCCGTGTCGACCGACACCGCGGGGCCCTCCAGCCCCAGCACGTAGGACACCCGTCCCGACGCCACGCTCGACGACTGCCCGGTCAGGCGGAAGCCCTCGGCGGCCGGGGCGGCCCCCATGCCGTAGCCCTGCGTGTACACGCCGGCGAACATGCCGGTGGCGCTGCCCCGCAACGCGGCGGGGTCAATTCCGGCCCGCTCCAACGCTTCCCAGGACAGCTCCAGAAACATCCGCTGCTGCGGGTCCATCGCCAGCGCCTCGCTGGGCGCGATGCCGAAGAACGCCGGGTCGAAGTCCGCGACGCCCTCCACAAAGCCACCGGTGCGGGTGTAGCAGGTGCCCGGGACGTCGGGATCCGGGCTGTAGATGCCGCCCAGGTCCCAGCCACGGTCGGTGGGGAACGCCGAGAGCACGTCGCGGCGCTCGACAAGCATCTGCCACAGGTCGTCGGGGGAATTCACCCCGCCCGGATAGTGGCAGGACATGCCGACGATCACGATCGGGTCGTCGCCGACCGGGCGGGCGACCGGGGCCGGCGCAATCTCCTGCGGCACCCCGGCGAGTTCGCCGCGGATGTAGCCCGCCAGGCCGTTGGGCGTCGGGTAGTCGAAGATCAGTGTGGGTGAAAGCGCAAGCCCGGTAGCGGTTTTCAGCCGGTTGCGCATTTCGACCGCGGTCAGCGAGTCGAAGCCCAGGTCCTGGAACGCCTTGTCCGGGTCGATCGCCTCCGGCGTGGTGTTGCCCAGGACGGTGGCGATGTGCGAGCGCACCAGGTCCAGCAGCACGGCGTGCTGTTCGGCCTCGGGCAGCCCGTGCAGACGGTGGGCCAGAGCCGATTTCGACCTGGCGGACGCGAGCGAGTCGTCGACCTGGCGCCGCGCGGGCGCGTTGACCAGGTCGGCGAACATGGGTGGCACCGCGGCGGCGTGCGCGCGCAGCGCGTTCAGGTCGATGCGGGCCGGGGCCAGGAACGGCTCGTCGAGGATCACCGCGGTGTCGAACAATTCCATCGCCTCGTCCGACGACAACGCCAGGATGCCGTCGCGACCCAGCCGCGCGAGGTCGGCGGCGTCCAGCCCACCGGTCATCGCGCTGGCCTGATCCCACAGCCCCCATCCCAACGAGATGGCCGGCAGCCCGTGGGCCCGCCGGTGCGCGGCGAGTCCGTCGAGGAAGGAGTTGGCCGCCGCATAGTTGGCTTGCCCCGACGACCCGACGAGGCCGGCCATCGACGAGAACATGACGAACACCGGCAGGTCAAGGCCGCGGGTGAGCTCGTGCAGGTTCCAGGCGGCATTCACCTTGGCGCGCAACACCGCGTCCACGCGCTCGGGAGTCAACGAGGTGACAACCGCGTCGTCGAGGACGCCGGCGGCATGGATCACCCCGGTCAGCGGGTGGCTCGCGGGTATCTCGGCGAGCACGGCGGCGAGCGCCTCGCGGTCGGCGGCGTCGCACGCGACCACCCGCGCCCGGGCGCCGGCGCGCTCCAACTCGGCGACCAACTCGGCCGATCCGGCCGCGGCGGAACCGCTGCGGCTCAGCAACACCAGGTTCTGCACCCCGTGTTCGGTCACCAGGTGCCGGGCGAGCGTCGAACCCGCCATTCCGGTCCCGCCGGTGATCAGCACGGTGCCCGCGGCCCACGCGTCGGGAAGCGTCATGACGACCTTGCCGACGTGGCGGGCCTGGCTGAGGTATCGCAACGCCGCCCGAGCGCGCCGAATGTCGAAGGTGGTCACCGGCAGCGGCCGCAGCACGCCGGCGTCGAAAAGACCGGCCAGCTCGATCATCCACTGGTGCATCCGCGGCCGGCCGGGCTCGAAGAGGTCGAAGGCGCGGTAGCGCACGCCCGGATACTCCTGCGCGATCACACCGGGGTCGCGGATGTCGGTCTTGCCCATCTCCAGGAACATGCCGCCGGGGGCCACCAGCCGCAGCGAGGCATCCACGAAATCGCCTGCCAGCGAGTCCAGCACCACGTCCATGCCGCGACCACCGGTCACGGCGCGGAACTTTTCCTCGAATTCCAGGCTGCGGGAATCCGAGATGTGGTCGTCGTCGAAACCCATGGCCCGCAACGTGTCCCACTTGCCCCGGCTGGCCGTCGCGAAGATCTCGAGGCCGAGGTGCCGGCCCAACTGGACGGCGGCCATGCCCACACCACCGGCGGCGGCGTGCACCAGCACCCGCTGCCCCGGCTTGACCGCGGCCAGGTGCACGAAGGCCATGTACGCGGTGGTGAAGACGGCCGAGATGGCGGCGGCTTCGGCGTACGACCAGTCCGACGGCATCGGCTGCAGCAGGCGCACATCGCCGGCGACCAGCGTGCCGCTGCCGTCGGGGAAGAACCCGTACACCGAGTCGCCGACCGCGAATTCGGTGACGCCCGGGCCGACTTCGGTGACCACGCCGGCACCCTCGCCGCCGACCAGCGCGTCGTGGGTGAACATGCCCAGGGTGATCATGATGTCGCGGAAGTTGGCGGCGATGGCGCGCAGCGCGACACGGACCTGGCCCGGCTCCAACGGCGCGTCGGCGTTGGGAACCGGCTCCAGCCTTAGGTTTTCGAAGGTGCCGGCGCTGCTGATGCCCAGTCGCCAGGGCCCCTCGCCCGGGGGCACCAGAAGGTCGTCGGCTGCGCGGCTGGGCCGCACGCGTGGGGTGTAAAGCTGGCCGCCGCGCAACAGTACCTGCGGCTCGCCGGCCGCGAGCACCGACGCCGCCGCCTGATCATCCAGCGACACATCGGAATCCACCAGGACGATGCGGCCCGGATGTTCCGTTTGCGCCGAGCGCACCAGGCCCCATACCGCCGAGCCGGCCAGGTCGCTGACGTCCTCGCCCGCCAATCCCACCGCGCCGCGGGTCGCAACGATCAACACCCCGGAGTCCCGCTCGGTCAACCAAGCCTGCACCGCGCTCAGCGCCTGGTGGGTGCGCGGGTAGCTCGCGGTTAAGGGATCCTGTTCGGTGACAACGGATTCCACGATCTCGTAGGAGGGCGCCGGGTCGGTGGCGGCCGAGGCGGCCGAAGGCGACCAGGCAACCTCGAAGAGTCGCTCGGGACCCGAGCTCGACAGCGCCGCACGCAGCTGGCGCTCGCTGACCGGACGGGCAACCATCGCGCCGACCGACAACACCGGCAAGCCCAGCCCGTCGGCGAGCTCGATCGAGATCGCGGTGGTGCCCCCGCCGCCCTGCCCGGCGGTGGGCGCGATCCGCGCGCGGACCGCGGTCGCACCCGCGGCATGCAGCGAGACGTCCTGCCACGAGAACGGCAACATCACGTCGACGGGCCGGCCCGCCGCCTGCTGGGCCATGATGACGGCGTGCATTGCCGCGTCGAGCAATGCCGGGTGCACGCCGAACCCGCTGACGCCTCCCGCCGCGTCCGGCAGCCGCACCTCGGCGAACACCTCGTCGCCGCGGATCCACGTGGCCGTCAGTCCCCGAAACGCCGGGCCGTAACCGTATCCGTGCGCGGCCAACTGGTCGTAGCCGTCGGCCAGGTCCACCGCGACCGCACCCTCGGGCGGCCACACCGACAGGTCGGCGCCGGCCTCGATCGACCGGGAGCTCAGCGTGCCCTCGGCGTGGCATACCCATCCCGAACCGGCGTCGGCGCGGGAAAACACCGACACGGCGCGCCGGCCCGATTCGTCGCCGGCGCCGACAACCACCTGTACGGCAACCGAACTCGAGGCGGACAGCATCAGGGGCGCCTGCAGCGTCAACTCGTCCACCACCGGACAACCGACTTCGTCGCCGGCCCGGATCGCCAGCTCGACGAAGCCCGCGCCCGGGAACACCGCGGCACCGGAGACGGCGTGATCGGCCAGCCAGCCCTGCAGGCTCGGCGACAGCCGACCCGTCAGCAACACTCCGTCCGAGGCCGGCAGCTCCACGACCGCGCTGAGCAAGGCGTGCTCGCTGGTCCCCAGGCCCAAGCCCGCGGCGTCCGCCCCGATGCCCTCGCCGGACAGCCAAAACCTGCGCCGGTCAAAGGCGTACGTCGGCAGCTCCACGAAGCTCGCGCCGGCCAACACACCGCGCCAACTCACGCTGACGCCCGCGGCGAACGCGGCCGCGGCCGACGTCAGGAACCGCCCGAGTCCGCCGTCGTCGCGGCCCAGGGTGGGAACCACGATGGCCTCGGAGTCGCCGGCCGCGTTTTTCAGGCAGTCGTTGGCGGTGTCTTCGACACCGGCGATCAGCGCGGGGTGCGGGCTGGACTCGATGAAGGTGCGGTAGCCGTGCTCGCATGCGGCGCGCACCGCTTGGTCGAACTGCACGGTCTGCCGGATGTTGCGATACCAGTAGGCGGCGTCCAAACCGGCCGTGTCCAAACGATTTCCGGTTACCGTGGAGAAGAAGGCGATGCGCGAGGAACGCGGCTCGATACCGGCCAGGGCTTCGGCCAGCTCGTCACGGATGGCCTCGACCTCGATTGAGTGCGACGCGTAGTCCACGTCGATCCGTCGGGTGCGCAGCTCCAGGTCGGCGCAGAACCCGACGAGTTCGTCCAGGGCCGCAACGTCACCCGATACCACCACCGCGGAGCGCCCGTTGACGGCCGCGATGCTGACGCGATTGCCGTAGGGCGCCAACAGTTCCCGCGCGCGCTCGGTGCTGCACGCGATCGACAGCATGCCCCCGGAATGGGCCAGCGATCGCAGCAGCTGGCTGCGCAGCGTGACCACCCGGGCCGCATCGCGCAGCGGCAGGGCGCCGGCGACATACGCCGCGGCGATCTCGCCCTGCGAATGGCCGATCACCGCGTCCGGGCTGACCCCGACCGACTTCCACAGTTCGGCCAGCGAGACCATCACCGCGAACAGCACCGGCTGCACCACGTCCACGCGGTCCATCCCCGGCGCCCCGGGGGCGCCGCGCAGGACGTCGATCAGCGACCAGTCGACGAATTCCGCGAACGCTTCGGCGCACGCATCGATCTGCTGCGCGAATACCGGTGCGGTGTCCAGCAATTCGACGCCCATGCCCAGCCATTGCGAACCCTGGCCGGGGAACACGAAGACGTTCTTGCCCGCCGGCACCGCGGAGCCCTGGATCACCGAACCGCTGAGGTCCGCCATCTCGGAGCCGGCCAGTTCGTCCAGCCCGGCCAGCAATCGGTCCCGGTCGCCACCGACGACGACGGCCCGATGCTCGAACGTCGCGCGGCCGGCCAGCGTCCAGGCCACGTCGGCGACCTCGAGCTCCTCGTGGCCGCGAATGTGCCCGGCCAGCCGGGCGGCCTGAGACCTCAACGCCGACAACGATTTCGCCGACACCACCCACGGCACCACCGCCGGCTTCGGGCCGTCCTCCGGCGGCTCCGGCGCCGGGGCCGCCTCGACGATCACGTGCGCGTTGGTGCCGCTGATGCCGAACGACGACACGCCGGCCCTACGCGGCCGTTCGGCCGCCCAGGGTTGCGCCTCGGTCAGTAGTGACACCGATCCCGCCGACCAATCCACGTGCGGGCTGGGCGCATCGACATGCAATGTGGCGGGCAAGATCTCGTGGCGCATGGCCTGGACCATCTTGATCACCCCGGCCACGCCGGCGGCGGCCTGGGTGTGACCCATGTTCGACTTGATCGAACCCAGCCACAGCGGCTCGGGGCGATCCTGGCCGTAGGTCGCCAACAGCGCCTGGGCTTCGATGGGATCACCCAGCGTGGTGCCCGTGCCATGGCCCTCGACGACGTCGACGTCGGCCGGCGACAACCCGGCGTTGGCCAGCGCCGCGCGCACCACCCGCTGCTGCGACGGACCGTTGGGCGCGGTCAACCCGTTCGACGCGCCGTCCTGGTTGACCGCCGAGCCGCGCACCACCGCCAGCACCGGATGGCCCAGCCGCCGCGCATCCGACAGCCGTTCGACGACCAGCATCGCGCCGCCCTCCGACCAGCCGACGCCGTCGGCCGCGCCGGCGTAGGCCTTGCAGCGGCCGTCCGGGGCCAGCCCGCGGTGGCGACTGAACTCGACGAACACGGTGGGCGTGGCGTTGACGGTCGCGCCCCCGGCGAGCGCCAGATCGCACTCGCCCGAGCGCAGCGACTGCACCGCCATGTGCAACGCCACCAGCGACGACGAGCAAGCGGTGTCAACCGAGACCGCCGGGCCCTCCAGCCCCAGCACGTACGACACCCGCCCCGAAGCGACGCTGGAGGTCATGCCGGTCAGGCGGTAGCCCTCGATCTCCTCGGCGAGCATGCCGTAGCCCTGGACGATGAGGCCGGCGAACACGCCGGTGGCGCTGCCCCGCAGGCCGCTCGGATCGATCCCCGCCCGCTCCAGGGCCTCCCAGGACAGCTCCAGCAGCATCCGGTGCTGCGGATCCATGGCGAGCGCCTCGCTCGGTGCGATGCCGAAGAACGCCGGATCAAAGTCGGCGACGCCGTCCACGAAACCGCCGGTCTGCGCGTACGTCTTGTGGCGGGCGTCGGGGTCCGGGTCGAACAGGCTCGCCAGGTCCCAGCCGCGATCGGTGGGGAACTCGGTGATGACGTCGCGGCCGTCGGCGACCATCCGCCACAGGTCTTCCGGGGTCTCGACTCCGCCGGGGAACCGGCAGGACATGCCGACGATCGCGATCGGCTCGCTCGACCGCTCCAGCAGCGCACGGTTGGTGCGTTTCAGGCGCTCGACCTGGACCAGCGCTTTGCGCAGCGCTTCGGTCGCATGCTGGAGTTGATCCACCATCACTACCTCTCGCCTAACTTGGCCGTCAGCTGCCCCGATGCGACTCTCGCCGAGTCACGGAAATTGCTGCACGATGCGAAGTCGTGCTGCTCTCCGGCCCAAGAATGTCGCTGGTGAGTATGGCCAACTCCGACGGGATTTCAAAACGTCCGATGCTCCCGGCTGCTACAGGAGGACCGGCTTTGGCGCGCGCGACGCGCCGCTGCGCCCGCGGGTCTCGTGGCCTGCCCGGACCCGAGTGCACCGCGGTACAGCTGACGCGCCGTCCATGGCGCGACTGTACCCGGCTGAGCATCGCTGGTGGTCAGAGCGGTCAGACACCCGCCCGGCGCCAGCCGTCGGCGGCCCGGGCGGCGCTGATCAGCACGTCGCACAGCTCGCGCAGTTCGGTCGCCGGGGCCCCCTCTTCCAGGGCGGTGGCGACGTCTTCCGCGGCGCACCGCACCTGGTAGACCCGGTCCGACAGGTCGGCCGCGTCGTCGGCCGACAGCACGATCGCGTCGGCGGGCAGCGCCAGCGCGGCTCCGCCGCCGCCCCGGGTCAGCGAGGCGCGTTGTTCGTATGCCCGCTGCCGGCACGACTGCCGGCAGTACTGGCGGCGCCGTCCCATCCCGGCGTCGGACACGTCTCGACCGCACCAGCGGCACGGCTGCGGGTGGGTGCGACGGCTCACGCCTGCCGACTTTATCGGGATTGCGCGGCGATCCCGGTATCATTGAAGGCCGCGTCGCGTACGCCGGCGGCCCATCCGGGGAACTACGCGGAGCGCCGCAACGTTTGCCGAATGGACATACTTGCCCGACAGCTCAGAGGACCCAGAGGAGTAGCAACATGGCTGATCGCGTTCTTAGAGGCAGTCGCCTCGGAGCCGTGAGCTACGAGACCGACCGCAACCACGACCTCGCGCCGCGTCAGATCGCGCGGTACCGCACCGAGAACGGCGAGGAGTTCGAGGTCCCCTTCGCCGACGACGCCGAGATCCCCGGCACCTGGCTGTGCCGCAACGGCATGGAAGGCACCCTGATCGAGGGCGACCTCCCCGAGCCGAAGAAGGTGAAGCCGCCGCGCACGCACTGGGACATGTTGCTGGAGCGTCGCAGCGTCGAAGAACTCGAAGAGCTGCTCAAGGAGCGTCTCGAAATCATCCGCACCCGCCGCCGGGGCTGAGCCCGGCCGCTTAGGTGCGGTTGTCGGCGCGCTGGCTGCCGGCGCGGGTCCTACGGCCCTCGATGCCCCAGCGGGTCACCTTGACCAGCGCCTCGCGGATGTTGGATCCGCTCATCTTGGAGACGCCGAGCTCGCGTTCGGTGAAGGTGATGGGCACCTCGGCGATGACGAACCCGCCGCAGACGGTGCGCCAGGTCAGGTCGATCTGGAAGCAGTAGCCCTTGGAGTCGACCGCATCGAGCCCGATCGCCTCGAGGACCTCACGGCGGTAGGCGCGGTAGCCGGCGGTGATGTCATGCACACCGATACCCAGCGCGATCCGCGCGTAGGTGTTGGCCGTCCACGACAGCGCCCAGCGCCGCCACGGCCAATTTCGCACCGCCCCGCCCTCCACGTAGCGGGAACCGATGGCCAGATCGGCTCCGGCGTCGACGGCGTCCAGCAGCAGGTGCAGCTGCTCGGGGGCGTGGCTGCCGTCGGCGTCCATTTCGACCAGCACCGAGTAGTCGCGGCTCAGCCCCCAGGCGAAGCCCGCCAGATAGGCGGCGCCCAGCCCGTCCTTGGCGGTGCGGTGCATCACGTGGGTGCGACCGGCATCGGCGGCCGCCAGCTCCTCGGCGAGCTCGCCCGTGCCGTCGGGGCTGCTGTCGTCGACGATGAGCAGGTGGACGTGGGGGCAGGCGTCCTTCAGCCGCCGGTGGATCACCGGCAGGTTCTCCCGCTCGTTGTAGGTGGGGATGATCACCAGGACGCGCTCGCTGGGGCGGCTGCCCGGGACCCGGGGCGCCGGCTGGCCGGTGGTCATGTAGCTCCTCTGTGTCGGCCGGAATGGCGCGACGGTCGTCGGCCGCCCTCGTGGGGCGGAGTGTAGTCACCGTCGGTGTCCGGCGGCGTCTGGTCCCCGCCCTCCTCGGGCGGACTGGCTGAGTCGGCCTCGTCGGGCGGGCTGTCGCCCGCGGGCGCACCGCCGTTCGGGGATTCGTCCGGGGCCTCGGACCTCTGACGAATGGGACGCGGGAACCATCTATTGTGCCGCATCCCGGCCAGGATGGCCGCTCCGGCCGCCGCGACCAGGAGCCACTGCAGCAGCGGGCCCCACCGCGTCGCCGGCGTCAGTTTGGTCTTCAGCCGTACCTGGATGTCCAGGTAGTCGGGCTGGAAGAAGTCCGTGCGCACCAGCTCGGCGCCGTCCGGCGCGATCACCGCGCTGATCCCCGTGGTGCCGGCGACCACCACGTATCGGTCGTGCTCGACCGCCCGCACCTTGGCGAATCCCAGCTGTTGTTCGCTCATCGTCTTGTTGAAGGTGGCGTTGTTGCTCGGCACGGCCAGCAACTGGGCACCGTTGAGCACCGCCTTGCGCGGGACCCGGTCGAAGATCACTTCCCAGCAGGTGGCGACCCCGACCGGCACCCCGGCGATGTGCACGACGTCCCGGCCCGGCCGGGGCACCATGTTCCCCGCGCGGTTGGCATAGCCGGACAGGTGCCTGAACAGCCACGGCATCGGCAGGTATTCGCCGAACGGTTGCACGATCTCCTTGTCGTGCCGGTCCGCGGGGCCGGTTAACGGGTTCCAGACGATCATCGTGTTGGTGTATTGGGGGTTGTCCGGCGGGCTGCCGGGCAGTTCGGACACGGTGCCGATGAGGATCGGGGCGCCGATCGCGGTCGCGGCCTGCGATATCTCCAGCGCGGCGTCGACATTGGCCAGCGGATCGATGTCCGAGGAGTCTTCCGGCCAGATGACGAATTGCGGTTGCGGCGCCTGCCCGGAGCGCACGTCCTCCGCCAGCCGCAGCGTCTCGTGGACGTGGTTGTCGAGCACCGCCCGGCGTTGCGCGTTGAAGTCGAGACCCAGCCGCGGCACGTTGCCCTGCACCGCCGCGACGGTGACCGAGGGTTCGCCGCCCGACCCGGTGCCGGCGTGCCGCACCTGCGGCCAGACGATGACCGCCGCGAACAACACGAGGCATATGCAGA
This sequence comes from Mycobacterium sp. ACS4054, assembly GCF_001667275.1. GTDB lineage: Bacteria > Actinomycetota > Actinomycetes > Mycobacteriales > Mycobacteriaceae > Mycobacterium. The sequence goes on from NZ_LZHV01000035.1 coordinate 54,175, forward strand.
CGCCCGGCAGGACCACCGCCGGCGGTGCCGCATCGGCGTTCGCCGGTTCGTCGCCGCTTCCCGCCCGGCGGCCGGCGTGCCACCACTTCACGATCTCGATTGCGATGGCGGTCGCGCTGAAGCCGATCAGCACGATCGCCAGGGAGAGCAGCGCGGCGCCGCCGAGCTTTGCCAGTGGCAGGAAGGGGCCCTGCGCCTGGCCGAATGCCACCACGCCCCAGGGGAAGCCGCCGAACGGCAGGGTGGATTTCAGCCACTCCTGGGCGGTCCACACCACGGCGAACCAGACGGGCCAGCCCGGCAACCCGCGCACCAGCACGGCGCACAGCCCGAACAAGGCGGGAAACAGCGCGCACGTCATCGCCAACACCGTCCAGGGCACGGCGCCGACGAGGGTGCTTATCCAGGGCAGCAGCGGCAGATAGAAGGCCAGCCCGAACAAGAAGCCGTAACCCAGACCGCCCGTCGGCGTGGTCGCGGGATGTTTGAGCACCCAGGCCAGCAGCGCGGACGCGACGACCGCGGCCCACCACCAGTTCAGGGAGGGGAAGCTGGTGAACAGCAGCACACCGCCCGCGGTGGCGCACACCAGGCGGGCCAGCCGCGGCCGCATGGCGGCCCGGACGGCGGGCAGCCGCGCGAGCGCCGCCGCGCCCAGCCGGCCCGGCACGGCTTGCAGACGGGCCGCGATCGGCCGGGCGCCGGCGTCGGAGGCGTCGGTTTCGGGCTCGGGCTCGACGGCGGCGGGCTCGTCGCCGCGTTCCGATTCCGCTTCGTCGCTGATCGGGTCGCTATCGGGAGTTGCGCCGGGATCGTCCACCGGGTCGTCGTCCCTAGCCATGGATGACAGCGCCCCGATGCACCGTCCGCCGGCACCGCGGCAAAGCGTCGGTCGGGCCCAGGCGGGGCAGGGCCGGCACCCGGGCGCGCGGGTCGGTCGACCAGCGCGCGACGGCGTCGCGGGGCGCGTGGACGTCCAGGGCCCCGGCGTCCCAGACGGCGTAGGAGGCCGGCGCGCCGGGCACCAAAGTCCCGGTCTTGCCGTCGTGCACCCCGGCGGCCCGCCAGCCACCGCGGGGCGCCGCGGCGAAGGCGGCCCGCGCGGACACCGCGCTGCCGGGGGTGTGATGGTTGACCGCCGCGCGCACGCTCGCCCACGGGTCGAGGCCCGTTACCGGTGCGTCCGTACCTAGCGCGAGGGGCACGCCTTGGGATGCTAACAGCGCGAGCGGGTTGAGCTGACTGCCTCGCTCGGCGCCCAGACGCCGCGCGTACATGCCGCCGGTGCCGCCCCACAACGCGTCGAAGTTGGGTTGCACGCTCGCGATGACGCCCCACTGCCCCAGCCGGGTGGCCTGCTCGGCGGTCACCATCTCGAGGTGCTCGAGGCGGTGCCCGCACCGGGCGACGGCCACCGACCCGAGCCGCGCGACGACCCGTTCGAGAGCCGTCACCACGGCCGACACCGCGGCATCGCCGATGACGTGGAAGCCGGCGGTCACCTGCGCCTCGGTGCACGCCCGCACGTGCGCCTCGATGAGGTCTGGGTCGAGGTAGCAGGTGCCGCGCCGTTCCTCGGCGTCGGCGTACGGCTCGTGCAGCCAGGCGGTGCGCGACCCGAGTGCGCCGTCGACGAAGAGGTCGCCGGCCAGCCCGCTGGCGCCGGTCTCCTCGATCAGCGCACGCGCCCGGGCGGGGGTGGTCACCGCCTCGCCCCAATAGCCGGTCACCTCGACGCCGTGGTCCAGGGCCCGCAGCTTCAGCCAGTCGTCCAGCCCGCCGATCTCGGGTCCGGCGCATTCGTGCACCGCGACGATGCCGGCCGCCGCGGCCGCCCGCAGGGCGGCCTCACGGGCCTCGGCGAGCTGCTCGGGGCTCAGCAGGCCGCGCGCGACGGCGCGGACCAGGTGATGGGCGTCGCCGCTGAGCGGACCGTCGGGGCTGAAGCCGGCGGCCGCCGGCAGGTCGGCGGCCAGCCGGCGCAATCCGGTCGAGGCCAGCGCGGAATGGACGTCCACCCTGGACAGATAGGCGGGCCGGTCCCCGAGGACGGCGTCCAGGTCGGCGGTTGCCGGCGCGGCGTTCTCGGGCCACGACGATTCGTCCCAGCCGTGTCCCCACACCAGCCGGCCGGGGTGGGCGGCCGCATAGTCGGCGACCATCTGGACGCACTGCGCGCGCGAACCCGCCGCGCGCAGGTCCAGCCCGCTCAGCGTCAGGCCGGTCGCGGTCAGATGGATGTGGCTGTCGACGAAGCCGGGTGCCACGAAACCGCCGTCCAGGTCCTCGATGTCCGTCCCGGGGAACAGGCTGCGGCCGACGTCATCGCTGCCCAGCCACGCCACGACGCCGTCCTGCACCGCCATGGCGGTGGCGTCGGGATGGGTCGGGCTGTGCACCCGGCCGTTGACCAGCAGCGTGGTTGCAGTCACAGGGCAAAACTACGTGGGGCGGCGGGCGATGTTCAGTCCCAGCCGGGCCGTCCCGGGAAACCACCGCGCACCGGCTCGTTCGGCAGGGCGGGCGGTTTGAAGTCCCGCACGTCCACGACCTCACCGTCGATGTAGTCGGCGCCCGCGGGGGCGCCGCCCTGGCGCGCGCCGAACAGCGTCGCGTCCGCGAGCAACGGCATCCGCCGCCGCAGCCCGCGCATCGCGACCGCCGCCAGTCCCGGGCCGACGGCCGAGCGGACGGGCCGGACCAGCAGCAACAGCCCCAACGCCGTGGTGACCAGTCCGGGCACCAGCACCAGGAGTGCGGCCAGGGCGAAGAGCGCGCCGTCGCTCGCCGCGGTGCGGGGAGCGGCCAGGCCGGACCGCAGGTGAGCGATCTGGCGAAGGACGTGCGATCCCATCATCGGCACCATCAGGCCCCAGCCGAGCAGGAAGGTGCCCAGCAACGCCAGCACCGTCCAGCCCCATCCGATCGCCGAAGCCAGGGCGATGGTCGCCGCCAGCTCCACGACGGCGTAGATGACAAACAGCCGTGACAGCATGTCTGGCCAACGTCCGCCGACCGCGTCGAAGTTCCCATGGTGATGTCCGGGGCGATTGCAGTTAGATGACGCTATGACCACGATTGAGATCGACACGCCCGAAGGACCGATCGACGCGCTGCTGGACCTGCCCTCGGGCCAGGGCCCGTGGCCCGGTGTCGTGGTGGTCCACGACGCGTTCGGATACGGCCGGGACAAAGAGTCGACGAACAAGCGCATCGCCGAGGCCGGCTATGTGGCGATCACCCCGAACATGTACGCGCGGGGCGGCCGCATCCGTTGCATCACCCGGGTGATGAAGGAGCTGCAGACGCAGCGCGGCCGCGCCCTCTCCGACATCCTGGCCGCCCGCGATCACCTGAAGGCCATGCCGGAATGTTCGGGTCAGATCGGCATCGCGGGTTTCTGCATGGGCGGCCAGTTCGCACTGGTGATGTCGCCCAAGGGGTTCGGCGCCTCCGCACCGTTCTATGGCGCTCCCCTGCCCCGCAACCTCGACAAGACGCTGGACGGGGCGTGCCCGATCGTGGCCAGCTTCGGCGCGAAGGACCCGCTGGGGCGGGGCGCGCCCGAGAAGCTGAACGAGGTCATCGCCAGAAAGAACATCACGGCCGACGTAAAGGTCTATCCGGGCGTGGGGCACAGCTTCGCCAACGATCTGCCCGCCCAATCATTGCTTAGGATCACCGGTTTCGGCTATGACGAGGCCGCTACCGAGGACGCCTGGCGCCGCGTTTTCGCGTTCTTCGGCGAACATTTGGCGGGCGCTTCGACCTAGTTGCGTCAGTTGAGCTTGCGCGACAAGGCGGCGGCAAAGGTGTGGGTGTCGCCGGGCCAGCGGGCCGACACGTAGCTGCCGTCGTCAACGACGAACGCGGGCCGCGAATCGGTCGGGGTGTCGCGCGCCATCCCCGAGGCCTTGCGCCGCCAGCCCGGCGAACCGCGCACCACATCGCGGAAATCCGTTGGATCCGCAAGCGCGCGAGTTACTTCCGCCTGCACCGACATGTAGCCGTTCGCCTGGCCGGGTTGCTCGGTGTAGGTGCGGTAGTAGTCCCGGTCCCAGAATCGGGTGATCCGCGTCAAGCGCCACGCCAGGCCCTCCATCGCCCACGTCAACGCCGTGGTCTTGCGGCCGTAGAGCACCGAGCGACCCGTCGCGGGGTCGACGCTGCGCGCGGCCAGCAGCACACCGTGGCAGATGGCGCCCACCACCAGCCCGCGGGCGAAGGCGTTCACGACGAGCCGGTGCAGGACTTCGCTGTCGATGTAGCTGCGCATTCCGCGGGCGCGATGGCCGCCGGGCAACAACAGCGCGTCGATGCCGTCGAGGCCGGCTTGGGACCAGGCAATCGGATGCTGAAACTCGTTTGACGCCAACATATCTCGATAGGCGGCGCGCCCGTCCCTGTTGGCCCTGAGCATCAGCCCGATCAGCGGGATGCCGCCGAGCACCGGCAGGGCGGACCAGGCGTCCAGTCCGCGGCCGGTCACCATGATGTCGTCGGCTCTTGCGGGCGCGCCGCTTTCGGTGGCGAACACCACCCGATGACCGTCGCGGGTCAGGACGCGCCAGCTGACGGCGACCTCGGTGGGGTCGAAGTCGCGGTCCGGGATCGGGATGAGGACGGCGCCCATGAGGCCCTAGGCCTGCGCCACCTTCAGCTCGAGGCCGACGTTGTTCTCCATGCCGCCGCGCAGCTTGCTGACGAAGTTGAACACCTTGCCCACGACGCCGTAGCGCTGCCCGATCGCGTCGTAAACCGCCGCAGTTTGCGACTTGTCGAGGATGGCAGCGGTGCCTTCGACGGCCTCGCTGGTCGGCTTGCCCTGCATCGTGCAGGTGGCCAACGTGACCCGCGGCGTGTTGCGGATTCGCTTGACCTTCCACGACTTTTCGCCGGTGATGACCAGGAGCCGGTCCCCCCGCTGCTTGTCCAGGGCCGCCCAGATCGGCGTCGGCTTGGGCTTGCCGTCCTTGGTGAAGGTGGTCAACAGGATGTATTGCGCCTTGGCGAGGTCGGCGAAGCTGGGCGTCACGCTGTCAACCTACCCCCAGCGGCCCGGCATTGACATCGCCCACCTTCGGCTGCGATAGTCAGGGCACCTTAAACGAAAATACTATTTTCAGTTAAGGCCTCGGCAGCGGCGACGGAAGCGGGAAGCGTGAGCGATCCGACAACACCGCTCACCTGGCTGCCGTTTTCGATCACCGAGGCCGCGCTATCGGGAAAGCCAGGGGACCTCGGTCTATTTCAGGCCTGGTCGCACCTGCTGAGCCGGCTCCGCGAAGCCGCCCAGGTCGTGGAATCCGACCCGACGGGCGGAAATCGCACAGACCTTGCCGCCGGCATGCGCCATCTTCTGGTGTTGCTCACCGCGGGTATCGACGAGGTGCTGCGCTTCGACCCGGATCCGGTTCTGAGCGTGCGGCGTACCAGCACCGACGACATGGTGACCTGGGGCATGGAGTGCCCGGACTGCCTCTACACTCGGGCCGCGCTGCGCGGCGGCGAAAGTTACCGGCTGTTCGGCAATCGCGGCACCGCTCGATATGTCGGGCTGCAGACGATGAACGGCATTGTCGCGACGGCCAACGAGCTGGTGGACGAACTCGAGGTGGATGCCGACGGAAATTTCGAGGTCATCCTGTCGGCTGATGAACGCCCGGGGAATTGGATGCGGATCGAGGGCGACAACCCCACCTTGACCGTGCGGCACTTCTTCTACGACTGGGATGCCGAAGTGCCCTCGTCGCTGCACGTCGAACGAGTCGGTACGGCGGTGAAAACCAAAGGCCTCTCAGTCGATCCGGACACGGTGGTGGCCCGACAGATCGCCGCCCTCGGCGACTTCGTCGCAGACAACCTGGCCTTTTTCCTGCAGTTCGGCGCCGCGGCGCCGGCCAACGGATTCCTGCCGCCGATCGACCGCACCGATATGGGCGCAGCCGCCGAGAACAGGCCGGTGATCGGTCGCTGGGAGTTGCGCTCCGGCGAAGCGCTCATTGTGGAAGTGGAGCCGCCCCAGGGTCTTTACTGGAGCTTTTCCATCGGCAATCCGTGGTGGGAGACGATCCACTACGGGCGCCACCAGTCCAGCCTCAATGCCCATCAGGCCGTGTTGGATTCGGACGGACTGGTGCGCGTGGTGCTGAGTGAGCGCGATCCCGGGGTTGCGAATTGGCTCGACACGGCGGGCCATAGCAACGGACCCATCATCTTGCGCTGCGTGCGGACGGAATCCGCTCCAACGCCGTCCACACGCGTGGTGGCGTTCTCCGATCTGCGCGCCGCGTTGCCCCCGGACACACCCGAGGTCACCTCCCGGGAGCGGACGGCCATCCTGGCCGCGCGGTGTCGCGCCGTACGAGAACGGTTCGGGCGATGACGTTCGATCCCGACGAACTGGAATACGGCGCTTGTGCCGCAACTGGTTTCGATGACTTCGGCTCGCCTTATTACCGGGAAGGGCTGGAACGCATCGTCGAAGCGCTGAACACCGAGGCCGACCTCAACGACATGGGGCGGGTCATCCAGCACGCCACCATCACCAACGCCTTGATCCAGCGCCTCAGGATCGAGGAGACCTACGCGCAACATCCCGAAATAGACCGCGAGGAAATCAGCGGTCCGGTGTTTGTCATCGGTCTGCCCCGCACCGGTACCACGGCGCTGAGCCAACTGGTGGCCGCGGATCCGCAGTTCCGGTCACTGCGAATGTGGGAATCCCAATCCCCCGCCCCGCCACCGGAAGCCGCCACACAACACACAGATCCGCGGATCGCGCAAGCCGAGGCCGGACTGGCGATGCTCAACGACATGTTCCCGTTGATGAAGACGCTCTACAACTCCGAGGCGACGGCCCCGACGGAATGCCAGGACTTGATGGGCATGAGTTTCCGAACGTTCCACTTCGATGGCGCCGTCCGCGCGCCAAGGTACTTGGCCTGGGTCATGCAATGCGACATGCGGGAGACCTACACCTACCACCGGCGAGTCCTCAAGCTGCTGCAATGGCACTGTCCACCCTCGCTCTGGCATCTCAAGACTCCCGTTCACATGTTCGCCCTCGATGCGCTCGTTGAGTCCTACCCGGACGCAAAGTTCCTATGGAGTCATCGTGATCCGGCCAAGGTGATGGGCTCGGTTTGCAGCCTCATTCAGTACGTGCGCAGCTGGAGTAGCGACCGCAACGATGCCGATGAACTCGGCGCCGAACAACTGGATAGCTGGGTTGAAGCTATTAGGAGAGCAATGGATTTCCGCAGCCGAGTGGGTGACGAGCGATTCGCCGACGTCTCCTTCGCGGATTTGCAAACTGACCCGGTGCGGACGCTGCAAGCCAGCTACGCGTCGCTCGGACTCGATTTCTCCGAAGCCACCTTGAATTCGGTCAACCGGTGGGCCCAGGAGCACCGACCCGGCTCGCGGGGTGCCCACGAGTATGACCTCGCCGACTTTGGCTTGTCACCCGACGGCGTGCGCGCACGATTCGCCGACTACCTCGCCACCTACGATGCCACCGGTTGACGACGTGACGGCCCCTCGCACGCGGCGACGCGACAAGCTGGATCCTGACCCGGCGGTGCGCCGCGATCTTCTCGCCGCCGCGTCGTTCATTCTGCGGGAACAAGGCATCCGCGGCTTTGGTGTCGCCGCTGTACTAGGTCGAGCCGAGCTGAGCACCCGCGCGTTCTATCGGCACTTTGCCTCCAAAGACGAATTGCTCGCCGCCGTCTTCCTGGAGGCCGCACGCGCCGAGAAGCGACGGCTTAGTCGCCGAATGCGGCGTGCCACAACGGAGGTCGAGGCCGTGGCGGCCTGGATCGAGGGGCGCCTCGACCTGGCGTTCGATCAAGGCATCGGAGCGGACCTGCGGCGGCTCTCACAGGAGGCTCAGTCTCAGATGTTCGCCTCCCCCGTCCTCATCCAGCCCGCCTACGCGGAAATACTCGGACCACTCAGCGAGGCACTTCGGCGCGGCCTGGACAACGGGACGTTCCACCACATCGATCCCTTGATCGACGCCCACTTCATCCACGGCGTGGTCTGGGCCGGCATCGACCAGCAATGGTCGACCGGCGGGTTCACCCGCGACGATCTCCGCCGGCGCACGATGCGTTTCTGCCTGACCGGCCTGAGGGCGGCGCCGGAAGCGATCGAACGGATTTGCTCCCACACGTAGCGAAGGAGTCGACGATGGATCTAGGTTTCGCGGGATCGACGGCCGTGGTCACCGGCGGCAGCAAGGGCATGGGACTGGCCATCGCCGAAACCCTCGCGGGCGAGGGAGCCAGCGTGGCCGTGATGGCCAGAACCCCCGAGACGCTGGATGCCGCCGTGACGTCGCTGCGCCGCGCCGGCGCTCCGGACGCCGTGGGCATCAGCGTCGATATGGCCGACGCCGACTCCATTGCCGACGGCTTCGCCGCCGTCGCGCAGCGTTGGGGGCGGCTCAATAGCCTGATCCACACGATCGGCCCGGGCGACGGCTATTTCGAGCAGATGGACGACGCGCAGTGGGACGAGGCGTTCACCCTCGGCACGATGTCGGCGGTGCGGTCGATCCGGGTCTCGTTGCCGCTGCTGCGCTCCGCCGACTGGGCCCGCATCGTCACGCTGTCCGCGCATTCGATCCAACGGCAGAACCCGCGCATCGTCGCCTACACGGCGGCGAAGGCGGCACTGGCGAGCGTCACCAAGAACTTGTCGAAAAGCCTTGCCAAGGACGGCATCCTGGTCAATTGCGTGTGCCCTGGGACCATTGTGACCGCCAGCTTCACCGAGGCGCTGAAGGATATCCTTGCCGCCGATGGGCTCGACGCCACGGATCCGGTAGACGTCATGAGGTGGATTGACACTAACTTTCACCAGCCCTGCGACCTCGGCCGCGCCGGGCTCCCCGAAGAGGTCGCTTCCATCACCGCCTACCTGGTATCGCGGCGAAACGGTTATGTCACCGGGGCCACCGTCAACGTCGACGGCGGATCGGACTTCATCTGACCGCCGGCCGGCTCGCGCCGAGTGTGCGGCCAGCCGCACGTTCGGTGCCGACTGTGCGGCCAGCCGCACGCTCGCGGGCTCACCCCTCCAGGTCGCCCTCGGTTTCCAGCAGCGCCTGCCGCAACCCGTCGAGCGTTTCCGATTGGGGCTGCGCCCACATGCCGCGGCCGGCCGCCTCCAGCAGCCTTTCGGCCATCCCGTGCAGCGCCCAGGGGTTGGACTCGGCCATGAACTTGCGGTTCTCGAGATCCAGCACGTAGCGCTCGGTGAGTTGCTCGTACATCCAGTCCGCCATCACGCCCGCGGTCGCGTCGTAGCCGAACAGGTAATCCACGGTGGCCGCCATCTCGAACGCGCCCTTGTAGCCGTGCCGGCGCATGGCGGCCATCCAGCGTGGGTTGACGACGCGGGCGCGGAACACCCGCGTGGTCTCCTCGGACAGCGTGCGGGTGCGGATCGCGTCGGGCCTGGTGTTGTCGCCGATGTAGGCCGCCGGCGCCTGGCCGGTCAACGCCCGCACCGTGGCGACCATGCCGCCGTGGTACTGGAAGTAGTCGTCGGAGTCGGCGATGTCGTGTTCGCGGGTGTCGGTGTTCTTGGCAGCCACCGCAATTCGCCGGTACTGACGGTTCATGTCATCGACGGCCTCGCGCCCGTCCAGGTCGCGGCCGTAGGCGAAGCCACCCCACGCGGTGTACACCTGCGCCAGATCGGCATCGTCGCGCCAGTTGCGGCTGTCGATCAGCTGCAGCAGCCCGGCGCCGTAGGTGCCCGGCTTGGAGCCGAAAATCCTTGTCGTCGAGCGCCGCCGGTCGCCGTGCTGGGCGAGGTCGGCCTGGGCGTGCGCACGCACGTAGTTGTCGTCCGCTGGCTCGTCGAGTTCGGCGACCAGCCGCACCGCGTCGTCGAGCATCGTCACCACATGCGGGAAGGCGTCGCGGAAGAACCCCGAGATCCGCACGGTCACGTCGATGCGTGGGCGCCCCAGTTCGGCCAGCGGAATGGGTGCGAGGTCGACGACGCGCCGCGACGCGTCGTCCCAGACCGGCCGAACACCCAGCAGCGCAAGCACTTCGGCGATGTCGTCGCCGGCGGTGCGCATCGCCGAGGTGCCCCACACCGACAGCCCCACCGATTGCGGCCACCGCCCGTGGTCGTCACGGTAGCGGGTGAGCAGCGAATCGGCTAGGGCCACACCGGCTTCCCATGCCAGCCGCGACGGCACCGCCTTGGGGTCGACGGAGTAGAAGTTGCGCCCGGTGGGCAGCACGTTCACCAGACCGCGCAGTGGCGATCCGGACGGCCCGGCCGGGATGAAGTGGCCATCCAAGGCATTGAGGACCTGGTCGATCTCGGCGGCGGTGCCGGCAAGCCGGGGCACCACCTCGGTGGCGGCGAACCGCAGCACTTCCGCCACCTCGGGGTTATCGGTAATGCGTTCGGCCGCATCGGGATCCCAGCCGCCGGCCTGAAGGGCCGCGACGAGCTCACGGGCGGCCGCTTCCGTCCGATCGACCACGCCACGCTCATCGGTGCCGTCCTCGGCCAGGCCCAACGCCTGCCGCAAACCCGGAATGGCGTGCTCGCCGCCGAAAAGTTGGCGGGCCCGCAGGATTGCCAACACGAGGTCGAGTTCGGTTTCGCCCGAGGGCTTTTGCCCGAGGATGTGCAGGCCGTCGCGGATTTGCACGTCCTTGATCTCGCACAGCCAACCGTCGACGTGCAGCAGCATGTCGTCGAACGAGTCCTCCGGTGGCCGCTCGGTGAGCCCGAGGTCGTGGTCCATCTTGGCGGCCCGGATCAGCGTCCAGATCTGTTGGCGGATGGCGGGCAGCTTGCCGGGGTCCAACGCCGCGACGTTGGCGTGCTCGTCGAGCAATTGCTCCAACCGGGCGATGTCGCCGTAGGTTTCGGCGCGCGCCATCGGCGGGATGAGGTGGTCGACGAGCACCGCGTGCGCCCGCCGCTTGGCCTGGGTGCCCTCGCCGGGGTCATTGACCAGAAAAGGGTAGATCAGCGGCAGATTGCCCAGCGCGGCGTCGGATCCACAGGCCGCCGACATGCCCAGCGTCTTTCCGGGCAGCCACTCCAGGTTGCCGTGCTTGCCCAGGTGCACCACGGCGTGCGAGCCGAAACCGGCATCCAGCCAGTGGTAGGCGGCCAGGTAATGGTGGCTGGGCGGGAGGTCCGGGTCGTGGTAGATCGCCACCGGGTTCTCGCCGAAACCTCGGGGCGGCTGCACCATGAGCACCAGGTTGTCCGCTTGCATTGCGGCGATGACGATTTCACCGTCGGGGTCGTTGGTGCGGTCCACGAAGAGGTCCCCGGGCGGAGGCCCCCAATGCTTGGTCACCGCGTCGGTCAGCTCCGTTGGCAGCGTGGCGAACCAGTCGCGGTAGTCCTTGGCGGACAACCGAATCGGGTTGCCGGCCAGTTGACCCTCGGTGAGCCAGTCCGGGTCCTGCCCGCCGCGCTCGATCAACGCGTGGATCAGCGCGTCGCCGTCGTCGGCGTCGACTCCGGGCACGTCGCCCACCCGGTACCCGCGCTCGCGCATCGCTCGCAGCAGCGCGACCGCGCTCGCGGGGGTGTCCAGGCCGACGGCGTTGCCGATCCGCGCGTGCTTGGTGGGGTACGCCGAGAACACCAGGGCCACTCGCTTGTCGGCCGCGGCGATGTGGCGCAGCCGCGCGTGCCGGATCGCCAGGCCCGCGACCCGCGCGCACCGTTCCGGGTCGGCGACATAGGAGATCAGCCCGTCGTCGTCGATCTCCTTGAACGAGAACGGGACGGTGATGATGCGGCCGTCGAACTCGGGCACCGCCACCTGGGTGGCCACGTCGAGCGGGCTGAGCCCGTCGTCGTTGCCGCTCCACTGGGCCCGAGAGCTCGTCAGGCACAATCCCTGCAGGATCGGAATATCCAGGGCGGCAAGGTGTTCGACGTTCCAGCTGTCATCGTCGCCGCCGGCGGACGCCGTGGCCGGTTTCAGTCCCCCGGCGGCCAGGACGGTGACCACCATGGCGTCGGCGTCGCCCAGTCGTTGCAGCAGTTCGGGTTCGGCGGTGCGCAGCGACGCGCAGTACACCGGCAACGGCCGCCCGCCGGCGTCCTCGATGGCGTGGCACAGCGCCTCGATATAGCCGGTGTTGCCGGCCAGCTGTTGCGCGCGGTAGTACAGCACCGCGATGGTGGGCCCCTCGGTTCCGCCCGCCTTCGGCCGCTTCAGCTCGCCCCACGTGGGGGTGACGACGGGCGGGCCGAACCCGAAGCCGGTCATCAGCACGGTGTCGGACAGGAAGGCGTGCAGCTGGCGGAGGTTTTCGACGCCGCCGTGCGCGAGGTAGATGTGCGCCTGCACCGCGATGCCGGCCGCGAGCGTGGACAGACCGGTCAGCTCGGCATCGGCGGCCTGCTCGCCGCTGACCAGCACCGTCGGCACGCCGCTGGCGATCACCGCGTCGATACCGCTCTGCCAGGCGCGGTAGCCACCCAGGATGCGGACCACCACGATGGCGGCGTCGGACAGCAGGTCGGGCAGTTGCGCTTCATCCAGTCGGGACGGGTTGGCCCACCGATAATTCTTGCCGCTGGAGCGGGCGCTGATCAGGTCCGTGTCGGACGTCGAGAGCAGCAGGATGGTCGGCTCAGCCACCCTCTATTCGTACCGGAACGTCGCCGCGATCCGGGCGGCGACCTCCTCGGCGACCCGCAGCGCCTCCTCGCTCTTGCCCGGCTCGTAGCGATCCGCCGCGGCGTCGTAGTCGGCGCCGGCGATGGACCCGTGGTCGGCGGCCAGCTCCACTAGCTTCACCGGCCACCCGACCCGTTGGAGGCTGGCGGCGAACTCCGTGCTGACCGCCACCGGTACGACGTCGTCGCCCAGGCCGTGCAGCAACGTGAACGGTGCGCCGACACGCTCCGGGGAGAGTTCGTCGCTGACGCGTCGACCGAAAATCGGGTCGGGGACTATGAACGCGCCTGCCAGGCAGACGGTATGCGCCAATTGCACATCGCCGCTGACGGCCAGCGCCGCCGCCGCGGCGCCTCCCATTGACCACCCGACGAGCACGATGGCGTCGGGTTCGGCGGCGTGTTTGCGAGCGAAGTCGAGCGATCCCAACAGATCCCCGCGACCGCCGTCCTCGGCGTGGGAATTCCAGTCCGGCGCCACGACCGCCGCGCCGCGCTCGGCGAGCATGCCGGCGAGGGGTCCGAACGCCGCCCGCGCATCGGTCTGCATGCCGTGCCATAACAGGACCGTGGGCTGCGCCGGATCGCCGTAGACATCGACCAACCGGCCTGGCGCGTATTCGACCGTCTGCATGGGGACGAGTGTGCCCCGCGCTGCATGTATTCAATCGCGGCCCGGAAAAAATTGGTGACGCTCGCGTACCTTAACCGGTGTTAGCGTTGTTCGAACACCAAGAACGACAAGCTGACCCGAGGAAGCCCGAATGTCGATAGTTGCCGATGCACTCCGCATGCTCACCAACTTGGGAAACTTCGGATCGCAGTTCATCGGGCTGGACGCCAACCTCACGCCGCCCACCTCCGACACCGACGGCGGCAGCGAATACCTTGCGGCCAGCCTGACGGGCATGACCGGTGGCCTGGGAAGCTCATTCACGTCTCGCCAAATGCTTTCGGGAATGTTTGAGCCGGGCGACTTCATCACGAAATACGACCGCGACAAAGGGGTGCGTACGGCATTTAGCGATGCGAGATGGCAAAAGCATTCGAAGTACCTATACGACCCCACCCGTCGACTGCAGATCGCACGCGACGGTGACGTCGCCGCCAATCTGAGAGGCGCTACTAGGGGCTTTACCGGCGCGGCCGTGAACATCCTCCCGTGGACCGCCAGCGTCGTCGGATACCTGGAACTGTTAACGGGGTTCGGCCCGCCGAACGAGGGAAGCGATCTGAAATCCGGCGCGGAGTTGTGGGCCGCGCTCGAGGAACAGCTGGAGTCAGCCGTGCCGAGCGAGGACTGGGAGGGAGACGCTTCTGACGCCTATGCCGCCCAGGTGACGGCATTGCGAGTCATTGCGAAGGATTTGGCCGATTTGGACGGCCGACTGGCAGATATCGTCGCGGACCAAGCGGAATGGGTCACGCACATTCGACTTGGTTTCGGGATCCTGCTCAACCTGCTTACCACCGCCATAGCCATCGAAGTCCTGCTGAGAATAGCCCTGGCTTACGTTCCGAGCGGCGCATTGTGGGCCAGCGGCTGGGCAATTTTTGCCTCCACCCTGGCGATCTCTGCCGCCCTGGGCATGCTCGGCACCCTGATCGGCATGTCGGTAGAGAACGGCAACAAAGCCGACGATGTGGCCACCGAGATCGAGCGCCTGGGTGCGGCCGCAAGACATTTAGTCAACGATTCGACGGCTCAAAGCGTGGTTGCTACGGCACCTGAATCGCGAGCCTCCGAATTCCAAACTCTTTCCAACGGGCCGTCGCCGACACTCGCCGCCCCGAGGGGCCAGAAACCAACCTCGCGAAAGGCGGCTGCGCGGGAATCCGACGGCGCCGAGGCGGATACGCCCGAGATACCGGAAAACCTTCAAGGCGGCAGCCAATCCGCCGGGATGCCGACCCTGAGCACATTGATGCAAATGTCGAACCAAGCGGGAAATGACTCGGCGCAATCGCCCGGTCGCGCTGACGCGCTTAACCCTTTGGTCGGACGAGGACGGCGGCCTGATCCGGTGGCGGACCAGGAACCAGCGGCGGCGGTAAAGGCCATGGGGGCGGGTGCGGGTTCCGGGGCCGCCGACCGCGCACCCGTCGAAGTCGCCGGTGAGGCGCAGCGGATCGCTCGAAGCGAGACCGGCCAGTAACACCTCGACTGACGATCCGCGCCGCCCGTACCGTGGACGGATGGCCAGGATGCGCGACGCCGACGCCTGCCCCGGCGCGCTGCAGGTGCACCGCGCGGCCGACGGCGCCCTGGCCCGGGTCCGGCTGCCGGGCGGCGGGCTGACAGCCGCCCAGCTCGCCGCGTTGTCACGGGTGGCCACCGAATTCGGCTCGTCGACGCTGGAGCTCACCGCGCGCGGCAACATCCAACTGCGCGGCATCACCGATGTGACGGCGGCCGCCCAAGCCATCGCCGACGCGGGACTGCTGCCGTCCGAGACGCATGAACGGGTCCGCAACATCGTCGCGTCCCCGCTGTCCGGCCGCACCGGTGGAACCGCCGACGTGCGGCCGTGGGTCGCCGAACTGGACGCGGCGATCCGCGCCGAACCGAGCCTCGTCGAGCTGGGCGGCCGGTTCTGGTTCAGCCTCGACGACGGGCGCGGCGACGTCTCGGGCCTGCGCGCCGACCTCGGCGTGCACGCGCTCCCCGACGGTTGGGCGTTGCTGCTTGCGGGCTGCGACACCGGCGTCCGGCTGGCGGACGGCGAGGTGATCGAGACGCTCGTCGTCATCGCGACCCGTTTCGCGACCACACGCGGAACAGCCTGGCGCGTCAAGGAATTGGACGATGTCGAAAGCCTGCTGCCGGGCGTCGAACTCGGTGACGATCCCTTTCCGGCGGTCACCAGGCCGCCGGTGGGCTGGATCAACCAGAATGACGGCCGGGTGGCGCTCGGCGCCGCGGTGCCGTTGGGCGTCCTGACCGCACGCGTCGCGGAGTACCTGGCCGCGATCGAGGTCCCGCTGGTGATCACGCCGTGGCGATCGGTGCTCGTCTGCGATCTCGACGAGGCCGTCGCCGACGTCGC
Organism: Mycobacterium sp. ACS4054; assembly: GCF_001667275.1. GTDB lineage: Bacteria > Actinomycetota > Actinomycetes > Mycobacteriales > Mycobacteriaceae > Mycobacterium. Next base: position 69,915 of record NZ_LZHV01000035.1, read on the forward strand.
GCTGCGGGTGCTGGCGCCGTTGGGATTGGTCTTCGACGAGAACTCCCCCTGGCTGAACCTCAGCGCGTGCACCGGCAGACCCGGGTGCGCGCATTCGCTCGCCGATGTGCGGGCCGACGCCGCGCGGGCGCTGGACGAGGATTCGGGAGTGCACCGTCATTTCGTCGGCTGCGAGCGCGCCTGCGGCAGCCCGCTTACGGGCGAGGTGCTGCTGGCGACCGGCGACGGATACCGCCCGCTACGGTAATCGGGTGCTCGACTACATCCGCGACGCGGCGGAGATTTATCGCCAGTCGTTCGCGGCCATTCGCGCCGAGGCCGACCTGGCCCGGTTCCCGGAGGACATCGCCCGGGTGGTGGTCCGCCTGATCCACACCTGCGGGCAGGTCGACGTCGCCGAGCACGTCGCCTACACCGACGACGTCGCCGCCCGCGTCGGATCCGCCCTGCGCAACGGCGCCCCGGTGCTGTGCGATTCGTCGATGGTGGCGGCCGGGATCACCGCGGCGCGGCTGCCCGCCGGCAACGAGGTGGTGTCGCTGGTCGCCGATCCGCGCGCCCCCGAGCTGGCCGCCCGGCGCCAGACCACCCGGTCGGCGGCCGGCGTGGAGCTGTGGGCCGATCGGCTGCCCGGCGCCGTGCTGGCGATCGGCAACGCGCCGACCGCACTTTTCCGGCTGCTCGAGCTGATCGACGAGGGTGTCGACCCGCCGGCCGGGGTGCTGGGCGGCCCGGTCGGATTCGTCGGGTCGGCACAGTCCAAGCAGGAGCTCATCGACCGCCCGCGCGGGATGTCGTACCTGGTGGTGCGGGGCCGCCGCGGCGGCAGCGCGATGGCCGCAGCCGCCGTCAACGCGATCGCGAGCGAGCGCGAATGACGGCGCGAGGCACGCTCTGGGGCGTCGGGCTCGGGCCCGGGGATCCGGAACTGGTGACCGTCAAGGCCGCCCGGGTGATCGGCGAGGCCGACGTGGTGGCCTACCACAGCGCGCGGCACGGCCGCAGCATCGCGCGCGGCATCGCCGAACCGTACCTGCGGCCCGGCCAGATCGAGGAGCACCTGATCTACCCGGTGACCACGGAGGTGACCGATCATCCCGGCGGCTACGCCGGGGCGCTCGAGGACTTCTACGTCGAGGCCGCCGCGCGCATCGCCGCGCACCTCGACGCGGGCCGCAACGTGGCGCTGCTCGCCGAGGGCGACCCGCTCTTCTACAGCTCCTACATGCATTTGCACACCCGGCTGACGCAACGCTTCGATGCCGTCATCGTGCCGGGTGTGACGTCGGTGAGCGCCGCCTCGGCGGCCATCGCGACGCCGTTGGTGGCCGGCGACGAGGTGCTCTCGGTACTGCCGGGCACCCTGCCGGTCGCCGAGCTGACCCGCCGCCTGGCCGACGCCGACGCCGCGGTGGTGCTCAAACTCGGGCGTTCGTATCACGCTGTGCGGGAAGCCCTTTCAGCATCCGGCCAGCTTGACGACGCCTATTACGTGGAACGGGCCAGCACGGCCGGACAGCGCATCCTGCCCGCCGCCGAGGTCGACGAAACGGGCGTGCCTTACTTCTCGCTGGCGATGTTGCCGGGCGGGCGACGCGGGCGGCAGTCGGCGGCCGGCACCGTCGCGGTGGTGGGCCTGGGCCCCGGCGACACCGACTGGATGACGCCGCAGAGCCGGCGGGAGCTCGCGAGCGCGACCGACCTGATCGGCTACGGCGGCTACCTGGACCGCGTCCCGGTGCGCGACGGGCAACGACGGCACCCCAGCGACAACACCGACGAACCGGCGCGGGCCCGGCTGGCCTGCGCGCTGGCCGAAGAGGGCCGCGCCGTCGCCGTGGTGTCGTCGGGCGACCCCGGGGTGTTCGCGATGGCCACCGCCGTATTGGAGGAGGCCAAGGAGTGGCCGGGTGTGCGGGTGCGCGTCATTCCGGCGATGACGGCCGCCCAGGCCGTCGCCAGCCGCGTCGGCGCTCCCCTGGGCCACGACTACGCCGTCATCTCGCTATCCGACCGGCTCAAGCCCTGGGACATCATCGCCGAGCGGCTGGCCGCCGCGGCCGCCGCCGACCTCGTGCTCGCGATCTACAACCCGGCGTCCAAGACACGCACCTGGCAGGTCGGCGCGATGCGCGACCTGCTCTTGGAACACCGCGAACCCGGGACGCCGGTGGTGATCGGCCGCAACGTGTCCGGACCCGACGAGGACGTCCGCGTGGTGCGGCTGGCCGACCTCGACCCCGCCACGGTGGACATGCGCTGCCTGCTGATCGTCGGCTCTTCGCAAACGCAATGGCACGCAAGCGATTTCGGTGATCGGGTGTTCACCCCGCGGCGGTACCCGAGCTAGGGCCTAGTCTTCGCTCCAGGTGCTCGGCATCATCGGCACGGTGGGGCCGTCGCTCAACCCGTCGCGCGTCAGCGTCGCCAACCCGGCGGGCCGGGCGACACCGGATCGCGCTGCGGCGCCGGCGAATCCAAGCGGTCCGCCGCCCTGATCGGAGGCGCCCACGGCGTCCGGGCGGTCGTCGTCGACAGCCTCCTGGTCCAGGTCCATGAATTCGTAGCGGTACGCACGGTCCGTGGCCGTTCCCGCGCGGCGCCGGCGCGCGCGGGCCTTTCTCTTGGCGGCTGCCAACGCCGCGACCGCGGCGGGCGCGTCCACGTCGTCGGGCGCCGGCTCCTCGGCCTTGCGGCGCGCCCAGCCGCTGGCGCTGCCGCGCGCCGCCAGACCCGAAATTCCCACGGCGTACAGGGCGTCGGACATCCCCGCGCCGATCCCGTCGGTGGCCGTGGGGCTGAAGCCGGCACCCGGCCCGCCCGCGATCGGTCCGCCGCCGGCCGGGGTGGCCACGGTCGAGGCGGGGGCGCTGGACACCGTCTGGACATGGCTGACGCTGGCGGGGGCGGTGCCAAGGGTCGGGGCCGGCGCGGAGGCCATCGGCGCCGGCGCGGGAGCGGCCGCCGGCAGCGGTGCGGCGACCGAGAGCGGGGCCACGACGCTGACCGCGGTAACGGCCGCGGCCGCGCCCCCCGCCGCGGCGGCGGCCAGCAGGGAAACGGCCATCGGTGCGAGCACGACCGCCATCTGGATGGCGGCCTGCATGAAGGGCCAGAAGATCATCAGGGTGTGGAAGATGGCCCAGCCGAGCGCGCTGGACAGGGCCGGCGAGAACCCCAACTGGCCGAAAAACGAGGCGAGGCCGTTGACGAACGGCACCGGTGGGAACGGCCAGCCACCCGGGTTGAGGTCCTTGGACACCGGCCACGCGAAGTTCTTGGTGTACTGCTGTAGCCACGCCGTGAGCTGGTCCTGCCAGGACGGGTAGGCCTGGGTGGCCTGCTGTTGGGTGTCGGCGGCTTGCGCGGCGGCGACGCTCGCCTCCGCGGCCGGGGCGACGATCGACGGCGCGGGCGTGGACGCGGGGACCGCCGCGAGGGCGGACTCGGCAACCACCTGGTAGGTGGTCATGGTCTCGGCGGCCTGCAGCCACATGCGCGCGTAGTCGGCCTCGTTCACCGCGATTGGAATCGTGTTGATGCCGAAGAAGTTCGTCGCCACCAGCGCCGCGTGGGTCGCGTGGTTGGCGGCCAGCTCGGGCATGGTCGGCATGGTGGCCAGCGCCGCCGTGTAGGCGCCGGCGGCCGTCTCGTGCAGCGCGGCCGCCGTCGCGCTCTTGGCGGAGCTCTCCAGCAGCCAGGCCAGGTACGGGGCGTGGGCCGCCACGTATTGTTCGGCGCTTGGGCCGCCCCAGGCACCGCCTTGCACGGCGGCCAGGAGCCCGCCGAGTTCGTCTGCGGCGTCGGTGTATTGGCTGCTCATCGACGACCAGGTCGCCGCAGCGGCGAGCAGCGGCCCGGGTCCGGGGCCGCTGCTCAGCAAGGTCGAGTGCACTTCAGGCGGGAAGGCGATCCAGATCGGGGCGGTCATCGTCGGTGGCCTGCGGGCACGAACACGAATACCTCTTCGGTGGGTGGGCTGGGGCTGCGTACCTTCAGTGGTCGGTTTGCCGGACGGATTAGTTCCCGCCGGTTGATTTCGGGTGCTCTTTGCGCGCGGACCGGGCATGCGCAACGATGCAGTGATGCGGTGTGACGCGGCGCGTGAAGCGCTTTCGGCTCGACTGGACGGCGAACGTCCCCAAGCGCTCGCGCAGCAGGTTGACGCGCATCTCGAATCGTGCCGCCGTTGCCGTTCGTGGCTGATCGGCGCCGCGGTGCAGACCCGCCGGATGGCCTCGGTCGAGCCCGGCGACGGACCGGACCTGGTGGCGAAGATCATGGCGAGCATCGGCGAGGAATCGTCGGGACGCCAGCGCCGGATGCGTTGGCTGCGTGCGCACTACCGGCGGTGGGGCCTGATCGCTGTCGGTTTGTTCCAGGTGGCGATTGCCGCCGCGCAGATCAGCGGGATCGATTTCGGCATGGTGTCGGCTCACATGCACGGCGCGATGTCGGGTGAGCACCTGATGCACGAGTCCACCGCCTGGTTGCTGGCGTTGGGTTTGGCGATGGTCGCCGCCGGCGTGTGGCCCGTCACCGCGATTGGGGTGGCGGCGATTACGGGCGTCTACTCGGTTGCGCTGCTCGGTTACGTGATCGTGGATGCGTTCGCGGGCGAGGTGACGGCGACGCGTATCGCCAGTCACATGCCCTTGCTGTTGGGCCTCGCGTTCGCGTTGCTGGTGGCGCGGGAGCGGGTGCGATCCGACCGATCGGGCGCCTCCGACGCGACGGACGACGCCGGTTGGCGACCGGAGGCTCCTGCGGGCCGACGACGCGCCCACCTGTGGCCCATCAACCGGTCCGCCGCCGACCCCGCCACAGCCGCTACGACAGGCCGTCGTAGACTCAGTGAGCCCGCGAAACAAAGGTGGTTCGCCATGATCGCGTCAAGCGATGACGAGGCCGTTACCGAACTCGCGTTGGCCGCCGCGCGTGGAAGTGATCGTGCGCTCGAGGCATTCATCAAAGCCACCCAGCAAGACGTGTGGCGGTTCGTCACGTATCTGTCGGATGCGGGCAGCGCCGACGACCTGACACAGGAGACCTTCCTGCGGGCGATCGGCGCCATCGAGCGGTTCTCCGGGCGTTCGAGCGCCCGGACCTGGCTGCTCGCGATCGCGCGCCGCGTCGTCGCGGACCACATCCGCCACGTCCAGTCACGGCCGCGCGCCGCGCTGGGCGCCGACCCGGAGCACGTGCTGCGGGGCGACCGGCACGCCCGCGGATTCGAGGACCTGGTCGAGGTCACCACAATGATCGCCAGTCTCACCGCCGAGCAACGGGAAGCCCTGTTGCTCACCCAGTTGTTGGGGCTGCCCTACGCCGACGCCGCGGCGGTTTGCGGGTGCCCGGTGGGCACCATCCGATCCCGCGTCGCACGCGCCCGCGACGCGCTGCTGGCCGCCGACGCCGAGCGCGACGACCTGACCGGCTAGCCCAAACCCGTCACCCAGTCGGTGGCCTGCTCGACGCTGCCCACCACCGCCACGCCGGCCGGTAGCGGTGGCCGCGCCACCATCACCACCGGAATGCCCTGTGCCGCAGCCGCATCCAACTTCGCACGGGTCATGTCCCCACCGCTGTTCTTGGTGACCAACGCGTCGATGCGGTGTTCTCGCAACAGCGCCAGCTCGCCGTCGTAACGATACGGGCCCCGGGACAACACCAGCTGGTGTCGGCGCGGCAGGGACGACGGCTCGGGTTCGGTCACCGCGCGAATGAGAAACCACGCGTCGCTGTCCGCGAAGGCCTTGGTTCCCGAGCGTCCGGTAGTGAGAAACACCCGCGAAAACGATTGTCGCGCGACGGCTTCCGCGGCCTGGCGATCCGATTCGACCACGATCGCCGAGCCCGGGTCCCAGGCCGGACGAGCCAGCACCAGGTGCGGCATCTTCAGCTCAGCGCAGACGGCGGCGGCGTGCGCCGTCATCGTCGCCGCGAACGGGTGGGTCGCATCGATCACCGCGTCGATGCGTTCGTCGAGGAGCCAGCGCCGCAGTCCGTCAGGGCCGCCGAAGCCGCCGATGCGTACCGGGCCGACCGGCAGCGCGGGGTCGGGCACCCGGCCCGCCAGCGAGCTGACGACGTCGATGCGCGGATGCAGGGCCTTGGCCAGCGCGCGACCTTCGGCCGTGCCGCCGAGCAGCAGCACGCGCATCAGTGCCTGCTCCCCCGCGTGCGCCCGGTCGAATACAGGTAGCTGTCAGTGAATCCCTCGGCGGCCAGCACGTCGCCGACGACGATCACCGCCGTCTTGGTGACGCCGGCCCCGTGCGTCTGTTCGGCGATGTCGGCGAGCGTGCCGCGCAGCACCGCCTGCTGCGGCCAGCTCGCGAATGCCACTACAGCACAGGGGGTTTCGAGTCGGTAGCCGGCCCCGAGAAGCTGCGGCACGATGGCATCGATCTGGGCCGCGGCCAAATGCAAGACCAGTGTGCCGCCGGATCGGGCGAGGGTGGCGAGGTCTTCACCGGGCGGCATGGCCGTCGACAAGGTGGCGACCCGGGTCAGGGTCACGGTCTGCGCGACGCCGGGAACGGTGAGCTCGCGCTTGAGCGCGGCCGCTGCCGCGGCGAAAGACGGTACGCCGGGCACGATTTCGTAAGCGATCCCCAGCGCATCGAGCCGTCGGCATTGCTCGGCCAGCGCGCTGTAGATGGACGGGTCGCCGGAATGCAGCCGTGCCACGTCGTGGCCGGCGGCGTCGGCGTCGGCGATCTCGGCAACGATCTGCTCCAGCGTCAGCGGTCCGGTATCAACGACTTTCGCCCCGGGCGGGCACGCCGCCAACAGGTCGTCGGGCATGATCGAGCCCGCGTACAGACACACCGGGCAGGACTCGAGGAGCCGCTGGCCGCGGACGGTGATCAGGTCGGCCGCACCCGGGCCCGCGCCGATGAAATACACCGTCATTTGGTCATCGCCCACTGGGTGACAGGCATCTGGGGACGCCAGCCGGTGAAGCCGCCCAGCGGCTCGCCCCGATAGTGTTGGAAGCGGTGCAGGTGTCCCCCGAGTCGCGAATACGCCTGCGCCAGAGCCGCTTCAGATTCGGCGGTGACCGCGTTGGCGACCAGGCGGCCGCCCGTCGGCAGGTTGTCGAGGCAGGCGTCGAGCAGCCCCGGCTGGGTGAGGCCGCCACCGATGAAGATCGCCGACGGTGGGTCCAGCCCGTCGAATGCCGCCGGGGCGTCGCCACGCACATCGATGCCGGCACCGAAATGGGCGGCGTTGAACTCGATGTTGTCGCGGCGTTTTTCGTCCCGCTCGAATGCGACCGCGGTGCAGCCGCGCCAGCTCAGGCACCACTCGACGCTGATGCTGCCAGAGCCCGCGCCGACGTCCCAGAGCCGCTCGCCGGGGCGCGGGGCCAGCGCCGCCAGTGTCACCGCGCGGATCCCGTGCTTGGTGATCTGCCCGTCGTGCGCGAACGCGTCGTCGGGCAGCGGCGACAGGCGTTCGTCGGGCAGGTAGCGGATGGCGATCACGTTGAGGTCGTCGATGTCCGATGGCGCGCAATCGGCCCATTCGTGCGCGGTGCCGTTCCGGCGGTGTTCGGTTGGGCCACCCAGGTTTTCGAGGACGGTCAGGACCGAGCTGCCGCGGCCATGCGCGTCGAGTAGCACGGCGACCTCGCTGGGGGTGGCGCCGCTCTTCGACAGCACGATCGCCTGGCCGCCGCGGCGTATCGCGGTGTGCGTCGGCGCGGTGACCAGGCTGATCACCTCCGTGTCGTGGGCGTTCCAGCCCATTCGCGCGCACGCCAGTGTCACCGAGGACACGTGCGGGAGCACGCGCACCTGATCGGGGCCGTGCAGCCGGATCAGCGTCCCCCCGATGCCGTGCAGTAGTGGATCGCCGCTGGCCACCACGTGGATGTCTTCGGCGTGATCGTCGAGCAACGACCGCAGCGCGGGCAGCATCGGCGAGGGCCACTGCCGCCGGGGCGCCGTAACGGTGTCGTCGAGCAGGTCGAGTTGCCGTTTCGATCCGTAAATTATTGTGGCCTTGCGCAATTCGTGACGCGACGACTCCGCGAGCCCCGCCATGCCGTCGGCGCCGATCCCGACAACGATTATCATCGCGGCATCCTGCGCCATAAGAACTGCGGCACCACCCGCATTACGGCCGAGGCGGGACCCAGCGCCCACGGGATCCACACGGAGCGGCGGCCTTTGGCCAGCGCCCGCGCGGTCGCCGCGGCCACCTGCGCCGCGGTGCTGGACAACGGCGCCGGCTCCATGCCCTCCGTCATGCGCCCTACCACGAACCCGGGCCGGGCGATCAGCAGTCGGATCCCGGTGCCGTGCAGCGCGTCGGCCAAGCCGCTGGCGAACCCGTCGAGACCTGCCTTCGCCGAGCCGTAGACATAGTTGGCGCGGCGCACCCGCGCGCCGGCGATCGAGGAGAACACCACCAGTTGGCCTTTACCGGCTTCGCGCATCGCGCCCGTCAGATGGGTGAGCATGCTGACCTGGGCGACGTAATCGGTGTGCACGATGGCCACCGCGTGCGCGGCGTCGGTCTCGGCGCGGGCCTGGTCGCCCAGGATTCCGAAGGCCAGCACCGCCGTGGCGATGGGCCCGTGCTCCGCGACGACCGAGGCGACCAGCGGGCCGTGCGACTCCAGGTCGTCGGCGTCGAACTCCGTGGTGTGCACCGCCGTCGCGCCGGCCGCTTGGAGGGTGGCGACCTCCTCGTCGAGGTGGTCGGCCTTGCGCGCGGCGAGCACCACCGTCGCCCCCGGCGCCAGCAGCCGCGCCAGCTCGACGCCGATCTCGCTGCGGCCACCCAGGATTAGTACTGGGCCCGCGCCCGTGTCGCCCACGGCTGCGATTATTACCTGCGCTAGCGTGGGCGGTGATGGCGAATACCACTACGCGGCTCACGGACGATGCGCTGGCGTTTCTGTCCGAACGGCATCTGGCCATGCTGACCACGCTGCGAGCCGACAATTCACCGCATGTCGTGGCGGTGGGATTCACCTTCGACCCCAAGACGCACATCGCCCGGGTCATCACCACCGGCGGCTCGCAGAAGGCGGTGAACGCCGACCGCGGCGGGGTGGCGGTGCTCAGTCAGGTCGACGGCGCGCGGTGGTTGTCGCTGGAGGGCCGATCGAAGGTCAACACCGACGTGGATGCCGTCCGCGACGCGGAGTTGCGGTACGCCCAGCGCTACCGCACCCCGCGCCCGAACCCGCGCCGGGTGGTCATCGAGGTGCGGGTCGAGCGGGTGCTGGGTTCGTCGGGCTTGCTGGACCGCGGCGAGGATTAACGTCGGTCTCTTCTACACCGGGGTTCCTCGGTTGCTGCCAGGCTTCTGCAAGAGAAGGTCATCGTGCTCTCGCCTACGGCACGCTTCTATGAACTCGATTGCAGCGTCCCTATCGTGGAGCAGATGATGATATTCGTCGGGCGTGAGCTCGTAATATTCTTCATAATCCACGATGCCGTTACTTACCGGCAATGACGCATAGTATTTGCCCGACATCGACTCCACGCCGAGCGAATACCTATCGTCTCGAGAGAAATAGGTGTCGTCAAACCTCATCTCATCTCTTTCTCGTCGAAGATATTCGTCACAGTATAGTCACCGGGCGGTATTTCTCCACCATCTACCACAGCCTCTGAGGCGCCATCTGGGAGAACACCTCCGGGAATCCAATTTTCATTTGCGCCCGCCTCGTTGCCTGAGGGCATCCGCAAGTGGAACTCACCCGGTTCTGCGATATCGATCCGAACGATTTCGTTAGAGTCAAGAAATCCCTCAGGCAAGCCGAGCTCTTTCTCCATGACCCGCGGGTTTCCTGTCGACGCCTTGAGCATTGCGTCAGCTTCATCTTTCGGCATGACGAATGATGTCCCATCCAACTGCGCGATGCCATATTTCTCAAGATTACGTGCTGGCATAAAACGGGTAGCACCATCGCTGAATTTTTGGAGATGGTTCTCGATGTAGTCTGGTGACAAGTATTCGGACGGGTCGGGCCGAGTGCCTTTCGGCATCGCGATGATCTCACTCCGCTTTTCTGCACTCAATCCGTCAGAAGCAGTGTCTTCGTTGCTCGCATTTTGCTCGCGATCGTTGTTCCCATCCGACGTACCGTCCCGGTGATCACCCGGCTTTCCGTCATCGAGCCCATCGGGCTTCCCGTCGTGCGGCGGCTTTTCATGCGCATGCTCGCCTGCAGGCAGACCGTCATTAGGCCAATGCCCTCCGCCATTTGCTGGCATCTCGGTCGAGTGGCCGCTCGGAGACTCGAAATGCGGCGCGGCGGCCGGCGGCGCGGCTGAAGGCGCTGACGGCGCTGGTTGGGGAAAATGTGGCGCAGCGGGTGCCGGTCCAACGCGAGGGCTCGCGGGCGATACCGGAAGAGTCGGCGAATGCTCAAACGACCGCGGCGCGGCAGATGTCATGCGATCGCCCACCGCGGTCCCGGCGTGCGCGGCCGCAACAGGAGCCGAAACCGGCTCGCGTGGACCCCCACCCGGAGCCGGCTCGTGTGGACCGCCCACCGGTTCGGGCGTGGGGCGCTCGCCGGGACCGCGGGGTGATTCGGGAGGAACGGCCGCCGGATCTGCCGGGCCGTGGGGCTGAACCGGCGGGTGGGGCACGGATTCGACCGGAGCCTCGGGCAACTTTCCTGCCGGCAGACCCATCGCGCTCCCACCGGGAAGCGGATCTCCTTTCGGCAGATCTTCGCCGAGATTCTGAAGACCCTTCGTGAGATCGACGCCGTTCGTCGCGATATCAGCGAGCGTGCCGCCAACGCCGTTCAATTCGCCGGCCGCGCCCGCCGCACCTTGGGCCGCCGCCTCGACGTCGGTAACTTCCTCGGTCGCTTCGGCGCCACCCGCCGCGGCCTCCGCACCTTTCGAACCGGCCTTGACTGCGCCGCCTCCGAGCGCGAATGTGGCGCCGTCGAAGATGAACTCCCCCACCGCCAGTCCAGGCCGGCCGGAGGTCAAGTCGGCCCAGTGGGTGAAACCCTTCAGGATTCCCAAGTCGTTCTTTGCGGCGCCCTCCGGGTCGAAAAGCGCATACGCGGGAATAGATTTCAACGCACTCTGATCCAGTGCCGCCCAACTGGCCGCAGCGCCTTTGGAATCGAAGGCGAACCGGGTCGGGTCGAGCTGGTCTTGAAGTTGCGCGATACCGACGGTGGACCTGAAGATGCCCTCACCGGCATCGGCGGTGAAATCGAAGTCATCCGCCACGAACTTGCCCACCGTGTTGCCCAGAAATTCGACCAGCTGCCCGCGCACGTAGGTCTTCAGCTCGCCGACCAAACCGTCGATGATCTGCATCCCCGTTTTGATGACGTGTTCGCGGGCCTGCGCTTCCCGCTTCATGTTGTCCAGGACGTCGTTGATGTCTCGCACGATCTTCTCGAGCTCGTCGGCCGCATCGCCTTCGAAGATCAACATCACGTCGTGGGCAAGATTGGTCAGGCCCGCCAGACGGCCCAACAGATCCCGAATCTTGTTCTGCGCGTTCTCCACAACGTTCGCGAACTCATCGACTGCCTTGGCCAGGTCGTCGCACCGACCGGCCAACTTGTCCAGCTTGCTGCCCAGTTCGGACAAGACCTGCTGCACCAACGGAGCTTCGGGGACCTGCTGTTCCGCGACCACCGACTTCGGACCGTTAAGCCCGTGCCCCACCGCACGAAGTGCGTCACCGAAACCCCGCCAACAGCCGGCAGCCGCGTGCATTCCGAGCCCGTTGCCGTTAGGCCAGACGTCGTCGACCAACGCCTCTACCACCGCCCACAGCAGCGGTTGAGCGACCCCGGCCCCTACGGTCCCGGGGCGGCCCGGGGCCGGGAAGTCCTGCGGTTGCGCGGGCGCGGGCAGCACGTGGCCGCTCCCGCGGACATTGGACGCCGCCTCGGCCCGCGAGTAATTGGACGCGCACAGTTGCACCTTCGCGCCGACATATCTGCAGGCGAAGATGCCGGCCGCCGCCCCGTTCAGCAGCGACTGGGCCGCATTCTGGTACCCCAACCCGAACATCAACCCGGCAGCGTCCTGGCCGCTGTTGATGCCGAAGCCGGCGGTAAGCGGGCCCAATGCCGCGGCGAGCCCCTCGCCTACGGCGCCGATGCCCGTACCGGCGACGAACATCGCCTCGGGATCGACCACCAACGGAGCCACGCGCAAAATCTTGGTCGAGACCGCGCGCAGGCGCTATTCACCCAATGCTGGCTTTGAAACGCTAGCGAGCCTCACCGAAAAGCCACAACTCATCCATTAACAGCTCGCGCGGCCAGCGTGATCCGGTGCCGTCCCGCCGATACGGCCAGCGTCGGTTCGGCCGGCTCACCGTCGAGTTGGACGCCCATCCCGGCGGGCAACCCACTCAGCGTGATGCGCGCGGCGGTGTCGGTGGCGACCGCGATCGTCGACTTCGGCAACGCCGCCAGCCCGGCCCGCTGGGCATCCACGGTAATCGCGGCGACGCCGGTGAGCCGCAGCGTGAGATACGGCAACGGACCAACGGGCGGGCCGACCCGCCAGTCCAATTCGCTGTACACCCCCGGGGTCGGGTCGAAGTTCAGGAGGAATCCGCGACGATGCCGCACGGTGTGCGTCAAATCGGGGCGCGCATACGAGCGTGCGTCGACTTCCGCGATCGCCCCGCGCCGCGCCGTCACCGCAGGGTCCGCGGTCAGGCCAGACAACCACCACACCCGATGCGGCCCGATGCCCAGGTCGTCACGAACCAGTTGCGGATGCCACGCAAACGTGATGTGTCCCGGATCGGCTTGCCGCAAGCCGGTTTCCATGTGCGCGATCGGGTCTTCGAACTTGTCCTGCAACACCCAAGCGAGGTGATCCTCGAACGGATACACCGTGAAGCGGTGCCGGTAGCCCAGCCGGTCGAGTTCGAGCACCTGCTCGGCGGCCGACGCGAACGGCACCAGCTCGTCGACCATTCCGTGCGCGATGACGTACGGCAACCAACGGGCGTTCACCAGTAGCTTCCAGGTATCGCCCTCGCGGGCACAGGGCGATTGCGGGTCGAGGTCGGCCGGGATGTCGATGTCGGGCAGCAGCCGCACCCCGCACGTCGGCGGCCCCGCCAGCACGACGGCTTGCGAAAACACCTGCGGGTAGGTCAATCCCAACTTGTAGGCCGCATATCCGCCCATCGAGTAGCCCGAAACCACGGTGCGGTTGGGATCGGTGCCCAGCTGCTCGGCGACGCGCGCCCACACTTCCCAGACGTCGAGCTCTCCGGTATCGAAGTACCACGTCGACGGGCCCCGGGCCAGCGGCGTGACCACGACGGAGTCCCGGCCCTCGCACACTTGGTGCAGCAGGTTCGGGTCGATCGCGGCGAACTGGCTCTGCCCCAACGCAAGCGAGTGCAACAGCAGAGTCAACGGCAAGGGCTGGCCCGGCTTGAAACTCGAGGGCAGACACACCGAATACGGCTGCACCCGACCGAGGAATTGCGGCTTGGTGCTCAAGATATCGTCGGCGGCCACACCCTGGCCCAGCTCGACCGAGGACACATACCACCGAGTCGACGGGCCGGTGATCATTGGCTCGGACTCGGTCTCGCCGGCCGCCAGCCGATCCCACTGCACCGTCACGGCGAACTTCGAGACGTCGCCGGCGGTCAAGGCGCCGGCCTGCGCGGCGTCCGACCAGAAGTTCAGGTGCGGCGGCTCTTGCTCGTTGGTGCGAAACGCCACGTTGTAAACGTTCGGTTGCCCGGGCAGCGCGCCATGCTCGACGGGCACGTCGGCGAACCCATCGCCCGCCGCGTTCGAGAGCCCTGCCGCGAGCCGCACCGTCCACGTGCCGTGCGGCTCGAGCAGGGTCCGGGGCACTTGCGCCAGAAACGTTCGCGATTCCATGTCGACGGTGTGCTGCACTGGCGTCGTGGCCCGGGTGGTCAGGTCGATCAGCGCGGCGCCACTACCCGAAACCAGCAGGGCCATGTCGATGCCGGCCGAGCGCACCCCGGCCCCGGCGGGCCACTGCTCCGGCGCGGCGCGAGTGGGGTCGGTGTCGAGGGTGAACAGCGCGATGGGGACCGACGCGTCCAGCAAGGTGTTCCAGTCGACCCGCCACCAGGTGTCGGTGGCGGTGAGCCCGATCGCGACGCGGAAGATGTCGGCGCCGTTGCGGGCCGCCGGGCCGTCGGGATAGATGTAGGTGCCGCGGGGCGGCGCCTGCACCTTCAGGTCACCGATCGGCAGGCCGGTCGCGCCGTGGTCGTCGTACAGGAAGTCGGTCCAAAACAGCGCACCGCCGGCCAGGCGGCCGACGCCACAGGTACGCGGAAAGTCTTCCCCGAATGGCCATCCCGACGGCACCGGTAGTCGCGGCTCTGGGCGCAGCGCCGCCGGCGGCGCCCCCTCGGGCATGCCGTCGACCACGACAAGCTCAGCCGGTGGTGCGGGTGCCGTCGCGGCCGGATGGACCAACGTGTCGGCGATGTGGCGTGCGATGCGGATCGGCAGGAGAGTCAAATCCAGAAGTGACATCAAGCCCCAACGTACGCGCCGGTGGGCCTCGACTGCTACGGCACGGGCACCACGATCAGCTCGTGCGGCCGGTTGTTGACCGCCAGCGCGCCGTCCTCGGTCACGACGACGATGTCCTCGATGCGCGCGCCCCACTGGCCCGGGAAGTAGATCCCCGGCTCGATGGAGAAGGCCATGCCGGTGGCCAGCGGCAGGTCGTTGCCCGCGACGATGTAGGGCTCCTCGTGCACCGAGAGTCCGATGCCGTGTCCGGTGCGGTGTACGAAAACGTCCGCAAGCCCCGCCTCGGCCAGCACCTCGCGGGCGGCGGCATCGACCCGTTCGGCCGTGACTCCAGGACGGACGGCGTCGACGGCCGCGCGCTGCGCCCGCTGTAACACGGAATACTGCTGCGCCACTTCGGGTTTCGGTTCGCCGATGCTGTAGGTGCGCGTCGAGTCGGAGTGATATCCGGGCTCGTAGGCGCCGCCGATATCGACGACGACGATGTCACCGACTTGCAGTTCGCGGTCCGAGTAGCCGTGATGCGGGTCGGCGCTGTGCGGGCCGGAGCCGACAATGATGAACGCCACCTCCGAATGTCCTTCGGCCACAATCGCTTCCGCGATATCGGCGGCTACGTCGGCCTCGGTCCGCCCGGGAACCAGAAACTCCGGCACTCGGGCGTGCACGCGATCGATGGCCGCACCGGCCTTGCGCAGCGCATCGATCTCGCATTCCTCCTTGGCCATCCGCAGCCCGCGCATCACGTCGGTCGCCAGCACCGGCAGCACGCCCAGCGCATCGGCGAGTGGCAGCAGGTGCAACGCCGGCATGGAGTCGGTGACGGCGGTCGCGGCCGGGCCGGCGCCGAACGCCGAACCCACCAACCGATAGGGGTCTTCGCCGTCGACCCAATCCCGCACCGCGAGCCCCAATTCCGCAATGGCCGACTCCTTGAGCGAGGCCAGCTCCAGTCGCGGCACCACCACCGACGGGTCTCCGGAGGCGGGCACCACCAGCGCGGTGAACCGCTCGAGCGTCTGGGCGCGCGACCCGACGAGATAGCGCAGGTCGTAGCCGGGGGTGATCACCAGCCCGGCCAGTCCCGCCTCGGCGGTCGCGGCCGCCGCGGCGGCCAGCCGTCGGGCATACACGCCGGCATCGAATCGGTGAGACTCCATGGCAGCCAGGCTAACCGCTGGGCCGAGCGTCGAGTCGTTGCGGCGATTCCCGCTTTGCGATGACGACAAGTCGACGCTCGGCGCCGTGAGACGATAACCGGCATGCCTTCGCCGCGCTCGCGATCGCCGCTACTGCTGCTCGACGGGGCCAGCATGTGGTTCCGGTCCTACTTCGGGGTGCCGTCGTCGATCACCGCCCCCGATGGCCGGCCCGTCAACGCCGTACGCGGATTCATCGATTCGATGGCGGTCGTGATCACCAAGCAACGCCCCGCCCGGCTGGTGGTCTGCCTGGACCTGGACTGGCGCCCGCAATTCCGGGTGGACCTCGTCCCGTCGTATAAGGCCCATCGGGTGGCGGAGGAAGAGCCCGAGGGCGAACCCGACGTCGAAGAGGTCCCCGACGACCTAACCCCGCAAATCGACATGATCATGGAACTGCTGGACGCCTTCGGCATCCCGACGGCGGGCGCCGAAGGGTTCGAGGCCGACGATGTGCTGGGCACGCTGGCCGCCCGCGAACGCCGCGACCCCGTGGTGGTGGTCAGCGGAGACCGCGACCTGCTGCAGGTGGTCTCCGACGAGCCGGTCCCCGTCCGGGTGCTCTATCTGGGCCGCGGCCTGACCAAGGCCACCCTGTTCGGACCGGCGGAAGTCGCCGAACACTACGGCGTGCCAAAACACCGGGCCGGGCCGGCCTACGCCGAATTCGCCCTGATGCGGGGCGATCCGTCCGACGGCCTGCCGGGCGTGCCGGGCGTCGGGGAGAAGACGGCGGCGACCCTGCTGGCCCAACACGGGTCGCTGGAAGAGATCCTCGCGGCCGCCCGCGACCCGAAATCGAAGATGGCCAAGGGCCTGCGCTCGAAACTGCTGGGGGCGACCGACTACATCGAGGCCGCCGGGAAGGTGGTGCGTGTCGCCACCGACGCGCCCGTCAGCCTGTCGACCCCGACCGACGCGCTGCCGCTGGCGGCCGACGACCCGGGCCGCACCGCCAAGTTGGCGACCAAACTGGGCGTCGGGTCCTCGATAGCCCGGCTGCAGAAAGCGCTCGACGCGCTGCCCGGGTGACCGGCTACTGCGGCCGGCCGACCTCGTAGGTGCCCTTGTTGTCCTGGAAGGTCACCGTCACGTGCTTGGCGGCGCCGTCGATGCTGACGTCGCAGTCAAAAGTGGCGCCCTTCTTGACGGTGGGGTTCTGGCCGTGGTTGCACTTGACGTCTTTGACGTTCTTGGCGCCGTAGCCGTTCGTCTCGTCGGACAGGACTTGCTGGACCCCGGCCTGCGCCTTGTTGACATCCAGCTTGGTGGTGACGAAGAACCCCGGCTGCCAGAAGCCGAGCACCAGCACGACCGCGATGAGCAGGAAGGCGATCGCCCCGCCCACGCCGGCGATCAGCCCGACCGAGCGCCTTTTCGCCGGTTGCTGGTCATAGGGCGAGTACTGCTGCGGGTACTGGCCGGGCTGGCCGTACTGACCGGGCTGGCCATACTGCCCCGGCTGCCCGTACTGGCCCGGCTGCGCGTACTGGCCGGGCTGACCGTACTGACCCGGCTGGCCATACTGCCCCGGCTGCCCGTACTGGCCCGGCTGCGCGTACTGCTGAGGCTGCCCGTAGCCGGGCTGCTGCGGGTATTGCTGCGGGTAAGCCTGTTCGGCCGGCTGCTGGTACTGCGGGTACTCGGCGGGCGGCGTGTACGCCGGAGCCTGCCAGGTGGCCTCCTGGCCCGGCTGCTGCTGCCACGGCGAACCGACCTGGGTCGGTTCGGAGGACTGATCGCTACCTTGGCCGGGCGGTTGCCACTGCTGGTCCGGTCCCTGCGGTCCGCTCATCGTCTCTCCTCAGCCCCTTGTGTCTCGGCACGAACTATCGGCGTCGTGATGTGTTGGATCTACGGTAGCTTCGGCTCAGCCTACCCGGCGTCAACAGCGACGACGCCGCGCCGAACGTCATTGATCGCGCGCTTGGCGGTGGCCCTCAGCTCAGCGTCCGGAGCCGCGTTGCGGACCTGGTCCAACAGGTCGAGCACCTGGCGACACCAGCGCACGAAATCGCCCGCCAACAGCGGCGAGCCGGTGCCCGCCGGGTCGACGGCCGCCAGGGCCGCGGCCAGGTCGCCGGATTTGGCCCAGCGGTAGATGACGTTGACGAAACCGTCGTCGGGCTCCCGACTGGGCGCGATCCGGTGCGTCTGCTCGTCGCTGCGCAGCGCGTACGACAGCCGAGCGGTTTGCTGCAGCGCCTGCCGCACGCGCTGGGTGGGCGCCTCGGCGGCGAACGCCGCCCGCGGGCCCTCACCTCCCCGGCTCTCGTAGAGCACCGCCGAGACCACCGCCGCCAACTCGGGTGGCTTCAGGTCCGCCCAGGCGCCCGTGCGCAGGCATTCGGCGACCAGGAGGTCGCTTTCGCTGTAGATGCGGGCGAGCAGGCGGCCGTCGTCGGTGACGCGGGGATCGGTGTCCGGGCCTTGGATGAAACCACGCTCGGTGAGCAGCCCGACAATTCGGTCGAAGGTCCGCGCCAGCGAATTGGTCGCGGCGGCAACCTTTTTCTCCAACTGGGCGTTGTCGCGTTCGATCCGCAGGTATCGCTCGGCCTGCCGCACCTGGGCTTCGAGGCCGGGGCTGTTGTGCGACGGGTGCCGACGCAGCTCCTCCCGCAGCGACGCCAGTTCGGGGTTGTGAAACGCGTCGTCCTGGTCGCCGCGCCCGCCGCGGCGCCTGGCCGGAATGGCCAGCCCCGCGGCCGCCGACCGCAGCGCCGACGCGAGGTCTCGCCGGACCCGCGGCTGCCGGTGCTCGACCCGCTTGGGCAGCGGCATGGAACCGACCGGGGCCGACGCTCCCGGATAGTCGGCCGTCGAAATCCGCCCCGCCCAACGGTTTTCGGTGAGGACCAGCGGGCGGGGGTCCTCGCCGTCGCGCGCCGATTCCAGCACCACCGCCAGCCCGCCGCGCCGGCCGTGGGTGATGTTGATGATGTCGCCACGCCGCAGCGCGGCCAGCGCGTCGCTGGCCGCCTGGCGCCGCTGCAGCCGCGAGGCGCGGGACTGCGCGCGTTCCATCTCGGAGATGCGCGCCCGCAGCCGGGCGTAGTCCAGGATCGGCGCCTTCGGGCCGCCGAGCTCACCGGCGATCTCGGCGAGCATCGCGGTGCCGCGTTCGATTCCGCGCACCAGGCCGACCACGGAGCGGTCGGCCTGATACTGCGCGAACGACTGCTCCAGCAGCCGATGCGCCTGCTCGGGACCCATCTGCTGCACCAGGTTGATCGTCATGTTGTACGACGGGGCGAACGAGCTGCGCAGCGGGAAGGTGCGGGTGGAGGCCAGGCCCGCCACCGCTACCGGCTCGGTGTTCTCGTCGGCGGGATTCCACAGCACCACCGCGTGGCCCTCGACGTCGATGCCGCGCCGCCCGGCGCGGCCGGTCAGCTGCGTGTACTCCCCCGGCGTCAGCGGCATGTGCTGCTCGCCGTTGAATTTGACCAGCCGCTCGAGCACCACCGTGCGGGCGGGCATGTTGATGCCGAGCGCCAGGGTCTCGGTCGCGAACACCGCCTTGACCAGGCCGGCGGTGAACAGCTCCTCGACGGTGTGCCGGAACACCGGCAACATCCCGGCGTGGTGGGCGGCCAGGCCGCGGAGCAGCCCCTCCCGCCACTCGTAGTAACCGAGCACCGCCAGGTCGGCGTCGGCGAGATCGCCGCACCGGTGCTCGATCACCTCGGCAATCTGCGCCCGCTCCTCCTCGGTGGTCAACCGCAGCGGCGAGCGCAGGCACTGCTGGACGGCGGCGTCGCAGCCGGCGCGGGAGAACACGAACGTGATCGCCGGCAGCAGCCCCTCGGAGTCCAGTGTTGCGATCACGTCCGCCCGCCCGGGTGGCCGGTAGAACCGCGGCCGGCCGGGCGCACCGCGGCCGCCGCGCCCACGTCGCGGCTGCCAGTCCGACATCCGGTCCGCCTCGCGGCGGTGCGCGATGTGGCGCACCAGGTCCGGGCTGACGCGTGACTCGTGGCCGGCGACCGGCTGCCCGCCGGCTTCCGAGCTGCGGTAATCGAAGAGGTCGAACAGCCGCTTGCCCACCAATACGTGCTGCCACAACGGCACCGGCCGGTGCTCGTCGACCACCACGGTGGTATCGCCGCGCACGGTCTGGATCCAGCCGCCGAACTCCTCGGCGTTGCTCACCGTGGCCGACAGGCTGACCACCCGCACCTCGTCGGGCAGGTGCAGGATCACTTCCTCCCACACCGGGCCGCGCATCCGGTCGGCCAGGAAATGCACTTCGTCCATCACGACGTAGGAAAGTCCTTGCAGCGCAGGCGAATTAGCGTAGAGCATGTTGCGCAGCACCTCGGTGGTCATCACCACCACGGGGGCGTCGGCGTTCACCGACATGTCACCGGTCAGCAGGCCGATCCGGTCGCGGCCGTAGCGCGCGGTCAGGTCGGTGTGCTTCTGGTTGCTCAGCGCCTTGAGCGGCGTGGTGTAGAAGCACTTGCCGCCGGCGGCCAGCGCCAGGTGCACGGCGAATTCCCCCACCACCGTCTTGCCGGCGCCGGTCGGAGCGCAGACCAGCACGCCGTGGCCTCGTTCCAGCGCGGCGCATGCCCGCCGCTGGAAGCCGTCGAGCGCGAAGGGCAATTCGGCGGTGAACCGGGTCAGCTCGGCGAGCTCCGCCACGTCCTGCGGCGCCGAGGGTTCAGGTGACATCGTCGTGCTGGCCGGCGGTGAACGACGGCTCGGGGACCGACTCCTGTATCGGTGTGGGCGGCTCGATGGCCGATGCCTGGTCATCGGGAATCGCGGTTTGCGCTTCGCGCTTGGCCTTGCGTCGGTCGTGCAGGCGGGCGATCTGGATGGCGAACTCGAGGAGCACCGACAACGCGACGCCCAGGGCGGTCATCGAAAACGGGTCGGACCCCGGGGTGAAAACCGCGGCGAATACGAACATCCCGAAGATCAGGCCACGCCGCCACGACTTCAGGCGCTCATAGGTGAGCACGCCGGTCATGTTGAGCATGACGATCAGCAGCGGGAATTCGAAGCTGACTCCGAACACCACCAACAGGTTGATCAAGAAGCCGAAGTACCGGTCCCCCGACAGCGCGGTCACCTGCACGTCGCTGCCCACGGTCAGCAAAAAACCCAACGCCTTGGACAGCACGAAGTACGCCAGCACCGCGCCCGCGACGAACAGCACCGCCGCGGGGACCACGAACCCGACCGCGAAGCGGCGCTCCTTCTGGTACAGCCCCGGCGTGATGAACGCCCACAGCTCGTAGAACCACACCGGACAGGCCAGCACCACCCCGGCGGTCAGCCCGACCTTGAGCCGCAACATGAACTGGTCGAACGGTGCCGTCGCCAGCAGCCGGCATTGACCGTCGGCGCTGATGCTCGCACGCGCCGACTGCGGCAGCGAACAGTACGGATGGCGCAGCCACTCGCCGAGGCTTTCCAGGCCGAAGAGGGAATGCGAGTACCAGAAGAACCCGAAGATCGTGGTGACCAGGATGGCGGCCAGCGAGAGCAGCAACCGGGTGCGCAGCTCGGTCAGGTGATCGACGAGCGACATCGTCGCGTCGGGATTGGTTCGGCTGCGCCTGTTACGCGGGTTGAGGCGCTTCAGGACGCCGGCAGTGCGCGCTGAAACCTTGAAAACTTTCACGACGCTCGTTCAGTGGCGTTCGGGCACCGCGACGATGACGGCGGGCTACGCCGGGCGTGCTTCGGTGTGCCCCTGCTCGGTGGCCGTCGGCGGCTCCACCCGCTGCGACTGCACGGGCTGAGGGGTCTCGATGGAAGGCGCTTCGGACTTGTTCTCGGTCTGCATTTCGCGCAGCTCGGACTTGAAGATGCGCATCGACTTGCCCAACGAACGCGCTGCATCGGGGAGCTTCTTGGCACCGAAAAGCAGGATCACCACCACAGCGAGGATGGCCCAGTGCCACGGACTAAGACTGCCCACTTTGATTACCTCCAGACGTCTACCCGATGCTACCGCAGCCCGGCGATACACCGGGCCGCCCGCGCCGTGGCCTCAGCGGGTAAGCGCCTGATAGGACTCGCACGCCGCAGCCGCGGCATCCCGGACACGTGTTGCCAGTGATTCCGGTTCAAGCACCCGCACGTCCGCCCCGAAGCCCAGCACCAGGCGGGTCATCCAATCCTCGGAGGCGTAGGTCATCACCGCCTCGCACGAACCGTCCGGCAACTCGTTGACCTCGCGCATCGGGTAGTACTCGAACATCCACGACGCCGACGGCGCGACGCGCAGCTTGGCCGACGGCAATGCCGGGTCGCCGTCGAAGAGCGAGGTGTCCGGCGGCGCGTGCACGGCCAGTTCGGGCGGGGCCGCCGGCTGGTCCAGCTCGGCGGCGTCGACGATCCGGTCGAATCGGAAGAGCCGCACCCCTTCGGCGTCGCGTGACCAGGCCTCCAAGTAGCTGTGGCCGCCGATCAGCAGCACCCGGATCGGGTCGACGATCCGGCTGGTCAGGGTGTCATGGGAAGCGGAGTAATAGTCGATGGACAGCGCGTGTTTGTGCTGCACCGCCGTGCGCACAGCGGCCGCCGCGTGGCTCTCGACGGGCGCGGGCTCATCGACGGCCGTCGCCGCGATGTCCTGCCCGACGGCGCCGGCGGCCGCCTCGATCTTGGCAATCGCGCTGCGGGCCGCTTCGGGATCAACGACGCCGGGGATGTCGGCCAGCGCCCGCAGCGCCACCAGCAGCCCGGTGGCCTCGGGCGAGGTGAGTTTCAGCGGCCGGTCGATGCCGGCGGAGAAGGTCACCTCGATGGTGTCGCCGGCGAACTGGAAGTCGATCAGGTCGCCCGGGTAGTAGCCGGGCAGGCCGCACATCCACAGCTGGTTGAGGTCCTCTTCCAGTTGCTTGGCCGACACCCCGAGGTCGGCGGCCGCCTTGGACCGGGTGACCCGCGGGTTGGCCTGGAAGTACGGCACCATGTTGAGCAGCCGGATCAGGCGGGTGGACACGGGAGTCATGCCGATACCCCCGCCTGCGCACGCAGCCTCGTCAACACGTCGTCGCGCAGGGACTGTGGCTCGAGCACGACGGCGTCAGCACCGTAGCCGGCGATCTCGCGCGCCAGCCCGTCGCTCGATTTGATGTCGAGGTCGATCACCTCGCCGTCGCGGCCGCCCAGCTGTCGCGCGCCGGCAGAGGTCCCGGCCCGGCGCAGCGCGGTGGCCCGCCCGTCGGCGACCCACACCCGCGCGTGTCCGCCCGTCGGGGTCTCGGCCACCGTCCGGGCCACAATCTGGCGCAGGTCCACGTCCTCGGGCACGACGACGGCCCCGGGCGGGCCGATCGGCGTGACCTCGGCGCCGATCCGCGACAGCCGAAACGTACGGGTGGCGCCGCGGTCGCGGTCGTGACCCACCAGATACCAGCGGCCCTTCTCGGTGACCACGCCCCACGGCTCCACCGTGCGCATGCTGTACGGCTCCGCGCGCGACGGCCGGTGCGGGAACTGCACCGCCTGGCGAGAATCGATGGCCGACAACAGGATTCCGAGCACCTCCTCCGAACCGCGCAGCCCCGGCACGCCGGCCGGCGAGGCGATGGCCACCGGCGCGTCAGGGTCGACGTCCACCCCGGCGGCGCGCAGCTTGAGCAACGCGCCCTGGGTGGCGGTGATCAGTTCGGGCGACTCCCACAGTTGCGTCGCGACGGCGACCGCGGCCGCCTCGTCCGCAGTGAGCTCGACCGCGGGCAGCGAGTAGGCGTCCCGGTTGATGCGATACCCCTCGGTGGGGTCCATGGCCGACGCCCTGCCCACCTCGAGCGGGATGCCGAGATCGCGCAACTCGTTCTTGTCACGCTCGAACATGCGCGAGAACGCCTCGGCGCTGGGGCTATCCGAATAACCCGCCACGCTGGACCGGATCTTCTCCGCGCTGATGTAACCGCGGGTGGAGAGCAGGGCGATGACGAGATTGACCAACCGCTCGACTTTGGAGGTCGCCATTCGCACCAGGTTATAACCGGCACGCGCCGCGCGCCTGCACCGGTCGGCGAGTCGAGCGCACGCGATATCGCGTTCGCGGCTCGAGCTACATGCTGGCGATCAGCCGCTTGACCCGCTCGTCGACCGCCCGGAACGGGTCCTTGCACAGCACGGTGCGCTGGGCCTGGTCGTTGAGCTTGAGGTGCACCCAGTCGACGGTGAAGTCGCGGCCCGCGGCCTGGGCGGCGCTGATGAATTCGCCCCGCAGCCGCGCGCGGGTGGTTTGCGGCGGGTGGTCGACCGCCTCGGCGATCTCCTCGTCGGTGGTGACGCGCGCCGCCAGGCCCTTGCGCTGCAGCAAGTCGAAGACGCCGCGCCCGCGCTTGATGTCGTGGTAGGCCAGGTCCAGCTGGGCGATCTTGGGGTCGGACAGCTCCATGTCGTAGCGGTCCTGGTAGCGCTGGAACAGTTTGCGCTTGATCACCCAGTCGATTTCGGTGTCGACCTTGGCGAAGTCCTGGCTCTCGACGGCGTCAAGCTGGCGGCCCCACAGGTCGACGACCTGCTCGATCTGGGCGTTGGGCTCGCGGGTCTGCAGGTGTTCGACGGCGCGGCTGTAGTACTCGCGCTGGATGTCCAGGGCGCTGGCCTGACGCCCGCCCGCCAACCGCACCGGCCGCCGGCCGGTGATGTCGTGGCTGACCTCCCGGATGGCGCGGATGGGGTTGTCCAGCGAGAAGTCGCGGAAGGGGACGCCCGCCTCGATCATCTCCAGCACCAGCGCCGCGGTGCCCACCTTGAGCATCGTGGTGGTCTCGCACATGTTGGAGTCGCCCACGATCACGTGCAGCCGCCGGTACTTCTCGGCGTCGGCGTGCGGCTCGTCACGGGTGTTGATGATGGGCCGGCTCCGGGTGGTGGCCGAGGAGACGCCCTCCCAGATGTGCTCGGCCCGTTGCGACAGGCAGAACGTCGCCGCCTTGGGGGTCTGCAGCACCTTGCCCGCCCCGCAGATGAGCTGGCGGGTGACCAGGAACGGCAGCAGCACGTCGGAGATCCGGGAGAACTCGCCGGCCCGCACGATCAGGTAGTTCTCGTGGCAGCCGTACGAGTTGCCGGCGGAGTCGGTGTTGTTCTTGAACAGGTAGATGTCGCCGCCGATGCCCTCGTCGGCGAGGCGCTGCTCGGCGTCGATGAGCAGGTCCTCGAGCACCCATTCGCCGGCCCGGTCATGGGTGACCAGCTGCACCAGGCTGTCGCACTCGGCCGTCGCGTACTCGGGGTGGCTGCCCACGTCGAGATACAGGCGGGCGCCGTTGCGCAGGAAAACATTGGAGCTGCGGCCCCACGACACCACCCGACGGAACAGGTAGCGGGCGACCTCGTCCGGGGACAGGCGGCGATGGCCGTGGAACGTGCAGGTGACACCGAACTCGGTCTCGATGCCCATAATTCGCCGCTGCACGTAATCGAGGGTACTGGTTGTCCGACCGGGACGGTGCGGAAGCCGCGCCTACGGGTCCCGACGAGTTTCACGCCGCCGCGGCTGGGCCGCCGCGAGGGCTTGCCGGCAACGCCGTCGTCCGTGTGCCAATCCACGGGTTTCGCCCTGAGCGAACGCGCTCGGGCCGGGCCGGTGCGGCCGATTCAGCCCGCGGAGTCGCCGTTGGAGTCGGGCTTTTCGCCGTTGGCTTCGGGCTGCTTCGAATCCCCCTCTTGCAGCAGGCTTTCCAGGGTCGCCCGGTTGATGCGGCGGAACGCCCGCCGCGGCCGGTTGACGTCCAGAATGGCGACCTCCAGGCTGCCCACGTCCGGGGACGGCTGGTCGCCGCCGGAACCCTCGGCGCTGCCGGCCCGCAGCGCCTTCACGGCGATCTGCGTCGCGTCGCGCAGGTCGGCGTTCTCGGCGTAGGACTCCTTGAGCGCGGTGGTGATCGGCTCGGTGGTCCCACCCATCACCACGAAATGCGGTTCGTCGGCTATCGAGCCGTCGTAGGTGATGCGATAGAGCTCAGGCGGTTTCGTCTCGCCGTAGTGCGCGACCTCGGCGACACACAGCTCCACCTCGTAGGGCTTGGCCTGCTCGGTGAAGATGGTGCCCAGAGTCTGGGCATAGACGTTGGCCAGCTGACGGCCCGTGACGTCGCGGCGGTCGTAGGCGTAACCGCGGGTGTCGGCGAACTGGATCCCGCCGCGGCGCAGGTTGTCGAACTCGTTGAACTTGCCCGCGGCCGCGAAACCCACGCGATCGTAGAGCTCGCTGATCTTCTGCAGGGAGCGCGACGGGTTCTCCGCGACAAAGAGCACACCACCGGCGTAGACCAGCGCCACCACGCTCTTGCCGCGCGCGATGCCCTTGCGGGCGAGCTCGCTGCGCTCGCGCATCGCCTGCTCGGGCGAGATGAAATAAGGAAAGCTCACTTCTCACCGCCGTCGGGGCCGAATGTGTCCGCGCGGGAACGACTTTCGATGACTTCGCGGGCCAGTTCGGCGATCCGGCTTTCGGGCACCTCGGCCGCCCCCTCGGCGCCGATGGTGACCGCCGTCGGGTAGATGCCGCGAACCAGGTCGGGTCCGCCAGTGGCCGAGTCGTCATCGGCGGCGTCGTAGAGCGCCTCGACGGCCACCCGGACCGCGGAATCGGCATCGACGACCCGCGAGTAGAGCTTCTTCATGGACGACTTGGCGAAGATCGAGCCGGAGCCCACCGACTGGTAGCCCTCTTCTTCGATGTTCCAGCCGCCGGCGGCGTCGAACGAGACGATCCGGCCGGCGCCTTCGGGGTCGGATGCGTCGATGTCGTAACCCGCCAGCAGCGGCAGGGCAACCAGGCCCTGCATCGCGGCGGCGAGGTTTCCGCGCACCATGATCGCCAGCCGGTTGACCTTTCCGGCGAAGGTGAGCGGCACGCCTTCGAGCTTTTCGTAGTGCTCCAGTTCGACCGCGTAGAGGCGGGCGAACTCGACGGCGATCGCGGCGGTGCCGGCGATGCCCGTGGCGGTGTAGTCATCGGTGACGTACACCTTCTTCACGTCGCGCCCGGCGATCATGTTGCCCTGGGTCGAGCGCCGGTCCCCCGCGATGACGACGCCGCCGGGATATTTCAGGGCGACGATCGTGGTGCCGTGCGGCAGCTGCGAGCCGGCCCCGGCGGATTGCGCGCCGCCGCCCAGG
The DNA here is from genome assembly GCF_001667275.1 of Mycobacterium sp. ACS4054. Taxonomy (GTDB): domain Bacteria; phylum Actinomycetota; class Actinomycetes; order Mycobacteriales; family Mycobacteriaceae; genus Mycobacterium. The sequence continues at coordinate 96,744 of NZ_LZHV01000035.1, forward strand.
CTCACCGGCAGCAGCTCCGGCGCCTGGCGGCGCAGGAAGTCGGCAAACGACGACAGGTTGACTGCGGAATTTCCCGTGAGTGCGAAGTTGGTGGACAGGCGATCAGGACTCGACCAGGTCACTGTCCGCCCTTTTGGACGTATGCCCGGACGAAGTCTTCGGCGTTCTCTTCGAGGACGTCATCGATCTCATCGAGCAGATCGTCGGTGTCCTCGGCTAGCTTCTCGCGGCGCTCCTGGCCCGCGGCCGTGCTGTCGGCGAAATCGTCGTCGTCGCCACCACCACCGCCACGCTTGGTCTGCTCCTGAGCCATCGCCGGCCTCCTGCTTCATCTGAACTTGTTCAGCGGCTGCTCGCCTTGTAAGCCACGCTGCTCGCTGTTATCTCCCTACCCTACCGGTCAACCCCGACGTTCCCCGGTCTAACAGGCTTAGCTGGTGAGTTGTTCCACCAGTTCGGCGGCGCTGTCCACGGAGTCCAGCAGGGCCCCGACGTGCGCCTTGCTGCCGCGCAGCGGCTCGAGCGTCGGGATCCGGACCAGCGAATCACCGCCCAGGTCGAAGATCACGGAGTCCCAGCTGGCCGCGGCGATGTCGGCGCCGAACCGACGCAGGCACTCACCACGGAAGTAGGCCCGCGTGTCGGTCGGCGGGTTGTCCACGGCGTCGAGCACCTGGTGTTCGGTGACCAGGCGCTTCATCGAGCCGCGCGCGACGAGCCGGTTGTAGAGGCCCTTGTCCAGCCGGACATCGGAATACTGCAGGTCGACGAGGTGCAGCCGCGGCGCCGACCAGCTCAGGTTCTCCCGCTGCCGGAAGCCCTCGAGCAGGCGCAGCTTGGCGGGCCAGTCGAGCACCTCGGCGCATTCCATCGGGTCCCGCTCGAGTTGGTCGAGCACGTGCGCCCACGTCTGAACGATGTCGGCGGCGCGGGGGTCGGGGTCGCGGCTGTCGACCAGCTTCGCCACCCGGTCCAGGTAAATCCGTTGCAGCGCAAGGCCCGTCAGTTCCCGGCCGTCGGCCAGGGCCACGGCGGTCCGCAACGACGGATCGCGGCTGATCGCGTGGACCGCGTGCACCGGCCGGGCCAGCACCAGATCGCTCAGGTCGATTCCGTGTTCGGGGCCGACTTCGATCAGGTCCAGCACCAGCGCCGTGGTGCCCAGCTTGAGGTAGGTCGACGTCTCGGCGAGGTTGGCGTCGCCGATGATGACGTGCAGCCGGCGGTACCGGTCGGCGTCGGCGTGCGGTTCGTCGCGGGTATTGATGATGCCGCGCTTGAGGGTGGTCTCCAGCCCGACCTCGACCTCGATGTAGTCGGACCGCTGGGACAGCTGAAAGCCGGGCTCGTCACCGGACGGGCCGATGCCGACCCGGCCCGAGCCGGTCACCACCTGCCGGGACACCAGAAAGGGTGTCAGCCCCGCGATGATCGACGAAAACGGCGTCTGCCGCGACATGAGGTAGTTTTCGTGCGCGCCGTAGGAGGCGCCCTTGCCGTCGACGTTGTTCTTGTAGAGCTGCAGCTTGGCGGCACCGGGGACGCTGGCGACATGCCTGGCGGCGGCCTCCATGACGCGCTCGCCGGCCTTGTCCCAGATCACCGCGTCCAGCGGATCGGTGCATTCGGGCGCCGAATATTCGGGGTGGGCGTGGTCGACGTAGAGCCGCGCCCCATTGGTCAAGATCATGTTGGCGGCGCCGACCTCGTCCGCGTCGACCACCGGCGGCGGGCCGGCCGAACGGCTCAGGTCGAAACCGCGGGCGTCCCGCAGCGGGGACTCCACCTCGTAGTCCCAGCGGGTACGTTTCGCGCGCTGGATGCCGGCGGCGGCGGCGTAGGCCAGAACCGCCTGAGTCGAGGTGAGGATCGGGTTGGCCGTCGGGTCCGACGGTGATGAGATGCCGTACTCGACCTCCGTCCCGATAATCCGTTGCATGACCTAAGCGTAGGCCCGCCGACGATGCGGCCCGCGATGCGGGGCGAGGTGTGGCGGGCAAACGACCAGCGCGGGTGGGCCGCCCGCCGTAGGGTGACCCGGCATGGAGCTAACTCTGCGCCGCACGCCGCGCCGGCGAGGTGCGGCCAGCGGTGCGGCTGAAAGCTGGTTCCTGCAGCGGGGTTTGCCGTCGGTCCTCACCCGCCGCGCCCGCTGGCGACGCCTCTGGCCACGTTCGGCGCCCATGCTGGCGGCATACGCGACGTTGCAGGCGTGCGTGCTGCCGGTCTATCTGATCACCGGCGGCCACGACATCGAAATCACCGGAACGCCAACAACTTCCGAGCTGATCGTGCTGGCGGTCGTCGGTCTCAGCCTCCCGCTGATGGTGCTGATCGGCTGGCTGGTGTCCCGGTCACGAAGCGGGCGGACGCGGGCCGCTCTGGCGACGGCGTCGGTTCTGGTGGTCGCCGGCGTCGGGGTGGCGACGGGCGACGCCGCGCAACTGCCGCAGCAGGCGGCGGTGATCGTCGTCGTGCTGATCCTGACCGGCTTCGGCATCGGCTCGGTGGTCGGTTGGGCGATGCGCATGATGCTGTCGCACTTCACAATGGTCGGCGCGCTGGCGGTTCGGGCGTTGCCGGTCGTGTTGCTGACCGCGTTGGTGTTCTTCAACACCTACGTCTGGCTGATGGCCGCGACGATCAGCGGGAACCGGCTGGGGCTGGCGATGGCGTTCCTGGTCTCCATCGCGGCGGCCTTCGTCGTCTCGGCCACCGTCGAGCGGGTCCGGCCGATGCTGAAGTCGACGGCGGCGCTGCCCGCGGAAAAGGAACACCTCGCCGGCACGCCGTTCGCGGGCTTGCCCGACGCCGGAGATTCCGCGCCGCTGAAGAAGACGGAACGCCTCAACGTGGTGTTCGTGCTGGCCGCCTCGCAACTGGCGCAGATCCTGGTGGTGGCGGTGGTGACCGCCGCGATCTACCTGATTCTCGGCTTGATCGTGCTGAGCCCCGAGCTGCTCAACGAATGGACCCACACCTACAAGAGCACCGCGACCGTGCTGGGATTCACGCTGCCGGTTCCGGATTCGCTGGTGCACATGAGCCTTTTCCTCGGCGCGCTGACCTTCATGTACATCAGCGCCCGCGCGGCCGGCGACGCGGAGTACCGCTCCACCTTCCTGGACCCGCTGATCGAGGACCTGCACACCACCCTGATCGCGCGCAACCGCTATCGCGGCGCCGTGGCGCCCACCGCCCGTGCTGTTGACGGCACCGGCGGTAGTGACTAATTTCACCGTGTGTCCGCCCCCGAATCCGACCGCGTCGTCGGTAAACACGCACTCGACCTGGCAGGAAAGCGCTACGGCGAGGTGCTACTCGTCACCGCCGGCGAGGCCGGCCCCCAGGCGACGGTCTACAACAGCTTCCCGCTGAACGACTGCCCGGCCGACTTGTGGTCCGCGCTCGACCCGCACGCCATCGCCGCCGAACACGGTGTGGCCGCGGCGCTGCTCAACGGCCCGCGGTACTGGCTGATGAACGCGATCGAAAAAGAGGCCCAGGGCCCACAGGTGACCAAGAACTTCGGCGGGATCGAGATGATCCAGCAGGCCACCGTCCTGCTGTCTTCGATGAATCCCGCGCCGTACATCCCGAACAAGGTCAATCGTCACACGGTCTTCGTGTTCAATGCCGGCCAACAGGTCTACGAGCTCATCGACCCGCAGGGACAGCACTGGGTAATGCAGACCTGGAGCCAGGTCGCCGACCCCAACCTGTCGCAAGCCGACCTACCGCGGCTCGCCGACCGGCTCGACCTGCCGGCGGGGTGGACCTACCAGCCGCGGGTGCTCACCGAGGAACTGCGCGTGGACACCAAAACCCGGGCGGCCCAAGTGCTGCAGGACAACCTGACCAACAGCTACTCGCTGGTGACCGACTGACGGCCGAAGCCGTCGAAACTCGCGACGCGGCTTGGGCGCCTACAGGTACTGGCCGAGGTTGGACTCGGTGTCGATCGCCCGCGATGCGCTCGAGCTCTTGCCGGTGACCAGGGTGCGGATGTAGACGATCCGCTCGCCCTTCTTGCCCGAAATCCGCGCCCAGTCATCGGGGTTGGTGGTGTTGGGCAGGTCCTCGTTCTCGGCGAACTCGTCGACGATCGAGTCGAGCAGATGCTGGATGCGCAGACCGGGTTGCCCGGTCTCCAGCACCGACTTGATCGCGTTCTTCTTCGCGCGGTCGACGACGTTCTGGATCATCGCCCCGGAGTTGAAGTCCTTGAAGTACATGACTTCCTTGTCACCGTTGGCGTAGGTGACCTCCAGGAACCGGTTGTCGTCGATCTCGGCGTACATCCGCTCGACGACCTTCTCGATCATCGCCCGGATGCACGCCGACCGGTCGCCTCCGAACTCGGCGAGGTCATCGGCGTGCACCGGCAGCGACTCGACCAGGTACTTCGAGAAGATGTCTTGCGCCGCTTCGGCATCCGGCCGCTCGATCTTGATCTTCACGTCCAGACGGCCGGGCCGCAGGATCGCCGGGTCGATCATGTCCTCACGGTTGGAGGCGCCGATCACGATGACATTCTCCAGCCCCTCGACGCCGTCGATCTCGCTCAGCAGCTGCGGGACGACCGTGGTCTCGACGTCCGAGGAGACCCCGGTGCCGCGGGTGCGGAAGATCGAGTCCATCTCGTCGAAGAACACGATCACCGGCGTTCCTTCGGACGCCTTTTCGCGCGCCCGCTGGAAGATCAGGCGGATGTGCCGCTCGGTCTCGCCGACGAACTTGTTCAGCAGTTCGGGGCCCTTGATGTTGAGGAAGTAGGACTTCGCCTCGCGCGCGTCGTCGCCGCGCACCTCGGCCATCTTCTTGGCCAGCGAATTCGCCACCGCCTTGGCGATCAACGTCTTCCCGCAGCCGGGCGGGCCGTACAGCAACACACCCTTGGGCGGGCGCAGCGCGTACTCCCGGTACAGCTCCTTGTGCAGGAAGGGCAGCTCCACGGCGTCGCGGATCTGCTCGATCTGGCGAGTCAGGCCACCGATGTCGGAGTAGCTGACGTCGGGCACCTCCTCGAGCACCAGATCCTCGACCTCGGCCTTGGGGATGCGCTCGAACGCGTAGCCGGCCTTGGTGTCGACCAGCAGAGAATCGCCAGGCCGCAACTTGCGCGGCCTGGTGTCGTCATTGAGAGCGTCGGGGTGACCCTCCGGCAGGTCCTCAGCCACCAGTGGCTCCGCGAGCCAGACGATGCGTTCCTCGTCGGCGTGACCGACGACCAGCGCCCGATGTCCATCCGCAAGCAGTTCGCGCAACGTCGAGATCTCGCCGACGGATTCGAACGTGCCGGCCTCGACGACGGTCAGCGCCTCGTTGAGACGAACCGTCTGACCCTTCCGCAGCGACGAGGCGTCGATGTTGGGCGAGCAGGTCAAGCGCATCTTGCGACCCGAGGTGAACACGTCCACCGTCTCGTCCTCGTGCGCGGCCAGCAAGACGCCATAGCCACTCGGCGGCTGCCCGAGCCGGTCGACTTCCTCCCGCAACGCGAGCAGTTGCTGGCGCGCCTCTTTGAGCGTCTCCATCAACTTCGAGTTGCGGGCCGCAAGCGAGTCGATACGGGCTTCGAGCTGATGCACGTCGCGCGCGGAGCGGGCGCTACCCTGCGCCCCGGCCGCATGCTCTAGTTGCTCGCGCAGCAACGCTGCCTCGCGGCGTAGTTCCTCTAATTCGGCAGCATCGCCGCTGGACAAGCCTGACTCGCGGGGGGTACCGAATGATTCAGAACGCTCTGAGCCACCCATGTTGCGCTCCTTTCCCACACCGAATTGGCGCGGTGGATACCTTCAAAGCTACCGGCGATTGACCAATGATGTGGTGAGTCAAATACCCACGAAAAGTTAAGATTTTTGTCTCGCTGGTAATCTCGGCCACTAATCTCGCTGATCGAAAGGGCCGCAGTGACCGCAAAAAGCCTCGCCACGGGCTTGGTCGGCGCAGCCGACGTCGGCCCGACGGCCACGAGTGTGAGTTCGGTTGCACCCGTTGGCCGCCGTCCGCCAGTTTCGAAGAGCGCCCCGACCCCGCGGCCGGCCTGATCGACTGGATGCACCGACACCTGTCCGCCACGCTGGGCGCCGTCGCCGTCCTGGCGGCGGTCGGGATCTCCGGATGTTCGTCGCACCAACAACCCAGAATCGCCTCCTCCGCGCCCCCCGCGGCCCCGCCGACATCGAGCACGGTTGTCATTCCTCCGAGTACCCCGCTTCCGACGCCTGAAGCCCTAACCGACATCTTGACCCGGCTGGCGGACCCGAACGTACCCGGTATCAACAAAGTGAATTTGGTCGAAGGCGCGACGCCCGAAAGCGCGGACACCCTGGACAAGTTCACCAACGCGTTGCGCGACAACGGCTACCTGCCCATCAACTTCGTCGCGCACGACATCGCCTGGTCCGACAAGACCCCCGCCAACGTGGTGGCGACCATCGACGTCAACACCGCCCAGCGGGCCAACGGCAGCTTCCGCTTCCCAATGGAATTCACGCCGTTCCAAGGGGGTTGGCAGTTGTCGCGGCGGACCGCCGAAATGCTGCTGGCGCTGGGCAAGTCGCCGGCGCCGGCGCCGCCCCCCGCCCCCG
>NZ_LZHV01000036.1 GCF_001667275.1 Mycobacterium sp. ACS4054
GGCGGCGGGGGGGGGGGGGGCGCCCGCCCCCGCCCCCCCGCCGCCCCCCCGCGGCCCGGCCGGGGTTTTTTCGCGCCGGGCGGGGGGGGGGGCCCCCCGCCGGGCCCGCGGGGGGGGGCCCCCCCCCAACGCGGCAGCCGAAGCCGTGACGACAGCGGCCAAACCTTTGGACAGATTCCAAGTGGTTGCCACGGTGTGTCCTCCGGTCATTAGGGGGTTGGCGTTGCTGTCTGGCTAATTACTCAGGGCAGGCCGGCGAGCAGCGGAGCCACCGGGTTGGCCCCGGTCGCCGGTGCGGCCGGAGCCGCCGGTGCTGCGGGAGCCCCGGCCAGCGCCGTCAGGTCCTGCGGGAGGGTCATCTGCGCGGGCACGCTGACCGGCAGATTGGGCAGGAACGCCGGCATGTCGACCTTCGCCTGAGGGAGCTGCGGGGTCGGCGGGGTGGCGGGGGCGGTCGGCGTCGACAGCCCCGGGATGGCCGGAAGTCCGGGAATGGACGACGTGGCCGGGGCGGCCGGCGCCGCGGGTGCCGGCTGGGTCAGGCCGGGGATCAACCCCTGCAGGCCCTGGGCCGTCGTCGGTGCGGACGGCGTCGGCGCCTGCGCCAGACCGGGGATGGAGGGCACGGTCGCCGAAGTCGCCGGTGACGTGGCGGCCGCCGACGGAACACCCGGGAAGGTGATGCCGGGGGCGGCCGGCGCGGCCGGCGGGGTGGCGCCGAGGGCGGTGGCGAGGTTCTGCAGGATTTGGGGCGCGTTGGCCGCCGAACTGATCAGCTGCTGCGGAATGTTCGGAATCGGCGGAGCCGGCACGGGGTCGGCGTGGGCGATACCGCCCGTCAGTAGAGCCGCGGACGAACCGACTACGACGGCCGCTGCACGCAAGTAAGTCCAGATGGTTGGCATGACTCTCCCTGGTTGTGGATTACGGGTCCAGGGCCGAAGTTACGTTGATACAGATGGGACTCAAGTGACACGTGTGGCATTTATTTGATCGTTATTGATACGAGTGACGGCGGTGACCGAACGCCCGCCGACCGGGCGCGCGGGGATGTGCGGATCGGCCGGCCCGGATCGCTAAAGTCGGGCGGATAGACACCACCTCGGCCGCCCCGGCGGCATCCCCGCGCTGGCGGTTCGCGAGCCTGCTCCGGGCCGCGGCGCCCGCGCTGCTGGTCGCCAGCGTGGCCGCCCGGTTCGCCTGGACGTATCTGGCGCCGCACGGCGCGAACTTCGTCGACCTGCACGTCTACCTCGGCGGCGCCGCCGCGATCGACCACCCAGGCACGCTCTACAGCTACGTGTACGCGGATCAGACGCCCGACTTCCCGCTGCCGTTCACCTACCCGCCCTTCGCGGCGGTCGTGTTCTACCCGCTGACCCGGCTGCCGTTCGGCCTGGTCGCGTTTGCGTGGCAGCTCGCGACGATGGCCGCGCTGTACGGCGCGATCCGGGTCAGCCAGCGCCTGATCGGCGATGCGGGCGGCGCCGAGGGCCGCCGCCTGGCCATGCTCTGGACCGCCGTCACCATCTGGATCGAGCCGCTGCGCAGCACGTTCGACTACGGGCAGGTCAACGTGTTGCTGATGCTGGCCGTGCTGTGGGCGGTGTGGACGACGAGGTGGTGGCTGTCGGGTCTACTCGTCGGCGTGGCGGCCGGAATCAAGCTGACCCCCGCGATCGCGGGCGTCTACCTGGTCGGCGTGCGGCGATGGGCCGCGGCGGCGTTCTCCGTCGTCGTCTTCGCGGCGACCATCGGCGTGTCGGCCCTGGTGGTCGGCGACCAGACCCGCTACTACTTCACCCGGCTGCTGGGCGACGCGCACCGGGTGGGGCCGATCGCCACGTCGTTCAACCAATCCTGGCGTGGCGGCATCTCCCGGATCCTGGGCCATGACGCGGGATTCGGCCCGCCCGTGCTGATCGCCATCGGCGCCACCGCGGTGGCCGCCGTCCTGGCCTGGCGGGCGCTGGACCCGTCCGACCGGCTGGGCAGGCTGCTGGTGGTTGAGGTGTTAGGGCTGCTGCTCTCGCCGATTTCCTGGACGCATCACTGGGTTTGGTTGGTGCCGTTGATGATCTGGGCGATTCACGGGCCGCCGCGCGAGCGCCCCGGCGCGCGGGTCGTGGGCTGGGGCTGGCTGGCGCTGACCATCGTCGGCGTGCCGTGGTTACTGAGCTTTGCGCAACCGACGATCTGGCAGATCAGCCGCCCGTGGTACCTGGCGTGGGCGGGCCTGGTCTACATCGTGGCGGCGGTGGCGACCCTGGTGTGGATCGCCGCCAGCGGCAGGCGGTCCGCCCCGACGGACTAACCCCCGACGATCTCGTCGATGTCGTGTGCCATCGCGACGTCGTTCTCGGTGATGCCACCCGCGGAATGCGTCACCAAGGCGAAAGTGACTGTCCGCCATCGGATGTCGATGTCGGGGTGATGGTCCTTGCTTTCCGCGTGCTCGGCCACCCGGCGCACCGCGTCGATGCCCGCGAGAAAGCTGTCGAACTTGATCGACCGGCGCAGCGCACCGTCGATGCGCTCCCACCCGTCGAGATCGGGCAGTGCGGCGTCCACCTGCTCGTCCGTTAACACGGTCATATCGCGCGTCCTCTCCGTTGTGCCTGCACTCGACGGTAGGCCGTGCGCGCCAACGACGCGGTGCGCCCCCGCATCTGACGCGCTTGATTTCGGTCGCATCGGCAACAATCAACCATGTGTTCCAGCGCTATTAGCCAGCCACGTGCTTTCGAATCGCTGAGCGCGATTTCGGCCGCCGCCGACAGCACCACCCAATGGCAATTGGCGGTTTCTTTCGGCCGCACTTGAGATGGATCGACTCAGCTTTCCGTCGCAATTGGACATGCTGTCGCCTTTGTCGTCGAGGGATATCGAATAAGCACGACGAACTCGGCACGGACAAAGGCGTCCCGGCATTTTCGGCGCGCTCGGCCGGAATGGCCGCTCATTTGCCCGGCCGGCGGCCCGGTCCGGGTCACCGGATTAGAGAGTCACGACCGCCCGGGTGCGACCGGAAACGCGCCGCCGCGCGCCGCTCTTGGCGCGCTTAATCGGCTATGGCTCGCTTTTGCCCTGGGCCGGCGCGCAGTTAAGCGGACTTTTTGACAGCGCGATCGAATGTCAGCTGGTTCTTTTGCATCCCTTTGACAAGTGGAGACCAGCCGGCAAAACCGATGATCGCCGAATTCACCAGATTGAAGGGGAATTTCATCGGCCGCACGATGTCGAGGAATAAGACCACGCGGGTTTCCTCGGTGTCGTTCCACACCTCGTGCTCGTACGTGTCGTCGAACATGATCGCGACGCCCTCTTCGAATTTGGCGATCTCGTCGTGCACCCGGATGGCGCAGTCGCCGTGGCTGGGGACGAGGAGGGGCAGGTGGTAACGCATGACGCCGCGGTAGGGCCCCTTGTGCGGGGGTATCCGCTTGCCAGGCGAAAGGATGGAGAAGAACGCGGTCTTCATCCCCGGTATTTCGTCGAGCAGGGCGGTGGTTTCCGGGCACTCCGCACACTGCTTCTCGAAACGCCGGCCATAGATGTACAGGAAGTGGCTCAGCCATTTGTCGTCGTCCGTGAGGGCCCGTATCGCCTCGACGATGTCTTGGTGATTCGGGATCGTTTCGGCGTGGGACAACAGGGCTTCCAGCTCGGACCGAATTTTGGGGTAGGCCGCCGTGAGGGTTTCGTGCCATTCGAATTGGCGCGGATCAATGAACGGGGTCGTCTCGACCAGAGAAAACCTGCGGGGAACCGATAGGTCGACGACCTTGATGGCGGCTTGGGCGACGCCCAACACAAGATATTTCAAAGCCAAAAGGCCAATTTCTCGGCTGCGGTCCACCAGCTGTCGATGAACCGGCTTGGCCACTCTGCCGATGATTACCTCGGATGCATCTGTCGCAGTCACAGGAAAGGCTCCTTGATGGGGTTTCGGGCACACGCGTAAGGAGGATCACGACGCGGCACCCAGAAAAATGAAACACCGCGGCAGTTGGGTCTGCCGCCGCCCTAGCAAGGTCGCATGCATCCTTGCCAAATCGCCCGATGGAGTGACGTGTCGCTACCTTGTTGGATTCGTGTCGAAAGCGTATGCGGCTTCGCAAGCGCGCGGGCCGAATTCGGAAAAATCGGGCGGGCGGGGTCGGGGCGCTCGCCCCGCCGACTCACCACCTTCGGCCCGCACCCACCCGACGTATACCGTCTGGCCATGCCGACCCAGATCGTCGTCGCCGGCGCGATCATCCGCCGGGCCACGGTCCTGGTGGCCCAACGCGCCCGGCCGCCCGAGCTGGCCGGCCGCTGGGAGTTGCCCGGCGGCAAGGTGGCACCCGGCGAGACCGAGCGCGACGCGCTGGCCCGGGAGTTGGCCGAGGAGCTGGGGCTGTCGGTCAACGACGTCGCGGTGGGGGACCGGCTGGGCGGTGACATCGCGCTGGACCGCATGACGCTGCGCGCGTACCGCGTGCGGCTGCTCGGTGGCGAGCCGCGCGCGCACGACCACCGGGCGGTGCGCTGGGTGCCGGCGGCCGAGCTGCCGGACGTCGACTGGGTCCCCGCCGACCGGGCCTGGGTCGCCGACCTGGTACGCGCGCTGGCCGAATCGGCCTCATAACAAGCCCACAGCCTTTCCGCAGCTGACATCCAGCGCCGCAGAAGGTGGCGAAGGTGAACTTTAGGTATAACGCCAACGTGAACTTGTAATAACCACTTGACCCTGAAGTGCCCGCCGGAAGCGGTCGGGTGATGACGGCGCCGGGCGCCGCTGGGTCCGTAAAACCGATGCTGACCAAACGACATTTCGTTAAGAGGCCACGCGCGAAGGCGATAGGCCCGTCCGCCGCGCCTGATGCCGGTGTCCGATCGAGCGGGCATTGCCCGCGGGCCGACGAATCTTCGGCTGGATGCACCTGGATCGAAGCAACGGTCCCGACGCGTGGCGCCACGAAGTAGAAGGGGTAGCTGTTGACTGTCACACCACACGTCGGTGGAGCGCTCGAGGAGTTGCTGGAGCGCAGCGGGCGGTTCTTCACGCCCGGCGAGTTCTCGCCCGACCTGCGCACGGTGACGCGCAAGGGCGGCCGCGAGGCCGACGTGTTCTACCGCGACAGGTGGAGCCACGACAAGGTGGTGCGCTCCACCCACGGGGTCAACTGCACCGGTTCCTGCTCCTGGAAGATCTACGTCAAGGACGGGATCATCACCTGGGAGACCCAGCAGACCGACTATCCCTCGGTCGGCCCGGACCGGCCGGAATACGAGCCGCGCGGGTGCCCCCGTGGGGCGTCGTTCTCCTGGTACAGCTACTCGCCCACCCGGGTGCGCTATCCGTACGCCCGCGGCGCGCTGGTCGAGATGTACCGGGAGGCCAAGGCCCGCCTCGGCGATCCGGTGCTGGCGTGGGCCGACATTCAGGCCGACCCCGAGCGCCGGCGGCGCTATCAGCGGGCCCGGGGCAAGGGCGGGCTGGTCCGGGTCACCTGGGCGGAGGCCACCGAGCTGATCGCCGCGGCGCACGTCCACACCATCAAGGCCTATGGGCCCGACCGGGTCGCCGGCTTCTCGCCCATCCCGGCGATGTCCATGGTGTCCTACGCCGCCGGGTCGCGGTTCTTCGAGCTGATCGGCGCGCCGATGACGTCGTTCTACGACTGGTACGCCGACCTGCCGGTGGCCTCGCCGCAGGTGTTCGGCGATCAGACCGATGTGCCCGAGTCCGGCGACTGGTGGGACGCGGCGTACTTGATGATGTGGGGCTCCAACGTGCCGATCACGCGGACGCCGGACGCGCACTGGATGGCCGAGGCGCGCTACCGCGGCACCAAGGTGGTGACCGTCAGCCCCGACTACGCCGACAACACCAAGTTCGCCGACGAGTGGATGCCGTGCGCGGCCGGCACCGACGGCGCGCTGGCCATGGCGATGGGGCACGTGATCCTCTCGGAATGCTATGTGCAAAAAGAGGTTCCGTTCTTCGCCGACTTCGCGCGCCGCTACACCGACCTGCCGTTCCTGATCAAACTGGAAGAGCGCGGCGACATGCTGGTGCCGGGGAAGAACCTCACGGCGGCCGACCTGGGCGAGGCCTTCAAGAGCTCCGAGAACGCGGCGCTGAAACCCGCGGTGTGGGACGAGGCGACGAATTCGGTTGCGGTGCCCCACGGTTCGCTGGGTTTCCGGTACGGCGAGGACGGCGTCGGAAAGTGGAACCTCGATCTCGGCGAGCTGAAGCCGGCGCTCAGCGTCCTCGGGTCGGACGACACCGCGCTGGTGCACCTGGCCAGCTTCGACACAATCAACGGCGAAGGCGCCACCGTCGCGCGCGGCGTCCCGGTGCGCCGCGTCGGCAAGCACCGGGTGTGCACCGTTTTCGACCTGATGCTCGCCCAATACGGGGTCGCCCGGCCGGGATTGCCCGGCGAATGGCCCACGGGTTACGACGACCCGACCCAGCAGAACACCCCCGCGTGGCAGGAGACCATCACCGGCGTGTCCGCGGCGCAGGCCATCCGCGTCGCCAAGGAATTCGCCCGCAGCGCAGAGGAATCCGGGGGCCGGTCCATGATCATCATGGGCAGCGGCATCTGCCAGTGGTTCCACGGCGACGCCATCTACCGGGCGGTGCTCGCGCTGCTGATGCTGACCGGCTCGATGGGGCGCAACGGCGGCGGCTGGGCGCACTACGTCGGCCAGGAAAAGGTGCGTCCGCTCACCGGTTTTCAGACGATGGCGATGGCCACCGACTGGGTGCGTCCGCCCCGGCAGGTGCCGGGCGCCTCCTACTGGTACGCGCACACCGACCAGTGGCGTTACGACGGCTACGGGGCGGACAAGCTGGCCAGCCCCCTGGGGCGCGGCAGGTTCGCGGGCAAGCACACCATGGATCTGCTGGCCTCGGCGACGGCGATGGGCTGGAGCCCGTTCTATCCGCAGTTCGACCGGTCCAGCTTGGACGTCGCCGACGACGCCCGCGCCGCTGGGCGTGACGTCGCCGAGTACGTCGCCGAGCAGCTCCGCGACCGCAGACTCAAGCTGTCCGTCACCGATCCCGACAACCCGGTCAACTGGCCGCGGGTGCTTACGGTGTGGCGGGCCAACCTGATCGGCTCGTCGGGCAAGGGCGGCGAATACTTCCTGCGTCACCTGCTCGGCACCGATTCCAATGTGCAGGCCGAGCCGCCGGCCGACGGGATACGGCCCGCCGACGTGGTCTGCGAGGGCGACATCCCCGAGGGCAAGCTCGACCTGATGATGTCGATCGACTTCCGGATGACCTCGACGACGCTGGTCTCCGATGTCGTGCTCCCCGCGGCCACCTGGTACGAGAAGGCCGACATCTCCAGCACCGACATGCACCCGTACGTGCACGCCTTCAGCGCCGCGACCGATCCGCCCTGGGAAACCCGTTCGGACTTCGAGGCTTTCGGCGCCATCGCGCGCGCCTTCAGCGCGCAGGCCAAGCGGCACCTGGGCACCCGCAGCGACGTGGTGCTCACCGCGCTGCAGCACGACACCCCGGACGCGATGGCCTATCCCGATGGCGCCGAGGAAGACTGGCTGCACACCGGCGCGACGCCGGTGCCCGGGCGCAGCATGGCCAAACTCACCGTGGTGGAACGCGATTACGGCGCCGTCTACGACAAGTGGCAGGCCCTGGGCCCGCTCGTCGACACCTTCGGGCTGACCACCAAGGGCATCACCGTGCATCCGTTTCGGGAGGTCGAGGAGCTGGCCGCCAAGTTCGGCGTGATGAATTCCGGTGCAGCGGCGGGGCGTCCGGCGATCACCACGGCCGCGCGGATGGCCGACGTGCTGCTGCTGCTGTCCGGCACCACCAACGGCCGGCTCGCGGTCGAGGGCTTCCGCGAGCTGGAGAAGCGGACGGGTCAACGGCTGGCGCACCTGGCCGAGGGCAGCGAGGAGCGGCGCATCAGCTACGCCGACACCCAGGCGCGTCCGGTGCCGGTGATCACCAGCCCGGAATGGTCGGGCAGCGAAACCGGCGGAAGCCGCTACGCGCCGTTCACCATCAACATCGAGAATCTCAAGCCGTTCCACACGTTGACCGGGCGGATGCATTTCTATCTGGCCCACGACTGGGTGGAGGAGCTGGGCGAGCACCTGCCGGTGTTCCGTCCACCGCTGGACATGACGCGGCTGTTCGGCCAGCCCGAGCTTGGCCCTACCCCGGACGGTCGAGGCGGGATCGGCCTCACCGTCCGCTATCTAACCCCGCACTCGAAGTGGTCGTTCCACTCCACCTACCAGGACAACCTGTACATGCTGTCGCTGTCCCGCGGCGGGCCGACGATGTGGATGAGCCCCGCCGACGCGGCCAAACTCAAGGTGCGCGACAACGATTGGGTCGAGGCGGTCAACGCCAACGGCATCTACGTGTGCCGCGCGATCGTCAGCCACCGGATGCCCGACGGGGTGGTGTTCGTCTACCACGTGCAGGAACGCACGGTCGACACGCCCCGCACCGAAACCAACAACAAGCGCGGCGGCAACCACAACGCGCTGACCCGCGTCCGCATCAAGCCCAGCCACCTCGCCGGGGGGTACGGCCAGCACGCGTTCGCCTTCAACTACATGGGGCCCACCGGAAACCAGCGCGACGAGGTCACCGTGGTGCGGCGGCGCAGCCAGGAGGTGACGTACTAGATGAAGGTAATGGCGCAGTTGGCGATGGTGATGAACCTGGACAAGTGCATCGGCTGCCACACCTGCTCGGTCACCTGCAAGCAGGCCTGGACCAACCGCAGCGGCACCGAGTACGTGTGGTTCAACAATGTCGAAACCCGTCCAGGGCAAGGCTATCCGCGCACCTACGAGGATCAGGAGCGGTGGCGGGGCGGCTGGATACGCGATAAGAAGGGACGGCTGCGGCTGCGCGACGGCGGCCGCATTTACAAACTGCTGCGCATCTTCGCCAACCCCCGGTTGCCCGTCATCGACGACTACTACGAGCCGTGGACCTACGACTACGAGAACCTGACCACGGCGCCCGCCGGCGACACCTTCCCCACGGCCGCGCCCAAGAGCCTGATCAGCGGCGAGCCGATGAAGGTGTCCTGGGGCCCGAACTGGGACGACAACCTGGCCGGGTCTCCGGAGATCCTGGCGGGCGACCCGATCCTGAAGAAGGTCAGCGACGAGGTCAAGCTCAAGCTCGAAGAGACCTTCATGTTCTACCTGCCCCGCATCTGCGAGCACTGCCTCAACCCGTCGTGCGTGGCGTCGTGCCCGTCGGGCGCCATGTACAAGCGCAGCGAGGACGGCATCGTGCTGGTCGACCAGGACCGCTGCCGCGGCTGGCGGATGTGTGTTTCCGGATGTCCTTACAAGAAGGTCTATTTCAACCACAAGACCGGAAAAGCCGAGAAGTGCACGCTGTGCTACCCGCGGATGGAGGTCGGGCTGCCGACCATCTGCTCGGAGACCTGCGTGGGGCGGCTGCGGTATCTGGGCCTGGTCCTCTACGACGTCGACCGGGTGCTGGAGGCGGCGTCGGTGGAGAACGAGAAGGACCTGTACGAGGCGCAGCGCCGAATCCTGTTGGACCCCAACGACCCCGAGGTGATCGCCGCCGCCCGCGCGGGCGGCATCTCCGACGAGTGGATCGAGGCCGCGCAGCGTTCGCCGGTGCACGCGCTGATCAACACCTACCGGGTGGCCCTGCCGCTGCACCCGGAATACCGCACCATGCCGATGGTTTGGTACATCCCGCCGCTGTCGCCGGTGGTCGATGCGGTCAGCCGCGACGGCCACGACGGGGAGGACCTGGGCAACCTGTTCGGCGCGCTGGACGCGCTGCGCATCCCGATGCAGTACCTGGCCGAGCTGTTCACCGCCGGCGACACCGCCGTGGTCGAGGGCGTGCTGCGGCGGCTGGCAGCCATGCGCTCGTACATGCGTGACATCAACCTCGGGCGCGAGACGCAGCCGCACATCCCACACGCCGTCGGGATGACCGAGGAGCAGATCTACGAGATGTACCGGCTGCTCGCCATCGCGAAATACGAAGAGCGCTATGTCATTCCGACCGCGTTCAGCCCGCAGGCCCACGACCTCGAGCAGATGGGTTGCTCGCTGGACGGCGAGGGCGGACCGGGTATGTACGAGTCGGGTGAACCGTCGCCCGTCTCCGTGGAAACGTTCCACGCGCTCAAGCGGCCCGGCGGCGAGCCGGCCACCAATGGTGAGCGGCGGGTGAACCTGCTCAACTGGGACGGCGGCCAGGTGCCCGCCGGAATGTTTCCGCAGGGGAAGGGGCAATGAGGCTGCGTCGCGGACGCACCGACACCCTGCGGGACCGACTGATCTGGCAGGCGGCGTCGCTGCTGCTTTCCTACCCGGACGACGAGTTGCCGGCCCGGCTGGACACCGTCGAGGAGCTGCTCGGCCACCTCACCGGGCCCGCGGCGGCGCTGCTGGGGCAGACGCTGGCCGCGCTGCGCGCGCGCGAACCGATGGCCGCCGCGATGGACTACGTCGCGACCTTCGACATGCGGCGCCGCTGCACGATGTACCTGACGTACTGGACCGCCGGGGACACCCGTAACCGCGGGCGCGAGATGGTGGAGTTCGCCGCCGCATACCGGGAAGCGGGCGTGCAGCCCCCGTGCTCCGAGGCGCCCGACCACCTGCCCGTCGTGCTCGAATTCGCCGCCACCGTCGACCCCGAGGCCGGGCGGCGGGTGCTGACCGAACACCGCGTCCCCATCGACGTGTTGCGGGGCGCCCTCGCGGACGCCGAGTCGCCGTATGAGGCATGCGTGGCGGCGGTGTGCGCGACGCTGCCCGTGGCGAGCGACCAGGACGTGCGCCGCGCGGAGCGCCTGGCCCAAGCCGGGCCGCCCGCGGAAGCCGTTGGGCTGCAACCCTTCAACTTGACCGTGCCACCCAGACGTGAAGGAGCGCAAGGTGTTTGACAGCGTACTGTTCTGGGACATCTCGCCGTACGTCACGCTGTCGGTGTTGATCGTCGGCACCTGGTGGCGCTACCGCTACGACAAGTTCGGCTGGACCTCGCGGTCCTCGCAGATCTACGAGTCGCGGCTGCTGCGGGTGGCCAGCCCGATGTTCCATTTCGGCATCCTGGCGGTGTTCGCCGGGCACGTGATGGGCCTGCTGATCCCCCCGCGGGTGACGCAAATGCTCAAACTGAGCGACCACCTCTACCATCTGCAGGCCGTGATCGCCGGGTCGTTGGCCGGCTTGGCGACGCTGGCCGGCATCGGCCTGCTGATCTACCGGCGGTTCACCCGCCCCGCGGTGTCGCTGGCCACCACCCGCAGCGACAAGATCATGTACACCGTGCTGGTGCTGGCCATCGTGGTGGGCCTGTACTGCGACCTGATCGGCACCGGGCCGCACGGCGGCGAGTTCCACTACCGCTACACGGTCGGCATGTGGTTCCGCCGAATCTGGCTCCTGCAGCCGCACGGCGAGGTGATGATCAACGCGCCGCTGGACTACCAATTGCACGCCCTAATCGGCATGGTCTTATTCACGCTGTTGCCGTTCACCCGGCTGGTGCACATCTTCAGCGCGCCGATCGCCTACCTGTTCCGGCCCTACATCGTCTACCGCAGCCGCGAGGAGGCGGACAAGGGCGAATTGGTCGGCACCGCGCCCCGCCGCCGGGGCTGGTAGCGCCCGGGTGCATCCAGGGCTTTTGGTGTGCGGTCAGGGTGGCGAAACGCCGTGCTGAGTCGCCATGCGAGCACACCAGATCGCGGGCGGGCCGCACCTGCCGGTTCGCCTTTGACGGCCCCGCGCTGCCACAATCACCGACGTGCCATTCCGTAACGTCGCCATCGTCGCCCACGTCGACCACGGCAAGACCACCCTGGTGGACGCGATGCTGCGGCAGTCCGGGGCGCTGCACCACCGCGGCGACGACACCCAGGAACGCATCATGGACAGCGGTGACCTGGAGAAGGAAAAGGGCATCACCATCCTGGCCAAGAACACCGCGGTGCACCGCGTCAACTCGGATGGGACCGTCACGGTCATCAACGTGATCGACACCCCCGGGCACGCCGACTTCGGCGGCGAGGTGGAGCGCGGCCTGTCCATGGTCGACGGCGTGCTGCTGCTGGTAGACGCGTCCGAGGGGCCGCTGCCGCAAACGCGGTTCGTGCTGCGCAAGGCGCTGGCTGCGCACCTTCCGGTGATCCTCGTCGTCAACAAGACCGACCGGCCCGACGCCCGCATCGCGGAGGTCGTCGACGCCAGCCACGACCTGCTGCTCGACGTCGCGTCCGACCTCGACGACGAGGCCGCCAAGGCCGCCGAGCACGCGCTGGGCCTGCCCACGCTGTACGCGTCCGGGCGCGCGGGCATCGCGAGCACCGAGCAACCCGCCGACGGCGAGGTGCCCGCCGGCGACAACCTGGACCCGCTGTTCGACGTGCTGATGGAGCACATCCCGCCGCCGTCGGGGGACCCCGAGGCCCCGCTGCAGGCGCTGGTGACCAACCTCGACGCGTCGGCCTTCCTCGGCCGGCTCGCCCTGATCCGCATCTACAACGGCAAGCTGCGCAAGGGCCAGCAGGTCGCCTGGATGCGGGAGGTCGACGGCCTGCCCGTGATCACCAGCGCCAAGATCACCGAGTTGCTCGCCACCGAGGGCGTCGAGCGCAGCCCCACCGACGAGGCGATCGCCGGTGACATCGTGGCGGTGGCCGGGCTGCCCGAGATCATGATCGGGGACACTCTGGCCGATCCCGACCACGCCCACGCCCTGCCGCGCATCACGGTCGACGAGCCGGCGATCTCGGTGACGATCGGCACCAACACGTCGCCGCTGGCGGGCAAGGTGTTCGGTCACAAGCTGACCGCGCGCATGGTCCGCAACCGCCTGGACACCGAGCTGGTCGGCAACGTGTCGATCCGAGTGGTGGACATCGGTCGGCCCGACGCGTGGGAGGTGCAGGGCCGCGGCGAGCTCGCCCTGGCGGTGCTGGTCGAACAGATGCGCCGGGAGGGCTTCGAGCTGACCGTCGGCAAGCCGCAGGTGGTGACCCGCACGATCGACGGCCAGCTGCACGAGCCGTTCGAGGCGATGACGATCGACTGCCCCGAGGAGTTCGTCGGCGCGATCACCCAGCTGATGGCCGCGCGCAAGGGCCGCATGGAGGAGATGACCAACCACGCGGCGGGCTGGGTCCGGATGGACTTCATCGTGCCCAGCCGCGGCCTGATCGGTTTCCGCACCGACTTCCTCACCATCACGCGCGGCACCGGGATCGCCAACGCGGTGTTCGACGGGTACCGGCCGTGGGCGGGGGAGATCCGCGCCCGCCACACCGGGTCGCTGGTCTCCGATCGTTCCGGGGTCATCACGCCGTTCGCGCTGATTCAGCTCGCCGACCGCGGCCAGTTCTTCGTCGAACCGGGCCAGGACACCTACGAGGGCATGGTCGTCGGGATCAACCCGCGCGCCGAGGATCTCGACATCAACGTCACCCGGGAGAAGAAGCTCACCAACATGCGGTCCTCGACCGCGGACGTGATCGAGACCCTGGCCAAGCCGCTCGAACTCGACCTGGAACAGGCCATGGAGTTCTGCGCCCAGGACGAGTGCGTGGAGGTGACCCCGGAGATCGTCCGGGTGCGCAAGGTGGAGCTGGACGCCACATCCCGGGCCCGCAGCCGCTCGCGGGCCAAGGCCCGGGGTTAATCGCGCGTGCTTGGGCGGGCTGCTGGGCAGCTGCTCGATACCCTGATCGGCATGCCGAGCCGCGTCCGCCGATTATTTGTGACGGTCGGCGTGCTCGTCTCGCTCACCGGGCTGGCGCTCGCGGCGTGCACGGTGAACCCCCCGCCGGCGCCGCAGAGCACCGACACGCCGCACAACTCGCCACCACCTCCGCCGCGGCCCACCCAGATCATCATGGGCATCGACTCGATCGGCGCCGGCTTCAACCCGCACCTGCTGTCCGACCTGTCCCCGGTGAACGCGGCGATCAGCGCGCTGGTCCTGCCGAGCGCGTTCCGCCCGGTGCCCGATCCCGCCACGCCGACGGGCTCGCGCTGGGAGATGGACCCCACCCTGCTGGAGTCCGCCGACGTCACCAACCAGAACCCGTTCACGGTGACCTACAAGATCCGGCCGGAGGCGCAGTGGACGGACAACGCCCCGATCGCGGCCGACGACTTCTGGTACCTGTGGCACCAGATGGTCAGCCAGCCCGGCGTCGTCGACCCCGCCGGCTACGACCTCATCACCGGCGTGCAGTCGCTCGAGGGCGGCAAGCAGGCGGTGGTCACCTTCGCCCAGCCGTACCCCTCGTGGAAGGAGCTGTTCAGCAACCTCCTTCCGGCACACATCGTCAAGGACGTGCCGGGCGGTTTCGCGGCCGGGCTGGCCCGGGCGCTTCCGGTCACCGGCGGCCAGTTCCGGGTGGAGAGCATCGATCCGCAGCGCGACGAGATCCTGGTGGCCCGCAACGACCGCTACTGGGGCCCACCGGCCAAGCCCGCGCTGATCCTCTTCCGGCGGGCCGGGGCGCCGGCCGCGCTGGCCGATTCCGTGCGCAACGGCGACACCCAGGTGGCCCAGGTGCATGGGGGTTCGGCGGCGTTCGCGCAGCTGTCCGCCATCCCCGACGTGCGGACGGCCCGGATCGTGACGCCGCGGGTGATGCAGCTGACGCTGCGCGCCAACGAGCCCAAGCTGTCCGACGCGCAGGTGCGCAAGGCGATCCTCGGGCTGCTGGACGTCGACCTGCTCGCGGCGGTGGGCGCGGGCAGCGACAACACCGTCACGCTGGACCAGGCCCAGATCCGGGCGCCCAGCGACCCGGGCTACGAGCCCACCGCGCCGCCCGCGATGACGACGCCGGCTGCGCTGGCCCTGCTGGAGGGCTCCGGCTACAAGGTCGAGGGCAACGCGTCGGGTTCGCCGGCGCCCACCCCGACGAACACGGGGGGACCGCCCGAGGTCATCCGCGGCCGGATCAGTAAGGACGGCCAACAACTTTCGCTGGTCATCGGCGTGGCCGCGAACGACCCGACGTCGGTCGCGGTGGCCAACACCGCCGCCGACCAATTGCGCAACGTCGGCATCGCGGCCAGCGTGCTGGCGCTGGACCCGGTCACGCTGTATCGCGACGCGCTGAACAACAACCAGGTGGACGCGATCGTCGGCTGGCATCAGGCGGGTGGGAACCTGGCCACGCGGCTGGCCTCGCGGTACGGCTGCCCGGCGCTGGAGTCCACGCAGGTGCCGACGTCCCCGGGGGCGCCCACCTCGGCGGCGCCGACGACGGGTCGGCCGGGCACCCCCGCCACCACGCCGTCGACCCAGCCCAGCCGGCCGGCGGACCCCAACGCGCTGGTGCAGGCGCCGTCCAACCTCACCGGCATCTGCGATCGCAGCGTCCAGTCGAACATCGATGCCGCGCTCAACGGGACGAAGAACATCAACGACGTGATCACCGCGGTCGAGCCGAGACTGTGGAACATGTCCACCGTGTTGCCGATCCTGCAGGACACCACGATCGTCGCGGCCGGCCCCAGCGTGCAGAACGTGGGCCTGTCGGGTGCGGTGCCGGTCGGCATCGTCGGCGACGCCGGCCAATGGATCAAGACCGGGCCGTGATCGGGCTCCGCTAGTCCAGGGCCGCCCGCCCCGCCCGCGGCGGCATCACGGCATCGACGATGAGCGCCAGTTCCCGCCGGTTGGGTGGCGACCCGGTCAGCAGGAAGTGCTGATTGATCAGCGCCGGGCCGATGCGCGCGGTCAGCGGGGTGATCATGTCCGGGTCGAGGTCACCCTCAGCGACGGCGGCCTGCAGGATCGATTCGACGATCCGCAGCCGCGGCGCCACCACCGCGTCGGCGAAGATGGCGCGCATCTCGGGCTCGTGCAGCAGCTGGTTGACGGTGGCCATGCCGGGGAAGGCGGTCTTGCCGGCGCAGACGTCGCGGTGGGCGGTGAACACCGTCAGCAGGTTTTCCCGGGCCGAGCGGCCGGGCCGCGCCTCGGGCAACGGCGGCAGGGTGTGCACCAACGCGGCGTGCACCAGCTCGCACTTGGTGGCCCACCGTCGGTAGAGGGCCGCCTTGCCGGTGTGGGCGCGCGTCGCGATTCCCTCCATCGTCAGCCCGCCGTAGCCGACCTCGGCCAGTTCGGCCAGCGTGGCCTCGTAGAGGGCCCGTTCGAGGACCTCGCCCCGTCGGCGGCTCCGGCCGCCGGCCGGGGCGGTCTTGGTGAGCTGCGGCATTCCTCGATAGTAGTCGCATGCGTTCCTATCGCTAGTGCTGCGGGTAGGGTGCCGTCATGCCCGACACTCCGCGGCTGCTGTTCGTCCACGCGCACCCCGACGACGAGAGCCTCAGCAACGGGGCGACCATCGCCCACTACACGGCCCGCGGGGCCGACGTGCGGGTCGTCACCTGCACGCTCGGCGAGGAGGGCGAGGTCATCGGGGACCGCTGGGCCGAGCTGGCCGTCGACCGCGCGGATCAGTTGGGGGGCTACCGCATCGGCGAGCTCACCGCGGCGCTGCACGCGCTGGGCGTCGGCGCGCCCCACTATTTGGGGGGCGCCGGGCGCTGGCGCGACTCGGGCATGCGGGGCACGCCCCCGCGGCGGCGCCAGCGCTTCATCGACGCCGACGAGCAGGAAACCGTCGGCGCGCTGGTCGCGGTCATTCGCGAGCAGCGCCCGCACGTGGTCGTGACCTACGACCCGGGCGGCGGCTACGGCCACCCCGATCACGTCCACGCCCACGCGGTCACGACGGCGGCCGTGACCGCTGCCGGTTTGACGGCCGGCGCCGGCGACTTTCCGGGCGAGCCATGGACGGTGCCGAAGTTCTACTGGACCGTGGTGGCCGAGAGCGCCTTCGAGGCCGCCTGGGAGACGCTGGACGACAACGATCTGCTGCCACACTGGGCGATTCCGCCGCGCGACGAGTTCGACTTCGGCTATTCGGACGACAAGATCGACGCCATCGTCGAGGCGGGCCCCCTGGCGTGGGAGGCCAAGCGGGCGGCACTGGCCGCGCACGCCACCCAGGTGGTCATCGGCCCGACCGGGCGGACCTGCGCGCTGTCGAACAACATGGCGCTGCCGATCGTGGCGGAGGAGCACTACGTGCTTGCCGCCGGCGCGGCGGGCGAGCGCGACGAGCGCGGCTGGGAAACAGATCTGCTTGCGGGGCTTGATTTCAGCGCGGTCGATACGCGGTAGGCTTTTCAATCAGGCAGCCACGGAAGGACTTCGGCATGGACCCCGACCTGGACCCTAATCAGCAGCATTGGCAGGACCGGCTCGACAGCCTGCAGTGGGTTATCGGCTCGATACTCTCCAACATCGACAGCGTCCCGACCTGACCGAAACGAAGCCGCGCGCCGCCTCCACCGAGGACGCCGGCGCGACAGACCCCGCGATACGTTTCGTTGTCCTGGCGCTGCTCGCCGTCGACGGGGTCCTCTCCGCACTTGCCGGGGCCCTGCTGCTGCCGTCCTATATCGGGGCCGTCCCGTTTCCCATCAGCGGCCTGATTTCCGGCTTGGTCAACGCCGCGCTGGTGTGGGCCGCCGGGCGGTGGACCACGTCGTCGCGGCTGGCCGCGCTGCCGTTGTGGACGTGGCTGCTCACCGTGGCGGTGATCAGCATGGGCGGCCCGGCCGACGACGTCATCCTGGGCGGTCGCGGCCTGCTGGCCTACGGGGCCCTGCTGCTGATCGTGCTCGGTGTGGCGCCGCCGTTCTGGGTGCTGTGGCGGCGGGGTCGCGGGTTCTGAGGTTCGCGCGGGCCGGGATGTCCCGGGTTGCGGCCCTGACGCTACTGTTTACTGTTGCGCAGACGGGGCCCGCACGGGTCGGAGAAAATTTCACATGTTGGGACACGCGGATGAAATTCGATCGTGGGGAAGTTACACGAAGGTGCCGCTGACTCCGGGCGAGGAGCCCACCGCTCTTCCTAATCCTGTGGTTCCGCCTAAGACCAGCGCCTCGGCGCTGCGGCGGGTGTTGCGCCGCGCCCGAGACGGCGTCGCGCTCAACGTCGATGAGGCGGCCGTCGCGATGACCGCGCGGGGTGAAGACCTCGCGGATTTGTGCGCGAGCGCGGCGCGGGTGCGCGACGCGGGCCTGACGTCCGCCGGCCGGCGCGGCCCCGGTGGCGGGCTGCCGATCACCTATTCGCGCAAGGTGTTCATCCCGGTCACCCATTTGTGCCGCGACACGTGTCATTACTGCACCTTCGTCACCGTGCCGGGCAAGCTGCGCGCGCAGGGGGCGGGGATGTATCTCGAGCCCGACGAAATCCTCGACATCGCCCGTCGCGGGGCCGAACTTGGTTGCAAGGAAGCCCTTTTCACCCTTGGCGATCGCCCCGAGGATCGGTGGCCGGAGGCGCAGCAGTGGCTGGGCGAACGCGGATATGACTCCACGCTGTCCTACGTGCGGGCCATGGCGATCCGGGTGCTCGAAGAGACCGGGCTGCTGCCGCACCTGAATCCCGGCGTGATGAGCTGGTCGGAGATGGCGCGGCTCAAGCCGGTGGCGCCGTCGATGGGCATGATGCTCGAGACCACGTCGCGTCGATTGTTCGAAACGAAAGGGCTTGCGCACTACGGCAGTCCGGACAAGGATCCGGCGGTCCGGCTGCGCACGCTCACCGACGCCGGCCGGTTGTCCATTCCGTTCACGACCGGCCTGCTGGTCGGAATCGGCGAGACGCTGACCGAGCGGGCCGAGACCTTGCACGCGATTCGCAAGTCCCACAAGGAGTTCGGGCACGTCCAGGAAGTGATCGTGCAGAACTTCCGGGCCAAGGAGCACACCGCGATGGCCGCGGTCCCGGACGCGGGAATCGACGACTACCTGGCGACGGTGGCGGTCGCGCGGTTGGTGCTCGGGCCCGGCATGCGCATCCAGGCGCCGCCGAACCTGGTGTCCCGCGACGAGTGCCTGGCCCTGGTCGGCGCCGGGGTCGACGACTGGGGCGGGGTGTCGCCGCTGACGCCCGACCACGTGAACCCCGAGCGGCCGTGGCCCGCGCTCGACGAGCTGGCCGACGTCACCGCCGAGGCCGGATACGAACTGGTGCAGCGGCTGACCGCCCAGCCGAAATACGTGCAGGCGGGCGCGGCGTGGATCGACCCGCGGGTGCGCGGCCACGTCATGGCGCTGGCCGATTCGGCGACCGGGCTGGCCCGCGACGTCAACCCGGTGGGGCTGCCGTGGCAGGAGCCCGACGACGTCGCGTCCGCCGGGCGGACCGACCTCAACGCGGCGATCGACACCGAGGGCCGCGCGACCGAAGCCCGCAGCGACCTGGACAGCGCGTTCGGCGACTGGGAATCGATCCGCGCCCACGTCCACGAATTGGCCGCCCAGGGCCCTAAAGCGCCAGAGCGCTTAGCCACCGACGTGCTCGCCGCGCTGCGGGCGGCCGAGCGCAATCCCGCCGGTTGCACCGACAGCGAATACCTGGCGCTGGCCACCGCCGACGGGCCCGCGCTGGAAGCCGTTGCCGCGCTGGCGGATTCGCTGCGGCGCGACACTGTCGGTGACGACGTGACGTTCGTGGTGAACCGCAACATCAACTTCACCAATATCTGCTACACGGGTTGCCGGTTCTGCGCGTTCGCGCAGCGCAAGGGCGACGCCGACGCGTATTCGCTGTCGACCCAAGAGGTGGCCGACCGCGCGTGGGAGGCACACGTCGAGGGCGCCACCGAGGTGTGCATGCAGGGCGGGATCGACCCCGAGTTGCCGGTCACCGGCTACGCCGACCTGGTCCGCGCCGTCAAGGCGCGGGTGCCGTCCATGCACGTGCACGCCTTCTCGCCCATGGAGATCGCCAACGGCGTGACCAAGAGTGGGCTGAGCGTGCGCGAGTGGCTGATCAGCCTGCGCGAGGCCGGACTGGACACCATCCCCGGCACCGCCGCCGAGATCCTGGACGACGAGGTGCGCTGGGTGCTCACCAAGGGCAAGCTGCCGACGTCGGAGTGGATCGACATCGTCACCACCGCGCACGAGGTGGGCCTGCGGTCGTCGTCGACGATGATGTACGGGCACGTGGACAGCCCGCGGCACTGGGTCGCCCACCTCAACGTGCTGCGCGCGATCCAGGATCGCACCGGCGGGTTCACCGAGTTCGTGCCGCTGCCGTTCGTGCACCAGAGCTCGCCGCTGTATCTGGCCGGCGCCGCCCGGCCCGGGCCCACCCACCGCGACAACCGGGCCGTGCACGCGCTGGCGCGAATCATGTTGCACGGCCGGATATCCCAGATTCAGACCAGCTGGGTCAAGCTGGGCGTCGAGCGCACCCAGGTGATGCTCAACGGCGGCGCCAACGATCTGGGCGGCACGCTGATGGAGGAGACCATCTCGCGGATGGCCGGCTCGGAGCACGGGTCGGCCAAGACCGTCGAAGAGCTGACGGCCATCGCCGAAGGGATCGGGCGCCCGGCGCGTCAGCGCACCACCACGTACGCCCCGCGGGCGGCGTAGCGGCGCTTGCGTGTCACCGGCGGCGGGTATAACCGACGCCGTGAACCAAGACATCGATCAGGACCGGTTCCCGGAGTGGCGGCCGTTCGTCGACGCGGTGCAGCGGCGGCGGCCCGACGCCGGAACCTGGTGTGAGGCATGGACGGTGCGCGACATCGTCATCCATCAGGCCGGCAACGCCGAGGAGCTCGCCCGGGTGCTGGGCGCGCACCTGGCCGGTGAAACCGTCGGCACGCGCTCCTTCGAGGAGCGCGAGGGACCGCTGCGCGACCTGACCGACGCCCAGTTGTGGGACGCCCTGCTCGACCGGATGGCCACGCTGAGCGCCGTCTCGGCGGAGGCCGACGCTGTACCGCAGGACACCGACGTGGCCTGGACGGGCCGCACCATGAAGGTGCCCTGGTTCGCCGAGCACATGCGCGAGGAGCTGGTGCTGCACGGCTGGGACATCACCGGTGATGATGCCGCCGCTCAGGCGCGGCTGGCCGAGCCCTGGATGACCACCCACAGCGTCCTGGCGGTCGGCAAGCCGCTGCTGGTCAAGGGCGCCAAGCGACTACGGCCGGACGAACGCGTCGAGGCGCGGCTGCGGGCCCCCGGCACCGACGACGTGTTGATCAGCGCCGAGGCGGACCGCACCGCCATCGAACTCAGGCAACCCGAGGGACCCGCCACGCTGGAAACGGATCCGGCCGCACGCGTGCTGCTGCTCTGGGGGCGTAAGCCCGCGGACCCGTCGCGCATCTGCAGCCGCGTCGGCCCGGAAACCCTGGGCCGCGTCCGCGGCCTGCTCAGCGGTTACTGACTCAGAAGTTGTTACAGGTGACGGCGACCTGATTGATGTCGTCGTAGTACTTCATCGCCGACGGCATCGCCTGGATCTGCTGGGCCATCTGCTGACGCTTCGGCGGCGGCGCGGCCAGGAAGTTGCGGATGTAGGACTGCGCGATCGGCGAGTTGTTCAGCTGCGCGGCGGCCGCCGGGTCGGTGGCGTTGAGCGCAGCGATCACCTGCCCGTAGTTGCACGTGGTGTTGATGATCGCGTCCGACGGGTCCGCGGATGCGATCCCGGCGCCGGCGGTCAACGCCACTGCAGCGCTACCCACCGCAACGGTCAATTTGGTCAACGACAGCCTCATGTGTGGACACCTTCCCCGTTAATGCACCGCTTTTAAAGGCGACGACATCTGCCCAGCGGTTGCCGTCTTCCGGTCGAGGCTACCAGGCGCCACGACCGTGCTTCCATCTCAACGAATATCGCCGAACCCGGCTGGACTGCGACTATGCGCAGGTCGGCGGCCCGGGGGCGGTGTTCGCCCTTGGCGAAACGGGCCCCGGTCGCGGCTTGCGAGACTGGCGGTCTTAAATCGTCGATTCAACGGGCGTGCCAAGTGGTTGACGTGTATGTGCAACGTCTAGTATCAGTAACCGAAAGCTTTGTCTGGCGCGGCCGGAAGCACCGGGCGCGAGCCGAAGAGCAGCCCACACCGCAGTACATGGAGGAGACGTCTGTGACCTACACGATCGCCGAGCCCTGTGTCGACATCAAAGACAAGGCATGCATCGAGGAGTGCCCGGTCGACTGCATCTACGAGGGCGCGCGGATGCTGTACATCCACCCCGACGAGTGTGTCGACTGCGGTGCGTGCGAGCCCGTCTGCCCCGTCGAAGCGATCTACTACGAGGACGACGTGCCCGAGCAGTGGAGCCAGTACACGCAGATCAACGCCGACTTCTTCACCGAGCTGGGTTCGCCGGGCGGCGCCGCCAAGGTCGGCATGACCGAGAACGACCCGCAGGTGGTCAAGGACCTGCCGCCGCAGGGCGAGGGCGACTGAGCGGGCCGGTGCTGGATAAGCCCGGGGCGCGGTCGCGAGCCACCCGCGGGCGGGTCTCGGCGGCCCTGCCGGAATTCCCCTGGGACACACTCGCCGACGCGAAGGCGCTGGCCGTCGCGCATCCCGACGGCATCGTCGACCTGTCCGTCGGGACCCCGGTGGACCCGGTCGCGCCGGTGATCTCCGACGCGTTGGCGGCCGCCGGTTCCGCGTCCGGCTACCCCGCCACCGCCGGCACCCCGCGACTGCGCGAGGCGGCGGTCGCCGCCCTGGCTCGGCGCTTCGGCATCACGGGACTGACCGAGGCCGCCGTCCTGCCGGTGATCGGCAGCAAGGAACTCATCGCCTGGCTGCCGACCCTGCTCGGGCTCGGGCCCGCGGACGCGATCGTGGTGCCCGAGCTGGCGTACCCGACCTATGACGTCGGGGCCCGGCTGGCCGGGGCGACGGTGCTGCGCGCGGATTCGCTGACCCAGCTGGGCCCGCAATCGCCGGCCCTGGTCTACCTGAACTCGCCGAGCAACCCCACCGGGCGTGTGCTGGGCGTCGACCACCTGCGCAAGGTGGTCGGCTGGGCGCGCGACCGGGGCAGCATCGTGGCCTCCGACGAGTGCTACCTGGGGCTGGGCTGGGAGGCCCAACCGCTGTCGATCCTGCATCCCTCGGTGTGCGACGGCGACCATTCCGGGCTGCTCGCGATCCACTCGCTGTCGAAGAGCTCGTCGCTGGCCGGCTACCGCGCCGGGTTCGTCGCCGGTGACCCCGATCTGGTGGCCGAGCTGCTGGCGGTGCGCAAACACGCCGGGATGATGGTCCCGACGCCGGTGCAGGCGGCCATGGTCGCCGCTCTCGATGACGACGCCCACCAGCGGGCGCAGCGCGAACGGTACGAGCGGCGGCGCGCCGCGTTGCTGCCGGCCCTGCGCGCCGCCGGATTCGCCGTCGACCATTCCGAGGCCGGCCTGTACCTGTGGGCCACCCGCGCCGAGCCATGCGCCGACAGCGTCACCTGGCTGGCCGAACGGGGCATTCTGGTAGCGCCCGGCCACTTCTACGGCCCGCGCGGCGCACAGCACGTCCGCGTCGCACTGACGGCCACCGACGAGCGGATCGCCGCCGCGGTGCAGCGACTCGCCTAGCCGACGCCGGCAAGCCGCCCCAGTGACGGCGGCGACCATGCACAATGCATCGGAGGTGTTCGCCCGCTCGACTTAAGGACGGTTGTCGTGACCACTTCGGCCGGCAAGCTACGGATCCCGCTTTCGGTCGGGGACATCGCCAAGCGGGTGTTCCTGGGCAAGCCGCTGGTCACCGAGGACATCGCCTCCGAGAAGTTGTCGAATCCGGTTGCCCTGGGCGCGCTTTCGCCGGACGCGGTCTCGTCGGTCGCTTATGGCCCCGAGCAGATCCTGATCGAGCTGCTGCCCCACGCGGGGCTGGCCGCCTTCGTGTTGTTGCTTCCGATCACGGGCGTCATCCTGCTCATCCTGGTGCTGGTGGCCGCCTCGTATCGCCAGGTGGTGATGGCGTACACCCGAGCGGGCGGCTCCTACATCGTCGCCCGCGAGAATTTCGGGCCCCGGGTGGCGCAGATCGCCGCCGCCGCGTTGCTGATCGACTACGTGGTCACCGTCGCGGTGCAGTCGGCGGCCGGGACGGTCGCGGTGGTGTCGGCCGTACCCTCGCTGGGCCCGTACAGCCTGGAAATCACGGTCGGGGTGGTGTTCGCCATCTGCTACGCGAACCTGCGTGGCCTGAAGGAGGCGGGCCTGCCGTTCGCGCTGGCCACCTACGCCTTCATCGGCATGGTCGGCCTGACCATCGTGGTCGGCGTCATCCGCGCGGCCCTGGGCAATCTGCCGATCTACGATCCCGCGCACATGTCCGGAACCGTCCCCGTTCACCAGGGCAACGGCCTGGTGCTGGGGGCCACGATCTTGGTGTTGCTGCGAGCCTTCGCCAACGGGGGCTCGTCCCTGACGGGGGTGGAGGCCATCTCCAACACCGTGGATCACTTCCGAAAGCCTCAGGGCCGCAACGCCCGCCGAGTGCTTACCGCCATGGCCGCCATCCTCGGCCTGCTGCTGGCCGGCGTCGCCTATCTGGCCCACGTCACCCACGCCACGCCGTATCTCACCGAATACCCGTCGGTGCTCTCGCAGATCGGGCGCGCCGTCTTCGGCAACGGCGTGCTCGGCAACGTCTTCTACACGCTGGTCCAGGCCGCGACCGCGGCCATCCTGTTCACCGGCGCGAACACCAGCTTCAACGGGTTTCCGGCGCTGGCCAGTTTCGTCGCCGAGGACCGCTTCCTGCCGCGCCAACTCACCAAACGCGGGCACCGGCTGGTCTTTTCGAACGGCATCATCACCCTGACCGCGCTGTCGGTGGTGCTGCTCGTGGTGACGGGCGGCTCGGTCAACGCGCTGGTCCCCTTCTACGCGATCGGCGTGTTCACCGGGTTCTCGATGGCCGGCTACGGCATGACCAAACACCATCTGACGCACCGCGAACGGGGATGGCGACGACGCCTGGCCATCAACCTGTCGGCGGCAATCCTGTCCACGATCGTGGTGGGCATCTTCGCGGTCGCGAAATTCACCGAGGGCGCGTGGCTGGTGGTCGTGGTTTTCCCGCTGCTGGTGTTCATCCTGACCCGGCTCAACCGCGAATACCGCGCCGAGGCCGCCATTCTCGAGATGTTCCGCACCGACCGCCCGGAGCTGGTGAAGTACGCGCGGCACCGGGTGTTCGTGTTCGTCGACTCCGTCGACCTGGCGGTGATCGAAGCGTTGCGCTACGGCAGGGGACTGCGGGCCGACGAGCTGACCGCGGTGCACTTCATGGTGGACCCGGCCCACGCCGCCGTCCTGCGAAAGCGTTGGGACCACTTCGATCTGGACACCCCGCTGCGGGTCGTCGACTGCCCGGACCGGCGGATCATCCGGGCCGCGCAGCTGTTTGTCGCCAAGGCCCGCGACGAACAAGCGCGCACCAACGTGACCGTGCTCCTGCCGCGCCGGACATTCGGGCGGCTGCTGGGGCGGCTGCTGCACGACCGCACCGCGGACAAGATCTCCAGCGCGGTGAGCCTGATCCCCGACGCGGCGGCGACCATCGTGCCGTACGACGTGGAATCCCGCATCAGGGAGGCCTACCCCGACACCGTCGAGCAACGGATCGCCGGCGAGATCGACAAGCTCGAGGCGTGGGTGTCGAAGGGCGAGGACGAGAAGGTGGACGCCTACGAGCACCCGGAGCGCCCGGCGTCGGTCATCCTGGTGGCCGGCCTGATCTCCGGCCAACGGGCCACCGTCGAGGGTCGGGTCAGCGAGGTCGAGGACGTCAACGACCGCGGGCGCACCCTGCGCGAGGTCGTGATCGGGGACAACAGCGGGGAACTGACGATCACCTTCCGGCCCGGCCGCGGGGGCGCCGACATCCAGCCCGGCCAGGTTTTGCGGGTCAGCGGGAAGGCCCGGCAATCGGGCACCCGGCCCATCACGATGGTGGACCCGACCTATCAGGTGATCGAGGACCCGGCCGACGCTGTCGAATCCGGCGAATCCGGCGAATCCGGCGCTGACGGTGAGACGTAACGCTCGCGAACGAGGTTGCCCGCCAAGTCCTTTCGCCCCAGCGTGCGCGGGCACGCCAGCGCCACCCGAGTTTCGCTCGATCTCGACCCGAGACTGGTTGCGCGCCCGAAATTTTCCAACCGCGCAGCGCACGGAGTTCGGGTCGCTAAGCTGATACCGCACTTTACGAATCCTGAGCCCGGATGCGTGAGCGGTGGTGCGCCCATGCGCACGGGGGGGCTCTGCCGAGCATTCGTACGGCCGCCGACCGCCCAACAGCGGAGAAACAGGGGACCGCACGTTGCCTCTCGCGAACGCCGCCACCTCCGTTGCCGTGATCGGCATGGCCTGCCGGCTTCCCGGCGGCATCGACTCGCCGCAACAGCTGTGGGACGCGTTGTTGCGCGGAGAGGATTTCGTCGGCGAGATTCCCGCCGACCGGTGGGACGCCGACCGCTATTACGACCCCGAGCCCGGCGTGCCGGGGCGGTCGGTGACGCGGTGGGGCGCCTTCCTGGACGACGTCGGCGGTTTCGACTGCGATTTCTTCGGCATGACCGAGCGCGAAGCCACCGCGATCGACCCGCAGCACCGGTTGCTGCTGGAGACGTCCTGGGACGCCATCGAGCACGCGGGCCTCGATCCCGCGCGCCTGGCCCACTCGCAGACCGGGGTCTTCGTCGGACTGACCCACGGCGATTACGAACTGCTGTCCGCCGACTGCGGCGCCGCCGAAGGGCCGTACGGATTCACCGGGACTTCCAACAGCTTCGCCTCGGGGCGGGTCGCCTACACGCTGGGTTTGCACGGCCCGGCGGTCACCGTGGACACCGCGTGCTCGTCGGGGTTGATGGCCGTCCACCAGGCCTGCGGCAGCCTGAACAGCGGGGAAAGCGACATTGCCCTGGCGGGGGGCGTCGTCGTGACGCTGGAACCGCGCAAGTCCGTGTCGGGCTCGCTGCAGGGCATGCTGTCGCCGACCGGCCGCTGCCACGCCTTCGACGTGGCGGCCGACGGGTTGGTGTCCGGCGAGGGCTGCGTCATGCTGCTGCTCAAGCGGCTCGACGACGCGCAGCGCGACGGCGACCGCATCCTGGCCGTGCTGCGCGGCACCGCCGCGAACCAGGACGGCCGCACCGTGAACATCGCGGCGCCGTCGGAAACCGCCCAGGTGGCCGTCTACCGGAAGGCCCTGGAGGCCGCCGGCGTCGACCCGGCCACCGTCGGCTTCGTCGAGGCGCACGGGACCGGCACGCCGGTCGGGGATCCGATCGAGTACTCGAGCCTGGCCGCGGTGTACGGGACCGCGGGGCCGTGCGCGCTGGGCTCGGTGAAGACGAACTTCGGCCACCTGCAGTCGACGTCGGGACCGCTGGGGCTGATGAAGGCGATCCTGGCGCTGCGGCACGGCGTGGTGCCGCGGAACCTGCACTTCACCCGCCTGCCCGACGGGATGGCCGAGATCGAGACCGAACTGTTTGTGCCGCAGGCCAATTCGCCCTGGCCCACCGACGGTCACCACCCGCGGCGCGCCGCGGTGTCGTCGTACGGCATATCCGGCACGAACGTGCACGCCGTCTTGGAGGAGGCGCAGCCGCACGGGGCGGGGGAGCAGCCGCCGATCACCGGCGGGGCGTTGCTGTTTGCCGTGTCGGCCACGTCGGCGGAACAGTTGCGTGCCACGGCCGCCCGCCTCGCGGCCTGGGTCGACGAGCACGCCGGCGCCGTAAGCCTGCGCGACCTCGGCTACACCCTGGCGCGCCGGCGCGCGCACCGGCCGGTGCGGACGGTGGTGTCGGCGAGCGACTTCGGTGAGCTGAGCGCGGCCCTGCGCGACGTCGCCGACGGGGATTTGCCCTACCAGCCCGCCGTCGGGCAGGACGATCGTGGGCCCGTGTGGGTGTTCTCCGGGCAGGGTTCGCAATGGCCGAGCATGGGCGCCGAACTGCTGGCGAGGGAGCCGGTGTTCGCCGCGACGATCGCCACGTTGGAGCCGCTGATCGCCGCGGAATCGGGTTTCTCGGTCACCGAGGCCATGTCGGCGCCGGAGGTCGTCACCGGCATCGACCGCGTGCAGCCGACGATCTTCGCGATGCAGGTCGCCCTGGCCGAGACGATGAAGTCCTACGGGGTGCGCCCCGGCGCCGTCATCGGGCATTCGCTCGGTGAATCCGCCGCGGCGGTCGTGGCCGGCGGCCTGTCGCTCGAAGACGGCGTGCGCGTCATCTGCCGCCGCTCGGCGTTGATGGCGCGCATCGCCGGCAGCGGCGCCATGGCGTCGGTGGAACTGCCCGGCCAACAGGTGCTCTCGGAACTGTCCATCCGCGGCATCACCGACGTGGTCCTGTCCGTGGTCGCCTCGCCCACGTCGACGGTCGTGGGCGGCGACACGCAGACGATCCGGGACCTGGTCGCGGCCTGGAGCGAGCAGGACGTGCTGGCGCGCGAGGTGGCGGTGGACGTGGCCTCGCATTCGCCGCAGGTGGAACCGATCCTCGACGAACTCCTCGAGGCCCTCGCCGGCCTCGAGCCGAGGGAGCCCGAGGTTCCCTACTACTCGGCGACGCTGTGGAACCCCCGCGAACGCCCGTCGTTCACCGCCGACTACTGGGTCGAAAACCTGCGCCAGACCGTGCGATTCGCGGCGGCGGTGCAGGCCGCCCTCAAGGACGGGTTCCGCGTCTTCGGGGAGCTGGCGCCGCATCCGTTGCTCACTCACGCCGTCGAGCAGAACGCCGGCGCCCTCGACACGCCAATCGCGGCGCTGGCGGCCGTGCGCCGGGAGCAAGAGCTGCCGGCCGGATTGCGTGGTTTCGTCGCCGACGTGCACAGCGCCGGCGCCGCGGTCGACTTCTCGGTGCAGTACCCGACCGGCCGCCTGC
This sequence comes from Mycobacterium sp. ACS4054, assembly GCF_001667275.1. Taxonomy (GTDB): domain Bacteria; phylum Actinomycetota; class Actinomycetes; order Mycobacteriales; family Mycobacteriaceae; genus Mycobacterium. Next base: position 28,801 of record NZ_LZHV01000036.1, read on the forward strand.
TGGACGCCCCGCTCCCGGCCTGGACGCACCGCACCCTGATGCTGCGCCGCGAGGCAAAAGAGCAGGCGCACGGCGCGTCGGTCCAGGCCGTCCATCCGCTGCTGGGCGCGCACGTCCACCTGCACGAGGAACCCGAGCGCCACGTCTGGCAGTCCGACGTCGGCACCGAGGCGCACCCATGGCTCGGCGACCACCAAATCCACCGCGTGGCGGCGCTTCCCGGCGCCGCCTACTGCGAAATGGCGCTGGCCGCCGCGCGGGCGACCCTCGGCGGCCAGGCCGAAGTCCGCGACATCACGTTCGACCAGACGCTGTTGCTGGACGGGAAGACGCCGGCATCGTCGACCGCCACGGTCACCGCGCCCGGCGTCCTGGAATTCACCGTGGACACCCACGCCGACGGCGAACGCGTTCGCCGGGCGGCCGCGGTGCTGCACGCCCCACCGGTAGCCGATGGGGCAGCGCCGCGGCAGCCGCCCGCCCACGACATGGCCACGTTGATCGCCAATCACCCGTCCGGCACCGACGGCGGCGAACTGCGAAAGGCGTTCGGCGCCATCGGCATTCAGTATGGGCCCGCCTTCTCGGGCCTGGCCGCGGCCCGCAACTCCGACGCGGGCGCGGGCACCGTGCTTGCCGAGGTGGCGCTGCCCGGCGCGATCCGCTCGCAGCAGTCGGGTTATGGCATCCACCCCGCCCTGCTGGACGCGTGCTTCCAGTCGGTCGTCGTTCATCCCGAGGTGCAGAAGGCGAGCGCGGAGGGTCTGCTGCTGCCGGTCGGCGTGCGCCGCTTGCGCGGCTTTGCCTCGACCCGCAACGCGCAATACTGCCTCGCGCGGGTGACGTCGTCGTGCCCCGGCGCGTGTGAGGCGGACATCGACGTGCTGGACCGGTCCGGCGCCGTGCTGCTGACCGTCGAGGGCCTGCGCCTGGCCGGCGGCGCCTCCGAGGGGGACCGGGCGCGCCGGCTGTTGGGCGAGCGGTTGTTGACCATCGAATGGGAGACCCGCAGCCTCCCCGACCCGTCGCGCGGCGAGCCGGGATCGTGGCTGCTGCTCAGCGCCGGTGAGGTGACCGATCCGCTGACGGCGCAACTGGGCGAGGCGTTGTCCGACGGCGCCCAATGCACCACGGTGGCGCTGCCGCCCGGGTCGGCGGAGACCCCGCAGCTGCGGACGCTGCTGGCGAGAGACGCCGCCTCGAACGGGCATGGGCCACTCAAGGGCCTCTCCGGTGTCGTGGTGGTGACCGCGCCACCCGCCGGCGAGGCCGACCCGACCCGGCGCGGCCGCGACTACGTCTCGCACCTGGCGACCATCGCCCGCGAGCTCTCCGAGTTGCCGGGCGAATCACCCCGCCTCTTCGTGGTGACCAGGAACGCCGCGCACGTGACCACCGGTGACGTGGCCAACCTGGAGCAGACCGGGCTGCGCGGGCTGCTGCGGGTGATCGACTCCGAGCACCCGCACCTGAGCGCCACCCAGATCGACGTCGACGAGGCGACCGATGCCAAACATGTTGCCCTGCAGCTGAAGAGCGGCTCGGAGGAGGATGAGACCGCTTGGCGGCACGGCGAGTGGCACACCGCGCGGCTGCGGCCGGCGCCGCTGCGTCCGGCCGACCGCCAGACCACCGTCGTCGACCACGAGCGCGACGGCGTGCGCCTGCAGATCCGCACCCCGGGCGACCTGGAATCGCTGGAGTTCGTCGCGTTCGACCGCGTCCCGCCCGGGCCGGGGGAGATCGAGGTCGCCGTCACCACGTCCACCGTCAATTTCGCCGATGTGCTGCTCGCCTTCGGTCGCTATCCCACCTTCGAGGGCTACCAGCAGCAGTTGGGCGGCGACTTCGCCGGGGTGGTCACCGCCGTCGGGCCGGACGTCACCGGGCCGAAGGTGGGTGATCGGGTCGGCGGTCTCTCCCGCAACGGCTGCTGGGGCACGTTCGTCATCGCCGACGCGCGGCACGCGGTCGTCCTGCCGCCCGGCCTGCCGCTGGACGCCGCGGCCGCGGTACCCACCGCCGCGGCGACCGCCTGGTACGGCCTGCATGATCTGGCCCGGGTCGCACCCACCGACAAGGTGCTCATCCACTCCGGCACCGGTGGCGTCGGGCAGGCCGCCATCGCGATCGCCCGCGCCGCCGGTTGCGAGATCTTCGCCACCGCGGGCAGCCCGCAGCGCCGGCAACTGCTGCGCGACATGGGAATTGAACACGTCTACGATTCGCGCAGCACGGAGTTCGCCGACCAGATCCGCCGGGACACCGACGGTTACGGCGTCGACGTGGTGCTCAACTCGCTGCCCGGCGCGGCGCAGCGCGCGGGAATCGAATTGTTGGCCTTCGGCGGCCGGTTCATCGAGTTGGGCAAGCGCGACATCTACGGCGATACCCGCCTCGGGCTATATCCGTTCCGCCGCAACCTGTCCCTGTTCGCGGTCGACCTGGCGCTGTTGACGGTCACCCATCCCGAGACGGTCCGACGGCTGCTGACCACGGTGTACCAGCGCACGGCCGACGGCGAGTTGCCGCCGCCGCGGACCACGCACTTCCCGATCCACGACGCGGCCGCCGCGGTCCGGCTGGTCGGCGCCGCCGGCCACACCGGCAAGGTGGTGCTCGACGTGCCGCGGGCCGGGCGCAGCGTGGCCACGGTCCCCCCGGAACAGGTGCGGCCGTTCCGCGGCGACGGCGCCTACATCGTCACCGGCGGTATCGGCGGGCTGGGGCTGTTCCTGGCCGGTGAGATGGCCCCTCGGGGAGCCGGGCGGCTCGTGCTCAACTCCCGTTCGGCGCCCGACGCGCGGGCGCGGCAAGCCATTGAGCGCCTGACCGCCGGCGGGGCGGACATCGTGGTGGAGTGTGGCGACATCGCCGAGCCGGGCACGGCCGCACGCCTGGTGGCGTGCGCGACCGCGACGGGACTGCCGGTGCGCGGCGTGTTGCACGCGGCGGCCGTGGTCGAGGACGCCACGTTGACCAACGTCACGGACGAACTGGTCGAACGGTGTTGGGCGCCAAAGGTTTACGGGGCCTGGAATCTGCATCACGCCACGGCGGGGCAGCCGCTGGACTGGTTCTGCGCGTTCTCGTCGGCGGCCGCGCTCGTCGGCTCCCCGGGGCAGGGCGCCTACGCGGCGGCCAACAGCTGGCTGGATGCGTTCGCGCACTGGCGCCGCGCCCAGGGGCTGCCGGGCAGCGCGATCGCCTGGGGCGCGTGGTCCGAAGTGGGGCGGGCCACCGCCCTGGCGGAAGGCGCCGGCATCGCCATCAAGCCCGCCGAGGGCTACCGCGCCTTCGAGTCGCTGCTGCGCTACGACCGCCCCTACTGCGGCTACGCGCCGATCATGGGAACGCCGTGGCTGACCTCGTTCGCGCAACGCAGCCGGTTCGCCGAGGCGTTCCGGTCGTCGAGTCAGGGCGACCCGGACACGGGCAGATTCCTGGCCGAGCTCAAGGGGTTGCCCCGCGAGGAATGGCCCAGCGCGATCCGTCGGCTGGTGTCCGGTCAGATCAGCCTGTTGCTCAGGCGCACAATCGATCCCGATCGTCCCCTTTCCGACTACGGGCTGGATTCGCTCGGGAATTTGGAACTGCGCACCCGCATCGAAACCGAAACGGGCGTGCGCGTCAGCCCCACCAAGATCACCACCGTGCGGGATCTGGCGGAGCATCTGTGCGACGAGATCGCCGCCACCGAACTCGCACCGTCGGCATCCTGACGCAATTCGACTCATCGCGGTCGTAACCGTTGCCGTCACGGTCGGGCAAGGCCACCCGGCGGCCAGGCGAGCCGGCCGGCGCCGCGCGGTGGCGGGGCCCGTCAAATCTCCTGTAAATTGGCCATCTTAAGTAGCCGAACGGCTACACCCCGGTTTGACTGGCGAGCGACGTGGTGAGGGGCTGAGAATGGCGGACAACATCACCTGGCACGAACACCACATCAGCCGCAGCAGCCGGGAACAACTCAACGGGCACCGGGGCTGCGTCCTCTGGTTCACCGGGCTCAGCGGCAGCGGCAAGAGCACGGTGGCCAACACCGTCGAGCAGAAGCTCTACGAGCGGGGCGTCCGCAGCTATCTGCTGGATGGGGACAACGTCCGCTACGGGCTCAACGCGGGCCCCGGAACCCTCGAACCACGCCACGGGGCCGAGTTCGCCAAGAGATTCGGTCTGGGCTTCTCCGCCCAGGATCGCGAGGAGAACATCCGGCGGATCGGGGCGGTGTCCAAGCTGTTCTGCGAGGCCGGCATCATCGCGTTGACCGCCTTCATCAGCCCCTACCGGCGCGATCGCGACGCGGTCCGCGAAACGCTGGTCGAAGGCGACTTCCAGGAAATCTTCATCGACACCCCGATAGAGATCTGCGAAAAGCGGGATCCCAAGGGGCTTTACAAGAAGGCGCGGGCCGGGGAGATCAAGGGATTCACCGGCATCGACGACCCGTACGAGGCTCCGGCGCAGCCCGAGTTGCGGCTCGAGGGCGGCCAGAAGGACGCGGACACGCTGGCCGAGGAAGTGATCGCCCACCTCGAGAAGGTGGGTGTCATTCCGGCCCTCGCCCGCAGCCAGGATGCAACGGTCGGGTTTAGCAATCCGGGATAACGGGCATCAAGGCGGACTGCTCGAACACGCACGCGAAGCGAGGTCATCAGATGAGCTATACGGGCCACAACGGGAAACCGATCGTGGAAAGGGTGGCCACTGCCGGCGCCGCCGAACTGATCAAAGGCCTGCCCCGCGTGCCCATTTCGAAGGCGACCGCGCACGAGGTGATCAGCCTGTCCTACGGCTTCTTCACGCCGCTGACGGGGTTCATGGGCCGGCAAGAGGTCGACACCACGCTGGACAAGATGGCGCTGCCGGACGGAACGCTGTGGAGCATCCCGATCGTGTTCGACCTGTCCTCCGACGAAATCGAGGAGCTGGGAATCGAAGAGGGCCGCAGCGTCGTCCTCGAGTACCTGGGGGCCCCGATGGCCACCTTCGAGGTCGCCGAGATCTACACCTACGACCTGCAGCACTTCGCCGAGAAGACCTACGGCACAACCGATCCCCGGCACCCGGGGGTGAAGAAGACGCTCGCCTACGCGAACCGGTTCATCGCCGGGGACATCACGCTGATCAACGAGCCGGTCTTCAACGAGCCCTTCAAGAGTTTCTGGCTCACCCCCAAGCAGCATCAGGACGTGTTGGCGGAGAAGGACTGGAAACACGTTGTCGCCCATCAGACCCGCAACGTCCCGCACACCGGTCACGAGGCGCTGATGAAGCAGGCGTGGCTGGCCGCGAACGAGGACATGCCCGTCGACAACCTGAACACCGGCGTGCTGGTGAACGCGATCATCGGCCAGAAGCGGGTGGGGGACTACATCGACGAGGCGATCCTGCTCACGCAGGACGAGCTGCGCAAGAGCGGCTACTTCCGCGAGGACGTGCACAAGGTGACCTTCACGCTGTGGGACATGCGCTATGCGGGCCCGCGCGAGGCGATCTTCCACGCGATCCTGCGGACCAACCTCGGCTGCACGCACCACATGTTCGGGCGCGACCACGCCGGCGTCGGCGACTTCTACGACCCCTACGACTCGCAGAACCTGCTGCAGGATCACCGGTCGGACCTCGGCATCAAACCGGTGTTCCTGCGGGAGAACTGGTACTGCCCCGAATGCCGCGAGGTGACCAACTCGGCGCTGTGCGGTCACGACGCACAGGCGCAGAGCTTCAGCGGCAGCCTGATCCGCAGCATCCTCACCGACGAGGTGAAGCCGACCCAGCAGGTCATGCGCCACGAGGTGTTCGAGGTCGTGCTGGAATCCGCCGCGAAATACGGTCAGGGCTCACCGTTCGTCACCGAGGAGTACCTGGCGGACCGGCTGCCGGTGTTCACGCTCAACCAGCTGGAGGGGGCCGAATCATGAGCGCCGCCAAGAAGATCAAGGTCAACGTCTGGATCAACGAGGAACGGCTGGAGGCGCTGGCGAAAGCGGGAATGGCCGATTCGGCGAAGGACGCCTTCGCCGGCATGAAGCTCCTGGAGATCTACACCACCGAGGAGCAGAAGGACGTTGTGTTGCAACGCTTTCCGGGGGCCAAGTACGACTCCGCCACCACCAAGTCCATCGAGCTACTCCCGAAGAAGGCCAAGGACCGGTTGCTCGAGCTGTCGATCAGCATGCACTCCACCGGCCCGGACGTGATGGGTCGCTTCCTGGACGAATCGCAACCCTAGCGGTCCGCTCAGGCGTCCAGCCGGGTGAACTCCTGGCGGCGATACTGTTCGACGCAGGCGGCCCGCCGGATCTTGCCGCTGGTCGTGGTCGGAATCGACCCCGGTGACACCAGCACGAGATCGGCGACATTCAGACCGTGCGAGTTGGAAATCGCCGCGGTGACATCGTTTTTGACGACGGCGAGCCGGCGCAGCGCCTCCTCGTCGGAATCGCCGCGCTTCTTCATTTCGATGATGGTCACCAGCTTCTCGGTCTCGTCCACCGCGACCGAGATGGCCGCGACCCGCCCCCCGGTGATCTCCTGGACCGTCGACTCGATGTCCTCGGGATAGTGGTTGCGCCCGTAGACGATCAACAGGTCCTTCGTCCGGCCGACGATGAACAGCTCGCCCTGCGAGACGAAGCCGAGGTCGCCGGTGCGCAGCCACGGCCCCTCGGGCGTGCCCGGCGACGGGTCGGCCAGCATGCCGCCGAACGTGCGCGCGGTCTCCTCGGGCTTCTGCCAGTAGCCGGCGGCCACGTTCTCGCCGTGCACCCAGATCTCGCCGACCGAACCCGGCGGGCATTCCTTGCTGGTGTCGGGGTCCACGATCCGCACCGCAGGCGACTCGGGCATGCCGTAGCTGAACAGCGGTGAGCCGGTCTCGGCCGAACACCGCTGGGCGGTGCCCTCGGACAGCTTCTCGGCATCGAAGTGCGCGATCTCGGGCGGGCCGCTCGCGGTGCGGCTCGAGACGTAGACGGTGGCCTCGGCCAGACCGTAGGAGGGGTGCATCATGTGGTCGCGAAAGTTGTACGGCCCGAATCGTTTACAGAACCGCTCCAGCGTCGCGGGGTGGATGCGTTCGGCCCCGCTGACGATGCCCAAGACCTTGCCGAGGTCGACACCGGAGAGGTCGGCGTCCGTCGTCTTTCGCACGGCCAGCTCGAAGGCGAAATTGGGCGCCGCGGAGATGATCGGGACGCCGATCGACATGGCCTGAATCCACCGCGCCGGGCGCTGAAGGAAGGCGACCGGGCTGGTCAGGTTGGCGCGATAGCCGGCCAGGATCGGCGCGATGACGCCGAGCACCAGACCCATGTCGTGGTAGAAGGGCAGCCAGGACACCGCCGCGCTGCCGCGCGGCGGAACACCGTTGAATTCGGCGAAGTAGGCGGTCATCAGTTGCCGGAAGTTCACGTGCAGGTTGCGGTGCGAGATCATCACCCCGGCGGGCACGCGGGTCGAACCGGACGTGTACTGCAGGTACGCCGTGTCGGGGGCCCCGCTGACGTGGATGCTGGGCGCGCCGGGGTCGTCCAGGTTCAGCGCGTCGACCTCGACGGCGACCGGGCCCGGCCCCCGGTACTCGGAAACCGCCCCGGCGACCGGGGACGTGGTGAGGACGACGGCGGGCGCGGTGTCGGCCAGGACGGCGCTCACCCGTTCGTCGTGCGAGCCCACCGCCGGAACGGACAACGGCACCGCGATCAGCCCGGCCTGCATCGCGCCCAGGAAGGCCACAATGTAGTCCAGCCCCTGCGGGGCGAGGATGACGGCCCGGTCCCCGACGGCGCCGTGCCGCTTGACCTCGTGCGCGACGTTCAGGGTCCGCTGGTAGAGCTGCGCCCACGTCACCGTCTCGGTGACACCCTCCCAATCGCGTTCGTAGTCGGTGTAGGCGAACACGACATCGTCGGGCTGCAGGCCCGCGCGCTCGCGCAGCAGGGCGACCACGGACGCGTTCGGCATGGCCGTTAGGGTACCGCCTCCCGCCGGGGTGCACCCGGGAGTCGCAAACTCAACGAAAACAGCAGCCGCACCTCGGGATCGGCAAGCGATGTCGACAGCAACCTCTCGATGCGCCGCACGCGGTAGCGAACCGTGTTGGGGTGCACGTGCAGCGACCGCGCGGCGGCGGCGATGTCGCCGAAGCTGTCCAGATACACCCGCAGCGTGTCGGCCAGCGCCGGCTCCCGGGCGCGCAGGTCGACGATCCGCGGGTCGGCCAGGCGCTCCTCGCGCCCAACCAGGCCGAGGATCTCGTCGAGCAGGACGGTGGTGCGCGCCTCGGCCAGCGACGTCACCTGTGGCATCGAAATGGGATGGCGCGCAGCGCTGTCCAGCACCCGGTCCAGTTCGGCGCGCGCGGCTGCGATCCCGGCGAGGCCGGTGACCGGAGCGGCGACGGCGGCGCGCAGCTGCATCCCGAGCTCGGTGCGCATCCCGGCGATGGTGCCGCGCACCCAGGAGGTGGCCGAGCGGGTCTGCGTCTGGGGCAGTAGCACATAGATTCGGGATCCCCGGGAGGCCACCTGGGCGTCCGGCCGAAAAGCGCTGGCGCTGAGCGCCATCACGTCGGGCAATCGAACTTGACGGGCCGCGCCGGCGTCCGCGTCCGCGGTGTCCCAGCCGACCAGCGCCGCGACTCCGTCGGCGGCCAGGCCGAGTTCGCTGGCGACGGCGCCCACGTCGGGTTCGCCGTCGATCAGGCCCAACAGCTGCTGCACCCGCCGCAGCTGCGTGGAGGGCCGGGCGGCCAAGCGTGCCATGATGCGCGCCGCCAGCACCGCGGCGCCCCGCAACATCTCCTCGGCGTCGTCGGCCAGCGGTTGTGCGCCCTGCTGCACCCAGATTGTGCCGGCGAACTCCGGCGGTCGCCGCGCGTCCGCCGGGGGCCGGTAGATCCCGATGGCCAGCCGCGGGCGCAGGCCCAACTCCGGGCGCTCGGCCACCCGCACCACGCCGTCGCCGGCCCGCAGGGCATCGAAAATGCCCCATTGCCCGATCCATTCGAGATGCTCGGGCGGCCCCGCCCTGCCCAGGATGGACAGCCGGCGCAGCTCGTCGGCCTCGTCGTTGGATGCCGAATACGCCAGCACGTGCGATTGGGCGTTTTCGATGCTGACCATGCCGTGAATGCGGTCGGCCAGCGACTGCGCCAGCCCGAACAGGTCCGTGCCCGAGTCCTCGGTCGCGTCGGCGCGGTCGCCGTGATGCTCCAGCACGTGGTTGACCAACTGGTAGAGCCGTTCCCACCGCGCGCGCGGCTCGACGGCCACCACCGCCGACCCCGCCGCGACCGCCGCCGTGACCAGGCGGGTCGACGGCTCCTTGGCGAAGATCGCCGCCGGAACGCGCTCGCGCGCCTGCTTGTCCATCCACCGCAGCGCCTCGTCGTCGGCCACGCCGAGCAGGAAGAACACGTCGGCCGAGCCGGCGGCGGCCGCCAGCCCCAGCCGCACGTCGTCGCTGTCGATCAGGGCCGCCGACCCCACGGCCAGGTCGAGGCCCCGCGGCGCCTCCACCAGGCTGACCAGCGTCGCGTCCAGCGCCAGCAACAGCTGGCCCAACCCGGTCATTGTCCGATCGTACTATCAAAGACGGGTCATCTTGTCCGATCGGCTAGGTCCGCGCGCCGTCGCGGCGAGGATCCTGGCAGCATGGACGCGATCACCGAGGTGCCGTTGCCGGCCAACGAGCCGGTCCATGACTACGCCCCGCACTCCCCCGAACGTGACCGGCTGCGCGCCGAGTTGGCCGCGCTGGCCGATCACTCCATCGACCTCCCGCACGTCATCGGCGGTCGGCACCGGATGGGCGACGGCGAACGCATCGACGTCGTCCAGCCGCACCGGCACGCCGCGACGCTGGGCACGCTGACCAACGCCGGGCACGCCGATGCCGTGGCGGCGATCGACGCCGCGACCGCCGCGAAACCCGCCTGGGCGGCAATGCCTTTCGACGAGCGCGCGGCGGTGTTTTTGCGGGCCGCCGATCTGCTGGCCGGACCGTGGCGGGAGAAGATCGCCGCGGCGACCATGCTCGGCCAGTCCAAGTCCGCCTACCAGGCCGAAATCGACTCGCCCTGCGAGCAGATCGACTTCTGGCGCTTCAACGTGGCGTTCGCGCGTCAGATCCTGGCGCAGCAGCCGATCAGCGGGCCAGGGGAGTGGAATCGCAGCGACTACCGACCGCTGGACGGCTTCGTCTATGCGATCACGCCGTTCAACTTCACCTCGATCGCCGGCAACCTGCCGACCGCGCCGGCGCTGATGGGCAACACCGTCGTGTGGAAGCCGTCGATCACCCAGACGCTGTCGGCCTATCTGACCATGCAGCTGCTCGAGGCCGCCGGGCTGCCGCCCGGCGTGATCAACCTCGTCACCGGCGACGGGTTCGCGGTATCCGATGTGGCCCTGGCCGATTCGCGGCTGGCCGGCATCCACTTCACCGGGTCGACGGCCACCTTCCAGCACCTGTGGCAGCAGGTCGGGACGAACATCGGCCGCTACCGGAGCTATCCGCGGCTCGTGGGGGAGACCGGCGGCAAGGACTTCGTGGTGGCCCACCCGTCGGCGCGGCCGGATGTGTTGCGCACGGCCCTGATTCGCGGCGCGTTCGACTATCAGGGGCAGAAGTGCTCGGCGGCGTCGCGGGCGTTCGTCCCGCTGTCGGTGTGGCGGCGCATCGGCGACGACTTCCTGGGGGAGACCGCGGCGCTGCGCTACGGCGACGTCACCGACCTGACCAACTTCGGGGGCGCGCTGATCGACGAGCGGGCGTTCGCCAAGAACGTCAAGGCCATCGAGCGGGCGAAGAGCGCGGCCCACGTCACCATCGCGGTGGGCGGCGAATACGACGACAGCGTCGGCTATTTCGTACGCCCCACCGTGTTGCTCTCCGACGACCCGGCCGACGAGTCGTTCGCCACCGAGTACTTCGGCCCGCTGCTGTCGGTGCACGTCTACCCCGACGACGACTACGAGCGCATCCTCGACGTCATTGACACCGGCTCGCGATACGCGCTGACCGGCGCGGTGATCGCCGACGATCGCGAGGCGGTGCTGACCGCGCAGGAGCGGCTGCGCTTCGCCGCCGGGAACTTCTACGTGAACGACAAGCCGACCGGCGCGGTCGTCGGGCGCCAGCCGTTCGGCGGTTCGCGCGGCTCGGGCACCAACGACAAGGCCGGGTCGGTGCTGAACCTGTTGCGGTGGACGTCGGCCCGCACCCTCAAGGAGACGTTCGTCCCGGCGACGCGGCACACCTATCCGCACATGGCGGCCGACTGATGGGCCGCGTGTTTGCCAGCACCCTGCGGCCGGCGATCATCGCCGCCAGCCGGCGGCCGAGCTTGCGCCGGGCCGCCGAGGGGTTGCCGGTCACCCGTCGCGTGGTGCACCGGTTCGTTCCCGGCGAGACCATCGACAGCGCGCTGGACAGCGCTGCCGCGCTTCGTAATTCGGGCCGCCATGTCAGCCTGGATTACCTCGGTGAAGACGTCACCGACGCCGACGACGCCGGCGCGGCCGTGCGCGTTTACCTCGATCTGATCGACCGCCTGGGCCGGTGCGACGACCGTGCCGCCGTCTCGCCGCTCGAGGTGTCGGTGAAGCTGTCGGCCCTGGGGCAGGCGCTCGATCGCAACGGCGAGAAGATCGCCCGGGAGAACGCGTGGGCGATCTGCGAAGCGGCGCAGCGGGCCGGGGTGTGGGTGACGGTGGACGCCGAGGACCACACAACGACCGATTCGACGCTGGCGATCGTGCGCGAGTTGCGGGCCGAGTTCGGCTGGCTGGGGGTGGCCTTGCAAGCCTATCTGCGGCGCACGCTCGACGATTGCGAGGAGTTCGCGGCGGCCGGGGCGCGAATCCGGTTGTGCAAGGGCGCATACGACGAACCGGCGGCGGTCGCCCACCGCGACCCCGCCGCCGTCACGGCCGCCTACCTGCGCTGCCTGCGGGTGTTGATGGCCGGCTCCGGCTACCCGATGGTGGCCTCCCACGACCCGGCGATCATCGAAGCGGTGCCCGCGCTGGCGCGCGAAGCGGGCCGGTCGGATTTCGAGTACCAGATGCTGTACGGCATTCGCGACGGCGAGCAGCGGCGGCTGGCGGAATCGGGAAACCGGGTCCGGGTCTACGTGCCGTTCGGCACCCAGTGGTACGGCTACTTCATGCGCCGCCTTGCCGAGCGGCCGGCCAACCTGACATTCTTCTTGCGGGCGCTGGCGCAGCCGTGACGGTCGCAAGCGCGGCGAAGCCGGGCACAGCGGGCCGTCACTACATTTGCGGCCACTGAGCGTGCGCCCAGGGCTTTGAGCGTGCCGTCAGGGCGACGACACGCCGCCGATCACAACCCTGGCCGCACGCTGGAAGCCCACGATTCACACTCGCCGCGGCGCGCCAGAGACCTCATGACCAGGCGTAGCCTTTCGGCCATGAGCCTGGTCATCGAGGAGATGCCCGATCTCGGCATCACCCGGTTCTCGCGGTGGGTGTTCAACTGCTATGTCCTGCACGGCGACGACGGCGCTGTGGTGGTCGACGCCGGGTTGCCGCGAGTAGCCGGCGATCTGGCGGGGATGCTGAATCGGCTCGGCGGCACCGTGCACGCGGTGGTGGCGACCCACGGGCACAGCGACCACGTCGCCGGCGCCGCGGAACTGGCCGCCCGCTACCCCGCGCCGATCTGGCTGCCCGCCAAAACGCTTACCTACCTGGACGGAGCGAAGCCGCGCACGCCGACCCTGGGCCGGGCCGCGAGCATCTGGCCCACGCTGATCGACCAGCCGCTCGATCGTGTCGGCTTCAGCGGGTTCGTGGGCGGCGCTCGGTTGGCGGGATACGGCACGCCGGCCGGCATGCGCTGGACGGGGGCACCGCCCCGCGGGGGACTGGCCGACGGCCAGTCGCTGCCCGGCGCACCGGAGTGGACCGTCGTCAACGCGGGCGGGCACACCGATGACAGCATCGCGCTGTGGAACCCGACGACGCGCACGCTGCTGTCCGGTGATGCCGTACTGACCGTCCGCGGCAAGGTTTGGCATACACCGGAAATCGTCGACGCCGCCAGCGCCGCCGCCACGCGAAAGCGCTTGGAGGAGTTGCCGGTTGCGAATCTGTTGCCCGGCCATGGACGGCCGGTTCGTGCCGGCGAAACGGTGTGGCCGCAACAGCGGCGTTGAGCCGCTACGCGCGGCGGGGGCGCGGCCGGTCGCCCGCGAAGCCACGCACCACGTGCGCGCGCACGAAATCGGCCGCCACCTCGGGATCGTCCATGTCCCGGATCGAGGACGGCGTGCTGAACAGCGAGAACAGGATGCGCGCAAACCATTCCGCGGCGGCCTCGACGTCGAGGTCCTTGCGCACCTCGCCGGTGAGCCGGGCGGCGGACAGGTAGGGCGCGAAGAAGTCGACGCACTCGCGCAGCAGCACGGCGGCGTCCTTGGTGAGCAGCAGGCTGATGGCATCCTCGTCGAAGTACTTCTCCGACGCGATCGACCTCCGCGCCTGCGTCACGAAAACGGCTGCCTGGCTAAGCTTTTCCTCCAGTGAACCGCCCCGGTCCATCGCCTTGGACATCTCGAGATAGAACCGTTCGGAAGCGTGTTCGGCGCACGCCTCGATGATGGCGCCCTTATCGGAGAAGTACTCGTAGATGGTGCTGCGGGAAACGCCGGCCGTCTTGGCGATGTCGACGATCGTCGCCTTCTGCAGTCCCTGCTTGCGAAAGCAGGCGTACGCGGACTCCACGATCAGCTCGCGGGTGTCGATGGCCTGGGCCGCTTGCGTCGTCACGGCACCAACGCCCCCCGGGGCACCAGCCCCGCATCGGCCGAGGCGAAGGCGGCGTTGACGTCGGCGAGGTGGAATGGTTCGGGCATCAGGCGGTCGAACGGAAAGTCGGTGTGCTGCAAAAAGGTCAGACCGATCGCCAGCGTGACGGGGTCGTAGAACATCACGCCGCGGATGGATTTGTTGCCGTAGACCAGCGCACTGGGGTCCAGCTCGAAGGTGCGTCCCATGCCGACGTTGCCTACCTCGAGAAGCGTGCCGCCGTTGTTGAGGAATCCGACGCCCTCGGGAATCACGCCCGGCACGCCGACGACCTCGAGCACCCAGTCGGCGCCGATGCCGTCGGTGCGCGCGCGCACCTGTTCGGCGACCTCCGCTGCGGAGATCGCGCTCGCGTCGATGCAGTGGGTGGCGCCGAAATCGGCTGCGACGTCGAGGCGTTCGGGGATCTTGTCGATGACGATGACCTCCGCGGCCCCGGCCGTGCGGGCCACGGCCGCGGCGTTGATGCCCAGGCCGCCGGCGCCCTGGATGACGACCGTGTCGCCCAGCCGCACCTCGCGCAGCGCGAAAAGCACCTGGGCCAGGGCGCAGTTCAGCGGTGCGACGGCCGCATCGGGCAGGCCCTCGGGCACCTTGTACAGCGGTTGGCGCCGGCTGGTGTAGTAGTACTCGCCGTAGGCCGCAACGAAGTGCGGTTCCTGGTCGTGGGTGCGGTACTCGCCGGCCATCAGGTTCTGGCACGCGTACGACCGGCCCCGGGAGCAGGCGTGGCATTGCCCGCAGAACCAGAAGTACGGCGTCACCACGCGATCGCCGACGGCCAGCGGCTTGCCGGTCGCGTCGGCGGTCAGGCCCTCGCCGAGTTCGGCTATCTCGCCGACCATTTCATGGCCCATGGCGAACGGGCACGGCAGTGGCAGCTCGCCGCGGAAGATGTGCAAGTCGGACCCGCAGATGCCGGCCATCCGCAGCCGCAGCGCCGCGGTCCCCGGCGCCGGGGATGACAACGGGAATTCGGCCAGCTCGATGGGCCCGCCGTGGGCGGTGAGCAGTGCGAGCTTGGGCATTCCGATCCCCCTCTAGTCGGCGGGCGCCAGGATCAGCCCGCTGGTGGGCACCCCGGTGCCCGACGTGACCAGGACGTGTTCGACGTCGTCGACCTGGTTGTACGACGTGCCGCGCACCTGGCGCACCCCCTCGGTGATGCCGTTCATGCCGTGGATGTAGGCCTCGCCCAGCAGCCCGCCATTGGTGTTGATCGGGAAGTCTCCCCCCAGCGACAGTCGTTCGACCGTGGCGAAGTCCTTCGCCTCGCCGCGCCCGCAGAACCCGAGCTCCTCGAGCTGGGTGAACACGAACGGCGTGAAATGGTCGTAGATGAAGGCGGTTTGGATGTCTTGGGGCTTGAGCCCCGAATCGCGCCACAGCCTCTCGGCGACCACGCCCATCTCGGGGAGGCCGGTGATGTCGTCGCGGTAGTAGCTGGTCATCATCTCGCCGTTGGCGGCCGCACCCTGGGCGGCCGCGGTGATGACCGCCGGCGGCTGCCGCACGGCCGGCGCGACGGCGGCGCTGGTGACCACCAGCGCGACCCCGCCGTCGCTCTCCTGGCAGCAATCCAGCAGCCGCAGCACCGGTTCGATGATCCAGCGGGAATTCTGGTGGTCCTCCAGCGTGATCGGGCGCTGGTAGAACCACGCATCGGGATTGCGGGCGGCGTGCGCGCGGTCGACGACGGCGATGCGGCCGAAGTCTTCGTTGGTGACGCCGTATGTCGACATGTAGCGCTGGGCGTGCATCGCGACCCAGGCCGCCGGGGTGAGCAACCCGAACGGCGCGTAATGCGCTAGGAACAGCGGGGTTTCGGCCATGTTGCGCCCGCTGCCGCCGAACCGGAAACCGGAGCGCTCGTTGAAGGCGCGCCAGCACACCACCACGTCCGCGACGCCGGTTGCGACGGCCATCGCGGCGTGCACGACGGTGCCGGCGGCCGCGCCGCCGCCGTGGTGCACGCGCGAGAAGAAGCTCAAATCGCCGATGCCCACGTTGCGGGCGATGTCGATCTCGTCGCTGGCATCCATCGTGAAGGTGACCATGCCGTCCACGTCGCCGGGCGTCAGGCCGGCGTCGTCGAGCGCGGCGCTCACGGCCTCGCACGCCAATTGCAGCTCGCTGCGGCCGGATTCCTTGGAGAACTCGGTCTGGCCGATGCCGACGATGGCCGCGGCCCCCGGCAGCGAGCGGCTCACGCTCGATCCCGTTCGTCGAGCAGGCTGAGGATCGCGGTGCCCGACACGTGATCGCCCAGGCTGTTGGAGCCCTTGAAGGTCACCTCGACGAAGTTCTCCCCGCCGGTGCCCTCGGTCTGCGCGGTGACGCTGCCCGTGAAGCGCAGCGGGTCGTCCGGAAAGCACGGCACGCCAAGGCGGATCGACAGCTTCTTGACCATCGCTTCCGGTCCGGCCCAGTCGGTGAGGAACCGCACGCAGTAGCCGTTGGTGGTGAGGATGTTCATGAACAGGTTGGGCGAGCCCTGCTTGTTGGCGTAGTCGCGATCGTGGTGCACGGGCATGAAGTCGCGGGTGGCGATCGCCCCGGCGACGATCATCGTCGTGGTGATGGGGACCTCCAGCGGGGTGACCTCGTCGCCCACGGAGATGTCGGCCCAGCGCAGGGTGGTGGTGCGGGTCGCGGTGGTCGTCATGAAAGTCCTTCCGAATACGTGGCGCCATACGTTGCACCCAAGTGGGCCAGCTGGGCCGCGGCCGGGCCGAGCGTGAGCTCGTTGTGCTTGGCCCACAAGAAATACCGATGCAGGGGGTAGGTGGTGTCGATGCCGATGCCGCCGTGGACGTGCTGGGCGGTGGCGGCGACGCGGGCGCCGGCCTCGGCGGCCCAGAACTTCGCGATGCGCGCGGCGCGATGGGTTTGCGCCAAGGGCCGACCGTCCGCGATCAGCCAGGCCGCATGCCACGTCGTCCACCGGATCGCCTCGACATCGATGAAGGCATCGGCCATGCGCTGTTGCACGGCCTGGAAGCTGCCGATGGGCCGGCCGAATTGCTCTCGGCCGCTGGTATATTCGGCCGCGATCCGCAGGGCGCGCTCCGCGACACCGAGCTGGATCGCGCACAGCGCGACCAGCGCGCGGGTGCGCAGCGACTCGATCAGGTCGGGCCCGGCGATCCGGTCGGCGTCCGAAACCGTTGCGCCGTCCAGGTATACGTCGGCGTGCGGCTCGCGGTTGGTGGTGGCCGCCGGCCGGATCTCGACGCCGTTGGCGTCGGCCGGCAACAGAAACAGGGCCGCCTCCCCGCCGTCGATGGAGGCCGGGACCAGTACGGTGTCGGCGAGCTGGGCGGCCGGGACCAGTTCCTTGGCGCCGTCGAGCCGCCAGTTGCCGCCGTCGCGGCGCGCGGTGGTCGCGGGAGCCGTCGCGTCGGAGCGGCCCGGCTCGGCCAGTCCCGCGGTGAGGATGCGGTCCCCGGCGACGACGCCCGGCAGGAAACGTTGCCGCTGTTCGGGATTGCCGTGGCGCGCGATGGGGTCGGCCCCCAGGACCAGCGTGGCGTAGGCCGGCACCGGCGCGACCGCCCAGCCGACCTCGGCCAAGAGCACGCCGAGCTCGACGAAGCCGCCGCCGGTCCCGCCCACCGATTCCGGCAGCGCGGTGCCCAGCAGGTCAGCGGTCGCCAGTTCCCGCCACAGTGCCTCGTCGAAGCGGACCTCGCCGGCCTCCAACTCGGCCAGGCGCTCCGGTGCCGCCCGGCGCTCGAAGAGGTCGCGGGCGAGCTTGGAGATGGTCTCCTGCTCCTCGGTGAAGGTGAAGTCCATCAGCGCTCGCCTAGCTCGCCGGCCGGAACTGGTGCAGCACCAGGTCGTTATCGAAATCCTGGTAGTACACCTCGACCGGCATTCCGGTTGTCACGTCGCCCGGGTCGATGCCGGTCAGGTTGGACACCAGCCGGATTCCCTCCTCGAGTTCCACGAGCACGACCACGTACGGATATTCGAAGAACGGAAACTTCGGCTCGTGCGGCATCACGTAGCTGTAGACGGTGCCGCGGCCCGACGACTCGACCGTGTCCCAGTCCAGGGAACGGCAGTGCGGGCACATGGGTCGCGGCGGGTGCCGCAGCTGTCCGCATCCGCCGCAGCGCTGGATCAGGAGTTTGTTCTCCCGCAACCCGTTCCAGAAGAATTCGGTGTCTTTGGTGATGGCCGGCGCCAGTCGGGTGGCCATCAGCGCTCCGGCCGAAATCGCAGCACTCGGAATCGCTGGCGTCCCAGCACCTCACCGTTCTGGTCGGTGTAGGTCGTGAGCCAGGTCAGGAAGAACCCGGTGCCCAGCGCCGTCTTCTTTTCCTCGGAAACCGTTTCGTAGACGGTCGTCGCGCTGATGACGTCGCCCAGTCGCGGGTAGCGCTCGATCTCGAACTCCGAGTTGGTGGCGACCGTGCTGGTGTAGCCGGCCTCGTCGAGGAACGCCGTTGGGTTGCTTTTGATTTCGATGGGCGCGCCGCCACGTTCACCGATGCCCTCCAGGATGGGCGACGGCATCGTCCAGGTCTGCAGCATCACCGGCGGCGACACGATGCCGCCGAACCGCGACGTCTCGGCGAACTCGGGGTCGAGGTAGACGGGGTTCATGTCGGCCATCGCGTAGGCCCAGTGCCGGATCATCGGCTGGTTGACCGGATCCGGGGCCACTGACGGCTTTCCGGTGCCGCCGGTCGGCTGGCCGACGAGGGCCCGCACCTTGGCGCTGACGGTTTCTGAGTCGGTCACGTGCTGCTGTCCTCCTACTGTGCGGTGGCGCGAAGATCACGGGGAGCTCGCGGCATGCCCAATCCGGCCATGGCGATGATGTCACGCTGAATCTCGTTGGCGCCGCCGCCGAAGGTGTTGATCACCGCCTGACGGTACGCGGATTCCAGGGCGCCGCGCAGGGGCGCGCCGGGCCCGCGGCGCACGCCGTTGCGGTCGAGCACCTCGAGCAGCTGGCGGGCGACCTGCTGGGTGAGCTCGGTGCCGAACACCTTGGCCGCCGACGCTTCCCCCATGCTGAGCACGCCCTTGGTCATCGCGGCGTTCACCCGCAGGTTCACCAGTTTGTAGGCGGCCACCTGGGCCTCGACCCGCGCCAGCGCGAGCTGCACCCACGGCTGGTCGATCACGCGGGCGCCGTCGAACTCGGTGTTGGTGGCCCACTGCAGCGTCCGCTCGAACAGCGGTTCCAGCGCGCCGAGATTGCCCAGCGCCGCCCGCTCGAAATTCAGCTGCGTGGTGATCAGCTGCCAGCCCTGGTTCTCACCGCCCACCAGCGCGCTGGCCGGCACCCGGACGTTGTCGTAGAACGTGTAGAACGTGGAGATGCCCGGCATGGTGTGCAGCGGCTGCCAGGAGAACCCGGGCGACGAGGTGGGCACGATCAGGATCGAAATGCCCTTGTGCTTCTTGGCGTTCGGGTCGGTGCGCGCGGCCAGCCAGATGTAATCGGCGTAGGCCGCGCCGCTGGTGAACATCTTCTGGCCGTTGATCACCCATTCTGAATCGGCGTCGTTCGCCTCTCGAACCGCGGTGGTGCGCAGACCCGCCAGATCGCTGCCGGCCTCCGGTTCGGAGTAGCCGATCGCGAACTCAACGCTGCCGTCCAGGATCGCGGGCAGGAACCGCTGTTTCTGCTCCTCGGTGCCGCACTGCATCAGCGTCGGCCCGACGGTATTCAGCGTCACCAGCGGGATGGGGGCGTTGACCCGCCGCGCCTCCTCGGAGAAGATGAACTGCTCTATCGCCGAGAAACCGCGTCCGCCATACTCTTTGGGCCAGCCGACGCCGAGCAGGTCGGCCGCGGCCAGGGCCCGCACACATTCCCGGACGGCGGGGCCACCCTCGATGTTCTCGCCGATCGCGGCGCTGCGCTCGGGCGTCATCACCTGCTCCAGCGTCGCGCGGATCTCGGCGCGCAGCTGCTCCTGCTCGGGTGAATACTCCAGATCCATCAGGCCCCCAGCCGCACGGGCATCCGCTTGACCCCGGGCACCATGGTGGCGCGCATCCGGTCCACCGCACCCACCAGCTCCAGGTGGGGGAAGCGGCGCAGCAACTCGTCGAACAGCACGCACGCCTCCAGCCGCGCCAATTGTGCACCCACGCAAGAATGTTCACCACACCCGAACGCGATGTGCGGGTTGGGGTGCCGGGTCACCCTGAACTCCTCGGAGTCGGGCCCGAAGATGTCCTCGTCCCGGTTGGCGGACCCGTAGAGCATCACCACCACGTCGCCCGCGGCGATCCGCTGCCCGCGGATCTCGACGTCGGTGGTCGCGGTGCGGGCCATGTGGACCACGGGGCTGTTCCACCGCAACATTTCCTCGACGGCGCCCGGGATCAGCGCGGGATTCTCGGCCAGCAGGCGGCATTGGTCGGGGTGGGCGATCAGCGCGCAGGTGCCCAGCGCGATCAGGTTGCGGGTGGTCTCGTTGCCCGCGACCAACAGCAGGAAGGCGAAGTTGAGCAGGTCTTCGTCGGTGAGGCGAACCCCTTCGATCTCGGCCCCGGCCAGAACCGACAACAGGTCGTCGCGCGGGTCGGTTCGCCGGGCCGCGATCAACTTCTGGAAGTACTCGAACAGCTGACCCATGGCCACCAGGGGGTCGAGTTCGATCTCCGGGTCCGCGGTGCCGGTGGCGGCGTCCGACCACGCGCGGAATTGCTCCCAGTCGTCGGGCGGCGCGCCGATCAGTTCGGCGATCATCCGGGTGGGCAGCGGAGCCGCGATCTCCTCGGCGAACTCGTGGACGGAATCGGGTCGGACGTCGTCGAGGATGCCTCGCACGATCTCGCGAATCTTCGGCTCCAGGACCGCCACCCGCCGCCGGGTGAACCCCGAGTTGATCAACTTGCGCATCTGCCGGTGCCGCGGCGGGTCGGTGAAGATCAAGCTGCCCGGCTGGACCGGGCTCGGCTGTTGGGGATCGGGGATGGTGATGCCCTTGGTCGACGAGAACAGCGCCGGGTTGCTCGACACGAACCGGATGTCCTCGTACTTCAGCAGCGCCCAGAAGTTGGTGACGTCGTTCCAGCACACCGGCTCCGTTGCGCGCAGCTCGCGGTAGGCCGGGTAGGGATCGCCCGCGTAGAAGTCGGGGGAGTGCAGTGGAAAAGTGGTCCGCACGGCGGCCTCCCTGGACAGGCGATCCGACACATCTATGCAATGTGTCTTGCGGCCTTGTGTCTACTCGCCCCGCCCGACGCTGTCAATACCGCCGCGAAACGTGAAAATAGCGCGCAATTCGCGCAGTTAGTGATTGACGGCAACGGGGCATGGGTGTACACCAAGTGGTTAGATGACCGACATTCGGGTGAGGAAGCGCATGACCGAGCTACAAACTCCGCGGTCCCTTGTCGACACCTATCAGCTCTACATCGACGGGCGATGGGTCGAGCCGGAGGACGGTCGCTACGACGACATCAACCCGGCCACCGAGCGGCCCATCGGCACCGCCCCCGACGCGAGCGTCGCCCAGGTCGGCGCGGCGATCGACGCCGCCCGCCGGGCCTTCGACGACGGACCTTGGGGCGCAACGGGTCCCGAGCAGCGGGCCGGCTGCCTCAATCAGCTCGGCGCGGCGCTGCTGAAGCACGCCGACGAGATCTTCGCGCTGTCCCAGATCGAGTGGGGCTGCGTCGGCAACGAGCGCATGATGCAGATCGACGGCGCGGGCTACATGTCGATGCACGCGGCCCAGCTCGCCACCAAGCTGGTCGACGAGCCGGTCACCGGCATCGGCGCCGGAACGACGCTGCTGCGCCACGAGCCGCTGGGCGTCGTATCGATCCTGACGCCGTGGAACTTCCCGCACTGCCTCAACGTCATGAAGGTGAACAACGCGCTGGCCGCCGGCAACACCGTCGTGCTCAAGCCGTCGCCGCTGACGCCGTTGGCCGGGCTCGCGCTGGCGCGCATCATCGACGAGGAGACCGACATCCCGCCGGGCGTGGTCAACGTCGTCACCCCCTCGGGGCTCGACGCCGCCAAACTGCTCACCACGGATCCGCGCATCGACATGATCAGCTTCACCGGCAGCTCGGCCGTCGGGTGTGAGGTCATGCGGTCCGCGGGCGACGCCATGAAGCGGCTCCTGCTCGAGTGCGGCGGGAAGTCGGCCAGCATCATCCTCGACGACACGCAGGTGACCGACGAGATGCTGCGGCAGATGCTGTTCGATTGCTGCTCGTTGCATGCCGGGCAGGCCTGCATCCTGCACAGCCGGCTGCTGCTGCCCGATTCGCTGCACGACGACATCGTCGACCGGCTCGTCGCGCTGGCCCGCGACGTCAAGGTCGGCGACCCCAACGACCCGACCGTGCAAATGGGGCCGCTCATCAGCGCGGCCCAACGTGACCGGGTGCAGGCCCACGTCGACGGCGCGGTCAACGACGGGGCCAAGCTGGCGACGGGCGGGGGCCGCCCGGCCGGCCTGGATGTCGGCTACTACTTCGAGCCGACGATTCTCACCGGCGTGCAACCGGATTCGACGATCGCGCAGGAGGAAGTGTTCGGACCGGTGCTGTCGGTGTTGCGCTACCGCGACGACGACGACGCCGTCGCGATCGCGAACAACTCGTGCTACGGGCTCTCCGGCGCGGTGTGGGGCACCGACGTGGACCGGGCCGTCGCGATCGCCCGGCGCATGCGCACGGGTCAGGTCGCCGTCAACGGCATCGGGCCGGGTGACGCGCCGTTCGGCGGCTTCAAGCTGAGCGGGTTCGGGCGGGAGAGCGGCGGGATCAGCGGGCTGCACCAGTACATGGAGGTGAAGGCCATCGGGATCCCGGCATGACGGGACCCCTCGCCGGGCTCCACGTCGTCGAACTCGCCACCGAGATCTCAGGCCCTTACGCGGCAAAGCTTTTCGTCGACCTCGGCGCCGAGGTCACCAAGATCGAGCCGCCCGACGGGGACCCGCTGCGCCACTGGGGCCCGTTTCCCCACGGGGTACCGGACCCCGAGCGCTCCGGCATGTTCGCCTACCTGAACGCCGGCAAGCGAATTGCGCCGTTTGCCGATGCCCGCGAGCTGATCGCGGGCGCGCACCTGCTCATCGAGAACTTCCCGCCCGGAACGCTGGAGGGCTGGGGATTCGGCCGCGACAGGCTCGGCGAAATCAACCCAAACCTGGTGCTGCTGCGGATCTCCGCGTTCGGGCAGTCCGGCCCGTGGCGGGACCGGCCGGCCACCTCCCTGACCCTGCAGGCGGCGTCGGGCTGGGTCAGCGCCCGCGACCCCGACCGCCCACCCGTGCAGGTGGGCGCGCGGATCGCCGAGTACGTCGCGGGAGCCTACGGTGCGCTGGGCGCGTTGACCGCCCTGCGTTGCCCTTCCGATGATGTTGTGCTGGTCGATGTTTCGGAATTCGAATCGTTGCTGTCGACGCTGCCGTATCCCATGCTGATGGCCCAGAAGATGCAGAGCCTCGGCTTGCCCGCCAACGCTCGCGGCGCTCCCATGCTCGGGGTGGTCCGCGCCGCCGACGGCTGGGTCGGAATCAACTGCCTGACGGGCCAGCATTGGCTGGACGTGTGCGCGATGCTCGGCCTGCCCGAGTTCGGCGAGCAGCAGATCCCGATCATGCTGGGCGGCCCGGAACGCGCCGAATTCTATTCGCGCGCAGAGCCATTGCTCGCCGAGCAGACCGTCGCCGAGATCGTCGACCTGAGCCAGGCAATGCGGATCCCGGCCACCCCGGTCAACGACGGGGCCACCGTGGGTGAATGTCCGCAATACGCCAAGCGCGAGTTTTTCTTAGATGGTGGGGGCTTCCGACGCCCCGGCGCGCCGTTCCGGCTCACCAAAGGCCCTGCGGCGCCGCATCATTCGGTGCCACCTCGGGGGTCGGGCGCCGTTGCGTTCGCCAAGCTGAAGGTGCTCGACCTGAGCACATTCTGGGCGGGTGCGTACCTGACCTGCTATCTGGGCGCGTTCGGCGCCGACATCCTCAAGGTCGAGTCGATCCAGCGGCCCGACGGTTTTCGCTACTCCGGCGCGTTTCCCTTCGAGGGTGACGACTGGTACGAGCGCAGCGGCCTATGGCAGGCCACCAACCTGAACAAGAAAGACCTCACGCTGGACCTGACCTCGCAGCGCGGGCTGGAAATTGTCCGGCGGCTGGCCGCGCAGGCCGACGTTGTCGTGGAGAACTTTTCACCGCGGGTGGTGGAGCAGTTCGGTCTGGACTACGAGTCGCTGGTAGCGCTGAAGCCCGACGTGATCATGGTCCGGATGCCGGGTTTCGGTCTGCAGGGCCCCTGGCGCGATTACGTGGGGTGGGCGTTGAACTTCGAGCAGACCGGGGGGATGTCGGCGGTCACCGGGTATCCGGACGGGCCGCCGTGCAACCCGCAGGGGCCCGCCGATCCCGTCGTCGGCGTGCACGCCGGGGTCGCGCTGCTGGCGGCGCTCGAGCACCGGCGCCGCACCGGGGAGGGCCAGCTGATCGAGGTCGCCCAGATCGAGGTCGCCGCCGCCGTGACCGCCGAACCGGTGATCGAGTACTCGATGAACGGCATAGTGCAAGGGCGGCAGGGCAACCGCCGGCGCGGCTACCTGCAGGGCGTCTACCCGACGAACGAGGACGACGTGTGGGTGGCGCTGTCGCTGCCCGACGAGGGGCAGCTCGACCACGACGTGTTCGACGAGCTGGTCGCCGCCTGGACCCGCGGCCAGGACGCCGCGGCCATCATGGAAACCCTGCACGCGCAACGCATTCCGGCCGAACGCGTGATCACCGGCGAGCGCATGTATGAGATCGCCCAGCTCGACGCCCGCGGCTACTACCAGGAGCTCGTCCACCCGATCACCGGACCGCACCGCTATCCGGGCTGGCCGTTTCGCATCACGCCCGGGCCGGCCCGCCACCACCATGCCGCCCCGCCGACCCTGGGCCAGCACAACGACGAGGTGCTGGCCGGTCTGGGCCTGTCCGCGGACGAGGTCGCGGGCCTGCGGGCCGAGAAGGTCATCGGTGAGCGGCCGCTCAACGCCTGAGGCCGGTGAGCATTTCGTAAACTCCCCCGTCACATGCGAGGCTGCTGACATGGTCATCGAGATCGCCCGCCCGAAGCTCGAAGGAAACATCGCCGTCGGCGAGGACCGCCAGATCGGCTTCGCCGAATTCGGCGATCCGCAGGGCCGCGCGATGTTCTGGCTGCACGGCACCCCCGGCGCCCGCCGGCAGATCCCGGTCGAGGCGCGTGTCTACGCCGAGAACCACCACATCCGCCTGATCGGCCTCGACCGCCCGGGAATCGGCTCGTCGACGCCACACCGGTACCACAACATCCGCGCTTTCGGCGACGACCTGCGCACCATCGCGGACACCCTCGGCATCGACAAGATGGCCGTCATCGGCCTGTCCGGCGGCGGGCCGTACGCGCTCGCGTCCGCAGCGGTGCTGTCCGACCGGGTCGTCGCCCTCGGCGTGCTCGGCGGCGTCGCGCCCTTCCTCGGCGACGAGGGCATCACCAGCGGGCTGATGAACCTCGGCAAGCGGGTCGCACCCCTGCTGCGGCTCGGCGGCGACCCGCTGCGGATCGGCGCGAGCCTGGTGGTCCGGATGATCCGTCCGGTCGCCAATCCGGCGCTGTATCTGTATGCCGCGATATCGCCCGAGGGCGACCGGCGCCTGCTGACCCGGCCGGAGTTCGGCGCGATGTTCCTCGACGACCTGCTCAACGGCAGCCGCAAGCAACTGGCGGCGCCGTTCAACGACATCATCCTGTTCACCCAGGACTGGGGATTTCGGCTCGACGAGGTCAAGGTGCCGGTGCGCTGGTGGCACGGCGACAGCGACCACATCGTCCCGTTCGCCCACGGCGAGCACGTGGTCTCCCTGCTGCCCGACTGCGAGCTGATCGTGCTCCCCGGCGAAAGCCACCTGGGTGGGCTCGGGCGCGGCGAAGAGATCCTGTCCACCCTGACCAAGATCTGGGACGAGCAGGGCTGACCCTCTCTGGGCCGGGTAGCCTGCTCACGTGCTGCTGGCTTCCCTGAATCCCGCGGCGGTCACCGCCACCGACATCGCCGACGCGGTGCGCATCGACGGCGCCGTGTTGAGTCGCAGCGACCTGGTGGGCGCCGCCACGTCGGTGGCCGAGCGGGTGGCCGGCGCGGACCGGGTCGCGATCCTGGCCACCCCCACCGCCGCGACCGTGCTCGCGGTCACCGGCTGCCTGATCGCCGGCGTCCCGTTCGTCCCGGTGCCCGCGGACGTCGGCGTCGCCGAACGCCGGCACATGCTCACCGATTCGGCGGTGCAGGCCTGGCTCGGTCCGGTGCCGGACGAGCCGGAGGGATTGCCGCACATCCCGGTGCGCCTGCACGCCCGGTCGTGGCACCGCTACCCCGAACCGTCGCCCGACGCCACCGCGATGATCATCTACACCTCGGGCACCACCGGGCTGCCCAAGGGGGTGGTGCTGAGCCGGCGCGCGATCGCCGCCGATCTCGATGCCCTGGCGCAGGCCTGGCAGTGGACGCCCGACGACGTGCTGGTGCACGGCCTGCCGCTGTTCCACGTGCACGGGCTGGTGCTGGGCCTGCTCGGATCGCTGCGGGTGGGAAATCGCTTCGTGCACACCGGAAAACCGACGCCGGCGGGCTACGCTGCGGCTTGTTCGGAGGCCGGGGGCACCCTCTATTTCGGCGTGCCGACCGTGTGGTCGCGGCTGGTCGCCGACGCGGCCGCCGCCCGCGCGCTGCGCCCCGCCCGGCTGCTGGTTTCGGGGAGCGCGCCGCTACCCGTGCCGGTGTTCGAGCGGCTGGAGCGGCTCACCGGGCACCAGCCCGTCGAACGGTACGGCGCCTCCGAATCGCTGATCACCCTGTCCACCCGCGTGGACGGCGAGCGCCGCGCCGGCTGGGTGGGCCTGCCGCTCACCGGCGTGCAAACCCGCCTGCTCGACGACGCCGGCGCCCCAGTGCCGCACGACGGGGAAACCGTTGGGCGCCTTGAGGTTCGGGGGCCGACGATGTTCGACGGGTACCTGAACCGCCCCGAGGCCACCGCCGAGGCGTTCGACGCCGACGGGTGGTACCGCACCGGTGACGTCGCGGTCGTCGACGCCGGCGGGATGCACCGCATCGTGGGCCGCGAGTCGGTCGACCTGATCAAGTCCGGCGGCTACCGCATCGGCGCCGGCGAGATCGAAACGGCGCTGCTCGGGCATCCCGGGGTGCGGGAGGCCGCCGTCGTCGGGATGCCCGACGAAGACCTGGGCCAGCGCATCGTCGCGTTCGTCGTCGGCTCGGCCGACCCCGACGAGCTGACCAATTACGTCGCGCGGGAGCTGTCGGTGCACAAGCGGCCGCGCGAGGTGCGCCTCGTCGACGCGCTGCCCCGCAACGCGATGGGCAAGGTGCTCAAGAAGCAGCTGCTGTCCGACGGCTGACCAGACCCGCAGGAAGTTGTCAGCTTCAGCGCCGAGCGTGACCGGGCGGCTTCACCTACCGTCGTAACCGTGAATCGGCCCACCACCCCCATGCGGCGAATAGCGGCCGCGTGCCTCGTCGGGTCGGCCATCGAGTTCTACGACTTCCTGATCTACGGGACCGCGGCGGCCCTGGTGTTTCCCACGGTGTTCTTCCCGCGCCTGGGTGTGACGCTGGCCACCGTCGCCGCCATGGCGACGTTCGCGACGGCGTTCCTGTCCCGCCCGCTGGGCGCGGCCGTCTTCGGATACTTCGGCGACCGCCTCGGACGCAAGAAAACGCTGGTCGCGACGCTGCTGATCATGGGCGTATCGACGGTGAGCGTGGGACTGGTCCCCGGCACCGCGACGATCGGGATCGCGGCGCCGTTGATCCTGATCGTCCTGCGGTTGATGCAGGGGTTCGCCGTCGGCGGCGAATGGGCCGGGTCGGTCCTGCTGAGCGCCGAGTACGCGCCCACCGGCAAACGCGGCTGGTACGGCATGTTCACCCTGCTCGGCGGCGGCACCGCCGGAATCCTGGCCAGCCTGACCTTTCTCGCCGTCAACCTGACCGTGGGCGAGAACAGCCCCGCGTTCATGGACTGGGGGTGGCGGGTGCCCTTCCTGATCAGCAGCGGGCTGATCGGCATCGCCCTCTATGTGCGGCTCAACATCGACGAAACCCCGCTGTTCGTCGAGGAGAAGGCCCGCGACCTGGTGCCCAAGGCGCCGCTGGCCGAGCTGTTGCGGTTCCAGCGGCGCGAGATCGTGCTGGTCGCGGGCGCCTTCCTCGGTGGGATGGGATTCGTCTACCTGGGCAACACCTTCCTGGTCATGTACGCCCACAACCATCTGGGCTATTCGCGCACATTCATTTGGGGTATCGGCGCCCTGGGCGGGCTCACCAGCATGGTGTGCGTGGCGTTCTCGGCGTGGCTCTCCGATCGGGTCGGGCGGCGCCGGGTGATGCTGTGCGGCCTAGCGGCGTGCCTGCCCTGGGCGTTCGCGGTCATCCCGCTGCTGGACACCGGCAAGCCGGTGCTCTACGCGGTCGCCGTCATCGGCATGTTCGGCGCTGCGGCGGTGGCCAACGGGCCCACGGCGGCGTTCGTGCCCGAGCTGTTCGCCACCCGCTACCGCTACAGCGGCGCCGCGGTGGCGATGAACCTGGCCGGCATCCTCGGCGCGGCCGTGCCGCCGCTGATCGCGGGAACGTTGCTGGCGACCTACGGCGGGTGGGCGGTCGGGCTCATGATGGCCGGCCTCGTCGCGGCCAGCTTCGTGTCGGTGTATCTGCTGCCCGAGACCAGGGGAACCGCCCTGGGCGCCGCCCCGGCCGCCGACAGGGTCTCCGCCGAGGTCTAGCCGGCCTCAGTTGGCGTGCAGGTCCTCGTTGAGGGCGATGCCCTGACCCCCGCGCGCCACAACTTCGACGGCCCCGCTGACCGAATTGCGGCGGAACAGCAGGTTGTTGCCGCCGGACAGCTCCAGGGCCTTGAGCACCTGGCCGTCGGGCGTGGCGACCTTGGTGCCCGCGGTCACGTACAGGCCGGCCTCGACGACGCAGTCGTCACCCAGCGAGATGCCCAGCCCCGCGTTGGCGCCGAGCAGGCACCGCTTGCCGATCGAGATGACCTCCGTGCCGCCGCCGGACAGCGTGCCCATGATGGACGCGCCGCCGCCGACGTCCGATCCGTCGCCCACCACGACGCCGGCGGAGATGCGGCCCTCCACCATCGAGGCGCCCAGCGTGCCGGCGTTGTAGTTGACGAAGCCCTCGTGCATCACGGTGGTGCCCGGCGCCAGGTGGGCGCCCAGCCGCACCCGGTCGGCGTCGGCGATGCGCACCCCGGTGGGCACGACGTAGTCGACCATCCGCGGGAACTTGTCGATGCCGTAGACGGTCACCGGGCCGTGCCGGCGCAGCCGGGCCCGCACCGCCTCGAATCCTTCGATCGCGCACGGGCCGCGGTTGGTCCACACCACGTTGGTCAATACCCCGAACAGGCCGCCGGCGTTCAGCCCGTGCGGCGCCACCAACCGGTGCGACAGCAGATGCAGCCGCAGGTAGGCGTCGTAGGCGTCGGCGGCCACGTCGTCGAGCGAGCCGATCACCGTGCGCACGGCGATGGTTTCGGTGTGGCGGTCGTCGTCCCGGCCGACGAGCCCGACCAGCTCCGGCGGAACGTCGGACAGCGCGAGCCGCGAGGTGCCGCCGGTGCCCGACTCGGTCAGTTCCGGTGCGGGGAACCACGTGTCGAGGATCGATCCGTCGGCGGCCAGCGTCGCCAGCCCGATGCCTACAGCTCCAGTCACGGCGGTCAGGTTACTTGCCGCGCGGCAGCGGATAACCTTGGACCCGTGCTGGACTTGCGCGGGGACCCGATCGAGCTGACCGCGGCGTTGGTCGACATTCCCAGCGAATCGCGGGACGAGGCGCGCCTGGCCGACGAGGTCGAGGCCGCGCTGCGGGCCCAGACGTCGGGGTTCGAGATCGTCCGCAACGGCAACGCCGTGCTGGCGCGCACCCGCAACCAGCGGCCGTCGCGGGTGCTGCTGGCCGGGCATTTGGACACCGTCCCGGTCGCCGGCAACCTGCCCAGCCGCCGCGAGAACGGGGACCTGTACGGATGCGGCGCCGCGGACATGAAATCGGGTGACGCGGTCTTCCTCCATCTGGCCGCCACCGTGGCCGATCCGGTCCACGACCTGACGCTGGTGTTCTACGACTGCGAGGAAATCGACGCGGCCGCAAACGGTTTGGGCCGCATCGAGCGCGAGCTGCCGGACTGGTTGACCGCCGACGTGGCCGTGCTCGGCGAACCCACCGGCGGCTACATCGAGGCGGGCTGCCAGGGCACGCTGCGGGTGGTGATCTCGGCCGCCGGAACGCGCGCGCATTCGGCGCGACCGTGGTTGGGCGACAACGCCATTCACAAGCTGGGCGCCGTGCTGGACCGGCTGGCCGCCTACTGTGCCCGCACCGTGGACATCGACGGCTGCGAGTATCGCGAGGGTCTGTCCGCGGTGCGCATCGACGGCGGCGTGGCGGGCAACGTGATTCCCGACGCGGCCGCGGTCACGGTCAACTTCCGGTTCGCCCCCGACCGGTCGGTGGCCGCGGCGCTCGAGCACGTGCACGAAGTGTTCGACGGGCTCGACGTTCGCATCGAGCAGACCGACGCCGCCGCGGGCGCGATGCCCGGGCTGTCCCAGCCTGCGGCCAAGGCGTTGGTCGAGGCCGCCGGGGGACAGGTGCGGGCGAAATACGGCTGGACAGACGTCGCACGCTTTGCGGCGCTGGGCATCCCGGCGGTCAACTTCGGACCGGGTGACCCGAACCTGGCGCACAAGCGCGACGAGAGTGTTCCGGTCGCCAACATCACCGCCGCGGTGGCCATGCTGCGCGCCTACCTCGGCGGCTAGTCAGCCCCGGCAGCGCTGGGCCTGCGCGGCCGCGTCGGCGGCGGCAGCGCGCATCCCCACCGCGGCCAGGTCCTCCGACACCGCGAGCAGCGCCGCCCCGTCGCCGGCGGCCAGCGCCTGCCCGTGCGCCAGCGCGAGTTTGCCCGCGACGCAATCGATCTCGTCGCAGAGCCGGCCCAGCGGGTCGGCCGCGCGGATGTCGCCGAGCCGCACGGCGTCGTGCCAGGCGCGCAACGCCACGGCCCGCTGCCCGCCGCGTTCGGCCATCCGGGCGGCGTCGCGGGCGGCGGCCACGGCGCCATGCGAGTCGCGCATCGAGGCCAGCCGCCACGCCCGCGCGACGCCGAGCTCCGGCGCGAACAGCGCCGATTTCGTCCCGTGCCGCGATTCCGCTTTCGCCAACGCCTTTCCGACGGCCGCCACGTCGCCGCGCTGGGCCAGGGCGGTGGCCAGCAGCGTCAACGACAGCGGACCCCACGAATAGCCGGTGCGTTGCAGCGTGCCGGCCGCCGGGCCGAGTAACGCTGCGGCCCGGTCGAATTCGCCGTCAGCGAGCAGCACGTAAGCCAGCAACACCTCGCCGATCGCCCGGCCCGGCTGTTGCAATTCGGCGAAATCGGTGAACTGCTGGGCGAGTTCGCGGGCCGCGTCCAGCCGGCCCGCCATCAACAACGCGGTGGTCTGCCCCAGCCCGATCGTGAAGCGCAGCAACCCCGGATGCTCGGCGGCCAGGGCGCGCTGGGCCAGCGGCTCGACGTCGTCGAAACGGCCTTGCCGCGCCGCGCACAGTGCCGCCGCGCTGGCCGCCCAGGCCACGGCCTGGTCGTCGGCCTCCGGGGCGTCCAGCACCTCGCCGGCGACCTTGACGGCGTGCGCGACGTTGCCGGCGTTCATCGCGAACGTGGCGCTCAGCGCGTCGAGGGTGGTGCGCGGGCCCGCGTCGGTGATGCGGCCGCGGATGGTCCGCAGGAACGCGGTCGCCCGCTCGGGCTCGCTGAGCATCCAGAACTGGTTGGCCGCGCGCAGCAGCGCCCAGTCCATCAGGGCGGCTTCGGTCAACGCGCCGGGATCCAGGCCGGCCAGCACCGCGTCCGCTTCGCGGCCGCGGCCCTGCCACCCCAGGGCGTGCGCCAGCGCCAGCCGCGCCGCCAACCCGCCCGACCGCTCCAGCGCCGCGCGCGCCAGCCGTTCCCCCAGCGCCAGGTCGCCCAGGCGCAGCGCCTGCTGCGCGGCGGCCACCACCTCGGCCGTCGGCTGCGGGGCGTCGCTGTCCAGCGCCAGGCCGGCCAGCCGGAGCCGGTCGCTGAGGTGGTCCGAGCGATGCTGCGACAGCAGCCGCGCCAACTCGGTGCGCCGCCGCCGCGCGCCGTCGCCGCCAAGGGCCGCGCGCGCCCGCTCGGCGAACTGCGGGTGGGCCGTGTACACCACCGGGTCATCCGAGGCCCCGCCGCGCTCCCGCGTCTCCACCGCCCCGCAATCGGCCGCCTGCGCAATGGCTTCCGCCGAGGTGAGTGCGGTCAGGTCGGCGAGTGCCAGCGGCTCCGCGACGGCCAGGTACTCGAGCACGGACCGGGCCGCTTCGGGTATCTCGGCGAGGAACGCGTCGACCGAGGCCGGCGTGCCGGCACCTTCGGGCGGCTCGATGTCGATGCGGGGGAGCAGGCCGTCGGTCCACAGCGCCGCGACGGCCTCGGGGGACGAATCGGCGCGGCCGGTGACGATCATTTTGGCCGCGCCGGCCCGCGCCAGCTGGTACACCAGCGTGGCCGACAGGATGTCCAGGTCGTGGGCGTCGTCGACGACGAGCAACAGGTCGGGGCCGTCCAGCGACGTCCGCGCGGCCCGCAACAGCGCGGCCGGCTTGCCCAGCTCGGCGATCTGCACCAGGTGGCTGAAGGCGCCGAACGGAACCGCGCGCTCGGTGGGGGTGCCGGTGACCCAGCGGACGCGCGTGCCGGGGTGGCGGTCGCCGAAATCCTCGGCGGCCATGCGGGCCAGCGTCGACTTGCCGCAGCCGTCCGGTCCGAGCACGACGCTCCCGCGGCCGGTCGCCAGCGCCGCCTCCAGCCGCTGAAGGGCCGACGCGTGCTCGGGGACGTTCCATCGAATCGGCATCGCCGGATTTTATGGCGCGCGGTGTGCCGCCCGCAGCAAGCTTGGTCTACCTTTCGTTGTATGCGCGACTGGGCGGTGTGCGTGTACTGCGCGTCCGGACCGGAACATCCCGAATTGCTCGCCGTCGCTGCCGAACTCGGCGAGGCGATCGCCGAGCGCGGCTGGACCCTGGTGTGGGGCGGCGGCCGCGTGGCGGCGATGGGCGCGGTCGCCACCGCGGCGCGCGCCCGCGGCGGCCGGACCGTCGGCGTCATCCCCCAGATCCTGATGCGCCGCGAGATCGCCGACACCGAGGCCGACGAGCTGATCGTCACCGAGACCATGCACGAGCGCAAACAGGTCATGGAGGACCGCTCCGACGCGTTCGTCGTGCTGCCCGGCGGCGTGGGCACCCTCGACGAATTGCTGGACTCGTGGACCACCGGCTACCTCGGCCTGCACCGCAAACCCATCGTCCTGCTCGATCCGTTCGGGCATTACGAGGGCCTGTCGACCTGGCTGTGCGGGCTGCTCGACAGCGGCTACGTCGGGCAGCCGGCGATGGACCGGTTGTTGCTGGTCGACAAGGTGAGCGCCGCCCTGGAGGCCTGCGCGCCCGAATGAGTGCGCGGCCCCTACTAGGCTGACCGCCGGATTTGTTTACGCAGAATCGAGGGATGACGTGGCCGATCACGACGGGGGAGCGCGCACGGCGGTCAAACTGACCGATATCGCATCTCGGGCGCCGCGCCTGCTGGCCGATTTCCCGGCGATCGTGCGGGGGGCGAGGACGGGGCTGCTGGCCCAGCCGGGCTCGAAGAAGTCGATCGGCACGGTGTTCCAGGAACGGGCCGCCCGCTACGGCGACCGTGTCTTCCTGCGGTTCGGCGACCAGCAACTCACCTACCGCGACGCCAACGCCACCGCCAACAGGTACGCCGCGGTGTTGGCCGCGCACGGCGTCGGCCACGGCGACGTCGTCGCGATCATGCTGCGCAACTCGCCCAACGCGGTGCTGGCGATGCTGGCGGCGGTCAAGTGCGGCGCGGTCGCCGGCATGCTCAACTACCACCAGCGCGGCGAGGTGCTGGCGCACAGCCTGGGCCTGCTGAAGGCCAAGGTCCTGATCGCCGAGACCGACCTCGTCAGCGCGGTGGCCGAGTGCGGCGGCTCGGGCGACACGGAGACGATGACCGTCGAAGACCTGGAGCGACTCGCCGCGAGCGCCCCGGCCACCAACCCCGCCTCGGCGTCGGCCGTGCAGGCCAGGGACACCGCGTTCTACATCTTCACTTCGGGCACAACGGGTTTCCCCAAGGCCAGCGTGATGACCCACCTGCGGTGGCTGAAGGCGCTCGCGGCGTTCGGCGGCATCGGGCTGCGGCTGAAGAGCTCCGACACCCTGTACAGCTGCCTGCCGCTGTACCACAACAACGCGTTGACGGTCGCGCTCTCGTCGGTGATCAACTCCGGGGCCACGCTGGCGCTGGGCAAGTCGTTCTCGGCGTCGAAGTTCTGGGACGAGGTGATCGCCGCGGAAGCCACCGCGTTCATCTACATCGGCGAGATCTGCCGGTACCTGCTCAACCAGCCGCGCAAGCCCACCGACCGCGCGCACCGGGTGCGGGTGATCGCGGGCAACGGGCTGCGCCCCGAGATCTGGGACGAGTTCACCAGCCGGTTCGACATCGCCCGGGTCTGCGAGTTCTATGCCTCCAGCGAGGGCAACACCGCGTTCATCAACATCTTCAACGTGCCGCGCACCACCGGCGTCTTCCCGATGCCGCTGGCCTACGTGGAGTACGACCCCGACACCGGAGCCCCGCTGCGCGACGACAACGGGCGGGTCCGGCGGGTGCCGCCGGGGGAGCCCGGCCTGCTGCTCAGCAAGGTCAACCGGCTGCAGCCGTTCGACGGCTACACCGACAAGGAGTCGAGCGAGAAGAAGCTGGTGCGCAACGCCTTCCGCGAGGGCGACGTGTGGTTCAACTCCGGCGACGTGATGAGCCCGCAGGGCATGGGTCACGCCGCGTTCGTCGACCGCCTCGGCGACACCTTCCGGTGGAAGGGGGAGAACGTCGCCACCACGCAGGTCGAGGCGGCGTTGGCCTCCGACGAGTCCGTCGAGGAGTGCACGGTGTTCGGGGTCGAGATTCCCCGCACCGGCGGCCGGGCCGGGATGGCCGCGGTCAAGCTGCGCGACGGCGCCGAGTTCGACGGCAAGTCCCTGGCCGCCGCGGTGTACGGCCAGCTGCCCGCCTACGCGTTGCCGCTGTTCGTGCGGGTGGTCAAGTCGCTCGAGCACACCACGACGTTCAAGAGCCGCAAGGTCGAGCTGCGCGAGCAGGCCTACGGCTCCGACATCGAGGACCCGTTGTACGTGCTGGCCGGCCGCGACGAGGGCTACGTGCCCTACTACGACGAATACCCCGACGAAGTGGCCGACGGTAAGCGCCCCAAGGGCTGAGTGTGCGGCTGGCCGCACGCTCGGCGTCCACTGTGCGGCTGGCCGCACATTCGATCCCCAGGCCGCGCCCGGCGCGGTGACCGGGCACCATGGACGTGTGCAGTCGACGTTCTGCGGCCGCCCGGTCGCCGGTGATCGCCCGCTGATCATGGCGATCGTCAATCGCACCCCGGACTCGTTCTACGACAAGGGGGCGACCTTCAGCGACGAGGCCGCCCGCGACGCCGCGCGCCGCGCCATCGCCGAGGGCGCCGACGTCGTCGACGTCGGCGGCGTCAAAGCCGGACCCGGCCAGGAGGTCGACGCGGGCACCGAGATCGCCCGGTTGATCCCATTCATCGAGTGGTTGCGCGGCGCCTATCCGGACCAGCTGATCAGCGTCGACACCTGGCGCTCCGAGGTGGCCAAGGTGGCCTGCGCGGCCGGGGCGGACCTGATCAACGACACCTGGGGCGGCATCGACCCGGCCCTGGCCGAGGAGCCCGCGGAGTTCGGCGCCGGCCTGGTGTGCTCGCACACCGGCGGCGCGCTGCCCCGGACGCGTCCGTTCCGGGTGAGCTACGGGACCACCACGCGCGGCGTCGTCGACGACGTCATCCGCCAGGTCACCGCCGCGGCCCAACGCGCGGTCGCCCGCGGGGTGGCCCGCGACCGGGTGTTGATCGACCCGGCCCACGACTTCGGCAAGAACACCTTCCACGGGCTGCTGCTGTTGCGCCATGTCAGCGATCTTGTTAATACCGGATGGCCCGTGCTCATGGCTTTGAGTAACAAGGACTTCGTCGGGGAGACTCTGGGTGTGGAATTGACCGAGCGGCTGGAGGGGACGTTGGCGGCCACCGCGCTGGCGGCGGCCGCCGGCGCGCGGATGTTTCGGGTGCACGAGGTCGCGGCGACCCGGCGGGTGCTGGAAATGGTGGCCGCCATCCAGGGCGTGCGGGCGCCGGCGCGCACGGTGAGGGGGCTGGCATGACGGCGTCCGACCTGTTCAGCGACGCCGCCGTGCTGGCCGCCGGGCCCGGTGACGCGTGGCTGGCCGATCGCAGCTGGAACCGTCCGAGCTGGACCCTCGCCGAACTCGAGGCCGCCAAGGCGGGACGGACCATCTCGGTCGTGCTGCCGGCGCTCAACGAAGAGGACACCATCGAATCGGTGGTCGACAGCATCTCGCCGCTGGTGGACGGCCTGGTCGACGAGCTGATCGTGCTGGACTCCGGCTCCACCGACGACACCGAGATCCGCGCCGTCGCCGCCGGCGCCCGCGTCGTCAGCCGGGAGCAGGCCCTACCCGAGGTGCCCGTCCGGCCCGGCAAGGGCGAGGCGCTGTGGCGCTCGCTCGCGGCCACCAGCGGCGACATTGTCGTCTTCGTCGACTCGGACCTGATCAGCCCGCACCCGATGTTCGTGCCCTGGCTGGTCGCCCCGCTGCTCACCGGCGACGGCATCCACCTGGTCAAGAGCTTCTACCGGCGGCCGCTGCAGGTCGGCTGGTTTGGGGGGGGGGGGGGGACCACCGGCGGCGGACGCGTCACCGAGCTGGTGGCCCGGCCGTTGCTCGCCGCGCTGCGACCCGAGCTGGGCTGCATCCTGCAGCCGCTCGGCGGGGAGTACGCGGCCACCCGCGAACTGCTCACGTCGGTGCCGTTCGCGCCCGGGTACGGCGTGGAGATCGGCCTGCTGCTGGACACCTTCGACAAGCTGGGTCTGGAGGCGATCGCCCAGGTCAACCTCGGGGTGCGCGCCCACCGCAACCGGCCGCTCGCCGAGCTGGGGGCGATGAGCCGCCAGGTCATCGCGACCATGCTGTCGCGCTGCGGGGTCCCCGACTCCGGGGTCGGGTTGACGCAGTTCTTCGCCGACGACCGGGAGGGGTTCGGCTACACCCAGCACA
Source organism: Mycobacterium sp. ACS4054 (assembly GCF_001667275.1). Taxonomy (GTDB): domain Bacteria; phylum Actinomycetota; class Actinomycetes; order Mycobacteriales; family Mycobacteriaceae; genus Mycobacterium. The sequence continues at coordinate 65,948 of NZ_LZHV01000036.1, forward strand.
CGTCGCCGGTGTCGCTGGCGGACCGCCCGCCCATGACGGTCCTGCGGCCGCGCTGAGGCCACGCTGGTTCATCGCGGTGTCGGTGGCATAGGGCAGTATCGACGGCGTGGCGTTGGTGTTGCTGTACCTGGTCGTGCTGGTGCTGGTGGCGATCGTGCTGTTCGGTGCCGCGAGTCTGCTGTTCGGTCGCGGTGAGCAGCTGCCGCCCCTGCCGCGCGGCACGACCGCGACGGTGCTGCCCGCCTACGGGGTGAGCGGCGCGGACGTCGATGCCGTCAAGTTCACCCAGGTGCTGCGCGGATACAAGACCAGCGAGGTGGACTGGGTGCTGGACCGGCTCGCCCGCGAGCTCGAGGCGCTGCGCGGCCAGCTGGCCGCGGTCCACGCCCCCGCTGCGGCGGAGGACGAACCCGGGGAACCCGAGGGCGGCGAGGAGCGTCAGGACCAGATGTGAGCGATGACGGGCTGGTTCGGTGCGGCTGGGCGGTCATTCGGCCCGGACCGGACTTCGAGATGTACCGCGACTACCACGACCAGGAGTGGGGCCGCCCGGTGCACGACGGGGTGGCGCTGTTCGAGCGGATGAGTCTGGAGGCCTTCCAGAGCGGGTTGTCGTGGCTGATCATCCTGCGCAAGCGGGAGAACTTCCGGCGCGTCTTCGCCGGGTTCGATTTCGAACGGGTCGCCGGCTACACCGACGCCGACGTGCAGCGGCTGATGGCGGATACCGGAATCGTGCGCAACCGGGCCAAGATCGACGCGACGATCGCGAACGCGCGCGCCGCCGCCGAGCTGGGCACCCCGGCGGACCTGTCCAAGCTGCTGTGGTCGTTTGCGCCGGAACCGCGCCCCCGTCCGGCCGACGGCTCCGAAATCCCCTCGGCCACTGCGGAATCAAAGGCCATGGCCCTCGAGCTCAAGCGGCGCGGCTTCCGCTTCGTCGGCCCGACCACCGCCTATGCGTTGATGCAGGCCACCGGGATGGTCGACGACCATATCCGGGGCTGCTGGGTGCCTTCCGCCCGGTGACGATGCGGGCCGCTGGCGGCCCGCGGAGGAAGCGGGCAATGTGGTTCCGCCCGGTGACGATGCGGCCCGCAAACCCCCGAGAACCGGGTCTTTGTACAACTCGTGACCTGGATAGGGAACAATGGAGGCGTGATTTGGCAGTTCGATGTCGGGTATGGCTGGAAAATCGCTGGCGGGGCATGCTCGGCGCCGACCGGGTCCGCAAGGGCGGGCCGGCTCGAACCTGGAGGGAGCACTCGATGGCGGCGATGAAGCCCCGGACCGGCGACGGTCCTCTGGAAGCAACCAAGGAGGGGCGCGGCATCGTGATGCGGGTACCACTTGAGGGAGGCGGTCGACTGGTCGTCGAGCTGACGCCCGACGAAGCCGCCGCACTCGGTGACGAACTCAAGGGTGTCACGAGCTCCAGCTGACGCCCGCCGCGCCCGGCTGCCCGCGGCGCTAGGCGCACACCTTTCGGTAGATGTCCAAGGTCTGCTCGGCCACCCGGGCCCAGGAGAATTCCTCGACGCAGCGCTGACGTCCCGCCTCGCCGTAACGCTTCGCCTTCTCGGGATCGGCGACGAGCTCGTTGACCGCCTCGGCCAGCCGGACCTGGAACCCGGTCTGGTCGCTGGGGTCGTAATGCACCAGCGAACCGGTCACCCCGTCGGCCACCACCTCGGGGATCCCGCCGACGTCGGACGCCACCACGGCCGTCGCGCATGCCATCGCTTCCAGGTTCACGATGCCGAGTGGTTCGTACACCGAGGGGCACACGAAAACTGTTGCCGCCGATAGTATTTCGCGCAGCTCGCCGATGGGCAGCATGTCCCTGATCCAGAACACGCCCTGCCGGTTGTGGGCCAGCCGCGCCACCGCGGACCGGATCTCGTCGGCTATCTCGGGGGTGTCGGGGGCGCCCGCGCAGAGCACGACCTGCACCTGCGGATCGAAGTGGTGCGCCGCCGCCACCAAGTGGGCGACGCCCTTCTGCCGGGTGATCCGGCCGACGAATGCGACGGTGGGCCGCTGCGGGTCAACCCCGAGTTCGGCCAGCACCGACCCCGTTTGCATCGGCCCCGCCGGATGCCAGACGCCGGTGTCGACGCCGTTGCGGATGACGTGCACGACGCTGGGATCCAGGGCGGGGTAGACCCGCAGAATGTCCTCGCGCATGGCGGAGCTCACCGCGATGACGGCGTCGGCGGCCTGGACCGCGGTGTGCTCCACCCACGTCGACACCCGGTAGCCGCCGCCGAGCTGCTCGGCCTTCCACGGCCGCAGCGGCTCGAGCGAATGAGCGGTCAACACGTGCGGGAGGTCGTAGAGCAGCGCGGCCAGGTGACCGGCCATGCCGGTGTACCAGGTGTGCGAATGCACCACGGTGGCCGCCGATACGGCGTTGGCCATCAGCAGGTCCGAGGACAACGTCGACAGCGCCGGGTTGGCGCCCTGCAGGCGCGGATCGGGCTGGTGCACGAAGGCGTTCGGCCGCGGCGCGCCCATACAGTGCACGTCGACCGCGCACAGGCGGCGCAATTGGGCGACCAGTTCCGTGACATGTACCCCGGCTCCCCCGTAGACCTCCGGTGGGTACTCCCGAGTCATCATCGCCACCCGCATACCCGCACGGTAGTTCGGCGGCGACGAGGCCCGCGAGTCGGGCCGAGAAGACGCCGAATAAATCGAGCCCCCCGGCGGCGGCGAGGCCCGCGAGTCGGGCCGGGTTATGGGTGACCGGCCGGCGGGACCAAATACCTTGACGGACAGCCGCACAGAACACCGCCAATAGCGCGGTCCCCCTGGCAGCGTCTCCCGAGGGCCGATAGGTTTGACCCATGAGGGAAGCGCCGCACGTGCTGGGCATTGTCCTGGCCGGGGGTGAGGGCAAGCGACTGTATCCGCTGACCGCGGATCGGGCCAAGCCCGCGGTTCCCTTTGGCGGCGCCTATCGATTGATCGACTTCGTGCTGTCCAACCTCGTCAACGCCCGCTATTTGCGCATCTGCGTTCTCACTCAGTACAAGTCGCATTCACTGGACCGTCACATTTCGCAGAACTGGCGGTTGTCCGGGCTGGCCGGTGAGTACATCACCCCGGTGCCCGCGCAGCAGCGGCTGGGCCCGCGGTGGTACACCGGCTCCGCCGACGCGATCTACCAGTCGCTCAACCTGATCTACGACGAAGACCCGGACTACATAGTCGTTTTCGGCGCCGACCACGTGTACCGGATGGACCCCGAGCAGATGGTCCAGTTCCACATCGAAAGCGGGGCGGGTGCGACAGTCGCCGGCATCCGGGTGCCCCGTGGCGAGGCCACCGCATTCGGGTGCATCGACTCCGACGACTCCGGCCGCATCCGCGATTTCGTGGAGAAGCCGCTCGACCCGCCGGGAACACCCGACGATCCCGACTCGACGTACGTGTCGATGGGCAACTACATCTTCACCACCAAGGTGCTCATCGACGCGATCCGCGCGGACGCCGACGACGATCACTCCGATCACGACATGGGCGGTGACATCATCCCGCGCCTGGTGGGCGACGGGCTGGCGGCGGTGTACGACTTCAGGGACAACGAGGTGCCCGGGGCCACCGATCGCGACCGCGGCTACTGGCGGGACGTGGGGACGCTCGACGCCTTCTACGACGCGCACATGGACCTGGTGTCGGTCCATCCGGTCTTCAACCTCTACAACAAGCGCTGGCCGATTCGGGGCGAGTCCGAGAACCTGGCGCCGGCCAAGTTCGTCAACGGCGGCTCGGCGCAGGAGTCGGTCGTCGGGGCCGGCAGCATCATTTCCGCGGCGTCAGTGCGCAATTCGGTGCTGTCGTCCAACGTCGTGGTCGACGACGGCGCGATCGTGGAGGGCAGCGTGATCATGCCGGGCGCCCGGGTCGGCCGGGGCGCGGTGGTGCGTCACGCCATCCTGGACAAGAACGTCGTCGTGGGGCCCGGCGAGATGGTCGGCGTGGACCTGGAGAAGGACCGCGAACGCTTCGCCATCAGCGCCGGCGGTGTGGTCGCGGTGGGCAAGGGCGTCTGGATCTAGCCGCGCCGGGCGGCTACCACACGTTCGGTAGCAGCCGGTAGGGCACGTGCTCGGCGTACTCGCGGTAGCCGGGCAGTTCGGTGTAGAGCAGCTTCTCCTCGTCCAGGATGCGCAGCACGAGCAGCGCGACGCCCGGGATGATCAACAGCAGCGCCCAGTAGGAGCCCAGCGCCAGCGGCATGCCCACCATCATGATCACGTTTCCGGCGTACATCGGGTGCCGGATGGACTTGTAGAGACCTTCGGAGGCCACCTTCTGGCCTTCCTCCACGGTGACGGTGGCGGCGGCGTAGCTGTTCTCGATGATCACCCGCATCGAGAGCCCCAGCCCGGCCGCTATCAGGACCACACCGACCAGGCACAGCCATACGGGCACGGTCGACCAGCCCATCCGATGGTCGAACGCGCTGAACGCCATGATCACGAAGAGGATCCCGAACGCGCCGGCGCTGATGATCTTCTGGGCGGTTCGGCTTTCCGCCTGCGGTCCCGCGTGCATGCGGCGCTGGAGGGCGGCCGGGTGTTTCCGCGCCAAATAGATTGTCGGGATGATCGATACCACGGTGAAGATGGAGATGAACACCCATCCTTGCCAATAGCGGATGGTGCCGGCCGGCACGAATAGGACCAGGGCGTAGGCGGCGATCCCGAGGATCGAAGACACCGCCAATCGAACACCGATCTTCATGCCGCTCCTAACCGCGCAGATCGCGTCGTCGAAAAGCCACGGCTCCCAGGGCGATCAGTGTGGCATCGATGGCGAGCAACCACAACAGCGGCGCGGCCGTGAAATCTTTGCTGACGCGTGGGATGTGAGCGAACGGCTCGAAATCGAGCACCCACTGCGGGAACCCGGCCAGGGAGCCGATCAGGTACAGGGCGACGAAGCCGACGAGAACGCCCCAGGCCACGGGCGTGAATCGCGGTGCGACACCGAACAAGAGGACGGTCACCGCGCACATCAGCCAGACGGCGGGCAGTTGAACGGCCGCGCTTGCCACCACAACGGCCACCTTGCCACCGACGTCCCCCGCGGCGGCGCCGTAGACGAGGCCGCCCGCCAACCCGCTGACCAGCATCGCCACCGTGGAGCCCAGCAACGCGGCCAGCACGTGGCTGGCGAGCCACCGATCGCGCGACACCGCGCCGGCCAGCGTCGTCTCGGCGCGTTGGGCCGACTCCTCCTGATGCAGCCGCAACGTCAGCGAAACCGAGAACGCGGCGGCGGCCATGCCCAGCATCGTGAACGCGACGGCGATGAAGGCTTCGGCCAAGGCGTTGGTGCCGCCCATTCGGACGACGATGTCGCGGGCGGCGTTGCTGTCGCCGAGCTGCGCGCCGATGCCTTGCACCACGCTGCCCATCAGGAGGCCGTACAGGCACAGGCCCACGGTCCACAGCAGCAGCGCGCCGCGGTCCAGCCGCCACGCCAGCCCGAACACGTTGCCGAGCGCGGGCGCGGCGGCGCCGGGGCCGGGGCGCTCGGCGAACAGGCCCGCGCCCACGTCCCGGCCGGCGAGGAGCCGATACGCCACCGCGGTGAGCGCGACGGTGGTTGCCAGGTGCAGCATCAGCACCGGCCAGTGGTCACCGGCGTAGGGGCGGACTTGCAGCGACCAGCCCAGCGGCGAAAGCCAGGACAGCGCACCGGAACCCGCGTCGCCGAGGGCGCGCAGCGTGAAGGCGGCCGCCAGGATCGCAAACGCCGTGCCGCGCGCGACCCGCGCGCTCGGCGACAGCTGCGCGGCCACCGCGGCGACGGCGGTGAACACCAGCCCGGAGCAGGCCAGCGCCGCGCCGAAGGCGAGCGACCCGCCGGGCGCCACATCGGTGGTGAGCAGCCCCGCCGCACCGATCGCCCCGGTGGCGATGCTGGCACCGAACGACAACAGCAGGGCGGCGCTGAGGCTGGCGTAGCGACCGACCGCGGTCGAATCCACGAGTTCGGTGCGGCCGGCCTCCTCGTCCGCGCGGGTGTGCCGGATGACGGTCAGGATGACGGCCACCGCGATCAGCATGTGGAACATCCCGGCCTTCCAAATGCCAACGGCCCCAAGGCTGTCGTTGTAGACCTGCCCGTAGAGCGCGCGCTGTGCGGGGCTTGCCATGATGGACGCCGCGAACCCGGCGCGGGCGGCCTGGGTGGGGTAAACCTTTTCGATGCTGCCGACGTACACCGTTGCCAACGGCACCGACAGCAGCAGCACCCACAGGGGCAGGGCGATGCGGTCGCGCCGCAAGTAGAGCCGCAGCATGCCCAGGGTTCCCGCGAAGTTCGGCCGCCGGGGCGGCGCGGGGTGGGCCGGCCGGTGCGACCGATCCAGGGTCGCGGTGCTCATGATGCGGCCACCTTGTCCGCGGTGTCGTAGTGGCGCAGGAAGAGTTCCTCGAGGGTCGGCGGCTGGCTGACCAGGCTGCGCACGCCCGCGTCGCCCAGCGCCCGGATCAGTTCTCCGAGGCTCTCGCCGTCGACCTGGGCGCGCACGGTGTTGCCCTCGACGCTGACGTCCTCGACCCCCTTGATGCGAGTGAGGTCGCCGGGGTCGCCGGTCATTTCGGCCTTGATCGAGGTGCGGCTCAGATGGCGCATCGAGTCCAGCGACCCGCTCTCGACGGTCTTGCCGGCCCGGATGATGGTCACCCGTTCGCACAAAGCCTCGGTCTCGGCCAGGATGTGGCTGGACAGCAAGACCGTTGCCCCACCGTCGCGCGCCTCGGCGACGCACTGCTGAAAGACGTTCTCCATCAACGGGTCCAGGCCGCTGCTGGGCTCGTCCAAGAGCAACAGGCGGGCCCGCGAGGAGAAGGCGGAGATCAGCGAGACCTTCTGTCGGTTGCCCTTCGAGTAGGTCCGCGCCTTCTTGTGTGGGTCGAGGTCGAAACGCTCGATCAGCTCGGCGCGACGCTTGTGGTCGATGCCGCCGCGCATGCGGGCCAGCATGTCGATGGTCTCGCCGCCGGTCAGCGTCGGCCACAGCGTGACATCGCCTGGCACGTAGGCGATCTGGCGGTGCAGCGCGACCGCGTCGGTCCAGGGATCGCCACCCAGCAACCGCACGCTGCCGCCGTCCGCCTTGACCAGGCCAAGCAGGATGCGCATCGTCGTCGATTTCCCGGCGCCGTTGGGGCCGAGGAAGCCGTGCACTTCACCTTCGCGCACCGAGAGCTCGAGGCCGTCCAGCGCGCGCACCGACCCGAAATTCTTTATCAGGCCGTGGATTTCGATGGGCGCTGCATTGTCAATCGTCATGTGATCCTCCTTGATCTTCGGCGGCCAGGAACGCGTCGTACATGGTCCGGTCGACCATCAATCCCTCGGTGTAGATCTCCAGGGCCGGCAGCACCATGTCTCGGGCATAGTCGCGTAGGACTGCCCGCAGATCCGTTGGGGTTTCGTGCATTTGCAGGTAGAGCAAGAACCCCCCGCCGCCGGTGATGCCCAGGTATTTGGCCCTCGCCTCGGGGTCGCGGCTGGGCTTGATCGTGCCGGCGCGCACGCCCTCTTCCATGTAGGCGGAGGTGTTGTCGATCATCCTGCGCCACATCATGTTCGCCAGCTCGCCGGCGGTCTGCATGCTGCGGACCACGTAGGCCATCAGCGGCGCGTACTCCTCGATCTCGGCCAACTGCGCGAACCAGGTGGCCGGGTCGTTGGAGCGAATCGCCTCGGACTTCTGGTTGTAGATCTGATCGGCGATGTAGTCCTCGCAGGCCTTGCGCAGGCCTTCCTTGGAGCCGAAGTGGTGAATCACCAGCGCCGCGCTGACGCCGGCGGCCTCCGCGATCTTGCGTAGTCCGACCCCGAAGCCGTGCTCGCCGAACTGCTCGATGGCCGCGTCGCGGATCCGGGCGGCGGCGGTCAGGTCGGCTGAACGCATGTTCAGTACGCTAAACGTCTGTTCAGTCGCGAGTCAAGGAGGTGCCGCCTCAAGAATTCATATAGATCCTCGGGCGCCGTCGCCGAACGTGCGCTCAGGGCGACATTTCGGCCGGAAGTTCGCCGTCAGTGCACGCTCGGCGCGGCGGACGCCGCCAACGCCGGTCAGTCGCGAACCGCGGCCAAAATCCCGTCGCCCAGCGGCACGAGGGCCGGGGTGAGCCGCTCGTCCTCGGCGATCAGCCGCGCCGCTTCCCGCACCGCGGCCACCTCGGCGTCGCGCGCGGCGGGATCGCCGGCCCGCTGGCCGAGGGCGGCCCGATGCACGACGATGACGCCGCCCGAGCGCAACAGCCGCACGCCCTCCACGACGTAGTCCGGCTGGTCGACCGGGTCGGCGTCGACGAACACGAGGTCGTAGGACTCGTCGGCGAGCCGGGTCAGCACCTCCTGCGCCCGGCCGCTGATCAACCGCGTGCGCGACGGCCCGATGCCGGCCTCGGAGAAGGCCTGCTTGGCCAGCCGCAGATACTCGGGCTCGATGTCGATCGTCGTCAGGACGCCGTCGTCGCTCATGCCCGACAACAGCCAGAGCCCGCTGACCCCCGCGCCGGTCCCCACCTCCGCGACGGCCTTGCCGCCGCTGAGCTTGGTCAGCAAGCTCAGCAGGGCCCCCACCGCCGGCGTCACCGCCCCGGCGCCGATGTCCACGGCGCGCTCGCGGGCGGCCGCCAGCAGGGCGTCTTCCGAGATCGACCCCTCGGCGTGCGCAATGAGGGATTCGGCTCGACTGGGCGCCGCCTGGTCGGGGGTTTCTGCGTCGGTGCCGTCCATGCCCGCAGCGTATTCCACTTCGGTGTGCGGCCCCGACATGGCGCGCCTAACGCGGCCCGCCACGACACACCCGGCGAAGCCGATGCGTTTAACTTCACCCCGCGCCGGATATGTCCTGCACAGCGCTGGTAACGATACGGTTTCTCAGCCGGAGCTCAGACTGTTCATATATCGCACATACGCCGATACGCGACGGTGTCCCTATGGATCGCGGAGCGCGTTGGGACGGGAATACGGACTGGCGGCTACGTGTTGCCGCCGGTGACGACTTGTCGCTTTTCGGCAGGACGGATTCGGAGGATCTGATCATCACCACGCTTTTGGGCCCGACCAGCATGTCGCACCCGCAGGACTGCCCTGCAGACGAGTGGGTGGAGCCGTCCGAGGGCTTGCAAGGCACCGCGGTTTTCGACGCGACCGGGGACAAGGCCACGATGCCCTCGTGGGACGAGCTGGTGCGTCAGCACGCCGACCGGGTCTACCGGCTGGCCTACCGCCTGTCCGGCAATCAGCACGACGCGGAGGACCTCACCCAGGAGACCTTCATCCGGGTTTTCCGGTCGGTGCAGAACTATCAGCCGGGAACGTTCGAAGGCTGGCTGCACCGCATCACCACCAACCTCTTCCTCGACATGGTGCGCCGGCGCGCGCGCATCCGGATGGAGGCGCTGCCCGAGGACTACGAGCGGGTGCCCGCCGACGAGCCCAACCCCGAAGAGATCTACCACGATTCGCGGCTGGGCCCGGATTTGCAGGCGGCCCTGGATTCGCTGCCGCCGGAGTTCCGCGCCGCGGTCGTGCTGTGCGACATCGAGGGCCTGTCCTACGAGGAGATCGGCGCGACGCTGGGGGTGAAGCTCGGCACCGTGCGCAGCCGCATCCACCGCGGCCGCCAGGCCTTGCGCGACTACCTGGCCGCCCACCCCCAACCGGGGGCCGCGGCCCACGCCGAGTCGGCGTAGCCGACCGCCCGAATCGCCACACCCGGGTTCGCCGCTTGGGGATAAGCCAGCGGATTTGCGGTATTGAGACGCGATATTGCGCACCGCCTCGCGCTACATTCGAGGGGTAGGCGCAACGAAAGGACCCGGTGATGCCCGATCGAGGACATCTCTTCCGGCGCGCGTTCTCCTGGCTCCCCGCACAGTTCGCCTCTCAGAGCGATGCGCCCGTCGGCGCGCCGCGCCAGTTCGGTTCCACCGAGCACCTTTCCGTGGAGGCCATCGCGGCGTTCGTCGACGGTGAGCTGCGCATGAACGCGCACCTGCGGGCGGCGCATCACCTGTCGCTGTGCCCGCAGTGCGCGGCGGAGGTCGACGACCAAAGCCGGGCCCGCGCCGCGCTGCGCGACTCACATCCCATCCGCATCCCCAGCACGCTGCTCGGCATGCTCGCCGAGATTCCCTACGATTCGCCCGACGACGCCACCACCCGGGCATCCGACCGATTCGCTGACCGCGACGCCCGTGAGCAGCGCAAGCGCCCCTAGCTCGGCGCCGTCCCGCGCAACTGCCGATGGTTGACCCGGCCGAATTTTGCGCACCCCGCCCCCGCGCTCATGGGCGACCCGCTGCGAACCGTGGATACTAGGGTGAACACGACCACGCCGGTGTCGTGGATATCGCCCGGTGCAGGGCCTGTCTCGAGCGCTCAAGAAGAGGATCCAAAGGGATAACGTGACCTCCGATCAAGGCTTCGACCAGAAGCAGGACAGCGGCAAGAACAGCGGCAACCGCTTAGCCCCGCGCCCCGTCTCCCGTCCGCCGGTGGACCCCGCCTCGCGTCAACTCTTCAGCCGCCCCGCCGGACTGCGCGGGTCCTTCCTGGCCGACCGCGTCCGCCCGCAGAAGTACCGGGATCAGGGCGAGTTCTCCCCGCACGACGAGCCGGCCGATCCGGTCCTCCAGGAGGCGTTCAGCCGGCCGGTCGGCAGCCCCGACTCGCTGCAGCGCCACCCCGTCGACGCCGGCGCGCTGGCCGCCGAGAAGGACGGTGCCGGCCCCGACGAGCTCGATGATCCGTGGCGGGATCCGTCGGCCGGGGCCGCGTTGGGCACCCCGGCGGTCGCCCCGTCGGGGCCGCGGGGGCCGCAGGGCTACGGCGGCAAGCTGGGCGTGCGCGACGTGCTGTTCGGCGGCAAGGTGTCCTACCTCGCGCTGCTGGTGCTGTTGCTGATCGCGCTGGTGATCGGCGTGATCGGCGGGGTGATCGGGCGCAAGACGGCCGAGGTCGCCGAGGCGTTCACCACCTCGAAGGTGACGCTCTCGACCAACGGCAACGGGGAGGGCCCGGCCGGCCGGTTCGCCAAGGTGGCGGCCGCCACCGCGAACGCGGTGGTGACCATCGAGTCCAAGAGTGACCAGGAGGGCATGCAGGGCTCCGGCGTGGTGATCGACGGCCGCGGCTACATCATCACGAACAACCACGTGATCTCCGAGGCGGCGAACAACCCCAGCCAGTTCAAGACGACCGTGGTGTTCAACGACGGCAAGGAAGTGCCCGCCAACCTGGTCGGGCGCGACCCCAAGACCGACCTGGCGGTGCTCAAGGTCGACAACGTCGACAACCTGAGCGTGGCCCGGTTCGGTGACTCGGACAAGGTGCGCGTCGGCGACGAGGTGCTGGCGGCGGGCGCGCCGCTCGGGCTGCGCAGCACCGTGACCCACGGCATCATCAGCGCGTTGCACCGGCCCGTTCCGTTGTCGGGGGAGGGCTCGGACACCGACACCGTCATCGACGCCCTGCAGACCGACGCGTCGATCAACCACGGCAACTCCGGTGGTCCGCTGATCGACATGGATTCGCAGGTGATCGGCATCAACACCGCGGGTAAGTCGTTGTCCGACAGCGCAAGTGGGCTGGGCTTCGCGATCCCGATCAACGAGGCCAAGCAGGTGGCCCAGACGCTGATCAAGGACGGCAAGATCGTGCACCCGACGCTGGGCATCAGCACCCGGTCGGTGAGCAACGCGATCGCCTCCGGCGCGCAGGTCGCCAACGTGAAGGCCGGCAGCCCCGCGCAAAAGGGCGGGATCCTGGAGAACGACGTCATCGTCAAGGTGGGTAGCCGGACCGTCGCCGACGCCGACGAGTTCGTCGTCGCCGTCCGGCAGCTGACCATCGGCCAGGACTCCCCGATCGAGGTGGTCCGCGACGGCCGGCACGTTACCCTGACCGTCAAGCCCGACCCCGACGGCAGCTAGATGTTCGGCAGCCTGAGCTGGGAGCACATCCTGGTCCTCGTCGTGGTCGGGCTGGTGGTCCTCGGCCCCGAGCGGCTCCCCGGCGCCATCCGCTGGACGTCGACCGCGCTGCGCCAGGCGCGCGACTACCTCAGCGGGGTGACCACCCAGCTGCGCGAAGACCTCGGGCCCGAGTTCGACGATCTGCGCGCGCCGCTGAGCGAGCTGCAGCGGCTGCGCGGGATGACGCCGCGCGCCGCGCTGACCAAACACCTGCTGGACGGCGACGATTCGTTCTTGACGGGCAACTTCGACCGGCCGGCCAACGGCACCGCGGCCACGCCGGCGGAGCCCGCCCAGCCGGTACAGCCACCGCCCGTGCAGGCTCCGGGGCCGGCGCCGTTCGACGCCGACGCGACCTGACTATCCGCGCCGCGTCGGATCCAGCCCCAGCGACACGCCCGCCAATCCGCGCCGTCGCGACGACAGGTTGTCGGCCACGCTGCGCAGTTCCTTGCCCGCCGGGGAATCCGGGGCGCTGAGCACGATCGGGGTGCCGGAATCGCCGGCGGCCACCAGAGCGGGGTCCAACGGGATCTGGCCGAGCAGCGGCACCTCGGCGCCGACGGCGCGGGACAGGCGCTCGGCCACCTGCCCTCCGCCGCCCTCGCCGAACACCTGCATCGTCGAGCCGTCCGGCAGCGTGAGGCCCGCCATGTTCTCCACCACGCCGGCGATGCGCTGCCGCGTCTGCATCGCGATGCTGCCCGCCCGCTCGGCGACCTCGGCCGCGGCCAGCTGCGGCGTCGTCACCACCATGATCTCGGCGCTGGGAATCAGCTGGGCCACCGAGATGGCGATGTCCCCGGTGCCCGGCGGCAGGTCCAGCAGGAGGACGTCCAAATCGCCCCAGTAGACGTCGGCCAGGAACTGTTGCAGCGCCCGGTGCAGCATCGGCCCGCGCCACACCACCGGGGTGTTGCCCTCGGTGAACTGCGCGATCGAGATGACCTTCACCTCGTGGGCGATGGGGGGCAGGATCATCGACTCGACCTGGGTGGGCCGGTCCGTGGTGCCCATCATCCGGGGGATGGAATGGCCGTGGATGTCGGCGTCGAGCACGCCGACCGAGAGGCCGCGGGCCGCCATGGCCGCGGCCAGGTTGACCGTGACGGTGGACTTGCCCACGCCGCCCTTCCCGGACGCGACCGCGTAGACCCGCGTCAGCGAATTCGGTTGGGCGAAGGGGATGACGGGCTCGCGGGCATCGCCGCGCAACTGCTTGCGCAGTTCGGTGCGCTGCTCGTCGTTCATCACGTCCAGGGTGACCTTGACGGCGCCGGTGCCCGGCACGTCGGCGACCGCGTTGGTGACCCGCTCGGTGATCTCCGTCTTCTTCGGGCACGCGGCGGTGGTCAGGTAGATCCCGACGTGCACGCCGCCGTCGGGCTGGGTGTCAATGCTCTTGACCATCCCCAGTTCGGTGATCGGGCGCCGAAGTTCGGGGTCGATCACCTTCCCCAGGGCGGTGCGGATTGCTGCGCTCAAGTCGGCAGCGTCATGACCAGACATCACCGCCGAGTGTAGGCGTGTGCGATGGGGCCGTCTGGCGGCGGTCCGCCGCCCGCGACGGGTCCCGGCGGCTTCGGCGCCGCCGCGTTCGGCGGGCCGGCGGGTTTGGGTGCCGCAGCCGCGGGGGCCGGGGCCGCCTGGGGCGCGGGAGCCTGCGCGTCCGGCGGTGGCGGCGGGGCTATCGGCGGGGGTGGTGCCATCGGCGGCGGTGCCATGGGCGGCGCCCACGGCTGGGCCGGCTGCGGCGGATTCTGGGAACCGACACAGATCACCGTGCAGCCGGGCAGACGCGTCGGGGCCTGCTGCGGCGTGGGGGTCATCCACGGGAACATCGGCTGCTGACCGGGGCTCTGCGGCGAGGAAAGGTCGATCAGCGGCATGCGCGCCAGGGGGTCGTCCAACGGCAACCCGTTGACGTTCATCGGCAGGTTGGGGCCGAGTCCCTCGGCATGCTCGAGGTGCGCGTCGGCGAGCGGGGGCGGCGGGCCCGTCATCGGAGGCAGGTCGACCGGAACCACGCCGGTGGCGTACGCCGACGCCCAGCCCAGCACGTTCTGCGCGTACGCCATCGAGTTGTTGTAGCGCAGGATCGCGGCCATCACTTGCGACGGGTCGCGAAGGTTGAGGCCGCCGCTGCACAGGTAGCGCGCCGCGGCCAGGGTGGAGTCGAACAGGTTCTGCGGATCGGCGACGCCGTCGCCCTTGCCGTCGGAGGCGTACCGCGCCCAGGTGCCGGGTAAGAACTGCATCGGCCCCATCGCCCGGGCGTAGGTGGGCCGGTTGCCGGTGCTGCTCTGCAGGATTATCTCGTTGCCCGGCAGCGTGCCGTCCAACGCGGGGCCGTAGATCGGGACGACCGCGGTGCCGCGCGCGTCGACCGCCCCGCCGCCGGCATGACCCGACTCGATGCGGCCGATCCCGGCCAGCAGGTTCCAGCTGACGCCGCAGCCGGGCGCGGCCACGGCCATCTTCTGTTCGGCGCTGCGATAGGCCGCCAGCGCGATGCTCGGAATGCCAAGCGCCCCAGGCGCATTCACGATCATCGGTTTCGGCGGAGCCGACAGGGCGGGCTCGGCGACGTGGAAGGCGGTCGGTGAACGGTCGACGGACACGACCGCCGGGCCCGACAGGTCGGGAACGGTGGGGGAAACCGCGGCCACCGGGGCCACTTTCGCGTGCACCTGCGGAAGCTTTTCGGGGAGCGAGGGCGCCGCCCCGCTCACCGCCCCGGCGAAGACCAACGGGGCGATGGTGGCGACGCCGAATGCGCGCGTCCGCGTCACCTGAAGTGCTCCTTGCCGCTCCGCTGCGGCGGCCGGGCGTGCACCCCGGCGTCCCCCAATGCGCACTCGACCGTCCTAGGTATGTGAGCTGGTCAACTGCTCTTCAGCCGTGAACTAGATCACCATACATAACTCTTGTGACCAGAGTGGCGCAATGGTCTGAACTGGTTCTCAGCCCGATTTCTTAGTCGCGCGGTCCACGCCGTCGCCGCCCTGGACCCCCTCGGCGCCGTCGGATTCGGGGTCCAACCGGGCCAGCAGCGAGCGCAGATCCTCCAGCTCATGGCGCAGATATTCGCGGGTCACGACCTCGCCGACCGCCAGCCGCACGGCCGCGAGCTCGCGGGCCAGAAACTCGGTGTCGGCCTTGGTCTGCGCCGCGCGATGACGATCCTGTTCGAGCGCCACCCGGTCCCGGTTTTCCTGACGATTCTGGGCGAGCAGGATCAGCGGCGCCGCGTAGGCGGCCTGCGTGGAGAAGGCCAGGTTGAGCAGGATGAAGGGGTAGGGGTCCCAGCGCAACCCCACGGCGAACAGGTTCACCGCGATCCAGACGAACACGATGACCGTCTGCACCAGCAGGTAGCGGCCGGTGCCGAAGAACCGCGCGATGGACTCGGTGATCTGGCCGACGGCCTCGGGGTCCAGGCGCGGCGAGTATCTGCGCGACGTCCGCGGGGTGGAAAGCAGCCGGCGCGGTGCCGGGGACTTGCTCACGCGGATCCTCCCAGTTCGTCGAGCCGCCCGGCGGCGTCGAGCGCCTGCATGTCCACCCGCCAGTCGTGCGGCAACAGGTGATCGAGCAGGTCGTCCACCGTGACCGCGCCCAGCAGGTGGTTCTGATCATCGAGCACTGGTCCGCACACCAGGTTGTAGGCCGCCAGGTAGCGGGTCACCGCCGCCAGCGGGGTCTCCGGCGTCAGCGTGAGCAGGTCGGTGTCCACGATGCCACCGACCAGTTCCGCCGGTGCCTCGCGGAGCAGCCGTTGCAGTTGCACACAGCCCAGGTACCGGCCGGTGGGCGTCGCCGTGGGCGGGCGCACCACGAACACCATGGACGACAGGGCGGGGGTGAGGTCGGGGTCACGGACGCGGGCCAGCGCCTCGGCGACGGACGTGTCGGGCGTCAGCACCACCGGATCCGAGGTCATCAGCCCGCCCGCCGTGTCCGGCGAGTGCGCCAGCAGGCGCCGGACCGGCGCCGAATCGTCCGGGTCCATCCGGGTCAGCAGCATCTCGGCGTCCGTCGGGTTCAGCACGCCGAGCAGGTCGGCGGCGTCGTCGGGATCCATCTCCTCGAGGACGTCGGCCGAGCGTTCCGTGCCCAGCTCGGAGAGCACGTCGGCCTGGTCCAGTTCGGGCAGCTCCTGCAGCACGTCCGCCAGCCGGTCGTCGTCGAGCGCCTTGAGCACCTCGTAGCGGCGCTTGGGCGGCAGGCCGCGGATGGCGTCGGCCACGTCGACGGCCTTCCAGCCCTCGAACTGATCCAGCAGCTGCGCCACGCCCTGACCCGGCAGCGCCAGCGCCGACGGGCTCAGGCCTTGCACGTGATACCAATCCACGACGTGCACGGGGCCGCGTCGCCCCAGCCGCCGCTGGCTGCGGACGGCGACCCGGCTCACCATCCAGTCGCGGGTGCGGGTTTGTTCGATCCCGAGGTCGGTGACGACGACGTCCAGGCCGGCCAGTTCGGGCAGCGCGGGATCGTTGACCTTGACCTGCGTGTCGAGCACCTGGCCGATCGCCAGCACTTCACCGGGGCGCTGTTCGAAGTGGCGCAGGGAGACGCTGCCGGTGTTGAGGGTGACGGCCTCCGGCTCGATCGCGGCGACCCGAAGCATCGGGATGAAGATGCTGCGCCGCGTCGCCAGGTCGACGACCAATCCCAGCACGCGCGGTTGTTGGCGCACGATGCTGATGCTGACCACGACATCGCGGACCCGCCCGAAGGATTCGCCGAGCGGACCCAGCACCAACATCCGCGAGAGCCGGGCGATGTAGACCCTGTTGACCGATGCCATGGGGGAGAGCCTAGGCAGCCGCGCTCGGTACGGCAGATGCTGGGATGCGGCTAACGCGAGTGCATCGCGAACAGGAAGACGATCGTGGTGACCACCAAGGTCGCGACGCCGATGACGATGCCGGCCACCGCCAGGCCGTAGCCGTCCTGCTGGGTCCGCCGAATCTGGTTGATCGCGACCGCGCCGAGCACGATCGCCACAATCGAGCCGACGCAGCAGCAGAACACGCCGGTGAACGACGTGACGAGCGAGGCGATCGCGAGCTTGTTCGTGCCCGGTTTGACGCCGCTCGGGGTGCCATAGCCGCCCAGGTAGTCCGGGGCGGGGTAGTAGCCGCCCGGATACTGCGGCGGCCCGTAGCCGCCCGCCGGCCCTCCGAATTGTGACGGGCCCGGCTGGTAGGGCGCGCCATAACCCGGTGGCTGGTCATAGCCGGGCGGTGGCCCGTATCCGGCTGGGGGCGGCGGGTATTGGCCCGCGTAGCCGGGTTGGTACTCGATGGGGTAACCCGGGGGCGGATACGCCGGGGGCGGGTAGTCCGGCGCCGGCGGTTCCCACGCGGCCCCCGGCTGGTCCGGGGCCCCGCTGCCGCCGGCGGACGAGGGTTTGGCCTGGTCGTCGTGGGCGGGGTCGCCGAAGCCGTCGCCGGGCGCTGTCATGGTGTTCAACCTAGCCGATGCCGCGTTGGCCGACCGGCGGCGAACCGCCGCGCGTCGCACGGCCCATCCGGGGGCGATGACGGCTTTGTTTGTGCAGGTCGCTGGCTAGGCTAGGAGGTCCGAGATGTGGCATCGGCCAGGGCGGAGGAGAATGAGCACCAATGACTAGTCCTTTCCAGCCCGGTCAAGTCCCCGGCGCCACGCCCACGGGCGCGGCGGGCCGCCGCGCGCCCGGGCTGCCGACGCCGCCCAAGGGTTGGCCGGTCGGGTCCTATCCCACCTACGCCGAGGCGCAGCGCGCCGTCGACTACCTCTCCGAGCAGGAGTTCCCGGTCCAGCAGGTCACCATCGTCGGCGTCGACCTGATGCAGGTGGAGCGGGTCACCGGCCGGCTGACCTGGGCCAAGGTGCTCGGTGGTGGCGTGCTGAGCGGGGCCTGGCTGGGTCTGTTCATCGGATTGGTACTCGGCTTCTTCAGCCCGAATCCCTGGGCCGCGCTGGCCACCGGCCTGGTGGCCGGCGTCTTCTTCGGGTTGATTACCTCCGCCGTCCCCTACGCGATGGCCCGCGGCACAAGGGATTTCAGCTCGACCATGCAGCTGGTGGCCGGCCGCTATGACGTGCTCTGCGATCCGCAGAACGCGGAGAGGGCACGGGACCTGTTGGCGCGCTTGGCGATTTGAGGCCGCGCGCGAGAGGTGTGACCCAGTGGTGAATCGTCGTGCGCGCCGGATGGGCGTCATCGGGCTGGCGGCGGTCACCATCACGGCGGCGGCGACGGCCTGCGGGTCCGCCGGCAACGGGTTGGTGATCAGTTTCTTCACCCCGTCCACCGATTCGACCGTATTCACCGCCGTCGCCCAGGAGTGCAGCAAGCAACTGGGGGGCCGGTTCGCCATCCAGCACGTGAGCCTGCCGCGGGGGCCCGGCGAGCAGCGGGTGCAGCTGGCGCGGCGCCTGAGCGCACACGACCGCGGGCTGGACGTGATGGCGCTGGACGTGGTGTGGACCGCGGAGTTCGCCGAGGCCGGATGGGCGCTGCCGCTCTCGGATGACCCCGCCGGCCTTGCCGACGCCGACGCCGCCGCTGACACCCTCCCGGGTCCGTTGGCGACGGCCCGCTGGAAGCACAAGCTGTATGGCGCACCCGTCGCAACTAACACGGAATTGCTTTGGTATCGAACGGATTTGGTGAGTCAACCGCCCCAGGACTGGGACGCGATGGTGACCGAGGCCGGCCGGTTGCACGCCGAGGGCCAGCCGGCCTGGATCGCCGTGCAGGCGAACGAGGGCGAGGGCCTGGTGGTGTGGTTCAACACGCTGCTGGTCAGCGGTGGCGGTGCGGTGCTTTCCGAGGACGGCCGCCGGGTCACCTTGACCGACACACCCGCGCACCGGGCCGCGACCGTCAACGCGCTGCGTATCCTCAAGTCGGTGGCCGCCGCCCCGGGGGCGGACCCGTCGATCACCCGGACCGACGAGGGCACGGCGCGCCTGGCGGTCGAACAGGGCAAGGCCGCACTGGAAGTCAACTGGCCGTACGTGCTGGCGTCGATGCTGGAGAACGCGGTGAAGGGCGGCGTCCCCTTCCTGCCGCTGAACCGGGATCCGGGCCTGGCCGGCAGCATCAACGACGTCGGCACGTTCGTGCCCAGCGACGAGCAATACCGGATCGCCTACGACGCCAGCCGAAAGGTGTTCGGTTTCGCGCCGTATCCCGGTGTGGCGCCGGACCGGCCGGCCAAGGTGACGATCGGCGGACTGAACCTGGCCGTCGCCAGCACCACCCGCCACCGCGCGGAGGCGTTCGAAGCGGTGCGCTGCCTGCGCAGCGTGCAGAGCCAGAAGTACGTGTCGATGGAGGGTGGCCTGCCCGCGGTGCGGACGTCGTTGTACTCCGACCCGCAATTTCAGGCCAAGTACCCCATGCACGCGGTCATCCGCCGGCAACTCACCTATGCCGCCGTTCGGCCGGCGACGCCGGTTTACCAGGCGTTGTCGCTGCGGCTGTCGGCGGCGCTGAGCCCCATCACCGATATCGACCCGGAGCGGACGGCCGACGAGCTCGCCACGCAGGCGCAGAAGGCCATCGACGGCAAGGGGCTGTTGCCGTGACCGCCACGGCCGTGGAGCCGCATGAGGCCGCCGTCGCCCCCGCCACCCGCAGCCGAAACCGGTTGTCGGAGCGGCGGCTTGCCTTCCTGCTCGTCGCGCCGGCGGCGACTCTCATGCTGGCGGTGACGGCCTACCCCATCGGCTACGCGGTATGGCTGAGCCTGCAGCGCAACAACCTCGCCACCCCCGACGACACCGCGTTCGTCGGATTGACCAACTACCAAACGGTTTTGACCGACCGCTATTGGTGGACCGCGCTGGCCGTCACGCTGGGCATCGCGGCCGTCTCGGTGTCCGCCGAATTCGTGCTCGGCCTGGCGCTGGCGTTGGTGATGCACCGCACCCTGGTGGGCAAGGGCCTGGTGCGCACCGCGGTGCTGGTGCCGTACGGCATCGTCACGGTGGTCGCGTCGTACAGCTGGTATTACGCGTGGACGCCCGGAACCGGTTATCTGGCCAACCTTTTGCCGCACGGCAGTGCGCCGCTGACCCAGCAGATTCCGTCGCTGGGCATCGTGGTGCTCGCGGAGGTGTGGAAGACCACGCCGTTCATGTCGCTGCTGTTGCTGGCCGGCCTGGCGTTGGTGCCAGAGGACTTGCTCAAGGCCGCCCAGGTCGACGGGGCCGGGGCGTGGCGGCGGCTGGCGCGCATCACCCTGCCGATCATCAAGCCGGCCGTCGTGGTTGCGCTGCTGTTCCGCACGCTGGACGCCTTCCGCATCTTCGACAACATCTACGTGCTGACCGCGGGCGCCAACAACACCGACTCGGTGTCAATCCTGGGCTACAACAACTTGTTCAAGGGCTTCAATGTCGGGCTGGGGTCGGCGATCAGCGTGCTGATCTTCCTCTGTGTCGGGATCATCGCACTGGTCTACATCAAGGTTTTCGGCGCGGCGGCGCCCGGCGGTGACCTCGATGGCCGTTAACGGGGTAGGCGCCCGGCGCGCCGCGGTCTGGGCGGTCGTCGACACGGTGGTCGTCGTGTACGCACTCCTTCCGGTGCTGTGGATCTTCAGCCTTTCGCTCAAGCCGACGTCAACGGTCAAGGACGGCAAGCTCATTCCGTCGTCGGTGTCCTTCGAGAACTACCGGGGCATCTTCCGCGGTGACCTGTTCAGTTCGGCGCTGGTCAACTCGATCGGGATCGGGCTGATCACGACCGCGATCGCGGTGGCGCTCGGTGCGATGGCGGCGTACGCGATTGCCCGGCTGAGCTTTCCGGGCAAGCGGGTGTTGATCGGCGCCACCCTGCTGGTCACCATGTTCCCCGCGATCTCGCTGGTCACCCCGTTGTTCAACATCGAACGCTTCGTCGGCCTGTTCGACACCTGGCCGGGCCTGATCCTGCCCTACATCACGTTCGCGCTGCCGCTTGCCATCTACACGCTGTCGGCGTTCTTCCGGGAGATTCCGTGGGACCTGGAGAAGGCGGCCAAAATGGACGGCGCCACACCGGCCCAGGCCTTCCGCAAGGTGATCGTCCCGCTGGCGGCGCCCGGGGTGGTGGCCGCGGCGATCCTGGTGTTCATCTTCGCCTGGAACGACCTGCTGCTGGCGCTGTCGCTGACGGCCACCAAGGCGGCGATCACCGCGCCCGTGGCGATCGCGAACTTCGGTGGCAGTTCGCAATTCGAGGATCCCACCGGGTCGATCGCGGCCGGCGCCATCGTGATCACGGTCCCGATCATCTTGTTTGTTCTAATCTTCCAACGACGAATCATCGCCGGGTTGACCTCTGGCGCGGTGAAGGGATAGCTGCGATGGCCGAGATTGTGCTGGACCACGTCAGCAAGAGCTACCCGGACGGCGCCGTGGCGGTGAAGGATCTCAGCATCACCATCGCCGACGGCGAGTTCCTCATCCTGGTCGGGCCGTCGGGCTGCGGCAAGACCACGACGCTGAACATGATTGCCGGCCTTGAGGACATCTCGTCGGGGGAGCTGCGCATCGGCGGCGAGCGGGTCAACGAGAAGGCGCCCAAGGACCGCGAAATCGCGATGGTCTTCCAGTCGTACGCGCTCTACCCCCACATGACCGTGCGGCAGAACATCGCGTTCCCGCTGACTCTGGCGAAGATGAAGAAGGCGGAGATCGCACGCAAGGTGGAGGAGACCGCCAAAACCCTTGACCTGACCGAACTCCTGGACCGCAAGCCGTCCCAATTGTCCGGCGGGCAGCGACAGCGGGTGGCGATGGGCCGGGCGATCGTGCGCCACCCCAAGGCCTTCCTGATGGACGAGCCGCTGTCCAACCTGGACGCCAAGCTGCGCGTCCAGATGCGTGGCGAGATCGCCCGGCTGCAAAAGCGGCTCGGCACCACGACGGTCTACGTCACCCACGACCAGACCGAGGCCATGACGCTGGGCGACCGGGTGGTGGTCATGCACGGTGGCGTCGCGCAGCAGATCGGCGCGCCGGACGAGCTTTACGAGCACCCGGCCAACCTGTTCGTCGCGGGCTTCATCGGCTCGCCGGCCATGAATTTCTTCCCGGCCACGTTGACGCCCGTCGGGCTGACGCTGCCCTTCGGGGAGGTGATGCTGGCGCCGGAAGTTCAGGCGGCAATCGCGAGGCACCCCGCCCCGGAGGACGTCATCGTCGGGGTGCGGCCCGAACATCTCCAGGACGCCGCACTGATCGACGGCTACCAGCGCATCAGGGCGCTCGTCTTCGAGGTGAAGGTCGACTTGGTCGAGTCGCTGGGCGCCGACAAGTTCGTCTACTTCTCCACCTCCGGGTGGGCCGCGCAATCCGCGCAGCTCGACGAGCTGGCCGCCGAGGCCGACGCGCACCAAAACCAGTTTGTGGCAAGGGTTCCCGCGGAATCCAAAGCGGCGATGGGACAGTCGATCGAGCTGGCGTTCGACACCACGAAGCTGACCGTCTTCGACGCGCGCTCCGGCGTGAACCTGACCAACGCCGGGGAGCCGTGAGCCCCGTCCTGGATCGGGTGCGCGCCCACCTGCACCGCCACTTCGCCGACGCGCAGCCCGATTCGGCGAGCGTGACGTTCCTGGGCACCGAACCGATCGAGGTGTTGCGTTTCCGCGGCAGCGGAGGGGTGGTCCGTTACGTGTCGCTGGGCTGTTCGCGCTATCCGATGACCGACCCGACGCAGATCGTCGATGACCAGACGCGCGGCCCGCGCGCCGAAGTCGTGCTCAGCCTGCGCGACCCGGGACCGGTCACCGGCATCGCCCGCAGCCTCGCGGTCCTGGCCGCGACCCCGGCGGTCGAGGGCCTGGTGTTGACCGCCGACGCGTTGGTCGATCTCGGCTCACCGCTGTGGGCGGCGTCCGCCGGGCCGGTGCCGTTCACCGCGGTGTTGTTGGGGCCCAACAACATCGACGACCTGCCACTGGAACCGCCCCGCGATCCGGTGCAATTCCTCTCGGCGACCCCGATCACCGCGACGGAAGCGGCTTGGGTGCGGTTGAAGGGCGCCGAGGCCATGCGCCAGGCGTGGCAGAACGACGGCGTGGACGTGTTGAACCCGAATCGCCCTGCCGCACAACCACGTTGACGCGACCGGGCGTGCGGCCACGGCCTCGAGCGTGCGCCCAGGGCGGGAAAATCGCGAAATCCTCGCCGTGGAGACACGCTCGAATCCCGAGGCGCACACCGAAAGCCTAGAGCCAGTTGTTGCGCCGGAATTGGAAGTACAGGGCCAGGCAGGCCAGCGTCATCGCGGCCATGATTCCCGGGTAACCCCAGGTCCAGTTCAACTCGGGCATGAAATGGAAGTTCATCCCGTAGATGGCGGCGACCATGGTGGGCACCGCCAAAATACCGGCCCAGGCGGCCATCTTGCGCATGTCGTTGTTCTGCTGCATCCCGACGCGGGCCAGCGCCGCCTGGATCAGCGAGTTGAGCATGTCGTCGTAGCTGGTGATCTGGTCCGCGGCCTGGGATTGGTGGTCGGAGACGTCGCGCAGATAGCGCCGCACCTCCTTGGAGATGAGGTCCTTGTTCTCCACCTGAATCCGATGGAACGCCACCGACAGCGGGCTGACGCACCGGCGCAGCTCGACGACCTCACGCTTGAGCAGATAGATCGGCTCGACGTCGATCTTGCTGCCCGGCGCGAACGCGACCTCCTCGATGCTGTCGATATCGGACTCGATCAGGCTGCTCACCTCGAGGTAGCGGTCCACCACGTCGTCGGCGATCGCGTGCATCACCGCGAACGGGCCCAGCCGCAGCTGCTCGGGATCGGCGTCCATCCGCTTGCGCACCTCGGACAGGCCGCCGTGCTCGCCGTGGCGCACGGTGATCACAAAATCCTTGCCGACGAAGACCATGATCTCGCCGGTCTCCACGATCTGGCGGGCCTTGACCACCGATTCGTGCGGGACATAGGTGACCGTCTTGAGGACAAAGAACACCGTCTCGTCGTAGCGCTCCAGCTTGGGGCGTTGGTGTGCGCACACGGCGTCTTCCACCGCCAGCGGGTGCATCCCGAAAAGGTCCGCGACTTCCTGCATCTCAGCTTGGTCGGGTTCGCGCAGCCCGACCCACACGAACGCGTCCTGGCCGAGCGCCTCCATCTCGCGCACCTTGTCGCGGGCCTCGGCGTAGCTGAACTTGCCGGGCAGCCGGTGGCCGTCGGCGTAGACGGCGCAGTCGACCAACGTTTCGTGCGTGGCCTGGGGCTGGGGGTCCGGCTGCGGCGGCTGCGGCTCGTGCGCGAGGGGCCGAAGCGCTTCGGGCAATGCGTCAAAGCCCTGGAACACATCCACCTCCGATCGCAGCGCAGGTCTGGACGAGCGGTGCTCCATGCTACGCGTCCCGTCTCCCCGAAGCGTGACGATCCGGCCGGAGGTTGGCGGCCGAGCAGGGTGCGCTAGTTTCGTGCCGAGACCCGAATCTGCATGACTATCTCCACAAGGAGTATTTCGACGTGAGCGCAAGTCCTCTCAAGGTTGCCGTCACCGGCGCCGCCGGCCAGATCGGCTACAGCCTGTTGTTCCGCCTGGCGAGCGGTTCGCTGCTCGGGCCCGACCGCCCGATCGAGCTGCGCCTGCTCGAGATCGAGCCGGCGCTCAAGGCGCTCGAGGGCGTCGTGATGGAGCTCGACGACTGCGCGTTCCCGCTGCTGGCCGGGGTCGAGATCGGCGCGGACGCCAACAAGATCTTCGACGGCGTCAACCTGGCCCTGCTGGTCGGCGCGCGGCCGCGCGGCCCGGGCATGGAGCGCAGCGACCTGCTGGAGGCCAACGGCGCGATTTTCACCGCGCAGGGCAAGGCGCTGAACTCCGTCGCCGCCGACAACGTCCGCATCGGCGTGACCGGTAACCCGGCCAACACCAACGCGTTGATCGCGCTGAGCAACGCCCCGGACATCCCCAAGGAGCGGTTCTCGGCGCTGACCCGCCTGGACCACAACCGGGCGATTTCGCAGCTGGCCCGCAAGACCGGCGCCAAGGTCACCGACATCAAAAAGATGACGATCTGGGGCAACCACTCCGCCACCCAGTACCCCGACATCTTCCACGCCGAGGTCGGCGGCAAGAACGCGGCGGAGGTCGTGAACGACCAGGACTGGATCGAGAACGACTTCATCCCGACCGTGGCCAAGCGCGGCGCGGCGATCATCGACGCGCGCGGCGCCTCCTCGGCCGCCTCGGCGGCGTCGGCCACCGTGGACGCCGCCCGCTCCTGGCTGCTGGGCAGCCCGGACGGCGACTGGGTGTCGATGGCGGTCTATTCCGACGGCTCCTATGGCGTGCCCGAGGGCATCGTGTCGTCGTTCCCCGTGACCACCAAGGACGGCGACTGGTCGATCGTGCAGGGGCTGGACATCGACGACTTCTCCCGCGGCCGCATCGACAAGACCACCGCGGAGCTGGTCGACGAGCGCAAAGCGGTGACCGAGCTGGGTCTCATCTGACCCATTAGGTCTACTAACCGGTAGTCAGTACCCTGAAGCGCGTGTCCGAGTTGATTGAATCGATACAGACGCGCGCCGAAGCCGGCGCGATCACCGATGCGGAGATCTTCGAGGCACACGTAGGCGGCAAGCTTTCGGTAGGCCCGACGGCCCCCCTGGACACCCAGCGCGCGTTGTCGATCGCCTACACGCCCGGCGTTGCGCAGGTCAGTCGCGCGATCGCCGCCGACCCCAGCCACGCCGCCCGGTACACGTGGGCGAACCGGTTGGTCGCCGTCGTCAGCGACGGCAGCGCCGTGCTGGGCCTCGGCGACATCGGGCCGGCCGCGTCGCTGCCGGTGATGGAGGGCAAGTGCGCCCTGTTTCAGGCGTATGGCGGCCTGAACGCGATCCCGATCGTGCTGGACACCAAGGACCCCGACGAAATCGTCGAAACCCTGGTGCGGTTGCGCCCGACCTTCGGCGCCGTCAACCTCGAGGACATCTCGGCGCCGCGTTGTTTCGACATCGAGCGCCGAGTGATCGAGGCGCTGGACTGCCCGGTGATGCACGACGACCAGCACGGCACGGCGATCGTCGCGTTGGCCGCGCTGATGGGCGCCACCAAGTTGCTCGGCCGCGACATGACGTCGCTGCGGGTGGCGGTCTCGGGCGCCGGGGCCGCCGGCGTCGCGTGCACGAATCTCCTTCTGGCGATGGGTGTTTCGGACATCACCGTGGTCGACTCGCGCGGCATCCTGCACCCCGGGCGCGCCGACATGAACAGCGTGAAGAGCGTGCTCGCGCAGCGCACGAACCCCGACGGCCTGACCGGCAGCATGGCGGAAGCGCTGCGCGGCGCCGACCTGTTCCTCGGGGTGTCGGGCGGCGTGGTGCCCGAGGAGATGATCGCCACCATGGCGCCCGACGCGATCGTGTTCGCGCTGTCCAACCCCGACCCGGAGATCCACCCGCAGGTGGCCGCCAGGTACGCGGCGGTGGTGGCCACCGGGCGCAGCGACTTCCCGAACCAGATCAACAACGTGCTGGCCTTCCCCGGCGTCTTCCGCGGGGCGCTGGACGCGGGGGCGCGCCGGATCACCGAGAAGATGATGGTGGCCGCGGCCGAGGCGATCTTCTCGGTGGTCAGCGACGACCTGGCCCCCGACCGGATCGTTCCCAGCCCGCTGGACCTGCGCGTCGGGCACGCGGTCGCCACGGCGGTGGCCCTGGCCGCCGAGCCCGCAGACATCGCGGGGTGAGAACCGGCTGGCTGGCGGCGCCGCTGCTCGCCGCCCTGCTCGCGGTGGCCGGCTGCGGGGCCGACGGCGGTGACCACGGCCCCCGACCGGAATTGGTGGTCGGTTCGGCGAGGGACCCCGAGTCCGCGCTGCTGGCCGGCGTCTACGTCGCGGCGCTGCGGTCCTACGGTTTCGCGGCGCGCGCCGAGAGCGCGGACGATCCGATGGCGCGCCTGGACTCGGGCGCGTTCACCGTTGTGCCCGCCCTGACCGGCCGCACGCTGCAGAGCCTGCAGCCCGGCGCGACGGCCATGTCCGACGCCGACGTCTACCGCGCGATGGTGGCCGCGCTGCCCGAGGGCGTCGCGGCGGGCGACTACACGACGGCCGCCGAGGACAAGCCGGTGCTGTTGGTGACCGGCGCCACCGCCAAGGCCTGGGGCGGCAGCGACGTCAGCGCGGACTTGAGCACGCTGCCGAAGCACTGCGGCGGCCTGAGTCTCGGCACCGTCAGCGGGCGCCGCGCCCCGTCGGCCGTCGGCAGCTGCCGGCTGCCCGACGCGCGCGAATTCCCAGACGACACAACGATGTTCGCCGCGGTGCGGGTCGGCCAGTTGACCGCGGGGTGGACGACCACCGCCGACCCGGGCCTGCCCACCGACCTGGTCACGCTCGTTGACGGCAAGCCGGCGTTGATACGCGCCGAGAACGTGGTGCCGCTGTATCGCCGCAACGCGCTGGCCGATCGGCAACTGCTGGCCATCAACGAGGTGGCCGGCGTGCTGGACACCGCGGCCCTGGTCGACATGCGCCGCCAGGTGGCCGGTGGGGCCGATCCGCAGGCGGTGGCCGGCGGCTGGCTGGCGGAACACCCGCTGGGGCGTTGAGCCTGGGGCGTTGAGTCAGCGCTTGGGCAGCAGCCGCGCGACGGCGTGCTTCACCCGGCCCATGACCGGCCCGCTCATCAGCCGCTCGGGCCTCGAACCCGTCAACCGCACCACCAGGTCCATGGCCTTGACGTCCGGCCCGACCAACACCCGGGCCTTGTTCTTGAGCACCCCGGCCAGGATGAGCTGAGCCGCTCGCGTCGGCGTGGTCTTGGCCTGCTGCTCCTCGAACATCTCCGCAAAGGTGTCCTGGTCGAGCCCCTCGGCGAAGATGGCGTTGCGGGCGAACCCGGTCTGCACGCCGCCGGGGTGCACCGTCGTCACCCGCACGGGATGACCGGCCGCCATCATCTCCAGTCGCAGCGCCTCGGTGAAGCCCCGGACGGCGAACTTGGCCGAGACGTATGCCGCCTGACCGGGCGCCGCGAACAGGCCGAGCGCGCTCGAGATGTTGATGACGTGGCCGTCGCCGGATGCGATCAGGTGGGGCAGAAACGCTTTGGTGCCGTTGACCACGCCCCAGTAGTCGACGTCCATCACCCGTTCGATGTCCTTGAATCGGGTGTCTTCGATGGACCCGACGAACGTGATGCCGGCGTTGTTGTAGATCTGATTGACCTGACCGAAGTGGTCCCTGACCGTGTCCGCGTACGCGAGGAATTCCTCGCGCTCGGTCACGTCGAGCCGGTCGGCTTTGACCGGCACGCCGAGGGCATGCAATTGCTCCTCGGTCTGTGCCAATCCTTCGATGTCGACGTCGCTGATTGCCAGCTTCGCCCCGGCTCGGCCCAGCTCCAGCGCCAAGGCCTGACCTATCCCCGATCCCCCGCCCGTGACGACGGCAACTTTGCCGGCGAACCCTTCCATATGGACTCCTAGTGGCGGCGTGCTGGGTCAGGCTATCGGTTAACCACCGTCCGTGCCACGCCGGGGTTCACTGCTTGGGCATCAGCCGGCCCATGACCGGGCCGAACAGCTGCTGATAGTAGGGGCCGGCCACCCGCACCATCACGTCCAGGAGCTTGGCGTCCGTGCCGACCAGCACCCGGGCCTTCTTCTTGCGGACCGCGTCCAAGATGACCTCGGCGGCGCGTTTCGGGCTGGTCCTGGCGAGCCGCTTGTCGAACAGCTTGGCCAGTTGTTCGGGGTCGAGTCCCTCGGCGGCGGTGGCGTTGCGGGCGATCGCGGTCTTGATGCCGCCGGGGTGCACGGTCGTCACCGCCACCGGGTGCCCGGCCGCCGCCATCTCCTGTCGCAGCGCCTCGGTGAATCCCCGGACCGCGAACTTGGCCGCGTTGTACGCCGCCTGGCCCGGCACCGAGAAGAGCCCGAACACGCTGGAGACGTTGATGACGTGACCGTCGCCGGAGGCGATCAGGTGCGGCAGGAACGCCTTGGTGCCGTTGACGACGCCCCAGAAGTCGACGTCCATCACCCGCTCGATGTCCTTAAAGTGGCTGACTTCGACATCGCCGGTGTAGGCGATGCCGGCGTTGTTGTAGACCTGGTTCACCTTGCCGAAGTGTTCCTTGACCTCGTCGGCGTAGGCCAAGAACGCCTCGCGCTCGGTCACGTCGAGCCGGTCCGCCTTGACCTCGGCCCCGATCGCCTTCAACTGCGCCTCGGTCTCCGCCAGGCCCTCGACGTCGACGTCGCTGATCGCGACCTTGGCGCCCGAGCGGGCCAGCTCGATGGCCAGCGCCTGCCCGATACCCGAACCCGCACCCGTTACCACGGCGACCTTGCCGGCGAACCCTTGCATGCGCACCCTTCCCTATGTCTGGTTGCGTCGAGGCTAGCCGGTACCGACGGTCCGACGTACGCGTGGGTCAGGACCTGCGATCAGCGGAACGCGGTGTCGAGGATCTCCTGCTGCTCGACGGCATGCACCTTCGACGACCCCGACGACGGGGCCGACATGGCCCGCCGCGAGATGCGCTTGAGCCCGGTCAGCTTGTCGGGCAGCAGCTCCGGCAGCTCCAGGCCGAACCGCGGCCACGCCCCCTGGTTGGCCGGCTCCTCCTGCACCCAGAAGAACTCCGTGGCGCCGGGGTAGCGGTCCAGCGTCTCGTTGAGCCGGCGCTTGGGCAGCGGGGCGAGCTGCTCGATGCGCACAATCGCGATGTCGTCGCGGTTGTCCTTGGCCTTGCGCGCCACCAGCTCGTAGTAGATCTTGCCGCTGGTCAGCAGGATGCGGGTGACCTTGCTACGGTCGCCGACGCCGTCCTCGTAGGTGGGCTCCTCGAGCACCGAGCGGAACTTGATCTCGGTGAAGTCCCTGATGTCGCTGACGGCGGCCTTGTTGCGCAGCATCGACTTCGGCGTGAACACGATCAGCGGCCGCTGAACACCGTCGAGGGCGTGCCGGCGCAGCAGGTGGAAATAGTTCGACGGCGTCGACGGCATCGCGATCGTCATCGAACCCTCCGCCCACAGCTGCAGGAAGCGTTCGATGCGGCCGGAGGTGTGGTCGGGGCCCTGCCCTTCGTGGCCGTGCGGCAGCAACAGCACCACGTTGGACAGCTGGCCCCACTTGGCCTCGCCGGAGCTGATGAACTCGTCGATGATCGACTGCGCGCCGTTGACGAAGTCGCCGAACTGCGCCTCCCACAGCACCAGGGCGTCCGGATTGCCCACGGTGTAGCCGTATTCGAAGCCGACGGCCGCGTACTCCGACAGCGGTGAGTCGTAGACCAGGAACTTGCCGCCGGTGGGGGTGCCGTCGGCGTTCGTCGCCAGCAGCTGCAGCGGCGTGAACTCCTCGCCGGTGTGGCGGTCGATGATCACCGAATGCCGCTGGGAGAACGTGCCGCGGCGGGTGTCCTGGCCCGACAGCCGGACCAGCTTGCCCTCGGCCACCAGCGAACCCAGCGCCAGCAGTTCGCCGAAGGCCCAGTCGATCTTGCCCTCGTAGGCCATCTCGCGGCGCTTTTCCAGCACCGGCTGCACCCGCGGGTGCGCGCTGAAGCCCTCCGGCAGGGCCAGGAACGCGTCACCGATGCGGGACAGCAGCGCCTTGTCCACCGCGGTGGCCAGGCCCGCCGGAAGCATCTGGTCGGCCTCCACGGATTCGCTGGGCTGTACGCCGTGCTTCTCCAGGTCGCGCACCTCGTTGAAGACCCGCTCCAGCTGGCCCTGGTAGTCGCGCAGCGCGTCCTCGGCCTCCTTCAGCGAGATGTCGCCGCGGCCGATCAGGGCTTCGGTGTAGCTCTTGCGGGCGCCGCGCTTGGTGTCGACGACGTCGTACATGTAGGGGTTGGTCATCGACGGGTCGTCGCCCTCGTTGTGCCCGCGCCGGCGGTAGCACAGCATGTCGATGACGACGTCCTTCTTGAACCGCTGCCGGAAGTCCACGGCCAAGCGCGCCACCCAGTCGCACGCCTCCGGGTCGTCGCCGTTGACGTGGAAGATCGGTGCGCCAATCATTTTCGCGACGTCGGTGCAGTACTCGCTGGACCGCGAGAACTCCGGCGCGGTGGTGAAGCCGATCTGGTTGTTCACGATGATGTGGATGGTGCCGCCGACGCGGTAGCCGGGCAGGTTCGCCAGGTTCAGCGTCTCGGCCACGACCCCCTGGCCGGCGAAGGCGGCGTCGCCGTGCAGCATCATCGGCATCACCGAGAAGCTCTTTCCGCCGTCGTCGTCCGCGCCCCTGTCGAGCAGGTCCTGCTTGGCCCGGACCAGCCCCTCCAGCACCGGGTCGACGGCTTCCAGGTGCGACGGATTGGCGGTCAGCGAAACCTGAATGTCGTTGTCGCCGAACATCTGTAGGTACACACCGGTGGCGCCCAGGTGGTACTTGACGTCGCCGGAGCCGTGGGCCTGCGATGGGTTGAGGTTGCCCTCGAACTCGGAAAAGATCTGCGAGTACGGTTTGCCGACGATGTTGGCCAGCACGTTGAGCCGGCCGCGGTGCGGCATCCCGATGACCACCTCGTCCAGGCCGTGCTCGGCGCACTGGTCGATCGCGGCATCCATCAGCGGGATGGTGCTTTCCGCGCCCTCCAGCGAGAACCGCTTCTGCCCAACGTATTTGGTTTGCAGGAAGGTCTCGAAGGCCTCCGCGGCGTTGAGCTTGCTCAGGATGTATTTCTGTTGCGCAACAGTCGGTTTGACGTGCTTGGTCTCGACGCGCTCCTCCAGCCATGCCGTCTGCTCGGGGTCGAGGATGTGGGTGTATTCCACGCCGATGTGGCGGCAGTAGGCGTCGCGCAGCAGGCCCAGCACGTCGCGCAGCTTCTTGTATTCGCAACCGGCGAAGCCGTTGACCTTGAACACCCGGTCGAGGTCCCACAGCGTCAGGTCGTGGTTGAGGATCTCCAGGTCGGGGTGGCTGCGGAACCGGCTGCCGTCCAACCGCAGCGGGTCGATGTCGGCCATCAGGTGACCGCGGTTGCGGTAGGCCGCGATCAGCTCCATCACCCGGGCGTTCTTGTCGACGATCGAGTCCGGGTTGTCGGTGCTCCAGCGCACCGGCAGGTAGGGGTTGCCCAGTTCGCGGAAGATCTCGTCCCAGAAGTCGTCCGAGAGCAGCATCTCGTGGATGGCGCGCAGGAAGTCGCCGGACTCCGCGCCCTGGATGATGCGGTGGTCGTAGGTCGAGGTCAGCGTGATCAGCTTGCCGATGCCCAGCTCGGCGATGCGCTCCGCGCTGGCGCCCTGGAATTCGGCGGGGTATTCCATGGCGCCGACGCCAATGATGGCGCCCTGGCCGCTCATCAGCCGCGGCACCGAGTGCACGGTGCCGATCGTGCCCGGGTTGGTCAGCGAAATCGTCACGCCCGCAAAGTCTTCGGCGGTCAGCTTGCCGTCGCGGGCGCGCCGCACGATGTCCTCGTAGGCGGAGACGAACTCCGCGAAGCGCATGGTCTCGCACTTCTTGATGCCGGCCACCACCA
Organism: Mycobacterium sp. ACS4054; assembly: GCF_001667275.1. Lineage (GTDB taxonomy): Bacteria > Actinomycetota > Actinomycetes > Mycobacteriales > Mycobacteriaceae > Mycobacterium. Next base: position 98,453 of record NZ_LZHV01000036.1, read on the forward strand.
GCGAGCGTTTGCCGTCCTTGCCCTGCAGGTCGATCGCCAGCCCGAGGTTGGTGTGTGCCGGCGTGACCGCGGTGGGCTTGCCGTCGACCTCGGCGTAGTGCCGGTTCATGTTGGGGAACTGCTTGATCGCCTGCACCAGCGCGAACCCCAGCAGGTGGGTGAAGGAGATTTTGCCGCCGCGGGTGCGCTTGAGCTGATTGTTGATGACGATCCGGTTGTCGATCAGCAGCTTGGCCGGAACGGCGCGGACGCTGGTGGCGGTCGGCACGTCGAGCGAGGCGGACATGTTCTTGACGACGGCGGCCGCGGCGCCGCGCAGCGTCTGCAGCTCGTCGCCTTCGGCGGGCGGGGGAGTCGGGGCTTTCGGTCTGGCCGGCGCCGCGGCGGAGGCGCCGTTGCCGTCGCCGCCCGCCGGCGGGGCGGGCGCAGCGGTCTGGGCGACCGGTTGGGCGGGCTTTGCGGGCGGCGGGCTCGCGGCGGCCTGGCCGTCCCCGGCGCCGGATGTGGATTCGCCCGTGGACTCGGGGTTGTAGTCAACCAGGAACTCATGCCAGCTCGGATCGACCGACGAGGGGTCATCGCGGAACTTGCGGTACATCTCCTCGACCAGCCATTCGTTTTGCCCGAATGGTGAACTAATGTTGCTCACGACCGCCGTTCGCCTCAATTCCTCTGTCCTGCAAGCGCTTTCGCAGCTGCTGCGTGGCGCCTGTGCGTTTTCCGACCCCGGATTGTGGAGCATGTCACACCGCTGGCGATGCTCAACGTTTCCGCCCTATAAAGGCTAACCTTTCGCCGGCGATTCGCCAGGGAGACGGGGGTAGCACCCGATCGCCGTTCGCTAGCCGGCTTCGGGGAACGGCGGCACCAGGTGCAGCGCCCGCGGCCAGCGCACCGGTGGGGCGCCGAAGGCCCGGTTGGCGTTGCGGACGATCTTCCTGCCCGCGAAGTAGTTGCCGACGCCGCCGACCACGATGCCGATGCCCACCGGCAGCAGTTTGCCGAACATCAGGGCGCCGCGGCGCAGCGTGTACCGCTTGACCCACGACTTGAGCAGCCGAGAGTTCAGTCGCGACATCGACGACAGCGGGACCGCGGCCACGCTCTCGGAGATCCAGCCGCCGTTGGTGCGGGCCGGGCCGAACAGCTGGGTGACCGCCTCCTTGCTGTTGTCGCCGACCAGCACCGACAGCACCAGGGCGCGGCGCCGTTCGCGGTGGTCGGCGGGGATGTCGTGGACCACCGCGACGGCCAACACGAAGAACGCCGTGGCTTCCAGGAACGTCACCGTCTCCGCCGCGGCGGCCGACAGCGCGCTCAACGTGCCGATGCCGGGGATGGTCGCCGCGGCGCCCACCGCCATGCCGCTGGCCGTCACCATGCCCACGTAGCGCTTCTGCAGCTTGGCGATGATGTCGGCCGGCCCGCTGTTCGGGTGCGCGTTGCGCAGCCGGGTCACATAGGCCTCGGCCGCCGGGCCTTGGATTCGCGAGCTTCGCTCGATGACCTGGGCCAATGCCCGCGAGGACATCTTGGGCCGGCCGTTGGTGGGCGCAGGCGCCTGATCCGCGTGCGACATGCTAAAAAACCGGTTCGAAGACCGCTTCCGTCGGGCCCGCATCTTGCCTCTCCTGCAAATGGCGTCCTACCAGGCTAACGTGCCCGCCGCGCAACGCCGACCGAACATCAAACCTTCCCCGGTGCACCCCGGATGGAATCCGTGGCTGCCCCGCAGTGCCCCAGCGGCAATAATGCAGGCTGGATGTCTGTGACGGCCCGGGCCGGTCGACGCGGGCATCGTCGGGAGCTGAAACGAGGTGGGTAGATGACCACGGCGACGCCTTCGTCGCCCGGGGGGACCGGGCGCGCGGCGCCCAACCCAGCCCAGCTCACCACGCGCTGGAATTACCTCACCCAGAATTCGCCGCAGTCCCAGCGGCCCTGGAACGCGCTTTGGGCGATGATGATCGGCTTCTTCATGATCATGGTCGACTCGACCATCGTCGCTGTCGCGAACCCGACGATCATGACCAAGTTGCACATCGGCTACGACACGGTGATCTGGGTGACCAGCGCCTACCTGCTGGGTTATGCGGTCGTGCTGTTGGTGGCCGGGCGGCTCGGCGACCGATTCGGCCCCAAGAACATGTACCTGATCGGGCTGGTGGTGTTCACCCTTGCCTCGGTGTGGTGCGGGCTGTCGGGCAGCGCCGCCATGCTGATCGCCGCCCGGGTCGTGCAGGGCGTGGGCGCGGGGGTGCTCACGCCGCAGACCCTGTCGACGATCACCCGGATCTTCCCGCCGGAGCGGCGCGGCGTGGCGGTGAGCCTGTGGGGCGCCACCGCCGGCGTCGCCAGCCTGGTCGGCCCGCTGGCCGGCGGCGTGCTGGTCGACGGGCTGGGCTGGCAGTGGATCTTCTTCGTCAACGTCCCCATCGGCGTGCTGGGCCTCGCGCTGGCCTACTGGCTGGTCCCGGTGCTACCCACCCAGTCGCATCGGTTCGACCTGGTGGGGGTCGTGCTGTCGGGCGCGGGGACGTTCCTCATCGTGTTCGGGCTGCAGCAGGGCCAGGGCGCGCATTGGCAACCCTGGATCTGGGCGATGATCGTCGCCGGCATCGGGTTCATGACGGTGTTCGTGTTCTGGCAGTCGATGAACACCGACGAGCCGCTGATTCCCCTAGCGATATTCCGTGACCGCGATTTCGGGCTGTGCAACGTCGGGGTGGCCATCATCTCCTTCGCCGCGACGGCGATGATGCTGCCGCTGACGTTCTACGCGCAGGCCGTGTGCGGGCTGTCGCCGACCCGCTCGGCCCTGCTGATCGCGCCCATGGCGATCGCCAACGGCGTGTTCGCGCCCTTCGTCGGCAGGATGGTCGACAAATATCATCCGCGGCCGGTCCTGGGCTTCGGCTTCTCGGTGCTGGCGATCGCCCTGACCTGGCTGGCCTTCGAGATGTCGCCGGCCACGCCGATCTGGCGGCTGGTGCTGCCGTTCTTCGCCACGGGCGTCGGCATGGCGTTCGTGTGGTCGCCGCTGACCGCCACCGCCACCCGGAACCTGCCGCCGCGCCTGGCCGGCGCGGGATCGGCCGTCTACAACTCCGTCCGCCAGCTCGGCGCGGTGCTCGGCAGCGCGGGCATGGCCGCGTTCATGACGTCGCGCATCGGCGCCGAGATGCCGGCGCAGCCGGTACCCGGGGGCGAGGAGACGCCCAGCCTGCAGCTGCCCGAGTTCCTGCGCGACCCGTTCGCGTCCGCCATGTCGCAATCGGTGCTGCTGCCGGCCTTCATCGCGCTGTTCGGCATCATCGCCGCGCTGTTCCTGCTCGGGTTCGCGCGATCGGCCGTGGCCGGTGACCCGCACGTGGCCACCGACGTGGTGGACGACGACTACGACGACGACGAGTACGTCGAATTCATCCTCCTGCGCGAGCCCGAGGCGGCCGCGACGCGCGCTGCGTACGGCCGCCAACCCGGGGCCCCGGCCGATCCGGTCGCGCGCCCGCGCCCGGCGCCCCCAAGAGAGGGCCTGCGGGACGACCCGGCTCGGCCGGGTAAGCCAATCGGGTTCGCGCACAACGGCTCCCATGTGGACGGGCGGCAGCGCTTGCGTCCCGTCACCGAGCTCTCGGCTCGCGCCTACCGGCCCGCAGCGCCACCGCAACGGCCGAATGGCCTGCCGCGAGGCCCCCGTCGCGACGCCGACGACGAGCCGACCGGTTACGGTCGGCACTCGGCGGGCGGCTAGCGGCCGGTCGTCACGCCGGCTCCGTCAGCGCCAGGAATGCGCCCAGGTCGACCAGACCCGCCGGCGTGCTGGGCAGGTACTCGGTCAGCGACGCCGACCGCACGATGACCGCCGCATACTGCGCCCGGCTGATGGCCACGTTGAGCCGATTCCTGTTGAGCAGAAACGAGATTCCCCGCGGCACCACGTCCGCGGAAGAGGCGGTCATCGAGACGAACACCACCGGTGCCTGCCCGCCCTGGAACTTGTCCACGGTGCCCACCCGGACCCCGCCAAGGCCCGCGGCGGCCAACCGTTGGCGCAGGAGTGCCACCTGCGCGTTGTAGGGCGCCAGCACCAACACGTCGGAGGCGCTCAGCGGTCGCGTGCCGTGTTCGTCGGTCCAGCGCGCGCCGAGCAGCCGCCCGACCTCGGCGGCGACAGCGTCGGCCTCCTGCGGGCTCTCCGTCGAATTGCCGTGGTGCCAAACGGTCAGCGTGCGCACGCCGGGCGGGTATCCGGCGAGGCGCCGGGCCGCGGTGCAGTCGTGGGATTGCAGCCTGCCTTCATACGACAGCGCGGAGACCGCGGCGCAGACCGCGGGATGCATGCGGTACGAACAGTGCAGGAAGTAGCCGCGCTCATCGGGCAGGGTGCGCCGACCGTCGACCAGCCAGTCGAGCGCGGAGGTATCGACCGGGTCGGGGTGGGTGCCCTGGCTGACCTGTGGGAGCTGCTGGGGGTCGCCGAGCAGTAGCAGGTTGGCCGCCGACGGCGCCACGGCGACGGTGTTGGCCAGACAGAATTGGCCGGCCTCGTCGATCACCAGCAGGTCCAGGGCGCCCGGCGGCACCCGGTTGGCGTTGGCGAAATCCCATGCCGTGCCGCCCACCACGCAGCCCGGGGTGTCGGCGATGAACGCGCCGTAGGCGTTGCCGTCGATTTCCTGCCAGCGTGGGGCGCTGTGGTCGTTGCGCTTCTTGGCGACCCGCGCCGGGTCCAGCCCGGCGTCGATCACGCAGTCCAGCAGGTTCTCCACCGTGGCGTGCGATTGCGCGACCACGCCGACGCGCCAGCCGTGATCGGTGGTCAGCCGCCCGATCACGCGCGCGGCGGTGTGCGTCTTCCCGGTGCCCGGCGGCCCGTGCACCGCCAGGTACGACGAGTCCAGGTCCAGCACCGCGGCCGTGATGTCGGTGACGGCGTCGGAGCCTCGCGGCAGGGCGGAGCCGCTTCGCGTGCGGGGCGCGCGGCGCAGCAGGATGTCGAGCACGGCGCTGTGGGGTAGCCGGGGCAGGCCGGCCGCCACGGCGGCGGCGGTCGCCTCGATCGACTCCCGCAGCGCGGTCGTCGGAATCGGCGGGCCGGGGGTGAGCGCGAACGGCAGCTGGTGAAATGTCTTGCCGTCGTTGCCGACTCGTTCGACGATGGTCACCTCGGTGGGCAGCGCCGGATCGTCGGCCTCTAGCACGGTGGCGCGTCCGGCCGCCCGGCGGTCGGGATTGTCGGCCATGCCGGGCGGGGCCGGCGGGTCGTAGAGCGCGAAGACGTCGGCCGTCAGCTCGCCGCGTGCCAGCTCGCCGCGCAACCGCACCCGCCGCTGCGGCTTGCGCGCGCGGGGCGGTGTGTTCCAGTCGACGCTGACCGACGCGTGCTCGGCGACGAAGACGTTGGTGTCGTCCGCCCATTCCTCGATGGGGAAGTTCAGTCGGTCAAAGTGCGCCCACCAGAACGGTTTATCCTCGCGCCGGTGGTATCCGCGCGCCGCGGCCAGGAGCGCGACCGCCGTCTGTTCGGGCGTGCGCTCGCTCACCGCGGCATCGCCGGTGAACGTCGACAGGGTCACCGCCAGCCGGTCGCGGTCCTCGACGCTGTTGCCGTCCCGCACGGGCTGGGCGCCGATCGGCACAACGCCGGATTCGTAGGCGCGCAACATCAACCAGTTGCGCAGTTCCTGCGTTGAGCGGCAGTCGTAGTGGTTGTAGTCCTCGATCTCCTTGAGCACGGAGGCGGCCTCGTCGCAGCGGCCGTCCGCCCGCAGTTCGCAATAGCGGGCGTAGGAGGTGATCGAACCGGTGGCCGTGGTGACGTCGCCGGCCCGCAACTGCGCGCCCATGTAAAGCGGTTCGAGCGCCTTGAGGCTGAACGACTCCGCCCCCACTCGAATGCTCTTGCGCACCAAGGGGTAAAGGTCGACCAGCGTCCCGCTGCGCAGCAGCTCGTCGACCTGATCTTCGCCGACGCCGTAGCGGCCGGCGAGCCGCAACAACGCCGTCTTCTCGTACGGCGCGTAGTGGTAGATGTGCATGTTCGGCCGGCGCTTGCGCCGCTTGGCCACCATCGCCAGGAAATCGGTCAGGGCCTTGCGTTCGTCCGCCCGGTCGTGCGCCCACAACGGGCGAAAGGTGCCGGCCGGCCCCGCTTCCAAAACGCCGAACAGGTATTCCAGCCCCCATTCCCGCCCGTCGACGGTCCACAGCGGGTCACCCTCGAAGTCGAAGAACAAGTCGCCCGGATCCGGCTCGGGGAGCAGCGTCAGCGGCTGCGGATCGACGATCTCGTAGTGCGGGGTTCCGGTTTCGCGTTGGCGGACTTGGAGTTTCGCCTGGTCGGTCAATTTGCCGAGCGCGCTCGGCGCCAGGTCCGGCACAGCGCCGGTGTGCCGGGCCAGCTCGGCCACCGTGGTAATTCCGGCGTCGATCAGCTTGTCTCGCTGGGCCACTCGCATGCCCGCCACCAGCAATAGGTCATCGTGAGCCTGCAACTGCTCGGTGCACAGGGGGCAACGGAAACAGGCGCCCACGCCCTCGTCGTCCCAGCGCACCGCGGCGCCGCCGGCGTGGTGCTCGTCGAGGAGCCGCTGCAGCCGCGCGCGCTGGGAGCGGTAGACGGGAATGAGATCGTGCACGCGGTAGCGGGCGGCCGTGCCGTCGCCCAGGTGCAGTTCGGCCTCGGGCGCTACCGGGACACCCGAGGCGGCCAGCGCGTCGGCGTAGGCGGCCAGCTGCAACAACGCGGTGACGTTGGCCGAGCGGGCCAGCTTGGTGTCGACGACCCGGTAGCGCCCGTCGTCGCGCACCAGAAAGTCGGCGAAGCCGACGAAACGCCCGTCGAACATGGCGGCCTGGTAGACGGCGGGCGCGCCGGCGGCGATGGCCTTCCGGGTCGCCTCGGCCGCCGCCGCGAGGCCGGCGGGCGTGTAGGCCGGGCGGCCGATGATCGCGAGCCCGTCGCCGAACTGGGCGCGCAGCCGGTCCAATTCGCGTCGCTCGTGCTCGTTTCCAAGCAACGCGGTGCGGGCGAGCAGGTCGTCCTCGGCCGTGGCGGCGGACCCCCGGCCGAGCTTCGCGTCGAAATCCCGCAGCAGGGCGTACTCGCATCGCGCGGCGGCGGCGAGATCCGACGCGCTGTAGACGATGCAGTCGCCGGTGACGAACACAGCAGCAACTGTAGGGGAGGGGACCGACGCAAAGGCGGCTCCGGCTAGCGGCCCGGGGCGTTGCCGATCAGCTCGACGAAATTGCCGTTCCAGTGGAACCGCACGTCGGTGGTCAACCCGTTGATGCCGCTGGGGTAGGTCAGCGCCACCGTGTCGCCGGTGGTCTGCGCGGGGTCGACGCCACTGAACCCGTAGGTGTCGGGCACCCCCTGCGGGATGAACTGCCCGAGATGGAACAGCACCGCCCGGGTCGTCGGGTTCACGGCGTTGGTGTTGGCCTTGATGATCACCGCGGACAGCTGGGCGCACTGGTTGTAGTTGCCGGCCAGCGGTTCCGGGTTCCAGGGTTGTTGGCTGCGCGGGTCGCGCGGCAACTCGGAGACCGCCTTGGCGATGACGGGCGATGCGAGGTTGACCGCGCACGGGTCGGCCGGCGCGGCGACGCTGCCGGGCGGTGCGGCGGCGGACGGCTGGGCCGGGGCGGTGATGGACGGGGTCTCGCTGGTCGTCGTGGCCTGCGGCGTCTTAGCGACGGTGGAGTCTCCCGAACCACAGGCGGTCAACGTCATGGCGATCAACGCGACGGCGGCCGAGCCGGTCAGTGGCTCGGTACGGCAGGGTAGCGACCACACATCGCGCACCGTACCGTCATCGCGCGCGCGGGTGTGCCAGGCATGGCCGGGCCTCGCGCAACTGTGCTGATGATCACGGCGCGGTCACCACTAGACTCCATGGACGATGAACCACCAGGACAGCTCGCCTGAGGCTGCCTCGACGACCTTTGCCGACCTGCAGATCCACCCCGCCGTACTGCGGGCGATCGGCGACGTCGGCTACGAGTCGCCCACCGGCATCCAGGCCGCGACGATTCCGGCGCTGATGGCGGGCTCGGACGTCGTCGGGCTGGCGCAGACCGGCACCGGCAAGACGGCGGCGTTCGCCATCCCGATCCTGTCCAAGATCGACGTCACCAGCACCGCGACCCAGGCGCTGGTGTTGGCGCCCACCCGGGAGCTGGCGCTGCAGGTGGCCGAGGCGTTCAGCCGCTACGGGGCGCACCTGCCGAAGATCAACGTGCTGCCGATCTACGGCGGCTCGTCGTACAGCGTGCAACTGGCCGGGCTGCGGCGCGGCGCCCAGGTGGTGGTCGGCACGCCCGGCCGAGTGATCGACCACCTCGAGCGCGGGACGCTGGACCTGTCCCGGGTGGACTACCTGGTGCTCGACGAGGCCGACGAGATGCTCACCATGGGCTTCGCCGAGGACGTCGAACGCATCCTGGCCGACACCCCCGAGTACAAACAGGTCGCCCTCTTCTCGGCGACCATGCCGCCGGCGATCCGCAAGCTCACCACCAAGTACCTGCACGACCCGTTCGAGGTCACCACCAAGGCCAAAACCACCACGGCCGAGAACATTTCGCAGCGCTACATCCAGGTCGCAGGCCCGCGCAAGATGGACGCGCTGACCCGGGTGCTCGAGGTGGAACCGTTCGAGGCGATGATCGTCTTCGTGCGCACCAAGCAGGCCACCGAGGAGGTGGCCGAAAGGCTGCGCGCCCGAGGGTTTTCCGCGGCCGCCATCAACGGCGACATCCCGCAGGGCCAACGGGAGCGGACCATCGCCGCGTTGCGCGACGGCGGCATCGACATCCTGGTCGCCACCGACGTGGCCGCGCGCGGGCTGGACGTCGAGCGGATATCGCACGTGCTCAACTACGACATCCCGCACGACACCGAGTCCTACGTGCATCGCATCGGCCGCACGGGCCGGGCGGGGCGGTCGGGAACCGCGCTGTTGTTCGTCTCTCCGCGAGAACGTCACCTGCTCAAGGCGATCGAGAAGGCGACGCGGCAGACGCTCACCGAGGCCGAGCTGCCCACCGTCGAGGACGTCAACGCCCAACGAATGGCCAAGTTCGCCGATTCCATCACCGCCGCGCTGGGTCGCCCGGGCATCGAGCTGTTCCGCAAGCTGGTCGAGGATTACGAACGCGAGCACGACGTGCCGCTGGCCGACATCGCCGCGGCGCTGGCGTTGCAGTCCCGCGACGGCGAAGAGTTCTTGATGTCGCCCGAGCCGCCGCGCGAGCGACGCGAGCGGCACACCGAACGCCGGGAGCGTACCGAAAGGCCAAGGCAGGACCGGTCTTTCGCCACCTACCGCATCGCGGTGGGCAAGCGCCACAAGATCGGCCCCGGCGCGATCGTGGGCGCCATCGCCAACGAGGGCGGCCTGCATCGCAGCGATTTCGGCCACATTGCGATCGGCCCCGACTTCTCGCTGGTGGAATTGCCGGCCAAGCTGGGAAAGTCGACGCTGAAAAAGCTCGAGCAGACCCGCATTTCGGGAGTGCTGATCAATCTCCAGCCGGACCGGTCGGCGACCAAGCCCCGCGGCCGGGACGGTGGGAAGCCGCGCAGGAAACACACCGGATGACGCTGTCCGAAGAGCAGGACGCCCAGGGCGGACTTGAGCAGACCGCACACGTCGACCGCGTCGCGTCGCTGACCGGCATCCGCGCCGTCGCCGCCCTGCTCGTCGTCGGCACCCACGCGGCCTACACCACCGGCAAGTACACGCACGGGTATTGGGGGCTGGTGGGTTCCCGGATGGAGATCGGGGTGCCGATCTTCTTCGTGCTGTCCGGCTTCCTGCTGTTCCGTCCGTGGGTGAAGTCCGCCGCCACCGGCGCGCCGGGGCCGTCGGTGAGTCGCTATGCGTGGCACCGGGTTCGGCGGATCATGCCGGCCTACGTCATCACGGTGCTGTTCGCCTATGTGCTGTACCACTTCCGCGAAGCGGGACCCAACCCCGGGCACACCTGGCTGGGCCTGGCGCGCAACCTGACGCTGACGCAGATCTACTGCAACGGCTACCTGGGCAAGTATCTGCATCAGGGCCTGACCCAGATGTGGAGCCTCGCGGTCGAAGCGTCCTTCTACGTGATCCTTCCGGTGTTGGCCTACGTGCTGTTGGTGTGGGTCTGCCGGCGGCAATGGCAGCCGAGACTGCTGCTGGGCGCGCTGGCCGCGATGACGCTGATCAGCCCGGCCTGGCTGGTGCTCGTGCACACCGATCACTGGTTTCCCGACGGCGCGCGGCTGTGGCTGCCCACCTACCTGGCCTGGTTCGTCGCCGGGATGCTGCTGGCGGTGCTGCAGGCGATGAATGTGCGCGGGTACGCGTTCGTGGCCATCCCGCTGGCCGTCGTCTGCTACTTCATCGTGTCGACCCCGATCGCCGGCGCGCCCACCACGTCGCCGGCCACGCTGAGCGAGGCCTTGTTCAAGACCTGCTTCTACGCGGTGATCGCCGCGCTCGCGGTGGCGCCGCTGGCGCTGGGCGATCACGGCTGGTACTACCGGCTGCTGGCCACCAGGCCGATGGTGTGGCTGGGGGAGATCTCCTACGAGATCTTCCTGATCCACCTGATCACCATGGAATTCGCGATGGTCTACATCGTGCGCGCCCACGTCTACACCGGCTCGATGCTGAACCTGTTCGTCGCCACGGTGGTGGTGACGATTCCGTTGGCCTGGCTGCTGCACCGCTTCACCCGCGTGCGGACCTGAGCCGACGCGGCGCCTACCGACGGGCGGAGACCGGCGTCACGATCGGGACGACGAACTCCTCGATCATCGCCCGCTCGTCGGCCTCGTCGCGGCCCGGGAACTGCAGCAGCGAGGTGATCACACGCACCACCCAGCGCGCCCGGCGCTCCACGACGGCGGGATCCTCAGGCCCGAGCGAGCCGACGAACGCGGCCGCCAGGGCGGTGATCACCTCGGACTGCCCGGCCACCTCGGCGCCGATCGGCGGCCGCGTGACGGCGAACCACGACGCCAGCGCGCGGCTGTCGCGCACCATCCGCAGCGTGGCGGTGATGCTGGCGACCAGCCGCTCGCGGGGATCGTCGACGCCGCCGATCCGCTCCTTGATCGCGCGGCTGAGCCGGCGGGTTTCCCGGTGCACGTAGGCGGTCCGCAACGCCTCGCGGTTCTCGAAATACCGGTACAGCGTCGCGCGGGAACACCCTGCGGCCCTGGCGATTTCGTTCATACCGATCGAGGCCTGGTCGCGCTCGGTGTAGAGCTGCTCGGCCGCGTCGAGTATCCGGTCGGCGGCCGCTTCGCTGCGGTGCGCGCCCAGCCAGTCGGTGGGCATCAGGACCGCACCCGGATCGGCACCGACAGCGGACGCCGCACATAGCTTCCGCCCGACCAGACGATCGCGGACTCGTCGACCTCGAAATCCGGGCAGCGGGTGAGCAGTTCGGTCAGCGCGACCCGCGATTGCATCCGCGCCGCCGCGGCGCCCAGGCAATGGTGCGTGCCGTGGCTGAAGGTCAGAATGTTGCGGGGGCGGCGTGTGACGTCGAGTTCGCCTGCGTCAGGCCCGTATTGGCGCTCGTCTCGGTTGGCCGACCCGTACAGCAGCAACACCTTGCGGCCGGCGGGGATGGTGGTGTCGCCGATCGTCACGTCGCGGGTGGTCGTTCGGGCCAAACCCTGCACCGGCGAGGTCAGCCGCAGCAGCTCCTCCACCGCGTCGGGGATCAGCCGCAGGTCGTCGGCCAACAGTCGCCGCTGATCGGGGCGCTGGTGCAGCAAAGGCATTGAGCCGCCCAGCATTCCGGTGGTGGTGTCGTTGCCGCCGGTCACCATGGTGAACGTGAACGCCAGCACCGACAGCGTGCCGGCGATGTCTCCATCGGCGCCGACCCCGGCGGCGACCAGGTGCGAAATGGTGTCGTCCTCGGGCTCGGACCGACGGCGCTCGATCAGGTGAGTGAAGTAGGCCATCATCGACCCGACCGCGTCGCCGACGGTTTCCAGCGCCCCGGCCAGGCCGCTGTCGCTGGTGTTCGCCGCGACGATCACATCCGTCCACCAGTCGAATTGCGTCCGGTCGGCTTCGGGGACGCCCAGGTAGTGCGCGACCACCATCGAGGGCAACGGCTTGAACAGCTCGGTGACGATATCGCCGCCGCCGGCGGCGCGCAGCCGCTCGATGCGCTCGACGACGAACTCGCGCACCTTGGGCTCGACGGCCTCCACCTGGCGTGGTGTGAAGCCGCGCGAGACCAGTTTGCGAAACTCGGTGTGTACCGGCGGATCCTGCATCACGAACGGTGGGTTGTCTTGCAGGCCAATCATTTCCAGGTCGCCGTAATTGACCGTCAGCCCCTGCGCGGAGGAGAACGTCTCGTGGTCGCGCGCCGCGGCCCACACGTCGGCGTGCCGGGACAACACGTAGTAGTCGTGGTCGGGCCGGTTGGCCGGCACGACGTGGTGCACCGGATCGTGGTCGCGCAGGCCGCGGTACATCGGCCAGGGATTCGGCCACGTGTCGGCGGTGGCCAGCTCGAAGGAGACGGGCGCGTCGTGAGACATAACCGCTGACATGTCTCATTCGTACGACAACGCGCGCCAGATGTCAACCGGCGCACGAGCGCGGAATTAGATGCCCGAGCCCGGGTTCAAGATGCCCTGCGGGTCGAGGGCCTGCTTGATGCGCCGGTTGAGATCCATCACCTCGGGCCCGAGGTAGCCGGCCAGCCACGGCCGCTTGAGCCGGCCGACGCCATGCTCGCCGGTTATCGTCCCGCCGAGCCCGACGGCGAGGTCCATGATCTCGCCGAAGGCGAGGTGGGCCCGCTCGGTCATCGCGGCATCCGCGGGGTCGTACACGATCAGCGGATGCGTGTTGCCGTCGCCGGCGTGGGCGATCACCGAGATCGTCAGGTCCCGCTCGGCGGCGATGCGCGCGATGCCGGTGACCAGCGCGCCCAGCGCCGGCAGCGGCACCCCGACATCCTCGAGGAGCAGCGACCCCTTCGCCTCCACCGCGGGGATGCAGAACCGGCGGGCGGCGACGAACGCCTCGCCCTCGTCGGGATCGTCGGTCGAAAACACCTCGGTCGCACCGCTTTCCGCGAACACCGCGGCCATGATGGCGGCGTCCTCGCTGCCGGCCCGCCCGCGCTCGTCCGACCCGGCGACCAGCATGGCGGCCGCCCCGCGGTCCAGGTCCATGCGCAGGGTGTCCTCGACGGCGTTGATCGCCACCGAATCCATGAACTCCAGCATCGAGGGGCGCAGCCGCGCGGTGACCCCGAGCACCGCCTCGACGGCCGCCTCGACCGTGGCGAAGCCGGCCACCACGATGCTCGACGCGTTCTGCTTGGGCACCAGCCGCAGCGTGACCTCGGTGACGACGCCCAGCGTGCCCTCGCTGCCGACGAACAGCTTCGTCAGCGACAGTCCCGCGACGTCCTTGAGCCGGGGGCCGCCGAGCCGCACCGCCGTACCGTCGGCCAGCACCACCTGCATGCCCAGCACGTAGTCGGTGGTGACGCCGTACTTCACGCAACACAGGCCGCCGGCGTTGGTGGCGATGTTGCCGCCGATGCTGCAGATCTCGAACGACGACGGATCGGGCGGATACCACAAGCCGTGCTCGGCGACCGCCTGCTTCACCTCCGCGTTGAACAGCCCGGGCTGGCATACCGCGGTGCGGGTCACAGGGTCGACGGTGATGTCGCGCATCTTCTCCGTCGACAGCACGATGCCGTTGTCCAGCGCGGTCGCCCCGCCGGACAGGCCGCTGCCGGCGCCCCGGGTCACCACCGGGACCCCGCGCGCGGACGCCCAGCGCAACACGGTCTGCACGTCCTCGGTGCAGCGCGGCCGCACCACCGCCAGCGGTTTGCCGGCAGACGGATCGAAGGCGCGGTCCTGGCGGTAGCCCTCGGTCACGGCCGGGTCGGTGACGACCATCCCGTCGGGCAGGCCGGCGATCAGCTCGGCCAGGACGTCAGCACTCACGACCCGATCCTACGGGCCCGTCCGCGCTGTACAGTTGACCGATCCTGGAAGGGGCGCGGTGTTCGGACGCAAAGATCTCAGCAAAGTCGGCGTCCGTGCGTTCGCGGACGTCCTGGCCGCCGAGCAGTCGGCGATCTCGGTCACCGTCGGCAACCCGAACCTGGTCAACAACACCGAGGTTCGCTGGAAGCTGCTACTGCGGGTCACGCCCGAGGGCGAAGCGCCGTTCGAGGCCAGCGTCACCGCGCTGCTACCTCAGCTGAGCCCGCCGCGGCCGGGCCTGAGGCTGCCGGTGCGCTACGACCCCAAGGACCACAGCCGCGTGCAGCTCGACCACCGGCCGGGCGCCACGGCCGACGCCGCCGTCGACGCCGTGACCGCCGCCCGCCCCGACCTGGCGGGCGCCCAGGTCATGGGCATGCCGATGACCGACGTCATCCGCCGAGCCATTGCCGACCCCACCGCCTTCCGCGACGAGATGATGCGGCGCGGCGCCGAGATGCAACAGCAGGCGCTCGGCGCGATGCAGGCGGCGCAGGCCCACCAGGGCGCGGACCCGATCGACCGGCTCGAGAGGCTGGCCGCGCTGAAGGACCGCGGACTGCTCACCGACGAGGAATTCGAGCAGCAGAAGCGCAAGATCCTCGGCGAGTGACGCGTCACTGCGAAGGCGGGCTCGCCTGAAATTCCGGCGCGCGGTCCAGGTCCCGCAGCGACGGCAGCCTCAGGGCCACCAGCCCGATCAGCAGAATCGGCACCGCCAACGCCAGGAAGGCGACGCGCAATCCGGCGGCGTCGGCGAGCGGTCCGGCCAGCAACAAGCCCAACGGCCCCGCGGCGTAGGTCAGCCCCGCCATCACCCCGACCACTCGACCGCGCAGGTGGTGCGGCGCCCGGGTCTGCATGACGTAGTTGTAGATGGGCTGGATCGGCCCGTAGACCAGACCGGTCACCGCGCAGAGCGCCAAGATCACCGGCAACGGCGGCAGGAACGCGATCGCCACCGCCGCGGCGCCGAAGGTGAGGGTCGCGGTCAGCACGGCCGGACGCCGCCGCAGATATCTGGACACCCCGGCGTAGCCGAGCGCTCCCGCGACGCCCCCGATCCCGAGCGCCATCAACGCCCAACCCAGCTGGGCCGGCTGGTGCCGGTCGGCGAAATACTTTGGGAACAGCACGCTTTCCATCGGCAGGTACAGCGCGGTGACGGCCAGGTCGATCAGACCGAGCGTGCGGAGCACCCGCAGGTTCCAGACGAACCGCAACCCCTCGGCGATGCCGGACCTCAACCCGTCGGGCCGGGTCGCGCGGTGCGGCCTGCCGGTGCCCTCGAGCCGCAGCGCGCCAATGGCCAAGAGCGACAACCCGAAACAGCCCGCCGTGACCCACATCGTGTTGATGCCGCCGACCGTGGCGATCATCAAGCCGCCGATGCCCGGGCCGACGATGAAGCCCAGGTTGAGGATCGCCTCGTAAACGCTGTTGATGCGCTCCAGCGACCAGCCCGCGCGGGCGGCCGCCTCGGGCAGCATCGAGTCGCGGGCCGTCGTCCCGGCCGGGTCGAACGCGGCCGCGCAGAAGCCCAGCGCGGCCAGCTCGACGACGTTGATCGCCTCGGCACCCAGCAGCAGCGCGGTGAGCGGGACGCGGGCCACCGCGGTGCACGACAGCGAGTCCGAGACCAAGGACAACCGTCGGCGCCCGAAGTAGTCGACCGCGGTGCCGGCGACCAGCGTGGCGACCACCAGCGGCAGCGTCATGGCGATGGCCACCACCGACGCCTCGCGCGCGCTGTGATGGTGCTGCAGCGCCAGCCACGGGAACGCGACTATCGAGATGCCGGTCCCCGTCGTCGCCAGCAGCGTGGCGGACAGGATCAGAAGCGCCGGGCCTCGGCTCGCATGGCTCATGGATTGTCCCGGGGAGAATTTAGCCGCTGATTTCGTGCGGGACCACCGAATATTCGGGCCCTTCGGCCGCCGCCAACCGGCTGACTGCAGGATGTTCATGTGCTCGCCCACCCTCGTACCGGTCAGGCCTTCGATTCCCCGGTGGTTCCCGGCAGCGGATGGCCGGGGGATCCGGCCACCCCGCGGACCCCGGTGGCCGCCGACGCGGCACAGGTCGCCGCGCTGGCGCCGGACGCGGCGTCGATCGCCGAACTCGACGCCCTGATCAGCGTCTGCCGGGCCTGCCCGCGGCTGGTCGACTGGCGCGAGGACGTGGCCGTGCTGAAACGCCGCGCCTTCGCCGACCAGCCGTATTGGGGCCGGCCGGTGCCCGGCTGGGGGTCCGAGCGGCCCCGCCTGCTGATCGTGGGGCTGGCGCCCGCCGCGCACGGCGCCAACCGCACCGGGCGCATGTTCACCGGCGACCGGTCCGGCGACCAGCTCTACGCGGCGCTGCACCGGGCGGGGCTGGTGAACCAACCGACCAGCGTGGACGCCGCGGATGGGTTGCGGGCCAACGGGGTTCGCATCGCGGCGCCGGTGCGGTGCGCGCCCCCGGCCAACGCCCCGACGCCAGCGGAGCGGGACACCTGCTGGCCGTGGCTGGAGGCCGAATGGCGGCTGGTGGCCGAGCACGTGCGGACGATCGTCGCGTTGGGCGGCTTCGCCTGGCAAATCGCGCTGCGGCTGCCGGGCGCGACCGCGATGCGCAAGCCGCGGTTCGGCCACGGGGTGGTGGCGCAATTCGCGCCCGGTGTGCGGCTCCTCGGCTGCTACCACCCCAGCCAGCAAAACATGTTTACCGGTAGGTTGACACCAGCAATGCTCGACGACGTGTTCCGCGACGCAAAAAGGCTGGCAGATATCAAGTGACCGACGTTCTGATTTCCGGCGCCAGCGTGGCCGGTGCGACGGCGGCTTATTGGCTTGGACGGCATGGCTATTCGGTCACCGTGGTGGAGCGCCACGCCGGGCCGCGGCCGGGCGGTCAGGCGATCGACGTGCGCGGGCCCGCGCTGGAGGTGCTGGAACGCATGGGCCTGCTGGCCGCCGCCCAGAAGCGCAAGACGCAAATTCGGGGCGCCTCCGTCGTCGACCGCGACGGCAACGAACTGTCCCGCGACACGGAGTCCACCCCTACCGGGGGGCTCATCGACAACCCCGACATCGAGCTGCTGCGGGATGATCTGGTCGAATTGCTTTACGGCGCAAGCCAATGGACGGCCGAATACCTCTTCGACGACACCATCACCGGTGTGGACGACGACGGCGAGGCCGTCAACGTCACCTTCGAACGCGCCCCCGCGCGCAGCTTCGGCTTGGTCATCGGCGCCGACGGATTGCACTCCAACGTGCGCCGGCTGGTGTTCGGCCCCGAGGAGCAGTTCATCGAGCGGCTGGGCACTCACGCGGCGATCTTCACGGTGCCCAATTTCCTCGACCTGGACCACTGGCAAACCTGGCACTACGGGGACGCCACCATGGCCGGGATCTACAGCGCCCGCAACAACACCGAGGCGCGGGCCATGCTCGGCTTCATGGACAGCGACCTGCGGATCGACTACCGCGACACCGCGGCGCAGTTCGCCGAGCTGGAACGGCGGATGGCCGACGACGGGTGGGTGCGTCCCCAGCTGCTGGAATACATGCGCAGCGCCCCCGATTTCTACTTCGACGAGATGTCGCAGATCAAAATGGATCGCTGGTCCAAGGGCAGGGTCGCGCTGGTCGGCGACGCCGGATACTGCTGCTCGCCGTTGTCGGGCCAGGGCACCAGCGTCGCCCTGCTGGGCGCCTACATCCTGGCCGGCGAGCTGGCGGCCGCGGGCGAGGACTACGAATCCGGGTTCGCCAACTACCACAAGGAGTTCAACGACTACGTCAAGCGCAACCAGTGGCTGGTGGTCGACAACATCCCGGGTGGGGCGCCGATACCGCAGGAGGTCTTCGACCGCATCGTCAGCTCGATAACCCTCAAGGACTACTGACAGTCCCTCGCGCCACTAAGCCGGGGAACGTTCGCGAGCCGCAAGGCGTTGACGCCAACGTGCGACTTTCCGTCCTTGATCTGGTCCCGGTGCGCACGGACCAGACGACCGCTGACGCGCTCGCGGCGACCGTGCAGCTGGCGCAGGCCGCGGATCGGCTGGGTTTCACGCGGTACTGGGTCGCCGAGCACCACAACATGCCGTCCGTCGGCGCCACCAGCCCGCCGGTACTGATCGCCTACCTGGCCGCGCAGACCACGCAGCTGCGGCTCGGGTCCGGAGGTGTGATGCTGCCCAATCACGCGCCGCTGGCGGTGGCCGAGCAGTTCGCGCTGCTGGAAGCCGCCGCCCCCGGCCGCATCGACCTGGGCATCGGCCGGGCGCCCGGCTCCGACCCCGTCACGTCGTACGCCTTGCGGGGAAGTCGTGGCGACGAAGACATCGAGCGCTTCCCCGATTACCTCGACGACGTCGCGGCGCTGATGAGCGCGCGCGGCGTGGTGGTGCCGCTGCGCTCGGGGGACTACCGGCTCAAGGCCACCCCGGCCGCGGCCGGCGAGCCGCGGTTGTGGCTGCTGGGCTCGTCGATGTACTCGGCGCACCTGGCCGCCGCCAAGGGGCTGCCCTATGTGTTCGCGCATCACTTCTCCGGCAACGGAACCGAGGAGGCCCTCGAGGTCTACCGGTCCCGGTTCAAGCCGAGCGCCGTCGCGGCCGAGCCGGTGACATTCCTCACCGTCAACGCCGCCGTGGCCGAAACCCGGGACGAGGCAACGGCTTTGATGTTGCCGAACCTGCAGATCATGGCGAAGCTGCGCACCGGCCAGCCCCTCGGGCCGGTGCCGCTGGTCGAGGAGGCGCAAGGCGCGGAGCTGACGCCGCAGCAACAGCACATCGTGGAAAGCGGGCTGCGACGCGCGGTCCTGGGCACGCCGGCCGAGGCCGCCGAACAGCTGCGGGCCCTTGCACGGCGGTTCGACGTCGACGAGGTGATGGTCAACCCGGTCGCCTCGGCTCGCCGCGGCACCGACCCGGCCGCCGGGCCGGCGCGGGTGGCGACCCTGGAATTGCTGGCCAAGGAACTGTTCTAGTCGGTCACGGCGGACCGGTCGGGATCGACGTCCTCGACGGCCGCCATCCGGCCGGTGATCCAGCGCCGCAGTTCGTCCGGTGGCAGCGGCGGACTGTGCACGAAGCCCTGGGTGATGATGCGGCCGTAACGCCGCAACGCGCGCAGCGTGGCCTCGTCCTCGACCCCCTCGGCGACCAGGTCGGCGCCCAGATTCTGCGCCAGGTCCACGGTGGACTCGACGATGGCGACCGATCGGGGGTCCTGCGCCAGCCGCGCCACGAATCGCCGGTCCAGCTTGAGCTCGTCTACCGACACGTCCTGCAGTCGGGCCAGCGACGACCATCCGGTGCCGTAGTCGTCCACCGAAATGCGAACCCCGAGAACCTGCAGGGCGGCGACGGTGTTGCGGGAGCGATCCGAGTCGACCAGGGCGCTCTCGGTGATCTCGATGATCAGCGCGTCGGCGGGCAAACCGTGGGTGCGCAGCAGTCGCTCGATGGTGACCGCGAGGTCGAGGTCGAGCAGGTTGGTCGTCGACAGGTTGACCGCGACCGCCAGCGGGATCCCCCCGTCGCGCCAGGACCGAATCTGCTCGAGCGTGAGGTTGATGGTGCGATTGGCGACCGTGCGCATCAGGCCGGCGCGTTCGGCGGTGGGCAGGAATTCCTCGGGCAACAGCAGGCCGCGGGTCGGGTGCTGCCAGCGCAGCAGCGCCTCGACGCTGTGGACGCTTCCGTCGGCCGCGTTGACCTTGGGCTGGTAATGCACCGTCAACTGGTCGCCGTCGATCAGCGCGGCGCGCAGCTCGCGAACCAGGTTGGGATCGTGGTCGCGATCCATCTCGAAGGAGGACTCGTACACCGCGATCTTGCTGATCGCGGACTTGGCGTGCGGGATCGCCGCCTCGGCGCGATTCAACAGCTCCTGCGGATGGTCGCAATGGTCGGGGTACAGCGCGATCGCGATGCAGGCTTCGATCTGCACACTGATCGCGTCCAGCTCGAACGGGATGCTCATGCCGTCGAGCAGCCGGCCCGCCTGGCCGCGCGCCGCGGCCAGGTCCGACCCCTCGCCCAGCAGGATCGCGAATTCTTCGTCGCTCACCCGCGCGAGCAGATCGTCGCGACGGGCGTTGTGCGTGAGTCGGTTTGCGATGTGCCACAGCAGCTCGTCACCGAAGTGGCGGCCGACGGAGTCGTTGATCTCCCTGAGCCTGTGCAGGTTCAGCAACAGCAGCGCGCGGCGCGACGACGCCTTGCCCGGCGACGCCGACGCCGACAGCGCAGTCAGGGCGGTCGCCAGCGAGCGACGATTGGGCAGGGCGGTCAATTGGTCCGTCATGGCCTGCTTGTGGCTTTCGGCCAGCAGGCTGACGTCCCGGAAGGTCACCGAGAACCGCGCGGCGACCGCGACGAGGCTCAGCGCGGCCAGCGTCGAGGCGAGTCGCGAATTGTGGCCTAGGACCGCGACGCCGAGCGCGACGACGGTGCACGTCACCGGCACCGCGTAGGAGGCGAGGCCGCGCCGCGGCGTCGGCGCCGCCGCCGACCACCGCGCCCAGCTGGCGATCGCCACCAGCAGCGACGACGCCGGCCAGAGCGCGTCGAGCGTGGTGCCCACCCGGTACGAGCCCGCCGAAGTCTCGAAGAGGTATGCGGTGTCCGCGATCGCGAAACCCACCAGCCCGGCGACGAGGAAGGCCCAGCGAAATTCGTTGCGCCAGCCCAGGAGTGGCAGCATGCCGACGGCCAGGGCCAGCAGCACCAGATCACCCCACGGATAGACCAGACCCACCAGCACGGTCGCCGGCACCCGGGCCGCGGCGGCGTGCATGGGTCCGGCCCGCAGCGCCGCCCCCACGGCCGCCACGGCCAACGCGCAGACCAGGGAATCGAGGCGGATGGGCATCGGCACCCGTCGCAGGTGCGATCGCATCAGCAGCAAGATGCCGGCGTAGACGAACGGATAGAACGCCAGGTATTCCGGGTCCGCGACCGATGGGGATTGGCCGTTGGGCACCCACACCGCGTAGACGACGTCACCGAGCGCCGAAACCGCCATGCCGGCCGCGATCAGCGACCACGCGAGCCGGTCGGCCCTGAGTCGGTACGCCCGGACGGCGATCAGCGCGGCCGCCAGCAGGTTCAACGCGGAATACAGGGATTTGGCGAAGAAGACGCTGTGGCTGGCGTTCGGGAAGAGGAGGCTGGTCACGGTGAACGAGACGACACCAATTGCCAAGACGGCCAAGGCGATCCGGATCGCCGTCGGTGGCCACCGAATGCCGTCGATACCGTCGGGCGGTTGCGCCGGTCTTGACGTCGCCACCTCGACGACCCGCCTGAGGGCCGGCTCGGTCCCGGCCTCCGCGAGCGCGGCCGCCTGCTCGGCCGGTTCGGTGGTCTGGGCCGTTGCGAACGAGTACGCGAGCGGAAGGTCGGGCACGAAGCTGCGAACGCATTGCCCGCCTTCGCGTTTCGCCGTGTACATGGCCAGGTCCGCGTGGCGCAGCAGCTGTTCGACGTTGCAGTCCGTCCCGGCGGCGGCCACCGTGAAGCCGACGCTGGGACGAACCGGGATCGGGACGCCGTCGATCACGATCGGGCTGTCGAACGCCTTGAGCACTCGTTCCGCCGCGGCCTGCGACTCCTCGACGGACCCTTCCAACAACGCGGCGAATTCGTCGCCCCCGAGGCGAGCGGTGACGCACTCGCCGTCCAGGACGGCGGTGAGCCGCCCGGCGACCTGAACCAGCAGTTCGTCCCCGGCCGGATGGCCGAGGGCGTCGTTGACCGATTTGAAGTCGTCGAGGTCCAGGCTCAACACCCCGATGGGCGCGGGCTCCCGATTCCGGCGGGCGACGGCCTCTTCCAGCCGCTGGAGGAAATAGGCGCGATTGGCCAGACCCGTCAGGCTGTCGCGAAACGCCTCCCGCGCGACCTCGGCCAACAGGCTCTGGTTCTCCATCAACATCACGAGCTGGCGGACGAGCACCGCGGCCACCAGGATCCCGAGCGCGAACAGCAACGGCCCGTGCGCCATCGAGCCCACCGCATGACCCAGCCCCACCGCGGCGGCCAGCACCAGCGGCAGGTAGGGCAACCACAGCCGCGTTCGCGACCGGATCTCCTCGGCCCGCGACGCGGGCAATGGGGTTTCGTGGACGCTGGCCAGCGCGGCCAACGCGATCATTCCCAACCCGGCCACCCTGCCCACGTCCGCCAGGGTGCCGAGCTGATAGCTGCCGACCCCGCTCCTGAACACCGTCGCAATGTCGGCGACGCTGATCGTCGCCACTCCGCCGGCCAGCAGGTTCCGGCTCGGGATGTCGCCGGAAACGCCCCGCGCCAGCAGCAGGATCGCCATGGTCAGCAGGACGACGTCGTTGAAGATCTCGGCAAGGGTCGCCACCCGCGAGCCGGTGTCAACCCGCAGCTCTTTGTCGAGCACGAACACCCACGACACAACGAACAGCGACGTCGCCACGATGAGACCGTCCAGCACCAGTCGCCGCGGGCTGCGCCGGGACAGCCGCGACAACAGCATCAGCGAGGCGATGGCGCCGAACGGCCACAGGAGGAGGACCACCTCGGCGGCGGCCGGGTCGGTGGCGTGGGCCAGGACCGGACGCACCTCGTACACCGCCCAGATGACCTCGCCCACCGCCCAGCCCAACAGGGCCGTGACCATCGCCAGCCAGCCGAACCGTTGTCTTGCGGTCGCCGAGCGGGCCGCGTAGCCGGCACATCCCGCCCCGAACAACAGGCAGAGGGCCAGGACGAGCTCGTCCACCGGCCGGGTCGCGTAGGCGCCCTCCCAACCGCCGAGGTAGGACGCGACCACCAGCGCGGCCGCAACGGCATAGGCGCCGAGGACGAGCCAACCGAGGCGCGCATCCACCCCGATCCGCCGCCAGGGATTTCCCGCCCAGGGTTTCATGCCCGCTCCAGCCGATCCCGCGCCGTGCGATGAGCTAACTGTTCACCGCGTTGCTAGTGGAGAATAAACCTCCACTCTGGGTTCGGGTCAGCGCCGCGTCAGCACCACGACCGGAATCGGCCGCGAGGTCTTGCTCTGGTAGGCCTCGTACCGGTCGCCGTTGTTCTTGTTGACGATCTGCCACAGTCGCGCGTAGTCGGGGTCGTCCGGCAGCACCGGTCGGGCCGTCACAGCAAAACGCTTCGGGCCGACGTTGATCTCGACGTCCGGATTCTTGCGCAGGTTGTGATACCAGCCGGGTGCGCGCGGGTCGCCGCCCTTGGACGCGACGATCAGGTAGTCGTCGCCGTCTTTGGCGTAGGTGAGCGCCGCCGTTCGGGCCTGGCCCGTCTTGGCGCCGACGGTGTGCAGCAGCAGGCTCGGTATCAGCAGCATGCGGTGACCGATCCAGCCGTTCGTCTTGCGATAAACGTTGTCGTGCACACGCAGAATCTGCGGCAGTAATCCCTGCTCGACCCAGGACGGAAGCGCCATTCGCCCAGTATTACTGGCTGGCGTCGATGCGGGCCAGTGCCTCCCGCAGGATGCGCCCGGTGGCTTCGCGGTCGGGGTCGCGCCGCAGCAGCATCCCCTTGGCGACCGAGAGCTTGTCGCCGTTGCGCCGGGGCAGCACGTGCAGGTGGATGTGGAACACGGTCTGGAAGGCGGCGCTGCCGTCGTTGATGGCGATGTTGGTCGCGTCGGCCAGTTCGGTCGCGCGGGCGGCGCGGGCGATCCGTTGGCCGATGGTGACCATGCCGGCCAGCGTCTCCGGCGGCGTATCGGTCAGATCCACGCTGTGCCGTTTGGGGATCACCAGCGTGTGCCCGCGGGTGAAGGGGCGGATGTCGAGGATCGCCAGGAAGTCGTCGTCCTCGAAGATCCGGATGGCCGGGGCCTCCCCGGCGACGACCGCACAGAACACGCAGGACATGTCGCCCACGGTACTGGCCGGCCCGAAGCGGGGGATACGCTGCCGCAGTGGACGCTCGCGACGTTGCCTTCGCAGGCGCGGCCGCCCAGGCGCGGATGCTGGCCGACGGTGAACTGACGGCGCCCGAGCTGCTCGAGATCTACCTGGACCGGATCGCGCGGCTGGACAGCCAGCTGCGCTGCTACCGCGTCGTGCTCCCCGACACCGCGCGCTACGAGGCGGCCGCCGCGCAGGACCGGCTGGACGCGGGCGAGCGGCTGCCGCTGCTCGGGGTTCCGATCGCGATCAAAGACGATGTGGACGTCGCCGGCGAGGTGACGACCTATGGCAGCGGCGGGCACGGGCCCGCGGCGGCCTCCGACGCGGAGGTGGTGCACCGGCTCCGCGCCGCGGGTGCCGTCATCATCGGCAAAACCAACGTGCCCGAGCTGATGATGTTCCCCTACACCGAGTCGCTGACCTTCGGTGCCACCCGCAACCCGTGGAACCTCAAGCGCACGCCGGGCGGCAGCAGCGGCGGAAGCGCCGCCGCGGTGGCCGCCGGGCTGGCTCCGCTGGCGCTGGGCTCCGACGGCGGCGGCTCCATTCGCATTCCGGCGATCTGGTGCGGCCTGTTCGGCGTCAAACCGCAACGCGATCGGGTGTCGTTGGAGCCGCACGACGACGCCTGGCACGGCTTGAGCGTCAACGGTCCGCTGGCCCGGTCGGTACTGGACGCCGCGCTGTTCCTCGATGCGACGTCGACGGTGCCGGGGCCCGAGGGGGAGTTCGTCGCCGCGGCGACGCGCGAGCCGGGAAAACTGCGAATTGCCTTGAGCACCAAGTCACCAACGCCGCTGCCGGTCCGGGTCGGCAAGCCGCAGCTGACGGCGGTCGAACAGGCTGGTGCGTTGCTGCGCGACCTGGGCCACGAGGTGATCACCGCCGACCCCGACTATCCGCCGTCGGCGATCATGACCAATTACCTGCCCCGGTATCTGCGCGGCATCAGCGATGACGCCGATTCGCTGGCTCACCCCGAACGTCTCGAAGCGCGTACCCGCAACGTGGCGCGCGCCGGTTCCTTCTTCTCCGACCGGCGGATGACCGCCCTCCGCGACGCGGAGCCCGCGGTGAGCGCCCGGATCCAGTCGATCTTCGACGACGTCGACGTCGTCCTCACGCCGGGCAATGCGACGGGCCCCTCCCGCATCGGTGCCTACCAGCGCCACGGTGCGGTGTGGACGCTGCTGGCGGTGGCGCAACGCGTTCCCTACCAGCAGGTCTGGAACCTGACGGGGCAGCCGTCGGCGGCGGTGCCGTGGGACTTCGACGGGGACGGCTTGCCGATCGCCGTGCAGCTGGTGGGCCGGCCGTACGACGAAGCCACGCTGTTGTCGCTGGCCGCGCAGATCGAAACCGCCCGGCCGTGGGCCCACCGGCGACCGCCGGTGTCATGACCGTGGCGCGATGACCCGCCACGCCGCCAGCTTGGTGGCTGGCGCCACCGCGTGGGCCGGGCTGGTCGACGGCAACCTCCCATAGTCGACCCGCTCGTTGGGCTCGGCCAGCCGCCGGTACAGCTCGGCGGCCTTGGCGCCGTTGAAGTACACCCGCGCGATGGCGGGGTACCGGGCGAACAGTCTACGGAAGTCGTTGACCGCCAAGCTTTTCGGTTCGATCGCCGAGTCCGCGCTGCCGCGTCGGCGGCAGGCGCGCAGCACATCCCACAGGGCCACCCCGGCCGACTGCAGCGCGGCCAGCCGTGTCTCGTAGGTCGCCGCCGCGTCGAACCCGAACAGCTCACCGGTGATCGCCCAGAACGCATTTCGCGGATTGGCGTAGTACTGACCCACCGTCAGGGATTGCGCGCTGGGAAACGAGCCCAGGATCAGCACCCTGGCGTGTTCGTCGACGACCGGCGGGAATCCTCGCAACAGCGGCGCGCTCATCACTGGATATTCTGCGCCGACCCGCTTCGCCCGGCTGCGCCGCGCTCGCGATCGACGCGACATTCTGCGCCGACCCGCTTCGCCCGTTGTACGTTGGCCGGGTGGAGGACGGGGCCGAGGCCAACATCGAGGACCTGCTCGACGGGCTCGAGGGCAGCGCCCGCGCCGAGCGGGCGGAATTGGTGCGGTGGCTGCTCGAGCAGGGCATCAGCCGCGAAGAGATCCGGGCAACCAATCCGCCACTGCTGCTGGCCACCCGCCACCTCATCGGCGACGACGGCACCTACGTCTCCACCCGCGAGATCAGCGAGACCCACGGCATCGACCTGGGCCTGCTCCAACAGGTGCAGCGCGCGATCGGCCTGGTGCGGGTCGACGACCCCGACGCGGTCGTGCACATGCGCGCCGACGGCGAAGCCGCCGCCTTCACCAAGCGGTTCGTCGAGCTGGGCCTGGATCCCGAGCAATTGGTGCTCGTGGTCCGGGTGCTCGCCGAAGGGTTGTCCCGCGCGGCCGAGGTGATGCGCTACACCGCGCTCTCGGCGATCATGCGCCCCGGGGCCACCGAGCTGGACATCGCCAAGGGCTCAAAGGCATTGGTGAGCGAAATCGCGCCGATGCTCGGCCCGATGATCGAGCACATGCTGTTCATGCAGCTGCGCCACATGATGGAAACGGAAGCGATCAACGCCGCCGAGCGGGCGGCGGGCCAGCCGCTTCCGGGCGCCCGTCAGATCACCGTCGCGTTCGCCGACCTCGTCGGCTTCACCCGGTTGGGCGAAGTGGTGTCGGCCGAGGAGCTGGGGCACCTAGCCAACCGGCTGGCCCACCTCGCCCGGGACCTGACCGTCCCGCCGGTGCGGTTCATCAAGACCATCGGCGACGCGGCGATGTTCGTCTGCCCCGAGCCGGCGCCCATGCTTGACGTCGTGCTGAAGCTGGTCGACGCCGTCGACACCGACAACGACTTCCCCCGGCTGCGGGCGGGCGTCGCCTCCGGCATGGCGGTGAGCCGGGCCGGCGACTGGTTCGGCAGCCCCGTCAACGTGGCGAGCCGGGTAACCTCCGTGGCGCGCCCGGGGACCGTGGTCGCGGCGGATTCGGTCTGGGAGACGATCGGTGACACCGGCGAGTTTCACGGGTCGTTCGCGGGCGCGCGCCGGCTCAAGGGCATCAAGAACGAGGTGAAGCTGTTCAGGATTCGCCGGGGCGACGGGTCCAACGGCGGCGATTGAGCCGGGGAGCCCGTACACATGGGCAGGCCCGGACGACTCTGGGGGCGTGTGACTCCGTCATGCGCGGGTCCTACGCGGCCGGTTTTCTACCCTGACTTCCGGCGCTTGGAATTGGTCGTTTCCGGGCCTGCTTCGCTACCAAAAATACAACTTCCCACAGCCCATATCAACGGGTTCTCCGCACCTGAAAGCGCCTTTTTGCGCGCCGCCGCGCCGGCGCTCGAACGCCACGACGCACGGGTTCCGTTCGCCCGGGGTGAACGCCATTCCATTGCGTCTGTAACGGTGTAATTATGTAATCATGAAATCGCATCACACCCACGGGCGGCGCTACGGCCGCCCCGGCGGCTGGCAGCAAGCCCAGCAACCCGACGCCAGTGACGCCGCCGAATGGTTCGCCGGGCGGCTGCCCGAAAGCTGGTTCGACGGCGACCCGACGGTCATCGTCGACCGCGAAGAGATCACCGTCGTCGGACGGCTGCCCGAGCCCCAGGGCTCGGATAAAGAGGAAACCGAGGCCCGCTCGGAAGGGCGCGCCTCGCGGTTCCGCGAGGAGACCCGGTCCGAGCGCATGCGCATCGCCGACGAGGCGCAGGACCGCTACGGCCGCAAGGTGTCCTGGGGCGTCGAGGTCGGCTCTAAGGCCGGCGCGGAGCGAATCCTGTTCACCCACATCGCGGTTCCGGTGATGACCCGATTGAAGCAGCCGGAGCGCCAAGTGCTCGACACGCTGGTCGACGCGGGCGTCGCCCGCTCCCGCGCCGACGCGCTCGCGTGGTCGGTCAAGCTGGTCGGCGAGCACGCCGAGGAATGGCTGGCCAAGTTGCGCAGCGCCATGTCGGCCGTCGACGATCTGCGCGCGGAGGGACCCGACCTGCAGTCGTAACCCGAAGCGCCAGTGGGGCTTTGAATTCGCCGCGCTAGCCGTTGTCGATCTTGGCGACGATCTTGTCGACGATCTGGGTGCCCTGATCGCTGATGTGATACCCGCAGGCGTTGATGTCGACTATGACGTTGTTCGCCGCGCCCATCGCGCGCTGGCACTCCCAGCCGTCGGCGCCCTCCTGGGTGTCCAGCACGGCGATCTTCGGCGGCGCGCCCTGCAGCTGCGCGAACGTCCACCGATAGGTCTTGCCCTTGTTGGTCACCGTCACCGTCTTGCCCGCGCAGCCCTTCCACTTCTCCGCCGAATTCTGCAGGAAGGCCTTGGCTTTGTCGGCGGACGGGAACAGGACGACGGCCTGGTTGACCCAATGGTCGTAGTTGTCGCCCGGCTCGGACGACACCAGCCCGCTCACCGCCGAGTAACCGGTGCCCGCATACACCGGGCTCTGGGTGGTGTAGAGCGCGCCCTGGCAGTCGGGCTGCGACACCGTCAGTGCCGAAGTGTCCATCGCCTGAATGGGTTTGCCGGGCTCCATGGTCGAGGAGCTCATGACGGAGTTGATGTCGGAAGCGCCGAGCAACAGCGCGCTCAGGCGCTCGGCGGGTATCGGGTCGGGTGGCGGCACCGGCTTGGGTCGCACGAGAAGCCAGATGCCCACGGCGCCGGCGACCAGGACGAGCACCCCCGCGAGAGCGGCGATGATGGGCCAGGGGCTGCGGCGTTTGGGTGGGGGTTGGTTCCAGGCGGGGGCGCCGGTGAACGGTTGTGGGGTTTGCGGTGGCGGTGTGCCCCAATTGGCGTTGGGGGCTTGGTAATAGGGCGGCGGGGTTTGGCTGGCCGCGGGAATGGGACCGCTCTCGGGCCGCCACGGCGGCGCGCCCTGGCGGGGCACCGGTGTCGAACCCGGTGGCGCCGGCGGTGGGGTGTTCGCCGTCGGTACCGGGGGGCCGGCCATGGCCGTGTCGGCCGGCGTGGCTGGGGGACCCATCGTGACCGTGCCCGGCATGGTGGCTTCCTGGCTGCGGCGCAGGATGGTGTCGGCGTGGTCTTGGTCGGGGTCGCTGAGCGCCTCGTGGGCGGCCAGGGCCAGGTCCCCGGCGCTGGCGTAACGCTCCTCGGGTTTCTTGGCCATCCCGCGCGTGATCACCGCATCGAAAGCCTTGGGAATGCCCGGCCGAATGGCCGTCGGTTGGGGTATCGGATCCATCATGTGCGCTGACACCAGCACACTGGCGCTATCGGCCCGATACGGCGGGGTGCCGGTGAGGCATTCATAAAGCACGCAGGCCAGGGCGTAGATGTCGGCGCGGTAGGTGACCTCGGCGTTGGAAAACCGTTCCGGCGCCATGTATTTCCAGGTTCCCACCGCGGTGCCCAGCTGGGTCAACTTCTCATCGGTGGTGGCACTGGCGATGCCGAAGTCGACCAGATAGGCGAAATCATCGCGAGTGACCAAAATGTTTTGCGGCTTGACGTCGCGGTGCATCACCCCGGCGGCGTGGGCGGCGTCGAGCGCCGAGGCGATCTGGGTGATGATGGCCACCGCGCGCGGCGGGGCCAGCGGCCCAAAGCGTTTGAGCACACTGTCTAAGTCGGTGCCCTCGATCAGGCGCATCTCCAAAAACATCTGCCCGTCGATTTCGCCGTAATCGTGGATGGGCACCACGTGCGGCTCCTGCAAACGACCGGCGGTGCGGGCTTCGCGTTTCATCCGCTCCCGAAACACCGGGTCCTTGCTGAAGGTCTCCGACAGCAGCTTGACCGCCACCGTCCACTCCTTGACGGTGTGCTCGGCCTCGTAGACCTCACCCATCCCACCCCGGCCCAGCAGCCGCTTTAGGTGATACGGCCCAAACTGCGTGCCCACCCGCGAGACCTGCTCATCACTCATCGCCGATCCTCAGCCACCGTAATTGGTCCACCAGGTATGCAGGTCCTCCATGTTGGGCGG
>NZ_LZHV01000037.1 GCF_001667275.1 Mycobacterium sp. ACS4054
GGGCCGGGCGGGGCGCCCCCCCCGCCCGGGTCACCCGGGGCCGGGTCCGGATCCGCCAGCGCCGGAGCCGCGCTCAACACCAGGGACAAACCCACGACAGAAGCCAATCCGGCGGCGTTCAGGGCGGCCAACAGCCGCCCGCGCGTCCAGCCCGACATATGCATCCCTCCACGCTCGAGTTCCTGACACAGTGTGGCATAGGGGGCACGCCAGCTAACAAATTCGGGCCCGCGCGGCGGCCGTTCAAGCGGGCGATTACGCCGCCTGAGCTGGCCCGCTATGAATCCCGTGAGCTTGTCGGCGCAACGTCCAGCGCCTGCCGGTTGGCCGCCGCGCCGACCAACGCGGCGGCCATCAACCCGGCCGACGCGGCCAGCATGAGGACCACGCTGCGCTCGTACAGCAGCCCACCCACCAGCGCGCCCGCCATGATGCCGACCTGGAACGCCGTGACGTAGAGGCCCGACGCCCCGTCGGGATCGTCGGCCCCGCTGCGCATCGCCGCCGACTGCATCATCGGCGAGACGGCGGTGGCCATCGCCCCCCAGAGCACGATCGCGGCCGTTCCGATCAGGGCCGCCGCCGCGGCGGGCCGGCCGCCGACGGCCAGCGCGGTCAGCACGACGAACACCGCCGTCAGCCCGGCCATGCAACCGATGATGGCGCCCTTGGGCCTGCGGTCCAGCGGCCGCGCCACCACGCCTACGGCGATCACCCCCGCGGCGCCGTAGGCGGCCAGCACCCAGGCCAGGTTCGGGCCGCGCACGCCGACGACCTCCCGGATGATCTCCACGATGTAGGTGTAGGAGACGAAATGCCCGGTCACGCCGACCATGGTGATGACGCTGACGACGATCAGCCGGCGGTTGCGGTGGTGGCGGGCCCGCGGGCCAACGCACATGAGCTGGTCGGCGGTCAGGACCATCTCCGGCAGCAGCACCCGGGCGGCCACCGTGACGAGGGCGGCCGCCACGGTCACGCAGACCACCGCCAGCCGCCAGCCCCACATCAGGCTCATCGCCGCCGTCAGCGGGCTACCCAGGACCAGCGCCAGGCTGGTCCCGACGTAGATCGACATCGTGGCGCGGCCGGCGTGGCTCGGCGGCACCAGCCGCGTCGCGATCGGGGCGATGACCGACCACAGCAGCCCGTGGGTGATCGCGCAGAGCACCCGCCCGGCGGCCAGCACCGCGAAATTGGGCGCCAGCGCCGAGATCAGCTGCGACACGGTCAGGCAGGTCAGGCTTGCCACCAGCACCCGCCGGCGGGGCAGGTGCGCGGTCCAGCGCACCAGCGGGATCGTGGTCAGGGCCGCCACCAGCGCGTACCAGGACAGCAGCGTGCCCACCAAGACCAAGCTGACGTGCAGGTTGCGGGCGATCGCCGGCAGCGCGCCGACGGGCAGGATCTCGGCGGTGACGTAGGTGAAGGCCGCCGCGGCCAGCACAGCCAGCTGCGCCGCGATCCGTGGCGTCCACGTTCGCGCGGCGGTTGCGGTTTCGGCAGTCATCGGGTCGGTATCGGCCGGGCTACCCAATTCTTGGGTTGTCGCGCCTAATGCGATCACACTGCCTTACCGTACGGACCGCAACTACGGCTCCCCCATTGTCAGGGCCGCAAGCCGGGTCTCAACTCGATCACCGATCAGGAACGAACCAGGCGCGCGATGGCGGCGGAGGCCTCGGCGAGCTTCTGGTCGGCGTCGTCCCCGCCCTCGGCCACGGCACGGGTGACGCAGTGATTGAGGTGCTCGTCGAGCAAATTCAGGGCGACCGACCGCAGCGCGCTGTTGACGGCGCTGATCTGGGTGAGCACGTCGATGCAGTACTTGTCGTCTTCGATCATCCGCGCGATCCCGCGCACCTGGCCCTCGATGCGCCGCAGCCGCTTGGCGTAGTTGTCCTTGTCCTGCGAATATCCGTGTGCCGTCGTCACCCCACCAGCTTATACCCCATCGGGGTATCCCGCGTTCGGTTGGTCATGGCGGTCCCGCATACTTGAGCGATGGCCCCCACCAGCGATTCGACTTCGACGGTCGACATCAAACCCCGCAGTCGTGACGTCACCGACGGCCTGGAGAAGGCCGCGGCCCGCGGCATGTTGCGGGCGGTAGGCATGGGTGACGAGGACTTCGCCAAGCCGCAGATCGGGGTGGCGTCGTCGTGGAACGAGATCACTCCCTGCAACCTTTCGCTGGACCGGCTCGCCAAGGCGGTCAAGGAAGGCGTGTTCGCGGCCGGCGGTTACCCGCTGGAGTTCGGGACGATCTCGGTGTCCGACGGCATCTCGATGGGCCACGAGGGGATGCACTTCTCGCTGGTCTCGCGCGAGGTCATCGCGGACAGCGTCGAGACCGTGATGCAGGCCGAACGCCTGGACGGCTCGGTGCTGCTGGCCGGCTGCGACAAGTCCCTGCCCGGGATGCTGATGGCGGCCGCCCGCCTGGATCTGGCGGCGGTGTTCCTCTACGCGGGATCCATCCTGCCCGGGCGGGCCAAGCTGTCCGACGGCACCGAACGCGAGGTCACCATCATCGACGCGTTCGAGGCGGTGGGCGCCTGCGCGCGCGGCTTAATGTCCCGCGAGGACGTCGACGCCATCGAGCGCGCGATCTGCCCCAGCGAGGGTGCGTGCGGCGGCATGTACACCGCCAACACGATGGCCAGCGCCGCCGAGGCCCTCGGCATGTCGTTGCCCGGCAGCGCGGCGCCGCCGGCGACCGATTACCGCCGCGACGGGTTCGCCCGCCGCAGCGGCCAGGCCGTCGTCGAGCTGCTGCGCCGCGGCATCACCGCCCGCGACATCCTCACCAAGGAGGCCTTCGAGAACGCGATCGCGGTGGTGATGGCCTTCGGCGGCTCGACCAACGCCGTGCTGCACCTGCTGGCGATCGCGCACGAGGCCGACGTCGACCTCTCGCTCGACGACTTCAGCCGGATCGGGTCCAAGGTGCCCCACCTGGCCGACGTCAAACCGTTCGGCCGCCACGTCATGTCCCACGTCGACCAGATCGGCGGCGTGCCGGTGGCGATGAAGGCGCTGCTGGACGCCGGCCTGCTACACGGGGACTGCCTGACCGTGACGGGGCAGACGGTCGCCCAGAACCTGGCCGCGATCGACCCGCCCGACCCGGACGGCAAGGTGCTGCGGGCCCTGGACAATCCCATCCACCCGACCGGCGGCATCACCATCCTGCGCGGGTCGCTGGCGCCCGAGGGCGCGGTGGTCAAGTCGGCCGGCTTCGACTCGCAGGTGTTCGAGGGCACGGCAAGGGTTTTCGACGGCGAGCGTGCCGCGCTGGACGCCCTCGAGGACGGGACGATCGCCGCGGGCGACGCCGTGGTGATCCGCTACGAGGGCCCCAAGGGCGGCCCCGGGATGCGCGAGATGCTCGCCATCACCGGCGCGATCAAGGGCGCCGGCCTGGGCAAGGACGTGCTGCTGCTGACCGACGGCCGCTTCTCCGGCGGGACGACCGGCCTGTGCGTCGGCCACATCGCACCCGAGGCCGTCGACGCCGGGCCGATCGCCTTCCTGCGCGACGGCGACCGGATCCGCCTGGACGTCGCGAACCGCGTCCTCGACGTGCTCGTCGATCCGGCCGAATTCGGTTCCCGGCGTGAGGGTTTCACGCCCCCGCCGGCGCGCTACAAGACCGGCGTACTGGCCAAGTACGTCAAGCTGGTCAGCTCGGCGGCGATCGGCGCGGTGTGCGGCTAGCGCCGATCACCGTCCACCGCAAGGGATTTGGGGAGATCTAGGCGCGGGTGGCCGCCTCGCGGGTGCGCCTGCCGAAGTAGGTGGCGTGCAGGCCCAACACGGTCATCAGCACTCCCGCGACGATGTTCGACCACATCATGCCGGCGCTGAGGGCAACGCCCGGCAGGATCCACAGCGAGACGACGACCCACAGACCGAGCACCGGCATCGTCCAGGTCAGGCCGTGGGCGCGGTCGAGCGCCGTGGCGAACCCGTACGCCAAGAACGCCGCCGCGATCCCGACGATCAGGTCGGAGGTGGCCAGCGATCCCGTCGCGCCGAACCCCACCAACCACGGCGACGCCGCCACGTACAGGCCCGTCAACAATGCCAGGCCGAAGGTGACGTGCGCACTCATCGACTCGGCCACGCGGTCATAGCTCGCGCGCAGAGCCAACAAATCCGGGTGGTGATCGATTGATGAATGGACTGTACTCATTTTGTGACCTTTCTGTTATGCAGCAAGCCTTTTGGGCTCTCTGCACCCATCCATCTGACGTCAAGATTACGCGCGATGTGCGCGGGCCAGCAACGAAATCCGGGGCGGTCCGCAGTGCACCGCCGCGCCCGATTGACCGCCCGCGTAGCGTCGTAAGACATGGACATCGCGGACCGTCTGCGCATCGACGTCCCGGTGGCGCAGGCGGGCATGGGCGGGGGCCTGGCGGGCGCGGCGCTCGCGGCCGCGGTGGCCGAAGCGGGCGGCCTGGGCACCCTCGGCCTGGCCACGCCGCGCCAGCTGCGCGCCTGCATCGCCGAGGTGCGGGAGCGGGCGCCGGGCCGCCCGGTCGCGGTGAACCTGTTGATGCCCTTCGTGCATCGCGCGCACGTCGCGGTCTGCGTCGACGCCGGAGTCGATGTCGCCGTGCTGGCGTTCGGTGAAAAGCGGGG
The DNA here is from genome assembly GCF_001667275.1 of Mycobacterium sp. ACS4054. Classification (GTDB taxonomy): domain Bacteria; phylum Actinomycetota; class Actinomycetes; order Mycobacteriales; family Mycobacteriaceae; genus Mycobacterium. The sequence continues at coordinate 4,651 of NZ_LZHV01000037.1, forward strand.
CCTGGTCCAGCACCTCCGCCACGCCGGCATCTTCGTCTTCGTGATGGTCGGCACCGCGGCGCAGGCGAGCGCCGCGATCGGTTGGGGCGCTGACGGTTTGATCGCCCAGGGCCGCGAGGCCGGCGGCCACCTCGTCGGAACCATGCCGGCGCTCGACTTTCTGCCGCAGGCACTGGCCGCGGCCGGCCACCGGCCCGTGTTCCTCGCCGGCGGGATCGCCACCGGCACCGACACCCGCGCCGCCCTGACGGCGGGCGCGGCCGGGGTCGTCGCCGGGACGCGGTTCCTGATGACGCACGAAGCAAACGCCAACCGCGAGTACCAACGGCGAGTGGCCAACGCGGACAAGACAATCGAGACCAACCTGTTCGGCCTGAGCTGGCCGCTGCGCCATCGGGTGGTGCCCAACGCCGCGACGCGGCGCTGGTGCCGGGACGACGGCCGGGCCAAGGCGTTGCCGGCGGCGATCAACGCGGCGAGCCGCCCGCTGGCCGTGTTGGGCTACTTCGACGCCGCCAAACTGATGCGCCTGCAGTCGCCGGCCCGCCCGTTGCTCACGCCGCTTGCGCCGCTCGCCGCGACGCCGGATGCCTGGGTCGACCACGCGGCGCTCTACGCCGGCGAAACCGCGCTGCGCATCGCCGAACTCACCTCCGCCGCGCGGGCGGTCGCCGACCTGCGCCCGCGCTAGCTGTACTCGGCCAACAGGTTGGTAGCAGGCGTGTCGGCTTGATGTGAAGAGAACCCCCGGGTGGGGTGTGGCTTGTCG
>NZ_LZHV01000038.1 GCF_001667275.1 Mycobacterium sp. ACS4054
GCCCGGCGTTCCACCCTGGCCGCCGCCCCCGCCGGATGCCACCTCGACGGCCCTGGTGCGCCCACTGGCGGACGGCTCCCGGGTAATCCTGGTCGCCGACACGACGCAGACCACCCAGGTGACGCACCAGCTGCGCCTGCTGATGATCGGGGCCGGCGCGGCGACCCTGCTGACCGCCGCGCTGTTGCTGATGGCCGTCAGCCGGGTGGCGTTGCGCCCATTGGACAGGCTGACGGCGCTGGCCAACGACATCAGAACCGGCGATCGCGGACGACGGCTCCGCCCTGATCGGGCCGACACCGAATTAGGGCGTGCCGCAAGCGCTTTCGACGGGATGCTGGACGCGTTGGAGGCGTCCGAAAACCGGGCCCAGCGGGCCGACCACGCCGCCCGACGCGCCGAGACCGCCACCCGGCGATTCCTCGTCGACGCCGCGCACGAGCTACGCACCCCGATCGCCGGGATCCAGGTCGCCGCGGAACAGCTCGCCAACAACGCCTCTCCCGATCAGGGCGACGACGTGGCGCAGGGTCAATACCGTCGGGCCAGCCTCTTGCTGTCCGACGCCCGCCGCGCCGGGCGGCTCGTCGCGGACATGCTCGATCTGAGTCGCATCGACGCCGGGCTGCCGTTGGACACCGGCTACGTGGACCTGGCCGCGATCGCGGACGCCGAAGCCGACCGGGCCGCCATGCTCGCCCCGCAACTCACGGTCAGTCGCACCGGCGTGGCCGATCTCAACGTCAACGCCGACCCCACCCGGCTGGCGCAGATCCTGTCCAATCTGCTCGACAATGCGCGCCGGTACACCCCGGCCGGAGGCGCGATCACGATTGACGCCCGGCGGGACGGTGACACCGCCGAGGTGACCGTCACCGACAGCGGCCGCGGGATTCCCGACGACGAGCGGGAGCGGATCTTCGAACGCCTGGTGCGGCTGGACGCCGGGCGCGCCCGAGATCACGGCGGCGCCGGGCTGGGCCTGCCGATTGCCCGGGCGCTGGCGCGGGCCCACGGCGGGGAGCTGGTATGCGTGCCGCACGACGGCGGGGCGCAGTTCCGCCTCACCCTGCCGGTCGCCGCGGCGGCGGACGCGCGGTGAGCGGTGACCGCCCCTGAGGGGCGGCCACCGCTCGGTGGGGCTAGCGCAGAACCGGCCTAGAACCCCGGCGGTGGCGGCCGGAACGGCCCACCCGGAGCCCCCGGCGGCGGTGCTCCCCCCGGTTGCCCGGGCGGTGGCGGCGGTCCGCCCGGCCCATCCGGTCCCGGCCCCCAGGGTTGCCCGGGCCCGGGCGGCGGTGGCGGCGGATCGGCGTGGGCCACCCCGGCACCCCAACCGGCCACGGCCACCCCAAGGGCGCCCGCGAGCAACGAACCCGCGATGAGTTGTTTGATCTTCACTCGGCCCAGCTCTCCTCTCTGTCGGCGATCAATCACCCGAGCGATCGCTTCACGTGTACCGGGGCGACAGTAGGAAGTGAGCCTGAAATCAGGCTGAAGAAGCTTGCGCGGCGCGAAGTTTCAGCCGGCCGTGGACGCCGCGGTGACGGCGGTGAGATGCCACTCGTCCAGCCAGGGCTGGATCAACTCGGCGACCGAGAACTTGGCCGGGGCCGAACACCCGTGCTTGGGGGTGGACGGGTCGCCCCCGCGGATGAGGATCCCGACGGCGCCGACGGTGCCGTCGCTTTGATTCCGGTAGACCGGGCCGCCGGAATCGCCGCACTGGCCGGGCGCCTGGAAGACGACCTTGCTCCCGGTGATCTGGGTGATCTCCCCGCAGGTGGCCTCGCCGGTGCCCATGCCGAACTTGCACAACTCCTCGCCGATCTGCAACCCGGTGGCGACGCCGGAGACCGGCAGCGCGGACCCGATGGCCGAGGCCTGCGGGACGTTCTCGCCGTCGAGCACGATCAGGCCGATGTCGTGCTGTTCGTTGTGCACGCCCTCGCTGACGGTACGGCGGAACGTGCCCACCGTCGCGTAGGGAAGGATGCCGGCCAGGTTCATCGAGACCTTGCTGAGCTGTCCCGGCCGGTTGCAGTGCCCGGCGGTGAGCACACCGGCCTGACCGGTGCTGGTGTGCACCAAAAACCCTGCGGTACAACCCATCCCGCCCGATCCGTCGGCGTACTGGATGTAGATGCCGGAACCGGGGCCGACGGCGCTGGCCGCGGGCAGGTCGATCGGGGCCAGGACGGGCGGCGGGGCGGCATCGTGGGCCGTCTGGGCGGCGTTCCTGGACAGCAGGCACACCGCGGCCACGAACGCGGCCGCGCAAAACACCGAGGCGATCACGAGTAGCGCGTTGTGCATTCGCGACGGTTGTGGCGCCAGGTACGGCACATGAATTCCGGCCAACACCCCCCCTTGCGCGCGGTGCCGGTGTCTGAGCCCAGCTTGCCAGCATTCGGCCCGTCAATTCACGCGATTGACCAGATCCGCCCGACGGGTCAGCCGATGATCGCCGGTTCGGGGGAGGCCTCCTCGCCCGCGGGACGGTGCGCGCGGCGATGGTGCCGGCGGTAGTGGCGGATCTCGATGACCAATCCCGTCAAACCCAGAGTCGCCGTGCAGATGGACACCAGGTACAGCAGCGAGCTCGGGTGACCGGCGAGCGCGTCGCCGAGGACCACCACCGCGGTGGTGCCGGGCAGCAGGCCGGCCAGCGTGGCGAGCGTGTAGGGCAGCAGGCGCACGGTCGACGCGCCGGCGGCGTAATTGATCGCCGAGAACGGCACGGCGGGAATCAGCCGCAGCGACAGGATGGCCAGCCAGCCTCGCTGCCGCAGGCGCTCGTCCACCGTGTCGATCGCGCGGTGGCGAACCAGGCGGTTCAGCCGCCACCCGGCCGCGCGCACCAGCAGCAGCGCGATCACCGCGCTTGCGGTGCTGGCGACCACCGCGATCGCGACGCCCACCAACGGGCCGAACAGCAGCCCGGCGGCCAAGGTGAACGCCGTGCGGGGCACCGGCACCACCGTGACCACGATGTGCGCGGCCAAGAACGCCAACGGGAACCACGGCCCAACCGACTCCGCCCAGTCGCGCATCTGCACCGGAGTGGGCAGCGGAAGCCAGGACGCGGCCGCGATCAGGACTGTGATACCGACCACTGTGGCGATCGCCCGGGGCCGCGACAGCAGGCGCGCGGCGGCGCCCAGCGCGCCGGCGAGGTCGCGCAGCGTCCGGTTGATTCTGCAGGTGGCGGAAGCCGTCACGCCTGTAAAGGTTACGGGTCGCAGGTGAATAACTCGTTTCCCGAGGCTGGCGTTTCATCGCCGGACCGCCCCGCTCGTCGTCGGTCGCGGTTTTCTGCCGACAGGCTCGATCAACTAGCCTCATTAGTAAGTCGCAGGCCCCATTTGCTGGGAAAAAGGGAGCAATCGGTGTCCATTGATGTACCCGAGCTTGCCGAACTAGAACAGGTTCGCGGGCGTTGGCGCAGTGCGGTCGCCGGCGTGCTATCGAAAAGCACCCGGAAGGAACCCGAGGAACTCGGGGACCATCCCGAGCGGCTGCTGGAAACGCCCACCTACGACGGCATCGCGATCCGCGCGCTGTACACGGCGCTGGACGAGCTGCCGGAACCGCCGCTTCCCGGTGAGTGGCCCTATGTGCGGGGCGCCGACGCGCGGCGCGACGTCAAGTCCGGCTGGAAGGTGGCCGAGGCGTTCCCCGCCGATCGCGTCGCCGGGGTGGCGGCCACGGAGGTCAATGCGGCGGTGCTCGAGGCGCTGGGCAACGGGGCCGGCGCCCTGGTGCTGCGGGTCGGGGAGTCCGGCGTGACCGCCGACCAGCTCGAGGGCGCCGTGGCGGGCGTGCACCTGAGCATGGCGCCGGTGATCCTCGACGCGGGCGCGGACTATGCCGCCGCCGCCGAGGTCATGCTGGCGATGGCGAGCGGGGTCGAGGCCGACCAGCGCGACCTGCTCTCGATCGACCTCGGTGGCGACCCGCTCACCGCGGCGCTGAGCGACCGTCCCGCGCCCGACCTCGACGAGGTCCTCGCGGTCGCCAAGCGCGCCGCCGAAGAGCGCGGCGTACGGGCGATCACCGTCGACGGGCCCGCGTTCCACAACCTGGGCGCGAACGCGACCTGGGAACTGGCCGGCACCGTGGCCGCCGGGGTGGCCTACCTGCGGCGGCTCACCGAGTCGGGCATGCCGGTCGGTCAGGCGCTACGGCAGATCAGCTTCCGGCTGGCCGCCGACGACGACCAGTTCGGGACGCTCGCCAAGCTGCGGGCTGTGCGTCAAATGTGGGCGCGGGTCGCGGAGGTCGTCGGCGATCCCGACGGCGGCGCCGTCACCGTGCACGCGGAGACGTCGCTGCCGATGATGACCCAGCGCGACCCGTGGGTGAACATGTTGCGCTGCACGCTGGCCGCGTTCGGCGCCGGCGTCGGTGGCGCGGACACCGTGCTGGTGCTCCCATTCGACGTGGCGATCCCGGGGGGCTTTCCCGGCACCGCCAGAAGCTTCGCCCGGCGGATCGCCCGCAACACCCAGCTGCTGCTGCTGGAGGAGTCGCACGTCGGCCGGGTACTCGACCCGGCCGGCGGTTCGTGGTTCGTCGAGGACCTCACCGCGCGCATGGCCGAGCAGGCCTGGGAGCACTTCCAGGCCATCGAGGCGCGCGGCGGGTTCGTCGAGGCGCACGACTACATCGCCGGCCAGATCGCCGAGGTGGCCGGGCGGCGCGCCGACGACATCGCGCATCGTCGCACCGCGATCACCGGCGTCAGCGAATTTCCTAACCTCACGGAACCTCCTCTGGCACAGGACGATTCGTCGGATACGCCGCTGGCCGCCGGCAACCTGCAGCGCTACGCCGCGGCGTTCGAGGCGCTGCGCGACCGCTCCGACGTCTTCCTGGCCCGCACCGGCGCCCGCCCGCAGGCCCTGCTGCTTCCGCTGGGCCCGCTGGCCGAGCACAACATTCGGGCCACGTTCGCGAGCAACCTGCTGGCGTCGGGCGGCATCGAGGCCGTCAACCCCGGATCGGTCGACGCCGCCGGCGTCGCCAAGGCGGTCGCCGACGCTGGATCGCCGGGCGTCGCGGTCATCTGCGGCACCGACAAGCGCTACCAGGATGAGGCCGCGGCGGTCGTCGAGGCGGCCCGCGCCGCCGGGGTATCGAGGGTCTGCCTGGCGGGACCGGAGAAGGCCGTCGGCGATGCCGAGCACCGGCCCGACGAGTTCCTGACCGCGAAAATCAATGCGGTCGAAGCCCTTTCGAACCTGCTCAGTCGACTGGGAGCGTAGCCGCAATGACCACAACCGCACCCGTGATCGGAAACTTCGCCGAGGTTCCGCTGACCGGCGGCCGACCGCTGCCGCCGCCCACCGAAGCCGCCGTCGAACAGCACGTCGCCGCCGCCGCGGCGGCGCACTGGTACACGCCCGACCAGCTCGAGTGGCACACGCCCGAAGACATCGCCGTCAAGCCGGTGTACATCGGCGCCGACCGGGCCGCCGCGGCGGCCGCCGGGTACCCGCTGAACAGCTTCCCCGGCGAACCGCCCTTCCTGCGCGGCCCGTACCCGACGATGTACGTCAACCAGCCGTGGACCATCCGCCAGTATGCGGGCTTCTCCACCGCGGCCGAGTCGAACGCGTTCTACCGCCGCAACCTGGCCGCCGGCCAGAAGGGCCTGTCGGTGGCCTTTGACCTGGCCACCCACCGCGGCTACGACTCCGACCATCCCCGCGTCCAGGGCGACGTCGGAATGGCCGGCGTGGCAATCGATTCCATTCTCGATATGCGCCAGCTGTTCGACGGGATCGACCTCTCGACGGTTTCGGTGTCGATGACGATGAACGGCGCCGTGCTGCCGATCCTGGCGCTGTACGTGGTGGCCGCCGAGGAGCAGGGGGTGCCGCCGGAGAAGCTGGCCGGCACCATCCAGAACGACATCCTCAAAGAATTCATGGTGCGCAACACCTACATCTACCCGCCCAAACCGTCGATGCGGATCATCTCCGACATCTTCGGTTACACCAGCGCGAAGATGCCGAAATTCAACTCCATCTCGATCTCCGGCTATCACATCCAAGAAGCCGGCGCCACAGCCGATTTGGAGCTGGCCTACACGCTGGCCGACGGCGTCGACTACATCAAGGCGGGCCTGGACGCCGACCTGGACATCGACAAGTTCGCGCCGCGACTGTCGTTCTTCTGGGGCATCGGGATGAATTTCTTCATGGAGGTCGCCAAGCTGCGCGCCGGCCGGCTGCTGTGGAGCGAGCTGGTCGCGCAGTTCAACCCCAAGAACACCAAATCCCTTTCCCTGCGCACCCATTCGCAGACCTCCGGCTGGTCGCTGACCGCGCAGGACGCCTTCAACAACGTCGCGCGCACCTGCATCGAGGCGATGGCCGCGACCCAGGGGCACACCCAGTCGCTGCACACCAACGCCCTCGACGAGGCGCTGGCCCTGCCCACCGACTTCTCCGCGCGGATCGCGCGCAACACCCAGCTGCTGCTGCAGCAGGAATCGGGCACCACCCGGCCCATCGACCCCTGGGGCGGCTCGTACTACGTGGAGTGGCTTACCCATCAGCTCGCGCAGAAGGCCCGCGCCCACATCGCCGAGGTCGCCGAGCACGGCGGCATGGCCCAGGCGATCAGCGACGGCATCCCCAAGCTGCGCATCGAGGAGGCGGCCGCGCGCACCCAGGCCCGCATCGACTCCGGGATCCAACCGGTGATCGGCGTGAACAAGTACCAGGTCGAAGAGGACCAAGAGGTCGAGGTGCTCAAGGTCGAGAACAGCCGGGTGCGCGCCGAACAGCTGGCCAAACTCTCCGAGCTGCGGGCCGGCCGCGACCAGTCCGCCGTCGAGGCCGCCCTGGGCGAGCTGTCCCGCGCCGCCGCGGCACACGGGCGCGCCGGGGCGGACGGGCTGGGTAATAATCTGCTGGCGCTGGCGATCGACGCCGCCCGGGCCAAGGCGACGGTCGGGGAGATCTCCGACGCGCTGGAAAGGGTATACGGGCGGCACCAGGCGGAGATCCGCACCATCGCCGGTGTCTACCGCGACGAAGCCGGAAAGGCCCCGAACATCGGAACCGCCACAGAACTAGTCGAGAAGTTCGCCGAGGCCGACGGCCGCCGGCCCAGGATTCTGGTGGCGAAGATGGGCCAGGACGGTCACGACCGCGGCCAGAAGGTGATCGCGACGGCCTTCGCCGATCTCGGGTTCGACGTCGACGTCGGCTCGCTGTTCTCCACGCCCGAGGAGGTGGCCCGGCAGGCCGCCGACAACGACGTGCACGTCGTCGGGGTGTCGTCGCTGGCCGCCGGCCACCTGACGCTGGTGCCGGCGCTGCGCGACGCGCTCGCCGAAGTGGGGCGGCCCGACATCATGATCGTCGTCGGCGGCGTCATCCCGCCCGGTGACTTCGACGAACTGTACGAGGCCGGGGCCGCCGCCATCTTCCCGCCCGGGACGGTGATCGCCGATGCCGCAATTGGCTTGCTGCACAAGCTCGCCGAGCGGCTGGGTTACCCACTCGACTAGATGGCCCCCCGCAAGAGCGACTCCGTCGAGGATCTGGCCGACGCCGTTCGCGGCGGCGACCGCGCGGCGCTGCCGCGGGCCATCACGTTGCTGGAGTCCACCCGCGCCGACCATCACGAGAAGGCGCAGCGGCTGCTGCTCGAGCTGACGCCGGACTCGGGCGACGCGCACCGGGTGGGCATCACCGGGACACCGGGGGTGGGGAAGTCCACCACCATCGAGGTCCTCGGCATGCATCTGATCGAGGAGGGCCACCGGGTGGCGGTCCTGGCCGTCGACCCGTCGTCGACGCGCAGCGGTGGGTCGATTCTCGGCGACAAGACGCGGATGGCGCGGCTCGCGGTGCACCCGGATGCGTACATCCGCCCGTCGCCCACATCGGGCACCCTGGGCGGTGTAGCAAAGGCGACCCGCGAGACGGTGGTGTTGTTGGAGGCGGCCGGATTCGACGTGATCATCATCGAGACCGTCGGCGTCGGCCAGTCCGAGGTGACCGTGGCCAACATGGTCGACACGTTCGTCCTGCTGACGCTGGCGCGCAGCGGCGATCAGCTGCAGGGCATCAAGAAGGGTGCGCTGGAGCTGGCCGACATCGTGGTGGTGAACAAGGCCGACGGCGAGCACCTCGCCGAGGCGCGGATGGCCGCCCGCGAACTGTCCTCGGCGATCCGGTTGATACATCCCCGCGAAACACTGTGGCGGCCACCGGTTCTCACGATGAGCGCGATGGAGGGGACCGGCCTCGAGGAGCTGTGGGACACCGTCGAACGCCATCGTCAGGTGCTCACCGAGGCCGGCGAGTTCGAGGCCCGCCGGCGCGCGCAGCAAGTGGACTGGACGTGGCAGATGGTCCGCGACACCGTGCTGGACCGGGTGCTGTCCAATCCCAAGGTGCGCAAGATGCGTGCCGACATCGAACGCCAGGTGAAGGCGGGGGAGCTCACCCCGGCGCTGGCGGCCGAGCAAATACTGACGGCCGCGTCAGACTAACGGATAGGTAAATAATCTACATTTCGCACCGGGAAGGTGTGAAATCCAAGTAAATTCAAAAGCGTGACGGTGGAAACCCGAGTCGATCGCCGCGCGGTCCCTGTCCACGATGACCTTGACGCAGGTCACCGTGTGTCCGGCGCGGCGGACTCACACTTTGGATGCGTCGTTCGCAGCTTTTCGACCATGTTCCCCGCCCGCCGGTTCGGCGGCGGTGCGCTGGCGGTGTATCTCGACGGCCAACCGGTCGTCGACGTCTGGTCCGGCTGGTCCGACCGGGGCGGTCACCGGCCGTGGTCGGCCGACAGCGCGCCGATGGTGTTCTCGGCGACGAAGGGAATGGCCGCCACCGTCATTCACCGGCTCGCCGACCGCGGGCTGATCGACTACGAGGCGCCCGTCGCCGAGTACTGGCCCGAGTTCGGGGCCAACGGCAAGGAGAGCCTCACCGTCCGCGACGTGATGCGGCACGCCGCCGGCCTGTCCGGCCTGCGCGGCGCCCGCACCGAGGACTTGCTGGACCACGTCGTGATGGAAGAGCGACTGGCCGCGGCCTCGCCGGGGCGGCTGCTGGGCAAGCCGGCCTACCACGCGCTGACCTTCGGCTGGCTGATGTCCGGCCTCGCCCGGGCGGTCACCGGGAAGGGGATGCGGACCCTGATCCGCGAGGAGCTCGCCGAGCCGCTGGGCACCGACGGGCTGTATCTGGGTCGCCCGCCGGCGGGTGCGCCGACGCGGGTCGCCGAGATCATCACGCCGCAAAAGATCCTGAGGAACCCGGTGCTCAGCTTCGTGACGCGCAAGGTCGCCAACGAGCTGTCCGGCGGGTTTCGGTCCATGTACTTCCCCGGCATGGTCGCCGCGGTCCAAGGGGATACGCCCCTGCTGGACGGGGAGATCCCGGCGGCCAACGGGGTGGCGACGGCCCGCGGGCTGGCACGGATGTACGGCGCCATCGCCAACGGCGGCGAGGTCGACGGCATCCGGTTCCTGTCCCGGGAGATGGTCGCCGGCCTGACCGGTCGGCGCAGCCTGCGTCCGGACCGAAACCTGTTCGTGCCCTTGGCCTTCCACCTGGGCTACCACAGCCTGCCGTTCGGGAACGTGATGCCCGGCTTCGGCCACGTCGGCCTGGGCGGTTCGCTGGGTTGGACCGACCCGGTCAGTGGCGTGGCGTTCTCGCTGGTGCACAACCGGCTGCTGACACCGTTCGTGATGACCGATCACGCGGCGTTCGTCGGCATCTACGCGCTGATTCGCAAGGCCGCCGAACAGGCCCGCAAACGCGGCTTCACGCCGGTGACCGAATACGGGGCGCCGTACTACGAGCCGGGGGCCGTCGCGGGCTGATCGCCGCGCAGCCAGTCCTCGATAATTTACGCTTGCGTTTGCTACAGCTGTCGATTACCGGATTGTGTCGACGAGATTTCTATCGCCGTTCCGCATCTCAGCTATGAATAATCGGCAAATACTGCGGGATAGCAACTTGCGTTGCTACGATTCCGCGAGTGACCGAACCAGGGTGGGGGCCCTGTTTGCGGCGTCGTGGAGGGTTTGCTGCTCTCCTTCTTACGATTGGTGGTGGACAGTGCTGAGTGGTATCGCCAGGAGCTCCGGTCGCAGGGGCCAGGTAACAGGCAAGAGGGCGTTGAACGGGAGCGCAACCCGGCCGATCGCCCTTTTCGTTCTGGGTATGGGGAGATCCGGAACGTCTGCCCTCACACGGGTGCTCTCGCTGTGCGGTGCCACGCTTCCGGTCGGAATGATGGGAGCCGACGAAGGCAACCAGCGTGGATACTGGGAACCGCGCGAATCCCTGCTGCTCAACCGGGCAATTCTCGAACGTCACGGCAGCGCCTGGTGGGACCCTTCGCTGCGCGTGCTCGAGGAAGGCGAATTCAGCGCCAAAGAGAAGGCCTCTTGCATGTTCGACATCCAGTCGTATGTCAACAAGCTCCCGGCCGCCCCGCTGGTGGTCATCAAGGACCTGCAGATCAATGTGCTCGCCGACATGTGGTTCGAGGCCGCGCGCAAGGCCGGCTTCGACATCGCCGTGGTGATCGCGGTGCGGCACCCGCAGGAGGTGGTCCCGTCGCTGGGACGCCTCGCCGGGGCGTCGCCGGAGCTGGCGAGCGCGTTGTGGCTCAAGGGCAACCTGGTGTCCGAACGCCAGACGCGCGGCCTGCCCCGGGTGTTCGTCGAGTACACCAACCTCCTCAACGATTGGCGCCAGGAAATGAAGCGGATTTCCACGGCGCTCGGCATCGATCTCATCGCCGAGGACGAGGCGGCCGTCGACGAGTTCCTGTCGCCGGATCTTCGGCGCAATCGCGACTGCGACAGTCCGCCCACGGATCGCTTCGGCACCGACTGGATGTCGGTGGTCTACCGCGCGATGCACGCCGCCGCTGCGGACGAGCCTTGGGACGAGGCCGAGTTGGATCGCGTTTTCGAGGCCTACCAGGCGAGCGAACACGATTTCCGGACGGCGTTCGACAACGCCCGCGGTTACTCCAACAGCACGCTGGTTCGGCTGCTCAGGCCGTCCGTCATGAAGCCCATCCTCGAGGTCGTCGCCATGGCGCACCGGCGCAGGGGATCTTGGGCCTAACCGCCGTCTACCGCGGCGCTTGATCGCGCCTTCGATCGCCGTCGCGCGCCCTGACACCTATCCGGGCAATCCAGCTTTCGCCGAGCGGGCCCCCGATATGATCGACCGGATCGCACCTCGGCAGCGTGCCGGTCAAACTTTTCCGCACTCAACTGGGAGGCGCCGGCTCTTGTCATCGTCCGTGCTCATCACCGGAGGCGCAGGCTTCATCGGTTCCGCGCTTGCGCACCGCCTCGTCAAAGTTGGTTGTGACGTCGCCGTCATGGACGTTCTGCTCCCCCAGGTGCACGACGGGCGCGCGATCGACCTTCCGCCGGCCGTGCGGTTCTTCACCGGCGATGTCACGCACGCGCCCGACTGGGACGCCGTGCTCAGGTTGTTCCGGCCCACCCAGGTCGTCCATCTGGCGGCCGAAACCGGAACCGCTCAGTCGCTCACCGAGGCGACGCGCCACGGCGCGGTGAACGTCGTGGGCACCACCCAGATGCTGGACGCGCTGGGCCGCAAGGGACTGGTGCCCGAGCAGTTCGTCCTGGCGTCGTCCAGGGCGGTCTACGGCGAGGGCGCCTGGCAGTCCGGCGGTGAGGTCTTCTATCCGCCGCCGCGCAGCCATGCGCAGCTGGTGGCCGGCATCTGGGATCCGCAGGGGCCCTCGGGCGAACCGGCGGTGCCGCTTCCGAGCTCCGCGGGCCGAACGGAGCCGCGGCCCACCAACGTCTACGGGGCGACGAAGCTCGCGCAAGAGCACCTGCTGGCCGCCTGGGCGGCCGCGCACGACACCAATCTCAGCGTGTTGCGCCTGCAGAATGCCTTCGGGCCGGGGCAGCCGCTGAGCAATCCGTACACGGGTGTCGTGCCGTTCTTCGCGCGGTTGTCGCGGGAGGGACGCGCGTCGGAGGTGTACGAGGACGGGCGAATCGTGCGCGACCTGGTCTTCATCGACGACGTGGTGGATGCCGTTTTCGCCGCGGTTCAGCAGCCCGCCAACGGTTCCCGTTGCCTCGACATCGGGTCGGGAATCGGGACGACCATTCACGAGCTGGCCAGGAAGATCGCCGCGGCGTTCGACGCGCCGGAACCGGTGCTCGTCCCCAAGTTCCGCGATGGCGACGTCCGCGCCGCGAGTTGCGACATCCGGCCGGCGATGGAGGAGCTCGGTTGGCGCCCGAAGTGGACGCTCGACGACGGTCTGCGTGTGCTGCTCGAGTGGATCGGCAGCCTCCCCGAGTCCGGCCCCGCGGCGAGTGACAGCGTCGGTGGCCGGCCGGTCGAGCATGCCGGCCATCGTTAAAAGCGATCGCCCATTAACTACATGGTTAATTTCGGGCACTCGCGATCGGGCTCGAATGTGAGCAACGCGCCGCCAAAAGCCGTGGTGCGGTAGCATTCCAGCCCGGTACTGTCGAGGCATCACATCGCGTATCGCGGCCGCACGCCGGCTTCGCGAATCGTGAAAGCTTCCCCCATGTGACGCATGTTGAAGAAGGGCGAGTGAGCGCAGCAGCATGACCTAGGCTTACGCAGGCGACAGGTGCCGCGCCGCGACCGATCGCACAATGCCGATCACTAGAACCCAAGTGCAGGAATGGGTTTGCTCGTCGGGGTGGCGGACGAATGGCGAAATCGGGTCGGCCACGGGCCGTTCCGCGGGACGCGCCGAATGCGCCTAATGGCCGAGAAACCCACGTGAGCAAACAACCATCCGCTTGGCGGATCCGATTCCAGAAAACTCGAAACGTACTAGAGGCGCCGATAGGCGTCTAGGCTCAACATCGGGAGTATTGAAATGCGAGACAGGGGGCAATCTTGACTGTGACCGACCGCGATACCCGGTCTGCGTACCTCGACCTGCTCCGACGCGACTTGACCAGATACGGCTCAGATGAACTGGTGCCGGTCCGGTGGTATCGCATCGGGCGGCCGATTCTCAATACCGGCAGCTACATGCTCGTCCGTAAACGTCCGTTCGATCAGCAAGCGCGGGAGTTGGGCCAGGACTGGCCCGCGGATGCGCTGACGATGATCGGGATGAAGCGCCTTACCAGCCTGCAGCACTGCGTCGAGACGGTGCTGACCGAGGACATTCCCGGCGACTTGGTCGAATGCGGCGTGTGGCGCGGAGGGGCTTCCATCCTGATGCGCGCGGTGCTCTCGGCCTACGGCGACGAGACGCGCCGCGTGTGGGTGTGCGATTCGTTCGCCGGCGTGCCGCCGCCGGACCCGGCCAACTACAAGGCGGACGCGGGCATCAACCTGCACCGGGCGGCGAACATCCTCGCGATACCGGAAGCGGAGGTGCGGGCCAACTTCGCGCGTTACGGGCTGCTGGACGACCAGGTTCGTTTCCTTCCCGGCTGGTTCAAGGACACGCTGCACGACGCCCCCATCGATCAAATCGCCGTCCTGCGGCTCGACGGTGACCTCTACGAATCGACGATCCAGGCGCTCGACGCGCTCTACCCGCGGCTGTCGCCCGGGGGCTTTTGCATCATCGACGACTACCACGCCCTCGACGCGTGCCGGCAGGCCACCACGGACTACCGGACCAAGCACGGCATCACCGCGGAGATCCAGGAGATCGACGGCACGGGCGTGCTCTGGCGCAAGTGAGGGCAACCCGCACCGGAGCGCGCTGACGCTCCGAGCGCGATATCGCCGCGCGCACGCGGAGGATCGAAGCCGCCCCCGGCACCGGAGAACCAGCCATAATGACCGGTGCCCCTGCCATCGCCGGTGCGCACGTCAAGTGAAAGGCTTGGTTCGCGATGAAGTTTGTGCTGGCCTGCTATGGAACTCGAGGCGACATCGAGCCTTCCGTCGTCGTCGGTCGCGAACTCCTGCGCAGGGGCCATGACGTGCAGATGGCGGTGCCGCCCGACCTGATCGGCTTCGCCGAGGCGGCCGGTCTCCCGGCGGTCCCGTATGGGCTGGAGACCCAGCTGTGGCTGGACGTGTACCGCAACTTCTGGACGTCTTTCTTCGGCGCGTTCTGGAAGGTCCGGGAGCTGCGCGGGTTGTGGCGCGAAATGTGGGACCTCAGCGACCAATGCTGGGGCCACATGACGACGACGCTTACGTCGCTGGCCGACGGGGCCGACCTGTTGCTGGTCGGACAGAGTTACCAGGAGCCCGCCGCCAACGTCGCCGAGTACTACGACATTCCGTTGGCCACGCTGCACCACGCCCCGATGCGGCCCAACGGCCAGCTGGTCTCGATCCTGCCGCCCCCGTTGAGTCGGTCGGCCATGATGGCGTTCGACTGGTTGGCGTGGCGCCTGAACAAGAAGCCCGAGGATGCGCAGCGCCGCGAACTCGGCCTGCCTAAGGCGAAGGGTCCCTCGCCGGCGCGCATCGCCCGACGGGGGGCGATGGAAATTCAGGCCTACGACGAGGCGTGTTTCCCGGGGTTGGCGGCCGAATGGGCGAAGTGGGATGGCCAGCGGCCGTTCGTGGGAGCGCTGACGATGGAGCTGACCACCGAACTCGACGAAGACGTCGCCTCGTGGATCGCAGCGGGCTCCCCGCCGATTTGCTTCGGCTTCGGCAGCATGCCGGTGGCGTCGCCGGCCGAGACGGTCCAGATGATCGCCTCCGCCTGCGGCGAGCTGGGGGAGCGGGCGTTGCTCTGCGCCGGCTCGAGCGACTACAGCGACGTGCCGAGCTTCGACCACGTCAAGGTGGTGGGGGCGGTGAATTACGCGAAGATATTCCCCGCCTGCCACGCGGTGGTCCACCACGGCGGCTCGGGCACCACGGCCGCCAGCCTGCGCGCCGGCGTTCCTACCCTGATTCTTTCGATGGACGTCAACCAAACCCTGTGGGGCGGTCAGGTCAAGCGATTGAAGGTGGGCACCACCCGGCGATTTTCGGCCACCACGCGGAAATCACTGGTGACGGACCTGCGACGCATTCTCGCGCCGGATTACGTCGCCCGTGCGCGCGAGATCGCCACCAAAATGACGAGTCCCAGCGAAAGCGTCGCGAAGGTCGCTGACCTCGCGGAAAACTTCGCCAGCCTGAGGCGCTATGCCTGATCAGCGCTGGCGGATAAGTCGAGGATCGGCCCCGCCGGTCGAGTCTCGCAGATCGCCAACGGACCCCGAGTCGTGGCGGTATCGTTTCTGGCGTCGAAAACTTCATGGGGAAGGGCGAAGTGAGCGAAGTTAACAAACCGTGCCAACTTTGTGGATCGAATGGTCCGCACGAAATTGTTCCGGTTCGGGAGATGTATTTCGGGACCCGAGAGGTATTCGATTACTTCGTCTGCGCCGAATGTGGGACATTGCAGATCGCGAAAGTGCTTGAGGGTGAAGAACTCATGCGCTTTTATCCATCGGACTACTACTCCTACAAGGTGGCGCCGCAGCCGAAGCTTTTCCAATGGCTGACCGCGCAGGAGGACCGGCATGATCTGCGCGCCGGCGGCCGCCTGGTCGGCACGCTGGTGTCGGCGCTGCCGCCCGGGCTCCGCGGTCTGATCGGAACGCACGACGCGAGCGGCGACGTCGTCAAAATGCTTGGCGAGCTGGGGGTTTCGCTCGACGCGCGGGTTCTGGACGTGGGGTGTGGCGGCGGCGCGCTGCTCGACCGGTTGGCCAGGGCCGGATTCACGAACCTGTTCGGTAACGATCCATTCATCGAGGCCGACGGCAAGACGGCCCTCGGGGTCCCGCTGGCGAAGCGGGACCTGGACGAGATGACCGGTGAGTTCGACGTCATTCTGTTCAACCATTCGCTCGAACACGTCCCGGACCTGACCGCCACGCTGAAGGCGGCGCACGAGAGGCTGGCCCCCACGGGCTTCTGCCTGGTCCGGGTGCCGACCACCTCGTCAGAAGTCTGGGACACCTACCGGGCCAACTGGATGAACATCGATGCGCCCAAGCACATTTGCATACCGTCGCGAAAGGGTATGGCGGTGGCGGCCGACAGGGCGGGGTTGCGACTCGAGAAGGCGATCGACGATCAGAGTTCGGGGTCGTTCATCGGCAGCGAGGCGAATCGTCGCGACATCGCGCTGACCGAGATGACCAGCCTCGGGGCCATAATTCGAATGTTCGGGCTCAGGCAGGTCTTGGACTGGGAGAGGCGCGCGGTGGCGCTGAACCGGCAGGGCCGGGGTGACCAGACCGGGTTCGTCCTGCGGGTCAAGTAAGGAAGCGGCGATTCTGGCGAGCGGCGCGAACCTTGTTGCGGGATTCGTTGTGCCACTGAGGTTCACGCTTCGGCCATCGTGCCGTGCTGCCGACGCGCCGTCCGGCCGCTGATGGCAACGCGTGCTGTGAAAGGGGGCGGCCGCCGCCGCTCCGGCCAACCCGCCGCGTTCCCGGGTGGGCCAACGGATCCCGATGCTATCGTTTCCGCCGTGGCAAACAGGCTGTCGACCGGCGCTCGCATCCGGCTATGGATGGTGGGCAAGGAGTATGGGCTCGCGCGCAAGCTATTTCCGAAGGCGTACGCCAGCGACGCGTTGATCAGCTTTCACCGCCACGCATTCGTGGAGGATCCGGCGTTCCAGCGCGCCTACGAGCGGGGCACGCGCGCGCTGGGCGGCCAGGACTGGTACCAGTGGCATTGGCGCGCGCACATCGGTTTGTGGGCGGCGACCAACGCCAGCCGGCTCGACGGTGATTTCGTGGAGTGCGGCGTCAGTTACGGGTTCTTGAGCAGCGCCATCATGGAGTATCTCGACTGGGACCGGCTGGGCAAGACCTTCTATCTGCTCGACACTTTCGCGGGAATCGATCCGCGTTACGTCACCGCCGACGAACGCCGGGGCGGCGCGCTCGAGCGGAGCGAGCAGCAGCTTCGCAACGGCATGTACGTCAGCGGGGTCGAGGGTGTGCGGGCCAACTTCGCGCAATGGAAGAACCAACGCATCATCGTCGGCCCGGTCCCGGAGACGCTCGACCAGGTCGAGGCGCGCACGGTGGCCTTCCTGCATATCGATATGAACTGTGCCCCACCGGAGGTCGCGGCGCTGCGGTTCTTCTGGCCGCGGCTCTCGCCCGGCGCCTTCGTGCTGCTGGACGACTACGCCTACCACGGGCACGAAGAGCAGCGCCTGGCCATGGACGCCCTGGCGGGCGAATTGGGCGTGCCGATCTGCACTTTGCCCACCGGCCAGGGCCTGCTGATCAAACCGGCGCAGTGAGCCGGCGGCGCATCAGACGATATGGACCTTGGGCGAGTACAGGATCCAGCGCCCGCCCTTTTCGTGGAAGGCTTGTTCCTTCGCCATGATCTCGTCGGCGTGGTTCCACGCGAACAGCAGCGCGTAGTCCGGGTAGGGGTGGGAGAAGACTTCCGGCGGGCATACCGGAACCTTTGAGCCGGGTGTCAGCCGGCCCTGCTTCTCCGGGGTCGAATCGCACACCATCGGAAGCAGTTCCGAGTCGATGTGGCAAAAGTTCATGACCGTGGCGCTGCGCGACGTGGCGCCGTACCCGACGACTCGCCGGCCGTCGGACCGTAGATCGCGCAGCAGGGTCACCAGGTCCGTGCGGATGCGGTTGATGTCCTCGGAGAATTGGACGAACGTCGCCTCCTCGGCGATCCCGTCGGCCTTTTCCTGGGCCAGGAATTCCGCCACGGCGGGGCTGGGCTGCCGGCTGCCCGCGCGGGCGACGGTGTAGCGGATGGAACCGCCGTGCAAGGGGAGGTGTTCGACGTCGACCAATTCCAGGCCGAAGCGCGCCGCCAACGCCTGCACCGAGCGGACGGAGAACAGATAGAAATGCTCGTCGTAGATCTGGTCGAAGTAGACGCACCGCAGGATGTCGGCGAGGTAGCGGTCCTCGAACACGAACAGCCCGTCCGGCGCCAGCAGCAGCTCCGCCCCGCGGAAGATCGAGTCCAGGTACGAGATGTGACTGATCGTGTTCGCCGAAAAGATCAGGCTTGCCGGGCCCTCCTTTTCGCGGATGTCGGCCGCTGTCGACTCGTCGAAGAAATCCGTGCGGACCCGCGCGCCGTGCGCGCGGGCCACCTCGCCCGCCCCGGCGGCCGGGTCCACGCCCAGGTGCCGCACCCCGGCGTCGCTGAGGGTATTCAGCATGACGCCGTCGTTGCTGCCGATTTCGACGACGAACCGGTTCTCATCGTCGGGGACCGTGCTGATGATCCACCTGGCCACGTCCTCGAAATGCTTGCGGATCACCGCGGATCCCGACGCGCGATACGGGTAGTCCGCGCGGAACATCTGGCTGGGCGGAACCTCGTCTAGTTGCTGCACCATCGTGCACGACGTGCAGAGGCCCACCACGAGCCGAAAAAACGGCACCTTGGCGGTCTCATCGGGTTTCACGAAGGCATTCGAGACTGGCTGGCGTCCGAGGTCGAGTACCTCACGAAGATCACCGCCGCAGACGCGGCAACTACGCTGAGTCAATACTTCCCCCTCACACTGTCAGGCCCACTCGCATCCGAGAACCCCGGACCAGTACTTAGGTTCATGAGCCTAGCCCCCAAGTTATGCCGTTAGCACCCTTCCGAGGTTTCCAGGAAGCCATTCTGTCAACGTTTGCCGAATCTGTACCCTGTTTCGCCAGTTGAAACCCAATCGGTCGATCGGGGAAATCAACGGCGGGCGGCGCGCCTTAACGCGGCTGGCGCCCGGCCATGGCTTCGAAGAGGTCGGCGGCCATGGCGGCACTTTCGCTGGGCTTGGTCATCCGGGTGGCGATCTCGCGGGCCCGGGTGGCGTAGGACGGGGTGAGGGTTTGTCGCAGGTCCGCCACCAGGGATTTGCTGGTGGTCTTCGAAAAGCGCCGGGCGGTACCGACTTCCAGTCGCTTGACCTGAGCCCCCCAGTAGGGCTGATCCGCCGAGCTCCAGAGGATCAACGTCGGTACTCCGGCGCGCAGGCTGGCGGCCGTGGTGCCCGACCCGCCGTGGTGGACGACCGCGCGGCAGGCGGGAAAGACCGCCGCGTAATTGACGGGCCCGACCACCTTGACGTGGTCGAAGTGGCCGACCTCGCTGAAATCCGACCCGCCGGCGCAGATCAGGGCGCGTTCGCCCAATTGCGTGCAGGCGGTGCTGATCATCTCGACCATTTCGGTGGGGGATTCGACCGGGATGCTGCCGCTGGCGAAGCAAATCGGCGGTGTTCCCGCGGCTATCCACGAGGCGACCTCGTCGTCGGTGTCGGTCGTCATCTCCATGGTCAGGGCGCCGACAAAGGGCCGCCGGCCGTCCCACTTCGACCATTCGGCCGCCAGCCCGGGAAAGCACACGTCGTCGTAGCCCTGGATTTCCAGGGATCGGCGTTCGGCGATCCGGCGGGGCGCCGGACGGGTCGCCCGCGGCAGGCCCAATTCGCGACGCTGCGCGTTCTCGACGTCCTTCGTCGAGCGCCAGAACAGCCAATCGACCAGCGTCATCGTCGAGCGGACCACGGGCGCCGGAATGGTCGGCACGAGCTGCCCGTTGGGCCGCATGGGGAAGTGGTGCATGGTGGCGAACGGAATGTCGTAGTACTCAGCAACATTCGCCGCTGCCTGCTCGAAATTGAGGCCGCTGGAAAGCATGTCGGCACCGTCGGCCAGCGGCAGCAGCGCGCCGTTGATGTCGTCCCAATAGCGGATGATCGGGTCCCAGACCTTGAGCACCAGCCTGATCGGATCGCGGATCTTCCACGCGTTGCGGAAGAAATCCGTCCACATGTTGCGCAGAAACTGCTCGTCGAGGAAGTCATGCACTTCCGGGCCGTAGGGGACCGCCGTCAGCCCGGCGGTCTCGGCGAAGTCGACGAGTTCGGGGGGGACCCCCAGGCGCACCTCGTGCCCCCTGCGGACCAGCTCCCGGCCGACCGCCACCGAAGGCTCGACATCGCCGCGAGTTCCGTAGCAGGCCAGGGCAAACTTCATTGCGGTCCTAGGTTCGGTCGTCCAGATCGACTTGCAGGTATATCGGTCATTATCGCTGGATCACCGGTGCCGGTTGCGGTTTTGGCGGCGGCCGGGGCGGGCGGGCGACACCCGCCTAGTGGGTCGGCCTCGAGACCGGGATCTCCGCCGTGGGCGCTTCGTCGAAGTCGGATTCACGGTGCAGCAGCGAGCGCACCAACGGACGCGGCCCCTCGGACCGAAGCATCCGGCTGGCCGGGCGCGGACGCACCACCTGTGGCCACCAGAACCAACGCCCCAGCAGGGCGGCGATGGTGGGTGTCATGAACGACCGCACCACCAGGGTGTCGAACAACAGCCCGAGGCCGATGGTGGTACCCACCTGACCGATGATTCGCAGGTCGCTCGCCACCATCGAGGCCATGGTGAACGCGAACACCAAGCCCGCGTTCGTCACGACCTTGCCGGTGCCGCCCATCGCCCGGATGATGCCCGTCCGGATTCCGCCGCCGATCTCCTCTTTCATCCGGGACACCAGCAGCAGGTTGTAGTCAGACCCCACCGCCAACAGGACGATCACCGACATCGGCAGCACCATCCAGTGCAGTTTGACGCCCAGCACGTACTGCCAGATGAGCACCGACATGCCGAACGAGGCGCCCAGCGAAACTGCGACCGTGCCGACAATCACCAAGGCGGCCACGAAACTTCGCGTGATGATGAGCATGATGATGAAGATCAGGCAGAGCGCACCCACCCCCGCGATGAACAGGTCGTATTGGGATCCGTCCCGGAAATCCTTGAAGGTCGACGCCGTCCCGGCGATGTAGATCTTGGCGCTCTCCAGCGGGGTCGTCTTGAGCGCCTCCTCGGCCGCCGTGCGGATCTGGTTTATCCGCCCCACGCCCTCCGGCGTGGCGGGGTCGCCCCGGTGCGAAATGATGAACCGCGCCGCCTTCCCGTCCGGGGACAAGAAGTTGGCCATCGCCTTCTTGAAGTCGGCGTTGTTGAAGATCTCGGGCGGCAGATAGAAGGAATCGTCGTTCTTGGCCGCGTCGAACGCCTCGCCCATGGCCATGGCGTCCTTGCTGTTACTGGTCATCTGCCCGATGACGCCCGACATGGTGCTGTAGTTGGTCAGCAGCATCGCCTTCATGTCCTCGGCCATGGCGATCATCGGCGGATATTGCGCGAGCAGCTCCGGCATGATCCGGTCCATGTGGTCGAGGTCGACGAGGAGATCCTTGAGTTTGTCGCTCAAAATGTCTACGCCGTCAAAGGTTTCGAAGATGGCGCGCAGCGACCAACAGATCGGGATGTCGTAGCAGTGCCGCTCCCAGTAGAAGTAGCTGCGGATGGGCCGGAAGAAATCCTCGAAATTCGCCATGTCGTCGCGCAACTCGTTGACGATGACCGTCATCTCGTGGGTCTTCATGATCGAGTCATGCGTGATGCCGGTGAGTTTCTTCTGCAATTCGTACAGCCGCTTCATCGTCGCGATCTGCTGGCCGATCAGATCGGCTTGCGCGAGCATGTCTTTCGTGCGGGCCTGGACGTATCTGATGTCCTGACTCATCATCGCGTTCTGCATGCTCAGCAGGAACGGGATCGAGGTGTGCTGGATCGGCGTCCCCTCGGGGCGGGTGATGCCCTGCACGCGCGAGATCCCCTTGACGTTGAAAATGCCCTTCGCAAGGCGGTGCAGCACAAGGAAATCCGAGGGATTACGCATGTCGTGGTCGGCTTCGATCATGAGGATCTCCGGCATCATCCGCGACTGGGAGAAGTGGCGGTCGGCGGCCGCATAGCCGACGTTTGCCGGGATGTCGCGGGGGATGTACAGCCGGTCGTTGTAGCTCGTCTTGTAGCCGGGCAGCGTGACCAGACCGACCAACGCGATGGCGATGGTCGCGACGAGGATGGGCAGGGGCCACCGGACGATCGCGGTGCCGATCCGGCGCCACCGGCCGAAGCCGATCTGGCGCGTCGGGTCGAAGAGGCCGAAGCCGCTGCCGAGCGTCAGCACCGCCGGCACCAGCGTCAGCGCGATCACGACCGAAGCGAACATGCCCACCGCACAAGGCACACCGATGGTCTGGAAGATGGGCATCCGCGTGAAACTCAGGCACAGCATCGCGCCGGCGATCGTCAAACCGGACCCCAAGACGACCGGGGCCACCCCCTGATAGGTGGTGTAGAACGCGGTCTCCCGGTCATCGCCGGCCTGACGCGCCTCCTGGTAGCGGCCGAAGAAGAAGATTCCGTAGTCCGTGCCGGCGGCCATCGCGAGCGCCACCAACAGGTTGATGGCGAACGTGGACAGCTGAACCAGGCCGTTGTCCCCGAGGAAGGCGATGATCCCGCGGGCGGCGAAGACCTCGATCCCGACCGTCAACAGCAACATGATCACGGTCGTGATCGAGCGGTAGACGAACATCAGGACGGCGAAGATGATGACGGCGCCGATCAGCGTCATCTTCAGGATGGAGCGGTCACCGCTGCTCTGCATGTCCGAAATCAGTGCGGCCGGGCCGGTGACATAGGCCTTGAGCCCCGGGGGCGGCGGATTCTTCGCGATGATCTGCCGGACCGCGGCGATCGAGTCCTGGCCCAGGGTGGTGCCCTGATTGCCGGCGAGGTTCAGCTGGACGTAAACGGCCTTGCCGTCCGGGCTTTGCGCGCCCGCCGCGGTGAGCCGATCGCCCCACAGATCCTGCACGTGCTCGATGTGCTTGGGGTCGGCCTTCAGCTCCCGAACCAAATGGTCGTAATAATCATGGGCCTCGTCACCGAGCTGCGACTGCCCCTCCAGCACAAGCATCGCGAAGCTGTCCGAGTCCGACTCCTTGAAGTCCCGGCCCATCCGCTGCATGGCCTGCACGGCCGGCGCATCCTGCGGGGCCAGCGGAACGGAATGCTCCCGACCGACGGTCTCCAGCCACGGCACGAACAGGGTCACCACCAGCGTCAGGCCCACCCACGCGAGGATGATCGGCACCGCTAGCCGGCGGATCGACCGCGCGACAACGGGGCGCCGGGTCCGTTCGGTGGTCATGCGGACCCCAAGCGGCTGCTGCTGTCCTGTGTCACGATGTTCCCCACGATTGCGCCGTCCCGTTACTCAACTGGACCCGCCGCTCAGAGCGGCTGCTTCAGCAACAGGGAACGAACCAATGGGCGGGGCCCGGTCGGCCGCAGCATGGAGCTGGCCGGGCGGGGACGCACCTGTTGCGGCCACCAGAACCAGCGTCCCAGCAACGCGGCGACCGACGGCGTCATGAACGCGCGGACGATCAGCGTGTCGAACAGGAGGCCCATACCGATGGTGGTACCGACCTGGCCGATGCTGCGCAGGTCGCTCGCCACCATCGAGGCCATGGTGAACGCGAACACCAAGCCCGCGTTGGTCACGACCTTTCCGGTACCGGCCATCGCGCGAATGATGCCCGTGTTGATGCCGGCGGCGATCTCCTCCTTCATTCGTGAGACGAGAAGCAGGTTGTAGTCAGACCCGACCGCTAGCAGCACGATCACCGAGGTGGATAGCACGGTCCAGTGCAACGGGATGTGCAGAATGTCCTGCCAGACGAGCACCGCCAGACCGAATGAGGCTCCCAGCGAAAGCAATACCGTGCCGACGATGACCATGGCGGCGATGAAACTTCGCGTCATGATCAGCATGATGATGAAGATCAGGCAGAGGGCGGAGACCCCGGCGATCAGCAGGTCGAATTTCGACCCGTCCACCAAGTCCTTGGTGATCGATGCGGTGCCGGTGAGGTAGATCTTCGAATTCTCCAGCGGCGTGCCCTTGAGCGACTCCTCGGCCGCCGTCTTGATCGCTTCCACCCGCGACAGCCCCTCGGGCGTCGCCGGGTCACCGCGTTGCGAGATGAGCAGGCGAACGTCCTTGCCGTCCGGTGACAGGAACACGCTCATGATCCGCTTGAAGGCGTCCGAGCCGTTGATGATGCCCGGCGGCAGGTAGAAGGAGTCGTCGTTGCGGGACGCGTCGAATGCCTGCCCCATGGCGCTGGGGTCCTTCGCGCTCGAATCCATCTGTCCCATCACGCCGGACATGGTGCTGTGCATGGTCAGCATCATCGTGCGCATGCTCTGCATGGTCTCGATCATCGGCGGGATCTGCATCACCAGTTGCGGTAGCAGCGCGTCGAGCTGATCGAGGTTTCCGACCAGATCGCGCAACTTGTCGTTGACCTCGTCAACGCCGTCGATCGCGTCGAAGATGGATCGGAACGAGAAGCAGATCGGGATGTCGTAGCAGTGCCGCTCCCAGTAGAAGTAGCTGCGGACCGGCCGGAAGAAGTCCTCGAAATCCGAGATGTGGTCGCGCAATTCGCTTGTGATTTCCTGCATTTCGTGCGTCTTGCCGACCATCTGGTGAGTCGTGGCGACCAGCTCGCGCATCAGGTCCAGCATGTGTTGCATGACGGCGATCATCTTGCCCATCTCGTTGGCCTGCTTGAGCATGTCGTCCATGCGGTCCTTCTGGAACGCCATGTTCTGCAGCTGGCTGGCCTGGCCCATGCTGACGATCCACGGGATCGTCGTGTGCTGAAGCGGTACCCCCTCGGGGCGGGTGACGGTCTGCACCGTCGCGATACCCGGGACCGCGAGCACGCCCTTGGCGAGCTTGTTGATCACCAGCATGTCTGCCGGGTTGCGCAGATCGTGATCCGTCTCCACCAAGAGGATCTCGGGCATCGCCATCCGCGACCCGGGGAAGTGCCGCTCGGCGGCCGCGAATCCCACGTTCGCGGGAATGCTTGCGGGAATGAACTTTTGGTCGTCGTAGCTGGGCCGGTAGTTCGGCAGCGTCAGCAACCCGATGAGCGCGACGGCCATCGTCGCGATGAGAATGGGCGCGGGCCACCGGACGATGGCCGTGCCGATCCGGCGCCACCGGTGCACCGTGATCGCCCGCTTGGGCTCGAACAGCCCGAAACGGGCGCCGGCGGCGATCAGCGCCGGCCCCAGCGTCAACGCGACGAGTACGGCGATCGAGATGCCGACGGCGCAGGGGATGCCCAGGGGCTGGAAATACGGCAACCGGGTGAAGCTGAGGCACAGCACGGCCCCGGCGATGGTCAGGCCCGAGGCCAGGACGACCTTGGCCACGCTGGCATAGGTGGTGTAGAAGGCCATTTCCCGACTTTCACCGGCCCACCGCGCCTCTTGATATCGGCCGACGAAAAATATTCCGTAGTCGGTTCCCGTCGCAATCACCGCGGCCACCAATAGGTTGACGGCGAAGGTGGTCAGACCGACGATGCCCAAATGGCCCAGTAATGCGACCATTCCCCGGGCGATTTGCAATTCCAGCCCGACTATCAGTAGCAGAAGAATTACGGTGACGACCGATCGGTAGACCAGAAGCAGGGTAATGAAGATGACCGCCAGGCTCACCAGGGTGACCAGCGCGACGGTCTTCTGCCCGGCGATGTTCATGTCGGCGATGATCGGTGCCGGGCCGGTGACGTAGACCTTGAGCCCCGGCGGCGGGTCCGCCTGCTGCACGATCTTTCGGATCGCCGCCACGGACTGGTCGCCGGCGCTGCCGCCCTGGATGCCGTTGAGGTTCACCTGCACATAGGCGGCCTTGCCGTCGGCGCTTTGCGCGGCGCCCCTGGTGAGCGGGTCGCCCCAGAAGTTCTGGACGTGCTGCACGTGCTGGTGATCGGCTTCCAGTTGCTTGACAAGCCGGTCGTAATACAGGTGCGCATCGTCGCCGAGGGGCTGCTGACCCTCCAACAGGATCATGGCCAGGGCGCCCGTATTGGTTTCCTTGAAATCGGTGCCCAGGCGTTCCATCGCCTTGAACGACGGCGCACCGATGGGGTTCAGCGGTACGGCGCGCTCCTGTTCGACCTGCTCCAGGGACGGAACGCCGATGCTGATGAGGACGGCGATCGCCAGCCACCCCAAAATGATCGGCACGGAGAATCGGCGGATCATCCGTGCGAAGAATGGCGGAGACGTCGGTTCCGTCGCCAAATCCGGGTTACTCATGTCGCCGTCAGCACGCAATAGGTGAACGCATTCATCTCGTTCGAGATCTTCTCGGTTTTGACCACACCGTCCACGAGTATACGGCAACCGAGACTTTCGCTATCTCCCTGTGCCACAACGTTTCCCACGATGGATGGGAGGTTGGTGGCGATGTCGAAGGTCCACGGGAGGGGTATTCCGTTGATGTGCTGCGGCTCGCCGTTGGCGTCGAAATAGCTGATGTCGGCCGTGGTCCCGGGCGGGCCGAAAACCTCGTATTTCACGTGCTTGGGGTTAAACGGTTTCGTGTCTTGCTGTCGGGTGTCGGCATAGGACGGGCGCTTTTCCGATCCGAAGATTCCGTGCAGTCGCGAAACGGTCAAACCGCCGGCCGCGACGACCGCCACGATGACCAACGGGATCCACGCATGCTTGAGGAATTTCAGAATTGCCGGTTGCTGGCTCCGACGGTTCTCCCGCGCAATGGCCCGCCGTTCGGTGAGGTCGGCCGACGATCGGCGACCAAAGGGCAGAAATCGGCGTCGACGAGTAGGCGGTTGGCTAATGTCGCGGCCTTTCGTGATGGCGATATCGGGCCGGGCCCGCACGTCGGGTTCGACCACCGCACCCCCTTCTACCCCAATCGGACGTCTCTTGCCATATCCGCCGGCCCGGACAAACTGTTACATGGCGATCGCGACGCCAGACTGCGGCACATCGAACGCGGTGTACGTCGCAGCCTAGTCGTTCTTCGGTACCTCGTTCGAGCCCTGCCCCCCGGCGGCCGTGACCAGTGTCTTCATGAGTAAACCACGACGATCGTCTCCGTATCGGGCCTTCGACAAGGAGATACGGGATCGTAATGCATACCGCGTGCGTAACGCACGTCGGACCGCCGGACCGCATCGTTCGTCCACGTGCGCCCGGCGGACCCCCGGGGGCCGGCTTCCGCGGCGCCGCCGGCGTCGCCGCGGGCCCGCCGCGGGGTGATTTTCCCGGCGGCTTCCGGGTCGGTAGGCTGGGCGGCGACAAGCACCCACAAATGCATCGTCCTCGAAGGCCGAGCCAACCCAATCGCGAGCCGCATCGGTAAGCCATTGTCGCAGCTCACAGCAGCCAACGGCGGCAGCTGCGCAGCCTGCACCAGCCCAATATTTAGGCAGCGTTAAGAGCCTGGCAGGTAGCACTGGGAACTTTGTCCAAACCTCGGACGCGCGGTGGTGCCTCCAGTATGGTTTGGAACCGTTCCACTCGTGTCAACTAGACGTCTCTGGAGAATTGTGAGCATCAACCCGTTCGACGACGACAACGGTAGTTTTTACGTCTTGGTAAACGACGAGGAGCAACACAGCCTGTGGCCGGCGTTCGCCGACGTTCCCGCCGGCTGGCGAGTGGTGTACGGCGAGACGGACCGGGCCGCATGTTTGGAGTACATCGAACAGAACTGGCCTGACATTCGGCCAAAGAGCCTGCGGGACAAGCTCGCAACGGGCCGGGGTTTTGAGCAGTAACGAGTCGGGGTATGGGGCGGGTGGAGCTTTGGGGGAGTCGATGGAGGTTGGTGATCGCGCACTTCCGCTGACGCGCGGGCAGCTGGACATCTGGCTTTCGCAGGAAACGGGCTACGTCGGCACGGAGTGGCAACTCGGGCTCTTGGTGAAAATCGAGGGTCCGGTAGATCGTGAGGCGCTCGAGCGCGCCATCACGCAGGCGGTGTCTGAGGCCGAATCCGGTCGGGTGTCGTTCTTCGAAGTGGACGGCCAGGTTGTCCAGAAACCGATCGATTACCCGCACATCGAGTTGACCTTCCACGACCTCACGGCCTCGCCCGACCCCGTGGCGGAGGCCCGCGCGATGTCGTCGTCGATCCAGCGCACCCCGATGGCGTTGAACGGTCAGCTCTTCAAATTCGTGTTATTCCAGACACAGGCCGAAGAGTTTTATTTGTTCGGTTGCTGCCACCACATAGCAATTGATGGATTGGGTATGGCGCTGGTCTGCCGTCGGGTTTCGACCATTTATTCGGCCATGGTGGCCGGAAAGCCCATTCCCGACGCCTATTTCGGGTCGACGCAGGATTTGGTGAACCTGGAGGCCGAATACGAAGCGTCCGCCGAATATCTGGAAGATCAGGAGTATTGGAGCAACAACCTTCCGCCCGAAAGCGGATGGGTCGAGCGGCCCACCGACGGCCCGCGCGGCAAGGACCATTACTCTCCGTCGGCGTCCGTGCAGTTGGACCCCTCCGTCACCACCCGGATCAAGGAACTGTCCAAGAAGCTGGGCATCCGCCGGTTCTCCGTCACCACCGCCGCCTGCGCGCTCCTGGTGCGGGCGTGGTCGGGGAGCGGTTCGGAGGTGGCCCTCGACTTCCCGGTGAGCCGGCGGGTGCGTCCGGAATCGAAGACACTGCCCGGGATGTTCGCCGGCGTCGTGCCGCTGGTCCTGAGCACGTCCCCCACGTCGACCGTCGCCGATTTCTGCAAGCACGTCGACATCCGGATTCGGGAGTTGCTGCACCATCAGCGATTTCCGGTGCACACCCTCGAAAGCGACGGGCTGAGACAGGCCGCGACCCGGGTCGGCATCAACTTCATCCCGATGCGGCTGACCCTGGACCTGGCCGGCTCCCCGGCGACGGCCACCTACACCAACCACGGGCCGGTGGGGCATTTCAGCCTGTTCTTCCTGGGCGCCGGCGACCAGCTTTTCCTGTCCACCGCCGGACCGGGCCAACCGTTCGCGGACTTCGGCGTCGCCGACCTCGCGGCACGGATGCAGCAGGTGCTGGAGGAGATGACCGCCGACCCGGAGCGGTGGCTGTCCTCGATCGACCTGCTGGCCGCCGACGAGCCGGCCAAGCTCGACGAGTGGAGCAACCGGCCGGCCTTGACCGAACCGGTGCCCGCGCCGGTGTCGATCCCGGTGGCGTTCGCCGAGCACGTGCAGGCCGCGCCCGACGCCCTGGCGGTGACCTGCTCCGCCAAGTCGTTGACCTACGCCGAACTCGACGAGGCGTCCAACCGGCTGGCGCACCTGCTGGCCGGACATGGGGTTGGGCCGGGTGACTGCGTAGCGGTGATGTTCCCCCGCTGTGCCGACGCGATCGTCGCCATGCTCGCGGTGCTCAAAACCGGCGCGGCCTACGTGCCGATCGACCCGGCGCACTCCGCGGCGCGCATGGAGTTCGTGCTCGAGGACGCGGCGGTGAGCGCCGTGATCACCCTGGCGGATCTGCGTTCGCGGCTCGACGGGCGTGACCTGCTGGTCGTCGACGTGCACGACCCCGCCGTCGAGACCCAGCCCAGCACCGCGCTGCCCGCACCGGCCGCGGAGAACATCGCCTACATCATCTACACCTCCGGGACCACCGGAACCCCCAAAGGCGTTGCCATTCCTCATCTCAACGTCACCTGGCTGATCGAGTCGCTCGACGCCGGCCTGCCGAAGGGCCAGGTGTGGACGCAGTGCCACTCCGCGGCCTTCGACTTCTCCGTGTGGGAGATTTTCGGCGCCCTGCTGCGGGGCAGGCGCCTGCTGGTGGTGCCCGAGTCGGTGGCGAGCTCCCCCGAAGACCTGCACGACCTGCTGGTCGCGGAGAAGGTCAGCGTCCTCACCCAGACCCCGTCCTCGGTTGCGATGTTGCCGGCGGACGGGTTGGAGTCCACCGCCCTGGTGGTGGCCGGCGAGGCCTGCCCGGCCGACGTGGTCAACCGGTGGGCGGCGTCCGGGCGGGTGATGCTCGACGCCTACGGCCCGACCGAAACCACCGTGTGCGCGTCGATCAGCACGCCGCTAACCGCGGGATCCGCCGTGGTGCCGATCGGTTCGCCGATCACCGGTGCGGCGATGTTCGTGCTGGACAAGTGGTTACAGCCGGTTCCGGCCGGCGTCGTCGGTGAGTTGTATCTGGCGGGCCGCGGCGTCGGGATCGGGTACGTGCGCCGGCCCGGCCTGACGGCCTCCCGCTTCGTCGCCAACCCGTTCGGCGGTCCGGGGGCGCGGATGTACCGCACCGGCGACCTGGTCTGCTGGGGCGAGGACGGGCAGCTGCAGTACTTCGGCCGCTCCGACGAGCAGGTCAAGATCCGTGGCTACCGCATCGAGCTCGGCGAGATCCAATCGGTGCTCAAGGGCCTCGACGGGGTGGACCAGGCGGCCGTGATCGCCCGCGAGGACCGGCCCGGCGACAAGCGCCTGGTGGGATACATCACCGGGACGGCCGATCCGGCCGCGATCCGGGCCGCGCTGGCCGACCGCCTCCCGCCGTACATGGTGCCGGCCGCGGTCGTGGTGCTGGACGCCCTGCCGTTGACCGGCAACGGCAAGCTCGACCGGCGCGCGCTGCCGGCCCCCGAATACGCCACCGCCGAATATCGCGCTCCCGGCGACGCCGTCGAGGAGCTGCTGGCCGACATCTACGCCCAGGTGCTTGGGCTGGAGCGAGTCGGGGTCGACGCGTCGTTCTTCGACCTGGGTGGCGACAGCATTCTGTCGATGCAGGTGGTGGCCCGCGCCCGCGCGGCCGGCATCCTGTTCCGGCCTCGCGACGTGTTCGTCGAGCAGACGGTTTCCCGGCTGGCCCGGGTCGCCGAGGTGGCCGCCGACGGCGCCGCCGGCACCGGCGACGACGGCGTCGGGCCGGTCGTCGCGACCCCGATCATGCGGTGGCTTCAGAGCATCGACGGCCCCATCGAGCAGTTCAACCAGACCATGGTGGTGCGGGCCCCGGCCGGGGCGACCGAGGCCGACGTGGTGGTGGTGCTGCAGGCGCTGCTGGACCGGCATGCCGCGCTGCGGCTGCGCGCCGACGACGACGGCGCCGGCGGCTGGTCGCTGCAGGTGCCCGAGGTCGGCTCCGTGGACGCGCGCGGTTGCGTGCACCTCGTCGACGCGTTGTCCGACGAGGCGCTCGCGGAGTCGCGGTCGCGGTTGAACCCGGCGGCCGGTGTCATGGTCAGTGCGGCGTGGGCGGAGTCCGCGGGCCAGCTGGCGCTGATCATCCACCACCTGGCCGTCGACGGGGTGTCGTGGCGAATCCTGTTGGAAGACTTCAACATCGCGTGGGCCCAGCACCACAACGGGCAGCCCATCGCCTTGCCGGCGCCCGGGACGTCGTTCGCCCGGTGGTCGTCGCTGCTTCAGGAGTACGCGCAACGTCCCGACGTGGTGGCCCGGGCCGACGAATGGCGGCAGGTGGCGAGCACCCCGGCCGCGTTGCCGGCGGTGCAACCCGACGTCGACACGTACGTCAACGCCGGTCAGCTGTCCGTCTCGCTGGACGTGGAGACGACCCGGCTGCTGCTCGGCGAGGTGCCGGCCGCGTTCCACGCCGGCGTGGGCGACATCCTGTTGATCGCTTTCGGGTTGGCGTTCGCCGAATTCCTGGGGACCGGCGCGACGCCGATCGGCATCGACGTGGAGGGTCACGGGCGTCAGGAGGAGCTGGCTCCCCGGGTCGACCTGTCGCGCACGGTGGGCTGGTTCACCACCAAGTACCCGGTGGCATTGAAGGGCGGCCGGCTGAACTGGTCGCAGGTGGTGGCCGGCGAGGCCGGGCTGGGCGCGGTGATCAAGGACGCCAAGGAACAGCTGCGCGGGCTGCCCGACGGCCTGACCTACGGCCTGCTGCGCTACCTCAACGCCGAGGTGGACCTGGACGGGTCCGACCCGGTGATCGGGTTCAATTACCTGGGCCGGCTCGGCGCGGGCGCCGACCTCTCCGAGGACCTGTGGCGCGTCAGCCACGACAGTCTGGCCGTTGCCGCCGTCGCCACCGCGGTGCCCATGCCGTTGGCGCACACCGTCGAACTCAACGCCGGCACCATGGACACCGAGGCCGGCCCGCACCTGCAGGCCAACTGGACCTGGGCCCCGTCGGCGCTCGACCACGAGCGCGTTAATCGCTTGAGCCAGTTGTGGTTTGAGGCGCTGTCCGGAATCTGTGCGCACGTCAAGGCCGGTGGCGGCGGGCTGACCCCGTCCGACATCGCCCCCGCGCATCTGAGCCAGCAGCAGATCGACGACCTGTGCCGGCAAGGCGGCGTCGCCGACGTGCTGCCGCTGACCCCGGTGCAGCAGGGCCTGCTGTTCCACACCGCTTTCGCGCAGGACCTCGACGACCTCTACGCGGTACAGCTCGGGATCACCGTCAGCGGTGCCCTGGACGCGCAACGCCTGCGCGAGGCGGTGCACACCGCCGTCAAGCGCCACCCCAACCTGGTCGCCCGCTTCTCCGAAGACTTCGGCGAGCCCGTGCAGGTCATCCCCGCCGAGCCCGAAATGGCTTGGCGCTACGTCGAATTGGACGGCGGCAACGTCGACGAGCAGGTCGAGAGGCTGTGCGCCGAGGAACGCGCCGCGGTGTGCGACCTGGCCGGCCAGCCGTCGTTCCGGGGCGCGCTGATCCGCACGGCGCCCGACCGGCACCGGGTCGTGCTCACCATTCACCACATCGTGGTGGACGGCTGGTCGCTGCCCGTGCTGCTACAGGAAGTCTTCGCCAGCTACTACGGCGAGCGGCTGCCCGCAGCCCCGTCGTACCGCAACTTCGTCACCTGGCTGACCAGTCAGGACCGCGCCGCCGCGCAGGCGGCCTGGGCCCAGGCGCTGGCCGGGTTCGAAACCCCCACCCTGGTCGGCCCGCTCGGACAGATCGGGCGCCGCGGCGTCGCCGCCTTCCACGTGCCCGCCGACACCACCCGCGCGCTGGGCGAGCTGGCGCGCTCGTGCCGCACCACCATCAGCACCGTGCTGCAGGGTGCGTGGACCCAGCTGCTGACCTGGCTGACCGGCCAGCACGACGTGGCCTTCGGCACCGCGGTCTCGGGGCGGCCCACCGAACTGGCCGGCGCGGACGCGATGGTCGGCCTGCTGATCAACACCGTCCCCGTGCGGGCCACCATCACCGCGACGACCACCGTCGCCGAACTGCTCGACCAGCTGCAGCGCCTGCACAACGACACCGTTGACTACGAGCACCTGGCGCTGCCCGAAATCCACCGGGTCACCGGACACGACCAGTTGTTCGACACCCTCTTCCTCTACGAGAACTATCCGATCGACGCGGGCGCGTTGCTGGGCGTCCACGAGCTGGCCGTCACCGACTTCAGCAGCCGGGAGTACAACCACTACCCGCTGTCCGTGGTGGCCTCCCCGGGTCACGAACTGGGCCTGCGCGTCGAGTTCGACACCGAGGTGTTCAACCCCGCCGCGATCGAGACGCTGATCGACCGGCTGCAGCAGGTCATGGTGGCTATGACCGCCGATCCCGCCCAGCGCCTGTCCGCGATCGACCTGCTCGACGCCAACGAGCACGACCGGCTGGACGAATGGGGCAACCGCGCCGTGCTGGCCGAGCCGGCCCCGAAGCTGGCCTCGATTCCCGAGCTGTTCGCCGCGCAGGCCGCCCGCGCCCCGGAGGCGACGGCGATCACCGATGATGAGCGTTCGTGGACGTATGGCGAGGTGGAGGAGGCGGCGAATCGGTTGGCCCACCTGTTGGTGAGCCGGGGCGCTGGCCCGGGCGAGCGGGTGGCGGTGTTGTTCCCCCGGACGGCCGAGGCCGTGGTGGCGATTTTGGGGGTGCTCAAGACCGGGGCGGCGTATGTGCCGGTGGATCCGACGGTGCCGGCGGCGCGTATCGAGTTTGTGTTGGGTGATGCCGCGCCGGTCGCGGCGGTTACGACCGCGGCGGTGCGCTCGCGCCTGGACGGGTCGAACCTGGACATCATCGATTTCGATGACCCTGCCGTGGCGAGCCAACCCGGTGACGGGCTGCCGGCGCCGTCGGCGGAGGACGTCGCTTATCTCATCTATACGTCGGGTACCACCGGCACCCCGAAGGGGGTGGCGATCCCGCACCGCAATGTGACTCAGTTGTTGGAGTCGCTGGATGCGCAGTTGGCGTTGGGGCAGGTGTGGACGCAGTGCCATTCGTTGGCGTTCGACTTTTCGGTGTGGGAGATCTTCGGGTCGCTGCTGTATGGGGGCCGGTTGGTGATGGTGCCGGATGCGGTGGTGCGTTCGCCGGAGGAGTTGCACGCGATGTTGGTGCGCGAGCAGGTCAGTGTGTTGAGTCAGACGCCGTCGGCGTTTTATGCGTTGCAGACCGCTGATGCGTTGGCCCCGGAGTTGGGTCAGCAGCTGAAGTTGCAGACGGTGGTGTTTGGTGGGGAGGCGCTCGAGCCGCATCGGCTGGGCAAGTGGTTGCATCACCATCCGGGGTTGCCGCGGTTGATCAATATGTATGGCATCACCGAGACCACGGTGCATGCGTCGTTTCGGGAGATCGTGGATGGCGACGTGGACAGCAACGCCAGCCCGATCGGGGTGCCGTTGGCGCATCTGGGGTTCTTTGTGTTGGATGGCTGGTTGCGGCCGGTGCCCGAGGGTGTGGTCGGTGAGTTGTATGTGGCCGGCCGGGGTTTGGCGCACGGTTATGTGGGCCGGTCGGGGTTGTCGGCGACGCGGTTTGTGGCGTGTCCGTTCGGGGGGGCCGGCGCGCGGATGTATCGCACCGGGGATTTGGTGCGCTGGGGTGCCGATGGCCAGCTGCAGTACATGGGCCGCGCCGATGAACAGGTCAAGATCCGCGGCTACCGCATCGAACTCGGCGAGGTCCACGCGGCCCTGGCCGCGCTCGATGGCGTCAACGAAGCGGCGGTGATCGCCCGCGAGGACCGCCCCGGCGACAAGCGGCTGGTCGGCTACGTGACCGGGACCGCCGACCCGGCCGAGATCCGCGAGCGGCTTGGCGAGCGGCTGCCGACCTACATGGTGCCCACCGCGGTGGTGGTGCTCGAGGCGCTGCCGTTGACCGTCAACGGCAAGCTCGACACCCGCGCCCTGCCCGCACCCGACTATCGCAGCAGCGAATACCGCCCACCGGCGACAATGACCGAGGAGATCCTGGCCGGCATCTACGCCCAGGTGCTCGGGGTGGACCGCGTCGGCGTCGACGACTCCTTCTTCGACCTCGGCGGGGATTCCTTGTCCGCCATGCGGTTGATGGCCGCGGTCAACACCGGTCTAGACGCCCACCTCGAAGTGCGGACCCTCTTCGAGGCCCCCACCATTCGCCAATTGGCGCCACGCCTGGGCGCCGCCGAGGACAGGCCGGCCCGGGTGGTGGCAGGTCCGCGCCCCGCGGTGGTGCCGTTGTCGTTCGCCCAGAACCGATTGTGGTTCACCGACCAGTTGCAAGGACCGTCGCCGGTCTACAACATGGCCGCCGCGATGCACTTGGACGGCGACTTGGACGTCGATGCGCTCGCGGCGGCGCTGGCCGATGTCGTGGCCCGACACGAAACCCTGCGCACCGTGTTCATCGCACCCGAAGGCACACCGCGGCAGGTGGTCATCCCCGCCGCGCAGGCCGACATCGGTTGGCGGCGGGTCGACGCCGGCGGTTGGTCGCCGAGCCGCCTCACCGAGGCCATCGAGACCGCGGCACGCCACACGTTCGATCTGAGCGCCGAAATCCCCTTGCGCGCCGTGCTTTTCCGTGTCGCCGCCAACCGGCACGTGCTGGTGGCCGTCGCCCACCACATCGCGGCCGACGGGTGGTCACTGGCGCCGCTGGTGCGCGACCTCGGCGCGGCCTACGCCAGCCGGTGCGCGGGCGAGCCACCCGCCTGGGCACCGCTGCCGGTGCAGTACGTCGACTACACGCTGTGGCAGCACGCCCGGTTCGGCGAACTGGATGATCCATCCAGCGCCATCGCCGGGCAGCTTAGGTACTGGCAACAGGCCCTGGCCGACCTGCCCGAGCACCTCGCACTACCCACCGACCGGCCCTACCCGTTGGAGGCCGATTATCGCGGCTCCAGCGTCACCGTCGAGTGGCCGGCGAAACTGCAGCAACGCGTGCGCGAGGTGGCCCGCGACCACAACGTGACGAGCTTCATGGTGGTCCAGGCCGCGTTGGCGGTGCTGCTGGCCAAGATGAGCGCGACATCCGATGTGGCGGTGGGCTTCCCAATCGCCGGACGGCAGGACCCGGCGCTGGATGAGCTGGTCGGATTCTTCGTCAACACGTTGGTGCTCCGGGTCGATCTCACCGGAAACCCCACGCTCGGTGAGGTATTGGCCCAGGTGCGGCAACGCAGCCTCGCGGCCTACGAACACCAGGACGTGCCCTTCGAGGTACTGGTGGAGCGGCTCAACCCCACCCGCAGCCTCGCCCATCACCCGCTGGTGCAGGTCATGCTGACCTGGCAGAACGGTAGCCCCGCCGAACTCAGCCTGGGCGACGTGGAAGTCACCCCGCTGGCGCTGGAAAACCGCACGGCGCGAATGGATCTGGTGTTCTCGCTGGCCGAGCGTTGGACCGCGGACGGCCGGCCGGCCGGCGTCGACGGGGCGGTCGAGTTCCGCACCGACGTGTTCGACGCCGACACCGTCGAGGCGCTCATCACCCGGTTGGAGCGGGTGTTGGTCGCACTGACGAACAACACCACCCGGCGGCTGTCGGCGGTCGATGTGCTCGATGTCGGTGAGCGCGCTTGGTTGGACGGGGTGGGTAATCGGGTGGTGTTGGGCCAGCCTTGGGCGCCGGTGTCGATTCCGGCGTTGTTCGGCGCGCAGGTGGCGCGTCGCCCGGAGGCGCCGGCGGTGTCGTTCGGGGGG
>NZ_LZHV01000039.1 GCF_001667275.1 Mycobacterium sp. ACS4054
GCGGGGCCCTGTTTAATAATCTCTGCTCTCTTCGCCCGCCACTTTTCGCCCGCCCCCCCCCCCCCCCGCCGCGGCGGGCCGGGCGCCCGCGGCCCCGCCCCCCGGCCCCCCCCCCCCCCCCCCCACCCCCCACCCCCCCCCCCCCCGGCCCCCCCCCCGGGCTTGGCGGCATTGCCGGTATCGGTATGGCTGGAGTGGCACATGGCGACGGACCCGATGATCACCGCGGCAAGGGCGACCAGCGCGATCCGGGCCAGCCGGGGGTTCACCGAAATGGCAGGCATCGACACATCTCCGATCGCGCGGGTTAACCGTCGCATGCGGATACCCAGGTGAGCGCGGTTATCACAACCGCGCTAACCTGGTGTGACGGTTATCTCAGGCGGCCCCGGGTGCCGTCAGCCGCCCTGGCCGGGCTGCTTGGGCTTTCCGCACTTGCCGTCATTGGCCTGCCGCACGTTGATGCTGGTCGCCTGCAGCGCGCCGCCGTTGTCCATGGTCCCGCGCGCCCACACGCACTTGCCCTGCGCGATCGCGTCGGTGGTGGCGGAAGTCTGCTTGCTGTACTTGGTCTTGTCGTCGACGGTCACCGCGGTCTGCGTGGTGTTGCCGCTCTGGTCGGTGCCGCCGACGTTGATGGTGTTGCCCGACACGGACGCCACCACGCCGCGGACCGGGGCGGGCTTCGGGGCCGGCGCCGGCGCGCCCGGGGGTGGCGGGGTGGTGGAGCTCGGTGCCGGAGTCTGGCCCGCGGGCTTGGCCGGGCACGCGCCGTTGACGGAGGGGCTGACCTTCACCGATGCCGCGGTGACGGGCTGCCCGGGCTGGCCTTCCTGGGTGGGCCGCACCGTGACGCAGCTGCCGGAGGTGACGTCGGTCAGCGCGGCGGGGATGGTCTCGGTGATCTTGGTGGTCGAGGTGAAGTTCACGGCGGCGGTCGCGTTGTCGTCCTTGGTGACCTGAATGGAATTGCCCGCCACCGAGGCGATCAGGCCGCTGACCCGGGCTTCGCCGCTCGCCGGGGCCGGCGATGTGGTCGTGGAGGTCACCACCGAGGTGGACGTCGACGTCGAGGTCGTCGGGCTGGACTTGTTGGACGAGCTGCATGCGGCGATGGACAAGGCGGTGACGCCGGTGACGGCGAGGACCGCTGCTCGGGTGAGCCGGGGCGTTGGACAGCTGGCAGGCATCAACGTTCTCCAATCGTGGTGGGACCCAACGGAATGGGTATTACCAGTTGGAGCTGTGGCTAACCTGTGCGTTCGGCGCGGCGATCAGAACGCTTGC
The DNA here is from genome assembly GCF_001667275.1 of Mycobacterium sp. ACS4054. Classification (GTDB taxonomy): domain Bacteria; phylum Actinomycetota; class Actinomycetes; order Mycobacteriales; family Mycobacteriaceae; genus Mycobacterium. The sequence continues at coordinate 1,288 of NZ_LZHV01000039.1, forward strand.
TCGGGGATGCGCATGATTTCGCCGTCGATGGACTCGATGACTTTGCGCAGCGACGTGAGCTTCGGCAGCATGTTCTTGGCGAAGAACGCCGACGTCGCCACCTTGCCTCGATAGAACGCCGCGTCGTTCCCGTTCGCGCCCGCCAGCGCGGCGCGCGCGATCCCGGCCTGCACCAACAGCCGCCAGCCGATGAGCAGGTCGCCGACCGCGAGCAGGTACCGCACCGATCCGAGCCCGACTTTGTAGATTTCGGTGGGATGTTGCGCGGCGGACATCAAATACCCGGTCAACGCGCCCGTCATCGACATGACCTCGTCGAGCGCCGTCTGCAGCAGCTCGGCCTGCGGCTTGAGCTCCTCGTCGCACGCATCGATCGTCGCGCTGATCTGAGCCGTCACGAACTGCAGGGCCTCGCCGCGGTCGCGAACGATCTTGCGGAAGAAGAAGTCCAGCGCCTGGATCGCGGTGGTGCCCTCGTAGAGCGAATCGATCTTGGAGTCCCGGATGTACTGCTCCAGCGGGTAGTCCTGCAGGAAGCCCGAACCGCCCAGCGTCTGCAGCGACTCGGTCAGGATCTCGTAGGCGCGTTCCGAGCTCACGCCCTTGACGATCGGCAGGAGCAGGTCGTCCACGCGGTGGGCCATCTGGTGGTCGGCGCCCGAAACATGTTGGGCGACAGCGTCGTCCTGGTGCGCGGCGGCGTACATGTACAGGGCCCGCAAACCCTCGGCGTAGGCCTTCTGCGTCATCAGGCTGCGACGCACGTCGGGGTGGTGCATGATGGTCACCCGCGGCGCGGTCTTGTCCGACATCTGCGTCAGGTCCGCGCCCTGCACCCGCTCCTTGGCGAATGCCAGCGCGTTCAGGTAGCCCGTGGACAGGGTGCCGGCCGCCTTCACGCCGATCGTCATCCGCGCGTGCTCGATCACGGTGAACATCTGCGCGATCCCGTTGTGCACGTCGCCGACCAGATAGCCGACCGCGGGCAGATCCGTTGCGCCGAAAGTCAATTCACACGTGGGGGAGGACTTGATCCCCATCTTGTGCTCCAGCCCCGTGACGAAAACCCCGTTGCGGGGGCCGAGTTCGAACGATTCGGGGTCGAAAAGGTACTCGGGCACGTAGAACAGGCTCAGTCCCTTGGTGCCCGGCCCGGCGCCCTCCGGGCGGGCGAGCACCAGGTGGAAGATGTTGTCGGCGGTGTTGCCCACGTCGCCGCCCGAGATGAACCGCTTGACGCCCTCGATGTGCCAGGTGCCGTCGGGTTGCGCGATGGCCTTGGCGCGGCCGGCCCCGACGTCGGACCCCGCGTCGGGTTCGGTGAGGACCATGGTGGCCGCCCAGCCGCGCTCCACACCCTCGGCCGCCCAGCGCCGCTGCTCTTCGTTGCCCTCGACGAACAGGGCCTGCGCCATCAACGGGCCGAGGCTGAAGAAGTTCGCGGACGGGTTGGCGCAGATGATCATTTCGTTGACGCCCCACGCCAGCGGCGGCGGCGCGGCCATGCCGCCGATCTCCTCGTCCAGCATCAGGCGCCACCAGCCGGCCTCTTTGATCGCCTGCACCGTCTTGGCGAGTTCGGGCGCCACGCTGATGGTGTGGGTGGCCGGGTCGAACACCGGTGGGTTGCGGTCGGCGAAGGCGAAGGATTCGGCCACCGGGCCTTCGGCCAGGCGGGCGGCTTCCTCGAGGATCGTCCGCACCGTTTCCGCGTCGAGGTCGCTGTAGCGTCCGGTGCCGAGCACGGCGCCCACGTCGAGCACTTCGAACAGGTTGAACTCGAGATCACGGACGTTAGCGATGTAGTGGCCCAACGCGATTCCCTCACTGGTCCCTTGACGCGGCGGATCGTCCGCTCAGTGTCTCCGACGTGGGAAAACGTACGCAACCGTAACCTACGGTCGGCCGCCGGCGGGTTACGCGACGGTTGCGGTGGGGAAAAAGCGGCGGGGGCGCCTCGAGCGGTCCCGCCCGGCCGCAAAACCCGGGAACACCACGCCGCGCCCACGCGTTACAGCAAACGTGACAACACTCGATCTCACCGCTGAGAAGTTCAACGAAACCATCGAGGGCAACGACATCGTGCTCGTCGATTTCTGGGCGTCCTGGTGCGGCCCATGCCGCCAGTTCGGGCCCACTTTCCAGGCGTCCGCCGAGAAGCACCCCGACATCGTGCACGCCAAGGTCGACACCGAGGCTGAACAACAGCTGGCCGCGGCCGCCCAGATTCGCTCCATCCCGACGCTGATGGCATTCAAGAAGGGCAAACTGCTGTTCAACCAGGCCGGGGCGCTGCCGCCGGCCGCCCTCGAAGACCTCGTGCAGCAAATCCGGGCCTTCGACGTCGACGCGGCCCAGGCCGGCCAGGCCGAATAAGGCCGGCGCCGCGGCGCGCGCGGGGCGACCCCTGGCAACGCGCTAGGTTGCTTGGGTGAGTTTGGTACTGGTAGAGCGCCCGCGACCCGGTGTCGCGCTGATAACCCTCAATCGGCCCGAGCGGATGAATTCCATGGCGTTCGACGTCATGGTGCCGCTCAAGGAGGCCCTGGAGAAGGTCAGGTACGACAATTCCGTGCGCGTGGTCGTGCTGACCGGGGCGGGGCGGGGTTTCTCCTCGGGCGCCGACCACAAGTCCGCGGGCTCGGTGCCCCATGTGGAGGGGCTGACCCGCCCGACGTACGCGCTGCGCTCCATGGAGGTCCTCGACGAGGTCATCCTGGGGCTGCGGCGCCTGCACCAGCCGGTGATCGCCGCGGTCAACGGGCCGGCGATCGGCGGCGGGCTGTGCCTGGCGCTGGCCGCCGACATCCGGGTCGCCTCGACCGGCGCGTACTTCCGCGCGGCCGGCATCAACAACGGCCTGACCGCCAGCGAACTGGGGCTCAGTTACCTCCTGCCCCGGGCCATCGGCTCGTCGCGGGCCTTCGACATCATGCTGACCGGCCGCGACGTCACCGCCGAGGAGGCCGAGCGCATCGGCCTGGTGTCGTGCCAGGTGCCCGACGAGCAGCTGCTGGACACCTGCTACGCCATCGCCGCGCGCATCGCGGCCTTCTCGCGGCCGGGAATCGAGTTGACCAAGCGCACACTGTGGAGTGGACTGGACGCCGGTAGCCTGGAGGGGCACATGCAAGCCGAAGGCTTGGGTCAACTGTTCGTTCGTCTGCTCACCGCCAACTTCGAAGAAGCGGTTGCCGCGCGCGCGGAGAAGAGGCCGCCGGTGTTCACCGACGACAAATAGCGGCGGAGCAAAAAGGGAGAAGATGTGATCACGGCCACGGACCTCGAGGTCCGCGCTGGTGCGCGCATTCTGCTCTCGCCCGACGGACCGGACCTGCGCGTGCAGCCGGGCGACCGCATCGGGCTGGTCGGCCGCAACGGCGCCGGCAAGACCACCACCCTGCGCATCCTGGCGGGGGAGACCGAACCGTACGCCGGATCCGTCGCCCGCGCGGGCGAAATCGGTTATCTGCCACAGGATCCCAAAGAGGGCGACCTGGACGTGCTGGCGCGTGACCGCGTCCTGTCGGCGCGCGGCCTCGACGTCCTGCTCACCGACCTGGAAAAGCAGCAGGCCTTGATGGCCGAGGTCGCCGACGACGCGGCGCGCGACCGAGCCATCCGCCGCTATGGGCAGCTGGAGGAGCGGTTCGTCGCGTTGGGCGGCTACGGCGCCGAGAGCGAGGCCAGCCGCATCTGCGCCAGCCTGGGCCTGCCGGACCGGGTGCTGACGCAGCAGCTGCGCACGCTGTCCGGTGGTCAGCGCCGCCGGGTGGAGCTGGCGCGCATCCTGTTCGCCGCGTCCGATACCGGCGCTGGCTCGTCGACCACCCTGCTGCTGGACGAGCCCACCAACCACCTGGACGCCGATTCGGTTGGCTGGCTGCGGGATTTCCTGCGAGCCCACACCGGCGGGCTGGTGATCATCAGCCACAACGTCGAGTTGCTCGCCGACGTCGTGAACCGGGTGTGGTTCCTCGACGCGGTGCGCGGCGAGGTCGACGTCTACAACATGGGCTGGCAGAAGTACCTGGACGCCCGGGCCACCGACGAGCAGCGTCGCCGTCGGGAACGCGCCAATGCCGAACGCAAGGCCGCCGCGCTGCGCACGCAGGCCGCCAAGTTGGGCGCCAAGGCCACGAAAGCCGTTGCGGCGCAGAACATGTTGCGTCGCGCCGACCGGATGATGGCCGCGCTCGACGAGGAACGGGTGGCCGACAAGGTGGCCCGAATCAAGTTCCCCACCCCGGCCCCGTGTGGGCGCACGCCGCTGATCGCCAAGGGGCTGAGCAAGTCGTACGGGTCGCTGGAGGTGTTCAGCGGAGTCGATCTGGCCATCGATCGCGGGTCGCGGGTGGTGGTGCTGGGCCTCAACGGCGCCGGCAAGACCACGCTGCTGCGATTGTTGGCCGGCACCGAGCAGCCCGACACCGGCGGGCTGGAGCCCGGACACGGTTTGCGGATGGGCTATTTCGCCCAAGAGCACGACACGCTCGACAACGACGCGAGCGTGTGGGAGAACATCCGGCACGCCGCACCCGATTCGGGCGAGCAGGATCTGCGCGGCCTGCTGGGCGCGTTCATGTTCAGCGGGCCGCAACTCGACCAGCCGGCGGGCACCCTGTCGGGCGGCGAGAAGACCCGGCTCGCGCTGGCCGGTCTGGTCGCATCCACGGCGAACGTCCTGCTGCTCGACGAACCGACGAACAACCTCGACCCCGCGTCGCGCGAACAGGTTCTCGACGCGCTGCGCAGCTACCAGGGCGCGGTGGTGCTGGTGACGCACGACCCGGGCGCGGCCGAGGCCCTCGATCCGCAGCGCGTCGTGCTGCTGCCCGACGGCACCGAGGACTTCTGGTCCGACGAATACCGCGATCTGATCGAGCTCGCCTGATTTCTTCGGTGAAATAACCCCCGCGGGCGGCGGCGGGTTCTTACTCTGGGTGCTTGCGATCGTGTCGAGGCGCGGAGGCCAGCCATGAAAAGGACACTGCAAAGGTCCAAGACCCGCGAGAAGTTGTTGGTCGAGCTGCGCAACGCCTATGAGGGCGGCGCCAGCATCCGCACCCTGTCCGCCCGCACGGGCCGATCGTACGGCTCGATTCACAGCCTGCTGCGGCAGGCGGGCACCACGATGCGCGGCCGGGGCGGCCCCAACCGCACCGCGCGGGTCGCTCGGGTGTAGCGGCGCGCTACGACCCGGAATCGTTGCGGCGCACGGACTTCTCGACCAGGTCGAGCACGGCGGACAACCGCCGCGGGTCTTCGCCCGAGGCGAGGCGGGCCACCAGGCCGTCGAGCACCAACTCCAGATAGCACTGCAACACGTCACCGGGGACGTCGTCGCGCACCCGGTGCGCCTCCTTCTGGCGGCGCAACCGATCGGTCGTCGCCGCCGCCAGTTCCGCGGACCGCTCCGCCCAGCCGCGGCTGAACTCCGGGTCGTTGCGCAGCTTGCGCGCGATCTCCAGCCGGGTTGCCAGCCAGTCGAACTGGTCAGGCGCGGCGAGCATGTCGCGCATCACCTGGATCAGGCCCTCGCGCGACGCGACGTCGGCCATCCGCTCGGCATCCTCGTGCGCCAGCGCGAAAAACAGCGCGTCCTTGTCGCGGAAGTGGTGGAAGATCGCACCGCGCGACATCCCGATCGCCGTTTCCAGCCGCCGCACCGTGGCCTTGTCGTAGCCGTATTCGGCGAAGCAGCGGCGGGCGCCGTCGAGGATCTGGCGGCGGCGAGCCGCCAGATGGTCCTCGCTGACTTTTGGCACAGGCGGTGACGGCTACGACTTCAGCATGTTGCGCAGCACGTACTGCAGGATGCCGCCGTTGCGGTAGTAGTCGGCCTCGCCGGGGGTGTCGATGCGCACCACCGCGTCGAACTCGATCGGGTCGTCACCATCCTTGGAAGCCTTGACGCGCACCGTCTTTGGCGTCTTGCCGTCGTTGAGCTCCTCGATGCCGGTGATGTCGAATACCTCGGTGCCGTCCAGCCCCAGTTCCTTGGCCGACTTGCCTTCGGGGAACTGCAGCGGGATCACGCCCATGCCGATCAGGTTGGAGCGGTGGATGCGCTCGAACGACTCGGCGATCACCGCGCGCACGCCCAGCAGCAGCGTGCCCTTGGCCGCCCAGTCCCGCGAGGAGCCCGACCCATATTCCTTACCGCCCAGCACCACCAGCGGGATGTCCTGCGCCGCATAGTTTTGCGCGGCGTCGTAGATGAACGCCTGCGGGCCGCCGTCCTGGGTGAAGTCCCGGGTGTAGCCGCCCGAGACGTCGTCGAGCAGTTGGTTGCGCAGCCGGATGTTGGCGAACGTGCCGCGGATCATCACCTCGTGGTTGCCGCGGCGGGAGCCGAAGGAGTTGTAGTCCTTGCGCTCGACGCCGTGCTCGTCGAGGTACTGCGCGGCCGGGGTGCCCGGCTTGATGGCGCCGGCGGGGGAGATGTGGTCGGTGGTCACCGAGTCGCCCAGCAGGGCCAGCACCCGCGCGCCGGTGATGTCGCTGACCGGCTCGGGTTCGGCCGACATGCCCTCGAAGTACGGGGGCTTGCGCACGTAGGTCGAATCCTGGTCCCACTCAAAGGTATTGCCGCTCGGGGTGGGCAGGTTGCGCCACCGCTCGTCACCCTTGAACACGTCGGCGTAGTTCTTGGTGAACATCTCCTGGCTGATCGCCGAGGCGATGGTGTCCGAGACGTCCTTCTGCGACGGCCAGATGTCCTTCAGGAAGACGTCGTTGCCGTCCTTGTCCTGGCCCAGCGGCTGCTCTTCGAAGTCGAAGTCCATGGTCCCGGCCAATGCGTAGGCGACCACCAGCGGCGGGGACGCCAGGTAGTTCATCTTCACGTCGGGGTTGATCCGGCCCTCGAAGTTGCGGTTGCCGGACAGCACCGCGGACACCGACAGGTCGTTGTCGTTGATCGCCTTGGAGATCTCCTCGGGCAGCGGGCCCGAGTTGCCGATGCACGTGGTGCAGCCGTAGCCGACCAGGTAGAAGCCCAGCTTCTCCAGATACGGCCACAGGCCGGCCTTGTCGTAGTAGTCGTGCACCACCTGGGAGCCCGGCGCCATCGTGGTCTTCACCCACGGCTTGGACGCCAGCCCCTTCTCGACGGCGTTGCGGGCCAGCAGCGCCGCGCCCAGCATCACCTCGGGGTTGGAGGTGTTGGTGCACGACGTGATGGCCGCGATCACCACCGCACCGTGGTCGAGCTCGAACTCGCCACGGTCGTCGGAGCGCACCCGCACCGGGTTGCTCACGCGGCCCTTGGCATGTGCCGCAGCCGATTCGAACTTCGGGGCGTCGTCGGCGTGGCCGTTCTCCAGCGCTCCGGGGTCGCTGGCCGGGAAGGACTCGTCGACGGCCTCGTCGAGCTTGGAGTACTCCTTCTTGTCGGGGTCATCGCCGACGTAGTCGCCGATCTGCCCGCGGAACGTGGATTTCGCGTCCGACAACGCGATTCGGTCCTGCGGACGCTTCGGTCCCGCAATCGAGGGCACCACGTCGGACAGGTTGAGTTCGAGGTACTCGGAGAAGGCCGGCTCGTGGGAGGGGTCGTGCCACATGCCCTGCTCCTTGGCGTACGCCTCGACCAGCGCGAGCTGCTCATCGGAGCGGCCGGTGAACCGCAGGTAGGAGATTGTCTCCTCGTCGATCGGGAAAATCGCTGCGGTGGAACCGAATTCGGGGCTCATGTTGCCCAGGGTGGCGCGGTTGGCCAGCGGCACCTCGGCCACGCCCTCGCCGTAGAACTCGACGAACTTGCCGACCACGCCGTGCTTGCGCAGCATCTCGGTGACGGTCAGCACCACGTCGGTGGCGGTCACGCCGGCCTGGATCTCACCGGTCAGCTTGAACCCGACGACGCGCGGGATCAGCATCGACACCGGCTGGCCGAGCATCGCGGCCTCGGCCTCGATGCCGCCGACGCCCCAGCCCAGCACGCCCAGGCCGTTGACCATCGTGGTGTGCGAGTCGGTGCCCACGCAGGTGTCGGGGTAGGCCACCCCGTCGCGTTCCATCACCACGCTGGCCAGGTACTCGATGTTGACCTGGTGCACGATGCCGGTGCCCGGCGGCACCACCTTGAAATCACGGAAAGCGCCCTGGCCCCAGCGCAGGAACTGATAGCGCTCCCCGTTGCGCTGGTACTCGATCTCGACGTTGCGTTCGAAGGCGTTGGCGGTGCCGAACAGGTCGGCGATCACCGAGTGGTCGATCACCAGGTCGGCCGGCGCCAAGGGGTTGACCTTCTCTGCTTTGCCCCCGAGGTCGCCGATCGCCTCGCGCATGGTGGCCAGGTCGACGATGCACGGAACTCCGGTGAAGTCCTGCATCACCACGCGGGCGGGCGTGTACTGGATCTCAATGCTGGGCTCCGCCTTGGGATCCCAGTTCGCGATGGCCTCGATGTGGTCCTTGGTGATGTTGGCGCCGTCCTCGTTGCGCAGCAGGTTCTCGGCGAGGACTTTGAGGCTGTAGGGGAGTTTCTCGGTGCCCCGGACGGCGTCGAGCCGATAGATCTGATAACTCTTGTCGCCGACCTCGAGGGTGTCGCGTGCTCCGAACGAGTTCACAGAATCTTCTTTACTCACTTCAACTCCCGGGATTAAGTTCTTCCGCCCACGGGCCGTGTCGGCGGTGCGTTGCTACTTTAACAGTACGCTTGTCCTGTATTACGGCGGGGTCCCCGCCAGTCCCAGTCTTGTCGCGGAAGTCGACGGTTTAAACCCCTTGCGGCCCCCCAATGCGGGCCGGCGGTCACGCTAGAGTGACCGCGAATGGCCGAGCGCCACGCCAGTGTGACGGCGCAGCAGGAGGGACACATGACCGGGCACGACTCTTTCATCCTGCCGCTTTACATCCCGCAAGACGTCGACATGGCCGCGATCAAGGCGCAGGTGGCCGCCGACGGGGTGAGCGCGCCGCCCGCGGCCATGCCCGGGCTGCTCGACGTGGTCAACCAGGCGCGCGCCCACGGCATCAACCTCAAGATCGTGCTGCTCGATCACAACCCGCCCAACGACACCCCGCTGCGCGACATCTCGACCGTGGTCGGCGCCGACTACCACGACTCCACCGTCCTGACGCTGAGCCCGAACTACGTCGGGAGCTACAGCACGCAATTCCCGCGGGTCACCCTCGAGGCCGGCGAGGACATCGCCAAGACCGGCAACCCGGTGGTCTCCGCGCAGCACTTTGTGGGCGAGCTTGAGGGCCACGAATTCCCGTGGACGGGGCTCACCATCTTCCTCCTGATCGCCGTCTTCGCGGCGGCCGTCGGGACGCGGCTCCTGCAGTTGCGCGCCCGACGTTCAGCAACCCCGACCGAATCGGCCGGAGCGCAGGAAGTGACGCCCACCAACACGGCCTAGCCACCTCTGTCGGGCCCGGCCCGCCACGCAGGTCGACCCCCGACGCACCGTCGCGGCAAACACGGTAGGTCACCGTTCGGTCACATTAAACGCACGTAGAGAGTGCGATTTCGGTGGAGCGTTTGCACGCCAAAGAGTGTGACGTACGGTGCAAATGATGCTGGTGTTGTCTTTGGCGCCTTTACCGGATTCTGTGGCCGGCGCCGCCCGTCGCGTTGAGCCGTAGGAGACCTGAGTCGAATGAGACGCACACGTCGGGGCTCCGCTGCGCGGCCGGTCGCGAGGCTGGTGCGGCCGGTCGTGCCCTCGGTCGTGAGCGTGGCCTTACTGGTATGCACGCCGGGGCTGGCGCCGGCCGACCCCGCCGCCGACAGCCTGGCCGGGTTGATCGCGAACGTGGCCAAGGCGAACCAGCGCCTGGAAAACCTGAGTGCCGAAATCCAGACCGAACAGGAGAGCGTCAACAAGGCCCTGGTCGACGTGGAGACCGCCCGGGACAACGCCGCCACGGCCCAGCGCGACCTGGACGCCAGCCAGCAGGCCGTCAAGGAGGCCAACGCCGCGATCGCCGCCGCGCAACAGCGGTTCGACACGTTCGCGGCGGCCACCTATATGAACGGTCCCTCCAGCAGTTACCTGACCGCCGCCAGCCCCGACGACATCATCGCCACCGAGGCCGCCGCCAAGACCCTGTCGGCGAGCTCGCAAACGGTGATGGCCAAGCTGCAGCGGGCGCGCACCGAACAGGTGAACAAGGAATCGGCGGCGCGGCTGGCCAAGCAGAAGGCCGACAAGGCCGCCGCCGACGCCAAGGGCAGCCAGGACGCCGCCGTGGCGGCGCTGACCGACTCGAAGCGCAAGTTCGACTCTCAGCGCGAGCAAGTCACCCGCCTGGCCGCCGAACGCGACGAGGCGCAGGCCAAACTCGAAGTGGCGCAACGGCAATGGTCAGCCGGGGCCGGCGGCCCCGCCGCTCCGGCGTCGGGCGACCGATGGGAGACCGGCTCGCCGGGCGCGCCCGCACCGCAGGGCGGGCCGCGACGCTGGGACGGCGTCTGGGACCCCACCTTGCCGATGATCCCGAGCGCGAACGTCCCGGGCGACCCGATCGCCGTCATCAACCAGGTGTTGGGCATCTCGGCGACCTCGACCCAGGTCACCGCCGGTCTGGGCCGCAACTTCCTGCAGCAACTCGGCATCCTCAAGCCCGACGACACCGGCATCACCAACGCGGCCCCCGGCGGGACTTCCGGGCGGATCCCGCGGGTCTACGGGCGGCAGGCCACCGAATACGTGATCCGGCGCGGCATGTCGCAGATCGGCGTGCCCTACTCCTGGGGCGGCGGCAACGCCGCCGGGCCCAGCAAGGGCATCGACTCGGGGGCGGGTATCACCGGCTTCGACTGTTCGGGCCTGGTCCTGTACTCGTTCGCCGGGGTCGGCATCAAGCTGCCGCACTATTCGGGCTCGCAGTACAACCTGGGTCGCAAGATCCCGTCATCGCAGATGCGCCGCGGCGACGTCATCTTCTACGGCCCCGGCGGCAGCCAGCACGTGACGATCTACCTCGGCGACGGCCAAATGCTGGAGGCCCCCGACATCGGCCTGAAGGTCCGCGTCGCGCCGGTGCGCACCAGCGGCATGACACCCTACGTGGTCCGCTACATCGACTGGTAAACGAATGAGAACTGAACGGAAAGCCATGCGCCGCAAGCGGATTCGCCTTTTCAACTTCGCCTGGATCACCGCCGTGGTGGCCGGGCTGACGCTTTCGGTGGCCGGCCCCGCTCCCGTCGTTAGGGCCGACCCGGGCGCGTGGGACCCCACCCTGCCGGCGACGATCAGCGCGGGCGCCCCGGGTGACCCACTCGCCGTCGCCAACGCCTCACTGCAGGCGACCGCCCAGGCCACCCAAACGACGATGGACCTCGGCAGGCAATTTTTGGGCGGCCTGGGAATCAACATCCTGGGGGATCCCGCCCCCGCCGCGGCCAGCCCCACCAACCCGGGCGGCAAGATCCCGCGGGTCTACGGCCGGCAGGCGATCGAGTACGTGATCAAGCGCATGGGTTCGCAGATGGGCGTGCCGTACTCGTGGGGTGGCGGCTCGCTGGACGGCCCGAGCAAGGGCGTCGGCGACGGCGCGAACATCAACGGCTTCGACTGCTCGGGCCTGATGCGGTACGGCTTCGCCGGGGTCGGCGTGCTGATCCCGCGGTTCTCCGGCGACCAGTACAACGCCGGCCGGCACATCCCGCCGGACCAGGCCAGGCGCGGCGACCTCATCTTCTACGGGCCCAACGGTGGCCAGCACGTCACGATGTATTTGGGCAACGGTCAGATGCTGGAGGCGTCCAGCCTCGCCGGGCATGTCACCGTGAGCCCCGTCCGCACGCCCGGCATGACGCCGTTCTTGACTAGGATCATCGAGTACTGATCGGCGGTGCGACGCCCCGGCCGACCGCGGGCGAACCGCCAGCGTCGACGGAATCCGACGGGCCTGGAATAGTTGGACGCGGGCACGTCGCGGCCCCGCGACGGCGATGGTGCAAGCAGTCGTGTCCGAACGAGAGGGTTATTGATGACAGCAGCAGGTGGGCCGCCTCCGGGCGCCAGCGGTTACTCGGGCCCGGGTGGTCCTCCCGGCGCGCCGGCCCATGAAGCGCCGTCCGGCGGCGGGAACGGTCTGGCCGCCGAGGTCCACACCCTCGAGCGGGCGATCTTCGAGGTCAAGCGCATCATCGTCGGACAGGATCAGCTCGTCGAGCGGATGCTGGTCGGCCTGCTCTCCAAGGGCCACGTGCTGCTCGAGGGCGTGCCCGGCGTGGCCAAGACGCTGGCCGTCGAGACCTTCGCCAAGGTGGTGGGCGGCACCTTCGCCCGCATCCAGTTCACGCCCGACCTGGTGCCCACCGACATCATCGGTACCCGCATCTACCGGCAGGGCAAGGAGGAGTTCGACACCGAGCTCGGCCCCGTGGTGGTGAACTTCCTGCTCGCCGACGAGATCAACCGCGCGCCGGCCAAGGTCCAGTCGGCGCTGCTGGAGGTCATGCAGGAACGCCACGTGTCGATCGGCGGCAAGACCTTCCCGCTGCCCAACCCGTTCCTGGTGATGGCCACCCAGAACCCGATCGAGCACGAGGGCGTGTACCCGCTGCCCGAGGCGCAGCGCGACCGCTTCCTGTTCAAGATCAATGTGGGCTACCCGTCGCCCGAAGAGGAGCGGGAGATCATCTACCGGATGGGCGTGCGCCCGCCCGAGCCCAAGCAGATCCTGAACACCGGCGACCTGTTGCGGCTGCAGGACATCGCGGCCAACAACTTCGTCCACCACGCGCTGGTCGACTACGTGGTGCGCGTCGTGACCGCCACCCGCCATCCCGAGCAGCTCGGCATGAACGACGTCAAGACCTGGATCTCGTTCGGCGCCTCCCCGCGCGCCTCGCTGGGCATCATCGCCGCGTCCCGGTCGCTGGCGCTGGTGCGCGGCCGCGACTACGTGATCCCGCAGGACGTCGTCGACGTCATTCCCGACGTCCTCCGCCACCGCTTGGTGCTCACCTACGACGCGCTCGCCGACGAGATATCGCCGGAGATCGTCATCAACCGGGTCCTGCAGACGGTCGCCCTGCCCCAGGTGAATGCCGTTCCGCAGCAAGGGCAATCGGTGCCCCCGGTGATGCAGGCCGCGGGGGCGGCTAGCGGTCGGTGACCGAACCCCGGCCGGCGGTGTCACATCCGCCATCGATGCAGCGCGGGCAGATCGTGGACCCGAAGCTGGCGGCGGCGCTGCGCCAGCTCGAGCTCACGGTCAAGCGCAAGCTCGACGGTGTCCTGCACGGCGACCACCTGGGCCTGATCCCGGGGCCGGGCTCGGAGCCGGGGGAGTCGCGCGAGTATCAGCCCGGCGACGACGTCCGCCGGATGGATTGGGCCGTCACCGCGCGCACCATGCACCCGCACGTGCGCCAGATGATCGCCGACCGCGAGCTGGAAACCTGGCTGGTGGTCGACATGTCGGCCAGCCTGGACTTCGGCACCGTGGGGTGCGAGAAGCGGGACCTGGCGGTGGCGGCCGCGGCCGCGATCACGTTCCTCAACAGCGGCGGCGGCAACCGGCTCGGGGCGCTGATCGCCAACGGCCAGACCATGGTCCGGGTGCCGGCGCGCTCCGGGCGCCAGCACGAGCAGACGCTGCTGCGCACCATCGCGACCACCCCCCGGGCGCCGGTCGGGGTGCGCGGGGATCTGGCGACGGCCATCGACGCGCTGCGCCGGCCGGAGCGCCGCCGCGGCATGGCGGTGATCATCAGCGACTTCCTGGGACCGATCAACTGGATGCGTCCGCTGCGGGCGATCGCGGCCCGGCACGAGGTGCTGGCCATCGAGGTGCTGGACCCCCGCGACGTCGAACTGCCCGACATCGGTGACGTCGTGCTGCAGGACGCCGAGTCGGGCGTCACCCGTGAGTTCACCATCGACGCCCAGCTGCGTGACGACTTCGCCAAGGCGGCGGCGGCGCACCGTGCCGAGGTGGCGCGCACGATCCGCAGCTGCGGGGCGCCGATACTGACCCTGCGCACCGACCGCGATTGGATCGCCGACATCGTCCGTTTCGTCGAGTCCCGCCGGCGCGGTGCATTGGCGGGGCGGCAGTGACATTGCCGCTGCTCGGCCCGATGTCGTTGTCGGGCTTCGAACACTCGTGGTTCTTCCTGTTCCTGCTGGCCGTCGTCGGGCTGGCCGCGATGTACATCCTCATGCAGCTCGCGCGGCAGCGGCGGATGCTGCGATTCGCCAACATGGAGCTGCTGGAAAGCGTTGCGCCGCAACGCCCGTCGCGGTGGCGACACGTCCCGGCGATCCTGCTGGTGGCATCGCTGGTGCTGTTCACCATCGCGATGGCGGGGCCCACCCACGACGTGCGGATCCCCCGCAACCGCGCGGTGGTGATGCTGGTGATCGACGTCTCGCAGTCGATGCGTGCCACCGACGTGCAGCCCAACCGGATGGCGGCCGCTCAGGAGGCGGCCAAGCAGTTCGCCGACGAACTGACTCCCGGCATCAACCTGGGGCTCATCGAGTACGCGGGGACGGCGACCGTGTTGGTCTCCCCAACCACCAACCGCGACGCCACCAAGAACGCGCTGGACAAGCTGCAGTTCGCCGACCGGACCGCCACCGGGGAGGGCATCTTCACCGCGTTGCAGGCCATCGCGACGGTGGGCGCGGTGATCGGCGGCGGCGACAAGCCGCCCCCGGCGCGCATCGTGTTGTTCTCCGACGGCAAGGAGACGATGCCGACCAACCCGGACAACCCGAAGGGCGCCTTCACCGCCGCGCGTACGGCCAAGGACCAGGGGGTGCCGATCTCGACGATCTCGTTCGGCACGCCGTACGGCTTCGTCGAGATCAACGACCAGCGCCAGCCGGTGCCCGTCGACGACTCCACGATGAAGAAGGTCGCCGAGCTGTCCGGCGGGAGTTGGTACAACGCCGCCAGCCTGGCCGAGCTGAAGGCCGTCTACGCGACGCTGCAGCAGCAGATCGGCTACGAGACGATCAAGGGCGATGCCAGCGTGGGCTGGGTGCGGTTGGGCGCGCTGGTGTTGGCGTTGGCGGCGTTGGCGGCGCTGCTCATCAACCGCCGCCTCCCGACGTGATCGTCCCGTCGCTTGGCGCCTCGATTTTCGCCGAGCGT
This sequence comes from Mycobacterium sp. ACS4054, assembly GCF_001667275.1. Lineage (GTDB taxonomy): Bacteria > Actinomycetota > Actinomycetes > Mycobacteriales > Mycobacteriaceae > Mycobacterium. Next base: position 16,369 of record NZ_LZHV01000039.1, read on the forward strand.
GGAGCCACGGCGAAAAATAGCGCCGGATTTAGCCGTGGCTTCACGTTCGGCGAGCCCGGCCAGCCGATTTCGGGCGTGCCGCGGTGAGGCGATAGGTTGGCGGGGTGACTGAAGTAGCCACCACCGGCGGCAAACCCGCATTCGTGTCCCGTTCCGTGCTGGTGACGGGCGGAAACCGGGGGATCGGTCTGGCGATCGCGCAGCGGCTGGCCGCCGACGGCCACAAGGTGGCCGTCACGCACCGCGGGTCCGGGGCGCCCGAGGGGCTGTTCGGCGTTGTGTGCGACGTCACCGACAACGAGGCCGTCGACCGCGCGTTCAAAGAAGTCGAGGAGCACCAGGGTCCGGTCGAGGTGCTGGTGTCCAATGCCGGTATCTCCAAGGACGCCTTCCTGATCCGGATGACCGAGGAGCGCTTCGAAGAGGTCATCAACGCCAACCTCACCGGGGCGTTCCGGGTGGCCCAGCGCGCGTCGCGCAGCATGCAGCGCAAGCGGTTCGGCCGCATCATCTTCATCGGCTCGGTGTCCGGCATGTGGGGCATCGGTAACCAGTCCAACTACGCGGCGGCCAAGGCCGGCCTGATCGGCATGGCCCGCTCGATCTCCCGCGAGCTGTCCAAGGCCGGGGTGACCGCCAACGTCGTCGCGCCCGGCTACATCGACACCGAGATGACCCGCGCGCTCGACGAGCGGATCCAGGCGGGCGCACTGGAATTCATTCCGGCCAAGCGGGTCGGCACCGCCGAGGACGTCGCCGGGGCGGTCAGCTTCCTGGCGTCCGAGGATGCGGGCTACATCGCCGGCGCGGTCATCCCGGTCGACGGCGGCATGGGCATGGGCCACTGAATTCACCCACGAAGACATTAAGGACGGACATGGCAGGACTGCTCGACGGCAAACGAATCCTGGTCAGCGGGATCATCACCGACTCGTCGATCGCGTTTCACATCGCCAAGGCGGCCCAGGAGGCGGGCGCGCAGCTGGTGCTGACCGGGTTCGACCGGTTGCGGCTGATCCAGCGCATCGCCGACCGGCTGCCGGAGAAGGCGCCGCTGATCGAGCTCGACGTGCAGAACGAGGAGCACCTGAACACCCTCGCCGACCGGGTGACCGCCGAGATCGGTGAGGGCAACAGGCTCGACGGCGTGGTGCATTCGATCGGCTTCATGCCGCAGACCGGGATGGGCATCAACCCGTTCTTCGACGCGCCGTACGAGGACGTCGCCAAGGGCATCCACATTTCCGCGTATTCCTATGCCTCGCTGGCCAAGGCGCTGCTGCCGATCATGAATCCCGGCGGGTCCATCGTCGGCATGGACTTCGACCCCAGCCGGGCCATGCCGGCCTACAACTGGATGACCGTGGCCAAGAGCGCGCTGGAATCGGTCAACCGGTTCGTCGCCCGTGAGGCCGGCAAGTTCGGTGTGCGGTCGAATCTCGTTGCGGCGGGCCCCATCCGGACGTTGGCGATGTCGGCGATCGTGGGCGGGGCCCTGGGTGAGGAGGCCGGCGCCCAGATGCAGCTGCTGGAAGAGGGCTGGGACCAGCGCGCGCCGATCGGCTGGAACATGAAGGACCCCACGCCCGTCGCCAAGACGGTGTGCGCCGTGCTCTCCGACTGGCTCCCGGCCACCACCGGCACCATCATCTTCGCCGACGGCGGCGCCAGCACCCAATTGCTCTAAAAGCGGAATGCGCTGACTCCAAATGGATTTCGACGCCTTCCTGCTGCTGTCCTTCGGCGGCCCGGAGGGGCCCGAGCAGGTGCGGCCGTTCCTGGAGAACGTCACCCGTGGGCGCAACGTGCCGCCCGAACGCCTGGATGACGTCGCCGGGCACTACCTGCATTTCGGCGGGGTGTCACCGATCAACGGTATCAACCGCGCCCTGATCGACGAGCTGCGCGAGGAACTGGACCTGCCGGTCTATTTCGGCAACCGCAACTGGGAACCCTACGTCGAAGACGCCGTTGCGGCCATGCGGGACAACGGGGTTCGCCGCGCCGCGGTGTTCACCACGTCGGCGTGGAGCGGCTACTCCAGCTGCACGCAGTACACCGAGGACATCGCCCGGGCGCGGCGGGCCGCCGGGCCGGAGGCGCCCGAACTGGTCAAGCTGCGCCCGTACTTCGACCACCCGCTGTTCGTCGAGATGTTCGCCGGCGCCGTGGCGGCCGCCGCGCAGTCCGTGCCCGACGGCGCCCGCCTGGTGTTCACCGCGCATTCGGTCCCGGTGGCCGCCGACCAGCGCCTCGGCCCCAGGCTTTACAGCCGCCAAGTCGCTTACGCCGCAAGGCTGGTCGCGGCCGCGGCCGGCTACGCCGATTACGACCTGGCCTGGCAGTCGCGGTCCGGGCCGCCGCAGGTGCCGTGGCTGGAACCGAGCGTCGAGGACCATCTGACGGCGCTGGCCGCCGCGGGGACCAAGGCCGTCATCGTCTGCCCGATCGGGTTCGTCGCGGACCACATCGAGGTGGTGTGGGATCTCGACGAGGAATTGCGAACCCAGGCCGGGGCGGCGGGTTTGGCGTTCGCCCGGGCCGCCACCCCCAACGCCGATCGCCGATTCGCCCGTCTCGCCGCCGATCTGGTCGACGAGCTGCGTAGCGGCCGCGGCCCCGCCCGGCTGACCGGACCCGACCCGGTGCCCGGTTGCCTCGCCAGCGTCGACGGCGCGCCCTGCCGCCCGCCGCATTGCGCGCGCGGCGACAGCGACTAGCGCGCCCTCAGTCGGCCCAGGCCGAGTGCAGGATCGCGGTGACGGCGGCCATCCGCGCCGAGCGGACCACGGCGGTCAGGGGCCGCAACGCATCGCTGGCGATGCGGGCCTCCGAAGAGGATTGGGCTCCGAACGGTTCGGGGCCGGCGACGACCGGCGCGGCGAAACGTTCCGGCGAGTCGGGCGAGCGGCTGAGCCCGGCGCTGACCGCGATGATGGCGTCGACGTGCGCGGCGTTCTCCAGCACCCGCAACGCCCGCGAGGGCGCGTGGTCGGGAACCCGGTGTTGCCGTGCGGATTCCAGCAGCTGCTCGACGAGGCCGCGCGGATCCTCGATGTCCGCCGCGGCCGATCCCAGTCCGATGGCGCCGAGGGCGTCGGCGGCCGAACGCACGGCCGAGCGCAGGGTGTATTCGGCATCCCCGAGCTCGTAATGGTCGAGCACCGGCGCGCCCGGCAGCGAGTACACCGTCCACGACAGCGCGCACAGGTCGGGGAAGTCGTCTTCGTCGTAGGAGAACTCGGGCACCAGCCCCACCGCGGTGGCGGGGTCGTGCGGGCTGGCGATGATGATCGCCTCACCCGCGGCCAGCGCGTCGCGCTCGAATTGCGTCCCGGGGGCCAGCCCGCGCACGTCGCCGGGCACCGGCAAAAGCATGTTGATCGTGCCGCGCAACCGTCCCGGGCCGGGCGCCGACCGACCGGCCGCGGCGCGCAGCGTCTGCAGCAACGTCACCGTCGGGGCGTCATGCACGTCCGGCCACGGCAGCCCCGTGTGACCGGCGGCGACCGCATCATACGCGGTGACCGATTGCTTTGGCGCCCATACCGATAACGCGTCCAGGACGTCGTCGGGCGCGGCCTTGCCTGCGAGCCAGGCGTTGGCCCACAGGGAAAGCGAGACACTGGGACACCACACGATTCCGCAGTGTAGTTGTTTTGCCCGGCAAAGGCGGATCACGCGTATTCTGACCGCATGCACGCCGCAGTGCTTTGGTTGATATCCGCGCTGGTGCTCGCCGGTGCGGAGGCGCTCACGGGCCATATGTTCCTGATGATGCTCGGCGGCGGCGCGCTCGCCGCCTCGGCAACCAGTTGGCTGACCGATTGGCCGGGCTGGGCCAACGGGATCGTTTTCCTCGTCGTCTCGATCCTGCTGCTGGTGCTGGTGCGCCCGGCGCTGCTGCGGCAACTGACGCCCGCACACGTGCCGCACATGGGCATCGAGGCGCTGGAGGGCAAGAAGGCGCTGGTGCTCGAGCGGATCGACCGCGACGAGGGCCAGGTGAAGCTCGACGGCGAGGTGTGGACCGCGCGTCCGTTCAACGAGGGGGATGTGTACGAACCGGGGGAGTCGGTGACCGTCATGCAGATCGACGGCGCCACGGCGGTGGTCTTCAAGAGCGGTCCATAACGACTGCGTGAGAGCGCTGCCAAAACCTCTGGGAGAGAAAGGAACTCGGGTGCAGGGTGCGGTTGCTGGTTTGGTATTGCTGGCCGTATTGGTGATATTCGCCATCGTGGTGGTGGCGAAATCGGTGGCCTTGATACCGCAGGCGGAGGCCGCGGTGATCGAACGGCTGGGCCGATATAGCCGGACGGTCAGCGGTCAGCTGACGTTGTTGGTGCCGTTCATCGACCGGGTGCGCGCCCGGGTGGACCTGCGTGAGCGGGTGGTGTCGTTCCCGCCGCAGCCGGTGATCACCGAGGACAACCTGACCCTCAACATCGACACGGTGGTCTACTTCCAGGTCACCGTCCCGCAGGCGGCCGTCTACGAGATCAGCAACTACATCGTGGGTGTGGAGCAGCTCACCACCACCACGCTGCGCAACGTGGTCGGCGGGATGACGCTGGAGCAGACGCTGACCTCACGCGACATGATCAACGGCCAGCTGCGCGGCGTGCTCGACGAGGCGACCAACCGCTGGGGCCTGCGGGTGGCCCGGGTCGAGCTGCGCAGCATCGACCCCCCGCCGTCCATCCAGGCATCGATGGAAAAGCAGATGAAGGCCGACCGCGAGAAGCGGGCGATGATCCTGACCGCCGAGGGCATGCGCGAGTCGGCGATCAAGGAGGCCGAGGGCCAGAAGCAGGCGCAGATCCTGGCCGCCGAGGGCGCCAAGCAGGCCGCGATCCTGGCCGCCGAGGCCGACCGGCAGTCCCGCATGCTGCGCGCCCAGGGTGAACGCGCCGCGGCCTACCTGCAAGCGCAGGGGCAGGCCAAGGCCATCGAGAAGACGTTCGCCGCGATCAAGGCGGGCAGGCCCACCCCCGAGATGCTGGCCTACCAATACCTGCAGACCCTGCCGGAGATGGCGCGCGGTGACGCCAACAAGGTGTGGGTGGTGCCGAGCGACTTCAGCACGGCGCTACAGGGATTCACCAAGCTGCTGGGCGCCCCGGGCGAGGACGGCGTCTTCCGGTTCCAGCCCTCCCCGGTCGACGATGCGCCCAAGCACAGCGCCGACGACGACGCCGCCGTCGCCGACTGGTTCTCCACCGAGACCGACCCCGCGATCGCCCAGGCGGTGGCCAAGGCCGAGGCGATCGCCCGCCAGCCAGTGGATGGCGAGCCCGGACCGCCGCCGCAGCTGACCCAATAGGATTGCTCCATGAGCGTTTTCACTTCGCCGAAGACCTACGCGGCGCTCGGCGCGTTCCACGCCGTGGACGCGGTGGCATGCGGCGTCCAGGTGGCCCCGATCAAGAAGGTGCTGGACGACGTCGGGCTGCCGGAGAACGTCCGGCCCGTGCTGCCGGTGGTGAAGGCCGCCGCCGCGGTGGGCCTGCTGTCGGTCACCCGCTTCCCGGCGCTGGCGCGGGTGACGACGGCGATGCTGACGGTGTATTTCGTCTTGGCGCTCGGCGCCCACATCCGGGTGCGCGACAAGGTCGTCAACGCCCTGCCGGCGGCGCTGTTCTTGGCCACCTTCGCCGTGATGACGGCGAAGGGACCCGACCGCACCTAGGTCGCTACGCGTGCGGCGCCGGCGGCAGCGGGGGCGCCGGCACCGACGTCGGTGACGGCGGCGCCGTGTAGATGCACCCGCCCCCGCCCACCGACTGCGACGACAGCGGCGGCGGGTACGGCGGGGGCGGAAGCTGAACCCGGACCGTCCAGACCAGTCCGGTGATCGCGAAGGTGGCGAGGGCGCCGAGCACCAGGCCGGCCAGCCCGGCCAGGGCGGCCACGCCGGCGGGGAAGCGGCGGGTTCCGGTGTTGTCCGAGGTCATGCGGCTCTCCACGGTCGTCGGTTGGGCGGTAACCGCGACGCTACTGGCGCGACGACCGCCGCCGCCACGATTCGAGGGATCGTGACGGCGGCGGTTCGGTCAGCTATGCGGCGCTGGGGACGGTTGCGCCGGCGGCGGGAAGCCGGGCGGGGGCGCCGGCGGGGGCCCGGGTGGCCCGGGCGGCGGCGCAAACCCGAAACCTCCGGGGCCACCCATCGGCGGGGGCGGTGGCCCATGATGCAGCGCCATCATCGGCGGCGGCCCCGGCAGCGGAGGTGGACCGGGCGGACCCACGCTGATGATCCAGGCGAAGGCGATCGCGGCGATGGTGCCGACCGCGCCGATCAGCGCGCCCGCCACCCCGGCGCCGACCACGACGCCGGTCGAGTGGCGGCGGGGCTGAGGTGGGTCGATGGCCGGCCCGGGCGGCGGATTCGTGTCGATCTCGTCGTTTGTGGTCATGGCATCGGACGCTAGGAGCCGGAACTGAAGCGGACCTGAAGATGCCGGCTTCAGGTCGGCTTCAGGTTCGCTTCAGGACCGATGCCGACAATGGAGCCATGACGAACTGCCCGCGCGCGGCCGCCGACCATTTCAGCGTCGGTGCACCGCGGGTTCTGGTGGTCGAGGACTCCGAGACGATTCGCGAGATGGTCAGCGAGGCGCTGACCGACGTCGGCTATCACACCGTCGGCCGTTGCGACGGTGGCGGCCTGGAGGAGGCGCTCGACGGGCTGCGCCCGGACCTGGTGGTGCTCGACGTCATGCTGCCGGGACGCGACGGATTCGACCTCATCGACGTCATCCGCGCCTGGGGCGACGTCGGGATCGTGCTGATCACGGCGCGCGACGGCCTGCAAGACCGCCTCCGCGGCCTGGACGGCGGGGCCGACGATTACGTGATCAAACCGTTCGAGCTGGCCGAACTGGTGTCGCGCGTCGGCGCGGTGCTGCGCCGGCGCGGACGGCTGCCCCGAGTCGTCCAGGTCGGCGATCTGATGCTCGACGCCGACGCCGGCGTGGCCGCGCGCGGCGGCAGTCGCCTCGAGCTGACCGCGACAGAGCTGCGGGTGCTGACCTTCCTGGTGGAGCAGCGCGGCCGCATCGTCAGCGCCCGCCAGATCCTCAACGCGGTGTGGGGATACGACGCCTACGACCCCAACCTGGTCCAGGTGCATGTCAGCGGATTGCGACGCAAGCTCGAAGCCCACGGGCCGCGGATCCTGCACACCGTGCGTGGCATCGGCTACCGGCTGCAGCCCCAGCGATCATGACCACCGCGGCCTCGACGCGGACCCCGTCGCTGCAGCGCCGGGTGACGGTGGTGGTGGTGGCGTTGCTCGCCCTGCTGCTGGTGCTGCTCGGCGCCACCGTCGACGTCAGCCTGGGCGTCCTCGCCCGACGAAACCTGCACGACCGGCTGCTGGCGGCCGCATCCCGCGCCGAGGCGCTGGATGCCGCGCACACCTCGCCCGAGCTGCTGGCCGCCGAACTCAACGGCGGCGGGGTGCGGGCACTACTGGTCACCGCCGACGGCGCGACGTATGGCGACCGCGCGATCAGCCCCGACACCGCCGCCGGTCCCGTTGTCCCGCCACCATTTCCGCCCCCGCCACCATTCGCGCCCCGGCCGCCACCCTGCCCGCC
>NZ_LZHV01000040.1 GCF_001667275.1 Mycobacterium sp. ACS4054
AACCCCCCCTTTTGTTTTGCGCTTTCCTTTCTTATGTTTTTAATATACGCGGGGGTGCGGTTTTGTGCTCACAACAAAAATTTTTTGCCGGCCCCCCCCCCACCCCCGGGCGCACGACTAGCGCTTGGGGCGCACCACCGCTTTTCCGGCCCGCTTCGCGCTCACGGGGCGGCCGGACGCGAGGTGGCCGGCTCATCGCCGATTCGAGACCTAACCGCCGCCCGACTGTGTTTGCGCGCCTGCTTCGAAGTGTTATCCAGTGGGCGGAATATGAGATCCCGGGCGTTGGGGCAAGCGCCGGAACCGAGGAGGTTTGTGTGAGCAGGTTTACCGAGAAGATGTACCACAATGCCCGCACCGCGAAGACGGGCATGGTCACCGGTGAACCCCACGAACCGGTCCGGCACACCTGGGGAGAGGTCCACGAGCGCGCTCGCCGCATCGCGGGCGGCCTGGCCGCCGCCGGCATCGGCCTCGGCGACGCCGTGGGGGTGCTGGCCGGCTTCCCGGTCGAGATCGCCCCGACGGCGCAGGGGCTGTGGATGCGCGGGGCCAGCCTCACGATGCTGCACCAGCCGACACCGCGCACCGACCTGGCCGTGTGGGCCGAAGACACCATGAACGTCATCGGCATGATCGAGGCGCAAGCCGTCATCGTCTCCGAGCCCTTCCTGGTGGCCACCCCGGTGCTTCAGGAGAAGGGCATCAAGGTCCTCACCGTGGCCGACCTGCTGGCGTCGGAGCCGATCGACCCCGTCGACGTCGGCGAGGACGACCTGGCGCTGATGCAGCTGACGTCTGGGTCCACCGGTTCCCCGAAGGCCGTGCAGATCACCCACCGCAACATCTACTCCAACGCCGAGGCGATGTTCATCGGCGCCCAGTACGACGTCGACAAGGACGTCATGGTCAGCTGGCTGCCCTGCTTCCACGACATGGGCATGGTCGGGTTCCTGACCATTCCGATGTACTTCGGCGCCGAGCTCGTCAAGGTCACCCCGATGGACTTCCTGCGCGACACGCTGCTGTGGGCCAAGCTCATCGACAAGTACAAGGGCACCATGACCGCGGCGCCCAACTTCGCCTACGCGCTGCTCGCCAAGCGGTTGCGCCGCAACGCCAAGCCCGGCGATTTCGACCTGTCCACGCTGCGGTTCGCCCTGTCCGGCGCCGAGCCCGTCGAACCGGCCGACGTGGAGGACCTGCTGGACGCGGGCAAGCCGTTCGGCCTGAACCCGTCGGCCATCCTGCCGGCCTACGGCATGGCCGAGACCACCCTGGCCGTGTCGTTCTCCGAGTGCAACGCCGGTCTGGTCGTCGACGAGGTCGACGCCGACCTGCTGGCCGCCCTGCGCCGCGCGGTGCCCGCCACCAAGGGCAACACCCGCAGGCTGGCCACCCTCGGCCCGCTGCTGCAAGACCTCGAGGCGCGGATCATCGACGAGAACGGCGACGTGATGCCCGCCCGCGGCGTCGGCGTCATCGAGCTGCGCGGCGAGTCCCTGACGCCCGGCTACCTGACCATGGGCGGCTTCATCCCGGCGCAGGACGAGAACGGCTGGTATGACACCGGTGACCTCGGCTACCTGACCGAGGAGGGCCACGTCGTGGTGTGCGGCCGCGTCAAGGACGTCATCATCATGGCGGGCCGCAACATCTACCCCACCGACATCGAGCGGGCCGCCTGCCGCGTCGACGGGGTGCGCCCCGGTTGCGCCGTCGCGGTGCGACTGGACGCCGGCCACTCCCGCGAGACGTTCGCCGTCGCCGTCGAGTCCAACGCGTGGCAGGACCCGGCCGAGGTGCGCCGCATCGAGCACCAGGTCGCCCGCGAGGTGGTGGCCGAGGTCGACATGCGGCCGCGCAACGTGGTGGTGCTCGGGCCGGGCACCATCCCGAAGACGCCGTCGGGCAAGCTGCGCCGGTCGCACTCCGCCACCCTGGTCACCTAGGCGGCTACCAGGCGTGGACGCGGTTCTGCGCCGGCTCCAGCCCGAGTTCGATGAGTAACTCCGTGGCGTCCGCGGCCTGCTCGCAGATGGTCGGCACCTCGCTGCGCTCGGCCGCGGAGAAGTTCTCCAGCACGAAGGCCGCCGGGTCTTTGCGTCCCGGCGGTCGGCCGATGCCGATGCGGACCCGCGCGAACTCCTTGGTGCCCAACGCGGCCGCCACCGAGCGCAGCCCGTTGTGGCCGCCCTCGCCGCCGCCGATCTTGAGCCGGATGCGGCCGAAGTCGAGGTCGAGGTCGTCGTGCACGACGACGATGTCGGCCGGCGGCACCGAGTAAAACTTCGCCAACGGCCCGATCTGGCGGCCGGACTCGTTCATGTAGCAGCGCGGCTTGGCCACCAACACCGGGTGGCCGGCCAGCCGGCCGCTGACCACCTCGGCGCCGGAACGCTTGTGCACCTTGAACTTTGAGCCCAGCCGGTCGGCGAGCAGGTCGGCGACCATGAACCCGAGGTTGTGCCGGGTGCGGGCGTAGTTGTCCCCGGGGTTGCCCAGGCCGACCACCAGCAACGGCTCGGCCACGTTGCGATCCGCCTACTCGGACTCGTCCGCGGGGGCCTCGGCGTCGGCGGCTTCCTCTTCCGCGGGAGCTGCTTCCCCCTCTGCGCCCGCGGGGGTTTCGCCCGCGCCCTCTTCCTCGAGGTCTTCGGCGGTCGGCGCGATCACGACGTTGACCACCAGCATCTCCGGGTCGGAGATCAGGTTGACGCCCCGCGGCAGGGTGATCTGTCTGGCGGTGAACTGCGTGCCCGGCTCGGCGCCCTCGACCGACACGGTGAGGTTTTCGGGAATCGACAGCGCCTCGGCCTCGATCTCGATGGTGTTGGTGTCCTGGGTGACCAGGGTGCCGGGCACGGCGTCGCCCTCGACGACGACGGTGACCTCCACGACCACCTTCTCGCCGCGGCGCACGACCAGCAGGTCGGCGTGCTGGATGGTGCGGCGGATCGGGTGGATGTCGAGCGCCTTGGTCAGCGCCAGCTGTTCCTTGCCGTCGATGTCGAGGGTCAGCACCGCGTTGGTGCCCGCGTGCCGCAGCACGGCCGCGAAGTCGTGGCCCGGCAGCTCGAGGTGTTGCGGGTCGGCGCCGTGGCCGTAGAGGACGGCGGGAATCTTGCCTTCGCGGCGGGCCCGGCGGGACGCGCCCTTGCCGGTCTCGCTGCGCACCGTGGCGGTGAGTTGGTTGCCTGCGGACTTGGCCATCGTGTCGCTCCTGTGTGCTCGGTGCCTGAGTGTGGGGGCACGGCCAGGGTCGCGACAGATCGTCGGTCTCCGTCGATAACGGTGCTGGCTGGCCAGCCACCCTCGCCGTGACGCCCGGTCAGGTTAGCGCATGTGCACCTCAGAGCGGAAATTTGGTGCCGGTGAGCTGCTCGGACAGCTCCCACAGCGCCGCGGCCATCTTCGGGTCCCGCGCCGCCCGGCTGCGCGCCACCGGCTGCGTGCGGCCCATCTGGCCGAACCGCGGCCCGACGAAGGTGTCGCCGGGCAGGTCCTGCGACGCCGCGTACAGCGTCTGGCGGGCGCCGAAGTCGGCGTCCGTGGCCACCACCCGGGTGACCGCGGACATCATCGCGTCACCCAGCTTGCGGCCGGAGGCCCCCTGCAGGTTGGTGTGCGAATAGCCGGGGTGGGCGGCCAGCGCGCGCAGCGGGGAACCGGCCGCGTCCAGGCGCCGCTGCAGCTCGCTGGTGAACAGCAGGTTGGCGAGCTTGGACTGGCTGTAGGCCAGCCACGGCGAGTACCGGCGCCGCTCCCAGTTCAGGTCGTCGAGGTTGATCCGCCCCGGCCAGTGCGCCATCGACGACACGGTGACCACCCGATCGGTGAGCTTGGGCAGCAACAGGTTGGTGAGCGCGAAGTGGCCGAGGTGGTTGGTGCCGATCTGGCTCTCGAAGCCGTCGATGGTCTGCGCGTAGGGGGCCGCCATGATGCCCGCGTTGTTGATCAACACGTCGACCGCCTCGACGCCTTCGGCGAACTCGCGCACCGACGCCAGGTTCTGCAGGTCGAGCGAGCGCACCTCGACCGGGCCGGTCTGGGTGTCCCTGATCTGCAGCGCGGCCTTCTCGCCCTTGCGGATGTCGCGGACCGCCATGATCAGCGTGGCCCCGCGCCGCGCCAGCTCGCGGCCCGTCACCGCGCCCAGCCCGCTGTTGGCCCCGGTGACGATGACGGTGCGCCCGGCGAACGAGGGCAGGTCTGCGGCGGTCCAGTTCGTCATGGCTGACGAGCCTAGTAGGGCTCGTTCGCGACGTCGAAGGCCACGGAGTCAGGCAGGTGTTGGGGCCGACCGCGTAGCCGCGCGCGCCGGACAGGAATCGATCTGCGCGTTCTGGCGGATGTTCTGCCCCGTCTCGGCCGCGATGCTGGCTACCATGAGCCAACACGCGGAGATGCCGCAGCTGACCTGGAGCGATTTGGGCGTGGGCGAGTTGCTGCCGACGGGAACGGTCACGTTGCTGCTAGGCGACGTCGAGGGGTCGACGCGGTTGTGGGAGACCGAGCCCGAAAAGATGACCGCCGCCCTGGCACTTTTGAACAAGATCGTCGACGAGGCTGTCGCCGCGCATGACGGGGTGCGTCCGCAAGAGCAGGGCGAAGGGGACAGCTTCGTGACCGCTTTCGCGCGTGCCAGCGATGCGGTGGCGTGCGCGCTGGCGTTGCAACGCGCGCCGCTGGCGCCGATCCGGCTGCGCCTCGGGATCCACACCGGCGAGATTCAGCTGCGCGACGATGCCAACTATGCGGGACCCACCATCAATCGCGCGGCGCGGCTGCGCGATCTGGCACACGGGGGGCAGACGGTGTTGTCGGGGGCGACGGAGCCGCTGGTGGTCGATCGCCTTCCGGACGGGGCGTGGCTCACCGATCTCGGCAACTACCCGCTGCGCGACCTGCCCCGCCCGGAACGCGTTGTGCAGCTGTGTCATTCGGACCTGCGCAACGAGTTCCCGCCGCTTCGGGTGCGCAGCGGCGTTCCATCGCACAATCTCCCGACCCAATTGACGAGTTTCATCGGGCGCCATCAGCAAATGGCCGAGCTGGGTCAGCTGGTGGCGCACAACCGGTTGGTCACCCTGACGGGCGCCGGCGGTGCGGGCAAGACTCGACTCGCCGCCGAAGGCGCCGCCCGACTAAGCCACGAGTTCGCCGACGGCGTGTGGTACGTCGACCTGGCGCCGACCACCAATCCCGCAATGGCGCAGGTGGCCGTTGCGCGCACACTCGGCGTACCCGATGTCGCCGGGCTCTCCACCTTGGAGCTCCTAGTGCGGTTCTTCGCAGGAAAATCGATGTTGCTGTTGCTGGACAACTGTGAGCATCTGCTTGATGCGTGTGGCGCCTTGGTCGTCGAGCTGCTCGCGGCTTGCCCGAAACTGACGATCATGGCGACCAGCCGTGAGCCGCTTGGAGTTCCCGGCGAGTTGACCTGGCGCGTCCCGTCGCTGCCCATCACCGACGAGGCCGTCGAACTGTTCGCGGACCGCGCCAGGCGGATCCGGCCGGAATTCCATGTCGGAGAGAACAACCGCGCGCTGGTCGAAGAAATCTGTGAACGCCTTGACGGCATGCCGCTGGCCATCGAGCTTGCCGCGGCACGAGTTCGGGCGCTATCGCTATCGCAGATCGTCCACAGCCTGCATGACCGATTCCGGTTGCTCACCGGCGGGGCGCGCACCGCAGTGCGCCGCCAGCAGACACTGCGCGCCTCTGTGGACTGGTCGCATGCGCTTCTGACCGAGCCAGAGCGGGTGTTGTTCCGGCGACTAGCGGTCTTCAGCGGTGGGTTCGACCTCGGCGCCGCCCAGGCGGTCGGCGCCAGCAGCGACGTAGAGGGCTATCAACTACTGGACCAACTCAGCCTGCTGGTCGACAAATCGTTAGTGGTGGCCGACGACACCGCGACAGGCATGCGCTACCGGTTGCTCGAAACGGTGCGGCAATATGCGCAGGAAAAGCTCGGCGAGTCCGGCGAGGCCGATGAGGTACGCACCCGGCATCGTGACTACTACGCGGCCACGGCCATCGAGTTGGAGTCGCAAGGACTGGCCGGTCTTGAGCAGCTGCTGCGTTGGGCGGACGCGGAGATTGACAATCTGCGGACGGCGTTCGCATGGAGCCGGGAGAAGGGCGACCGCGAGACGGCGCTGAGACTGGTGTCCTCGCTACAACTGTTTTGGTTGACGCGCAGTCGTTTCCGCGAAGCTTTTGCGGCGTTCGAAGCCGTTCTGACCGATGAGCGCGATCCGCAAGTAGCACTTGAGGTGTGGGTGCGCGCGGTCGCCGATCAAAGCTCCATCGCCGTGTGGATGGGCGTCCCCGCTTGCCCGGATCGGGCCCGCGAAGCCCTGGCTCTCGCGCGGCAGTGTGACGACCCGGCGTTGATCGGTCGAGGCCTGATGGCGTGCGGTTCGGTGGCGATATACAGCGCTGAGCTCGCACAGCCATATTTTGCCGAGGCGATCGAACTGGCTCGAACCGCCGGCGATCGGTGGAGCCTGTGCCAAATCTTCACCTATCAGGCGACCATGGCCTATTACGCCGGCGAACCGATCGCGGCCGCCGCGTCCGCCGTAGAAGGGCGTGACCTCGCGGATTCCCTCGGCGACAACCTTCATTCGCGGCTCTGCCGGGAGTGGCTCGGCTCGGCCCTCGCCATGAAAGGACATCTTGCAGACGCGGTTGACGTATTGGGTTGCTTGGCAGCGGATTCCGCGGCCGCGGGGGACCTGCCCATGTCGATCATGGTGCAGGTAGCGCGCAGCATAACGCTCGCCTACAAAGGTGAGGCGGCTGCCGCGTTGAGCGCGGCACAATCAGCTTGCGAGGCGGCGAACTCGCTGGGAATCTACACGGACGCAGTGTATGTGGCGTTGGCCGCGGCCAACCTTGCCGCCGGCGAGACAGCTACTGCCAGACAAGCGGCGGAGGAGGCCTGGCGGCAGACCACCCCGCTGCGCGAAATCTGGGTCAGGGGAGCCAGTCAAACAGCCGAGGTCTTTCTGGCATGCGGTGATTTGACCGCAGCGCGCCGCTGGGCCGATGACACCGTCGCCGTGGTACCTGGCTGGTACCGGATGTCGGCCCTGACACAACGCGCCTACATCGCAGTGGCTCAAGGTGACCACGGCCAGGCCGAGCGCGATGTTCACGATGCCCTGGAGATCGCCACCGGTACGCGGGCATACCTACGAGTGACGGACATCCTGGAGTGTCGGGCACGCCTGGCGGCCGACGACCGCCAACTCTCCTACGCAGCGCGTCTCTTGGGCGCGGCGGACGGCGTTCGTCGGTCCATCGAGGCAATCCGTCTCCCGATGTATCAAGCGGGTTACGACGCTTTGGTCGAGACGGTACGGGAATCGTTGGGGATCGATGGCTTTGACACCGCCTGGGCGGAGGGCGCGGCGTTGTCCACCGAGGAGGCGATCGCCTACGCGCAACGCGGCCGCGGCGAGCGCAAACGCCCAGCGACCGGCTGGGCATCGCTGACCCCCATGGAGAACGATGTGGTTCGCCTCGTCCGGGAAGGCTTGGGGAACAAGGACATCGCTGCCAGGCTGTTCATCTCACCGCGCACGGTGCAGACCCACCTCACCCACGTGTATGCCAAACTCGGCATCGCCTCGCGGATGGAGCTTATCAAGGACCAGCGCCCCACATGACGCGCCGAGATTGCCGCCAGGGCTGTGGTTTGGGTGCCGACCACGACCGTGACGGCAATCTCGGCGGGGACGAATATCACTTCGCGGCGACGACGAAGCCCCGCATGATCGCCTCGATGTCGGAGGACTGCTCGACGGCCTGGTTGGCCAGGCCGGTGATGGTGAGCTGAACCAGGTATCGCTGGTTGGCGGGCTTGGAACCGGTCGCGATGACGATCCGGTTGAAGCTGTGCAGCCGGGTGCCGTCCAAGTCGTAGCTGCCCTGGATCATCGACGACGGAAAGCCGTCGTACGGCGCCGTCGAGGCGTCGAGCTGCTTGAAGTCCTCGAAGAGTTGGGCGTCGTCGTTGCCGTGCTGGATCACCTGGGCCGGATCGAAATTGCCGTTCAGCTTGAACACCACGAGCCTGGCCGTCGGATACTTGTTGCCCTTGGAGATCATCACGGTCTCGGGTGCGATGTGCGGGTTGTTCGCCGCCGACCAACCCGGCGGCGTCGGGATGGATACCGTCAGGTCCGGCAGGTTGCCCGGCGCCACCTGCTGCCCGGTGACGCCGATGTTCTGCAGGTACTGCGACAGCGGCACCGGCTTCGCGGCCCTCGTCGTGGTGGTGGTGGTCGTCGGGGTGGTCGACCAGATCGATTGATAGTCAGGCGTTTTCGGGCCGCACGCCGCAGCGGGCAGTGTCAGCGCGATGGCCGCGGCCGCACACGCACGTCTCACAGAATCTCGCGGACGGCGTCGACCGGCCGGGCCAGCCGGGTGCCCTTCGGTGTGACGACGAACGGTCGCTCGATCAGGATCGGGTGTTCGACCATCGCGTCGAGCAGCTGGTCGTCCGTCGCGTCGGCGAGGTTGAGCTCGGAGTATAGGGATTCACGCTTGCGCACTGCCGTGCGCACGTCGATGCCGGCGTCGCGGATCATCCGAACCAGCTCGGCCCGCGACGGCGGGGTCTTCAGGTACTCGACGATGTTCGGCTCGAAACCGTTGTCCCGCAACAAGTCCAGCGTCTTGCGTGAGGTGCTGCATTTGGGGTTGTGGTAGATGACGGTGTCGGCCATCTAGGCGTCCCCGTCGAAAAGCCCCGTGACCGAGCCGTTTTCGAAGACGGCGCGAATGGTGCTGGCCAACAGCGGCGCAATGGACAAGACCGTCAGCTGCGGGAAACGCTTTTCCTCGCCGATCGGCAGCGTGTTGGTGACGATAACCTCGCGGGCGCCGGACGCCGCCAGCCGCTCGGCGGCCGGATCGGACAGTACGCCGTGGGTGGCCGCGATGATCACGTCGGCGGCGCCGTCGTCGCGCAACAGCTGCACCGCGCCGGCGATGGTCCCACCGGTGTCGATCATGTCGTCGATCAACACGCAGGTCCGCCCCTCCACCTCGCCGACGACGCGGTTGGAGACCACCTGGTTGGGCACCCGCGGGTCCCGGGTCTTGTGGATGAAGGCCAGCGGGACGCCGCCCAGCGCGTCGGCCCACTTCTCGGCGATGCGCACCCGGCCCGAGTCGGGGGAGACGACCACCATGTTGCCGTCGGGGTAGTTGTCCCCGATGTAACCGGTCAGCAGGTTCTGCGCGCGCATGTGGTCGACCGGCCCGTCGAAGAACCCCTGGATCTGGTCGGTGTGCAGGTCGACGGTCACGATCCGGTCGGCGCCCGCCGTCTTGAGCAGGTCGGCCACCAGCCGCGCCGAGATGGGCTCGCGGCCGCGGTGCTTCTTGTCCTGCCGGGCGTAGGGGTAGAACGGCATGACCGCGGTGATCCGCTTGGCGCTGCCCCGCTTGAGCGCGTCGATCATGATCAGCTGTTCCATCAGCCAGTCGTTGACCGGTGCCGGGGCGGACTGCAGGACGAACGCGTCGCACCCGCGGACGGACTCGTGGAATCGGACGAAGATCTCGCCGTTGGCGAACTCCCGCGCCGTCTGGGCGGTGACGTGGACGTCGAGCTCCTTGGCCACCTGCTCGGCCAGTTCCGGATGCGCGCGCCCGGAGAAGAGCATCAGGTTTTTGCGGTTATCGGTCCAGTCGTGGCTCAACGCACTGCCCTCGCCGTATCGGGATCGGGAATGGGACGCCCCATCGTACGTAGCGAATGGTACGGAAATATGGCCGGGTTACCAGATACCAAAATCAGCATGTCTATTCGGGTGCGGATGTTTCGCCGGGGTTGTCGGCGGCTTTCTCGGCCGCTTGGGCCGCCGCGCTGCCCGGCCGCTTGCGTTTGACCCAGCCCTCGATGTTGCGTTGCGGGCCGGCGGACACCGCCAGCGCGCCCGGCGGGACGTCGTCGCGGACCACGGTTCCGGCGCCGGTGTAGGCCCCGTCGCCGACCGTGACCGGCGCGACGAACATGGTGTCCGACCCGGTGCGCACGTGCGAGCCAATGGTGGTGCGCGACTTCGATGTTCCGTCGTAGTTGACGAAGACGCTGGACGCCCCGATGTTGCTGTGCTCGCCGATGTCGGCGTCGCCGACGTAGGTGAGGTGGGGGACCTTGGTGCCGGTGCCGATCGTGGAGTTCTTGGTCTCGACGAACGCCCCGAGCTTGCCGTCGGCACCCAGCACGGTGCCGGGCCGCAGGTAGGTGAAGGGGCCGACGGTGGCGCCGGCACCGATGGACGACGACGTGCCGTGGGTGCGCACCACCGATGCGCCGTCGCCGACGGTGACGTCGGTGAGCGTGGTGTCGGGACCGATGACGCAGTGGCCGCCGAGTTGGGTGCGGCCGAGCAGCTGCGTGCCGGGGTGGACGACGGTGTCGCGCCCGATCGTGACGTCGACGTCGATCCAGGTGGTGGCCGGGTCGACGATGGTCACGCCGGCCATCTGGTGCGCGGCGACGATCCGGCGGTTGAGTTCGGCGCCCAGCTGCGCCAGTTGGACGCGGTTGTTGACGCCGGCGACCAGCGCGCTGTCGTCGACGTGCTGGGCGTGGATGGCCTGCCCGTCCCCGCGCAGGATGGAGATGACGTCGGTCAGGTAGAGCTCGTGCTGGGCGTTGTTCGAGCTCAGCCGGCTCAGCGCCGAGCGCAACGCCGCGACGTCGAAGGCGTACACCCCGGCGTTGACCTCGCGAATGTCGCGCTGCGAGGGGGTGGCGTCGGCGTGTTCGACGATCGCGGTGACCTCGTTGTCCTGGGTGCGCAGGATGCGGCCGTAGCCGCTGGGGTCGGCGAGCGTCGTGGTGAGCACGGTCGCGGCGGCCGATCCCGCGTTGTGCGTGGCGATCAGCTCGGCCAGGGTGTCGGCGTCCAGCAGCGGCGTATCGCCCGAGGTGACGACGACCACGCCGGCGTAGTCGTCGGGCAGCGCCGACAGGCCGCAACCGACCGCATGGCCGGTGCCCCTCGGCCGGTCCTGCAGGGCGACCTCGATGCCGCGGCCCAGCGCGTCGGCCGCTTCCGCGACCAGCGGCGCGATGCGCTGATGATCGTGGCCCAGCACCACCACCAGGTGTTGCGGCGCGACCTTGGTGATCGCGTGCAGCAAATGGGACAGCATGCTGCGCCCGGCGATGGTGTGCAGCACCTTGGGGGTGTCCGAGCGCATCCGGGTGCCGGGCCCGGCCGCGAGCACCAGGACCGCGGTATCACCACGAGACGCCATCAACTCTCCTCAACCCCGGCGCGAACGTCGCCGTCAAGCGTGTCACTTCACCTGATGTTGGCGCAAAGGCCGCGCCACGGTAGTCGATTCGCCGATCGTGGGCCCCGGGAGGGCGACGCTCCGTCGCCAGGACTCGAACCTGAACTATCTGAACCAAAATCAGAGGTGCTGCCGATTACACCACGACGGATTGCGAGCCCCGAAGGCCCACGCCAACAAGACTCTAGACGGTCGGCGGGCCGATCGCGGCGCCGATGCAAAGACGCCCGGATCGGTGCGGGCGACGCTATAGGCTGGTTGACGTGGCCGTTCTGGACAAGGAGCCCGACAAGGAAGCCCGGGCGCCGCGCGCCCGCATGACCGGTAGCGATCGCCGACAGCAGCTCATCGGCATCGCGCGCTCGCTGTTCGCCGAGCGCGGTTACGAGGGCACCTCGATCGAGGAGATCGCGTTGCGCGCCAACGTGTCCAAGCCGGTGGTCTACGAGCACTTCGGCGGCAAGGAGGGGCTGTACGCCGTGGTCGTCGACCGCGAGATGTCGGCGCTGCTGGACGGCATCACCTCGTCGCTGACCAACAATCGCTCCCGGGTGCGGGTGGAGCGGGTCGCGCTGGCGTTGCTGACCTACGTCGAGGAGCGGACGGACGGCTTCCGCATCATGATCCGTGACTCGCCGGCCGCGATCAGCTCGGGCACCTACTCCAGCCTGCTCAACGACGCCGTCAGCCAGGTCAGTTCCATCCTGGCCGGCGACTTCGCCCGTCGCGGGCTGGATCCGGACCTTGCGCCGTTGTACGCCCAGGCGCTCGTGGGCTCGGTGTCGATGACGGCCCAGTGGTGGCTCGACACCCGCGAGCCCAAGAAAGAGGTGGTCGCGGCGCACCTGGTCAACCTGATGTGGAACGGGCTGACCCACCTGGAGGCCGACCCCCGCCTGCAGGACGGTTAGCGCCCGACGGACTCAGCCGGCGAGCGTCACACCCACCACGACGACCGGCCGGGGGAAATGCTCCGCGGCGCAGGCCTCGTCGAGCGCGTCCTCGACCATGGCGGCGAGCTCGGCGGCGCCTAGTTGCGGACCGCCCACGCCGTCAGGGTCGAGGTGCACTTCGGTGAGGATGAGGCCGTGCCGGGCGCGGATGTCCGCCATCGCGGCGACCGTCCGGCGGATCGCCTCGCCGTAGCCGGCCCGGGTGCCCGACGAATCCGGCCGGCAGTGCAGGCCCACCAGGTCGAAGGTGGCGCGCGCCGACCCGCGCCGCGCCTTGCCGGCGACGTGGGGTGCCTCGACGGGCGAGTCCAAAACGATGCGCCCGACACCGGCGGCCACCGCGTCGCGCAACAACTCGGGCGATCCCGGTCCCGCGACGATGCGTGACGGGTCCGTTCCCGCGGCAAGCGCGACTACCAGCTCGCCGGCAGAGCGGACCCCGATGCCGAGGCCCTCGTCGCACGCCCAGCGCGCGACGCCGGTGGTCAGCGGCGGGCGGCCGAAGTAGACCAGGCGCGCACCCCGCAGCGCCTTGCGCCAACGGCGGGCGTGATCCCGGAAATCGGCCTCATCGGCCTCGCGGGCCGGGAATCGCGCGGTGACCGGCCGGACCGGGTGGTCGAGGGACGGCGAGATGTCCAGCAATGTCATGAGACAAATGTGCGCCCGCGGGCCGCCGGATTCGGCTTTCCTGACGATCCCTTGACGGCGCCGGGCTCGATATTGACGAATCTTGGCGCCCCTAGAATGTATTCATCATGACCGCACCGGGGCCTGCTCGCCCAGAACCCCCGATCGCGGGGCTCGTTGAATTGGCGCTCACCGCGCCGACCTTCCAGCAATTGATCGAAAGCGCGGCCGCGCGACCGGCCGAGCTTGCGCTGGTGGGTCCAGCCAGCGCACGGCTCTTCGTGGCCAGCGCGCTGGCGCGGTTGGGCCCTTTGCTGGTAGTCACCGCGACCGGGCGCGAAGCCGACGACCTCACCGCCGAACTGCGCGGTGTCTTCGGCGACGCCGTGGCGGCCTTCCCGTCCTGGGAGACCCTGCCGCACGAGCGGCTCTCACCGGGCGTCGACACCGTCGGCACCCGGTTGACCGTGCTGCGCCGGCTGGCCCATCCCGACGACGCGCGATTGGGGCCACCGCTGCGGGTGGTGGTGACGGCGGTGCGCTCGCTGCTGCAGCCGATGACGCCGGAGCTGGGCCAGATCGAGCCGGTCACGTTCACGGTCGGCGAGGAGATCGCCTTCGAGGATGTGGTCGCCCGGCTGGTGGAGCTGGCCTACACCCGGGTCGACATGGTGGGCCGGCGCGGCGAGTTCGCCGTGCGCGGCGGGATTCTCGACGTCTTCCCGCCGACCGCCGAGCACCCGGTGCGCGTCGAGTTCTGGGGCGACGAGGTCAGCGAGATGCGGATGTTCGCCGTCGCCGACCAGCGCTCCATCCCCGAGATCGAGGTGGAGACGGTTATCGCGGTGCCCTGCCGCGAGCTGCTGCTGACCGACGACGTGCGGGAGCGCGCCGCCGCGCTCGCCGCCCGGCACTCCGGGCCCGAGCCCGCCATCACCGGCAGCGTCACCGACATGCTGGCCAAGCTTGCCGAGGGCATCGCTGTCGACGGCATGGAGGCGCTGCTGCCCGTGCTGCGGCCCGGCGAGCACGTGCTGCTCACCGACCAGCTGGCCGCGGGCACGCCGGTGCTGCTGTGCGACCCCGAGAAGGTGCGCACCCGGGCCGCCGACCTGATCAAGACCGGCAGCGAGTTCCTCGAGGCGTCCTGGTCGGTGGCGGCGCTGGGCACCGACGCGCCCGTCGACGTGGCGCAATTCGGCGGGTCGGGGTTCGCCGAGCTGGACGACGTGCACGCCGCCGCGGCGCGCACGGACCACCCCTGGTGGACGCTCAGCCAGCTGTCCGCCGAGTCCGCGGTGGAGCTGGACATCCGGGCGGCGCCGTCGGCCCGCGGGCACCAGCAGGACATCGACGGCATTTTCGCGATGCTGCGTGCCCACGTCAGCACCGGCGGCTACGCCGCCGTCGTCGCGCCCGGCGCGGGCACCGCCCACCGGGTGGTGGAGCGGCTGGCCGAGTCGGAAACCCCCGCGGCCATGCTGGACTGCGGCGCGCCACCCAGGGCCGGCGTCGTCGGCGTCCTCAAGGGCCCGCTGCACGACGGCGTGATCATCGAGGGTGCCAACCTCGTCGTCATCACCGAGGCCGACCTCACCGGTAGCCGGGCCACCGCGGTCGAGGGCAAGCGGCTGGCGGCCAAGCGGCGCAACACCGTCGACCCGCTGGCGCTGACGGCCGGCGACCTGGTGGTGCACGACCAGCACGGCATCGGGCGGTTCGTCGAGATGACCGAACGCACGGTCGGCGGCGCGCGGCGCGAGTACCTGGTGCTCGAATACGCGTCGTCCAAGCGGGGTGGGGGTTCGGACAAGCTGTACGTCCCGATGGACTCGCTGGATCAGCTGTCCCGCTACGTCGGCGGCCAGGCGCCCGCGCTGAGCAAGCTCGGTGGCAGCGACTGGGCCAACACCAAGACCAAGGCGCGTCGCGCGGTCCGCGAGATCGCCGGCGAGCTCGTCGCGCTCTACGCCAAGCGGCAGGCGAGCCCCGGGCACGCGTTTGCGCCCGACACCCCCTGGCAGGCCGAGATGGAGGACGCGTTCGGCTTCACCGAGACCGTCGACCAGCTCACCGCCATCACCGAGGTCAAGTCCGACATGGAAAAGCCGATCCCGATGGACCGCGTGATCTGCGGCGACGTCGGCTACGGCAAGACCGAGATCGCGGTGCGCGCGGCGTTCAAGGCCGTCCAGGACGGCAAGCAGGTCGCCGTGCTGGTGCCGACCACGCTGCTGGCCGACCAGCACCTGCAGACGTTCAGCGACCGGATGGCCGGCTTCCCGGTGACCGTCAAGGGGCTGTCGCGGTTCACCGACAACGCGGAGTCCCGCGCCGTGATCGAGGGCCTGGCCGACGGGTCGGTTGACGTCGTGATCGGCACGCACCGGCTGCTGCAGACCGGGGTGCGCTGGAAGGACCTGGGCCTGGTGGTGGTCGACGAGGAGCAGCGGTTCGGCGTCGAGCACAAGGAGCACATCAAGAGCCTGCGCACGCACGTCGACGTGCTGACCATGAGCGCCACGCCCATCCCGCGCACGCTGGAGATGAGCCTGGCCGGGATCCGCGAGATGTCGACCATCCTGACGCCGCCCGAGGAGCGCTACCCCGTGCTGACCTACGTCGGGCCGCACGACGACAAGCAGGTCGCGGCCGCGTTGCGGCGCGAGCTGCTGCGCGACGGCCAGGCGTTCTACGTGCACAACCGGGTCAGTTCCATCGCCCGGGCCGCGGCCCGGGTCCGCGAGCTGGTACCCGAGGCGCGGGTAGTGGTCGCGCACGGCCAGATGCCCGAGGAGCGGCTGGAGCGCACCGTGCAGGGCTTCTGGAACCGCGAACACGACATCCTGGTCTGCACCACGATCGTGGAGACCGGCCTGGACATCTCCAACGCCAACACGCTGATCGTCGAGCGGGCCGACACGTTCGGGCTGTCGCAGCTGCACCAGCTGCGCGGCCGGGTGGGGCGCAGCCGCGAACGCGGCTACGCCTACTTCCTGTATCCGCCGCACGCGCCGCTGACCGAAACGGCCTACGACCGACTGGCCACCATCGCCCAGAACAACGAGCTGGGCGCCGGCATGGCGGTCGCGCTGAAGGACCTCGAGATCCGCGGGGCGGGCAACGTGCTGGGCGTCGAGCAGTCCGGACACGTCGCCGGGGTGGGGTTCGACCTGTACGTGCGGCTGGTGGGCGAGGCCGTGGAGGCGTACCGGGCGGCCGCCGACGGCCAGACGGTGACCACCGCCGAGGAGCCGAAGGACGTGCGGATCGACCTGCCGGTGGACGCCCACCTGCCGCCGGACTACATCGCCAGCGACCGGCTGCGGCTGGAGGCCTACCGGCGGCTGGCCGCAGCCTCGGACGACGAGGCCGTCGGCGCCGTCGTGGAGGAGCTCATCGACCGCTACGGCGCGCTGCCCGAGCCGGCCCTGCGGCTGGTGGCGGTCGCGCGGTTGCGGCTGCTGTGCCGGGCCGCCGGCATCACCGAGGTGTCCGCGCCGTCCGCGGCGACCGTGCGGCTGTGGCCGATCACGCTGCCCGACTCGGCCCAGGTGCGGCTCAAGCGGATGTATCCCGCGGCCGGCTACCGCGCCACCACCTCCACCGTGCAGGTGCCGATCCCGCGGGCCGGCGGCGTCGGCGCGGCGCGCATCCGGGACGTCGAGTTGGTGCAGATGGTGGCCGATCTGGTCACCGCACTGCAGGGAAAACCACAGATAGACATTGGTATAACGGGTGCGTCACCGGCACCGACGAGCGGGGAGGAGCGGCGCGCGTGATCGTCGTCTTGTTCGACCCGCGTCGTCCGTCCCTGGTGCCCGTGGAGGCCATCGAACACCTCGGCGGGGAGGTCCAGTACACCGAGGAGATGCCCGTCGCGGTGCCCTGGTCGCTGCCCGCGGCGCGCCCGGTGCACTCCGGCGATGACGCGCCGGTGCTGCTGTCGTCGGACCCCGAACATCCCGCCGTCACCGCCCGGCTCGCGGCCGGCGCCCGGTTGATCTCCGCGCCGGAGACGCCTCGCGGCGAACGACTGGTCGACGTGGTCGCGATGATGGACAAACTGCGCACCGCCGGCCCGTGGGAGAGCGAACAAACCCACGACTCGCTGCGCAGGTTCCTGCTCGAGGAGACGTACGAAGTGCTGGACGCGGTCCGCAGCGGCAACGCCGAGGCGCTGCGTGAGGAACTCGGCGACGTGTTGCTGCAGGTCCTCTTCCACGCCCGCATCGCCGAGGACGCCCCGCAGCTTCCCTTCACCATCGACGACGTCGCCGTCACGCTGATGCGCAAGCTGGGCAATCGGGTGCCAGGTGTGCTTGCGGGTCAAACCATTTCGCTCGAAGAGCAGCTGGCGCAATGGGAGGAGCGCAAGGCGGCCGAAAAGCCGCGCAAGTCGGTGATGGACGACGTGCATACGGGGCAACCGGCGTTGGCGTTGGCGCAGAAGGTGATTCAGCGTGCCGAGAAGGCGGGCGTGCCGGCCGATCTCGTCCCCGCCGAGATCACCTCCGTGTCGGTGTCGGCCGACGGTGACGCCGAAGGCGCGCTGCGCGCGGCGGTTCTGGAGTTCGTGGACACGGTCCGCGGGGTGGAGCGGGCGATCGCCGCGACCCGCCGCGGCGACGGCGTCCCGGAGGAGCTCGACGCGGCCCCGCTCGGAGAGGTCACCGAGGACGAGTGGCGGGCGCACTGGCCCGAAGACGAGCCCGCCGGCGACGCCACTGCCGAAGCCGACTGACCAACGCAACCGGACAACACCGAAACCCATGGGACGATGGTTAGGCGGAAGTTGGCGCAGGGGATTTGAGGGAGCTTTAACCAGCATGGTGTCGCCGAGGCGTTGGTTGCGCGCGGCCGCCGTGATCGGCGCGACCGCGATGCTGCTGGCCTCCAGCTGCACCTGGCAGCTCAGCCTGTTCATTCCCGACGGCGTCCCGCCGCCGGCCGGGGCGCCCGTGCCGCCGGTGGACACCCACGCCAGTGGGCGGCCCGCGGATCAGCTGCGGGCGTGGGCCGAACAGCGCTCGGCGACCTTGGAGATCCCGGTGATCGCGCTGGAGGCCTACGCGTACGCCGCCCGGGTCGCCCAGGTCGAAAACCCGAAGTGCCACATCGCGTGGACCACGCTGGCGGGCATCGGGCAGGTCGAGAGCCACCACGGCACCTACCGCGGCGCGCGGCTGGCGCCCAACGGCGATGTCAGCCCCCCGATCCGCGGCGTCCGCCTGGACGGCAGCGGCGGCACGCTGCGCATCGTCGACAGCGAGGAAGAGGTGGCCGACGACGACGGGGTGGTGCGGGCCATGGGGCCGATGCAGTTCATCCCCGAGACCTGGCGGCTGTACGGCGTCGACGCCCACAACGACGGCCGCGTCAGCCCGGACAACATCGACGACGCGGCGCTCGCGGCGGCCGGTTACCTGTGTTGGCGCGGTAAGGATCTGGCAACGCCCCGCGGCTGGATCACCGCGCTGCGGGCCTACAACAACTCCGGCGTCTACGCGCGCGCGGTGCGCGACTGGGCGACCGCCTACGCGGCGGGTCACCCGCTGTAGCAGGATGTATCAGGCTTTACGCTATCGGCGGCGAGGCCGGCACCAGCTACGAACACAAGGAGAAACCCAGTGCCGATTATCGAGCAGGTCGGGGCCCGCGAAATCCTCGATTCCCGCGGCAACCCGACGGTCGAGGTCGAGATCGCCCTGATCGACGGCACGTTTGCCCGCGCGGCCGTGCCGTCCGGCGCGTCGACCGGCGAGCACGAGGCCGTCGAGTTGCGCGACGGCGGTGAGCGTTACGGCGGCAAAGGCGTGCGCAAGGCCGTCGAGGCCGTCCTGGACGAGATCGGCCCGGCGGTGATCGGGCTCAACGCTGACGACCAGCGGTTGGTGGATCAGGCGCTGGTCGACCTCGACGGCACCCCCGACAAGTCCCGCCTGGGCGGCAACGCGATCCTGGGCGTGTCGCTGGCCGTCGCCAAGGCCGCCGCCGATTCCGCCGAACTGCCGCTGTTCCGCTACATCGGCGGCCCCAACGCGCACATCCTGCCGGTGCCGATGATGAACATCCTCAACGGCGGCGCGCACGCCGACACCGCCGTCGACATCCAGGAGTTCATGGTGGCGCCGATCGGCGCCCCGAGCTTCGGTGAGGCGCTGCGCTGGGGCGCCGAGGTGTACCACTCGCTCAAGTCCGTGCTGAAGAAGGAGGGCCTGAGCACCGGGCTGGGGGACGAGGGCGGCTTCGCGCCCGACGTGGCCGGCACCACCGCGGCGCTGGACCTGATCGGGCGGGCCATCGAGTCGGCCGGTTTCAAGCTGGGCGTCGACGTGGCGCTGGCGCTGGACGCGGCGGCCACCGAGTTCTACACCGACGGCACCGGATACACCTTCGAGGGCAGCACCCGCAGCGCCGAGCAGATGGCCGAGTTCTACGGCGGGCTGCTCGACTCCTATCCGCTGGTGTCCATCGAAGACCCACTGTCCGAAGACGATTGGGACGGCTGGGCGGCCCTGACGGCATCGATCGGTGACCGCGTGCAGATCGTCGGCGACGACATCTTCGTCACCAATCCCGAGCGCCTCGAGGAAGGCATCGAGAAGGGCGTCGCAAATGCGTTGCTGGTCAAGGTGAATCAGATCGGCACGCTCACCGAGACGCTCGACGCCGTCGCGCTCGCGCACCACAGCGGCTACCGCACGATGATGAGCCATCGCAGCGGCGAGACCGAGGACACCACGATCGCCGACCTGGCCGTGGCGGTCGGCAGCGGGCAGATCAAGACCGGTGCGCCTGCCCGCAGCGAGCGCGTCGCCAAGTACAACCAGCTGCTGCGGATCGAAGAGGCGCTGGGCGACGCCGCCCGATACGCCGGCGATCTGGCCTTCCCGCGCTACGCGCCGGAGGCCAAATAGCTTGCCCGCCAAGCCGGATCCGAAACGGCGCTCCCCGGCATCGCGCCCGGGGAAGGCCGGGGATCCGGTTCGGCGCCGCCGTACGGCGAAGCCGTCATCCAAGCCGTCCCAAACCGCGAAGCAGGCCAGCCCGCGTTCGGTCTACGAGCATGTGGTCGAGCCCATCAAGCGCCAGGTCGCCGAGTCCGTCGAGCAGCGGTCCGAGCAGCGGCTCGGCTTCACGGCGCGGCGCGCGGCGGTGCTCGCCGCGGTCGTGTGCGTCCTGACCCTGACCATCGCCGGCCCGGTGCGCACCTACTTCGCGCAGCGCACCGAGATGAATCAGCTGACGGCAAGCGAAGCCGCGCTGCGCCGTCAAATCGCCGACCTCGAGCAGCGAAAGGCCAAACTCGGGGACCCGGCCTACATCGCGGCGCAGGCCCGCGAACGGCTCGGGTTCGTGAAACCGGGTGACATCCCCTTCCAGGTTCAGCTTCCGCCGACGGCGGCTCCCAGCGAGCCGGCGGGTCAGGCGGCGAAACCGGCCAGCACCGATCCCTGGTACACGTCGCTGTGGCACACCATCGCCGACGCACCGCACCTGCCGCCGGCCACTGTGCCCCCGCCCGAACCCAACCCCACGACGCCCGGTGGTTGATCGTGCCGACCTGGAGGCCGTGGCGCGTCAACTCGGGCGTGAGCCGCGCGGCGTGCTCGAGGTCGCCTATCGCTGCCCCAACGGTGAGCCCGGCGTGGTGAAGACCGCGCCGAAACTTCCTGACGGAACGCCCTTTCCGACGTTGTACTACCTGACCCATCCGGTGCTGACCGCGGCCGCGAGCCGGCTGGAGACAACGGGATTGATGCGCGAGATGTCCGAACGGCTGCGTCGGGCCCCCGAATTGGCGGCCGCGTATCGACGGGCGCACGAGTCATATCTGGCCGAGCGCGACGCGATCGAGCCGCTGGGGACGACGTTCTCCGGCGGCGGAATGCCGGATCGGGTGAAGTGTTTGCACGTGCTGATCGCGCACTCGCTGGCCAAGGGGCCCGGCTGCAATCCGCTCGGCGACGAGGCGCTGGCGATCCTGGCGCCCGAGCCCGCGATGGCCGGCATCCTGGTGGCGGGCCAATGGTGAGCAGGTTCGCCGGAATCGACTGTGGCACGAACTCGATTCGGTTGCTGATCGCCGACGTGCGCGACGGCCGGCTGCGCGATGTGCACCGGGAGACGCGGATCGTGCGGCTGGGCCAGGGTGTCGATGCCACGGGTCAGTTCGCGGCGGAGGCGATCGCCCGAACCCGCGATGCGCTGGCCGACTACGCCGCCCTGCTGCGGCGGCACGGGGTCGAGCGGGTGCGGATGGTGGCCACGTCGGCCGCTCGCGACGTCGCGAATCGTGATGACTTCTTTGCGATGACGGCCGAGGTGCTGGGCGCCGTCGTGCCCGGCGCGGTGGCGGAGGTGATCAGCGGCGCCGAAGAGGCCGCCCTGTCGTTCCGCGGTGCCGTTGGTGAATTAGACCCTGCCACAGGTCCTTTCGTCGTCGTCGACCTGGGCGGAGGCTCCACCGAGATCGTGCTCGGCGGGGACGTCGTGGTGGCGAGCTACTCGGCCGACATCGGTTGCGTCCGACTGACCGAGCGCTGTTTGCATTCCGACCCGCCGACACCCGAGGAGGTGGCGGCGGCCCGCGCCGTGGTGCGCGAGCGGCTCGACGTCGCGCTGGGGGTGGTGCCCGTTCAGGGGGCGCGGACCTGGGTCGGGCTGGCCGGGACGATGACCACGCTGTCCGCGCTGGCCCACAACATGACGACGTATGACTCTGCGGCCATTCACCTTTCGCGCGTTCCCGGCGGCGACCTGCTGGCGGTGTGCGAGCGGCTGATCGCCATGCCGCGCGCCGAGCGCGCCGCGTTGCCGCCGATGCACGAGGGACGGGCCGATGTAATCGGCGGGGGCGCGATCGTGGTCGAGGAGTTGGCGCGCGAGCTGCGCGCCCGCGCCGGCATCGACGAATTGACCGTCAGCGAGCACGACATCCTGGACGGCATCGTGCTGTCGATCGCGGGGTGAGTCAGGGGTCGACTGTTTGCCCGGGTCGCAGCGACAACTGACGGGACGAATCCGACCGGGTTCACCAGAGTAGTAACACCGGCCACACCAGTCCCTAGCCGGAGGACTCGACGTTTTGCCCACCTCATAGCGACAATCGCCGGATGTCAGACCGGTATGCCAAGGTGCGGCCATGAAGCTCCAAGGAATCGAACTGCGTTACGTGCTGACGACGCATCTCGCCCACAACGGGCGAGCGACCATCGGCGAATTGATCGAAGCCCTTACCCGGCAGGGCTTTCACGTCAGCGGCAGGCCATCAAAAGTCATCTCGGACGCCCTGCGTTGGGAAGTCGCGCGAGACCGAGTCCGTCGCGTCGGTTGGGGAAAGTATGGGCCCGGGTCCATCCCGCGGTCCACCGAATACCGCATTCACCAGCGCGTGCTGGCTCTGCGGGAGGCGGCGAAATTGTCGCTCTGAGGCGGGCGAAGAGTCGAATGCTCCCGGGGCGGAGGTGAAAGTGACGGATGTGACTCGTGGACGGACCCAAAGGACTCACGCCTCGAAGCGGTACCCCATGCCCGATTCGGTCAGCAAGTGCTTGGGCTGCGACGGATCGTCCTCGAGCTTACGCCGCAGTTGCGCCAAATACACTCGAAGATAATGTGTTTCGGTGGCATAGGCCGGCCCCCACACCTCTTTGAGCAGCTCCTCGCGCCCCACCAGCTTGCCCCGGTTGCGCACCAGCACCTCGAGCATTCCCCACTCGGTGGGGGTGAGGTGAACTTCCGCGCCGTTCTTGGTGACCTTCTTGGCGGCCAGGTCGACGGTGAAGGCGTCCGTCTCGACCACCGGCTGCTCCAGCTCGGACGCCGCGGTGTTGCGGCGGATCGCCGCGCGCAGCCGGGCCAGAAACTCGTCCATGCCAAAGGGTTTCGTGACGTAGTCGTCCGCCCCCGCATCGAGGGCCTCGACCTTGTCCGACGAATCCGTGCGCGCCGAAAGGACGATCACCGGGGCGGTGAGCCAGCCCCGCAGGCCGGCCAGCACATCGATGCCGGAGATGTCGGGCAAACCCAGGTCGAGAATCACCACGTCGGGCTTGTGCTCGGCGGCGGCGCGCAGCGCGCCGGCTCCCGTCGACGCGGTGATCACCTCGTAGCCCCGCACCGACAGATTGATGCGCAGCGCACGCAAAATCTGCGGCTCGTCGTCGATCACCAACACGCGCGTCATTGCGCACCAATCGGTTCCGGCGCCGGCAGCTCCACCATCACCGTGAGCCCGCCGCCGGGGGTGTCACCCGCGGTGATGGTGCCGCCCATGGCTTCGACGAAGCCGCGCGCTACCGACATGCCTAAACCGACCCCCGTGGTGTTGTCGTGATCGCCGAGGCGCTGGAACGCCTCGAAGATCTGCTCCTCGGTCCCGTGTGGGATGCCGGGCCCCTCGTCGATGACGTTGATCAGCACACGGTCACCCACCCGCCCCGCGTTGACCCGAACGACGCAGTTGGGCGCGTACCGCAGCGCGTTGTCAATCAGATTGGCAAGGACCCGTTCCAAGAGACCGGCATCGGCCAGCACCACAGCGTCGCCGACGTCCACCTTCACCCGGTCGATGGCGGACCGATAGAAACCGGTGGCGCCCTTGCCGATACTGATCAGCGCACGCTGCACCGTTTCCTCGAGATACACGCGGCGCAGGTCCGGGCGCACCACGCCGGCGGCGAGGCGCGACGAATCGAGCAGGTTTCCCACCAGCGCGGTCAGCTGGTCGATCGACTCCTCGATGGTCGCCAGCAATTCCGCCGTGTCCGCGGGCGAGAACGCGACGTCCTCGGCGCGCAGGCTGGACACCGCGACCTTGGCCGCCGCGAGCGGCGTCCGCAGGTCGTGGCTGACCGCCGACAGCAGGGAGCGCCGCAGCTCGTCGGCGCGCACGATCGCCTCGGCCCGGCTGGCTTCCTCGGCCAGCTCGCGCTGCCGGACCAGGCCCGCGGCCTGCTTGGCCACCGCGCCCAGCACCCGACGGTCGCGCGCCGACAGTTTCCTGCCCGCCAACAACATCCAGAACTCGTCGTCGCCGACCTCAATCGCGCTGTCGGCCGAATCGACGGTGACACACGGGTCCCGGCCAACACAGGCGACCACCTCGGCCCGCTTTCCACCGGCGCGTTCCTCCTCGCTGGGCTCGCGCAGCATGCTGACCGCGCGCTGCGAGTAGGTCTCGCGCACGCGCTCGAGCAGCGTTTCGAGGTCGGCCCCGCGCAGCACCGAGCCCGCGAACAGCGTCAGCAACTCGGCCTCTTGCGAGGCGCGGCGGGCCTCCCGGGTGCGTTTGGCCGCTCCGTCGACCAGCACGGCGACGGCGACCGCGATCATCAGCAACACCAACTCGGTGACCGCCGCGTTGGGCTCGGCGATGGTAAAGCTGTACCGGGGAGCGGTCAGAAAGTAGTTCAGTAGTAGCCCGGACAGCACCGCCGAAAGGACCGCCGGCGCAACACCTCCCAGCAGGCCCACCAGCAGAACGCCGATGAAGAACAGCGCACTCTCACCGGCGGTTTGCAGATACGGGTCGAGAACGGTCACCGCGACCGCACATATGGCGGATGGCACGATGACGGCCGCCAGCCACGACGCCACGCGTCGTTCGTTGGGGGAGATCGACGCCGCCCGGAAGCCACGCTTGGACTCCTCATGGGTGACCAGGTGCACGTCGATCTTCGCCGACCGCTCGACGATCGTCGCGCCGATGCCCTCCTCGAAGATGCGCGCCCACCGCGATCGCCGGGAGGTGCCGATGACGAGCTGAGTGGCGTTCATCTCGCGAGCGAAATCGAGTAGGGCCGTGGGCACATCGTCGCCGACCACGGTGTGCAGCGAAGCGTCGAGGCTGCTCGCCAGCTCACGGATCTTGGCCATCCGTGCCTCCGAGAGGCCGGCCAGCCCGTCACCGCGGATGACGTGCACCACCATCAGCTCGGCGCTGGACTTCGACGCGATCCGGGATGCGCGCCGCACCAGCGTCTCCGACTCCGGGCCGCCGGTGACGGCCACCACCACGCGCTCGCGGGCCTCCCATATTTCGGTGATCTTGTTCTCGGCGCGGTATTTGGCCAGCGCGGTGTCGACCTGATCGGCGAGCCAGAGCAGCGCCAGTTCCCTTAGCGCGGTGAGGTTCCCACGGCGAAAGTAGTTCGACAGTGCCGCGTCGATCCGCTCGGGCGCATACACGTTTCCATGAGATAGCCTGCGGCGCAACGCCTCCGGCGTGATGTCGATGAGCTCGACCTGCGACGCCTGCCGCACGATGGAATCCGGGATGGTCTCTTTCTGCTCGATGCCGGTGATCGCAGCGACGACGTCGTTGAGGCTTTCCAGGTGCTGGACGTTGACCGTGGAAATCACCGTGATCCCGGCGTCCAGCAGTTCCTCGACGTCCTGCCAGCGCTTGGCGTTCTTGCTGCCCGGAGTGTTGGTGTGGGCGAGCTCGTCGACGAGGACCACCTGCGGTTTGCGGGCAAGCACGGCCGGCACGTCGAGTTCGGCGAAGGTGCTGCCGCGGTATTCGATGAAGCGCGGCGGGACGAACTCGATGCCCTCAAGCAGCTCAGCGGTTTTCGCCCTGCCGTGGGTCTCGATCACGCCGGCCACCAAGTCCGTGCCGCGCTCCAGGCGACGATGTGCCTCGCCGAGCATCGCATACGTCTTGCCGACGCCCGGAGCCGAACCGAGATAGATCCGCAGCTCGCCGCGTTTCGGACGGTGGTCAACGGCAGTCACGTCAACCATCATCCACCCATCGCGCTAGCTCGAGACTGGATATTGGTGATCGAGTTGCAGGTTGAGCTGCAACACGTTGACGCACGGTTCACCGAAAAACCCAAGAGTGCGGCCGCTGGTGTATTGGGCTACGACCGCGCGTATCTGATCGGGCCTGACGTGCCGGGCCTTCGCCACCCTGCCGACCTGGATGTTGGCGTATGCCGGTGAGATGTTCGGGTCGAGGCCGCTGCCGCTGGCCGTGACGGCGTCCGCTGGCACGGCGGGGTCGGCGGGTGCGGCGCCCCGGATGGGCACGATCTGGCCGATCGTGTAGTCCTCCCCGTACTTTGCGCACTGCACCCGTACGCCCTCGAAACTGTTCAGGAAAGGCGTTGAGGTCGTCTGGCATGGCTCGTTGACGCTGATCACCTGGGTGGGGTGGGTGACGTTTCCGCGGGTGTCGCGCGGCCCGATCACCGACAACACGGCGCCCACACCGCCGCCTGTGCAGAACGGACGAGACCCGTCCACATCTTCCAGCTGGCCCACCGCCGCGCTGCGCGAACACACGGTCGTCAGCAGGCCCGGTTTGAAGCCCGCATCGGACGCGGACTTGCCGGCCGCCAATTGGGCCGGGTCAGCGGGGGTGTCGACGATGCTTTCCGGGCCCAGGTTGCTTGCGCTGGTTGACGTCGGGTCGTAACCGTTGCCGGCTGCCGAGGGGCGGCTCTGGAAGTACTGCGGCAGCGCGTTTCCGGCCTTGTCGGTGAACAGCTGGCCGATCAGCCGGCTGCCGACCGGCTTGCCGTTGGCGGTGAGGATTGACCCTTCGGCCTTGTCGTGGAGTCCCGGTATCTGCGCCACCAGCCAGATAAGCAGCGGGTAGGCGAGACCAGTGACAACCGTCAGCACGAGAAGCGCGCGAAAGGCCGCCCAGTGCACGCGGACGAAATTGGAAAACTTCATGTCAGGACATCCCGGGGACGAATTGAATGATGAGGTCGATTGCCTTGATTCCGATGAACGGCGCTACGATGCCGCCGAGGCCGTAGATGTAAAGATTGCGGCTCAACAACTTTGACGCGCTGCTCGGCGTGTATCGGACACCGCGCAGTGACAACGGGATCAGCGCTACGATGACGACCGCGTTGAAGATCACCGCCGACAAAATCGCCGACTGGGGGCTGTGCAGCCGCATGATGTTGATCATGTCGAGCCCAGGGAACAGGGCGACGAACATGGCCGGAATGATCGCGAAGTACTTTGCGATGTCGTTGGCGATCGAGAAGGTGGTCAGCGCGCCGCGGGTGATCAGCAGCTGCTTGCCGATCTCGACTATCTCGATGAGCTTGGTCGGATCGGAGTCGAGGTCCACCATGTTGCCGGCCTCTTTGGCCGCCGATGTGCCGGTGTTCATCGCTACGCCCACATCGGCCTGTGCCAGTGCCGGTGCGTCGTTGGTGCCATCGCCGGTCATCGCGACCAGCTTGCCGCCTTCCTGCTCCCGCTTGATCAGCGCGAGCTTGTCCTCGGGCGTGGCCTCGGCGAGGAAGTCGTCCACGCCGGCCTCATCGGCAATCGCCTTGGCGGTCAACGGGTTATCGCCGGTGATCATCACCGTCCGGATGCCCATCTTGCGCATCTCGTCGAATCGGTCGCGCATGCCCTGTTTGACGACGTCCTTGAGGTGAATGACGCCCAGCACCGCCGCCTCGCCGTCGCGACTCTCGCCGACAACCAGTGGGGTACCGCCGGCGGCCGAAATGCCGTCGACGATCTCGCCGAGCTGGTGGGGCACCTTGCCGCCCTGGCTGCGTACCCATTCGGACACCGAACTGGCCGCGCCCTTGCGCAGCAGGTGCCCGTCGAGGTCCACGCCGGACATGCGGGTGGCGGCCGAGAAGGCCACCCATTGGGCTTGTGAAAGTTCGCCAGGTGTCCGTGCGCGCAGCCCGAAGTGTTGCTTGGCGTAGACGACGATCGAGCGTCCCTCTGGCGTTTCGTCGGCCAGGCTGGACAATTGCGCGGCGTCGGCGAGTTGCTCGTTGGTCACGCCGTCGAGCGGCACGAAGGCAGCGGCCTGCCGGTTGCCGAGGGTGATGGTCCCCGTCTTGTCGAGCAGCAACGTGTTGACGTCACCCGCGGCCTCGACCGCGCGTCCGGACATGGCCAGCACGTTGCGTTGCACCAGCCGGTCCATGCCGGCGATGCCGATCGCGGAGAGGAGTGCGCCGATGGTGGTCGGGATCAGGCACACCAGCAGCGACACCATGACGATACCGGTGACACCGTTTGCGTTGAGCGCCTGGGTGTCCGGGACGCCCGGGTTGTTCATCTTCGAATACATCGCGAGCGGCTGCAGGGTGGCGACCGCGAAAACGAAGATGATCGTCAACGCGGCCAACAGGATGTTGAGCGCGATCTCGTTCGGGGTCTTCTGGCGGTTGGCGCCCTCGACGAGCGCGATCATCCGGTCGATGAAGCTCTCACCGGGCTTCTGGGTAATCCGCACGACGATTCGGTCGCTCAGCACGGTGGTGCCGCCGGTCACCGCCGAGCGGTCCCCACCGGACTCCCGGATCACCGGAGCCGATTCGCCGGTGATGGCCGACTCATCCACGGAGGCAATGCCTTCGATGACGTCGCCATCGCCTGGTATCACCTGCCCGGCCTCGACCACGACAATGTCGCCCTGCTGCAGCAGCGGCGCGGCTACCTCTTCTTCCACGGCCGCCGCGCCCGGCGCCCAGTCCTTGAGCCGCCGGGCCGGGGTGTGACTCTTGGCGCGGCGCAGCGTTTCCGCCTGTGCCTTGCCGCGGCCCTCCGCGACCGCTTCGGCGAGATTGGCGAATAGCACCGTCAACCACAGCCAGGCCACGGTCAGCCAGGCGAACCAGGTGGGGTTGATGATCGCCAGAACGGTACTCCATGCGGCGCCGATCTCGACGATGAACATA
This sequence comes from Mycobacterium sp. ACS4054, assembly GCF_001667275.1. Taxonomy (GTDB): domain Bacteria; phylum Actinomycetota; class Actinomycetes; order Mycobacteriales; family Mycobacteriaceae; genus Mycobacterium. The sequence continues at coordinate 28,601 of NZ_LZHV01000040.1, forward strand.
ACCGGGTTACGCCAAAGGGTGCGCGGGTCGAGTTTGCGTATGGCGTCCGGTGTTGAGCGCCACAGCATCTTCGGGTCAAGCAAGCCGCCCTGCACCCGTTTAATGCTTGTGTGCTCGTTCGGCTGGGTCTCCTCAGCCGTACCGATGGTAGACGCGGTCATCAGTGGATTCCTTCAGCGAGAGGGCCGAGCGCGAGCATGGGCAGGAAAGTGAGTGCAACCAAAATCAGGGTGACGCCGGCGACCATTCCGACGAATTGCGGTCGATGGGTGGGCAGAGTGCCCGCCGATACAGGAGTCATGCCTTGCTTGGCCAGCGAGCCGGCCAGAGCGAGAACGAGCACGATCGGCAGGAACCTACCGAACACCATGGCCAGACCCAGGGCGGTATTCCACCAGTTGGTGTTGACGCTGATCCCGGCGAAGGCCGACCCGTTGTTATTGGCCGCCGAGGTGAACGCGTAGAGGACCTCGGACAGCCCGTGCGGGCCGGTGTTCAGCATGCCGGCGCGTTCACCTGGCAGCGCCATTGCGATCGCGGTGCCCGTCAGCACGATCAACGGCGTTACGAGGAAATAGCTTGCGGCAAGCTTGATTTCGCGGGGATTGATCTTCTTGCCGAGGTATTCCGGCGTCCGTCCGACCATCAGCCCGGCAACGAATACGGTGATCACCGCGAGGATGAGCATGCCGTACAAGCCCGATCCGGTGCCACCGGGCGCGACCTCCCCGAGCTGCATGTTGAACATCGCGATCATGCCGCCGAGGCTGGTGTAGGAGTCATGGAACGAGTCGACGGCGCCGGTGGAGGTGAGCGTTGTTGAGTCGGCGAATACCGCCGAGTTCGCGACGCCGAACCGCTGCTCCACACCTTCCATGGCCGAGCCGATGGCCGTCGGCACCGTGCCGTGATGCTGCAGCTGGAACCACATCATGAATGTCACGCTGATCAAGTACAGCGACGCCATCACCGACGCGATCGAGTAACCCTGCTTGGTGCTGCCCACCATGCGCCCGAACGTGCGTGGCAGCGAGAAGCTGATGACCAACAGCAGGAATATCTCCAACCAGTTGGTCCACCGGGTCGGGTTCTCGAACGGGTGCGCGGAGTTCGCGTTATAGAAGCCGCCGCCGTTGGTGCCGAGCTCCTTGATGACCTCCTGGCTGGCCACCGGTCCACCGGTAATCGTCTGCGGGGTGCCGCCGAGGTTGGTGACAACCTGGTCATTCAGGTGGAAGTTCTGGATCGCTCCGCCCGCGATCAGCACGATCGCCCCCACGACCGAGATCGGCAGCAGAATGCGCAGCACCGTGCGCACCAGGTCGACCCAAAAGTTGCCCAGGTCGCCGGTGCGCCTGCGCGCGAAACCACGAACCAGGGCAATGGCCACGGCCATCCCGACGGCGGCGGAAACGAAGTTCTGCACCGCCAGGCCGGCCATCTGCACCAGGTGGCCCTGTGTCGATTCGCCGGAATAGGCCTGCCAGTTGGTATTGGTGACGAAGCTGATCGCGGTGTTCCACGCCAGTCCCGGGGTCATCTGGGTGGCCGGGTCATGCAGGTGTAGCGGAAGCTTCCCCTGCACGAGCTGGAACACGAACAGGAACAGGATGCTGATCGACGAGAACGCCAAGACGCTTCGCGCGTAGGCCCCCCACGTCTGCTCCGCGCGTGAATCGACACCGATCAGCCGATAGATCACCCGCTCGGCGGACGAGTCCTTCTCCGACGTGTACACCCGGTACATGTAGTCGCCGAACGGGACATGCACCGCCGCGAGCGCGATGACGAGAACGGCGAGAAAGATAAGCCCCGCTGTCGTTGTGCTCACTAGAACCTCTCCGGAAACAGCAAGGCGCCCGCGAGGTAGAGCGCGAGACAGATCGACAGGACCAAGCCCACGATATTTTCGTAGTTCACAGTCGCTCGACCATCTTCTGAACGAGGCCGAGCACGGCGAAAATCGCCACCGTGAGCACGATGTACACCAACACGCCCATCTTGTCTCCGTTCCGCGCCGATCGCGCGCATAGGAAAAGACCTCATCAAGTCCGCAACAGCGCAGTACTCGGAGGCAACGTCAGCTTGAAGTTAGCTGGGGCCGATCCGATAGGGCCCTTGGTTGACAGTTTCCTAACGGGCTCGCGGTGCACCTTTGCGGTATCTTTACGCACACCAGTTCGAAGTATCGTCGCCTGTCCCGCCGACGCTGCTTCGTTCATCCGCGCAACGCGTTTGCTTCCAATAAGCAACTACGGCAAGGCTTTTGAATGAAACCGAGGCGACCGGTTATGGCGTGAGCCGTTCATAGAGGACCCGCAGGGCGTCGTATCGGCGTTGCACGTCGGCGCGATCGGATTCGTCCGGAACCGATTCGAGGTTCGCACGCTCGATCATCTCCGCCTGATTCATCAGGACTTGGGCGCGCTGCTGGTCCACTGTCTGTTCCATGATCGTGGTCAGCGCGTCGAGCTGGCGGATCATCACCGCCGGCATGCCGCGCCCGGCCTGGCGGATCTTTTCGAACGCCCGCTGCACCAACCGTTCGTAACTGACCTGATCGGAGATGACGCGGATGACGCCGCGCTGGTCGCGGTGAACTTGGGTGGGACTCCATACCGGGGCGATCTTGCATAAGCAATCGCCAAGCCAGTCGACGCAAGTCAGTGCGGTGAATGTGTCGTTGACGGCCGGCGACAGTGCTCGGATGGCGATCTCGACGAGCTGATCGACGCCGAAGGCGACATCCTGCGTCAGCGTGCGATGCGGTCCGGTCGCCTGAGCGTGCGCCAAATATTGAGCTACCCGCCCGGCGGCGTCGGGGGGCCAGACGCTGGCCAATTCGCGGCCCTCGACGAGGAAGTGCCCGGGGCGATAGGGCAGCCGGATCACCGCGTCCGCCTCGGTGGCGATGCGGACCAGCGTCTGGTGACGGATGAACTGAAGGTAGCCACTTTTCGGGGTGCGAATGACGCTGCCTGAGGTTTCTATTCGGGCAAGCAGCTCGTCGAGCGAGGGGCCTTGGGCTGGCCTCCGCGTCGCGAATCGCGGCTGATCCTCGCTTTGCGCGGCGACTGCTTGGCCAAGGTCTTTGGCGATGCCGGCGATCACCTGGGGGAGCTGGATCTGGGTGGCGATGTGGTGAATGAAATAGATGAGCACCGCCAGATCGATCAGCACTAGACCGAACGCGGTCGTGATCGAGATGTGGGGGACGAACTCGCCTCTATCACCAGGTCCGATCGAAACCAGCACCACGACGCAATACACGAACGTCGCGACGAATGTTCCCAGGGTGACTTGGGTGCCGCGGTCGCGAATGAAGTTGCGAAGCATTCGCGGGCCAAACTGCGTCGACGCCAGTGTCAGCGTCACGATCGTGATGGAGAAGACGATCCCGACCACAGTCATCACAGATGCCGCAATCGAGGTCAGGATCTGACGGGCTGCGTCGGCGGTGCCGCTGATCACGAACGAAGGAGGCCGAAACCGGCCATGGTAAGCGGCTCGGTCAAATCGTAACGTCAGGCCGAAAAGCCCAAGAGCACCGATGATTACGAGCGTCGGTACCAGCCACAGATTGGTGCGCAGCTCTTCCCGCCGCCATTGTGGCCACTTCACCCCGAGGCGTGGCATCACGTCAGCGCGGCCGCCCAGCAATGAGCACCGTAGCGCTCGCCATCACGGCGGATTTATATCTGACCTGCGCCGATAATTGCAAGTGTGGTGCTCACCGGACCCGATCACACACGCCGGGCGATGCCATCCGTCGAAAAGGATCCGTAAACATTGGTGGCTCGGGCGTATGGATGCTGTTCAGATCCCAGTGGGCGCCGTGGGTCCGGCGTAGACCAAAACCATGCGTGACGCTGAAGACGAAACCGTTGAACGCGTAGTTGCCCAACCCGCCCAGGGCGTGATTTCTGGACCCGGTTGGTTGTCGCGTCTGCTCGATGGCGCCCACCCCTGGGGATCGTATGAGGCCGCGGTCAGCCGGTACGGTGTTCGGCGCTACAGCCTGATCATCTACCCGCCCGGAACCAGTACCGCCGACCGGCGGCTGGCACGGCTGTGGCGTGCTTGGCCGATTACTGCCGCCGCGCTCATGCTGCTGTGCGTCATGGTGTTCGGCAATACGATGAACTCACCAGATACCGTGCTGACAGTCGCTGCGGTCGCCTACCTGAGTGTCAGCCTGCTCCTCTTCTTTCGCGCCGGGCCCGTCCGCGTTCGAGCCAGGTCGATGTCGATCATCCTCATGCCCGACAGCGCCGACTTGCAGGAGCTGTATCGGTACACGCAATGGCGAACGCTGGTCGAAATGCTCATCAATGCCGATCGCATGTTGATGACTCGGGCCATCTCACCGGTCGAGCATGAAGCCATCTGGTGGGAAGCCTATGACAGCGCGGCGGCGATCGCGGACATCTGATGCGCTGACACGCTGCCCGAAGAACCGCCCGCGGCGGCGACCTCGCTAACCGTGTACTACTCGGGCGGCAAGGACGCGGACAGTGCGTCGGCCGCCGGGCCCAGTGCCAGGGCGGGCAGGTACTCCAGGCCGACAACGAGCAGAGTCACACCCGCGATGAGGAAGACGAACGTCGGACTGTGCGTGCGCAGCGTTCCGGCGGTGATGACGCCGGGCCGCTGGGTTGCGAAGGTTCCTGCGATAGCGAGCACGGCGATGATCGGCAGGAATCGCCCCACCACCATCGCGAGGGCGAGCGCAACGTTGTACCACGTGGTGTTGCCGGAGAATCCGGCGAAGGCACTGCCGTTGTTGGCCGCGGCACTGGTGAACGCGTAAAGCACCTCGGAGAGCCCGTGAGGGCCTGTGTTGAGCATGGAGGCGCGTTCACCCGGAAGCGCAATGGCCACTGCCGTCCCGATGAGGACCGCCACCGGGAGGGTCAAAATGTAGATGCTGATGAGCTTCATGTGGCGGGGATGGAGCCGCTGCTTGAGGTACTCAGGCGTCCGCCCGATCATCAGCCCGCCGAGAAAGACCGCGAGCAGGGTCATCATCAGCAAGCCGTACAGCCCGCTGCCCGCACCACCGGGCGCGACTTCGCCAAGCATCATGTTCAGCATCAGTACTGCTCCGCCGGCACTGGTATAGCTGTCGTAGGAGGAGTTTGCGGCGCCGTCGGCAGTAGCGGTCGCGGCCTGACCGAAGATGGCGCTGCCGGGCACACCGAAGCGGGTCTCGATGCCTTCGGTCGGCAGTCCGACAGCGTGGATAACCGTGCCGTTCGCCACGAGATCCGACGCGGTGAGCGCGGCGCCGCCGACGCCGAACAAGATTGCCGCTGCGGCAAATAGCGCCCAACCCTGTTTCTTGTCGCCGATCATCACCCCGAAGGCCCGGATGAATGCGATGGGAATTAGCAGCATCGCGACAGTTTCAACGATGTTGGTCAGTGGCGTCGGGTTCTCGAAGGGGTGGGCGCTGTTTACATTGAATGCGCCGCCGCCGTCACCGGACATCAGTTTGATCGATTCCCACGTTGCTATCGGGCCGCCCAGAATGGTCTGGCGTCCGCCGGCTATGGTCGTGATGTCTTGTGCTGCATGCACATTGTTGACCACCCCGAGCGCGAGCAAGATCAGTGTGACGACGATCGATAGCGGAATAAGGATGCGTACTACCGTTCGCACCAGGTCGACCCAGAAGTTTCCGATCTGCTCGCTGTTGTACTGCGCAAGCCCTCGGATCAACGCCACAGCGACGCACATTCCGACCGCGCAGCTGGCGAATGCCTGAACACCTAGCCCGGCCAGCAACCCAACGTGCCCCAGTGTGTTTTCACCGGGATAGTTCTGCCAGCTGGTATTGGTGACGAACGAAATTGAGGTGTTGAAAGCGAGCGCCGGCGTCATGCCGCGGTGCCCCCATGGCGCCGGCAGGCGCGTTTGCACGAGCAACAGCCCGTAAAGAAAGAGGACGCTGACAGCGGAGAATGCCAGCATCGACGTGCCGTATTTCGTCCACCGCTGCCGTTCGTCAGGCCCGGCCCCGATCAGCCGGTAGACCACCTTCTCAAATCGCCAATGGCGCGTATCGGCATAGACGCCGGCCATGTAATTGCCGAGCGGCATGTGCAGGGCCACTACGAAGACGGCAACGGCCGCGACCTGGAGCCAGGCCGTCGATACCCACTGAGAAGGATTGGTGATGGGGCTGCTCCTTCAATCCGACCCAACGCTCCATGGAAGATACGGCGGACAGGGCGGCGATATGCGATCGGTTACGCAATCGCTACGCGACGGCCGCCTTCGTTGACGAAATATTGATCGCCGTTGGGCCCGCGGTCGATGTAGCGAGACATTGCTACGAGGCGTATGCGGGCGTAAGAACTTCATCAAGGAAAGCCGCCCGCACGTGAGGAAGTTGTAAGCCTCATTGCCGACAAGTATCACCGTGTGCTGCCATGGGCCGCATGGCCCGAACCACTGTCGTCGCCCTCGCAGTGCCTTCGGTGCTGGAGCGCTACGGTTCGGGTTGGGACGACGAGCCGCCGTCGCGTAGTTGAATCATCTTCTGAACCTTGCCTTTCGGCACCCGGCGGCTCAGATCGCTCGGTCATTCGTCCGCTCAGTCCATCGTGTGGTGGCCGCAATCGGTCCCGCATATCTGAAAGCTGTTATTTGCATGAACAATTCGACGTCTCCCGCAATTCTCGTCACAGGTGCCACAGACGGCATCGGGTTCGCAACCGCCCGCCGATTCGTCGATGAGGGCGCGACCGTCTACCTGCACGCCCCGGACCGCGACAGCGGTGAAGAGGCGATGACCCGTTTGGTGAAAGACGGGGCGGAACCGCTCCGTCTGTTGCTGGTCGTTGCCGACTTCACGCGCCTCAAAGAGGTTGCCGAGTTGGGTGACACGCTCGCGGCGACCCTGCCGGCCCTGGATCTGCTGGTCAACAATGCCGCGGTCGCCGCCGCGGAGCGGCGCACCTACACCCAAGACGGCACAGAGCTGACCTTTCAGGTCAACTATCTTGCGCCCTACCTACTGACCACCAAATTGATGCCCCGGCTCGTCGCGGCTGGCGGACGAGTCCTCAACGTCTCTTCGGTGATGCACCGCGGCGGGACCATCAAGTGGACTAACCTTGCCGGCGAGCAGTATTGGCCGCTGGCGGCCTATGCGCAATCCAAGCTGGCGCTGACGATGTATACCAAGACTCTGGCCGAGGCCAGCGAGGGTTCGGTCAGCGCGTTGAGCCTTGATCCTGGAGTTTTCGACACTCGGCTGCTACCCATCTACGGCCGCGTCGGCCGGCGGGCCGAGGAGGCCGCTCCGATGTTGACCACCCTTGGATCGCATGACTATGACGTGACCAATGGTGGCTTTTACGAAGGTCTGAGGCTCGCGAAGGCTGCGGCGCTGGTTGATAACCCGCGCGCTCGCGACCGGCTGACAAAGCTCAGCGCTCACCTCGTCGATTCTGCCCTGAGCTGATCGAAACGAGACGAAGCGATGTCCAAGCGAGCCGACAAGAAGCGCGCGCGAAGGAAGAAGAAGGCCAACCACGGGAAGCGGCCTGCCTCGGGCACGCGAGGATGAACCTCACACCCTAGGGGCGCCCGGGTCCTCGATCATCGGGATCCGGACCCGGAAAACCGTTCTGCCCTCGGTGGATTCGGCGGTGACGGAGCCGTGGTGGGCCTTGACGATGGAACTGACGATGGCCAGGCCGAGCCCGGTGCCCGTGCCGTTGAGCCGCGAGTTGTCCGCCCGGGCGAACCGTTCGAACAAGCGGGGGAGAAGCTCGGGGTCGATGCCCGGTCCGTCGTCGGTGACGGTCAGTTCGACGCACGGCGCGTCGGGCCCGTCGCGGTGGCAGGTGATCCCGGTCGTGACCGTGACCCCGGGCGGGTTGTGCACCCGGGCGTTGTTGAGCAGGTTGCTCACCAGCTGGTGCAGCCGTGCGTGATCCCCGCGGACCCACACCGGTTCGTCGGGCAGGTCCTTCACCCAATGATGCGTCGGCGCGGCGACCGCCGCGTCGTTGACGGCGTTGACGACGAGCTCGGCGAGGTCGACGTCCTCGCTCTGCAGGTCTTGCCCTTCGCCCAGGCGGGACAGCAGCAACAGCTCGTCGACCAGTAGTGTCATCCGCCGCGCTTCGGACTCGATGCGGGCCAGCGCGTACTCGGTGGTCGGCGGCAACGCCGAGCTGTCCTGCCGGGTAAGTTCGGCGTATCCCTGAATCGCGGCCAGCGGCGTCCGCAGTTCGTGGCTGGCGTCGGTGATGAATTGCCGCATTCGCAGGTCGGATTCGGCGCGCTGCGCCAGCGCGCTATCGACGTTGTCCAGCAACCGGTTCAGGGTGTGGCCGACGATGCCGACCTCGTTCTGCTGGTTGGTGTCGCGGGGCCGCACCCGGACGCTGATCCGGTGGTCGTCGTCGGCGAGTGGCATGGCGGCGACTTCGGCCGCGGTGGCGGCCAGCCGGCGCAACGGGCGAAGCGTGTAGCCGACGACCCAAACGGTGAGCCCCGCGGTGACCGCCAGCGCCGCCGCGATGAGCAGGGTGGTGGTGAGCTGCTTGCGCGCGATGATTTGGTCGGCGAGGTTCAGCGACACCCCGGCAACCAGCACGTCGGGCCCATCGACGCGGCTGTCGAGCCGGTAGAACCCCAGGCTGCCAAGGTTTTCGGTCCGTGGCGGCCCGTCGGTCCACGACTGCGCTTCGATGGCGCGCACGACGTCGGCGGGCGCCGGTCGCGCCTCGGCTTCGGAGAAGACCGCCGAGCCGATGACGGTGCCGTTGTGCAGCACCACGATCAGATTTCCCGGCGTTTGATCGGTGAACTGCAGCATCGCCTGGTCCAGTGGCTTGGCGCCGTCACCAGGATTGCGTTGACTGTCACGGTATTTGGTGTACGAGTGGCCCAACGCGTCCAACGATCCGGCAACGTCCGCGTCGCTCATCGACGTGACGTAACCGCGCAGGCTCAACACGGAGACGATTCCCACCGTCATCAGCACCACGCTGACCACGGCCAGGACGCCCAACAACAACTGGCGGCGTAGCGAGCGGGGTAGCCACCCCGGAAGATCGCCGGACAAGGCGTCCCGGCGCCGGGTCATTCCGGTGGCCGCAGCATGTACCCGACACCGCGCACGGTGTGAATCATCGGTTTCCGGCCGGAGTCGATCTTCTTCCTCAGATAGGAGATGTAGAGATCCACGATGCTGGTGCGCCCGGCGAAGTCGTAGTTCCAGACGCGGTCGAGGATCTCGCTGCGGCTCAGCGCGCGCCGGGGATTGCGCATCAAGAAGCGCAGCAGCTCGAATTCGGTTGAGGAAAGCGATATCTGGGTGCCGTCGCGGGTGACGTCACGGCTGGCGGTGTCGAGGCGCAGGTCGCCGACGTTGAGGGTTTCGGCGGCCGGCGGAGTCTGCTGACCGGAACGGCGCAACAACCCGCGCAGCCGGGCGACAAGCTCTTCGAGGCTGAACGGCTTGGTCATGTAGTCGTCCGCGCCCGCGGTCAGGCCGGTGACGCGGTCCATGACCGAGTCCCGCGCGGTCAGAAAGAGCGTCGGGGTGTAGGGATCGGATTGGCGGACGCGCTCCAGAATCCGCAACCCGTCGACGTCGGGAAGCATGATGTCGAGCACCAGGACATCGGGGCTGGTCTTGTCGAACTTGGCCATGGCCTCGCGCCCGTTGTGGGCGATGTCGACGACCCAGCCCTCGTAGTGCAGCGCCATCTTCACCAGGTTGGTCAGCGCCGGCTCGTCATCGACCAGCAGAACCCTGATCGGTGAGCCGTCGGCGCGGTAGATCCGGGGCAGCTGCCCGAGGATGGCCTGGCGAGGGCGCTGACCCCCCGCGTATCCCGACATTGCGGTCATGTCCCTACATTCTGGCAACCACACATGTGACTGTCACGGACTTCATAGAGTTCTCAAATGTGAGGGCCGGGCGGGGTCGTAGCGGAGGCACTTCGCTTCCCCGTCGAATCAGTCGATTAGCCGACCCAAAGATATTGCGGGGCAGACCTATTGGTTCAACGCCAAAGGGCCCGCACACCGTGGTGTGCGGGCCCTTCGAGTGAGGACGCGGATCAGGCCCAGCTGGACCCAACGGCGCTGTCGGTGCTGGCCATGTTGCTGCCGGCGCTCTGCACCTTCTGCCCGTGGGCGTTGGCCTGCTCGTAGATCACCTGGAAGTTGCGACCCAACTGGGTGATGAACTCCTGGCAGGCCACCGAACC
>NZ_LZHV01000041.1 GCF_001667275.1 Mycobacterium sp. ACS4054
ACGTCGGCTCCGGTCAACACATCCACCAGTATGTTGGTCGCGTGAGGACTCCGGCGACGGCGGTGGCGGGCGTTGACTTCGGCGACGCCCCCGTCCCCGCCCCCCGGCGCCCCGTCCTGGCAGACGGCCGCCACGACTCTGTACCTGGTCGACCCGGCGGGTGGCCGCTACCCGATCACCACCTTCCCGCCACCGGGCGACGGTCCGAGCGCCAGACTGGTCGATTGGTCGGGCGACGGGACCCGGGCGCTGTTCTCCACCGTCGGGAAAGACGGGACCGTTCTGACCGAGGTCGACTTGCGTAGCGGCACCAAGACGTCGTTCATCGTCGACGGCACCCAGCCCTCCATTCGCTACACGCGTCCCGACGGCAAGGCGCTGCTGCTCTACCGGGCGTCGAAGACCCGCTCGCTCGAACGAGTCGACCTCGCCGGTAACCACCAGCTGACGTACCCGATCGGGCAGGACTTCGAGGGGTATCTGTCCACACCGGACGGCACCCAGCTGGTGGTGGGGACGGCCTCCGGGGTAGCCCTGATGGGCAACGACGGGGTGGCCGGTAAGGCCCTGCCGATCGCCGGGCAGAAGGACTGCACGCCGCTGCGGTGGTGGGACGCGGACTCGACGGTCGCGCTCGCCCGCTGCGACGGCACCGCGTCGCGGCTATGGCTGGTGCCCATCGACGGCGGCACCCCGACCGCGCTCACCGCGCCCACCAACGGCAAGGGCCCCGACTACGGCGACCTGAACGCCTGGCAACTGCCGGCGGGGACCTTCGTGCAGGCGGCGGGGGCGTGCGGCGTGGTGTATCTCGCCAAGCTCAACGGCGACGGCACGACGGCACCGGTCTCGGTGCCCGCCGTCAAGAGCGGCAGCGTCGTCGTGGTCGGAGTCCACGATGGTGACATCAACCTGCAGGCCAGGGCTGGATGCGGTAGCGGCCAGTCGCTGATCGACTACAACCCCGCGGCCGGGACCTCAACCGTGCTGCTCGGGCCGACGGTCAACGGCGGGGGCGTCATCAGCGCACTGCCCTACCCGGGCCAGCGGTGAGGGCGACTGGCATGACGAAAGTTGCCCAGAGATGCAGCGCGGTGATCGCTCTCGCGGTCGGGATCGCCACGGTCGCACTGGTATCCGGGGGATGCTCCACAACGATCCCCGGGGTGCCCGCGGCTGGCAACGCCGCTCATTCGGTGACGTATGGGCCGCAAGTGGAGCTGCCGTTCGGCAAGTTGATCAACCACCTCGCCGGCGTGACGGTGGACGCCGCGGACAACGTGTACGTGCTCGACTTGCACTACGGGCAGGTTTGGGAGATTCCCGCGGGCACCAATCACGCAGCACCCCTGCCGTTCCAGGATCTCGGTCAGGCCCTGGACGCGGCGGTGGACACCGCGGGCAACCTGTACGTCACCGACGGTCACCACAAGCGAGTGCTGAAGCTGACGCCCGGCAACGCGACGCCCACCGCCCTGCCGTTCACCGGTCTCGACGCGATCGCGGGCATCGCGGTGGACGCCGCGGGCACCGTCTACGTCAGCGACTCGGGCATCAAGCAGGTACTGAGGCTGCCGCCGGGGTCGACGAGCCCGACCGCCTTGCCGCTCAATGGCATTCACCCCGGCGGCGTGGCGGTGGACATGGGCGGCAACGTCTACATCGTTGATTCCGACGGTAAGCGGGTGGTGCGGCTGGAACCCGGCGCCGACAACCCGAACGTGCTGCCGTTCACCGACCTCAAGCTGCCCGGCGATGTGGCCGTGGACAGGAGCGGAAACGTCTACGTCGCCGACTTCGGCGCTAACCGGGTGGTGAAGTTGAATAGAGGCGCGAGCAGCCAGACGGTGCTACCGTTTCACAACCTCAAGAACCCCGGCAGTGTGGCGGTCGACAGCGCAGGCAACGTGTACCTCAACGACAGCTCCCACTTCCGCATCCTCAAGCTGCCGGCCCGATGATGGTCACCATGAGGGGCGTGCTGGCCGGGGTTGCGGCCGCGGTGGTGATTGTCGGCGCGGCCGGGTGCGGCGCGCCGCGCGTCGTTCAACAGACCACGACGTCCACGACATCGGTTGCGCCGCAGGGGCGGACCGCGTGCACCGATCTCGGCGGGACGGTTGGTCCCGACGGGATCTGCCACGTGCGGAGTGCCACCCCCACCTACACGATCGAGATGAGCTTTCCCATCGACTACCCGGAGATGGCTTCGGTGGCCGCATTCCTCAAACGCAACCGCGACGACTTCATCGACTGGGTCACCGAGGTGGGGCCCGGACAGAAGCGCGGCCGGCCATACCTGTACGCCGTCACCGCGAAGACGTTTCGTTCGGGGGCGCCGGACTCCGGCACCCAGAGCCTGGTGCTCAAGATCGACAACGACACCGGCTTGGCCCACGAAGGCCACCCGAACACCACGTTCCGGGCGTTCAACTTCGATCTCGCCAAGCGCGCCCCGATCACCTTCGACACGTTGTTCAAGCCCGGCGCGAAACCGCTCGAGGTGCTCGACCCGATCGTCCGGCGGGAGTTGGATGCGCCGGATGCCGAACTCGACCAGGAGACCTATCAGAACTTCGCGATCACGAACGACGCGGTGATCTTCTTCTTCGGCCAAGACCAGGTGGTGCACGACAACGCCGGGCCGCACCAAGTCATGGTGCCCCGCAGCGATCTGGCGTCGCTACTGGCGTAATCCGTTCCGGCGGAAGGGGTTCCACTTTGAGAAATTTCCTTGAGCCGGGCGCGATGTTGGCTGACCACCCCTGCACGGGGAGGCGGATTGGGCAGCCGGGCCGGCTAGATTATGAAGCAGCTGGGCGCGCCGGGCGTGCAGCTGGTGGCGCATCCCGAAGCGGCCAGGGGGGTGAGCGCGATGACGAGGGCGATGAAAATTTTGCCGAGACCAGACATGACGTACTCCGCTCTGTCGAGACTGTGCCCGAGGCGCTCCTCAGCGTACGCGCGTGATCGTCTTGTCAAGATTGTTTTGCGGTACTTTCGTCCCCTTCCGCTACGGCACCATTCCATGGGGTACCGAAAATGGGAAACTCAGCGAGACGTCTCAGCAACAGTCGCCGACCAGCTACCTGAAACAGCGCTTTAGGTGTGAATTTTCCAGCCCGCTAGCGGGCTGGGCGCCGCCGGGGCGTTGGGGTCATTGAACTCGATGTAGACGTCGCCCTGGTTGACGTTGCCGCCGTAGGCGATGTAACCGTGGGCGGTCTGGCCGTTGCTGACGCTCCCTGCGCGCAGGGGCGGCGTCTTGTTGATCTTCTGGTAGTCGACCGTGGACGAGCCGGCTTCGACGTCCCGGTACGGGTCTTGCCGCCACGGCGAAGACGCGGCGGTTACGTAGGTCTCGCTGTAGGTGAATGGTGTGTCGGACTTGCCGACGACGGTGAGCTCGATGACGGTGCAGCCCCCGCCGCTTGCGGTGCAACCCGACGACACCCAGTTCGCGTTGTTGAGCGTGACGTCGGCGGTTGCGGTGCTGTATTCCGTGACGTGGATGGTGCTGCCGGCTTTGCCCGTCGGGAACGGGGACTGCTGGGGTGTCGGGTCGGCGGCGCCGAGCGGCGCCGTTGCGCAAGCCGTTATCGCAAGCGCTGCCCCGACCGCTGCCTTCGTCGAAGTGGATATCGCCACCAGCAGACCATAGCGCGCATTGCGCGTGTGGTCGGCTCACCAGGAGATTGCGGGCGTGAGCGAGCGTTTCAGATTGCGCCCGACGAACGAAGGCGCTCCATTCCGGCCGCGTCGTAGCCCGCCAGGGCGCCGAGTAACTCTTCCGTGTGCTGCCCGACGCGCGGCGCTGCCGGCGGTGCAAACCCATCGTCGGGTTTGGTCTTGATGCAGGTTCCAATCATTCGCTGGGATGTCCCGTCCGGCCGGGCCTGCTCATAGGCGAGTCGGCGAGCCTTCGCGTGGTCGTCGTCGAACAGGTCTGCTCCCAAAAATGCTGGGGCCCCTGCGATGTCGGTCGCGATGAAGAAGTCGGTCCATTCCCTGCGGGTGCGTTCCTTGAATATCGCTGTCAACTCCTTGCGCAGCCGGGCCTCTGCCTCGGGATCCTTCCCCGGCTTCTGGCGTCCCGGTTCGTAGAGATCCATCCGGTCGAGTGACTCGCAGAATCTCAGCCAGAACTTGTCTTCCAGCGCGTTGAACACCACGTAGTTGCCGTCGCTCGTTTCGTAGTACTGGTAGCGAAGCGAAGCGCGGATTCCCTCACCGTAGGCCGGTTGACCGTTCGCCAGCGCTGTGAGGTGTTGAAAGTTCCAGTTGATCGCCGCATCGACCTGCGCTACTTCGATGTACTGCGGCTTGCCGTCGCGCCCGGCGGCGTGCAACGCGGCAAGTACGCCCATCGCTGCGTACAGCGGTCCCGCCAGAACACCTGTCGTCCCTGTGGCCGCCCCCGAAAGGCGTGGCGTTCCGTCCGCGTCGATGATCGGCGGGCTCAAGCCGGCGAAACAGTCGAATGACAACCCGTGGGTGGCCAATCGGGTGTAGGGCCCATAGCTGCCCATGCCATTGAGCACGCAATAGACAACCGTCGGGTTGACTGCGACGATGTCGTCGTAGCCGAAGCCGAGCCGGTGCGCGGTTCCGTACCGTAGTCCGTCGATCACCACCGCCGAGGTCGCGGCCAGGCGGCGAAACGCCTCTTGACCCTCAGGCGTTTTCAGGTTTATTGCCACACTCTTCTTTCCCCGGTTCCAGTGCGAGTCCTGCAGCTCGCCGCCGGAAACCGCCGAACCGCGGAAACCACCGCCGCCAGGTGGCTCCACCTTGATCACCTCTGCGCCGAGGTCAGCCAGATGCCCGCCCAATGCATCCGCGGAGAAGAGGGACACTTCGAGGACTCGTACATCCTTGAGAAGTTCCATCACGCGACCTTTCCCCGCTACATCATGGTGATCGATTTGAGCTCGGTGTATTCCTCGAAGCCCCAGCGCCCCTGCTCTCGGCCGAGTCCACTTTGTTTGAAGCCGCCGAACGGTCCCCCGCCGTTGAACATCCCGCGCGCCGGCAGAGACCAGCCGGGGCCCTGCCCGCCCCCCGGATTGGTTCCTAGATCGACACCGGGTGCGACGGTCTGCACCATGATGGTGCCGGTTCTGATCTGCCTGGCGACGTTGAATCCCCTTGCGGAATTGCGGGTCATTACCAGACCCGCCAGACCGTAGATGGAGTCGTTGGCGATGCGGATGGCTTCGTCTTCGGAGCTGTAGGTCATCACCGCCAGCACAGGCCCGAACACCTCTTCCTGGCATAAGCGCATGTCGCTGCGGCAGTCGACGAATGCCGTCGGTTCGTAGTAGAAGCCGCGTTGAAGGTGTTCGGGACGTTTGCCGCCGACCACCAGCCGCGCGCCGTCCTGTAGGCCCGCCTGGACGAAGGATTCAACTCGCCGACGCTGCTGATCCCTGATCAGCGGACCAACAACAGTGGTGGGATCGCGCGGGTCCCCGACCGTGATCATCGGGGCCATGGCTTTGAGGCCCTCGACATAGGCTTCGATCAGGTGCTCGGGCAACAGAAGTCGCGACGTGACGGTGCATGCCTGTCCGGCATGCATCAGCACCTGTCCGAATCCTATTCCCGCAACGTCACTTTCGGTGACATCGCCGAGGACGATGTGCGCGCTCTTGCCGCCTAGTTCCAGCTGTGCGCGTTTCATGGTTGCCGCCGATAGTTCTCGGATGCGTCGACCGGTCGCCGTCGACCCGGTGAACCCGATCATGTCGACGCCCCGGTGCGTACACAGCTCCTCCCCCACGTCGGCACCGCCGACAACGACGTTGAATACGCCGGGCGGAAGGCCGGCTTCCTCGCCGATCTTGGCCAGCTCCAAGGCATTCATCGGAGTCCACGGGTGAGGCTTTAGCACCACGGTGCAGCCGACGGCCAAGGCGGACAGGCACTTCTGAATGTTGATCGAGAAGGGGAAGTTGAACGGCGTGATGACTCCGACCACCCCGACGGGTTCGCGGACCACCGTCACGCCGCCCAGGCCGGTTGGCGAGACCACCGGCCCGCCCGGTGTTTCCACCCACGTCACATCATGCTCGACGAACTCGCCGTAGTAGTGGGCCGCCTCGATGGCACCCCCGACCTGGATCAGGTCGGTGATGAACCCGGTGGATCCGATCTCTGCGACGATCAGCTCTCGAAGTTCGGCCTTGCGCTCGTCGAGGATCTCAGCGAACCGCTTGATGATCTTCGCCCGCTCCCGGACGGACATCCACGGCCACGGCCCTTCGTCGAAAGCGCGCCGGGCGGCCTCGATCGCCATGGCCGCCTGCTTTGGCCCACCATCGACGACTCGGCCGATCAACTCTTCATTGGACGGATCGATAACATCGATGGTGCCGACGGCGTTGTCGCTCAACCACTTACCGTCGATGAAGCTCTGGTACTCCCGCATCAAACAGATCCGTCAGCCGTTGACTACGTAAGGGTCGGATAGGGGGCGGGCTCAAAGTCGAAGACCCGGCGAGCATTACCCTGCAGCACCTTGTACTTGTCGAGGTCGGACCGGCCGTCGAGTGCCTTGTGAGCGGCCTGAAGGGAGTTGGGCCAGAGGCTGTCGGTGTGCGGGTAATCCGTTTCGATCATCACGTTGTCGACGCCGATGGAGTCGAGGTTAGCCGCCCCGAAGTCGTCCTCGATGAAGCAGCCGTACATGTGGTCGCGGAAGAGCTGGCGCGGTGACTCCGGAAAAATCTCGGGGTCGGTGGGCACCGGGGTCAAGCGCATCGTAGCCGGATCAACCGCCCAGTTGTTGGCGCGCAGGTACTGGTAATCGGCGGCGACATGTTCGGCACGCTCGATGAGGTACGGAATCCAGCCGATGCCGCCCTCGGCCAGCACGATCTTCAGGTCGGGGTACTTCTGCAGCTTCCCCGAGAACAACCAATCCGTCGTTGAGTTCGCGAGATTGAGGTTGATGTTGACCGCCTGAACGCCGAAAGGCGCGTCAGGCGACGTGGTGGGACTAACCGACGACGAGCCGATGTGCGTGCACAGCGGCATCTTCGTCTCGTTCACCGCGGCGAAGAAGTCGTCCCATGCCCCCGAGTGGATGGACGGAAATCCCAACGGGTGCAGGTTCTCCGAAAAGGCAATGGCTTTGGCACCCTTGCCCGCGCACCGTAACGTCTCCTCGACGGCCAAACGGGTATCCCACAACGGAACGATGACCATGGGGATGTAGCGACCGGGTGCCGCCGCGCACCACTCGTCGATGACGAAGTCGTTGTACGCCCGCACGCACTTGAGGCCCAGATCGCGGTCACCGAGGTGGGCGAACATCTGACCACAGAACCGGGGGAAGAACGGAAAGTTCAGTCCCGCAATCACATGATCCTCGTCCATGTCGGGGATGCGGGCCACCGGGTCGAAGTATGCACGGGGCATATCGTCGTAATTCACCGGCAGCGGGGAATACTCGGCCGGCCTTTGGTGAGCCGCGACCAAGATGCCCAGCACCGACGCGCGCGCTTGCTCGTACACCCACGTATCGACGCCGTCGATGCGCTCGACGTGTGGTACCCGATCGCGGTCGGCGGCCGATGCGCGGTCGACCCATAGGTTCGGGGGCTCGATGATGTGGTCGTCGACGGAGATCATCCACTGAAGATCTTGCTTGTCCACGGCTTCCTCCCTGATTTCGCTATTACGTTGACTGCGAGGCGATCTCGTCGTCCGCCTGCCGCCTCTTACCGGCCGATGCGGGCACCCGGCGTGAAGACGACGGGCAGGGCGCGGTAGCCCCGGGTGACCGAGTTCCCGTGAAAATCAACTTTTGCCCCAGCGGGGATGAGGTAGTCGGGTATCCGATTCAGGGTCTGTTCGACACCCACCCGGAACTCGAGCCGGGCGAGATTGGAGCCCAGACAGCGATGGACGCCGGCTCCGAACCCGAGGTGGCGGTTTGTCTGCCGGTCGAGAATGCACTTGTTCGGCTCGTCGAACTCGCGCGCGTCGCGGTTGGCGGCCGCATAGTTCACGACGACCGTCTCACCGGGGCAGAATGTGTGGCCGCTTAGTTGGACCTCCTCGGCGACGGAACGATGAAGTCCGTGAACCGAACCCGCGAACCGGATGAATTCCTCTATTGCCGTGGGCATCAGCCCGCCGTCGCGCACCAGCCGGTCGCGCTCTGCAGCATGGGTGCCCAGGTAGAAGAAGGCGAACGACATTGCACTAGAGGTGGTTTCGAGCCCGGCCTGCACCAGCAGCATCACATTCGCGACGACGTCGTCGAAGCTCAATTTTTCGCCGTCGATCTTGGCGGCGAGTAGGACGTCGATCAGGTCGTCACGCGCCGGTTCACCACGACGCTTGTCGATCTCCTCGCGTACGCGGAGGTATAGATTCGTCATCGAACCGTTCCGGATCTCTTCGCTCTCACCATTGATCGCGACGTCGGCTGTCTCGATGTAGAGCGGCACGTCCTCAACGGGCATGCCGAGTACGTACCGGAAGAACACGATCCCAGGTTGCTGCCATGCAACGTCTGCGAGATCGCCACTGCCCAATTCGATGAAATTGTCGATCAACCCATCGGTGACCGCGCGCACCTGGGGTTCCAGCTCCTTCATCCGGCCCGGAGAGAAATACGGATTGAGAACCTTGCGAAGCTGTTGCTGCCTTGGAGGATCCAAGGTGATCACGATGTCGCCGAACGACATCGGGTTGCCCTCGAGTCCCAGGGGCTTGCTGGAGAAGCTGCGCCAGTCCCGCAAGATCTCGTAGCAGTCGTCGTAGCGGGTGGCGATCCACGCGCCCCCCGGCGTGGGGCCCAGAAATGGCACGTCCTGGTGACTGAACGGTCCGTTCTCCCGCATCACCGAGTAGACCTCGTAGAGGAAGTCTTGGTCGTTGAAGTCCTCGTGACGAAGGTCGAGGTTCCGGGCGTGTTCCTCCGGCGTCTTGCTCACCATGCGTAGTCCTTTCCGCCCCCGGGCGCGGGCATGGTGACTTCGGCGCGGCGCAGCCGTCGGGCGAGTCGATATCCATCGACGCCGGCCCTCGGATTTCTCGCACACGCCGAAATTTGCTTTGGCAGAACAGTAAATCGTCGACTGCGCAGAGTCAAGTGACACTCGATAACTACTTGAAAGCACTTGGATCGACGCGCCCGCGCAGTGCGCGCGAACGGACGGCACGCGTGCAGGCTTCCCCTCAGCCGACGGGTGCTCGCTAAAGTGTCTGTGATGACCACAGGCGCGCGGCGGAGAGTTCGCGACAAGGACGGCAAACAGCGAGCCCTCCTTGAAGCGGCCGCTGAGGTGTTTGCCGAAGCCGGATACTCGGCCGCGGCGACAAAGGAGATCGCCCGTCGCGCGGACTGCTCGGAGGCGATGCTGTTCCACTACTTCGGGGACAAGCGAGGCATCTTCGAGCAAGTCGTTTCTCGACAGATCGCGGACCTGGTCAGTGAGGCCGAAGAGCAAGTCGTGGCGGACCTGCCTGCGCGCTTCGAGGACTATATCGAGCAGCTTTTCCTTGCGAGATTAAGGATCGATGACCGGGACAGCGGCGTTCCCGGCTGGGACATCTCCGGTCGGGCGTTGTCGGATCCCGACTTCTCGCTGCGGGTGCTGCAACCCAATCACGCACGCCGTACGGCCGTGATTGCCGAAGGCGTTCGCCACTACCAGGCCGGGGGGCAGATCCGGGCCGACGTCGACGCCGACCTATTCGCTGAGCTGCTGGCCAATTTCATCATCTTTACAACGAGCCTGGGACCACGCTGGTTCGGCACCGCCGAGTCAGACATTCGCGCGCAGATCGAACTGGGTTCGCAAATCCTCGCCAAAGGGGTAAGCACGTCGACTACGAAGCCTCCCGCCAAGCGCAGCGGGCGGGTCCAACGGTCCCCCAAGGTGCGTGCGGCCGACTGAAAGCCCCGACGACTCAACTACGGCCACAGTTATCGAGTCACACTTGACACGTCAGCTTTCCCGTCGCTAGCGTCGTTCCAATCGGCCGCAGCCATGCCGATACAGAGCACCTTGCTCTGCCGAAGGTCGTGAAGCGGAAAGTCGGGCCGCAATGAACACTCTGCGGGGGGTTCGTGTCGTCGAGTGGGCGACGGAAATCACCGGTCCGTACTGCACCAAGTTGTTCGCGGACCTGGGAGCGGAGGTCATCAAGATAGAGGATCCGGATGGGGATCCATTTCGCCGCAGGATATTTGGCGATCGGCACGATGCCGGCGCGCTGTTCAACTTCCTTAACGCGGGCAAGCGTTCAGTCGTTGGCACGTCGCTGGCCGACCTGGAGCCTCTGATCGTTTCCGCCGATGTGCTCGTCGATTCTCTCGGCCCCGGAGCACTCGACCGCGAGCCCCTTCTGCGGCGCGCGCCACACCTGGTGATCGTGGCATTGACTCCGTATGGATTGACCGGACCGTACCGGGACAGACCCTCGACGGAGTTCACGATCCAAGCCGAGAGCGGAACCCTGGCGCTGCGAGGCCGTCCGGACCAGCCGCCCATTCAAGCCGGTGGTCGGGTCTTCGAATGGGTCATGGCCAGCTACGCGGCCGTCGGGGCGCTGGGCGCATTGCGGCGGGTTCAACTCGGCGGCCCGGGTGAAATCGTTGACTGCTCGTTGCTGGAGGCTTGCCACCTCAGTGCCAGCGGATTCGCTGACGTCTACCACGAGTTGGCCGGTCGTCCCCCTTTGACCGTGCCGGCCCGACAAGTTGAAATCCCTTCCATCGAACCGACCGCGGACGGATGGGTGGGCTTCAACACCAATACCCGCCAACAATTCGAGTCGTTCCTGGCGATGATCGACCGACTCGATCTGCTCGACGATGATCCGGCGTGGGCCCTCGCCACGACGCGGTGGGAACGGCGGGAGGAGTGGAATCGAATTGTGCGGGAATGGACGACGCAACGTTCCACAGACGAGATCGTCGCGTTGGCCTCCGATCTGCGGATCCCCGTCTCACCGGTCAACAATGGGCAGACCGTGTTGGACCACCCTCAGTTCGCGGCGCGCGCCGTGTGGGGCACGTATGCCGACGGCAGCTTCACCCACCCGTTGTCGCCCTACCGGATCAATGGCCGACGACCCGCCCCCACCGCCGGCGCTCCCCCGCTCGGCGAAATGAGAGAAGTGCCCGCCCACAGCAGGATTGCGGCCGCCAGCGACCGTGCACCGCGACTTCCTTTGGAGGGCCTACGAATTCTCGACGCGACAGCGTGGTGGGCGGGCCCCTCCTCCACTCACATTCTCGCTGCGCTGGGCGCCGAGGTCATTCACCTCGAGTCGACGCAGCGCCCTGACGGCGCACGGATGGCGGCCGCAGCGTTCGCCGCCCAATCTCAATGGTGGGAGCGGTCGGGGATGTACCTGGCGACCAACGCCAATAAGCGGGGGCTCACCCTCGACCTGTCCTCTCCCGACGGGCGAGAACTGTTGTTTGGACTCGTCAGATGCTCGGACATTCTGGTCGAGAACTTCTCGCCCCGCGTCTTCGACAATTTCGCCATCACGTGGGAGGCCGTGAGTGAGCAGAACCCCAGAATTGTGATGGTCCGGATGCCTGCCTTCGGGCTCGACGGACCGTGGCGCAACAACGTGGGTTTCGCGCAAACGATGGAGCAGATGACCGGGATGGCGTGGGTGACCGGTCACGAGTACGACCAGCCGCGAATCCCCCGCGGCCCCTGCGACCCACTGGCGGGAATGCACTCCGCGTTCGCCATGCTCGCCGGCCTCCGACAACGGGATGAAACGGGGCGCGGGTCGCTCATCGAAGTCTCAATGGTTGAGGCCGCGCTCAACGCCGCCGCCGAGCAGGTTGTCGAATTCACCGCCTACGGGAACCTGATATCGCGATTGGGAAACCGCAGCCGTGACGCCGCCCCACAAGGGCTCTATCAATGCGGGGGGGCCGAACGATGGCTGGCCATTTCGGTCGCGACCGACGAGCAGTGGCGCCAACTCAAGTCGGCTCTGGGCAACCCGGATTGGGCCGACGACCCCGCGTTGGATACCCACGAAGGGCGTGCCGAGGCACATGATGTGATCGACAAGCATCTCGAGCAGTGGGCTGGCCAACGAGAGTCCTCGGCTGCCGCAGAATTTCTTATCGAATACGGCGTCCCCGCAGCGGATTTGGCAGACGCCAGGGTCGGTTCGACGCACCCTCAGCTGGCAGCACGGGGCTTCTTCGAAAGCCTCGACCATCCCATCGTCGGACGACATCACGTGCCGGCGATTCCCTTCAGGTACCGCAGCGTTGAGACGTGGTATCGGTCGGCAGCGCCGACCTTAGGGCAGCACAACGCGAGCATCCTCGGCGACCTACTGGGCCTCGACGCCGCATCGATTGCAGCGCTCACAGAAAAAGGAGTCATCGGGACCAGCCCAGGCGGATTGGACTAGACAACGTGAAACTTCATGTCGACTCAGAAACGTGCCAAGGCCACAGCCGTTGTTACGCGGCGTATCCCGAGTTGTTCGACATCGACGACGAAGGGACCGCCTTCGTGACCATGGAAGACATTCCGTCCGGATGGGAAGACCGGGCGCACAACGCAATCGCGAACTGCCCGGAGCGGGCCATACATATCGTCAAGGAGTCGCCATGAAGACCAAAGGAGCAGTTCTGTGGGGGCTGAACGAGCGGTGGTCGGTGGAAGAGATCGAACTCGATCCGCCACAGAAAGGCGAGCTACTCGTCGAGTTCGAAGCCACCGGTCTGTGCCACTCCGACCACCACATCCGCACCGGCGATATGTTCGGGGTGAGCTTCCCGTTGATCGGGGGACACGAAGGCGCCGGCATCG
This sequence comes from Mycobacterium sp. ACS4054, assembly GCF_001667275.1. Classification (GTDB taxonomy): domain Bacteria; phylum Actinomycetota; class Actinomycetes; order Mycobacteriales; family Mycobacteriaceae; genus Mycobacterium. The sequence goes on from NZ_LZHV01000041.1 coordinate 12,819, forward strand.
TTCGCGAGGTCGGTCCGGGAGTCCGCGATATGGCGGCGGGAGATCACGTGGTCACGTCGTTCCTGCCGGCGTGCGGCCGCTGCCGCTGGTGCGCCACGGGCCGTCAGAACCTCTGTGATTACGGGGCGATCATCCTGGCGGGGGTCCAGGCCGACGGCACCTTCCGGCGCCGAGCCAGAGGACGGGGTATCGGAGCCCTTTCGGGCGTCGGCAGTTTCGCGCAATGGGGTGTGCTGTCGGAAGCCTCCGTCGTCAAGATCGACGACGATGTGCCGTTGTCGCGCGCATGTCTTCTCGGTTGCGGCGTGACCACCGGTTGGGGTTCGGCCGTCAACACCGCGAACGTCAGTCCCGGCGACGTCGTCGTCGTGGTGGGCTGCGGCGGGATCGGTAGCGGAGCTATCCAAGGCGCGCGCCTGGCGGGGGCGGAGCAGATTGTCGTGGTCGACATTGAACCGACCAAGCGCGACAAAGCTTTTCAGTTCGGCGCCACGCACTTTGCCACCTCGATCGAGGAAGCAACCCAGCTAGTCGGTGAGATCACGCGTGGGGTCATGGCCGACTCGGCCATCCTCACACCAGGTTTGCTCGAGGGCGCGATGATCAATGACGCTCTTAATGCGGTGCGGAAGGGCGGTGCCGTGGTGGCCACCGCCCTGGCATCGATGTCAGACGTGACGCCGACGCTGCCGCTGACGTTGTTCACGCTGTTCCAAAAGCGTCTCCTGGGCAGCCTGTACGGCGAAGCCAACCCCCGCGCAGACATCCCTCGACTCATCAGCCTCTATCGAAGCGGCAAGCTGTTGCTCGACGAAACCGTCACCACCGAGTACAAGCTCGACGACATCAATGAGGCCTACGACGACATGCTCGCCGGCCGCAACATTCGCGGGGTGATCATCCACGAGCACTGAGCCTTTGGGAAGGCGGTCCACGTCGTTTCAGGCCCGCGCAGTCGATTCACCAATCGTCGTGAAGGGATTCCACTCATGTCATCACCAGCCGATACGGTCCGCCAGTTCTGCGCCTTGATGGAGCAGCGGGACGCCGACGCGTTGCGTCCACTGCTCGCCGAGGGGGCCGTCTATCAGAACGTGGGAATGCCCGCCTTCGTCGGACCGGACGCCATCGTCGAGAACATGGCGGCCCAGTTCGCCATGTTCCCGGACGCCTACGCATTCGAGATCGTCAACCTGGCCAGCGAGGGTTCCGTGGTGCTCACCGAACGCCTGGACTACATCCAGGCTCCGGACGGAAGCAAGCCGGCCATCCCGGTGATGGGAACCTTCGTCGTCGACGACGATGGGAAAATCACTCGTTGGACCGACTATTTCGACCTGAACCTGATCATGAAGCTCCTGCAAGGAGAGGACATCAGCGCCCTGGTGCCCGCGACCGCATGAGTTGGCACATCGATGATTCGCCCTAGCCGAGGATGTGGAGCCATGCGGGTGCCAAGGGCCGTCGCCAAATTCAATCGTCGAGTCACCAATCCAGCCGCGCGGTCGATCACGCCGTGGCTTCCGTACCTTGGGACGCTCGAACATGTCGGACGGAAATCAGGCAAGCGTTATCGAACGCCGCTGTTGGTCTTTCCCACCCCCGACGGCTTCGTCGTCCTCATCGGGTACGGGCCGCATTCGGACTGGGTGAAGAACGTTTTGGCCGGCGGACAGGCGGTATTGCACAGGCGCGGCAGTGGTATCGCGCTGGTCAATCCTCGCCTTGTGAGTAAGGCCGAGGGCGCAGCGATCGTTTCGGGGCCTTCAGGGATGTTCTACCGCCTGCTTCCGTACAACGAAGCGGCGATGGTGTTGACCAAGGTCGATTCCACGCAGTGACTTCGGGTGAGAAGTTGAGCCAGCGGGACGCCTGCACGAACGCCTGGTAGGGCGGGCGGGGCTCGAACCCGGCCACAACTCAATCGCGCTCCACGCTCCCAACGGTTCCACTGGTGCGAGCGCCAATTCCAACCATGTAAGAGGTTTATGCCGCCATGTGAGCACGGCGGCGAAGGTGTGGCGGCCTATCACCGAGTGATGGCGATGTGGTTGAGCAGGTCGCGCGCCGCTCCCGCGGGGCCCGTGGGGGCGCCCTGCCAGATCGCGCGCAGATCGCGTCTCAAGTCCAGATCGGCGACCGGGATCGCCCGCAAGCGACCATGAGTGAGGTCATCAGAGACGGCCAGCCGGCTCATCACCGCCGGACCGGCGCCGGCCAGAACAGCAGCGCGAACCGCTGCCGGAGAAGCGAATTCGAGCGGATGAGCCACGGGCGCCGGCTGGTCCCCGTCCACGAATTCGTCAGCGCCCAACAAAAGGCGCCACCCCGACTTACGCGATACCAACGGCGTTCGGCGAAGCTCTGCCACGGTAATCGGGGCTGATCGACGAACCCACTTGTGATCGGGCGGCACGATGACGATCAGTTCATCGCGCCCGACAACCCTGCTGCGCAACCCGTGAAGCGCCCCGCGGGTTTCGATGAAACCGAGTTCCGCCTGCCCGTCACGCACGGCGGCGATCGCTTCCTCACTATCGGTCGCGTTGAAGCTGACCTCCGGAACGATGGCGCGGTGCCGCACTGCCGCCGCCTGGAACGACACCAGCCAACGTGGCAGCAGTTGCTCGGCCACCGTTTGGCTGGCCACTATCTTGAGCTGGCTGCGATGCTCGGCGCGCAATGACGCCAGGCCGGTGTCGACCCGCAGCGCGACGTCTAGTACCTGATCCGCCCATTCGGCGACGACCTCGCCCACAGCCGTCAGTTGCGCGCCCCGCGTCGTGCGAGTCACGAGGCGAACGCCGATCTGCGACTCGATAGAAGATAGTCGCGCCGAAACGGCCTGCTGACTGGTTCCCACCTCGCGGCCGGCCGCACTCAAACTGCCCGTCTTGGCGATCGCCGACAACACCTCCAGTGCGGAAAGTTCGGGCATCCGCGCGCTTAACGCCACGCCTGATCATAGGCATCGACGCAGGATTTACGGGTCAAAACCCCAGGCAGCCCGGAACGGCAGCGTTTCCGTCTCCGCGGGATACAAGGCCGACTTGTACCGCAACAACAACTGAACCACTACTGCGCCGGGCGCGCCGAATGAACGATCAATGCCATGAACACTTCGGAAAACACCAACCAGATCCACGACACCGCGAAAATCACCGCGCGTACCGCACCAGGCGGATTCCGGCGCCGCACCATGGCCGGAGCGCTAGTCATCATGGCGTTCGGCGCGACTGCCGTCGGTTTTGCTGCGACGGCCCACGCCGACGACAGCGCGCCGGGCCCGACCATCGAGGCCCCGGCGATCCAAGCACCGGTGCCCGCGCCCGTCGCCCCCTGGGTTCCGACGTTCCAGCGCTGGGCAGGCAACTACTGGCCCGGGCACCTTCAGTGCGGGTTCCCCGGCTGGCGCGGCCCCTTTCAGTGCTGGTACGGATAACGCCTCAACGAGGTCGGGCATTTGCCACCGTCCAACGGTTTCCATTCCTATCGTCAGTTCGTGAAGTCGGAGGTACGTCGAATGCACCCACGCTGGATAATTGCGGCGGTCTCGACGGCGCTGTTTTGCGTGCAGATCGATTACTTCGCCATGAACCTCGCATTGCCGCGCATGGCGTCGGATCTCGGCAGCACCACCACCGACCTGCAGTGGGTAATCAGCATCTACATGCTGGCCTTGGGCGCGTTCATGGCGCCTGCGGGCCGCATCGGGGACATCTTCGGGCGCCGCCGCACGCTGATCGTCGGGATCGCGCTGTTCGGAATCGCCTCGGTGTTTTGCGCCGTCGCGCCTTCGGCACCGGTGGTCATTGCCTTCCGTGCGGTACAGGGCCTGGGCGCCGCGCTGATCTTTCCGGTCTCCGTCAGCGTGCTCACCAATACGCTGGCGGCCGAGAAATCCAGCCGCGCAATCGGATTGGCGTATGGCATCGCTGGTCTGGGTAATGCGGCGGGTCCGCTGGTGGGCGGCTTGCTCACCGAGACGCTCGGATGGCGCTCGGTGTTCTGGATGCTGGTGCCATTATCAGGCATCTCGATCGTCATCGGCATCAAAACGATCCCGGAGACGTGGGACGAAACCGCGCCCCGCCGAGTCGATCTCAGCGGCCTGGCGTTGATCACGATGGGCATCGGGTTGTTCACGTTCGCCTTCGACCGAGCGCCGGCCTGGGGATGGCTGTCAGCACCCGTGATTGCGATATTTCTTGCCTCCGTGGCGCTCTTGGGGACGTTCGTCGCCGTCGAGGCCCGGGTGCGCTATCCACTGATCGACTTGTCGCTGCTGCGCAATCCACGGTTCAGCCTTCTGGTGGTCGCAGGAACGGTCGCCAACATCGCCTATGTGGTGACGGTGTTCCTGGCCACGATGAACCTGCAACAGGTGCGCGGCCTGGGCCCGATGATGGCCGGCTTGGCTTTTCTTGGCCCGTCCGCGGGTGCAGCGCTCGGCGGGCCGATCTCCGGACGTCTGGCCTCGCGCAATGCGCCCTTCGCCGTTATGGGCATCGGCTGCGCGGCGGCCGCGGTGTCGCTGGGTGTGCTGGCAATCTCCGACAACTTCGTAGTGTATCTCGTGGCCCTGACGGCCTGTGGTTTCACCATGGGCCTGGTCTACGCGTTCACCACCGTCGCGACCCAGGCGGTCGTCGCGCCCGAGCGCGCCGGCGAAGCCGCCGGTGTCACATTGACGTCCCTGGTCACGCTCGCCGGCGTCGGGGTGGCGGTGGCGAGCAGCAGCCTGGAGGTACTGCAGCACCACGACATCAGCACCGGTCATGGCATCAAGGTGATCCTGGCGGTAAGCGCCGCCCTACTGCTACCCGCGGGGTTGGCCGTGCTCGGCATCGCACGCGGCAAGACCCGCTCGGCCAGCGCGAACGTGCCTGTCCAAGAACAGCTTTCGAATCCATACTGAGGGGATGTGAACGTCATGAGTGAAAATGTGGTCGCGACTTCCAAAGATGTTGGTGCGCCGCCATTGTCGCAAAGTCGGACCGTACTGATGGTTGCGGCATTGGCCTTGTCCGTGATGTCGTTCATGCTCAACGCCACCATGCTCGGCCCGGCGTTCCGCGACATCAACACCCATCTCGGACCCCACGCGTACGCGTCGATGTCCGCCTACTTCTATCTCGCCGGTGCGATCGCCAACGTGGTGCTGATCCGGTGGAGCGACTTCATGGGCCGCAAGCGTGTCCTGGCCGGCATTCTGTTTTTGGTCTGCATCGGGACGCTGTTGTGCATCCTCGGCACGTCACTACCGGTTGTGATCGTCGGCCGGGTTTTGCAGGGCTGCGCCAACATCACCTACGGCCTGGCATTCCTGATTATGCGCGAGCACCTCAGCGGCCCGGCGTTTGGCGTCTGCTGCGGTGTTATATCGGCGATCAATGCCGGGGTGGCCGGCGTGGACGCGTTCCTCGCAGGTGTGATGGTCGACCGCTTCGGATATCGCTCGATTTTCGTCTTGACCTTAGTGGTCGGAGTCGGCGCGTTCGCACTCGTGGGGGTGGCGGTGCCCGCCGACGAGCGCGGCCGCAAGATCCCCGGCCGGATGGACTGGGCGGGAGCCCTCCTCATTGCGGTAGCGGTCGCCGGCCTCAGCCTGTACGTCTCCAACGGCGGCCACGCCGGCTGGACCTCGCCGCTCATGCTCGTGTGTATCGCCACGGCCATCGTCGCGTTCGTCGGACTCTTCGTGGTCGAAAAGCGAGTGGCGACACCACTGATCCACATCGATCGGATGGCCTCGCGCTATGCCTGGCCGCTCATTGCCGTGACCATCCTTGTTTTTGCGTCGTTCATGGTGGTGCTCAGCTACATCATTCCGTCCATCGCCCAGAACGACCGCGTCGGCTTCGGCGCCAACGGGACGCTGACGGCGTTGCTCTTCATTACTCCCGGCGCGCTGGCTTCGCTGTGCACGGCACCACTAGTCGGACGGCTCGCCGCCAAAATCGGCTTCGTGACGGTGTTGCGGGCGGGATTGGTTTTCGCCGTGGCCGTCACCGCGCTGCTCGCGGTGTTCACGTTCGACAAAGGGACCGTCATCGTTCTCATGGCCGTGTTCGGATTCGCGCTGGCAGTCACCCTTACGCCGATGAGCGCGCTGGGGGTCCTTCAGGCACCCGAGGATGAGCCGGGTTCGCTCCCGGGGATCAGCAACGCCTCCTACGGTATCGGCGGCTCACTCGGATTCGCCTGGGCCGGAACGGTTGTCGGGGCCGGGACCCAAGCGAGTTACCAAACCGCGTTGTATGCCTGCGTCGGCATTGGCATCGTCGCTGTCGCCGCGAGCCTGATCCTGAAACCGCGGGCCGCGGCATCGCCGGCCCGCGCGGACTCCCCTGCGCAAGTCCCGGCTTAACAGGACGGGAGAATTCTGTCTTCTTTGGCCCAGGCGATGGTGATAGCTCACCGGCCGGTGGGACCTGTCCGCTAACCCCTTGAGGCTGTCAGCATCAGCCGAAACACTGTCAGGCATCACCCAACATAGATCCGTCAAGCATCAGCCGAAGTCACACACGAACGCCTGGTAGGGCGGGCGGGGCTCGAACCCGCGACCAACGGATTATGAGTCCGCGGCTCTAACCAACTGAGCTACCGCCCCTAGCGATGTTTCGTAGGAAACCGTAGCCCAAAGCGCGGTCATCGTCCGTCGGGCATGCTTGGAGCCCGCCGCACTCGAAGGAGCGGCGGCGGGCTGTCAGGGCATCAGACCGGCGCCGGCTGCCCGGGGGCTTGCCGCGCGGCTTGGTCCTTGAGCCTGGGAATCAAGTCCGGCGCGTAGACGTAGATCGCCGACTCGACCTCCCACTCAGCCTGGGCTTGGCTCATCGGCGTCGTCCGGGTGATCATGTTGACCAGCTCCTGGGCCTCGCCGAACTGATTCGGGTTGGAACGCACCTGGCTGGCGAACCAACGTCCCTCGGCGGCCTCGCTGCAATCGTTGAAATCGGCGTTGTGCACCATCTTGTTCTGCGCCAGCAGCTTGATGTACTGATCGTCGGCCGGGCTCATGTTGCACGATGCCGATGCGTGCGGCGCCGACAGCACCGCACCCCCCAACATCGCCGCCCCCAGCGCAACGCCGGCGGCCCCCACCGCCAGTGCTTGCGCGCGCGATCGTGTGCTCTTCACTTTTCTGGTCCCCCTCGATTGCTGATTTCCTTTCGCGCTAGCAGACGAGTACCACCGGCAACGAGCGCGGCAAACGAGGCCTTAGTCAAACAATCGATGAACAGAGGTCAACCAAAACGCCAGTGCCCGTTCGGCATTCGGATAGCCGAGACTCGCCGCCAATGGTTGTTCGCGGCGCGGATTGAACGGGGGCACCCGAGGATTCGGATGCCCTGCTTCCGAGTTAGCTAGCTACTCTTTGGGCCAGTCCGCGGTCGCAGCCTGGTTCTTGATCTTGGGGATCATGTCCGGCGCATACACGTAGATCGCCGACTCGACCTCCCACTCGGCCTGCGCTTGGGTCATCGAGGTCGTGTTCGTGATCATGTTGACCAGCTCTTGGGCCTCACCGAACGGGTTGGGGTGGTTGCGCACCTGGTCGGCGAACCAACGCCCCTCGGCGGCCTCGGTGCAATCGCTGAAATCGGCGTTGTGCACCATCTTGTTCTGCGCGAGCAGCTGAATGTACTGGTCGTCCTTCGGGCTGAGGTTGCAGGACGCCGACGCCTGGGGCGCGGACATCACGGCCCCGCCGAGCATCGAGGCCCCCAGCGCGACGCCGGCGGCACAGACCGAGGACACTCGCGTGCGCAAACGTGAGCGGGTGGTCGTCATCTCCGGTCCTCCCTCTGCGTGTGAGCGGTGGGCTCTCCGACGCAATTCAAGCTGTGGTGTGGCGGCGGCTAGCCGTCACTTCAGGCGCCGCTGCCAGCTGAGATCACCGGCACATATGAGTTCACATATGAGTTTCGGCGTCGGGCATAAATTTAGCCAGTGCCAGCGGCCTGAGCGGGGAACTTTTGTTTGCGTGATCGTGTACGAATGGTTAACATTCGCTACTTCGTACCGGCCCCAAAAAACCGGCGGATGGACGCGGAACGGCCGACCACCAGGTCGGCACCAACAAGACGGTCAGCTGAAGACGGTCTGCCCGTCGGCGTCGAGCAGGTATCGCTCGGTGCCCTCCTCGACCCGGGCGGCGTCGGCGCCCAGCGCGACGGCGACTTTGTTGCTTGCATTCCGCATGATGTCAAAGGTGAGCTCGACGGCCTCGGCATCGGAGAACCGGGAGCGCACCTCGGCGGCATCGTCGACGGCGAGGTGCGCAGGGGTCCAAATTAGCCCATCGGCGTAGCGCAGCGCTGCTTTAACGCGGTCGTCGAGCACACTCGACGACTCGAAGCGTTCGATCTCGTCGTACAGCGTCTCCGAACCGCCGGCATCCAGCGCGGTGCTCTCCCGCAGCGACTTGCACAGCCGGCAGTTGTGCTGGGCGGCCCCGCGCAGCCGGACCAGCTCGGCGGTGATCGGGTCGAGCGCCCGCATGCGTGCCACCGCGGGCAAGAAGTCGTTGAACACCGGACCCGACGGCTCGGTGGCGCCGTCCCACGCGACGACGCCGTCGACCCAGCCCAGGTAGTCCGAGCCGACGCCGAGCGCTTCCAGCCCGGCCCGCACCCGCGGAACGAAGTCGGCGATATACATTCCGACCACCACGCCGAAGGCGGCATCGCCCAGCTGCTTAACCAGGCGGGATCGCAGGTCGCCGGTGATCGCCGAAACGTCGGCGCTGAATTGTTCGGCGAACTCGGCGACGACGGCTTCCGCCTCCGATTCGGGCGCGCCGACCTCGATCGGGCTGGGCAGCGGCGGCAGCGACAACGTCGCGGCGCACACCCGCCGGATCAGGCCCGCGATGCGGGCCGCCGCCGGGTCATCCGGAAACAGGGCCACCAACCGCGTGAGCTGATCTTTCCGAACCGAAACTTCAGCCGCCATTCGTGACACGCTAGAACGCGGCCCGCCCCGCGGCAATCGCCTACTGCGCCTGACTCACCGACGACATATAGAAGTCCGGTATCCGCAGCGACGGCATTGCCGACCGGGTCGCCCAGTCCGCCCACTCCCGCGGCAGCGTCTTCTCGCTCACCCCGGCCTCGGTGGCCCGCCGCAGCAGGTCCAGCGGGCTCTCGTTGAACCGGAAGTTGTTGACCGCCGCGGTCACTTCGCCGTCCTCGATGAGGTAGACGCCGTCGCGGGTCAGCCCGGTGAGCAGCAGCGTGGTGGGGTCGACCTCGCGGATGTACCACAGCGTGGTCAGCAGCAGGCCGCGTTCGGTGGCCGCGATCATGTCGGCCAGGTCGACGGAGCCGCCGGTCATCACCAGGTTGTCGGCGGCGACCGCGACCTGGGCGTCGAATTTGGCGGCCGTCGCCCGCGGATAGGCCAGCGCGTTGATCACGCCGTTGCGGATCCAGTCCACCTGGCCGATCTCCATGCCGTTGTCGAAGACCGACACCGTTTCCGACGAGCTGCTCACGGCCACGAAGGGTGTGCACGCCAGGCCGGGCGCCATCGGATCGGAGAACAGCGTCAACGGCAACTCGGTGAGCTTCTCCCCCACCCGCGTTCCGCCACCGGGCGCCGAGAACGCGGTGCGGCCCTCCCTCGCGCCGCGGCCGGCCATCGACCACGCCAGGTAGAGCATCATGTCGGCCACCGTCGATGGCGGCATGATCGTCTCGTAGCGTCCGGCGGGCAGCTCCACGCTGCGTTCGGCCCAGCCGAGCCGCATCGAGAGCTCCTCGAGGAGCGAATCCATTGGCACATCGGCGAAGTCGGGCGTGCCGATGCCCGCCCAGGCGCTCGCGTCGCCGCGCTTACCGTTGATCTCCACCGCCCCGGCGGGCTGGGTGTAGCGTCGCCGCACCCCGGTCGACGACGCCAAGAATGTGGTCGAAACGCTATGGTGCGCAAAGCCGTACAGCCGGTCGGTGCCGCGAAAGCCCCGGCTCAGGGAGTCGGCGACCTCGGCGAACACCAGCGGCCCGGTGCCGGGCACCGGCGCGTTCCAGTCCGCGGGCACGCCCGTGTCGGCCAGCAGCGGCGCGGCGTCACCGGCCTCGGGCGCCGAGCGGGCCGCCTCCTGGGACGCCGCCACCAGCTCGGGGATCACCCGCGGATCCACCTCCGCCGAGACCATGGTGCCGATGCGCGCGGTCGAGCCCCGCCGGACGACGGAGATCACCGTGATGCTGCGGTTGACCGCAACCCCGTTGGTGGTCATCGAATTGCCCGCCCACCGCAGCGTCGCCTCCACCTTGTCGGCGACGAGCACCATGGTCTCGCTGGCGCCGCCGAGCTTGGCGGCCTCGTCCAGGACCAGGTTGACCACGTGCTGTGGGGTGATCATCGGCCGCCCTCGGCGCGGGTGTTGAGCACGTTGACGCCGCGGAACAGCGCCGAGGGGCAGCCGTGGCTGACCGGGGCGATCTGGCCGGGCTGGGCCTTGCCGCAGTTGAACGCGCCGCCCAGCCGCCAGGTCGAGGGCCCGCCCACGGCCTCCATCGAGTTCCAGAAATCGGTCGTGGTGGCCTGATACGCCACATCCCGCAATTGGCCTTCCAATTCGCCGTCGCGGATGCGGAAGAACCGCTGACCGGTGAACTGAAAGTTGTAGCGCTGCATGTCGATCGACCACGACTTGTCGCCGATGATGTAGATGCCGTCCTCGACGCGGCCGATCAGGTCGGCGGTGCTGACGTCCTCTTCCGCGGGCTGCAGCGACACGTTGGCCATCCGCTGGATCGGGACGTGATGCGGCGAGTCGGCATACGAGCACCCGTTCGAGCGCGGCTGGCCCAGGCGCGGGGCGAACACCCGGTCGAGCTGATAACCGACGAATATCCCGTCGCGCACCAGATCCCAGCTTTGCGCGGCGACTCCCTCGTCGTCGTAACCGATGGTGGCCAAACCGTGCGCAACCGTGCGGTCCGCGGTCACGTTCATCACCGGGGAGCCGTACCGCATGGTGCCGAGTTTGTCCGGCGTGGCGAACGACGTTCCGGCGTAGGCGGCCTCGTAACCGATGGCGCGGTCGTATTCGGTTGCGTGGCCGATGGATTCGTGGATCGTCAGCCACAGGTTGGTGGGATCGATCACCAGGTCCTTGCGCCCGGCGGAAACGCTAGGGGCCTTGACCTTTTCGGCCAGCAGCGACGGCAGCTGCGCCAGCTCGTCGGTCCAGTTCCAGACCTCGTCGCCGGACAACACCTCCCAGCCGCGCCCCATCGGCGGCGCCAGCGTCCGCATCGAATCGAAGCTGCCCGCCTCGGCGTCGACGGTCACCGCCTCCAGCGACGGCTGCACCCGCACCCGCTGCTGGGTGATTGACGACCCGAAGGTGTCCGCGTAGAAGGTCTGCTCCTTGACGGCCGTGAGCACGGCCGACACGTGGTCGACGCCGTCGGAACTGAGCAGCCGGCCGGAGTACTCCTCGAGCACGGCGATCTTGTCGGTGGCCGGGATGGTGAAGGGGTCGATGCGGTACTCCGACACCCAGGTGGCGTCGGCGTACACGGGTTCGGGCGCCAACTCGACGCGCTCGCTGTTGAGCGTGGCCAGGGTGGTGGCCACCTGCACGGCCCGACGGGCGGTCTCGGCGGCCACGGCGGGCGCCAGCTCGGCGTGCGAGGCGAATCCCCACGTGCCGTCGACGATCACCCGCACCGCCAAACCGATCTCGCGGGTGACGACTGACGTCTCCAGCTCACCGTCGCGCAGCTGGACGATCTCCGTCACGATGCGGTGAATCCGCAGGTCGGCGTAGCTGGCGCCGGCAGCGGTGGCCGCCGAAAGGGCGGCGTCGGCCAGCGCTTGGCGCGGCAGGCTGAGGAAGTCGGCATCGATCCCCCGGTTCGGTGTCACGAGTCCACCGTAACGGCCGTTCACCCCAAACCCCGGCGGCGCCCGCTTTAATTACCAGCATGGCCAGCGGCGTCCTGAGGAGACAGCCTCGCTCCACCGCGCTGGGCTACGCCCTGTTGGCGCCCAGTTTGTTCGGTGTTGTCGCCTTCTTGCTGCTGCCCATCCTGGTGGTGATCTGGCTGAGCCTGTACCGCTGGGACCTGCTGGGGCCGTTGCGCTATGTGGGCCTGGCCAACTGGCGCTCCGTGTTGACCGATCACACCTTCGCCAACTCGCTGATCGTCACGGCCCTCTTCGTGGCGATCGTGGTTCCGGCGCAGACGGTGCTGGGCCTGCTGGCCGCGTCCATGCTCGCGCGCCGGCTGCCCGGCACCGGCCTGTTTCGCACCGTCTACGTGCTGCCGTGGATCTGCGCGCCGCTGGCGATCGCCGTGCTGTGGCGCTGGATTCTGGCGCCCACCGACGGGGCCGTGAGCGCCGTGTTGGGGCACAGCATCGAATGGCTGTCGGATCCCAGCTTCGCGTTGCCGCTGGTTTCCGCCGTCGTCGTGTGGACCAACGTCGGCTACGTCTCGCTGTCGTTCCTGGCGGGCTTGCTGGCGATCCCGGACGACATTCACGCCGCCGCGCGCACCGACGGCGCCAATGGGTGGCAACGGTTCTGGCGCATCACGCTGCCCATGCTGCGCCCGACCACCTTCTTTGTCCTGGTGACCGGAATCGTCAGCACGGCACAGGTTTTCGACATGGTCTACGCGCTGACCGGCGGCGGCCCCGGCGGCAGCACCGACCTGGTGGCGCACCGCATCTACGCCGAGGCCTTCGGCTCGGCGGCGATCGGGCGTGCGTCGGTGATGGCGGTGGTGCTGTTCGTCATCCTGATCGGCGTCACCGTGGTGCAGCAGGCGTATTTTCGGCGGCGGATCAGCTATGACCTCACCTAGCCGGCTCCTCATCTACGCCGGGCTTGTCCTGGGCGCGCTGATCACATTGGTGCCGTTCGCCCTTGGCCTGTTGACCTCGTTCACCTCGGCGCACCAGTTCGCCACGGGTACGCCCCTGCAGCTGCCGCGGCCCTTCACGTTGGCCAACTACACCGATCTGGGCGGGGCCGGGTTCGGCCGGGCCGCGGCGGTGACCGCCTTGATGACGGCGGTAATTCTGGTGGGCCAGTTGACCTTTTCAGTACTCGCCGGATACGCGTTCGCGCGCCTCGATTTCCCCGGGCGCGACGCGCTGTTCTGGGTGTACGTCGCGACGTTGATGGTCCCGGGCACGGTCACGGTGGTGCCGTTGTATCTGATGATGGCCCAGCTCGGCCTGCGCAACACGTTCTGGGCGTTGGTGCTGCCGTTCGTGTTCGGTTCGCCGTACGCGATCTTCCTTCTGCGCGAGCACTTTCGCCTCATCCCGAACGACTTGGTCAACGCCGCCCACCTGGACGGGGCCAACACTTTGGACGTGATCGTGCACGTGGTGATCCCGTCGAGCCGGCCGGTGCTCGCGGCCTTGACGCTGATCACCGTTGTCTCGCAGTGGAATAACTTCATGTGGCCGCTGGTGATCACCAGCGGCCACAAGTGGCGGGTGCTCACGGTCGCGACGGCCGATTTGCAGTCGCGGTTCAACTCCCAGTGGACGCTGGTGATGGCCGCGACGACCATCGCAATTGTCCCGCTGATCGCGCTGTTCGTGTTCTTCCAGCGGCACATCGTCGCGTCGATCGTCGTCTCGGGGCTCAAGTGAACCGTTCACGCGTCGAGATTGCCGTCACGGCTGTAATTTTCGACGCTTCACGACCACCGCGGCAATCTGGGTGCAGACCGTGAACCGGCCCCGCTTTTCGACGCTGATGGCCGGCGCGCTCGCGTTGGTCGCGATGCTCTTGGGTGCGACCGCGGTGCTGCTGGACTACTCCGGCCAGCCCCCGGGCGGCAAGGTCGTGGTGACGGTGCGAGTGTGGGCCGAGCAGATCGCCACGGCGTACCGGCAGTCGTTCGAGGCGTTCAATCGCACGCATCCCGGAATCGCGGTGCACACCAGCGTCGTCGCGTACGCGACGTACTTCGACACGCTGCGCACCGATGTGGCCGGCGGTAGCGCCGACGACATCTTCTGGCTGTCCAACGCCTACCTGGCCCCGTACGCCGACAGCGGCCGGCTGATGGACATCGGCACGGCCCTCAAGCCCGGCTCCGCCGCGGCGTGGGACTCGGCGGTCGTGGGCCAGTTCACCCGCGGGGGCTCGTTGTGGGGCGTTCCCCAACTGACCGATGCCGGAATCGCGGTGTTCTACAACGCCGACCTGCTCGCCGCGGCCGGTGTCGACGCCGCCGAGCTGAACGGATTGCGGTGGAGCGCCGCCGGCGACGACACGCTGCGCCCGATGCTCGCCCGGCTCACCGTGGACGCCGACGGCCATCCCGCAAACACGGCGGGTTTCGACGCCGGACAGGTGCGGCAGTGGGGCTACAACGCCGCCAACGACCCGCAGGGGATCTACCTGAACTACATCGGCTCGGCCGGTGGCGTCTTCCAGCAGGGTGACAAGTTCGCGTTCGACAATCCCGGTGCGGTGCAGGCTTTCCGGTACCTCGTCGGCCTGATCAACGGCGACCACGTCGCGCCGCCGGCATCGGACACCAACGACAACGGCGACTTTTCCCGCAACCAATTCTTGGCCGGCAGGATGGCACTGTTCCAGTCCGGTACGTACAACCTGGCGCCGGTGGCCCGCGATGCCCGCTTCCACTGGGGCGTCGCGCTGATGCCGGCGGGCCCGGCCGGCCGGGTGAGCGTCACCAATGGCATTGCCGCGGTGGGCAATGCCGCGACGAAGCATCCCGATGCGGTGCGCCAGGTCCTGGCCTGGATGGGAAGCAAGGAGGGCAACGAGTTCCTGGGCCGTGCCGGCGCGGCCATCCCGGCCGTGCTGTCGGCGCAGCCGGTGTACTTCGACTTCTGGTCGGCCAGGGGCGTGGACGTCGGACCGTTCTTCGCCGTGCTCAACGGCCCGCGCATCGCGGCGCCCGGTGGCGCCGGTTTCGCGGCCGGCAGCGACGCCATGCGGCCGTATTTCGATGAGATGTTCTTGGGCCGTGGCGATGTCGCGGTGACCCTCAAGAAGGCACAGGCGGCCGCCAACGCCGCGGCACAGCGTTAGCCGGGCAGCACCAGCACCGGCACCGGGCTCTCCCGGATGATCTTGGCGCTGCGGGAACCGAGGAATACCCGGCGGATGTCGCCGCGCGGCCGGGTGCCCAGGGCCAGGATCTCGCCCTCCTGCCACTCGGCCTTCGCCAGCGCCTCTTTCCAGCTGCGTCCGGTAACCACTTGCAGCGCAACGTCTTCGCTCACGACGCCGTCCGTCTGCAGTTCCTCGAGGATGCCTTGCGCCTGGGACGCCCAGGCCTGCAGCACCTGATCCTCGACCTCGAGCCCAACCTCCGGCGGATACATCGTCTTGCCGCGGACCGCGAAGGTGATCACCCGCATCGGGACACCGAATCTTTGACCGAATTCGAAGCAGCGTCTCACCACGTCGACGGCGTCCGGGGTGGCCGAGTAGGCACAAGTGAGCCGGCTCAATTTGCCTTGGTGCGCGCGGTATTTGCGGGGGCTGATCGCCACCGGCACGGGCGACGCGTGCAGCAGCCAGTCGGCGGTGGAGCCGATGAGCACTTGCCCCCGCCCACCGCTGGGCAGCGAGCCCAGCACGAGGACGTCGGCCTCGACCTCGTGGACAATCTCCAGCAGTCCCCCGGACACCGATCCGTGCGCGCGGTGCAGGTAGGTGACCTCGAGGCCGTCGGCCACACCGTCGAGAAAGCGGGCGGCCTCGCTCGCCGACTCCGCCGCCATGGTGTCGGCCCACTGCTCGTACTCGGCATCGACGCGGGCGAACGACGGTGTCAACCACGGCTTGGGCACGACGGTTGCGACGGTGAGCGAGGTGTCGCGGGTCCGCGCGATGCGCACGCCCAGGTGCAACCCCGAGACCCCGACCTTGCCGGCCCGATAGCCGACGACGACGGTCACAGCGCGTCCCGCTCGAGGGTTTCGTCGTTGAGCGCGCTGTGGTGGCGGCCCCACACGAAGTAGAACACCAACGCGAGCGCGACCCAGCCGCTGAACGCGATCCAGGTGTACCAATGCAGGCTGGCCAGGATGTACCCGCACGCCACCACCGAAAGCACCGGCGTGACAGGGTAACCGGGCACCTTGAAGCCCCGCGGCAGATCGGGCTCGCGCACGCGCAGGATGATCACGCCGATGGATACGACGACGAACGCGGTGAGCGTGCCGATGGACACCATGTCGGCCAGCTTTTCCAGCGGTATGAAGGCGGCCAGCGCCGAGGCCGCGATGGCCACGATCACCGTGTTGCCCACCGGCGTCATGGTGCTCGTGTTCACCCGCGCGAATCGCGCCGGCAGCAGCCCGTCGCGGCCCATCGCGAACAGGATGCGGGTCATCCCGTACATGGTGACCAGGGTGACGGAGAAGATCGAGATGACGGCGCCCGCGGCCAGGATCGTGCCGGCCCAGGCGCCGCGGGTGACGTGGTCCAGGATCGTGGCCAGCCCCGCTTCCTGCTGCCCGGCGAAGTCCTGCCAGGGCTGGGTGCCCAGCGCGGCCAGCGCGACGAACACGTACACGCCGGTCACGGTCAGCAGGGCCGCGATCAGCGCGCGCGGCATGGTCTTCTGCGGATTCTTCACCTCGTCGCCCGCGGTCGACACGGCGTCCAGGCCGATATAGGAGAAGAAGATGGTGCCGGCGGCCGAGCCGATGCCCGCGGCGCCGAACGGCGCGAAGTCGCGCAGGTGAGCGGCGTCGAAGGCGGTGAACGCGAGCACGCCGAAGATGATCAGCACACCCAACTTGATCAGCACCATGATCGTGTTGACCCTGGCCGACTCGCTGGCACCGCGAATGAGCAGCAGCGCGCACATTCCGATCAACACGATCGCCGGCAGATTCACATAGCCGGGCCGCGCGTCCCACGGCGCGGCCGACACGGCATGGGGGAACTCGAAACCGAAGACGTTGCTGAGCAGCTTGTTGAGGTAGCCGCTCCAGTTGACCGCGACCGCCGCGGTGGACACCCCGTATTCGAGCAGCAGGCAGGCCGCCACGCCCATCGCGACGACCTCACCCAAAGTCGTGTACGCGTAGGAGTAGGAGGACCCGGAAACCGGTACCGCCGAAGCCAATTCGGCGTAGCAGATGGCCGCGAGCCCGGCCGCGAGCCCGGCGATGAGGAACGACAGGATCACCCCGGGGCCGGCTTCCGGCACGGCCTGCGACATCACGAAGAAGATGCCCGTCCCGACCGTCGAGCCGACCCCGAACATGGTCAGCTGGAAAGTGCCGATGCTGCGCTTGAGGTGGTCGGCGGCACCGTAGGCGACGGGCGTGCCGACAACCGGGCGGCGCCGCAGCATCTGCTCTTTGAGGCTGATCGACGTGGGTGGCAATGAACCCTCCTTGCTCGATCAGCTGATTATGGGGCAGCCTCCCGCAACGCAGAAGCGAACTGCGCGATCGCCCAGTCGATCTCCCGCTCGCTGATCACCAGCGGCGGCGCGAACCGTAGCGTGCAGGAGTGCGTGTCCTTCACCAACACCCCGCGATCGGCGAGGCGGAGGCTCATCTGCTTACCCGTCCCGAGCGCCGGGTCGATGTCGACGCCGGCCCACAGTCCCAGGCCACGCACCTCGACGACGCCGTGGCCCACGAGTTCACGCAGACGCCCGTGCAGGTGCGCGCCCAATGTCGCCGAGCGGGCCTGGAACTCCCCGCGGGCCAGCATGGCAACCACGGTGGTGCCGATGGCGGCGGCCAGCGGGTTGCCCCCGAAAGTGGAGCCGTGCTCGCCGGGATGCAGCACGCCCAGGACCTCGTGGTCGGCGACCACCGCCGACAGCGGAACCACGCCGCCGCCGAGCGCCTTGCCGAGCAGGTAGACGTCCGGCACCACGCCCCAGTG
Organism: Mycobacterium sp. ACS4054; assembly: GCF_001667275.1. Classification (GTDB taxonomy): domain Bacteria; phylum Actinomycetota; class Actinomycetes; order Mycobacteriales; family Mycobacteriaceae; genus Mycobacterium. Next base: position 30,700 of record NZ_LZHV01000041.1, read on the forward strand.
GTCGCAGGCGAACGTGTGTCCCGTGCGCGCCAGACCGGACTGGATCTCGTCGGCAATCATCAGCACGTTGTGCTCGCTACACAGCGCGCGAACGGTGGACAAGTAGCCCTCGGGCGGGACGACGATGCCCGCCTCGCCCTGGATCGGCTCGAGCAGCACCGCGACGGTGTCGTCGTCGATCGCGCGGGCCAGCGCGGCGGCGTGACCGAACGGTACCGAGCGGAACCCGGGCGTGAAGGGTCCGAATCCGCCCCGCGCCGCGGGGTCGGAGGAGAAGCTGACGATGCTGATCGTGCGGCCATGGAAGTTGTTGTCGGCCACGATGATGTTCGCCCGGCCGTCGGGGACGCCCTTGACCTCGGCGCCCCACTTGCGGGCGACCTTCAGGCCGCTCTCCACAGCCTCGGCGCCCGAGTTCATCGGCAGCACCAGGTCCTTGCCGCACAGCTGGGCCAGGGCGGCGCAGAACGGGCCGAGCGTGTCCGAATGGAACGCGCGGCTCACCAGCGTGACGGTGTCGAGCTGGGCATGCGCCGCCGCGGTGATCTCGGGGTTGCGGTGGCCGAAGTTCACCGCCGAGTAGGCCGCCAGGAAGTCCAGGTACCGCCGGCCCTCCACGTCGGTCACCCAGGCGCCCTCGGCGCTGGCCGCCACCACAGGCAACGGCGAATAGTTGTGCGCCGCATAGCGTTCGACCAACCCGATGGCGGCCTCGGTCCGGGTCGCGGCCCGGGCGTCGAGAATCGTCACTTAAACACCTCCAATGTGCAGCACTTGACCGAACCGCCACCCTTGAGGAGTTCGGAGAGGTCGACGCCGATGGGTTCGAAGCCGGCCGCGCGCAGCTGGGAGGCGAAACCCGTTGCGGCGGAGGGCAGGACGACGTGGCGGCCGTCGGAGACGACGTTGAGGCCGAGCACGAACGCGTCGGCGCTGCCCACCACGATCGCCCCGGGGAACAGCGCCAGCAGTTGATCCTGCGCGGCAGCGCTGAACGCCGGCGGGTAGAACGCGATCGTATGGTCGTCGAGGACGGCCAGCGCGGTGTCCAGGTGGTAGAAGCGCGGATCCACCAACTCGAGTGAGACCACCGGCATCCGCAGCGCCGCGGAGATTTCCGCGTGCGCCCGCCGGTCGGTGCGAAAGCCGTATCCCGCTAACACCATTTCGCCGACCATCAGCAGGTCGCCCTGCCCCTCGTTGACATGACGAGTGGACACCGGACGGTAGCCCAACGACGCCATGAACTCGGCGTAGGCTTGCGCTTCGCCCGCCCGCTCGGCGAACCGGAACCTCGCCACGATCGCGACGTCTCCGGCGATGAAGCCGCCGTTGGCGGCGTACACCATGTCCGGCAGCCCGGCGACGGGTTCGACGACCTCCACCTGGTGACCCAGCCGAAGGTAGGTCGCGCGCAACGATTCCCATTGAGCCTGCGCGAGCCCTACGTCGACGGGCGTGGCGATGTCCATCCACGGGTTGATCGCGTATTCGACCGCGAAGAACGCCGGCGGTGTCATCGCATACCGGCGGGCGCAGGCGGTGCGGGCCTGTGTCGGCGCGGGTGGCGCGATGTGCTGGTCCGTCATAAATCAACGGTATTTGCCAAGGTTGACACAATCAAACGCTAGTCATTGCGTGTCCATGCGCGATTTGTTGCGCTATGCTGCGCTAAGCATCGATTTGTTGCGCCCATACCGGAGAGGTCTCATGGAGCGGCTGGACGAGACCGACGCCCGCATCCTCGCCGAACTGACCGAGCACGCGCGCGCCACCTTCGCCGAAATCGGCGAGCGGGTGAATCTGTCCGCGCCGGCGGTCAAGCGCCGCGTCGACCGGATGCTGGACGCCGGCGTCATCAAGGGTTTCACCACGGTCGTCGACCGCAACGCGCTCGGCTGGAACACAGAGGCTTACGTGCAGGTGTTCTGCCACGGGACGATCGCGCCGGATCGGCTGCGGGCGGCCTGGGTGGACATGCCTGAGGTGGTCAGCGCCGCGACGGTGACTGGAACGTCGGATGCGATCCTGCACGTGCTGGCCCGCGACATGAGTCACCTGGAAACGGCGCTCGAGCGCATCCGGTCCAGCGCCGACATCGAGCGCAGCGAAAGCATCGTGGTGCTGTCGAACCTGATCGACCGGACGCGAACCTGAAGCAGGGCGCTCCGCACCAATGACGCGATCTGCAAACGCAATATCGCCCTGCGCGATTGGTGCGGTGACGTGCCGCACCGGGGCCGGTTTTGCAGGCAGGTGATTCGTCCGTCGGCCGATCAATGGATGTGAGGGATAGCTAGAAAACGCCTAGCGCCCGGTGCAAGATGATTTCTCAGGTGGTAACCCGGGAGGTCAGGCGATGACAACGGAATCAAGCACCGCCGAGGCTGGGACGGCGCCGGCGCAGTTGCGCGCGGTGATAGCCGACGACGAAACCTTGCTTCGTGAGGGCCTGGCCAGCCTCCTGGACCGATCCGGGTTCAGCGTGGTGGGGCAGGTCGGCAATGCTGTCGAGCTGCTCGCGTTGGTACGAAAAGCCAATCCCGACGTGGTCGTCGTAGACATCCGGATGCCGCCCACCCACACCACCGAGGGCCTGGAGGCCGCCCGCGCGATCCGTGAGGAGTTGCCCGCCACGGGGATTCTGGTGTTGTCCGCCTATGTGGACGTCGAGCATGCGATGGAGCTATTGGCCAGCGGGCGTGGCATCGGATATCTGCTCAAGAGCCGCGTTACGGACGTCGCCGATTTCGTCGACACCCTGCAGCGGATCGCCAAGGGCGCGTCGGTGGTTGATCCCGCGGTCGTCCAGGAACTGGTGTCCGGGCGGCGCCGGAATGATCCGTTGGCGGCGCTGTCGCCGCGTGAGCTGGAGGTGCTCGAGCTTATGGCGGAGGGCCGTTCGAACGCCGGAATCGCACGACGGTTGTGGGTCACCGAGGGCACGGTTGAGAAACACGTGCGCAGTATCCTCACCAAACTGGGCCTACCGGAGACCGATGACGATCACCGGCGGGTGCGGGCGGTCATCACGTTCCTGGACTCCCGCTGAAGCGGACTCGACCCGAATGAGCAGGCGCTCAAAGTCTCACGCGATCTCCGGCTGGCGCCTCGCGCCGACGTAACCGGCGCTCTCGTCAGCCTGGGTGAGTAGCCACCGCAGTCGGCGCCGTCCGCGATGGAGACGCGACACCACTGTTCCGAGCGGAGTCCCCATCAACGCAGCGATTTCCCGGCAGCTCAGTCCCGCGACATCCGCGTAATAGACCGCCGTCCGAGATTGCTCGGGAAGGGCGCGCATTGCGGTGACCACGCCCGGGTGGCCAAGGCGCCTCAGCACTTGGTCCTCCGCTGACGGCAGGCCCGTGGGCGAATGGTCGGCGCTCGTGATCAATTGCGCATCCGTGAGGTGATCCGTCGACTGCAATGTCGGACGCCGCTGAAGTCGTCGATAGTTGCTGATGTGGGCGTTGATCAGGATCCGATACAGCCAAGCCCCGATGTCTGTTCCCGACCGAAACGAACCGAACGCGGCGAAGGCCTTGACCAAGGTGTCCTGGACGAGGTCTTCAGCATCGGCATGCTGACTGGTCAGCCGCATGGCCCGGCGGTACAGCTCGGCCGTGTGCGGCGTCACCCGTTGTTCGAATTCGGCGGCCGATAGGGCGCCGGCGGTCAACTGTTCTGGCAAAGTCATCATGCACCTTCCTGCTGCGGCCCGCGCCTGTCCGGCGCCATGTCTACGTTTGCCGCTGGACCGGCTCCCGTCTGCACCGCTGGCAGCCGTCGCGGCTTCCGGTTATCACCCAGACACGCGTGCCAGGTGGCCGGAAAGCGCGAGTCGGCGCACAGCGGATTTCCTGCTAGCTTCCATGCGACGGGTCCGTGGCTGACCCAGACTGAACTTGTGCAAACTGATCGGCGGACGAGTTGCGTGATTGTCGATGACAATCAGGACTTTCTCGACGCGGCGGCGCAATTGCTTGAGCGCCAGGGGATAAGCGTGGTGGCGGTGGCGACATCTTTCGCAGAGGGTTTGCGGCGCGTACAGGAGTTGAGGCCCGACGTCACTCTCGTCGACATCGATCTCGGCGGGGCAAGCGGTTTCGAGATCGTCGAACTGCTGCACCGCGATGGGTCGGGCGCGCAGGTGCCAACGATCTTGATTTCCACGCATGCCGAAGAGGATTTCGCGGAGCTCGTCTCTATTAGCCCGGCTCTGGCCTTCATTCCCAAGGCGGCCCTTTCAGGCGACGCGATCCGAGGCGCCCTCGGGCTGGGCGAGTAACGGCGGACTCGACCGGCGCGACTGTCCGATGCGGCGGTTGTTGAACCACCTCGAGAATTACCGCTAGCCGGAATCCCATGGGGCCGCCAGCACCGACGACATCAGCCCGTACCACGGCGATGCTAGGTGTTGAGGTCGCCAATCGGTGATTTCACGAGCCGGCCGAATCATGCAGTGGGAGTTCAGATGTCGTTTGTCACCACACAACCCGAAGATCTGACCGCGGCGGCGGGACATCTGACCGCAATCGGCACGGCGATGGCCGCCATGAATTCGGTTGTGGCACATCCCACGACGTGGCTGGCACCCGCGGCGGCTGACGAGGTTTCCGCGCTGGTCGCTGCCGCGTTCGCGGCCCACGGGGCGCTCTTCCAGGAGATCGGGGCACAGTCAGACGTGATCCACCAGATGTTCGTCGCTACCTTGCAGGCGTCCGCCGGTTCGTACGCCCTCACCGAGGTCGCTAATGCGGCCACGACTCGCTGAACACGGCATTCCGGATGGACTTTCAAGCGCTTCCGCCCGAAATCAACAGCGGCCGCATGTACGCGGGACCGGGGTCGGTTCCGCTGCTGGGCGCCGCGGCCGCGTGGGAGATGGCGGCCGCGGAGCTGTCTTCCGCGGCGGTCTCCTACTCCGCGGTCATATCCGGGCTCACCGGAAAGGGTTGGCGCGGACCATCGTCGCTGTCGATGGCCGCCTCCGCGGCGGCATACGTGACGTGGATGCGCGCCGCCGCATCGCAGGCCGAACAATCGGCCAACCGGGCCCGGTCCGCAGCGTCGGCGTTTGAGGCGGCGTTCGCGGCCACGGTCCCCCCGCCGGTGATCGCGGCGAACCGAGCGCAGCTGGCAATGCTCATCGCGACTGACATCTTGGGCATCAACTTGCCTGCGATCATGGCAACGGAGGCTCAATACGCCGAGATGTGGGCCCAAGACGCGGCCGCCATGTACGGCTACGCCGGCTCTTCGGCCGCCGTGGCGAAGTTGACGCCCTTCCCTGCGCCGCAACGGAACACCAATGCCACCGGGCTGCAATCCCAAGGGGCCGCTACCGCCGGGGCGGCCGGGCCTCCCGTCGACACCATCGTTCAACAGATTCTCAGCGACCTGAACAATGCGTTGGCGCCTGACACCGTGAATTCCGGGATCAGCGCTTTCGCAACAGTCCCCTCCATCGTCTTGTCGGCATGCTCGACTCTGTCCGGGTCGGGCGCGGCGGCGGCCGACTCCACGGCAGCCGCACTCACCAAGGTGAGCGCCGGACTCAGCCAGGTGGCGACCACGCTTGGCTCGGCCGGCTGGCCTCAGGCCGGCGGTGCGGTGTCCGTGGGACTCGCCCGCGCGGCCACCGTGGGTGCCCTGTCGGTGCCACCCGCCTGGGGCGCCTCCTCGCCGAACACCCTGGCCACCAGAGCATTACCAGCAAATCTTGTCAGTGAGACCGATCTCGGCCAGTCGGCGCCCCCGATCGGCTTGGCAAGCACGCCAATTCGCTCGTCCACCAAAGGAGCGGCGCCGGGTCAGCCCAATGCGGGCGAAGGCACGACCTTGCGGTCGTTGATGCGCCCCGAGGTGCTGCCGCGCCAGCAGTACGTCGGGTAGCTACCGACGTGTAATGGGTGACTCCACCGGTCGAGGTGATCGCGCTGAATCGCTTAACGGGGCGCGGCCACACCGAGGTGGCAGTTGACCAGTCGTCGACACATACTGTCGAACCATGCGTTTCGTGAAACCAGCGAATCAGTTGAGCGGAAACTGCGCAGTCGCGATTCTCTCCCGGAGCACGCGCCGGTGCCGTGACCACATCGGTACGTACAAGCCGAGTTCTTTACGCGCTGCCTGCACCACATCTCGACGGTTGACGCTGACGTTCTCGTAGGTCTTCAACGCCGCTCGTTGGCCTTCGGGCATGTTGTGCAACCACCTGTCCAGTCGGTCCATCAACCCGTCGTCGGCCTCCACTTCCCTCAGCCACACACCGAGCTGAACCGACTGCTGATAGGCGTAGGCGATGGCCAGATCCGCGGTTTGGTAGTTGCCGGTGAGCGCGAGCTCGCTGATCACCCGGTCGATGGCCTCCGCCTTCTCGGTCAGCAGCTCTCTGCGCTCCTGCGGTGGCAACGCCTTGAGGATCTCGAGGTCTCGCCCGATCCGCAACGCGTCGGCATACAGCGCTTTCATCTCCTCATAGTGGAATCGCTTCTGCCGTGACCTCCGGTCGAGGGAGCCCGTGGCGAAAGCGATGACACCCGCCAACACGACGAAAGCGCCGCCTAGCAGTGTGCCCTGGCCGGGAGTCACGTTGTGCCAAAGATCCACCATCCCGGTCATCTTCACCGCCTATTCGCCTGTGGCACAATCTGTCACCGGTGGGCAAGGGCTAGGCCGGTGAGGCCGAATCCCAGGTGCACCAGCTCGGTGTCGACGCCGGTGTCGACGTTGACATAGCGGATGCCCCCGCCAAGATCTCCGACATAGAACTCCGAGTCAGAAAGGGCCACTACCCCGATCGCCTCGTGATATCCGCGAGACAGAATCTGGGCCGGACCAAGCACCGGCTGCACTGTCGACCGGTTGAGCGTGTTTCCGTCTGGCTCGGCGCCGCGGTCGGTCCACACCAATGTCGTTCCTCCGAGAAGGTGCAGATCGATAGGCTCGGGCAGGTCCTGGTAGAGCAGCTCGACGTCGTCACGATGCTGGGGACTGACGCCGGGCGGCAGGTCCAGGGGGGCGCGAAATATCCTGCCCTCGCCGGCTTTTGGTGCACCCTTTTGCGTCCAGTACAGCAGGCGACGATCCAGGTCGACGGCGATACCAACACAATGGTGGGCAATCGTGCGTGCCGCCTCGTCCCCGACCGCGGCCACCACCAGGGGGTGCAGGTCGCTGCCGTCGAGGTTGCAGGACAACACCTGCATGCCTTCCCGGTCGCACCAGAACAGCACGCCGGCCTCGAAGTCGGCGGTGAGCTGCTTACCGGTGGTAAACGCGCCGCGGGGCACGATGGTGACCCGATTGCCGCCGTCAAGGTCGGCACGTTCCAGTGATCCGTTGCGGGCGTAGGCGACTTCCGAACGTGGGTCACCCCCTGGATCGGGGGCGCCCATGTTCGTCCAATACACGTGGCCGCGTGACTCGTCGACGACGATGCCGTCGGGCCGCTCGTCGAGGCCGGTGATCAGGGTTCGCACGCGGGCGCCATCCAAGGACACCGCCTGCAATTCCTGTTTGCCGTCATTGAGCACCAGTAGCTCGGTCATCGGCGTTCGCTCTCGGCTACATCGACGTGGTCCACCGAAAAGGTGGGCACGGCGTCGCAGAGCTCCTGAAGATCCCTGCCTGCCCGCATCACCGCGCCATCGGGCCGGACGATTGCCGCGGTCACCCTCCCGCCCCGCAACCAGCGACCCAGTTGGCTGTCACCCGTCACCGCGATGCCGACTGCTCCGCGGCGGCGGAGCGCCTCTTGCAGCGGGGTGGTCAGCGGCGACGAGCTCACGACCGCGAACCGGTTGCCGATAACCTGGTCGAGGTGCCGGCCGTCGTCCAGAGTTGGGTTCGGGCATAGTGTTCCGCCCAACTGTCCTGGCATCCGGGACTTGACCACGAGCGACGAACTGCGCAGACCCGGGGCGACGCCGTCGGCGGCGCTGGTCCGGGTGCCAGGCAGGCGCGTGCTTTGCAGGCGCGGAAACGCGACATGCCGGACGAGATCACCGACCGCGCCGCCCCCAGTCATCGCCGCCCCTACGGATACCGCCATCATGATCATCGCCGCGGCGTGCGCTTTGCGCTCCCGCTCGTATGTGTCGAGCGCGCTTTCCGGCAGCGAATTGGCGAGCACCCCAGCCACTTTCCAGCTCAGGTTCAACGCGTCACGAAGGCCTGCAGCCATGCCCTGGCCCACGAACGGCGGAGTGAGGTGCGCGGCGTCACCGAGAATGAACACGTTTCGGTCCCGCCAGCGACTGGCAACCTTCGCTCGGAACGTGTACTCCGTCACCCGGACGAGTTTCAACTCCTCGGCTTCCAAGTCGCGCAGCCACGGCCTGATCAACGGCTCGATGCGCTCGATGGTTTGATAGTCGGCGGCGGTCTCCCCGTCGAGCAGCCGGAATTCCCAACGGTGACGGGTCTGCCCGACACGCATGTAGGTGCCGGCACGCTCGAGGCTGCACAGCTGGTGGCAGCCCTCCCACTGACCTAGTTCTGCCTCCGTATCGACGTCGATGACCAACCAGTCCTGCTGAAACGACGGCCCGTACATGTGTGAACCGATGGACGCACGCACCATGCTGTTGGCACCGTCGCAGCCGAACACGTAGCCGGCCTCGACGGACTGCTCACCGCCGCGCACGCGGTCGAGGAAGCTGACCCGGACACGGCCGGATCTGTTCTGGGTGACTGCGGTGACCTCAACGTCACCCTTCAACACCACGTGCGGGTACTGCTTGAGGTTGGCGCGCATCATCGCTTCCAACTCCGGTTGGTCGAACATGTTCATCTGCGGATAGCCGTTGGCGCTGGGCTGCGGACTGCGCTTCAACTCCGCCAGCACTCGCAAATCCTTGTCCAGCAAGCGAAGTCCCAGAGCGGGACGCCGGTGTGCGGCGAATTCGTCGCCGATGCCCAGCCGGGCCAGAATGCGATAGATCTCATCGTCGGCGTGCACCGCCCGGGGCAACGGGTAGACCGACTCATGGCGGTCGAGCACCAGGGCCGGAATGCCGTATTGACCAAGCAGCGTCGCGGCGGTGATTCCGGTGGGCCCGGCACCGATGATGATTACCGGCACGAAGTCCGGCAGTGCCGCCGGGGCGCCGTGATGTTGTGCGTTCATGCGTAGACCACCTTGTTGCGTTGGGTGCCGAGGTCGAGGACGCCGTCGTCAGTGGCCACCGTGGCCTCCACGACGTCGCCGTGATGTAGGTAGTTGGGGTTCTTCGCTTGTCCGGCAAGGAATGTCGTCAGGTCCATCTGGTGCGGGTTCTCGATCCCGCGCGCGGTGAGCGCGGTGCCCACGGGGGTGCCGGTGAGGACAATGTCGCCGACCTCCAGCTTCTGGAACCTCGCCAGCGCCTGCAGCGCTTGGACGGGCGAGTAGAGCATGTCGCCATCGACCACCATGTCCTGGCGGATCTCACCGTTGACCCGCAGCTGCAGCCGCAGGTCGCCGAAGCGCTTCAGCTCGTCGGCGTCTATCAGCACCAACGCCGGTCCGACGGGGGTGAAGGTCGGGTACGACTTCGACTCGTAGAACTGGGCTTTGGTGAGCTGCACGTCGCGCGCCGACACGTCGTTCGTCACCACCAGCCCGTGGACGAACTCGGCCAGGTTGCCCTCCGTCACTTCGGTGCCCACCGGAACATCGGCGCCGATGAGCAGAGCGATCTCCAGCTCGTAGTCCAGCAGCCGCACGTGGGAGGGCTTGACGATGTCGCCGAACGGGCCGGTGACCGAACCGGAGGCCTTGCGGAAGAAGGTCAGTGGGGTCTTGGCCGGGTCACGACCGACGTCCCGGACGTGTGAGGCGTAGTTGGTGGCCTGTGCCACCACCCGGCATGGCGTGGTGACCGGCGAGAGCAGCGCGAGGTTCGCCACCGGCACGGTGTCGGTGGAGGCCAAGGCGCCGTCGATGGCACGGCGGTCGGCGAGCAGCTGCGCGGTGGTGATCGCGTCGGTGCGGATGCGGGCAGCGCCGCCCGGAGTCTGCACCCACCATGCGTCGGCGGTGTGCAGGATGGAGATGGACATTTGCGGATCCTTCCGTTTGGGTTGGGTGAGGGATTTTCAGGACTTGGCTACGTTGAACAACCCGCGTAGGGCGGAGCGGTCAAACTCGTTGTCGTGGCGCAGCGCCCCGAGCATGAGGCCGAGTTCACGGGCCGCTTCACCGGGTGAACCGACACCGAGAAAGTCCTTGCTCGGCGGGGGACCCCACTGATACAGGCCCGACGCCGACAAGGGCGCCCAGCCCGGCTCCAGCGTGTTGTCGAACATGTCGCCGTCGGCGAAATGCTCAACCAGGAAGCCGCCTTCAGGGTCACGCCAGTAATCGAAGATCTGGCTGCCCTGGATGTGCCGGCCGATGCCCCAAGACCGGAAATACCCTCGCTCGCGCAGGTATTCGCCGCCCGCGGCGAGCGCATCGAGGTCGGCGACCTGATATGCGGAGTGCACGTAGCGGTGGGTCGGGCCCAATGCCATTGCGAGCGTGTGGTGGTCGGCGGGGACCGAACCGCGGTCGCAGCGGATGAAGCTCATCACCGGTCCGCGCGCGCGCTGGCCAGGGTAGTAGCAGAAGTCGCTGACGATGAGTCCCAGGTGGTCCAGGTACCAGTTCAGGGCCTCGATGTACTTCGGTGTCTGCAGCACGATGTGTCCGAGCCGCTGCACGCGCGCGGGCACCCGTGGCGGACGCTGGGTCGCGTTCGCCCGCACCGTGTCATGGCTGGCGCCGAAATTGAATATGTGCGGCTGTTGGGACGGCAGCTCCGGAAGCTCATACACGCCCGCGACCACTCGCAGCGGGATGCCACTGGGGTCGACCAAGTTGACGGTCACCCCGCCCAGCGTCTCGGGCAGGGCCCGCACCGTCGCCCCGGTCGCGTCGGCCAACCGCAACAGGTCGGATTGCTCGGCGGCGGCGAAGGCCGGCCCGACGAAGCGGGAGCGGGAGCCACGGCGGATCAACACGCACGGCGCACCGGGATCGCTGCCCCGCAAATGCAACTCGTTATCGGTGCGCAGCACGACGCTGAAACCGAATGCGAGCGCGAAGGCTTCAGCGTTCTGCAGGTCCGGCTTCTCGAACTCGAGCCAGACGACGTCGTGAACCTTGATCACCGGGTTGGCCGAACGTCCCGGGTGTTCCCCGGGCAGGGCACCCTGCTCGCTGTGCAGGCCGTTGTGCGAGCCGCTCAATTGCTCGGTCATTGCGCGTCTCCCGAGAACGTGTGCATGATGCTCCTTCCCCAATGAGGTTTTGCTGCCTTGGATTTCGACGGACACGGTGTCGTGTACCGCATTCGTCAGCAAGCTTGCCGCCCGCGTCGAGGTCTGTCGTTGCCGCTGGCGGCAATCGTCATCCCCTGCTAGCAGGTATCGGCGGTTACAGGCCGCTCGCCCGGACGGGAATCGTCATCTCGATCGCCGTGCCGGCACCCACCGGGCTGACCACGCGCATCTGGCCGCTCAGCGCCTCGATGCGGTCTTTGAGCCCGGTCAACCCCGAGCCCTTCCGGGAGTCGGCGCCACCGACCCCGTCGTCGGAGATGAACAGCGCGAGGCCATCACCGGTGGCATGCGCGCGCACCGCCACGTGGGTGGCCTGCGCGTGCTTGGCCGCGTTGGCCAGCGCCTCCGCAACCACGTAGTAGGCGGCGACCTCGACGGAGTCGGGCAGTCGTTGCTCGATCCCGACCTCGAGATCGACTGGCACCGTTGAGCGGCGGGCCAGCGTCTTCAGCGCCGCGGCCAACCCGCCTGTCGACAGAATCGCCGGATGGATGCCCCGTGATATCTCCTGCAGCTCCTGGAATACACCGTTCAGCCCGGATACCGCTTCCGCTAGAACGCTTTTCACATCATCTTGCTCGGGCGGCATGGATTCCTCCGCCAACCGCAGCTTGAGCCCGAGTGAGATCAGCCGCTGCTGGGCACCATCGTGAATGTCGCGCTCCAGCCGGCGGCGGGCGTGATCGGCGGCGGCCACGATCCTCGCCCGGGAGGCGATCAGCTCCTCGCGCGTGGTGGCGACGGCGGCCGCCGTCGCCACCAATTCGGCGAACTCGGCGATGCGCTCCTCGGTATCCGGCGGCAGCGGGTCGGGATCGTTCGTCGCCACCATGGCTATCCCCCACACCCGCTCGTCGACGACGATCGGGGCCCCCGTACGCGATCGGATACCCAACTGCCGAATGCGGTCGGCGATGGGTCCCTGGGCGCCGTCCCAGCTGTCGATGCGCGCCGCGCGTCGCGTACTCAACACCCTCGACGAAACGTTGTCGCCCTCGGTGGTGAGCCGCTCACCGACTGGCAGGTGTGGCACTCCCGGGGCGCCGAATGAAGCGACGACGACGATCGCCGCCCCGTTGTCCTCGAACCGGAGCACCTCGGCGTTCGCCACATTCAGGCAACCGGCCATCTCCTCGGCGACCGCCGAGAACACCTCGGACTGACTCACTCCCCGCGCGACCAGCGTCGCCACGCGGCGCAGGGCGGCCTGCTGTCTGGCCAACACGCTGAGGTTGTCGGCGAGCTCGCGCAGGCTGTCGCGGCTGGCCCGCAGTTGGGCCCTGGTGGCGGCGTTGGCAATCGCGGTCGCCACCAATTCCGCGAAATCGGCTAGTCGGGCCTCCGTGTCGCGCGGCAGCGGTCCGGAGCGCGACGCCACCCCCGCCACGCCCCACAAAGTTCCCGCCACCACGATCGGAACGGCGACCATCGATTGAATGCCGAGTTCGCGGATGAACGCCCCTGTCGCACCGGCCGCTTGGTCGTGGCTGTCCAGCCGGGCGGGGCGGCCGGTGCGCCGCACCATGGGGGCGACGTGATCCCCGTCCATCGTGAACCGCTCACCGACGGCCGGCGGGTTGGGCAATTCACGCTCGGCGCGCCCGAGGGCCTCGACGACGATCTCTTCGCCGTCGAATCGAGCCACCGTTGCGTTGTAGGCGTCCAGGCAGTCGGCCATCTCTTCGGCCACGGCGTTGAAAACCACCGCGGGGTCTGCCTCGCGGGCGACAAGTTCGGCCACCCGGCGCAATGCCGTCTGCTGCCGGGCCAGCTTCCGCAAGCTGTCGCGGCTGGCATCGAGCTGTTCTCGCGCCGCCATGTTGGACAGCGCGGTCGCCACCAGTTCGGCGAAATCGGCCATGCGAGCTTCGGTATCGGCCGGCAGTGGCGCGGTTGGCGACGCCACCGCGGCAACGCCCCACAGCCGCCCGCCCACCACGATGGGCACGCCCACCATGGCCTTGATGCCGATGCCGCGAATGCGGGCTGCCGCCGCACCGGCCACCTGGTCGTGGCTGTCCACCCTGGCGGGCCGGCCGGTGCGCCGAATGATCGCCGCGACATGATCACCGTCCAGCGGGAACCGATCACCGACCACCGGCGGATTTGGCAACTGCGGTTCCGGTCGGCCAATCGCGGCGATGACGATGTCGTCGCCGTCGTAGCGAGCCACGGTAGCGTTGTGTGCTCCCAGGCAATCGGCCATCTCTTCGGCCACCGCGTTGAACACGACCGCGGGGTCCGCCTCGCGGGCGACAAGTTCGGCCACCCGGCGCAGGGCCGTCTGCTGCCGAGCGAGTTCACGCAGACTGTTGCGGCTCGCCTGCATCTCAGCCCGGGCGGGCGTCAACAGCCGCCGCAGCCGCGCAGCGGTCCGTCGCGGGCCACCCATGGGGTTGGCGCCCGCGAATAATCGCCTCGGGAAGTCTCCCGCGCCCGGATGATGCCGGAGCGACACCTTGTCAGTATCTATCTTCTGGGCGCGGAGTAAACCCCTTCCACACGCCTGGCACCGTGCCCGCCGCGACACATCCGGTCGGCATCATCGCACGGCGGCTCCCTTGTTGCTAATACCTTTGCACCCCAATATGTTTCGCTGAAGGCCGGGCACTGGCCCCGGCCATCGTGCGCCAAGCGCGACCGCCGACACGTCGCAATACAACGCGGGCTGACGATCGTCGAGCTCGGCGGCTCGGGGCCGCATTACTTGCTGGCGGTAATGGCCGTTTGGTGGTGGCCGTAACGACATGCCTTCGCCGTGTCCGCATGCTGTTAACAGAACCGCGACAGCAGGGCCTGCCGCGTAATCGCTTCGAAATAGCTGTTTTTCACCGATGAGACACAGCATCAAGAGTGAATTCCCTGCTGGGGTAGAACGATGGAGGACACCATGGCATACCGGACCGTCAACCCGTACAACAACGAGGTCGTCGCGACGTTCAACGACCTTACCGACGCGGAGGCGATGAACCTTCTCGACCAGGCGCAGAAGACCTTTGAGTCGTGGAGCCAGACGTCGTACGCCGAGCGCGCCGAGTTGTGCCAGCGTGCCGCCGCCGTCCTCACCGAGCGGCCCGACGAGTTCGCCCGCCTGCTGACGCTGGAGATGGGCAAGCTGTACAAGGAGGCCCTCGGCGAGGTGGCGTTGAGCGCACACATCTTCGCCTACTACGCGGACAACGCGGAGAAGTTCCTCGCGCCCGAGCGCATCGACACGCTCAGCGTCAACGACAACGCGATGCTCGTCAGCCAGCCGCTCGGGGTGATCCTGGGCGTGCAGCCGTGGAACTTCCCCTTCTACCAGCTGGCGCGCGTGGCGGCCCCGAACCTGATGGCCGGCAACGTGGTCATGGTCAAGCACGCCTCCAATGTCCCCCAGGCCGCCGCCGCCTTCGAGCGGTTGCTGCTCGAGGCGGGTTTCCCCGAGGGCGCCTACACGAACCTGTTCGCAACCAAGGAGCAGATCAACCTGCTGATCGACGACCCGCGTGTGCGCGGTGTGTCGCTAACCGGCAGCGAGGGCGCCGGCAGCGTGGTCGCGGCCCGGGCCGGAAAGAACCTCAAGAAGTCCACCATGGAGCTGGGCGGCTCGGACGCGCTGATCGTGCTGGACGACGCCGACCTGGACAAGACCGTCCCGTGGGCGGTGTGGGGTCGGATGAACAACGGCGGTCAGTGCTGCGTCGCCGCCAAGCGGATCATCGTGGCCGACGAGATCGCCGATGAGTTCATGGAGAGGTTCAAGGCCGCACTCGCCGAGCTCAAGGCCGGTGACCCCTTCGACGAGACGACGACCCTGCCGCCGATGTCAAGCCAGGGCGCGGCCGACGAGCTCAACGACAAGATCAAGGCGGCGGTCGAGGCCGGCGCGACGGCCATCCCGCTCGGTGAGCCGGTGCCGACCACGGGTGCGTTCGTGCAGCCGACCATCCTGACTGGCCTGACGCCCGACAACCCCGCGTACTACCAGGAGTTCTTCGGGCCGGTCGCACTGTTCTTCCGCGCCACCAGCGAGGACGACGCCGTGCGGCTGGCAAACGACTCGCGCTTCGGGCTCGGCGGTTCGGTGTTCACCCAGGACCCCGAGCGTGGGGTTGAGGTGGCCAAGCGGATCGAGACCGGCATGGTGTTCGTCAACCACCCCACCTGGACCAAGCCGGATCTGCCTTTCGGCGGAGTCAAGCTGTCCGGCTATGGGCACGAACTCTCCGGCATCGGCATCGCGGAGTTCGTCAACAAGAAGTTGATCAACGTCGTGCCGATCGACGCGCCCGAGTAGACCAATTCCCGAGTGGCTCAACGCAAAAGGAAGGCAATCATGGCTGACTTCACCGTGGGGAAGTACCTCGCGAAACGGTTCGAGCAGATCGGGCTGAAGCACTACTTCATGGTCCCCGGCGACTACAACCTCGTCCTGCTCGACGAGCTGCTGGAGAACGAGAACGTCGAGCAGATCGGTTGTTGCAACGAACTCAACGCCGCCTACGCCGCCGAGGGCTACGCCCGGGTGAACGGGGTCGGCGCCGTGCTCACCACGTTCAACGTCGGGGCGTACTCCGCGCTGAACGGGGTGGCCGGCGCCCACGCCGAACGCCTGCCGGTGATCATGGTGTCGTCGAGCCCCAACACCAACGACGCGGGTGAAAATCACATCCTGCACCACACGGTTGGCACGCACGACTTCACCGCGCAATATGAGGTGTTCCGTCAGGTCACGTGCGCGGCGGTGCGCATCCAGCACCCCGACAACGCGCCCGCCATGATCGACTACGCGATCAGCACCGCGCTGCGCGAGCGCAAGCCCGCCTACATCGAGATTCCGTGCAACCTGTCGGCCGCGCCATGTGCCGCTCCGGCTCCGTTCGCGGAGTTGCCCGACTGGCAGCCAAGCAACGCGCGCACGCTCGCCGACGCCGTCGCGCGGGCCACCGACCTAATCGCCCAGGCGAAGAAGCCGATCCTGCTGGCCGGGGTGCACCTGCGCTCCTACGGCGCCATCGACGCCTTCCGCGAGCTGGCCGAGGCGCTGGGCTGCGCGGTGGCGGTGATGCCGAACGCGAAAGGATTCTTCCCCGAGGATCACCCGCAATACGCCGGGATCTACTGGGGTGAGGTGAGCAGCCCGCAGTGCCAGGCCATCGTCGACTGGTCCGACCTGATCGTGGCCGCCGGTCCGGTGTTCAACGACTACACCACGGTTGGCTACAGCGCGTTGCCGCCGCGGAAGCGCATGATCAACGCCGAACCCCGGGTCGTGCGGTTCCCCGACGCGGAGTTCACCGGAGTGGCGCTGGCCGACTTCCTGTCCGACCTCGCAAAGAAGGTGCAAGCCAACGACGCGACCCTGACGCAGTACAAGCGCCTCAGGGGGACGGCAGCGGTGGCGCCCCGGCCGGCGGCCGACGACCCGTCGGCGCCGCTGAGCCGGGTCGAGATGTGGCGCCAGATCGAGGAAGAGCTGGACTCCAACACCACCCTGTTGGTGGAGACCGGTGACTCCTGGCTCAACGGCATGTACACGCGACTGCCCGGTGGCGCCCGGTTCGAGATCGAGATGCAGTGGGGCTCGATCGGCTGGTCCGTGCCCGCCAGCTTCGGCTACGCGATGGGGCTCGAGGACGACCGTCGGCTGGTCTCGGTCATCGGCGACGGATCATTTCAACTGACGGCCCAAGAGGTCTCGAACATGATCCGCCACCGGCAGGAGATCGTGATCTTTCTGGTCAACAACCGCGGGTACGTGATCGAGTCGGCAATCCACGACGGTCCCTACAACTACTACAAGAATTGGGATTACGCCGGGCTGGTCGACGTGTTCAACGCCGAGGACGGCGGCGGCCTGGGGCTGAAGGCAACCACCGCAGCGGAATTGGCCGAGGCGATCGAGAAAGCACGCGCCCACAAGGGCGGTCCGGTGCTGATCGAGTGCGAGATCCCCAACGACGACGCCAGTCCCGAGCTGATCTCGTGGGGATCGAAAGTGGCGCGGGTCAATTCGCGCCCGGACCCGCGGTTCTGACGAACGAGCTGACGCGAGATGCTCGCCGATAGGTGAGTCGACCGGCAGCACGCCGCAACGCGCATGATGCTGCCGGTCCCTCACCGCGGCATGTGTAGGTCGGCGCGAGCGCAGCGTTTAGCACGGCCGAAGGCGACCTCACTTACTTTCGCAGGCTCTTAGACTCACCGATCTCCATGGTGCCCGGATGAGACACCAGCACGTAACCGGCGCAGCCCCAAACAATCGGAACGATCGCGAACAGGCCGTACATCGCTGTCATGACGTCCCCTTTTGTCAGGTGCAAGAGCCTTGCGCATCCTGCTCGATGCCTTTCAGACTCGCCCTCTGCGACAGCGATGTCGCCGCGGCTAACCCCCATCGACCGGGCCCACTAGCGGGAGAACTCGCTACCTGCCAGCAGGCATACCGATACCGTTCGACGGCCGCATCCTGCCGGCCAGGCCGGAGCAGACCTGCCGGCAGGATTTCAGCGACCGAGCACGGCCGTGACGAGGCGTTTCAGCCTCGACGCCCGTGATGTGGACGGCCGGCGAGATGCGTACGGCCAGGGCCGGTTCCGCTCGGGGACCGACTCGGCCCGGGCATGCTTGAGCCGCGTCCGCAGGTGCTGACGCAGGGCATGCAGGTCCGGATCGGTCCACCGGTTGATCGCTTCGATCGGATCGTCCGTCAGGTCGTACAGCTCCCACTGGTCGTCAAGGGGGGACGTCCGATACGCCTCTCCGCCAAGCCCGTTGGCCGCCAGTTGCCGCACGCCCGGTTCCGTCCAGGTACTCGGATCGTCGAAGGTGCGGACCAGCTTCCACAGATGGCCGGCGCCGCCGGAAGCCGTCGGCTCGTCGACGCGGATCACCAGGCCCTCGAAGTTGGTGGCGGTGTGGGCCGGGACCCGGATGCGCAGCGGCGCGGGCGGATTGACCGTCCGCTTCAGCCGGCGGGCCAATCCCGAAGCGCCGCTGTCCCCTTCGAGCATGTTGTCCCGGGTCATCAGGTAGACGGCGCGGGCCTCGTCGGCCGGGGCACCGTCGACGACCGGCATGAGGTTACGCCCGGGGAGTCGATGCACTTCCGAGAACGACTCGGCCAGCGCGGCGGCCGCCGCCGCGACGTCGACGCCCGCGGCGGCCAACAGGGTGGGGACCACGTCGACGTGTGAGGTCGGCGCCGTGACGAGCCGTGGCCGGGTCGAGCGCGCGCCGACGCGCGCGATGACGAAGGGCACGCGGGTGGCCTCGTCGTACAGGTTGAACCATTTCTGGTGCAGCCCCCCATGCGCGCCCAGCAGATCGCCGTGGTCGGCCGTGCGCACCAATACCGCGTCGCCCGAACCACTCTCGGTGACGGCCCGCCTGACCCGATCGATCGGTCCGTCCACCTCGGCATGCAGCCGGTAGTACAGGTCGCGGTAACGCTGCGCATCGCGCCGGTAGGTTCGCTCGATCGCCGCCGCGGGGCCATAGCCGGAGTAGTAGGCCTCGCGGAAGGCGATCTGCGCCGCCGGTTTCCCCGACAGGTCCTCGTCCGCGGTGGGCGCGGCGGGCACCGCGGGTGGATCAAGCGGCGACGGTTTCACCGGACCCCGCCGCGACCACGTCGGGAACAACACGATGTCGTGAGGGTTGACGAAGCTGGCGACCAGCAGGAACGGGCGCGACGCGGCGGGGTCGCCGGCGCGGCGGCGGGCGTAGCGGTCGCCGAGCCACGCGACCACCCGGTCGGCGATCAGCGGGTCGCGGCGGATGCCGGCGTCGGCGAGCGCCGCCCCGTGCGGCTCCGGGCCGACCCAGCCGGAGAACCCGTATGGCCCCAGCGGGTCTGCGCCCAGGTAGCTCCGCACCGCGGCGGCGTCGACGACACCGTTCTCGTCATTGGTGGCCAGCGGCCGAGAAGTCTTCGGGTCGATGAGGTCGGCGTGCGAGATGTGCCACTTGCCGTCGTAGTGGGTGTCGTATCCGGCCGCGCGGAACCAGTTGCCGAGCGTGGGGACCTCGCCCTGGCGAAGCCAGCGCATGCGCGAATCGTCAGCCGTCTTGCCGATGCCGTCGGTTTGGGTGACGCCGTGCAGGTCGGGGTAGTGCCCCGTGAAAATCGTTGGGCGGCTTGGCACGCAGGCCAGCGAGCCGGTGTAGTGCCGGGCGAAACTGACGCCGTGGTCGTCGAACCACTTGCGGCCGGTCAGCGTCCGGTCGCGCCAGGCGAGCACGTCGGGCGCCTCGTACGGCGGCACCGCGCGTTCCTCGTCGGTCATGACGACGATGACGTCGGGGCGATCAGACACGGGCATGCTCCAATCGATTCGCGAGCCCGGCGAGCATCACCGCGGACTGCCGTGCCAGGAAGCGGCACAGGAGCCGCTCGGCCACCCTTTGCGTTGGGCGCGGCCCGATTTCGACGGTGCTGGTCAGCGTCACCAGGGTGTCCGCGGCGGCCGGTTCCAGCGTCCAGCGGTTGGCTACCCGGCACAGGCGGCTGGGCAAGCCCTCGATGTCATAGCCGAGGGCACGGGGCGGGTCGAACTCGGTGATGCGCTCGACGAGGGCGTCGCGCTTGACCTGCACCCGCCGGGTGGTGCCGACCGGGTTCCCGTCCGGTCCGGAATACAGGATGCACGAGTGGTCGACGTTGCCGGCCCAGGAACTGATGGACCCGAAGTCCGCGAGCGTTTCCCAGATGTCGCCGATGCGCGCCGCGATGGTGCGGGTCCGGTGAATGTCGGCCACCCGCTCACGCTACGCGACGGGCTAGCGAGTCAGGTGGAATATGGTCTCGATCGCCACGGCCGCGGCGCTGACCGCAATGGTCACCGCGAGCGTGGCCCAGTCCCCCAGTTTCGGCCGGGCCGGAGCGGCCGAGAGTTGACCGATGCCGCCGCGAGCGGTGATCGCGTCGCCCATCTCATCGGCGCGGCGCAGCGTCACCACGATGGCGGCGGCCACCAAATCGATCGAGTTGCCCGCCGTCTGCCGCACCCGCGCCTTGCGCGTCGGCGGCATGTGATTGGGCCGCAACCGCCGAGCGGCGTAGAGCACCTGGAACTCGTCGATCAGCAGCGGGAAGGCGCGCAGCGCCAGAGCCAGGGCCACCGCCCACTCGTCAACGGGAATCCGCAACCACTTGAAGGGGCGGCCCAAAACCGCCAAGGCCGGGGCGATTTCGGCGACATTGGTGGTCCAGGAGACCATCGCGCCCAGCCCGAGCAACACGATGGACAGCGCGGTGATCCGCAAGAAGTTCAGCGCCCCACCCAGCCACACATGAACCCCGCCGATCGACACCATTGGGCTGCCACCGGCGAGCGCGGCCGTCACAAAACCCAGCGCCATGAGGATCCACAGCCACCGCGGAATCGACGGCAGCGCACCGCGGGGGATGTGACCGATCCAGACCGCCGCCGCCACCAGCGCCGCCACCGACCCGATCGTCACCCAACCCGGATACAGGGTCAGCAGCACCGAAACCCCAAATACCACCAGCAGTTTGGTGCCGGCCCACAGGTCATGAATGGGCGACCCGCCGGGCACGGGAACCAACAGCACCACCGGGCGAGAAGTGCGCCGCTTCTGCGCCGGCGCGGAGGCGGAGGTCGCGGTCACGCCACACCCCCGGCCGCGGCGGGGGCCGACACCGCTTGCAGCGCCCCGTTCTGCAGGTGCAAGGTCCGGGTGCACACGGCTTCCAAGCCCACGAAATCGTGCGAGATCACGACCACGGTCAGATCCCGGTAGCGGCGCAGATCGGCCAGCAGGCGCAGCAGACCCCGCTGGCTGTCGACATCCAGCCCCGCCAGCGGCTCGTCGAGGATCAACACGCGTGGCGAACACGCCAGCAGCCCGGCCAGCACCACCCGTCGCATCTGGCCGCCGCTGAGCTGGTCGATGCGCCGCTTGGCCATCGCGGGTTCCAAGCCGACCGCAGCCAGGGCGGCGGCCACACGGCGTTGGTCGTGATGCGAAAAGCCGGCCACCGAGGCAACTTCCAGCCCCACGTGGCTGCGCATCAGCTGCAGTCTGGCCGTCTGAAACGACAACGCCACCGCGCCGACGTGATCGCGGATGGGCTCGCCGTCGATCAGGCAGGCACCGACGGTCGGGACCGTCAGCCCGGCCATCACCCACGCCAGCGTCGACTTGCCGGAGCCGTTGCCTCCGTGAATCAAAATCCCGTCGCCCTGTTCGACGACGAAGCTGATATCGCGCAGCGCGGTCTTGGCCCACGGTGTCCCGGTGTTGTATTCGTGTGCCACGCCGACGATTTCGAGCACCGGCTTGGTGGGGCGACGCCCGGCCTTGATACCCGGCAATGGGGGCGGAGCCGATTCGACCAGGCCGGTGTTGTCGGGGGAATCGCTGAGGTTGATCGTCCGGTCGGCCGACGCGGCCTCGTTGTCGAAGTGCGTGATGTGCACCAGAGCAGTGCGATGCCGATCGGGAAGGCCCGACAAAACTTTCAACAGAACGTCGCGGCCCTCTTGGTCGATCATGCTGGTGAACTCGTCAGCGATCAGCAGCGCGGGTTCCCGGGCCAGCGCCGCGGCCAGTGCGAGGCGCTGCAGTTCGCCGCCGGACAGGCCGCCGGTATCGCGCTCGGCGAAACCCTCCAGGCCCACTTCGCGCAGCAAGCGGTCGGTATCGACCTCGGTGCCCGGCGGCAGCCCCCAGACCACGTCGTCGGCCACCCTAGTGCCCAACACCTGGCTCTGCGGGTGCTGCAGAACGAGCGCCGTGCCACCCAGCCTGCCCAACCCCACCGCGCCCGGGCGCTGCACCGAACCCGACGTCGGTTCCTGGCCCGCCAGGATCAGCGTCAGCGTCGTCTTCCCGGATCCGTTGGCGCCGATGACGGCAACGTGTTCGCCGACCTGAAGTTCCAGGCTGACCTCACGCAGCGCGTCTTGCTTGGCGTGGGGGTAACGGAAGCGCACGTGGTCCAACCGCACCGGCACGGGACCGATCGCGGCGTCGGGGGCCTCGTCCGGGGCGTCGAGCTTGTGCACGTCCGGAACGTTGCCCATCCGATTCAGCAAGCGGGAAAGTGCCCACCAACCGATCAACGACGAGAACACCACCCCGTAGGTGACGTACGCGAGCATCAGCCAGTGCCAGTGCTGCAGCCCGAATTCGAAGCCCCGCTTCACGTCGGCACCAAGCCACTGCAGGTCCACCCGGTTCAGGAAGGCGACGACACCGTCGACGTTGGCCGCCATCACCTGAAAAATCAGGTGCCGCAGCCGGTTCAGCACCATCAACGCGCCGACGGTCGCGGCGGCGACGGCGAGGCCGGCGATCACGGACAAGGCGATCACCGTCGGGGTGCCCCGCCCTCTGCGCTTGACCCATCCGGTCAACCCACCGATGTACGCGCAGTTGGCGACGGCGATGAAACTGCCCAGCCCGGAGATGAGGAACGCGATCATGCCGGCAGCAAACGTCGCGGCGAGCAGCACCCGAAGCCGGTAGCGGTAGGTCAGCAGCCCCATCGGAACCGTGCCCAGCAGCGCCAATCCCTGCGCGAACGGGACCACCCCCGCGATGATGGCGATGGCCGCGCAGAGCGCCCCCATGACCGAGGCCTGCGCCAATTCGGCCGGCTGTAGAGGTCCACCCCGATGGCGCGACCGAACGGGGCGGCGGGCATTCACTTCACCGATTGTGCCAGGCGGCAGCGCAAAGTCGGGTCGTCCGCTCCGCGACTTCCGACCCGCCCGGCCCGCCGCCGCTCGTCTCACATAGCAAAGCTATGGAACGATGGGTGGCATGGACAGAGTTGTCGAGACCGCAAACGTCGAGGCTCAACAGCTGGGGGCGGATCTGCTCGGCGTGGTGGCGCGGCTCAACCGGCTGGCCACCCAGCGAATCCAGATGCCGTTGCCCGCGGCGCAGGCCAGGCTGCTCGCCACGATCGAAGCCCACGGAGAAGCCCGAATCGGGGACCTCGCATCCGTTGATCACTGCTCGCAGCCGACCATGACCACGCAGGTGCGCCGGCTCGAGGACGCCGGGCTGGTCACCCGGACCGTCGACCCCGGGGACGCCCGCGCGGTCCGGATCCGGATCACCCCCCAGGGCAAGCGCATGCTCAACGCGGTTCGCGCCGACCGCGCGGCCGCGATCGAACCGCAACTGGCGTTGCTCGAGCCAGGGGACCGCCAAGTGCTCACCGACGCGGTGGAGGTGCTGCGGCGGCTGCTCGAGAATGCGTCGCCGGCGGGCCGGCGCAACGCGCCCTGACAAGCACGCCCCCGGTGCAAGGACGGCGGCCGGCGGGTAGACACTAAGCCGAGCTGACCGGCGTGACGAAAGGGGGCGGCCAATGCGGACCGAGGGTTCCGCTTTCAGAGCCTCCCCGTTGACCGTATGGGTCGGGTCGATGAGGTTCGATTTCGCGCCCGGCCGCGACGTGATCGTCGGCTACGGACCGGGATGCGACATCGCGCTCGAGCGCCTCGGCCCGGTCGCCTCGCCACCGCCCGCGCCCCGCCCGGAGGTGGTGCTGCGATTCGCCGGCGCCCACTGGGTGGCCATCGACCTGAGCCACAACGGCATCTTCGTCGACGGAACGCGGGCGTCCACGGTGACCATTCGCGACGGCCAGGCGATCGGCATCGGTGATCCGCAGCGCGGTCCCCGGCTGACGTTCCAACTCGGTCAACCCGCCGGCCCGCCCGGCCAAGCGCCGCGCCCGACGCCCCGTCCCGCCGCCGCTTATCCCCCGCCGCCCCGTCCGGTCGCGCCGCACGATCCGGGCCCGCCGGCTCCGACCCAGCGCGACACCCAGCGCATGCCCGCGCTCCCGCAGCAACCGCCGGCGCCCGAGCGCCCGGCGCTCCCGGACCCGGCGCCGCCCATTCCGCCGCCCGCCGAGGCGGAGGCGCCGGCGAAGGGTCCGAGCTTGATCGAGCGGATGGTCACCTCCAAGCTGCGCGTCCCGGGACCGTCTGCGCGCACCGCGGAACCGAACGCCACCTACCGCCTGCCGCTGGACGCCGAGGCCCGCACCGTCGGGGTGACCGCGTACCAGCTCGGGCTCGCCGTCGACGGTCGCGAGACGCTGTCGGACATCTCGTTCGCGGCGCGCCCGGGCATTTTCACCGCGGTGGTCGGGCCGTCGGCCGCGCGCAATTCTGCGCTGCTCGGGCTGCTCGCCGGCACCAGGCAGCCCAGCTCTGGGCTCGTCACCGTCGACGGCCACGATGTCCATGCCGAGCCGGAGTCCATGCGCGCCCGCATCGGCATCGTGTCGCCCGACGACCGCGTGCACCGGCAGCTCACGGTCGAACGGGCCTTGCGGTACGCCGCCGAAATGCGCCTGCCCCAGGATGTCTCGTCCGAGCAACGCGACCGCGTGGTCGGCCAAGTCCTCGAGGAACTCGAGCTGACGCCGCACCGGACCACCCGGATTGCCAAGCTCTCGCCCGAGCTGCGCCGGTGCGCCGCGCTGGCGGTCGAGCTCGTCACCCGGCCGACGCTGCTCGTGGTCGACCAGCCGGGCGCCGGCCTCGATGCGGAGCAACAGCGTCACGTGATGGCGATGTTGCGGCGCCAGGCCGACATCGGTTGCGTGGTCGTGGCAGCCGTGTCGCCGCCGACGTCCTTGGCGGATCTAGACCTGTGCGACCAGGTGCTGGTGCTCACCTCGGCCGGTGCGACGGCATTCCTCGGGCCGCCCGCCCAAGTCGAATCCGCGTTCGGCACCGCCGACTGGTCGGCGGTGCTCGCGCGGGTGAGCGCCGACCCCGACGGGACGCATCGCGCCTTTCGCGCCCGGCCACCGGAGCCGGCGCCGGCGGCCCCGCCCGAGGTCGCCGCGCCGTCGCCCGCCCCGGCCAAGCCCCCCACGACCCGGCAAATCCGGCTGCTGGCCCGCCGCGACGCCCGGCTGCTCTTCGCCGACCGCCTGTATTTCGTCTTCTTGGCGATTCTGCCGTTCGCGCTGGCTGGCCTGACCCTGCTGATCCCCGGCGATGCCGGCCTGGCCCGGCCCAAAGCCGGCGGCGGCCACCCGCACGAAGCCCTCGAGATTTTGGCCGCTCTCAACGTCGCCGCGGTGATCATCGGCACCGCGCTGACCATCCGCGCCGTCGTGCGCGAGCATCGCATCTTCCGGCGCGAGCAGGCCCTCGGCACGTCGACCGCGGCGTACCTGGCCGCCAAGATCCTGGTCGGCGGCCTGGCCGCGGCCATCCTGACGGCCATCCTGTTCGCCCTCGTCGTCGCCGAGAAGGGCACCCCCGGGGGCGGCGCCGCGTTGCTGCGCAACGCAACGGCCGAGCTCTACGTCAGCGTCGCGGTGACGGCCATCGTGTACGCGGTGATCGGGCTCGCGCTGTCGACACTGGGCAAGTCGCTGCGCGAAGTCCTGCCGCTGGTGCTGCCGGTGATCCTGGTCTCCGCGCTGCTCAACGGCAGCCTGGTTCAGCTGGCGAGTAAGTGGGGCTTTCAACAAATTTCCTGCTTCGTTCCCGCCCAATGGGGCTTCGCCGCGTCGGCTTCCACGGTCAACCTGCGCAGGGTCGACCCGCTGGCCGCCAACTCCGAGGTGTGGACCCACTACAGCGGGTGGTGGGTGTTCGACATGACGATGCTCGTCCTGTTCGGCGTCGGGGCCGCCGGCTTTGCGCTCTACCGGCTGCGGCCCCGGGATCATCACATCGCGAGCAACAGAAACTGAGTGATCTGGCTCGGTGAAAAATTGTTGTCGCTGACCAGCACCACCGACTGGCGACCGTCGGGCAGCTTCGGTCCCAGCGTGATGCCCTCGACATTGTCCAGCGGCGAAAGTCCCGGTGTGGCCGACAAGTCCAGCGCGAGCGTCTTACTCATCGGGGTGACGGCGGCGTCCTGCATCGACGGGATTGCCGAAACGTCGGTGGCGGCGCCGATCTCGGCCCGGTAGATCCGCACGGTCGGCGGGGTGGCCGCGGCGCGTTCGATCACCAGAAATGTGGTGTCCGACAGCGCGACCAGATCGGAGACGCCGTTGAGTTCGGCGGGCGGGACGGGCGGCTCCATCGGGTAGGCGTACTGGGCGGTGGGCGTGCCGGTGGCGACGTCGAACTTGGTGATCCGGGTGAGCACGCGGTGACCGTCGCCCCCGGTCGGGCCGTCGTCGTAACCCGGGTCCTCCATCGCGGCGAACAGCGTGCGGCCGTCGGGCGTCAGCGCCAGGCCCTCCAGCGCCTTGTCCCGGCGCGGGCCCTTGTTCTGTGCGGACATCGCCAGGTTGGCCGGCAAGGTGAACTCGCCGAGGTAGGCACCGTCGAGCGCGGCGGTCCGGATCCAGGGGTCGAGCAACACCGGCCCGTCCGTGAGCCGCTCGCCCTCGGAGGACCAGTACAGCCGCTGTCGCGCTGGGTCGAACGCGATGCCCTCGGGATCGGGCGGGACGACCGGTGGCGTGGCATCCAATGTGAGCGGCCGGAACGGCTGACCGGAACGGTCCAGCAGGGGGTGGGTGCCGGTGAAGGCGACCGTGTCAATTCCCCTGTCCGACAGGGACAACTGCACGGTGTAGAACCGGGCGGGGTTCTTCTTCGAGCGGTCGTCGCTGATGACGTAGTAGAGCTGGCGGCCGGCGTCATAGGTCAGCGCCGACAGCCCGCCGATGATCGTTCCGTCGAAGGCCTCATCGAACGGAATCTGCGCCTGACCGATATAGGTCAGCATCGGCCGCGGCGGAGCCGCCGGGGCGGGCGGGTGCGCCGGCGCGCAGCCGGCGAGCGCCAAGACGAGTGACACGCACGCCGCGCGGAGCCGATGAGCCATACCGGAGAAGGTATCGCCGAGCGTGCACTCACGGCGGAAATCGGGCTTCGACGTCGCACTGAATGCACGCCGGGTGAAATGGCTTCGTTGTTTTGCGCGACGCGAACCGGGGGATACGGTCGGGTTATGGCGCCAGACACCACCACCATTGCCGACCAGCTGCGCAACGCCCTCGACGGGCGTTGGCGTGACACCAGGAACCAGCTGCGCTCCACCATGAGCGAGGATCTCTTCCGGCCGCACTACACACCGAACACGGTGATCGCGCGCACCAAGGTGGCCGAGCAGATGAGGATCATGGCCGCGTTCGGTGCGGCCGCCGACAACTTCCGCAAGGAGCACGGCGGCACCGGTGACATCGGCGCCGCGATCACGATGATCGAGATGCTCGCGATGTCGGATCTGTCGCTGATGGTCAAGGCCGGGGTTCAGTGGGGCCTGTTCGGCGGCGCCGTCGAAAACCTGGGCACCGAGCGCCACCACGAGGCGTACGTCAAGGACATCATCAGCCTCGAGCTACGGGGCTGCTTCGCGATGACGGAGACGGGGCACGGCAGCGACGTTCAGTCGCTGGAGACCACCGCGACCTACGACCCCGAGACGGAGGAGTTCATCATCGACTCCCCCACGCCGACCGCCCGAAAGGACTACATCGGCGGGGCGGCCGAAACGGCCACCATGGCAGCGGTATTCGCGCAACTGATCACGACCGAGGACGGCAAGCCCGTCCAGCACGGGGTGCACTGCCTGATGGTGCCGATCCGCGACGCCGACGGCAACGACCTGCCCGGGGTGACGACGTCGGACTGTGAATACAAGGGCGGCCTGCCCGGCGTGGACAACGGCCGCATCGTGTTCGACCACGTGCGCGTGCCCCGCGTGAACCTGCTCAACAAGTACGGCGATGTGGCGCCGGACGGCACCTACAGCTCGCCGATCGAGAACCCGAACCGCCGATTCTTCACCATGCTGGGCACGCTGGTCCGTGGGCGGATCACGGTCGGTGGCAGCGCGGGCGCCGCCGCTCGCGTCGCGCTCGACATCGCCACGCGATACGCCTTGCAGCGCAAGCAATTCAGCGCGCCCGATGACGAGTCCGAGGTGCTGATCATGGACTACCTGGTGCATCAGCGCCGGCTGTTCCCTCTGATCGCAAAGTCATACGCGTTGCAGTTCGCTCAGAACGAACTGGTCAGCAAGTGCCACGACATCCAGACCGCGGACGCGGTCGACGCCGACGAGCAGCGCGAGCTGGAATCGCGTGCCGCCGGACTGAAGGCGGCCAACACCTGGCACGCGTCCCGGGCGATTCAGGAGGCGCGCGAGGCGTGCGGCGGCGCCGGCTACATGGCCGAGAACCGGCTGATCGCCCTGCGCGGGGACACCGACGTGTTCACCACGTTCGAAGGCGACAACCACGTGCTGACGCAGTTGGTGGCCAAGGAACTGCTGACGGCCTACGCCGACGACATCCGCAGCATGAGTCCGGTCGAGTGGGTGCGCTTCGCCGCCAACACCGTTGGTGAGCGCGTCGTCAAACGCACTGCGGCGGAAGCGATTATCCAAACGATCGTGGACTCCCGACAGGACAGCGAGGAAGAGGGCAGCCTGTTCAACCGCGGCACCCAGATCAAGATGTTCGAGGATCGCGAGGAATATCTGCTGGCGTCGGTCGCGCGGCGGCTGCAGGCCAAGTCCAAGGAGATGTCGGAATTCGACGCGTTCAACTCGGTGCAGGATCACGTGCTGCACGCCGCGGGCGCGCACATCGACCGTGTGGTGCTCGAAGCGTTCGTCGCCGGCATCGACGCGTGTCCCCATGAGGAAACCCGGGAATTGCTAGGGGTTTTGTGCGATCTGTATGCGCTGTCGGTCATCGAGGACGACAAGGCGTGGTACATCGAACATCGGTACCTGTCCACCGAACGGGCCAAAGCGGTCACCCGCGGCATCAACGATCGGTGCCGCGCGCTGCGGCCGCACGCGCAAACGCTGGTCGACGGCTTCGGAATTCCGGAGCAGCTGCGTTACGCCGAGATGCTGCACCCGGAGAACCTGGCCGAGTCCGTCACCAGCTGACGGAACGGTCGGACTATTGATTCGGGATCTTGCCGAGCGGCTTTAGCTTGCCGTCGGGGCCGATCTCGAATTTCACCGTACCGATCCCGGTGGGGCAGCACGGCTGATCGTTGCCCTTCAACCATTGGTACTGAACGGTGATCGCGTCATCGGAGGGCGGCAACACGGTGATGTACGGCTTGGGATTTGGGGTGGGTGTGCCCAGCGCCGTGTTGTGATCGAAGAACAGTAACTGTTGGCCGGTGGTTTCGCTCGCGATGGTCGGGATGATCTGCACCCAGTAGAGGCGGCACTTCTTCGCATGTCCCCGAGCGATTTCCACCCACATGGTGCCGGGGACGGTGATGGGCACCGACGCGATCGCCCGCTGCACGGTGTCGGGCGTCGGCCCGTCGGAGTCCTTGCACTTGTCCGGTGGCGCCGGCGTGGCGGGTTGCTTCCCACCGCAACCGGCGGCCAGCAGAATCAGCGCAATCACAATCAGCTGACGCACTCGGTGAGCTTAGCGAAGGCTGTGAATGTGCCGTTTGTTTGGTTCCAGACCCCGTTCTGGCGGGCGTCGCGCGGGGGCGCCCGGGTAGCCTAAAGCGGGCCGACGGGTCGACGACGACCCGTGCTGAGCAGGGCATTTGTGGCTTTTCTCAGAGTTCACGCACGCGCTTCGTCCGGTGAGAGGAAGCCGTAAAGCGGGGGAAACTCCGGATACCAAGTGCCGAAACATCAACGTCGCACCATTCACGTAGGCCCGTTGCGCTCAAAGGAAGGGAAGTGCGTGACCAGGGAGTCCATGGCGTCCACCAACGATGCCGTGAACACCGTGTGCGCGTACTGCGGCGTCGGTTGTGGGATGGTGCTGCAGGTCACAACCGATCCCGAGAGCGGCCGGCGTCACATCACCAAGTCGGTTGGAAACAAAGAACATCCGGCCAACTTCGGCCGGCTGTGCACCAAGGGCGCCACCACTTCGGACCTGCTCAGCGCGCCGGGTCGGATGGAATCGGCGTACGTTCGCGCCGATCGTGGCGAGCCCATCGAGGCCGTCGAGATGGACCGCGCGATCACCGCGTGCGCGAACCGGTTACGCGCGATCATCGATGAGCACGGCCCGGATTCCTTTGCGATGTACGTGTCCGGGCAGATGTCCATCGAGGCGCAGTACCTGGCGAACAAGCTGACCAAGGGCTTCATCGGCACCAACCAGATCGAGTCGAACTCGCGGTTGTGCATGGCCAGCGCCAGTTCCGGCTACAAGCTCTCGCTGGGCGCGGACGGTCCGCCCGGCTCCTACGAAGACTTCGAGCACGCCGACGTCTTTTTCGTCATCGGCGCCAACATGGCCGACTGCCATCCCATCCTGTTCTTGCGGATGATGGAGCGCGTCAAGGCTGGGGCGAAACTGATCGTGGTGGACCCGCGCCGCACCGCCACCGCGGAAAAGGCCGACCTGTTTTTGCAGATCACCCCCGGGTCCGATCTGGCATTGCTCAACGGGCTGTTGCACCTGATCGTCGAGAACGGGCACACCGATCCCGAATTCATCGCCGAGTGCACCGAGGGCTGGGAGGCGATGCCCGGTTTCCTGGGGCAGTACACCCCCGACGCGGTCAGCGAAATCACTGGGGTCCCCGCGGAAGACATCCGCGCGGCGGCCGAAATGATCGGTGCGGCCGACAACTTCGTGAGCTGCTGGACCATGGGCCTCAACCAGAGCACCCACGGCACCTGGAACACCAACGCCCTCTGCAACCTGCACCTGGCCACCGGCGCGATCTGCAAACCCGGCAGCGGCCCCTTCTCGCTCACCGGCCAGCCCAATGCGATGGGCGGCCGCGAAATGGGCTACCTGGGACCGGGATTGCCCGGGCAGCGTTCGGTCCTGTCCGCGGATGACCGCGCCTTCACCGAAGAACAGTGGGGCATCCCCCGTGGCACACTGCGCGCCGAGGTCGGCAGCGGCACCGTCGACATGTTCTCCCGGCTGGCCGACGGGGCGATCAAGGCGTGCTGGATCGTCTGCACCAATCCGGTTGCCTCCGTTGCGAACCGGAGGACGGTGCTGGCCGGTCTCGAACGCGCCGAGTTGGTCGTCACCCAGGACGCGTTCCTCGACACGGAGACCAACGAATACGCCGACGTCCTGCTGCCGGCGGCCCTGTGGTCGGAGGCCGAGGGGGTGATGGTCAATTCCGAGCGCAACATGACGCTGTTACAGCCGGCGGTCGCGGCGCCGGGCGACGCAATGCCAGACTGGCAGATCATCGCCCGGATCGCTTGCGAGATGGGCTTTTCGGACGCCTTCAGCTACGGCTGCGCCGAGGAGGTCTTCGAAGAGATCAAGCGGTTCTCGAACCCGAACACCGGGTACGATCTGCGGGGGGTCAGCTACCAGCGGCTGCGCCGGGGCCCGCTGCAGTGGCCGTGCCCGCCCGGGGGCACCGGTGACCGCAATCCCATTCGCTACCTCAACGACGGCGTCAGCCAGGCCCGGCTGGTTCGCGAGGACGGCAGCGCGCCCCGGTTGGCGTTCCCCACCGCGAATGGTCGCGCGGTGTTCTTCGCCCGTCCGCACCTGCCGCCCGACGAAATGGCCGACGACGACTTCCCGTTCGTGTTGAACACCGGCCGCCTGCCGAACCAGTGGCACACGATGACCAAGACCGGCAAGGTGGCCAAGCTGAACAAGCTCAACCCCGGCCCGTTCGTCGAGATCCACCCCGACGACGCCGCGCGGCTGGAGATCACCGACGGCGACGCGATCGAAATCGCTTCCCGGCGTGGCCGCGCCGTCCTGCCCGCCGCGATCAGCGACCGGGTGCGCCCCGGCAACTGCTTCGCCCCGTTCCACTGGAATGACGTCTTCGGCGAATACCTCGCGATCAACGCCGTCACCAACGATGCGGTGGACCCGATCTCGAACCAACCGGAATTCAAAGCCTGCGCCGTCGCGCTGGCGAAAGTCGTTGTGCCCGCGCCGGACCCGGGCGTCAAACCAGCGCCACCGGGCGCCGGCAGTCCGGATCCAGCGGGCACGGAGGTAACGGAAGTCAGCGTGTCACAGGTCGATGCCCTCGCCGACTTGCTCGGCGTGGCAACGAAACCCGTGCCGGAATTCGACGAGCTCGGCCGCTCCTACCTTGCCGGGATGTTGACCGCACTTCGGTCGGACGCCGGTCGACGCACGGCCGGGGTGCCGACCCTGCCGCGCAGCGCCCCGTTCGATTCCGACACCCGGCTGTGGGTGGACGGCCTGCTCGCCGGCCTGTTCTCCCGCAACGATGCGCCCGGGCCAAAGCCGGCCCCGGCGGTCAAGGAAGCGACGCGCAAGCCCGCCGACCGGGCACCCATCGTGCTGCTGTGGGCATCACAGACCGGGAACGCCGAAGAGCTCGCCGCGGATGTCGCGACGCGACTGCGCGAGGCCGGTTTGCCGGTGGCGCTGCGCGCCATGGACGACTTCCCCGCCGCCGAATTGGCCACGACGCGGGAACTGCTGCTCATCACCAGCACGACCGGCGACGGTGACCCGCCGGACAACGGCACCGGCTTGTGGCGCGCATTGACGTCCGACGGGGCACCCGAACTCACCGACACCCGGTATGCCGTGCTGGCCCTGGGTGATTCGAACTACGACGACTTCTGCGGTCACGGACGCGGCCTGGACGCCCGCCTCGCCGAGCTGGGCGCGACCCGCATCACCGCCCGCGTCGACTGTGAACCCGACTACGACGGCCCCGCGGCCAAGTGGACGGGCGACGTCATTGCGGCACTGACCCGCACGCCCACGTCGGTCGGCCGCGACGGCAGAGCTCCAGCGCCGGCGCGGGCTTCCGCGGTCACCGCGCCCTCGCGGTCCGGTCAGCCGAACACCTACAGCAAGAAGCATCCGCTGATCACCGGCATGGTCCGCAACACCGTGTTGAGCCAGCCGAAGTCGGCGAAAGACGTGCGGCACTTGGTTTTCAGCCTGCCGGAAGAAACCGTCACCTATGAAGCCGGTGACGCGCTCGGGGTGTGGCCGCGCAACAGCGACCAGTTGGTGGACGAATGGCTGTCGGTCACCGGGCTGGACGGACAGACCCCGGTCGAGGTCGGTGAGCACGGTCTGATGTCGTTGCGCTCGGCGCTCACCGAGCGCATCGAGATCGCCCACATCAGCCGAGACCTGGTGCGATTCGTGCAGGAGCGCACCGGCGATGCGAAACTGGCGGAGCTGCTGAAGCCGGAAAACAAACGCGCGCTGGCGGATTGGTCGTGGGGCCGGCAGTCCATCGACCTGCTGGCCGAGCTACCGGTCTGGGCGTCGGCCCACGAGTGGTTGCGGGTCCTCAAACGCCTTCAGCCGCGGCTGTACTCGATCTCGTCGAGCCCCAAAGCGTGCCCAGGAGAGGTTCACCTGACGGTCTCACCGGTGCGCTACAACTTCCAGGGCGTCCCGCGCCGCGGGGTGTGTTCGACCTACCTCGCCGACCGCTCCCCCGGCGATCGGGTGGCCGTCTACCTGCAGCCGTCGAGCAACTTCCGGCCTCCCAGGGATTCGGAGACGCCGATGGTGATGATCGGCCCGGGCACCGGGATCGCGCCCTTCCGCGCTTTTCTGCAGGAACGGCGGGCGCTGGGCCACACCGGAGGAAACTGGCTGTTCTTCGGCGAGCAGCACGCCGCGACCGACTTCTACTACCGCGACGAGCTCGAGCAGATGCGCACCGACGGGTTCCTCACCGAATTGGACCTGGCGTTCTCCCGCGACCAGCGGCAGAAGGTCTACGTCCAGCACCTGATGCGTCAGCGCGGCGCCCAGCTGTGGCGCTGGCTGCAGGACGGCGCGCAGCTCTACGTCTGCGGCACGGCCGACCCCATGGCCAAGGACGTCGACCGCGCGCTCTGCGATATCGCGGCCGAACACGGCAAGCTCGATCCCGACGCCGCCAAGGATTACGTCCGGTCGTTGAGCGCCGACAAGCGCTATCACCGTGACGTCTACTAGGCCGCCGGTGTCGCCCTACTTGTAATAATCCGGAAACATCACGCGTCTGCCGCTGAAACAACCTCGCTGCACCATTCACTCATTGGTTGCTCCGAGGAGGGACGTAGGCGTGGCTCTGGATTTCGAGGGGCCCATCGAGGACACCGCGCGGGCCATCTGCCCGCTGCAGTGCCGGCTGCGGCGCGCCGCGGAAGACGACCAGCTCGGCGACCGGGTTGATTGGGCCGGATTGCCGATCAACCTGGACTACGCGTTCTCACCCCAACAGCGCGACAAGGTCTACGCCCAGCACCTGATGCGCAAACGCGGCACCCAGCTTCGGCGGCGCATGCAGGACAGGGGTCAGTGGTGCGCCTGCGAGTCCGCGGCCGACGGCCGACGCGGGGCGCGGGACGACGCCGACTCCACGCCCCGTCGGTAGTCACCTCGGGGCTCGCGGTTCGGCCGGCCGCGCGACTGATTGCGCGCCGATGTCACTCAGCTCGGTGGCCCGACCGAATAGGTGGCCCTGCGCCAGGCCACACCCAGCCGCGCGGACTGTCTCGGCCTGCTCGGAGGTTTCGATTCCTTCGGCAATGACGGTCAGGCCGAGGGCTTCACAGAGGCCGATCACTGATCGATACAGCGTCAGGTTTCGTCCGGGCTCGACACCCGTAGCCAGCCCGCGGTCGAGTTTGACCATCTGCACCGGCAACGAGTGCAAATAGGTCAACGAGTTGTAGCCCCCGCCGAAATCGTCCAAGGCCACTCTGATCCCCAGGTCGTTCAGGCGTCTGATGGCCACCGCCGCATCGGCGAGGTCCACGATGGGAACCGTCTCCGTAATCTCCAGGACGACTCGTCGCGGCCCCAGCCCATACCGGGAAAGCGTGCGGCTGATGACCCGTTCGAAGTCCACGCTGCCCAACCGTGCCGCACCGATGTTGATGTGAATGTCCAAGTCAAGGCCGGACGATTGGATTTGCTCGCAGGCCCGGTCGAGTACCACGGCATCGAGTTCTGCTCCCATGCCATGGGCCTCGGCCAAAGAGACGAAGGTCTGGGGAGCAATCTGTATGCCGCTGGGTGTGGTCCAGCGGGCAAGCGCCTCGACCGCCACCGGCGTTCCCTCCGGAAGCTTGACGATGGGCTGAAATTTCAGCCGAAACCCTTCGGGGACACCGCCTTTGGCCTGCCGGAGCGCGGTCGGAAAATCTTCGGAGACGCTGAACGCCGGGCGGTACACCACCGCGGTGTCCTTGCCCAACCGCTTGCCGGTGTACATGGAGGTGTCGGCCTGCCTGAGCAGATCGTCTGAGGTCGGAGGCAGTCCGTCACCGCCGGGACTGACCAGGCCCATGCTGGCGCGCACCCGCACCGACGTGCCGTGCACCGAGAACGGGCTGCGAAGCGCTACCCGCAGCTGGTCGGCGACGAGTTCGGGCGCCTGCACGACACCCGTGATGAGGATGGCGAACTCGTCACCGCCGATGCGAGCCAGCGTGTCGTCGGCACCGAGGCAACTCCGCAGCCGCGCGCTGATCGCGCAAAGGAGTTCGTCGCCGGCGGCGTGTCCGAATCGGTCGTTGACCTCTTTGAAATCGTCGATGTCGACGAAGATCAGCACGAACGGCCCGTCGCGGATCGCCTCGTCGAGCCGTTGCGCCAACAACAATCGATTGGGCAAGTCGGTCAACGGGTCGTGGTAAGCCTGATAGGCGAGGCGGCGTTTGGTGTCGATGAGCTGTTCGGTGAGCATCCGCTGGACGCGCATCGCCACTAGGTACCGGGTCGCGACGAGCAGGGCCATCGCGACGTAGGTGCCGATGAAGACGGGGTCGACCCGTTGTCCGATGAGCTGGTGGAAGCTGATGAGGGCAGTGCTGCCCATGAAACCCACGTAGGGCAGGGTGAGCTGCGCCCAGTTCGTCGGCTGTTCTTCGTCGTGCGCGGGACGGGTCCGGGGCGGGAAATCCAGCACGCTCCACGCGATGAGCAGCGGAGCGATGACGAAGCCGGTGCCGACCCACAAGTCGAGCTGGGCCACGGCGACGCTGCGAAGGTAGGCCAGCAGCCGATCCGATGACGTCAGGGTGATCACCGCGGCGGCGAGCAGCATGTAATTCACGCGGGAAGGCAGATACGGCGGATACCACATGGCCACCAGGACGGCGCTCACCACCACGACGAGTTCGACTGCCGCGATGCCGGCAACGACCGCGGTGTTGGTCGACCGCGGCAGCGCGGCGCCGTGCATGGCCCCCAACCGGGCGACGTAGACCAGGTGGAAGAACGCCAGCGCCGCCAACATTCCATCGAGCCCCGCGGTGATGAGGCTCTGCCGGCCAAGCAGCCACGTCCGCGCCTGCCCGCGAATGGCCGACCCCACCAGCACCAGCATCGCGACGGCAAACAGCAGCCCGGCAACGAAATAGCCGGCGATGGCCCACGGCGGCGCGGTCGCGCCGCTACCGGCTGTGCGGACCCGCTGCGACAGGGCCTCAGCGGTCAGGAAAACGGAGATGGCCACCAGCAGGATCACCCGCCACCACCGCGCCGGCCCGGCCACCCGCCGGACGACGAGCAGCCCCGCCAGCAGCGCCACCACGCACAACGTCGCTTCGAGAACGAACTGCACCCGCAGCGCCGTCCCCACTCCCCAAAGCCCGAGCGCGTTGAACGCCGCCGCGGCAAGGACGACGGCAGACAGGCCGAAACACATGCGGGGACTCAAAAAACGCAACGCGCCCCCAATCCCCCGATACGACCTGTCGATCTTGACAGAACCGGGCAAAGCCGCGGGCCGTTATCGCTATCCGAAACGGCGAGCGGAAAGGTCTTCATTCAAGCGGCTCCGCCTGCCCGTGTCGCTTGGCGCGCAAGCCCGGAAGCGCGGTCAGCGGTTAAGTTGGTCGCGTGGCGGCAAACAATCTCGGTACACGCCGGACCGCCCGGCGGTTGCTGGCGGTGTTGTGCGTGGCCGTCGCAGCGGCCGGTCTGGTTGTCGCATGGCGCCTCGATGAACGGGCACAGCCCTGTCGCAGTGTGCGCGAATTCATCGATTTCAACCGCGACGCCCAGGCGTCGTTGAAAGCGAAGACGCGGTTCGCGCCGCCGGGGTCCTACGAACAAGATTCCGTGCCCACGGACGCCGACTACCGGGTATGGCTGGACGGCTTGGCGCAGCGCGCCGACCGGGTCCACACGCCCGGCCTGTCGGACCACGCGCAACGCGCCGCCGCGCTGGCGCGCGAGTATCTGCAAGACGTCAAACGGGTGTACGACGACCTGGGCAAACAGGACCCGCTGAACTCGACGTTGCCGCCATCGGCGAAAGCCGCAGCGCAGGCCAACCACGAGTTCGACGACGAGATGGGCACCCTGGCACGCGCCTGCCCCGCTCGGCGATAGCCGGCCGAAGGCGGTGGCCCGGTCCTGCGGCGTCGACCCGTCGGAACCGATGTCGCCGTTGATGTTTCGGTTGTTCATCATGTCGTCGGCGTGCGCGGTTGCCGTGCACACGGCCCCCGACGCCGACCCGATTTCCAGTCGCTACAACGCACGGCCGCTGCCGCGGCCGCAACGTGGTGCGAATAGAAATCACCGCGGTTGAAATCGCTGCCGGATTTCGTGTTCAGAGAGTTTGCGGCACCCGTTCGACGCAGGCGCCGTCCTGACGCCGCGAAATGGTACGTAAAGCCGCTGCACGCGCGGCGTCTTGGCTTCAAACTTGTCAAACTCCGACAATGGGAACGCCTCGCAGCACGTTTGGGTGGGTTTGCTGGCGGCTACGTTTGGACGGTCAGGCCAAGGCGCGGACGGAAGCGATTCGGAAGAACCATGGTGGACGTCTCGATTATCGAAACCTCGGGGTTGGGCGATCGTAGTTATCTGGTGAGCGACGGCGTGGTCGCCGTCGTGATCGACCCGCAGCGCGACATCGACCGCGTGCTAGAGCTGGCTGGCGGTCTGCGCATCACCCATGTGCTAGAGACCCACATCCACAATGATTACGTCACCGGCGGCTTGGCGCTCGCCGACGCCACCGGCGCCCAATACGTGCTTCCCGCCGGCGAAGAGGTCGACTTCCCGCATCAGCGCATCAACGACGGGGACCGCATCGATACCGGCGGTCTGCACCTGGAGGCGTTGTCCACGCCCGGGCACACCCACCACCACACCAGCTACGCGCTCCGGGATGAGGCGGGCCAAACCGTCGGCGTCTTCACTGGCGGATCGCTGCTGTTCGGCAGCACGGGGAGGACCGACCTTTCCGGCGAAGAGCAGGCCGCGGAACTCACTCGGCTGCAGTATCATTCGGTCCGCCGACTCGCGGACGAACTCCCCGCGACGACGGCGGTCTATCCCACCCACGGTTTCGGAAGCTTCTGTTCGCCCGCAGCCAGTGACAGTGACGAGTCGACGATCGGCGATGAACGCGACACCAATCCGGCGCTGACCCAGAGCGAGCAGGATTATGTCGACGAACTGCTGGCCGAACTGTCGGCGTACCCCGCCTACTACGCGCACATGGGCGTGATCAACCGGGCCGGTCCCACCGCTCCGGACCTGACACCCATCGCACCCGTACACCCCGAGGAGCTCCGCGCTCGGATCGACGCCGGCGAATGGGTTGTGGACTTGCGCAAGCGAACAGCCTTCGCCGCAGGACATCTGGCGGGAACGTACGGCTTCGAGTTCTCCGGGTCTTTCGTCAATTACCTTGGCT
Organism: Mycobacterium sp. ACS4054; assembly: GCF_001667275.1. Taxonomy (GTDB): domain Bacteria; phylum Actinomycetota; class Actinomycetes; order Mycobacteriales; family Mycobacteriaceae; genus Mycobacterium. Next base: position 69,564 of record NZ_LZHV01000041.1, read on the forward strand.
GGCTTTACACGTGGGGTGCGCCGTTGACTTTGATCGGCGAGGATGCCGAACAGGTGGCGGACGCTCAGCGTGAACTGTCCCGCATCGGCGTCGACCGGCTGACCGGGAGCGCCACCGGCGACATCCGTGCGCTCGCTGCCGGATCTGAGCTGCGGAGCTATCGCGTGGCGAGCTTCGAGGACCTCGTCGATGCGCTCGACGACGGCCGCGTCATCGTGCTCGATGTGCGCCAGCCCGGCGAGTTCAACAACGGCCACATCCGCGACGCGATCAACATCGCCTTGCACGAACTGCCTCAGCGCATCGGCGAGCTTCCCCCCGACCGCGAGCCATGGATCCATTGTGCCAGCGGCTATCGCGCATCCATCGCCGCCGCGCTACTCGACCGCCAAGACCGGGACGTCGTACTCATCGATGACGAGTACGACAACGCCGAAAAGCTCGGGATAACAACGCTCTGACACCAATCAGCACTTGGAGTAAATCATGAACGCACCGACCACCGACGCGATCACCTCGATCGACCTGCGCAAGCTGATCGAGTCACCCAAAGCTCCACGGGTCGTCGACGTCCGAACCCCCGCCGAGTTCGAGACCGCCCACATCGCCGGATCCCTCAACGTTCCCCTCGACATACTGGATCAGCACGGCGAGGAAATCGCCCGGCGCCTCGGGCAAGACGACGACGTCGTACTGGTGTGCCGTTCCGGACAACGCTCGACCAAAGCGCAGGCGCTATTGCGCAACGCCGGATTGACCAGCGGGCGGGTCCTCGAAAAGGGGATCACCGATTGGGAGGGCCAAGGTTTCACCGTCGACCGCGGCGCGCAGCGGTGGGAGCTCGAGCGTCAGGTGCGGCTGGTCGCTGGGTCGGTGGTGCTGTCGTCCGTCCTGGGCAGCGCCGCGATACCACGGCTTAAGTGGGTAGCCGCCGCGATCGGCGGTGGCCTGACGTTCGCCGCGTTAAGCAACACATGCGCCATGGCAACGGCGCTGTCAAAACTGCCGTACAACCGCGGTGCGACCTCTGACGTCAACAAAGTGCTGTCCCAGTTCGAGGAGTAAGCCCGGCCCGCGCACTCACTGCACGTTGACGGTGATCGTCTGAATGGCGTTGCCGCCGTAGCCAAACCGGTTCCATTCGGGTCGTTCGGGTTGTCTGTTGCCCGCCTCGTCGGTTGCCCGTGCCCGCACTGTCGTGGACCCGCGAAGGTCACAGCGCGTGAACAACTCCCACCACTGCCAGCTGTGCAGGCGGGGTTCGCCGACCAGACGGGCGGGCTGCCACGGGCCCTCACCGATGCGGACGTCGACGCGGTCGATAAGCGCCGCCCCCGACCAGGCGACGCCTCGCACGACAAGTTCCCCGGCGGTCACCGAGGCGCCCTCTGCGGGCTGGGCGATCAAGGCGCGAACGCGCTGGAGGCGGACGGGCTCATGGACGACGCGGCCGTCGCGCTCCAGTTCGTAGTGGTAGCGCTTCGTTTGAAAGAAGCCCTCGAATGGGCGGTCCACAACGTCGATCTCGGTCAGCCACTTGACCGACGCGACGGAATACCAGCCGGGCACGATCAGTCGGACCGGGCGGCCGTGCTGAAGCGGCAGCGGTTCACCGTTCATCGCGTACGCGACCACCGCGCCCGAGTCGCGGGCGTCCCGCACCGACATGGCCCGCTCGAACCGGACCGGGGCCGTCACGCCGTCGACCAAACCCATGTCCGCGCCACGGAAGACGACGTCGTGGGCTCCCGCGGATAGTCCCGCCCTGTCCAGGATGTCAACCAGCGGGACGCCCGTCCATTCGGCGGTGCTCGCTGCCCCGAACTGCCATTGCTCCCCGTCGACCGGCGGATCGAAGTGGACCCGTCCGTTTCCAGCGCATTCCAGCGTCGCCAGCAGCGACTGCCTCGGCAGGTTGTATAGATCGCCCAGCGACAGGCATAGGGGTCGCTCAACCAACCCGGTGATCGCCAGTTGATACAGCTGCGAATCCAGCACCGGGGTAGGGAAATGATTGCGAACGTAGAAGTGAGCGGATGGCGTCACGGCGCCGCCGATCAGCGCGGGAAGCGATGTCTCGCAGTTGAGGGGATCCTCCCTTTGCACAACCAGTCCGGCGTCGCCACCGTGACTTACGATCGGCAACCCGGCGGCGGCCCACGCGCACATGCCGCCCGCCAGGTTCACCGCGTCGAAGCCAGAGCGGCGCAACAACGCTGTCACCGCCGCGGACCGTCCCCCCGAGCGGCACACCACGACAATGCGGCGGTCACGAGGAAGTTCATCTTCTCGAGTGCGCACGCGTCCGACCGGCAGAAGCATCGCGGCCGGCGCGTGCTCGGTACACCACTCGTCCGGCTCCCGCACATCGAGCAGCAGTGCGCCCGCGTCGACCAACGCTTTGGCCGCCCGGGGGCCGACCTGCGGTGCGTCGGAAACAATCTCATCGCCGATGGCGATCGGGAACCCGGCGCCCTGCCAGGCTTCGAAGCCACCGACCAGCTCCGCAACGTCGTCGAAGCCCGAATCCCGAAGCCGGCTAACGGCCACCATGGAGCGTCGCCCGCTGGCGCAGTAAACCACCACCGGGGCCGTCGGATCCAAGTCGGAAATCGAGTTCGTCAGGTCCGGCAGCGGAATCTGCCGCGCGCCGGGGATGATGCCCTGGATCGTCTCTTCGTGACCGCGAACATCCAGCAGTTGCAATTGCGGGTCCAGGCCGCGCAATTCGGCGAGCTGGCCGATGGTCAAGCGTGGGGAGGTCTCGACCAACTCCATGCCCGGCGGTTCGAACATCATCGGGAACCTTCTTCCAGACCTGTCATCGATGGTGCGCGGCCGGTTGCCCGTACATCGCCACCACGACGGTGCGGTCCATGCTGTTCTCGGACCATACCCCCATGGAGCTGTTGGCGCAGTCGCGGATGATCGCCATGTCGTCGGGGTTGTAATACCACTGGTTGACCAGCTCCAGGCTGCTGATGGCGATGGCCGGGTTGATCGCGATCGTTTCGGACGCTTTTCCATTAAAGCCAGCGGCGTTGGCCCGGTCCTGCGGCGTCGACCCGTCGGATCCGATGTCGTCGTTGACATTTCGGTTGTTCATCATGTCGTCGGCGTGCCACTGAGCGGCCAGCGTCAGGGCGTTGTCCCTGATGACGTCGTTGGTGCAGCCCGCCTGGTGCTGCAGCGTGTATACCGCGGAGACGACGGCGCTGTTGAGCCGCTTGTTGTCGGCATGTGCGCTCGCGGGCGCCAGCAGCGCCGGCGCAGCGAGAAGCACAGCCGCGGGTAGTGCGCGCACCCATCCGATCATGACCACTCCGCTCACACCGGGTCGAAATGCGAAACCAGCCAGCGGCCGTTGACCTTCTCCAACACCACCCGGATAACCGGCTGTGTATCGGTGGGAGCACCCTCCCCGACCGTGACGGTCTGATTGACGTACAGCAAGACCACGGCGTGGTTGGCCGTCACGGAAACGGGCGCGGCGGCACTGACCTTGGCGACCGCGCTGATGTGCTTTTCCTTGGCCCCCGGAATGACCACCTGGCGGGTGAGCTCCGTGTAAGCGTCCTTGAAGTCTCCGGTCAGTCGCTCGCGTGCGGCGGCCAGATCCTTATCCACCGAATCCGCCTTATACGACAGCAGGGCGACGGCGTCTTCGCTCGCGGCCCGCACCGATTCCGCTCGCACTCGCGCGAGGTCATCGGACGACGCCACCACCCACTTGAAGTAGCCCGCGACGAGCGCCAGCAGCAACGCCAAGGCGGGCAGCACCGCGTACGCGACAACGCGGGACCACGCGATCGGTGGCCTGGCCCGCGTGGTGCCGGCCTCGTCGTCAGAGCCCTCCTCGATGTCGACGGCATCCGATTTCTCGGGCGTCGCCGAGTCGTCGTCGTCGACCAGTTCTTCGTCGTGCGTTTGGGTTTCACTCAACGTGGTCATGGCACGAACACCACGTTCGACACCTTGGCGTCGTCACCGACCGACCGGACCTCGATCCGCATTCGCCATTCCCGGGGCGCCTCCTCGCCCGCGGCGGTGCGCGACTTCACCGCGACCGCGACCAGGACCTGGGCCGCGTCGCCACGCTGCGACTCCAGGCCGGCATCGGTCACGGTGCCTTCTGATTTCGATTGCGCCGCCTTGACGACCTCGATGAACGGCTTGGACCGCTGCTCGAAGTCCTCACGGAAGGCTCCGGTGGCCAGATCGATGATGCGCTGCACGTCGGCGTCGACCTCCGTGTAGTTGATGGTGGTGAGGTTCACCGCGCCCTGACGCGCCACGTGCACGAACAGATCGCGCTGTGCTTGTGCCTCGTGGTTCTGGTAGGCCCGGAAGCCAAGCCAACCGGTCAATCCCGCCAGCACCGTCACGACGAGGGCGCCGGCCACCAACGCCTGCCCGGTGTGCGACAGTCGCGGGATTATCCGCTGCCGGATTCGCGCGAGCCGGTTCTTCGCCTCCGCTTGGTCCTCAGCGGTGTCGTCAGCCTCGCCGGCCTGCTCGGCGATATCGGCGTCTTCGGCCGCGGTCGATTCGCTGAATTCCTCAGCGAGATCGGCGTTTTCGTGGCTCTCAGCATCTTCAGCCATCTTGCTCCTTTTGCTCAGGCCGGCGGCACTAGAAGTGCCTGCCAGTTCTTGGCACGCGGGTGCGCCAGGTCGAATTCTGTGTAGCGGTGCCCGTCTGGGCCTATGTACTCGCCGTTGGCCGGGTCATACGTGGCGACCGCGAGCGGTGGCGGCGCCGGCGCCGGTGGCGCGGTGCCCCGCGGCGGTGGGAGCCGCGGGTCTTGTCCGGGGGGGTACATCGGTACGCCCTGTCCGGTATAGGTGGCGTTCGGGTCGCCCTTCCAGTTGTAGCCGTCGTTGAGCGGCACGTATTCTTCGTCGCTATCGCACAATTCGACCGTCGGCGCGCGCTTCCACGGCTTGCTCTCACACGGGATGTTGCGGACCCCGCGGACGTTGAACTCCGAATCTTGCGGCACGCGGCAGAACAAGTCCGCTGCGGGGCGGTCGGGCGCGTCGACGTTCGCCGGCGACCGGCGCTGAGTCGGCGGCAGATAGCCCGTGGTGCAAGGGGGAGGCAGGTTGATGTTGAGGTTGAAGTCCAGCTGTGCGCCCCGGTACTCCTGTTTGGTGTTAGAGCTGGGGACGACGATTGCGGCCATCGCCGCAATCCCCTGGGGGAAGAGCACCAGAAGTTGTTCGATGTCATGGCGGTAGACGACCGCGATGTCACCGAGACTTACCAGGTTCGCGAAAAGCACCGGCAGCGCAGGAGACACCCGATCGAGCAGCGCACGGCTTTCCTCCACCCCGTTGGTCCCCTGCGTCAACAGGTCCCGGAAGGCGGCGTCCTGCGCCTTGAACTGGGCGGTGATCGCCGCGGTTCGACTGGCCCACCGGGCAATCGAATCCGACGTTTGGATCTGCGAGTCGAGCACCGGGGGGGTCTGGTCGATCAGTGCGGCAAGCGGCCCGACGGTGTGGCCGCCGGCAATTGCCAAAGCGGCGGAGCCGTCGACGATCCGGGACAGCTCAGGCCCGAGGCCACCGACTGCGCGATCCGTCTCGTCAACCACCGTGCGGAGATTGTCGCGCGGAATCGCCTGCAGCGCACGGTTGGTCACATCGAGCAGGTGTCCGATGTCGACGGGTACGTCGACTCGGCCGGCGGGAATGACATCGCCGGCTCGCAGCTCCCTGCCGTGATCACCGTCCTTACCGGGCTGGGGGGTGAGCTCGATGTATTGCTCGCCGACGGCCGATCGGCTGTGCACCGACGCCTGGACGTCGGCGGGCACCTTGACGCCGGACCTGATCGCGAGCACCGCGCGAACCCCGGTCGCGGTCACGTCGACCGACTTGACCTGGCCGACATCGGTGCCGCGGTAAGTGACCACGGAGGTCTGGTAGAGGCCGCCCGATTCGGGCAGGTCGACGGTGACGACGTACTCCCCGATCCCGAAAAGTGTTTCGGGGAGCTTCATGTAATTGAAAGCCATTGCGCCACAAGACAGGACCGTCACCAGCGACAGGATCGAAAGCTGTATCCAGGTTCGACGATTCAGACGCAGCATTCAGTACCCCCCGAAGTGATATGGATAGGTCAGGGGGTTGCCGGCGGTGGCCGGGCTGGGCTGCATCCCGATCGTCCGTCCCCACTGCAGCTCGAGCTGGGTGAGGTTGCCCTCCCACCGTGAGCCGGTGAAGAAACCGGTGTCGAGGCGGCTCAACGTCAGGTCGACGATCAGGGTGAGATTGGCGTAGTCGCCGCGGAACCAATTTCTCGCCGTCGACGCCGGCCACGGGTAGGCCACCAGGCCATCCAGCCCTTTGGTCAGGGACGGGCCCGCGTCGGCGAGCGACCGCAGCACCGGCGCGATATTGCGCAAGTTGTTGACCAGAGACTCCTTGCTCTGGCGCACGGTGTCGGCCGCGATGGCACTGAACTTGCCGAGCTGGTCGATCGCGTCGGCGATCTTGGTGCGCTCATCGGCCAACACCTTCAGCGCTTTCGGCACGGTCGTCAATGCCTTGTCGACTACCGGGTCCTTCTCCGCGAACTGGCCGACCAGCGAGTTGAGGTTTTCGGCCGCGGCGATGATGTCGTCGGTCTGGTCATTGGTCCGGGCGATGAACTCGTCCAGTTGGTGCAGCAGGCTGCGCATGTCGTTTTCGCGTCCGGCGAATGCCTTCGCGATCGCCTGTGTGATCTCCTGTAGCTGCCCAATTCCGCCGCCGTTGAGCAGGATTGAGACGGAAGCCAGGGTCTGTTCGGTGGTTGGGTACATGCTCGCGTGCGACAGCGGGATGAGCGAACCGTCTTTCAGTTGGCCGACCGGCGGTTCGTCCTTGGGCGCCGCGAGCTCGATGTGCATCGAGCCGAGCAGACTGGTCTGCCCCAGCTTGGCGGTCGCGTTGGCCGGCAGGTGAACATCGCCGTTGATGCGCATGGTGACGAGCGCGTGCCAATCCTGCAGCTGGATCTTGGTCACATTGCCAACGTTGACGTCGTCGACCCGAACACGGGTGTTCTCCTGAATCGTCACGACGTCGGGCATTTGGGCCTGGATCGTGTAGGCGCCGGGGCCGTTGCCGGAGGTGCCGGGAAGGGTGAACGAGTTCAGCCCCTTCCAGTTCCAGTCACAGCCGGGGAGCGCGGCGATGCAGGCGAGGATGAGCGCCGCCAAAACCACGCGCCTCATGAGGCGCCCGCCGGGAGCATCAGGTCCCGCAACACTTGCGTCGAGTTGACCGTGCCGCTCGGTGCCGGCGGTGCCGGCGGCGCTTCCGTGGGTGGTGGTTGGGCGGCCGGCGGCGTCGGCGCGTCGGGCGGCGGCGGGGGTGCCTCGGGCGGTGGCGCCGGAGGCGTGTACCCGGGCCGGAGCCAGTCCTCGCTGTAGGTGATCTCGCTGGGGCGGGCCTGGGTGCCGACAAACGGGTTGAGTCCCGCCGGAATGTAGTTGTACAGCCGGTTTTTGATGATCGGGTTGATGTACTGCAGGCACAGCTTGGACACCCGGTCGAGCCGGGCCCGGGACGCCGCCTCGATCGAGCTGCAGATCCACTGCGGGATGTCGGCGAAGTTGTTCAGCGCGATGATGCCGGTCATCGCGCTTTGAGCGGGCTGGTAGATGTTCAGGAAGTTCTGGAACACCGTGGGGGCGATGTGCAGGATTTGCTTGATGTCCATGCGGCTGTCGTTCAACGCGGTCGTGACGGAGGCCAGCCGATCGAACGTAACGCCCATGGCTTCCCGGTTGTCGGCCAGAAAGTCGCGCAAATCGGTCAGCGCACCGTCGAGGCCCTTTACCGCATTGGCGATTTCATTGGGTGTGTTCGTCAACAGGGTCGTGACGGTGGCCAGGTTCTGGTTGAACGAGGCCAGCAGGTCACTGCTGGACGACAGCGCCGAGACCAGCAGCTGCAAATTGCGCACGGTGCTGAAGATGTCGTCTGCGTGATCGCCGAGTGCGGAGATCGCGGCGGACAGCTTGATCACGGTGTCGCGGGCGGTGTCGCCCTGGCCACGCACGTTGTCGGCGGTGGAGTTGATGAACTCACCGAGGGAATTCACCCCGTCCGGGGAGGTGGGCTGCAACGCGTCGGTCAGTTTCTCCAACTGCTTGCGAAAGTCATCCCATTCGACCGGGACGGCGGTGCGGCCGAGCGGGATGGAAGCGCCGGGGCTCAACTTGGGACCGCCCGAATAGGCGGGAACGAGCTGGACGGCCCGCGAAGTCACCAGTGAGGGGGACAGGATCGCCGCGCGGGCGTTGGCGGGGATGGCGTATTGCTTGTCTACCGAAAAGGTCACCTTGGAGCTGTCGGGTTGCGGTTCGATCTTGTCGATCACCCCGACCGTGACCCCGAGGATGCGCACGTCGTCGCCGACGAACAAGCCGTTGGCCTCGGTGAAATAGGCCGTGTAGGTGTTCCTTTCGACCCTGTTCCACAGCTTCCAACCGATCAGGAACGAAGCCGTGGCGAGCGTGCCGATGAGGGTAACGGCGGTCAGTCGTTGCAGAGTGGACCGGTTCATCTTCACTGTCCCCCCTCCGGCTCAGGCGGCGGGCCTGGCGCCGGACCCGGCGAGGGGGGCTGAGACCAGATCGGGTGCGGTGCTTGCTCCGGCGGCACGGGGGGCGTTCCGGTCGGCGGGTCCACCGACTCCGAGGGCAGCTTCTGCTCGGGGTCCAGGAACCGGTTGTACATCCGGGCGTCGATCGTCGGCCCGCTGATCTGACCCGGGATCAGGTTCGCCACGTAGGCCTTGAAAAACGGTCCAGAGCCTAGGCATTCGCCAAACGACATCGCGTAGCGTTTGAACTTGGGCAGGCTCGCCTGAATGTCCTGTTTGCGATTGTCGAGGACCTCGAGCACGCCGTTCAGCTTGTCGAGGGCGGGCTTCAGCTGAGTCCTGTTGTCGTTGACGAGCCCCGAAACCTGGTGTGACACCGCGGTGAGATTGTTCATCAGCGCGTCGATGGAATCGCGTTCGTCCAACAGCGCGGCCAGCAGCGCATTCGAGTCCGCCACCAGAGCGGCGATCTGTTGGCTGCGTCGGCCCAGCACCGTCGAGACCTTGTTCGCGTTCCCCAGCAAGCTGCGCAACTGGGCGTCGCGGTTGTTCAGTGTCTCGGAGAACCGGGCCACGCCTTCCAGCGCGGGCCTGACCTCCGACGGCGTCTGCCTGAAGGTATCCGCCAAAGTGGTTAAGGCAGAGGATAACTGCGCGGTGTCGAGCCCGCTGATTTCGGTCGTCAAATCCCCGAGCGCATCGGGAAGGTCGTAGGGCGAGTGGGTCCGTTCCAGCGGGATGGTGCCCGAGAGCTTCCCTTCCCCACGCGACGTGAGCTCGAGCATCTTGGCGCCCAGTATGGTTTCGGTCTTGATGGCGGCTTCCGTGCGATCCCCCAACGTGATGAAGTTACGGACGGTGAAGCTGACTCGAACCTTTGTGCCTTCCAACTTGATGCCGGTGACCCTCCCGACACCCATGCCGGAAACCCGCACCGAGTTACCCGTTCGGATGCCGCCGGCCTCCGAGAAGTATGCCGCGTAATCGTTGGTGTTCTTGATGAACGGCAGCTTGTCGTATTTGAAGGCCGCGACGGTCACGCACACCAAGATGAAGACACCGATCGCGCCGATCTTCCAAGGGCTTGGCCCGCCGGCTTTGGTTTTGGACTTGGTCATTGGGGCGTGCACCGCCCGCTGGGCTGGCCGAATAGCTTGATGAAGATCGGGTTGCCGCCCTTTCCGTTGACTTTCATCAAGACTTCGCAGAAGTAGAAGCCGAAGTAGTCACCGTTGAGGCCTTGTCGGGCCAAAACTTGATAGATATCGGGAAGCTGCTTGAGAAGGTTGTCGACGTAATCACGGTCCGCCAGCACCTGCGCGGACATGCGATCTGTCTCGTGCACGACGTCTTTGATCGGCTGGCGGGCCTGGACAAGCAGGTCGGTGACCGATCCCGCCGCCGCATTGACGTAGGCGAGGCCGGTGGAGATGTCATCTTTGCGCTGCGCCAAGCCATTCACGAACTGGGACAGTTTGTCCAGACCGTCGGAGAACTCTCGGTCGCGGACGGCAAAGGTGTGCAACACGGTGTTCAAGTTCGTGATGAGCTGGGTGATGAGCTCGCTGCGCCCGGCCAACGTCGAAGTCAGCATTGAGGTTTGGGCCAGCACCGAAGCGACGGTTCCGCCTTGACCCTGAAATATGCGAAGCAATTGACCGGACAGAGCGTTGACCTGGTCGGGGTCCAACGCCCGAAACAACGGCCGAAACCCGCCGATCAGCGCGTCGATGTCCAGCGCCGGGGACGTCCGCGCCAACGGGATCGTCGCCCCCGGCGGCAGCCGGCGCGCGCCCGGCCCCTCTTCCAGGGCCAGGTAACGATCGCCGATCAGGTTCTCGTAGCGCACAGCGACTTTGGTCCCCTCAGTGAGGCGCACGCCTTTGTCCACCGAAAAACCGATGGTGACGGTGCCGTCGCGCTGCAGGTGCAGGTCACCGACCTTGCCGACCTCGACCCCCGCGATGCGCACGAAGTTGCCGGACTTCAGGCCGGAGATGTTCGTGAAGACCGCCTGGTAGCCGGTGCGGTCCTCGAATCGAAACTGGCCGAAGACGGCGACCAGCGTGAACGTGAATACCGCACACACCGCGGTGAAAGCCGCGATGCGCACGATGATGGCGGACAACTTTCGTCTTTTCACGGCGGCGGTTGTCCCCCACGGTAGAAGTAGCGCGGCGCTTCCGGTGGGTTCTTGGTGGTCGGGAACCAGTTCGCCCACCATGGATTACCGGTGGCCATGTTGGTACGGATTTCGTTCGGGGCGGCGCCCCAGCCGGTGTCGGTCACCAGCGCACGCACCGGGAAGTTCGCACTCGGGTCGGGCAGCGAACCACAGCTCGGCTTGCCCCCCGGGCCGCCAGTGGCATTGGTTTTCGGCAGGTGTTTGGGGTACCGGTATGGATCGTCACCGAACAGCAGCCCGGCGTCCAAGATCACCGAATAGCCGTTGCCGCCCAACGCGTCTCGACCCCCGTGGTCCACGTACCACTGCGAGCCCTGGAACAAGCAGGTGAACGTCGGCGAGTACTTGTGCAGCAGCGCCGTGGTCGGGTCCAGTAGGTTGATCGATCGGACGATGTTGGATTCGTTCCTGCCGATGACGTTGATGCCGGTCTGGCTCAAACCGACCGCCGACAACAACAGCGTGTCAAGCGACCGTTGGTTTTCGGTCAGGGTGTTGCTGGTCGTCGCCGCCGAGTCCAGGATCGACAGAATATTCTGGGCGGCATCGGAATAGATCGCCGTCGTCTTGCCGAACAGCCTCCAGTCCTTGTCGATGGTGTCCATGCGGGGATTGACGGTCAGCAACACGTCGTTGGCCCCGGTGATGGCCTGCCCGAGCCGTTCGCCCTTGCCGCGCAACGCTTCCGAGAAGGCGGACAGAATCGCGTTCAGCTTCGCCGGGTCGATCGCATGGACCACCGACTGGAGATTCTCGAAAACGGTGTTGACCTCGACCGTCACGTTGCGGGAGTGCAGCACCGCGCCGGGCTTGAGCGGGGTCGCGCTGGGGTGTTCGGGCACGATCAGGTCGACGTATTTCGAACCGAACGCCGTGGTGGATTTGATTTCGGCCTCGAGGTTGCTCGGCAGGTACTTGAACGGGCCGGGCTGCATCTTGAGCTGCAACTGAGCCGCTTTCACGTCGGTGCCGATCGACGCCACCTGGCCGACCTGCACGCCGCGCAGCTTGACCTTGGCGCCCTGCTCCATCACGAGCCCGGCCCGGTCTGACACGAGCGTCAGGGGGACCGACTCCTGGAATTTGCCCGAGAACGCCCCCGCGGTCAATGCGATGATCGCTCCCACAAGGATGAACAGAGTAGGCGCCCACCAGATCGGGTCGATTCTGCTGCGGCGGACCCTGTTGCTTTGCCCCGGTCCACTCTCCCGGTGATTGCTCATGCCGTCATCCCGACAGATTGAAGTTGCCGGACTGTCCGTAGACGGACAACGAAATCGCCAGGCAGACAAAGGCCGTGACGATCATCGATGACCGCACCGAACGCCCGACAGCCTCCCCCACCCCAGCGGGACCACCTGTCGCGGTGAAACCGTAATACGTGTGGACCACCATCACGCCCGTCGCCATGGTCAGAGCCGCCAGAAACGACCAGAACAAGTCGGTGGGACGCAAAAACGTGGAGAAGTAATGCTCGTACACCCCGCGCGACTGGCCATAGGTGTAAATCGTCAGGAACTTGGCCGCGATGAATGACATCAGCACCGCGACGGCGTACAACGGGATGACGACCAGGATCCCGGCGATGATCCGTGTCGATGACAGATACGTGATCGCGCGGATACCCATCACCTCCAGCGCGTCGATCTCCTCGTTGATCCTCATGGCCCCCAGTTGGGCCGTCGCGCCGGCACCGATCGTGGCTGCCAGCGCCAGGCCGGCGGTGCACGGCGCGATCATCCGGACATTCAAAAAGGCCGACAGAAATCCGGTCAGCGCCTCGACCCCGACGTTGGACAGCGTGTCGTAACCCTGGACCGCGACCAGGGCGCCGGTGGTCAGGGTCAGGAAGCCGATGATGCCTACGGTCCCCCCTATCACCGCCAAAGCGCCTGTGCCCATGCCCATCTCGGCGATGAGCCGAAGCAGCTCGTTCGGATAGCGGCGCACCGCATCGGCGATGTTGACCAGGGATTGCCCGTAAAACGCCGTCTGTTCACCGAGCTTGCGGGCGTAATCGGTCACCCGCGGGCCAAGGCTGATGATCCACGACGGTTCCCCGGCTGCGTCGGTCACTTCGCGGTGACCTTCACGCCGAGCGCGGTGAGCACGATGTTGATGAAAAAGAGTGCCATGAAAGAAAAGACCACGGTCTCGTTGACGGCATTACCGACGCCGGTGGGACCGCCGCCCACCGACAGGCCCTTGTAGCAAGCGATCAGGCCCGCCGACAACCCGAACAGCGTGGCCTTGATCAGCGACGTCACTACCTGAGGAAGCCCCGTAACAAGGGTCATTCCCGCGACGAAAGCGCCGGGGGTGACGTGCTGAACGAAGACCACGAAAACGTAGCTTCCCGTCAGCCCGGTGACCGCAACCACCGAGTACAGCAGGACCGCGACGAATGTGGCGGCGATGATGCGCGGAACCACCAGGGCCTGAATCGGATCGACGCCGATCACCTTCATCGCGTCGATTTCCTCCCGGATGGTGCGGGCGCCCAGGTCTGCGCACATCGCAGTCGACCCGGCACCGGAGACGACCATCGCCGTGACGACGGGCCCGACCTGCGTCACCGACGCCAGACCCGCGCCGGCGCCGGACAGATCACCGGCGCCGATCTCGACCAACAAAATGTTCAGAACGAACACGATGAGGACCGTGTACGGGATCGACAACATGATCGTCGGAACGATGGAAACCCGTGCGACGAACCAGATCTGCTCCAGCAACTCCCGCCACGCCCATGGACCCCGCACCGCGGCGACCAGCGCTCGGGCGCTGAGCAGGAAGAACTCGCCCAGAGCATTCATGGGCTTTGCGATGGCGGAGCCGTTCACAGGGTTCGCCCCGCCCGGCCGCCGTTCATCTGACCCAATCCCGTGTTCCATTCTCGTAATGCAATTAATGCGCCGGCAATCAGCCGACGTCAAAGCACCGGTTGTTGTTACACGCCGACCGCGGCGTCAGTTTGCGCGCCTAACATCACGCGAGGAATTTACGGGCAAACCCAAAACCGCGTCAGGTTTGGAATCAACACGAAGCTAAATTGGCCAACGCGAGTAAAGCTCGCGGAGGACTCGCGCCGTCTGCACTACCGGCACGCGAAAAGAGAAGAAACCCCAGGATATGGCGCTGATAGTTTGTTCGCTCAGCGACCCAGTTCAAACCGGGGGCTCCACGTCGGTGGCGCGCGACGGCGGCCGGACCAGCATGCATTGCATGTCACAGATTTCGGCGAACGCCTCGGCAGCGGGGACGCGGAATGGCCGCTCGTCGCTTGACGAGTCTTCCGTTGCCAACAACCCAGTTGAGCGCCCACGGCCACCGTCCCGTTCGGCTATCGCCGCCACCGACACAGTTGGCGAGGGCCGGTATTCGAAGCAAGGGTTACGGTCAGGATGAGCCTAAAAGGACCACCTGCGAGAGCATTTCCGCCCGGATACGCTTGCGAGGTGACTGATCGCCCGTCCTCGTATCTGGTGCTGGCATCCCAGCGCAGCGGCAGCACGCTGTTGGTCGAGTCGCTGCGCGCGACCGGCGTGGCCGGCGAGCCGCAGGAGTTCTTCCAATACCTGCCCGCCACCAGCCAGGCCCCGCAACCGCGGGAGTGGTTCGCCGGCGTCGAGGACGAGTCGATCCTGCGCTTGCTCGATCCGCTCGACCCGGGGACGCCGGACCTCGCGCCGCCCGAGATCTGGCGGGACTACATCCGCACCGTCGGGAGAACCCCTAACGGAATATGGGGCGGCAAGCTGATGTGGAACCAGACCCCGCTGCTGCTTGACCGCGCAAAGAATCTGCCGAATCGAAGCGGTGACGGTCTGCGGGCCGCGATCCGCGACGTGGTGGGTGAGGAGCCGCTCTTCATCTATGTTCATCGGCCCGATGTGATCTCGCAGGCGGTGTCGTTCTGGCGGGCCGTGCAGACGCGGGTGTGGCGCGGCCGGCCGGACCCGGTTCGAGACGCGCGCGCCACCTATCACGCCGAGGCGATCGCCCACGTCGTCACCATGTTGCGCGCCCAGGACGAGGCCTGGCGGAATTGGTTCGCCGAAGAGGACGTCAAGCCGATGGACATCCCCTATCCGGTCTTGTGGCGCAATCTGACTCAGGTGGTGGCCGCCATCCTGGAGGCCTTGGGACTCGACCCGCAACTGGCTCCCGAGCCGGTGCTGGAACGCCAAGCGGACCAGCGCTCCGATGACTGGGTGGGCCGGTACCGTGCGGATGCCGAGAAGCGCGGCCTGCCAACCTGACCGCGACCGCGCGCCTAAATTCAGGGCGAGCCAATCACTTGGTGGCCGCACCCCGAGACGCCATCATTCGCAAAGGATGTGGCGCCCATGGCCGCCGCAGATGACTGAGGAGCGAGCAGCATGGGTGACGCGAGTGACGGGCGCGACGAAAGGTCGCAATCACCGGGCTGGCCGGCGCGGCTCGGTTCGATCTCGGTGGACTGGTGGGCGACCGCGGTGGCCGGCGTGATCGTCGCGCTGGCGGTGGCCAACGCGCTTCCGAAGATCCCGTGGTGACCGCATGAGCACGGTTCGCGTCGAACCCGACGAAACGTCGACCGAAGCCGCTTTCACCAGCGCACGTCCGCTCGACTACGTGCCGGGCATCCTGCTGTTGATCGGCGTCGGGGTGCTGGGCAAGTACGCCCAAATCTGGTGGAACACCCTGGCCAAACACCACCACTGGACGGTGCCGGACATCGAATACGTGTTGTGGGCGATCGTGATTGGGTTGCTCATCACCAACACCGTCGGCCTGCACCCGATATTTCGGCCCGGCGTGCAGACCTACGAATTCTGGCTCAAGGTGGGGATCGTGGCGCTCGGTTCGCGATTCGTCCTCGGCGACATCGCGAAACTCGGCGGCATCAGCCTGGTGCAGATCCTCGTCGACATGACGATCGCGGGGACGATCATCATCGTGGTGGCGCGCGCGTTCGGGTTGTCGGGCAAGCTGGGCTCGCTGCTGGCAATCGGGACATCCATCTGCGGGGTGTCGGCCATTGTGGCGGCCAAGGGGGCGATCCGCGCCCGCAACGCCGATGTCAGCTACGCGATCGCGGCGATCCTGGCACTGGGCGCTGTGTCGCTGTTCGTGTTGCCGCCGTTGGGGCATGCGATCGGGCTCACCGATCACGAATTCGGCTTGTGGGCCGGGCTTTCGGTGGACAACACGGCGGAAACCACGGCGACGGGCTACTTGTATTCCGACCATGCCGGCAAGATCGCGGTGCTGGTCAAGTCGACCCGTAACTCGCTGATCGGGTTCGTGGTCCTGGGCTTTGCCTTGTACTGGGCCGCGCGCGGGCAGGCCGACGAGATCGCACCCGGGGCAAAGGCCAAGGCCGCGTTCGTCTGGGAGAAGTTTCCGAAGTTCGTCCTGGGCTTCCTGGTGGTCTCCGCGATCGCGACGGCGGGCTGGCTGACCAAGGGCCAAACCGCCAACCTCGCCAACGTGTCGAAATGGGCGTTCCTACTGACTTTTGCCGGTGTGGGCCTCAACACCGACATCCGCCAGATCGCGCGGACCGGATGGCGACCGCTGGTGGTCGCGGTCATCGGGCTCACCGTCGTCGCCCTGGTCTCCCTGGGCATCGTGTTGCTGACGTCCCGCGTATTGGGTTGGTACACGGGCACTTAACCGGCTATCAGCCGACGTTCGTGCCGCCCTCGGCGATCCGGCGCACCGCCGCGAGGAAGACGTCGATCTCCTCGAATGTGTTGTAGAACGCGAACGACGGGCGAACCGTGGCCTCCAGCCCGAGGCGCCGCAGCGCGGGCTGGGCGCAGTGATGGCCGGCGCGCACGGCGATGCCCTCGGCGTTGAGCGCCTTGCCCACTTCGAGCGGATCGTGTCCCGCCAGCACGAAGGACAGCACGCTGGCCTTCTCGGTGGCCGTACCCACCAACCGAACGCCGGGAATGTCGGCCAGGCGCGGCGTCGCGTACTCCAGCAGGGCGTGTTCGTAGGCCGCGATGCGCTCGATGCCCAGCCGCTGCACATAGCGCAGCGCCTCGGTCAGGCCGACGGCGTCGGCGATGTTGCCGGTGCCGGCCTCGAACTTGGTGGGCGGTCCCTGATATAGCGAGCGTTCGATCGTCACGTCGGCGATCATGTGACCGCCGCCCTGCCACGGCGGGGTTTCCGTCAGCGCCTCCTCGGTGCCGTAGAGCGCGCCAATTCCGGTGGGGCCGTAGATCTTATGCCCGGAGAACACCAGGAAGTCGGCGCCGAGCTCGGAAACATCAACCGGCACATGCTGAATCGACTGAGCGGCGTCGATGAGCACCCGAGCCCCATAGCGATGCCCGAGCTGAACGATCTTGTCCACCGGAACCACCGTGCCCAACGCGTTGGACACCTGGCTGGCCGCCACCAGCTTCGTCCGCGGGCCCAGTAGCTCCTCGAAGTCGCTCAGCAACAGGTTGCCCGCGTCGTCGATCGGCGCCACCTTGAGGATCGCTCCGGTCTTCTGCGAAACCAGTTGCCAGGGAACGATGTTGGCGTGGTGCTCCAGGTGGGTGATGACGATCTCGTCGCCGGGTTGCAGGTGCTTGCCTCCCCACGCGTGCGCCACCAAGTTGATGGCCTCGGTGGTGCCGCGCACGAAGACGATGTTTTCCGAGCTTGGCGCGCCGATGAATTCGGCCACGGTGTCGCGGGCCTCTTCGTACGCGTCGGTGGCCCGCGCCGCCAGTTCGTGCGCCGCGCGGTGAATGTTGGAGTTCTCGTGGGCGTAAAAGTGCGACAGCCGGTCGATCACCACCTGAGGCTTCTGGGTGGTCGCCGCGTTGTCGAACCAGATCAGCGGCTTTCCGTTGACGACCTCCTTCAGGATCGGGAAATCCGCCCGGATCGCGTTGACGTCGAACACCTCGTGCTCGTCGGGCAGCCGCGGCACCGTCTCGGCAACGCTCAGGAAGGAGTAATCGTGCTCGTCACCGGGGGGCACCGCCGTTGGCACGGCGTCGTCCGACCAGCGCAGGTCAGGCACGGACGGCACCTGTGACCCCCAGGAGGGCGAAACGATGCCCTCGCTCGGCCCCCCAAAACCGCTGAAGTCACCGAGGCCGGCGGTCGTGTCCGGCACGCCACCCCGGGGCGCGGCGGGAACCGTCTGGGGCGGGGCGTCGAGCCCCGACGACGCCGGAGCCTGGAGGTAGATGTCGGTCAAACCCAGCGCCGGGACCGGCGCCGGATACAGGTCGGCGGCCCCCGCGGCCGACCGCCCGGCCGATGTCGCTGCCGTGGCGTCGGGCACGCCGCCGCGCGGGGCGACGGGCACCGCCTGCGGCGGCGCTTCGGGCTCGGGTGACGTCGGAGCCGGAACGTAGATGTCGGTGACCCCCAGCGTCGGGACCGGGGCCGGATACACGCCGGCGGTGCCGGCGACCGCCTGCCCGGCCGAGGTCGCGGCCGTGGCGTCGGGAACGCTGCCGCGCGGGGCGAGCGGCGCCGACTGCGGCGGGCTGTCGGGACCCGGCCGGATGCTGGCCGCGTACAGCTGGGTGGCCAACGCGGCGAGTTCCGCGGCGCTGATGGGCAGGTCGCTTTCGGCGTCTACCGCGCGGTACTCACTTGTACTCATGGAACTGGTCCACGGCGACGTCGTCGAGGACGACGAGCGCGTCGTCGGTGAGCACGGCCAGGGACGAGTACAGGGTGACCAGGTAGGTCGCGATCGCCGACTGGTTGATGCCGGTGAATCGCACCGACAGCCCCGGCGCCTGCTCGCCGACCAGGCCCGGCTGGAACAGGCCGACCACGCCCTGGCGCTCCTCGCCGGTGCGCACCAGGATGAACTTGGTCTTGCCGTCTTCTACCGGCACCTTGTCCGACGGGATCAGCGGGATGCCGCGCCAGGTGATGAACTGCGCACCGAACAGGCTGACCACCGGCGGCGGCACGCCGCGGTAGGTGGCCTCGCGGCCGAACGCGGCGATTCCCAGCGGATGGGTCAAAAAGAAGCTGGGCGTCTTCCACACCTTGGTGATCAGCGCGTCCAGGTCATCGGGCGCCGGCGCGCCCGCCAGCGTCTGGATGGTCTGCTCCGGAGTCGCCTGGGCCAGCAGCCCGTACTCGGGGCTGTTGACCAACTCGAACTCCTGGCGCTCCTTGATGGTCTCGATGGTCAGCCGCAGCTGCTGGGCGATCTGGTCGTGGGGACTCGAGTACAGGTCGGAGACCCGGGTGTGGATGTCGACCAGGGTCGAGATGCTGCGCAGCGTGTATTCGCGCGGGCTGGTCTCGTAGTCGACGTAGGTCTCCGGCAGCGGCTCTTCGGTGCCGGCGCCCGCTTCGGCCTTGATCGCGACCCCTTCGGGGTTGACCACCCGGTTCACCCGGTACAGGCCCGCTTCCACCGGCACCCAGCTGAGCAGGTGCAGCAACCAGCGGGGCGTGATGGTGGAAAGCTGCGGGACGGTCTTCGTCGCGTTGGCCAGCTGCCTAGCTGCGAGATCGCCGAGTGCCTGAGACTCGCTTTGAGCCGACGTCATCGTGGTCCTTCCGTGCTCGATCGAATGCTGCAGCGTAGTGCGGCAGGTCCATGATCACCCGCCGTGACCGGCTTCGCGCGCCGAGCATAGGAGACTCTCGGGACGGGGCAAAGCATTACTCCCGTGCTGAGTTAAAGGGCCGTAAAGCGCCCGCAATCTGACAGTGATCTTTGTCTGGGCCTATAGTGGGGCCCATGCAACAGGCCGTTCAGCCGCGCTTCGTTCCTTCGCGCATTGCCGCCTGCTGTTGTTGTCGCTGTTGTTGATTTCCTGACGCTTTAGACGCCGTAGAAATCCCGCGCTCTCCCGCCGGCGGATGGGCCCACCCGTCCCGCGGTCGCCAGGCGCGCGTTCGCCAACCGAAATCTTTCAGGAAGATCGACCAGCCATGACAGTGATGTCCCTATCCACCCGCGCCTCCGCGGCGGTTAAGACCCGTCACCGGGTCCTGGTCCGGCCCGCGACGGAAGTCGCGCGGATGACGCGCTACCGCGGCGGCACGTACTCCCACACCGTGGACACGATCGTGTTCGCCGACGGTAGCTCCGCCCGAACCGACCTCATCAGGGTCAATCCCAACCTGCACGCCTATTCATTGGATTTCTTCGGCGTCGCGCCACATGAGCCGGCCCGGTACCGCCTGGACAGCTGGTCGGCGCTGCCCCACCTGCGCAGCCGCGACCACGAAGCCGAGGTCGATTGGATCCTGCGTAATTCCTTCCCGATGCGCACGACCGCCGAACTGAGCGAAAGCCTGCGCGCCGCGGGCGACCCGCTGGGCCGGGCCCATATCGGCGAACACGAGGCGATCGCCGCCACCCAGGCCGCGATTTGGCATTTCACGAATGGCTTGGCCCTGGACACCCGCCCCCTCAACGTTCCCGTCAAGGTGCGCCGAGCGGGCGGACGCGTGATCACCTTCGAATTCGACGGCGAACCGCAACTGGGCGGGTACTCGGTATGGGTGGCGTCGGACGCCGCCGTCGGACTGAAACTGCAGAAGTCCGCCGACGGCGTTGCCTGGCAAGATATTTCGCGTTCCCAGCTGACGGTGGACGCGGGCAAGGGTCGCCACCGGCGCACGCTCGGGGTGGGTAGCACCTTGTCGGCCAGCAGCCACGGCGGCGGTGGTCGTGGGTATCGCCATTACCGGTTGATCGCGACGACCGACGCGACCAATCCGACCATCGACCATGTTCGCTTCTGGCTGACCGGTGCCCGCCACTACCGCAATGCCGATCGAATTGTGCACCTCTACAATTATCTGATCACTGGGGCGCGCAAAGCGTTGCGCGATACGGTGGAACCACAACTAGTCGATACCGAAGCAACCGCCAATTCGGAGCTCATAGGACCGTTTCAAGTGCCAATCCCGTTGACGCTCAATGTTGGTGACGGACACACACTCGTCGACTCCGACGGTGAGACGGTCGTCGGCGCTGTGCAGGCGGGCACGGACTTTTACCTGCGGCCCGCACCGGGTACGTCCACCACGACGGTCACCGCGACAACACCGGATAGCCTCACCGGGCGGGTGCTGACCGGAGTCGCAGTGGAGGGAGCGGCACATCGATTCACACCCATCGCCCTGACCGTACCTACAGCCGTGGCCATCGAATTCGACATCAGCTGGCAGACCGACGAGTCATGTACCGACATCGCCTGAGGAAGACAGATGAGCATCGCAGATAACGTCACACAACTGATCGGGAACACGCCGCTGGTCCGGCTGAACCGGGTCACCGAAGGGGCGGTCGCCGACGTCGTCGCCAAGCTGGAGTTCTTCAACCCCGCGAACAGCGTGAAGGACCGCATCGGAGTCGCCATGCTGGATGCGGCCGAGCAGGCGGGCCTGATCAAGCCCGACACGATCATCCTGGAACCGACGAGCGGAAACACCGGCATCGCGCTGGCGATGGTGTGCGCCGCCCGCGGCTACCGCTGCGTGCTGACCATGCCGGACACGATGAGCACGGAACGCCGAATGTTGTTGCGCGCGTTCGGCGCCGAGATCGTGCTGACGCCGGGCGCCGAAGGCATGGCCGGGGCCATCGCCAAGGCCGAAGAGCTCGCCAAGAACGACCAACGGTATTTCATCCCGCAACAGTTCGAGAACCCGGCGAACCCCGCGATCCACCGCAAAACCACCGCCGAGGAGGTGTGGCGGGACACCGAGGGCAAGATCGACTTCTTCGTCTCCGGGGTGGGCACCGGAGGAACGCTGACCGGCGTCGCCCAGGTGATCAAGGAACGCAAGCCGTCGGCGCGTTTCGTGGCCGTGGAGCCCGCCGCGTCACCGGTCCTGTCCGGCGGTCAGAAGGGTCCGCACCCGATTCAGGGCATCGGCGCCGGATTCGTCCCGCCGGTGCTCGAGATGGACCTGGTGGACGAGGTCATCACGGTCGGCAACGAGGAATCGCTCGACATGGCCCGTCGGTTGGCCCGGGAGGAGGGGCTGCTGGTCGGCATCTCCTCGGGCGCGGCCGTCGTCGCGGCGCTGCAGGTGGCTCGCCGTCCCGAGAACGCCGGCAAGCTCGTCGTGGTGGTGCTGCCCAGCTTCGGTGAGCGCTATCTGAGCACGCCGCTGTTCGCCGACCTGGCGGATTAGCCATGCTCGCCGCCATCCGACGTGACATCCGGGCCGCCAGGGAGCGCGACCCGGCCCGGCCGACCACGCTCCAGGTGATCTTCGCGTATCCGGGCGTGCATGCCATCTGGGGCCACCGAATCAACCACTGGCTGTGGAATCGCGGCGCCAGGCTGGCCGCGCGGACGTTTGCCGAGCTGCTGCGCATCCTGACCGGAGTCGAGATCCACCCGGGCGCGGTCCTGGGCCCCGGCCTGTTCATCGACCACGCGACCGGCGTGGTCATCGGCGAGACGGCCGAGGTGGGCGAGGACGTGACCATCTACCACGGGGTCACCCTCGGCGGCAGCGGCAGCGAAACCGGCAAACGCCACCCGACGATCGGTGACCGGGTGATCATCGGCGCCGGCGCCAAGGTGCTTGGCGCGATCAAGATCGGCGACGACAGCCGGATCGGCGCCAACGCCGTCGTCGTCAAGGAGGTTCCGTCAAGCGCCGTCGTCATCGGAGTGCCCGGACAGGTCATCAGCCGCCACGGGCGAAGCAGCCCCGACGACTCGATGATGCCCGACCTGGTGGGCGTCAGTCTCCAGTCGCTCCTCACCCGGGTGGCCAAGCTGGAGGCGGCTAACGACGGACAAGAGTCCGAAAGTGTCATCCGGCCACCGGAAGCCGGGGTATGGCACGGCGAAGACTTCTCTATCTGAGGTCCCCATGAGCACTCTTGTCATCGCCGGAACGGCGCTGGTCGCGGCGCTGGGTGCCGCCACAGCTGCGGGCGCGATATTCAATCGACGCTCCGGGGTGTTGCGCGAGACCAGTCCCGATTCCCAACAGGACACGTCGGACCTGGGGTTGGCGCAGACGGGGCCGACCGTGGTGCACTTCAGCGCCGCATGGTGTGGCCCATGCGCGTCGGTGCGCCGCGTGGTCGACCAAGTCTGCGCCGATCTGCCGGACGTGTCGCACGTGGAGATCGACATCGACGCCAACCCCGTGGCCGCCAAGCGGCTGTCGGTGTTGTCGCTGCCGACGACGCTGATCTTCGACTCTCAGGGCCGTCAGCGGTACCGGACCGCCGGGGTGCCGAAGGTCGGCGACCTGCGCGCTGCGTTGCAGCCGCTGTTGGCTTAGCCTCGAATCATCAAGGTCTCGAACGACTTTCCACCCGCCAGCTCGGCGAAGTATTACTCACGGTGAGCTTAATGCGGTAATGGAATGCGTTGTCGCCCCGAGCGTTGCACAGTGGGTTAGCAACGAATCGGAAGGCGCGCCATGACCGAGCTACATCTGGCCGTCGGGCTGGACGGCTACGGCTGGCATCCGCACGCGTGGCGATACGCGTTCGCGCACGGCGCCGCCGTGGGCGGGCACCTCGGCGGCCGGCACTGGGGCGCCCTGGCCGCCGTCGCGGAACGGGGCCTGCTCGACTTCCTGACCATCGACGACTCGTTCGACGTTCAGCCGGGCCGTCGGCCCGAGATATCGCCGCGGCGGCTGGCGGGCCGCGCGGACGCCGTGCTGGTGGCCGCGCGCATCGCGCCGGTCACCACCCACATCGGCCTGGTGCCGGTCGCGACGGTGACCCACACCGAACCCTTCCACGTGTCGAAAGCGATTGCGACACTGGACCACATCTCGCACGGCCGGGCCGGCTGGCAGGTGCGGGTCAGCGCGACCGCGCACGAGGCCGCGCTCGTCGGGCGGCGCTCCGGCATGCAGACCGATCAGCTCTTCGACGAGGCCGCCGACGCCGTGGAGGTGGCGCGGCGGCTCTGGGACAGCTGGGAGGACGACGCAGTCATCCGTGACGCGGCAACCGGGCGCTACATCGACCGGGACAAGTTGCACTACATCGACTTCGTCGGCGAGTACTTCTCGGTCAAGGGCCCGTCCATCACCCCGCGGCCCCCGCAAGGCCAGCCGGTGGTGCTGGCCCTGGCCCACGCGCCGCGGATCTATGAGTTCGCCGCCACCAGCGCCGACATCGTCGTGGTCACCCCGCGCGACCGCGACTCCCTGCGCGCGATCCTGCGTGACGTCGCCGAAGCGCAGCGCGCCGCCGGCCGGGCGCTGAAGGTGTACGCCGACCTGGTCGTCTCGCTGGTCGAGCACCCCCTGACACCCCCGGCGGCCATCTCCTCCGACGCCCATGTGTTCGCCGGCGCGGCAAGCGATTTGGCCGAGCTGTTGCTCGCCTGGCACGACGCGGGAGTCGACGGGGTACGGCTGCGTCCCGCCGTCAACGCGATCGACCTGCCCGCGATCGCCGACGAGCTGGTGCCGGCGCTGCAGCGCGCCGGGGTGTTCCGCACCGGCTACCGCGACGGCGAAACGCTGCGTGAGCGCCTCGAATTGGCCCCCGCACCCAACCGCTATGCGACGGTGTCACCGTGACCGTCACCCCGCTGTCCGTCCTGGACCTGTCCCCGATCAGCGCCGGGTGCGACGCCGCGACGGCGCTGCGCAACACGATCGACCTCGCCCAGCACGCCGAACGATGGGGTTACAAGCGCTACTGGCTCGCCGAGCACCACTTCGTCGCGGTGGCCAGCTCGTCTCCGGCGGTGCTGATCGGCCAGATCGCCGCGGCCACGGACCACATCCGCGTCGGGTCCGCGGCGGTGCAGATCGGCCACACCACGCCGATCGCGGTCGTGGAGAGCTTCGGCACTCTCGATGCGCTGTACCCGGATCGCATCGACATGGGCCTGGGCCGGTCCGGGCAGCGGCGCAGGGAGGCCGTCGCATCGCCGGAGCCGACGGCCCCGTCGGTGCCCGCGCCGTGGCGAGACGTCGACGGCATCGTCATCCCCGCGCCGTTCGACCCGACGGCGCTGATGAAAAGCGACCGGATGCGGGCACAGGCCTCGGTGCTGGCCCAGCCCTGCGCGCAAGCCGCCGACTTCGCCGAGCAGATCGACGCCATCGAAGCGCTACTCGACGGCACGTACACCGTCGACGGACACGAATTACATGCCTTCCCAGGCGAACACGGGCAACTGACGCCGTGGATCTTCGGCAGCACCCGCGGACAGAGCGCGGAGGTCGCCGGAGCAAGCGGGCTGCCGTTCGTCGCCAGTTACCACATCACCCCGGGCACCGCGCTCGACGCGATCGGCGCCTATCGCAAAGCGTTCCGGCCGTCCGCCCGGCTGGCCGAGCCGTACGTGGTGGTCTCCGCCGACGTCGTCGTCGCCGAGGACAGCGCCACCGCGCGTCACCTCGCGTCAAGCTACGGGCACTGGGTCTACTCCATCCGAAGCGGGCAGGGCGCCATCCCCTACCCCGATCCCGACCTCTGCGAACCCCTCACCGACGACGAACTCGGACTGGTGGCCGACCGCACCGCAACGCAATTCGTCGGCAATCCCGACGAGGTCGCCGACCGCCTGGACCTGCTGCGCCGGGTGACCGGCGCCGACGAACTCGTGATCACGTCCGTGACCCATCGGCACACTGATCGGCTGCGCTCGCACGAGCTGATCGCCAAGCGCTGGTGGCTGACCGGATGAGCGCGCGAACTGTCAAGCGCCGCAAGCAGATAATTCTCGGCGCGCACTTTCCCGGGGTCAACAACACCACCGTGTGGTCCGACCCCGACGCCGGCAGCCAGATCGCGTTCGAATCGTTCGTACACCTCGCCCAGACCGCGGAGCGAGGGCTGTTCGACTTCTTCTTCCTGGCCGAGGGCCTGCGGCTGCGCGAACATCGCGGCAGGATTCACGACCTCGACGTGGTGGGCAGGCCCGACACGTTCACGGTCCTGGCGGCGCTCGCCGCGGTCACCGAACGGCTGGGCCTGGCCGGAACCATCAACACCACCTTCAACGAACCCTACGAAGTGGCAAGGCAATTCGCCACGTTGGACCACCTCTCCGACGGCCGGGCAGCCTGGAACATGGTCACCTCGTCCGACGCCTTCACCGGAGAGAACTTCCGGCGCGGCGGGTTCCTCGACCACGCCGATCGGTACAAACGGGCCGAGGAATTCATCACCGTCGCCCGGAGATTCTGGGACGGCTGGGCACCCGATGCCGTGCTCGCCGACGTCGACGCGGGCGTCTATGCCGACCCCGCCCGGATCCACACCGTCGAACACCGCGGTGCACAGTTCGACATCCGCGGCGTGGCGTCGCTGCCCGCCGGCCCTCAGGGCCATCCGGTGCTGCTGCAGGCCGGCGATTCCACCGATGGCCGCGATTTCGGCGCGCGGCATGCCGACGCCCTGTTCACGTTGCACGGATCGCTCGAGGCCGGACAGCGCTATTACGCCGACGTGAAGAGCCGCGCCGCGGCCCACGGGCGCGACCCGGACCAACTGAAGGTCCTGCCCGGCGCAACCTTCGCACTCGGTGACACCCCGACGGAGGCGCAGGACAACGCCCGTTACATCCGCGAGCAACAGGTCAGCGGACCCACCGCGATCGCGTTCCTCGAACAGGTCTGGGGCGTCGACCTGTCCGGCTACGATCCCGACGGGCCGCTGCCCGAAACCGACCCCGTCGAGAATCCGCACATCACCCGGGGCCGCGTCCGCCACGGCGACCCGAAGGCGGTCGCCGCCGCGTGGCGCGCCCGCGCGCAGGCCGAGAACCTGTCGATCCGCCAGCTGATCATCGAGGTGACTAGCCGTCAGCAGTTCGTGGGGACGCCGGCGCAAGTCGCCGACGAGATCGATCGGCATGTGCAGGAGGATGCCTGCGACGGGTTCATCTTGGTGCCGCACCTGACGCCACGCGGCCTCGACGAGTTCGTCGACAAAGTGGTGCCGTTGTTGCAGGAGCGCGGCAGCTTCCGCACCGAATACCGCGGCGCGACGCTGCGGGAACACCTGGATTTGAGGCCGGTCTCCGGGTGGTCGGGCCGAAGCACCGGTGTCGCGGTCGGCGACTGACGACCGGGCCCAACTTCCAACGCTCTTCGAGATGCGTTCACCGCGATCGACGCTACGGTTGGCCTAACGCGCCACGCCACGGAGGTGAGATTGCGATGAGCGACGCCCACGCACCGCGGATCCCGCCCGCACTGGCCGCGCCAAGCCTGAACCGGGGGGTGGGCTTCACGCACGAGCAGCGGCGGCGGTTGGGATTGACCGGGCGCCTCCCGTCCGCGGTGCTCACGCTCGATCAACAGGCCGACCGGGTTTGGCGTCAATTACAAAGCCTGGCAATCGATCTGGGGCGCAACCTGCTCCTTGAGCAGTTGCATTACCGCCACGAACTGCTCTACTACAAGGTGCTCGAGGACCATCTGCCCGAACTGATGCCGGTGGTCTATACGCCCACGGTCGGCGAGGCCATTCAGCGGTTCTCCGACGAATACCGCGGACAGCGGGGGCTCTTTCTGAGCATCGACGAGCCCGACGAAATCGAGGCGGCCTTCGCGACTTTCGGGCTGGAACCCGACGACGTCGACCTGATCGTGTGCACCGACGCGGAAGCGATCCTGGGCATCGGCGACTGGGGCGTGGGCGGCATCCAGATCGCGGTGGGCAAGCTGGCGCTGTACACCGCCGGCGGCGGCATCGACCCGCGCCGCTGCATCGCGGTCTCCCTGGACGTCGGCACCAATAACGAACAACTGCTTCAGGATCCGTTCTACCTGGGCAACCGGCACGCGCGGCGGCGCGGCCAGGAATACGACGACTTCGTCGACCGCTACATCGAGACCGCGCACCGCCTGTTCCCGAAGGCGATTTTGCACTTCGAGGACTTCGGGCCGCTGAACGCCCGCCGGCTCCTGCACGCCTACGGCGAGAAGTACTGCGTGTTCAACGACGACGTCCAGGGCACCGGCGCGGTGGTCGTCGCGGCGGTGTACGGCGGCTGCCATCTCACCGGTGTGCCGATGCGCGACCAACGGGTGGTTGTCTTCGGGGCCGGGACCGCCGGGATCGGGGTGGCCGACCAGATCCGCGACGCGATGGTGTCCGACGGGGCCACCCCCGAGCGGGCCGCCGCGCAGATCTGGCCGATCGACCGGCAGGGCCTGCTGTTCGACGACATGGCGGACCTGCGCGATTTCCAGGCGCCCTACGCCAAGAACCGCGGCCGGTTGGGCATCGGCGCCGCGGACCGGGTGGGCTTGGTGGACACCATCAAGCTGGCCTCCCCCACCGTGCTGCTGGGCGCTTCGACCGCGTTCGGCGCCTTCACCGAGAAGGTCGTGCAGGCCATGACCGCGTCCTGCGAGCGCCCGATGATCTTCCCGCTGTCCAATCCGACCTCGCGGATGGAGGCCATGCCGGCCGACCTGCTGCAATGGTCCGACGGCAAGGCGCTGATCACCACCGGCACCCCCGTCGCGCCGGTCGAATTCGACGGCATCTCCTACACCATCGGCCAGGCCAACAACGTGCTGGTGTTCCCGGGAATCGGGCTGGGCATCATCGTCGCCGGCGCGCAGCTGCTGACCAAGGGCATGCTGCAGGCGGCCGCCAAAGCGGTTGTGCGACAAGCCAGCCCGTCGGCCCCCGGGGACTCCCTGCTGCCCGACGTCAAGGACCTGCGCGCCATCTCGACCGCGGTCGCCGAGGCGGTGTATCACGCGGCCGTGGCCGATGGGGTGGCCACCCGCACGCACGCCGACGCCCGCCGGGCCGTGCTCGACGCCGTCTGGGCCCCGGTCTACGACTAGCGGTGCGCGCGGGAGGCGCTAAGGGCTTGCGGAAGGGCGGCGGTCGGAGCGCCGATTTTCTACCTTGCTCCCCCGCCTGGACTCGAACCAGGAACCTATCGGTTAACAGCCGAACGCTCTGCCAATTGAGCTACAGGGGATCAACACAATCGCGGGACGACTCTAGCGTACTGGCATTACCGCGCCCAACTGGACGGGAGGCGCCTCTGGCCGGTGGCCTAAGCCGATCGGGCGCGCACGCACCCGGCCGGGTGAGGCAGGATGGAACGGTCGCTAGTCGGGAGGAACGTTTTGATCCGGTATGTCGTGGTGCTTGGACTGGGGTACGTGCTGGGCTCGAAGGCCGGGCGTCGCCGATACGAGCAGATCGTCGGCACGTATCGCGCGCTGACCAGCAGCCCGGTGGCCAAGTCGATGATCGAAGGGGGCCGCCGCAAGGTCGCGAACCGGATCTCCCCGGACGCCGGATTCGTCACCGTCGCCGAGATCGACGACCAAACGGCCATCATGGAGCGCGGCGCGGAGGAACCGGCCGACGAGGCCCTCACATCGTCAGATCGTCGCCGCTAGCCTGCTCGAGCAGGCTGCGCCGGTAGGCCTCCATCGCGACCAGGTCACCGAATAGCGCGTGGTACTCGTCGCCCTGGTCGATCGGCGACATGCGCTGCAGCTTGGACTTCACCTCGGCGATCTGGCGGCCCATCCACACCTCCTGCAGGCGGGCCAGCACGCCGGCGATGTAGCGCGGCAGCTTTTCGTCGTCGACCGCGACGGCCTCCACCCCCAACTCGCTGATCAGCCCCGCGGTCAGCTCCGAGGTGGCCCGCTGGCGCACCGCGTCGATCCACTGCGCCCCGGTGACGCCGCTCGACGTGCCGCCCGCGGCCTCGATCGCCCCGCGCACGGCGGCGTAACCGGGGTGGGTGAAGCTTTCGACCGTCAGCGTGTCGAACACCGGCCCGGCCAGGGCCGGGTACTGCAGCGCCGACTTGAGCGCCTCGCGCTGTGGCCACAGGGTCGGGTCCCGCGGGTCCGGGCGCGGCGCGGCGGGTTGGGCCGCGACGGCGGGGCCAGAAACCCGCCCACCTCCACGGGAGTCCGCCGAAACTCGGGGTTTCTTGGCCTCCTCGCGCACTCGCCCGATGACCTGTGCCACGTCGTCCCAGCCGACCCAGCCGGCGAGTTGGCGGGCGTACTCGTCGCGCAGCGTGGGATCTTTGATCTGGCCGACCATCGGCACGCAGCGGCGCAGCGCCGCGACCCGGCCCTCGGCGCTGTCCAGGTCCATCTCGGCGATCGCGGTGCGGATCGCGAACTCGAACAGGGGGGTGCGCCGGGCCACCAGGTCGCGCAACGCGCCGTCGCCGGATTTCAGCCGCAGGTCGCACGGGTCCATGCCGTCCGGTGCCACCGCGACGAACGACTGCCCCGCCAGGTTCTGCTCGCCGCCGAAGGCCTTGAGCGCGGCCGCGCGCCCGGCCGCATCACCGTCGAACACGTAGATCAGCTCGCCGCGAAAGAAGCTGTCGTCCATCATCAGCCGGCGCAGCATGCCCAGATGCTCGTCGCCGAACGCGGTGCCGCACGATGCCACGGCGGTGGTGACCCCGGCCAGATGCATCGCCATCACGTCGGTGTAGCCCTCGACCACGACCGCCTGATGCCCCTTGGCGATGTCGCGTTTGGCCAGATCGATCCCGAACATCACCGACGACTTCTTGTACAGCAGCGTCTCGGGCGTGTTGATGTACTTGGCTTCCATCGGGTCGTCGTCGAACAGCCGGCGGGCGCCGAACCCGATCACCTCGCCGGCAGCGGTGCGGATGGGCCACAGCAGCCGCCGGTGAAAGCGGTCGATCGGGCCGCGCCGCCCCTGCCGCGACAACCCGGCCGCTTCCAGCTCCTTGAACTCAAAACCCTTGCGTACCAAGTGTTTTGTCAGCGAGTCCCATCCGGACGGCGCGAAGCCGCAGCCGAACCGGCGGGCCGCCTCGGCGTCGAAGTTGCGTTCCGTCAGGTACTGCCGGGCCGGCGCGGCCTCGTCGGATTCCAGCGCCGCGGCGTAGAACTCCGCGGCGGCCGCGTTGGCCGCGACGAGCCGGCTGCGGCTCCCGCGATCGCGTTGCACGCTGGTCGCCGGGCCGGTGTAGCTGATGGTGTGGCCGATACGGTCGGCGAGCAGCTCGACGGCCTCGACGAAGCTGACGTGTTCGATCTTTTGGATGAACGCGTAGACGTCGCCGCCTTCGCCGCAGCCGAAGCAATGGAAGTGGCCATGGTTGGGGCGGACGTGAAAGGACGGCGACTTCTCGTCGTGAAACGGGCACAGGCCCTTGAGCGAATCGGCGCCGGCGCGCCGCAATTGGACGTAATCGCCCACCACTTCCTCGATGCGGACCCGCTCGCGGATGGCGGCGATGTCCCGATCGGGGATCCGGCCCCGGCCCCTGGGCCGGGCGTCGTCATCCGCGCGCGGGGCGCGCCCCCACGAACCTGCCGGGCTGGACATCGGCTCAGTCTAGAGCGCCGACCGGGCCGGCTAACCGGTTCCGATGACCCCGCATGCCACCCGTTCCATCGCGTTGTCGGTGTTCTCGGCGCCGTGCAGCATCAGGGCTTTGCCCTGGCCGCCCACCAGCACGTCCCGGTTGAACGCGTCGGTAGTGGTGACCAGGTAAGCCGAACCGTCCGACCGCACCTCCAGCGAGGTCAGGTCGCCGCTTTCCGGCTTGCCGGTGTGCCCGGGGGCCTGGTAGTGACCGCCGGCGGACAGGAAGTTTCCGGGCGGGCCGCCGGTCGGGGCGACCGAGTTGGGCTCGCACTTGCCGATCTCGTGGACATGCAGGCCGTGGAATCCGGGCGTCAGGATGCCGCCGGCCGCCGTCTTGACGGTGACGGTGACGTACCCGCCGGTGAAGTCGAACGTCGCCGTGGCGGCGGTCCGCCCGTCCGGCGTCTTCAGTTGCGCGCTGAGCGATTCGCCGTTGGGCGCGGGTGTCGTCGTCTCGCCCGACGAGGACGGTGCGGCGCTCTTCACCGGAGGGGTGGTGCCGGGCTGGCTGCTCGCGTGCTGAGGTGAGCTGCAGGCGGTGATGGCGACGACGGGAAGCCCCACCGCGAGGGTGGCGATACCGCGGAATTTGGTCATGCCGGGCAGCCTATCCCGCGACGGCGACGGCACCGCCGCGGGATGACGCGCCGCTAACCGGCCGCCTGGCCCGCGTCGATTCGTTCCAGCCGACCCTCGGTGTAGGAGGCGATCTGGTCGACGATGACCCGCAGCCGGGCGCGGTCGTCGGCCGCGGTGATGAATGCCGCGGCGAAGACGGGGTCGAGCGTCCTTGGCGCCCCGGAGTACAGCGACCGCGCCACCCGGTGGATCCGTTCGCGCTGCCTGGCTTGGGTGTCGAGGTGCCGCGGATCGGACATGATGAATTGCAGCGCAAGGATTTTCAGCAGGGCGACCTCCGCGCGCACCAGGTCGGGCACCAGCAGGTCGGCCCGGTAGCGCACCAGCGGACCGGGACCGGCCGCCGCGCGCGTGGTGGCGACGGCGGCCGAGGCGAATCTGCCCACCAGTTCGCTGGTGAGTCGCTTCAACGCCACCGACGCCGCCAGCGTCGCGTCGTACTTGCCGACCGCGGCGACCACCGGCAGCGTCGAGAGCCGCTCCGCCGCCGCCATGAAGTCGTCGGCGCTGACCCGGGAGAATTCGCTCTCGCCCAACTTGGCCAGCGCGGCCGCCTCGTCGTCGTCGGCGAGCACGCGCAGATCGATGCGCTGTGAGACGACGCCGTCTTCGACGTCGTGAACCGAGTAGGCGATATCGTCGGCCCAGTCCATCACCTGCGCTTCCAGGCACATCCGGCCCTCCGGCGCGCGGGCGCGAACCCAGGCCGCCGGCTCGCGGTCCTCGTCGTAGAACCCGAACTTGCGTCGCCCATCACCTCTTGGCCACGGATACTTGGTGACCGCGTCCAGGGACGCGCGGGTCAGGTTCAGCCCGGCGCTATTGCCTTGCTCGTCAAGCACTTTGGGCTCGAGACTGGTCAGGATGCGGAAGTTCTGCGCGTTCCCCTCGAAGCCGCCGTAGTCGGCGGCGAACTCGTCCAGGGCGCGCTCGCCGTTGTGCCCGTAGGGCGGATGGCCGATGTCGTGGGCCAGGCCGGCCAGCTCGACCAGGTCGAGGTCGCAGCCCAGCCCGACCGCCATCCCCCGCCCGATCTGCGCGACCTCCAGCGAGTGCGTCAGGCGGGTGCGCGGGGTGTCGCCTTCCCGCGGCCCCACGACCTGGGTCTTGTCGGCCAGCCGGCGCAGCGCGGCGCTATGCAACACGCGGGCCCGGTCCCGGGCGAAGTCGGTGCGATGTTGGCCTTCGGTACCCGGCAGACCCGCAGTCTTCGGCGCTTCGCGTACCCGCCGTTGCCGGTCGAAGTCGTCGTAGGGGTCTTGCCGATTCGTGCTCACCGCAGCACAGTCTGCCAGGGAATGCCGGGCGGGGGATCGCTGCGCCGCACGGCTATTTGCCCGTATGCCCGCGGGGCTAAATTGGCGTCATGCGCACTGCCCGCCCGCTAAGCGTGGTCGCGACGATCCTCGCGATCGCGTTAGGCGGGGGGCTGCTCGTCGCGCCCGCGGCCGGCGCGCAGCCCCCGTTCCGGCTGGCCGACTACGTCACCGACAACGCGGGCGTGCTCTCGGACTCCGGCCGCTCGGCGGTTACGTCGGCGGTCGGCAGGCTGTACACGGATCGGCACGTCCGGCTGTGGGTGGTCTACGTCGACACGTTCTCCGGCCAGGACCCGGTGAGCTGGGCACAGGCCACGATGCGCTCGAGCGATCTGGGCGACTACGACGCCCTGCTGGCCGTCGCCACCACCAGCCGGGCATACGCCTTCCTGGTGCCGACCACCGTCAAGAGCGTCAGCGCCCGCCAGGTCGATGACTTGCGGCGCAACAAGATCGAACCGGCCTTGCACAACGGCGACTGGAGCGGCGCCGCGGTTGCCGCGGCCAACGGGCTCAACAGGTCGCCGGGCTCGTCGGGCCGGGTGGTCCTGCTGGTGACGCTGGCGCTCATTGTCGGCGCGCTGGCGGCCCTGTTGTTGGTGATGCGCTATCGCCGCCGGCGGCGGCGCGCGGCCGCATTGGCCGCGGCCCGACGGGTCGACCCCACCGACTCCCAGGCGCTGGCCGCGGTGCCGCTGGAGGCCCTTGACGATCTGTCCCGCGCGCTGGTGGTGGACGTCGACAACGCCGTGCGAACCAGCTCGAACGAGCTCGACCTGGCCGTCGCCGAATTCGGCGAGGACCGAACCCAACCCTTCACCCAGGCCCTGGGCAACGCCAAAGCCGCTCTGTCCCAAGCGTTCACGGTGCGACAACAGCTGGACGACAGCACGCCCGAGACGCCCGGGCAGCGTCGCGAACTGCTCACCCGGGTGGTCGTGTCGGCGGCGCGCGCCGACCGCGAACTGGAATCGCAGACCGAGGCGTTCGAGAACCTGCGTGACCTGGTGATCAACGCCGGATCGCGGCTCGACGGGCTCACGCAGGCCTACATCGAGCTCACCACGCGCATCGGCCCGTCAGAACAGCGGCTGGCCGAGTTGCACGGCCAATTCGACGCGGCCGCACTGACTTCGGTGTCCGGCAATGTGACGGCCGCCAAGGAGCGGCTGGCGTTCGCCGACCGCAACATCGGCACCGCCCGGGAGTTGGCCGCCGAAGCCGTCGGCGGCCGCCAGGCCGGCTTGGTCGATGCGGTCCGCGCCGCCGAGTCCGCGCTGGGGCAGGCGCGCGCCTTGCTCGACTCGGTGGACAACGCGGCCACCGACATCCAGCACGCGATCGACCGCCTGCCGTCGGCCATGGCCGACATTCAGGCGGACATCCAGCGCGCGGGCGAGCTGCTGGCGAAGGGGCAGACCACCGCTCACACCGGCGATCTGCTGGCGGCGCGCGATGCGGCCGCCCGCGCCGTCGACGGGGCCCGCGCCGGGGCCGCCACCGACCCGCTCGGCGCGTTCGCCCAGCTGACCAAGGCCGATGCCGACCTCGGCGAGCTGCTGGTCACCCTGGCCCAGGAGCGGGCCAGTGCCGAGCAGCTGCAGCGGTCGATCGAGCAGGCGCTGTTCACCGCCGAGTCCCGGGTGCGGGCGGTCTCCGATTACATCGACACACGCCGGGGCAGCATCGGCCCCGAGGCTCGCACCCGGCTCGCCGAAGCCGACCGGCACCTGCACGCCGCGCGGGACAAGAGGGCGACCAACCCGACCGACGCGATCGCCCACGCCAACGCGGCGTCGACGCTGGCCGCCCAGGCGCAGACGCTGGCCAATGCCGATGTCCAATCGGCTCAGCGCGCCTACACCCGCGGCGGGAGCAGCGACATCGGCGCGATGCTGGGCGGCATCATCATCGGCAACGTGCTCAGCGGCGGGATGCGGGGTGGATTCGGCGGCTGGAGCCCGACGTCGTTCGGCGGCTCGTCCGGCGGCGGCTTGATGGGTGGCGGCGGGCGATTCTGAGCGCTCGCGGTCAGCCGGCGGCCGGTGAATGCGGTATTACGCCTCCGCTGCGCGGCATGTTGATGCGGGGTTCGGCCTCGCCTTCCCACCGCTTCCATTCGGTCCACTCGGTGAATTGACTGGCGTCCGCGACGACGGCGGGGGCTGTGGCGTCAACGGGGGCTTCGGCGGCGTCCTCGCTCACTTCCGGCTTCGGGGCCCAGTGGTCGTAGTCGTCCGGCGGCACGGCCACACCCCAATTGAGAGGAACCGACAGGCCACCGAGCATCCCCGACTCACCCCTAACCGCCGACACCGAGTCGTCGGGTAACGGCGGACTAAGAGGCAAAAGCATGTTGCCCCCTTCCACAGCCGAATCTTCGGATGCTGTGGCCGAACCAATTAACACCAAGCAGCCACATCGTAAGCCAAACTTCAGACAAATACCCCAAAAACGGGGATTTGCTTTTCGCAAAGCGGACGGCCACGACGCGGGCCGGAACTGCGACGAAACGGCCACGCCGACCGCGCGCGGGTCGGGCCGGCCCTACCCGCGCCTCCCCCGCGGCACCACCTTGGGCCGCGCCTGCACCACGTGCGGGTTCTCGCCGCCGCGGCGGCCCCTCGCATCGGTCTTGCCGTCCTCGGTCCCCCGCCCCTCCATCGCCATGGGCATCGCCGGTGCCGTACCGCTGCCGGACGCGGACGATCCCCCGGTGGCCCCCGTCGCGAAGGGGGTCGGCAGCTGGCCGCCGAGCGCCGGCACCGCCAGGCTCGTCAGCACCGCCGGCACCGGCATCGACCCCTGCCAGGTCGGCGGCACCGTGATCGCCCCCACGAACCGCGCGGTGCCCAACCCGGCCGTCGCCACGCCCAGCCCGCCCAGGGTCTGCAGGCTGTGGGCGCCGCCCGCCGTGGCCTGCGCGCCTCCCGAGGCGGCGACGGTGGTGACACCGGCCATCGCCGGTGCGGCCGCCGGCGCCACGCCGTGGGCCAGCACCATCATGGGCGACATCAGGGCGCTGGCCGGATACATCCCGATCTGCGCCACCGTGGTCATCGTCGTCACCGGCATCGATGTCAGCAGCGAGGTCACCGACGACAGCAAGGGCGAGAACACGCCCAGCACCGACTGCAGCTGCGAAATGAACGCGCCGCCGACGCCCCCCAGCAGCTGGGACACGATCTCCAGCGGCGCCGTTATCAACCCCGCCAAGCCGCTCAGACCGGCCGGCGGGACGCTGAACGCCGGCAGCGTCGTCGCCACCGTCTGCGCGCTGACGTGGTAGCCCACCATGGCGGCCACGTCCTGGGCCCACATCTCCATGTACTCGAGTTCGGTCATCGCGATGGCCGGGGTGTTTTGACCCAAGATGTTCGTCGCGATCAGGGTGAGCAACCGGATGCGGTTCTCCAGCACGGCCGGAGGGGGCACCGTCGCCAGGAACGCCGCCTCATACGACGACGCCGCCAGCCGCGCCTGTATGGCCGAGATCTCGGCCTGCCCCGCCGCCGAAATCAACCACTGCAGATAGGGCGTGGCCGCCGCCACCATCGCCATGGAGGACGGGCCCATCCACGGACCAGCGGCCAATGTTGTCACCACGGACTCGAAGGACGCGGCGGCGGCCGACAAATCCGCGCCCAGCGCGTCCCAGGCCGCGGCCGCCGTCAACAACGTGCTGGGGCCCGCGCCGCCATACATCAGCGCAGAGTTGATCTCGGGGGGAAATAACAGAAAAGCTGGAATCATCACATCCCCAACTCACCGACCGAGTCAACGGCTCCTACACCCACACGAACCGACACCCACCCCCGAGCGACTAGACACGTGAGCAACACATTCGTTTACCGAGCCTAAAGCCAATCGGCCGCCCAGCAACGGTTTTTTATCAAACGTTTAATACGTCGGCGTGGCGGATGCGCCGCCGCCCACGCCGATGGGCCGGACGGGGGCCCGGAATGCGCCAACCCGGTGGTCAGCAGCCCTTGAGCCGCGCGGCCAGGTAATCGGACACGGCGTTCATCGCCACCCGTTCCTGGGTCATGTCGTCGCGCCGGCGGACCGTGACGGCGTTGTCTTCCAGCGAATCGAAGTCCACGGTCACACAGAACGGCGTCCCCACCTCGTCCTGGCGCCGGTAGCGCCGGCCGATCGCGCCCGCGTCGTCGAAATCGATGTTCCACCACGTGCGCAATTCGGCGGCCAGGTCGCGGGCCTTCGGGCTCAGGTCGGCGTGCCGGGACAGCGGCAGCACCGCGGCCTTGACCGGCGCCAGCCGCGGGTCCAACCGGAGCAGCGTGCGCTTCTCCATCACGCCCTTGGCGTTGGGGGCCTGGTCCTCGGTGTAGGCGTCGATCAGAAACGCCATGAACGACCGGGTGAGGCCGGCCGCGGGTTCGATGACGTACGGGATGTAGCGCGTGTCGGTGACCTGGTCGTAGTACGACAGGTCGGCGCCGGAATGCTTTGCGTGCGTGGATAAGTCGAAGTCGGTTCGGTTG
This sequence comes from Mycobacterium sp. ACS4054, assembly GCF_001667275.1. GTDB lineage: Bacteria > Actinomycetota > Actinomycetes > Mycobacteriales > Mycobacteriaceae > Mycobacterium. Next base: position 107,106 of record NZ_LZHV01000041.1, read on the forward strand.
GCCACGCCTTCCAGCTCACCCCACGGGTTGCCGGCGAAGCCGAACTTGTACTCGATGTCGACGGTGCGGTCGGAGTAGTGCGAGAGCTTGTCCGCCGGGTGTTCGAAGAGCCGCAGATTCTGCGGATCGATACCGAGATCGACGTACCACTGGTGGCGGGTGTCGATCCAATATTGGTGCCATTCCTTCGCGGTCGACGGCTCCACGAAGAACTCCATCTCCATCTGCTCGAACTCGCGGGTCCGGAAAATGAAGTTGCCCGGCGTGATCTCGTTGCGAAAACTCTTGCCGATCTGGCCGATACCGAAGGGCGGCTTCTTGCGGGCCGTCGTCACCACGTTGGCAAAGTTGACGAAGATGCCCTGCGCGGTCTCCGGGCGCAGGTAATGCAGCCCCTCCTCGGTCTCGATCGGGCCGAGGTAGGTCTTGAGCATCATGTTGAACTCGCGCGGCTCCGTCCATTGGCCGGGCTCGCCGGTGTCCGGGTCGCGGATGTCGGCCAGCCCGTTGGGCGGCGGGTGCCCGTGCTTGGCCTCGTACGCCTCGATGAGGTGGTCGGCGCGGTAGCGCTTGTGGGTGATCAGCGACTCGACCAGGGGGTCGTGGAAGACCTCGACGTGGCCGGAGGCCACCCACACCTGGCGCGGCAGGATGATCGACGAATCGATCCCCACCACGTCGTCGCGGCCGGTGACCACCGCGCGCCACCACTGCCGCTTGATGTTCTCCTTGAGCTCCACTCCCAGCGGGCCGTAGTCCCACGCCGAGCGGGTGCCGCCGTAGATCTCGCCCGAGGGAAAGACGAAGCCGCGCCGTTTGGCCAGGTTGACTACGGTGTCGATGACGGACGCCACGGGGCGGTGCACTCCCTTTCCGGGTTTGGGCGGTTACGCGCGGGGAGCAGACCGCCGCGCACAGAGCAACAGTCATGGTAACGATCGGCGCCGCGGTCTTTGACATGCGTCATCATGCATGTGACAGTGGAAGTCGGTCGATCGCGTTTCCTCACCGCGGGCCGCCCCCGACTACCTGGCACTTTTCGAGGTGATGACTCTCTCCCATGGCGACGTCCCCCTGCCTCCCGATCGCGCCGACGAGCTGGGATCGGCCATGAGCGTGGTGGCCCACGAGCACGGCGACGCCGGTCCGGACGCCCTGGCCGACTACCCGGTCCCGCCGCCGCGGGAAATCCTGGCCGCCGCCGGCGAGCTGCTGCGCGCGCTGGCCGCGCCGGTGCGGATCGCCATCGTGCTGCAGCTGCGGGAATCGCACCGCTGCGTGCACGAGCTGGTCGACGCACTGGGCGTGCCGCAGCCGCTGGTCAGCCAGCATCTGAAGATCCTGAAGGCCGCCGGGGTGGTCGCCGGGGAGCGCTCGGGTCGCGAGGTGCTGTACCGGCTGGCCGATCACCACCTGGCGCACATTGTCGTGGACGCCGTCGCGCACGCCGGCGAGGACACCGCGTGACGGGCGCCAGCGTCCGGTCAACCCGCCAGCGGGCCGCGATTTCCACCTTGATGGACACCCTCGACGACTTCCGCTCGGCGCAAGAGTTGCACGACGAGTTGCGCCGCCGCGGCGAGAACATCGGGCTGACCACCGTCTACCGGACGCTGCAGTCGATGGCGGCGGCGGGAATGGTCGACACGCTGCGCACCGACACCGGGGAGTCGGTGTACCGCAGGTGCTCGGAGCACCATCATCACCACCTGGTCTGCCGCAGCTGCGGTTCCACCATCGAGGTCGGCGACCACGAGGTCGAGGCGTGGGCGGCGCAGGTCGCCGCCAAACACGGCTACTCCGACGTCAGCCACACCATCGAAATATTCGGCACGTGCTCACAGTGCGGGGCCTAGGCTGACCCGAGCCGAATCCGGCCCCGGAAAACGTTTCGAAAAAACTGTCCACCACGCGTGCGCCGCGTGCTCCTACCCATGAGTGGCCCCCGGGCCGAGACGACATCTCAAGGGAAGTGAGCACGCGATGCGCAAGGACACGGTGTCCCAACTGCGGCCGGTACGCGAGGTCGAGCCCCCGGCACTGCAGTTCCGGACGATCCACGGCTACCGCCGGGCCTTCCGGGTCGCGGGGTCCGGACCGGCGCTGCTGCTCATCCACGGCGTCGGCTGCAACTCCAAATCGTGGGAACCCGTGCACGCCAAGCTTGCCCAGCGGTTCACGGTCATCGCGCCGGACCTGCTGGGTCACGGCGAGTCCGACAAACCCCACGCCGACTACTCCTTGCCGGCCTTCGCCAACGGCATGCGCGACCTCCTCGCCGTGCTTGGGATCGACCGGGTCACCCTCGTCGGGCATTCGTTCGGTGGCGGGGTGGCCATGCAGTTCGCCTACCAGTACCCGGAGTTGGTCGAACGCATCGTGCTGGTGAGCGCCGGCGGCGTCTCGAAGGACGTGAGCCCGGCGTTGCGGTTGGCCGCGATGCCGCTGGGCGCCGAGACGCTGGGCGTGCTGCGCGCGCCGGGCGTGCTGCCCGCGGTGCGGCGCTTCGGCCGCGCCGTGCAGACCGTGCTGGGTTCCACCAGGTTCGGGCGCGACGCTGCCGACGTCGTTGAAATGCTCGAGGGTTTCACGGACCCCGCCGGGCTGGCCGCGTTCGCGCGCACCCTGCGGTCGGTAGTCGACGCGCGCGGTCAATACGTGACCATGCTGGACCGCAGCTATCTCATGCAAGACGTTCCGGTGCAGATCATTTGGGGCGAAGACGACGTGATCATCCCGGTGGAGCACGCCCGGACGGCCCACGCGGCGATCGCCGGTTCGCGGATGGAGATCTTCGAGGACTCCGGGCACATGCCGTTCCACGACCATCCGGATCGCTTCGTCGAGGTCGTCGAACGGTTCGTCGACTCGACCCGACCGGCCGACTACAACCTGGACCTGATGCACTCGCTGCTGCGCACCGGCGGTGGCGACGACGTTTCCCCCCGTACGGAAGTCGTCGGCCCGAGAAAGTCTGCGGTGTCCTAGAGCCCTAACCCGTCAGCGCGCCGCGGATACCGGCGCCGGAATCCAGCACCAACAGGATCAGGGTGCGCAGGGCGTCGTCGGTCAGGCCGGCACCGGGGAAGTTGTAGCGCAGGATCACGTCCGCGCTTTTGGCCGCGCCCTTGCCCGAATTGCGTTGCACGGCCTTGTCGTTGACTTTCTCGACGAGCGTGACGCTGCCGAAGTTGCTGTTGCGGGCCTGCTTGACGACCTGGTCGCTGATCTTCTTGGTCAGCGGCAGATCCCACGCCAAGACCTGGGTGAGCGACACCAGGTCGAGGTCTTCGGCGATGTTCACCACCCGCAGCGACGCGATGGTCCCGGCATGGCGCACCGTCAGGGCCCCGTCGGCTTCCTCGTCGACCGGTAGCACCTCGGCGAGCGCCGACGCCAGCCTCTCCTGCAGTGACGGCATAGGATCCTTCCCGTGAGGACCCGCCACGCTTCCGGTCCCCACTATGCGCTCCCGAATCTCCTGTTGCGCGAGGCGTATTCCTCGCAGGCGGCCCACAAGTCGCGGCGGTCGTAGTCCGGCCACAGCTTGTCCTGGAAGATGAACTCGGCGTAGGCGGCCTGCCACAGCATGAAATTGCTGGACCGCTGCTCCCCCGAGCTTCGCAGGAAGAGGTCCACGTCCGGGATGTCGGGCCGCTGCAGGTGCGCTGCCACCGTCGCCTCGGTGATGCGCTCCGGGTTCAGCCGGCCAGCGGCGGCCAAGCGTGCGATTTCTTTTGTGGCGTCGGCGATTTCGGCGCGACCGCCGTAGTTGACGCAGTAGTTGACGGTGATGACGTCGTTGTCCTTCGTCATCTCTTCCGCGATCGCCAACTCGTTGATCACGCTGCGCCACAGGCGTGGACGCGAGCCCACCCAGCGGATCTTCACCCCGATGGTCTTGAGGTTCACCCGGCGCATGCGCACCACGTCGCGGTTGAAGCCCATGAGGAAGCGGACTTCCTCGGGGGAACGCTTCCAGTTTTCGGTGGAGAAGGCGTAGAGGCTGAGCCACTTGATCCCGATTTCTATTGCGCCACAAACGATGTCAATGACGACCGCCTCGCCCGCCTTATGGCCGTCGGTACGGGTCAGTCCACGTTGGGTGGCCCAGCGGCCGTTGCCGTCCATCACGATCGCCACATGATTGGGCAATCGATCCGCCGGGATCCGGGGTGCGGTCGCCTTCGAGGTGTGCTGTGGTGGCCGGCTCGGGCCGCCGCCTTCAGACGGCGGCAACTCGGGGAACACCACCGGCCAAGTCGACCGTTCGGGGAAGACCGGATAATCGTCGGGCGCCGGGGGCAGCTGCGGGAAGTCGGTCGACTTGAGCTTGTGCTCAGCTTTAGCCACAGTCCAACTGCTCCATCACCGCAGCGCGCCGTTCGGCGACGGCGCGGTCGACGTGATAGGTCCGTTCCACCAGCGGCAGCGTTTTGAGCTGCCGCTCCAGATGCCATTGCAGGTGCGCGGCGACCAAGCCGCTGACGTAGCTGCGGTGCGATTGCGGAGTCTGCTCGGCGAAGTCCCAATCGCCGTCGTGCAACGCGGACATCAGATCCAGCACGCCCGGCGGCGGTGTCGTCGAACCGGCCGGACGGCAGTGGGCGCAGACGCTGCCCCCGGCGCCGACATGAAACGCCCGATGCGGCCCCGGGGTGGCGCACCGGGCGCACTCGGTCAGCGCCGGCGCCCAGCCGGCGATGCCCATGGCGCGCAGCAGGTAGGCGTCCAACAGCAGGTCCCGGGACCGCCGGCCGTCGGCCACCGCCCGCAACGCGCTCACCGTGAGCCGGTGCAGGGCCGGGGCGGGGGCCCGTTCCTCCCCCGCGAGGCGTTCGGCGGTTTCCAGCATCGCGCACCCGCAGGTATAGCGGCCGTAGTCGCGGACGATGTCGGTGGCGAACGCGTCGATCGAGACCACCTGGGTGACGATGTCGAGATTGCGGCCGGGATGCAGTTGCGCGTCGATGTGCGCGAACGGCTCCAGCCGCGCGCCGAATTTGCTGCGGGTGCGACGCACGCCCTTGGCCACCGCCCGAACCAGCCCGTGATCGCGGGTCAACAGGGTGACGATCCGGTCGGCCTCGCCGAGCTTGTGCTGGCGCAACACCACAGCCCGGTCTCGATACAGCCGCATCACCATAGTTTTGCACCCCGCCGCGACAATGCTGGTATCCGCGCCGATTAGTCTCGTACCCCGTGATTGGCGCTCCCGAGTCAGGTCCTGGGTCCGTTTTCGGGCCCGGTGGCCAGCGCCTGCCCACACTGACTGACCTGCTTTATCAGCTGGCCAACCGGTCCGTGACTTCCGTCACACTGGTGCGCCGGTCCCTGCACGCCATCCACGCGAGCCAGCCGACGTTGAACGCCTTCCGCGTGGTGCTCACCGAGTCGGCGCGGGCCGACGCGGCGGCGGCCGACCGGCGGCGGGCGGCCGGCGACACCGCGCCACTGCTCGGCATCCCGATCGCGGTCAAGGACGACGTCGACGTTGCTGGCGTGCCGACCGCATTCGGCACCGAGGGATATGTCGCGCCCGCCGCCCACGACGCCGAGGTGGTTCGCCGCCTCAAGGCCGCGGGCGCGGTGATCGTCGGCAAGACCAACACCTGTGAACTGGGTCAGTGGCCGTTCACCAGCGGACCCGGTTTCGGGCATACCCGCAATCCCTGGTCGCGCCGGCACAGCCCGGGCGGCTCCTCGGGGGGCAGCGCGGCGGCCGTGGCCGCGGGTCTGGTCACCGCGGCGATCGGGTCCGACGGCGCCGGCAGCGTCCGCATCCCCGCCGCGTGGACGCACCTGGTGGGGATCAAGCCGCAGCGCGGCCGCATCTCGACCTGGCCCCTGCCCGAGGCGTTCAACGGCATCACGGTCAACGGCGTGCTGGCCCGCACGGTCGCCGACGCGGCGTTGGTGCTCGACGCGGCGTCCGGCAACGTCGAGGGCGACCGCCACAAACCGCCCCCGATCACCGCGTCCGACTACGTCGGCATCGCCCCGGGCCCGTTGAACATCGCGCTGTCCACCCGGTTCCCGTACACCGGCTTCCGCCCCAAGCTGCATCCCGAGATCCTGGCCGCCACCCGGGCGGTGGCCAAACAGCTCGAGTTGCTCGGCCACACCGTGGTGCCCGGCAATCCCGACTACGGCCTGCGGCTGTCGTGGGACTTCCTGGCCCGGTCCACCGCCGGCCTGCGGGATTGGGAGGAACGGCTGGGCGACGGGGTGATCTGGGACCCCCGCACGCTGGCCAACCTGCGCACGGGCCACGTGCTGGGTCAGGCGATCCTGCGCACCGCGCGCCGGCACGAGGCCGCCGTCCAGCGCCGCGTGGGTTCCATCTTCGACATCGTCGACGTCGTTCTCGCCCCGACCACCGCGCAGCCGCCGCCGCCGGCGCGCGCGTTCGACCGGTTGAGCAGCTTTGGCACCGATCGGGCGATGATCGCCGCGTGCCCCCTGACGTTCCCGTGGAACGTGCTCGGCTGGCCGTCGATCAACGTGCCGGCCGGCTTCACTTCCGAGGGATTGCCGATCGGCGTGCAGTTGATGGGTCCGGCCAACAGCGAGGGCATGCTGATCTCGCTCGCGGCCGAACTGGAGGCGGTGTGCGGGTGGTCGACCAAGCAGCCGACGATGTGGTGGAACACCGAAACGGGCGCGCCGCCGGTGGCCGGCACACCGCCGTCGCGGCGGTGAAATCACCGCTCGGTTGACTTCGGTTGCGCGACTTGTCGATGCGGGGGTGCGCGCCCACGGGTTGCTCGAGGTCGGCGAGGCCTCGCATAGCCGGTGGCGACGCGGGTGCCTGCGCAGGTCCACCTGAATCGGCTGCACCGCGCAGCTTCCACCGGGAGAGTTTGTCCGGAACGTCGTTGACGGTATCGTCCTCCGCGGCCACCACCGGGTTACCCGCTCGCGGGCGGTGGAAACCTTCGCGTCGGCAATTCAAAAGCCAAGCCGACCAAGCTGTTTGGGGTCGCTCTGCCAGTTCTTTGCGACCTTGACGCGCAGGTCGAGGTACACCTTGGTGCCGAGCAGCTTCTCGATCTGGCCGCGCGCCGCGGTGCCCACCTGCCGCAGCCGCGCGCCGCCCTTGCCGATGACGATCCCCTTCTGGCTGTCGCGCTCGACGTAAAGCAATGCGTGCACGTCGATCAGGTCGTCGCGGTCCTCGCGCGGGTTGACCTCGTCGATCACCACCGCCAACGAATGGGGCAATTCGTCGCGGACGCCCTCCAGGGCGGCCTCGCGGATGAGCTCCGCCATCAGCACTTCCTCGGGTTCGTCGGTCAGCTCGCCGTCGGGGTAGTACGCCGGGCCGGGGGGCAGCGGCGCGGCGAGGACGCCGATCAGCACGTCCACCTGCGCCCCGGTGGCCGCGGACACCGGGACGATCTCGGCGTCGCCGCCGAGCAGTTCACTGACCGCGACCAGTTGCGCGGCCACCCGGTCCTTGGGCACCTTGTCGATCTTGGTGACGATACCCACGACCGTCGTTTTCGGTGCGGTCGAACGGATTTGGTCGACGATCCACCGGTCACCGGGCCCGATCGCCTCGTCGGCCGGAATGCACAGCCCGATGACGTCGACCTCGGTGTAGGTGTCGCGCACCAGGTCGTTGAGCCGCTTGCCCAACAGGGTGCGCGGCCGGTGCAGGCCCGGCGTGTCGACCAAGATGATCTGAAAGTCCTCCCGGTGCACGATGCCGCGAATGGTGTGACGGGTGGTCTGCGGGCGCTTCGAGGTGATCGCCACCTTGGCGCCGACGAGCGCGTTGGTCAGCGTCGACTTGCCGGTGTTCGGCCGGCCCACCAAACACACGAAGCCGGAACGGAATTCGCTTTCCTGCGTCATTGCGCCTTGCCGTCGGAACCGTTGGACTCGGGCTCGGCCGGACTCAACAGGACGGTGCCGATCCGTACTCGGCCCCGATGGTCGGCCCCGCCTTCGGCCTGCAGCCGCAACCCGTGCGAGACCACCTCCGCCCCGGGCAGCGGGACCCGGCCGAGTTCCAGCGCGAGCAGGCCACCGACGGTATCGACGTCGAGGTCGTCGTCGAATTCCACGTCGTACAGCTCGCCGAGGTCTTCGATGGGCAACCGCGCCGACACGCGGAACCGCTTGTCGCCCAGGTCTTCTACTGGCGCGGTCTCCGCCTCGTCGTACTCGTCGGCGATCTCGCCGACGATCTCCTCCAGCACGTCTTCGATGCTGACCAACCCGGCGATCGCCCCGTACTCGTCGACGAGGAGGGCCATGTGGTTGCGGTCGCGCTGCATCTCGCGCAGCAGCGTGTCCAGCGGCTTGGAGTCCGGCACGAACACCGCCGGGCGCATCACCTGCGCCACGGTGATGCCCCGCCCCCGGTCGCCCGACAGGAAGCTCTGCTGCACAAGGTCTTTCAGGTACACCACGCCGACGATGTCGTCGACGTTCTCCCCGATCACCGGGATGCGGGAGTGCCCGCTGCGCACCGCGAGGTTCAAAGCCTGGCTGGCGAGCTTGTCGCTTTCGATCCAGATCATCTCGGTGCGCGGCACCATCACCTCGCGGGCCGGGGTGTCGCCGAGCTCGAAAACGGACTCGATCATCCGGCGTTCGTCGGCGGCGACCACGCCGCGCTGCTGGGCGAGGTCGACCACCTCGCGCAGCTCGATCTCGGACGCGAACGGGCCGTTGCGCAGACCGCGACCGGGCGTCAGCGCATTACCCAGGACCACCAGCAACCGGCTGAGCGGCATCAACAACCACGAGATCAGCCGCAGCGGAACGGCCGTCGTCAACGAGATGGAATAGGCGTGCTGGCGGCCGAGGGTGCGCGGGCCGACCCCGATGACGACGAAGCTGACCACCACCATGATCGCCGCGGCGCCGAACAACCCCCACGTCAGGCCGAAATTGTCGTACAGGAACAGCACCAGCAGCACGGTCGCCGTGATTTCGCAGGTGATCCGCAGCAGCACAACGAGGTTGATGTAGCGCGGCCGCTCGGCCATCACGTCGGAGAGCGAGACGGCGCCGGGCCGCTCCTCGCGCACCAGCTCCTGCACCCGGGCCAGCGACACCGTGCTGATGGCGGCGTCGATCGCCGCGAACAGCCCGCCGAGGGCGATCAGCGCCATCGCGCCGAGCAGCCACGAGAGGCCGGTCAATTGCCGGAAGACCTTGACGTGACGACGGGCTCCTCTTCTTCGTCGTCGTCGCTGCGTTTCCGGTTGAGCGCCCAGGCGCCGAGGCCCACCACGACTCCGAGAGCCCCGAAGCCCAACGCCGAGGGCCACCAGCTCGGGGCCGGCTGGGTGGGTTCCTCGTGCGGGCGGACGGCCAGCACCACCAGGAAGCTGCCGTCGTCGGTCGGACCGGCGTGGGGCAGCGACTGGGTCATGGTCACCCGGATCTGGGAGTTCCCGCTGGCCGAGTCGTTGACCTGGCCCCAGGCCATCGTGGTGTCGTCGAGCAGGAAGACGTCCTGGCCGCCGCCGGGCTGGCTCTCGTCGCGGCCAACCACCGCCACGTGACCGACCTCCACCGTCTGGTTGACGGCGGGGATGCCGACCAAGACGTTCGGGTACACCTTCGGTGGCTCCGGCGGCTTGTAGTCCGGCGGCGGGGGCCCGTTGAAGCCCTCCGGCGGCACCGAACCCCCGCCGTAGAAGCTGCCCGCGGCCACCCAGCTGTCGCCGACCGCGGTGAAGGGGACGACCCCGACGGTGGCCGCATCGAGCACGATCCGGCCGCCGGCCGGCACGTAGGCCTCCCGGTCGGCGCCGTTGTAGGAGTAGCGGAACGTCATGCCCTGATTCAGCGGGTTGAAGATGGCCGGGCGGCGATAGGCGTCGTCGTAGTCGACGTAGTCCCAGTGCCGCGGCCGGACCAGCCGCTGATTGTCGACCTTGAGGACGTCGACGTTCTCCCGGTGGACGCTGACGACGTTCTGCACCCGCTCGTTGAAGTCGACTTGCTTCGGCGGCTTGGGGGGGTCGGCGGGATTGACCCGCGTCGGCGGGGCGGCCTTGGCCGCGGCGACCGCCTGCGGCGGAACGTCGAGCCCCCGTGGCGGCGCCACCACCGCGACGTTTCTCGGCGCGTCGGGACCCGCCGGGCTGATCGTCGGAACGGCGTTGCCGGGCGGCAGGTTTGGTGGAACCAGCGGCCGGGCCGGCACCGGGACCGGGTTCGGCGGTTCGTACGACGGGATCGCCGGGATCTGCACCGGCACTTCGCTTGGGCTGGGTTCAGCGCGGCGGGGCGGCGCGGCCTGCGAGCACACGTTGGAGGTGTGGTACTGCGCCACCAGGTACTGGCACCACTGGCAACTGGTGGGGTTCGACCCGGGGCCGGCGCACGGGGCCGCCTGCGCCACCCCGATCGTGGTGGCTACCGCCGAAAACGGGGCGAGGGCAATGACGGCCGCGGCCGCGATCCCAAATGCGTTGCCTAGCCTCAATTGTCGAAATACCTCGACTTGTCCAGCAACCGGCGATCCCGTTCCTGCTGGCGATCCTGATGGTAGGCCTCGACCTGCTCGGCGACCCATTCCTCGAGCAATCGGCCTTGGAGCGCGAACATCTCCTTTTCCTCGTCCGGCTCGCCGTGGTCGTAGCCCAGCAGATGCAGCACGCCGTGGATGGTCAACAGCGCCAACTCGTGGCCCAGGCTGTGGCCCGCCGCGTCGGCCTGGCCGGCGGCGAATTCCGGGCACAGCACGATGTCGCCCAGCATCGACGGCCCCGGCTCCGGCGCGTCGGGCCGCCCCCCCGGCTCGAGCTCGTCCATCGGGAAGCTCATCACGTCCGTCGGACCGGGCAGGTCCATCCAGCGCATGTGCAGGTCGGCCATCGCGGCGGTGTCCAGCAGCACCATTGACAGTTCGGCCGCCGGGTTCACGTCCATCTTGGCGATGACAAACCTTGCGACGCTGATCAATTCGGTTTCGGACACGTCGATGCCCGACTCGTTGGATACCTCGATGCTCATAAGACGCTCACGAAACTTCTCACCGGCGCCCGCGGGAGCCCGACGCCCGACGGGCCGCCCGGTTCATCAGGCCGGGCTCCTCGAATTTCGCGTAGGCATCCACGATTTCGGACACCAGCCGGTGGCGCACCACGTCCACGCTCGTCAGCTCCGCGATGTGGATGTCCTCGACGCTGTCGAGGATCTCGATCGCCGACCGCAGGCCCGACCTGGCGCCGCCGGGAAGGTCCACCTGCGTGATATCGCCGGTGATGACCATTTTCGACCCGAAGCCGAGGCGGGTGAGGAACATCTTCATCTGCTCGGCGGTGGTGTTCTGCGCCTCGTCGAGGACGATGAAGGCCGAATTGAGCGTGCGGCCGCGCATATAGGCCAGCGGCGCCACCTCGATGACCCCGGCGGACATCAGCTTCGGGATCAGCTCGGGATCCATCATGTCGTAGAGCGCGTCATAGAGCGGCCGCAGATACGGGTCGATCTTCTCGCTCAGCGTGCCCGGCAGAAAGCCAAGCCGCTCACCGGCTTCCACCGCCGGCCGGGTCAGGATGATGCGGTTCACCTGTTTGGTCTGCAGCGCGCTGACCGCCTTGGCCATGGCCAGGTACGTCTTGCCGGTGCCGGCCGGGCCCACCCCGAAAACGATGGTGTTGGCGTCGATCGCGTCGACGTAACGCTTCTGGTTGAGCGTCTTGGGCCGGATCGTCTTTCCCCGCCGCGACAGGATGTCGAGGGTGAGCACCTCGGCCGGCGACTCGTTGTCGGTGCCGGTCAGCATCGCGACGCTGTGGCGCACCACCTCGGGCGTCAGCGGCTGACCGTTGGCGACGATCGCGACCAGCTCGGAGATCGCCCGCTCGGCGAGCGCGACGTCGGCCGGTTCGCCCGAGACGGTCACGGCGTTGCCACGCACGTGCAGATCGGCGTTCAGGCTGCGTTCCAGGGCGCGAAGGTTTTCGTCTGCCGAGCCCAACAAGCCGACGACGACATCGGGCGGAACATCGATGCTGCTGCGTACTTGGGCGTTGGCCTGGAGGCCTCCGGCTGCGTCAACAGCGCTGGTCTCGCGGGGCGTCACGTGGCTCTCGATGCCTGCTTTCTCGGCTTGTCAGTGGTTTGCTCGGCTGCCTAAGTCTACGCCGGGGTCCTCGGTTGGTCAGCTTCCTCACCGCCGTCGCTTGCGCTGAGCGCCCGGATCAACCGGTCGATGACGGCGCCGGCTTCGCGGCGTGCCGTTGAGTGATCTTCGGCCCTCGCCACATAGAGGGTGGCCTCGCGCATCGCGCCGAGCATGGTCAGCGCGGTCGCCTCGATCGGCTGCGACGGGATGCGGCCGGTCTCGATCGCGCCGGAAAGCAGCGCCCGCACCAACCCGAGGTTGTAGCGATTGCCGATCTCGGTCCACCGCGTCCAACCGAGCACCGCAGGGGCGTCCACCAGCGCTATGCGCTGGATTTCGGGATCGGAACAGGCGTCCAGCCAATAGGTGGCGCCCAACCGCATCACCTCGATGGCGTCGGTTTCGCCGGACGCCGCGATCGCCTCGCCCATGCGGGCGGCAACCTCCGCCTCGACCTGCTCGAACACGGTCGCGAACAGCTCGGTCTTGTCGGCGAAGTGGTGATAGAGCGCGCCGCGGGTCACGCCCGCCGCGCGCACGATCGCCTCGAGGGCCACCTCCGAGAAACCCTGGGCAGCGAACAACGGCCGCGCCGCCGAGACCAGCGCCTCCCGCGTTTCCGCGGAGCGCTCCGCCTGGGTCCGCCGTTCGTCGGTCAAGCCATTGCCTTTCATACATACTGTATGTATGTTCATACATACCGTATGAATCTCGCTCTGAAGATAGCAGCGGGACGGCGGAATCCAAGGAAGGGACACGGTTGACGATGAACTCTGCGATACAGGCCGTCGAGGCGGACCGCGAGGCGCTGCTGGCTATTCTTCGATCGTTGGACGACTCCGACTGGGCGCAGGCCAGTGGCTGCCCGGGGTGGTCGGTGCGCGACGTCGTGTCCCACATGGCATGCAGTTTCTGGCTGGCGGTCGACCCGTCGCACCTGCCCGATCCGAAGGGCCTGCCGGCGGAGCGCGCGGCGGACCTGTACGTCGAATCGCGTCGCGGCATGACGTCGCGGGAGATTGTGGAGGACTACGAATCGGTCAGCTCGAAGGGCCTCGAGGTCCTCGCGGCCGCGGCGGATCAGGACTTCGAGGTGCCGCTCGGCGATGTCGGGACGTACCCGGCGTCGGAGATCCCGGCGGCGTTCGCCTTCGAGCACTACGTCCACATCAGATACGACCTGCTGCAGCCGGACGGCCCGCTGCGGGCGGAACCCCCCGCTTCCGATGCGTTGCGGCTGCAACCGACGGTGGACTGGATCGAGGCGGCGTTGCCCCAACAGAACGCCGACCTCCTGGGGCGCTTGGGCGGCGCGGTGGAGATCCGCCTCACCGACGGTTGCGAACGGACGCTGCGGTTCGGCGACGGGGACGTGACCGCCCAAATCGCCTCGGCTGCTGACGCATTCGTGCGATGGGTCAGTCAACGCGGAACGTGGGAAGCCCTCGGCGTGCAAGCGCACGGAGACCGAGCGAACCTCGAGATCGCGCGCCAGCTAAGCGTTTTCTGAGGCGGCATCGCCGACACCGCCGTCCAAGCCGGCAGCGTCCCATCGGGGCGTGAGCACGCCGATCGCACCCAACGCCACCGCGGCCGCGGTCGACGTCCGCAACACCTGCGGGCCGAGGCGCACGGGGACCGCGCCGGCGTCGGCCAACCCGGCGACCTCCTCCGGCGCCATGCCGCCCTCCGGCCCGACCACCAGCCACACCGAATCAGCTTGCGCGACATGGCAATCCGCGAGCCGACCGGCGGCCGATTCGTGCAGGGCCAGCACCGCCGATCCGGCGGCCACAGCCTCCCGGACCCGCCGCGTCAGCTCGGCGGTGGACAGCACGCCGTCGACCGCCGGGATATGCGCCCGGCGCGACTGCCGGGCCGCCGACCGGGCGACGGCGCGCCACCGGCGCAGGCCCTTGTCCACGCGACCGCCCTGCCAATTCGCCACACACCGGGCCGCCTGCCAGGCCAGAAACGCGTCGGCGCCCGCCTCGGTGGCCAATTCGATGGCCAGCTCGGAGCGTTCGGACTTGGGCAGCGCCTGCACCACCGTCACCGCCGGGCGACCGGACGCGACGCTCCAACGCTCCAGTACCCGGGCCCGCAGCCCGTCGCGGCCGGCGTGCTCGACTTCGCAGTGCGCCAAGCCCCCGGCGCCGTCGCCGAGGACCAGCTGCTCACCGGGCCGGATCCGCCGCACGGTCGCCGCGTGAAAGCCCTCGTCCCCGTCGACGACGGCCAACTCGCCGACATCGGGCAGCGCGTCGACGTAGAAGAGGGTGGCGACCATCGGGTGGCTCGGCGAACCGAGAAGGCTAGCGCCCGGTGAAGGTTTCGCGCAGCCTGCTGAACAAGCCGCCGCCGGCGTGGGTCGAGCGGACCTCGGGGACGTCGCGGCTGCGCCGGTTCTTCAGCTCACGCAGCAGTTCGGTGTCGTGGTGGTCCAGCCGGGTGGGCACCAACACCTCGACGTGGACGTGCAGATCGCCCCGGGTGCCCGACCGCAGGTGGGGCATCCCGTGGCCACGCAACGTGATGACCGAATTCGGTTGCGTGCCAGGCGGAATGGTGATCTCGCTGATGCCGTCCAGGATGGCGTCGATGGTCACGGTGGCGCCCAGCGCCGCGTCGACCATGGGGACCGACACCGTGCAGTGCAGGTCGTCGCCTTCGCGGACGAAGACGTCGTGGGCCTGTTCGTGCACCTCGACATACAGGTCGCCGGCCGGCCCTCCCCCGGGCCCGACCTCGCCCTGGGCGGCGAGCCGCACCCGCATGCCGTCGCCGACACCGGCGGGGATCTTGACGCTGATCTCGCGGCGGGCCCGGACCCGGCCGTCGCCCATGCACTGGTGGCACGGGTCGGGGATGACCGTTCCGACGCCGCGGCAGGTGGGGCAGGGCCGCGAGGTCATCACCTGGCCCAGCAGGGACCGCTGCACCGTCTGCACCTCGCCGCGCCCGCCGCACGTGTCACACGGGATCGGCACGGAGTCGCCGTTGGTGCCCTTGCCCTGGCAGCGGTCGCACAGCACCGCCGTGTCGACGGTGACCTGCTTGGTCACCCCGGTCGCGCACTCTTCGAGGTCGAGCCGCATCCGCAGCAGCGAGTCCGAGCCCGGCCGGACCCGGCCGATGGGGCCGCGCGAGGTCGCCCCGCCGCTGAAGCCGCCCCCGAAGAAGGCCTCGAACACGTCGCCCAGGCCGCCGAAGCCGCCCCCGAAGCCGCCGCCCGCCGCGGCGGCGCTTTCCATCGGATCGCCGCCCAGGTCGACGATGCGCCGCTTCTCGGGGTCGCTCAGCACCTCGTAGGCGACGCTGATCTCCTTGAACTTCGCCTGCGCGCCCTCATCGGGGTTGACGTCGGGATGCAGCTCACGCGCCAGCTTGCGGTACGCGCGCTTGATGTCCGCATCGCTGGCGTTTCTGCTCACGCCGAGCAGCCCGTAATAGTCGCGTGCCACGCCTGACTCTCCTAAACCTGGTCCTTATCCCGCGCCTGCGCATACTGCGGGTGCGCGTTCATCGAGCACCCAGGACTTCGCCGATATATAGGGCAACCGCGGCGACGCTGGCGATAGTTCCCGGATAGTCCATCCGGGTGGGCCCCAGCACACCCATTCCGCCGAACACGGTGTCGGAGGTGCCGTAGGCGGTGGTCACCATCGAGGTGCCGGCCATTTGCTCGGCGGCCGTCTCATGGCCGATGCGCACCGTCACCTTACCGGCTTCCTGCTGGGCCGCCAGCAACCGCAGCACCACCACCTGCTCCTCGAGCGCTTCCAGGATCGAGCGCAACGAGCCCCCGAAATCGGCGGCGTTGCGGGTCAGGTTGGCGGTCCCGCCCATCAGCAAGCGTTCCTCGGTGTGTTCCACCAGCTGCTCCAGCAAGACCGTCGCCGAGCGGCCGACGGCGTCGCCCAGGCCGTCGGGGGCGCGCAGGTTCCCGGCCAGGTCGGCCACCGCGATCGAGGCCGCCGACAGCTTCTTGCCGACCAGCGCCTGGCCCAGCATCTCGCGGAGCTGGGCCAGCTGATGGTCGTCGATGACGTCGCCGAGTTCGACGATGCGCTGGTCCACCCGACCGGTGTCGGTGATGACGACCATCAACAGCCGGGCCGGGGTCAGCGCGATCACTTCCAGATGGCGCACGGTCGACGAGGTGAGCGTCGGGTACTGCACCACGGCCACCTGCCGGGTCAGCTGGGCCAGTAGGCGGACCGCGCGGCGCAGCACGTCGTCCAGGTCGACGCCGGATTCCAGGAAGCTCAGGATCGCGCTGCGCTCGGCCGCGGACAGCGGCTTGACGTCGTGCAGGCGGTCCACGAACTCGCGGTAACCCTTCTCGGTGGGCACGCGCCCGGAGCTGGTGTGCGGCTGGGTGATGTAGCCCTCGGCCTCCAGCACCGCCATGTCGTTGCGGACGGTCGCCGACGAGACGCCCAAGTTATGACGCTCCACCAGCGTCTTGGAACCGATGGGTTCCTTGGTGGCAACGAAATCGGCGACAATGGCACGCAGCACCTCGAAGCGACGTTCGTCGGCACTTCCCACTCGTGGTCACCTCCCTGCAGCGCCCTGACCGGGTTCATTTTACGGGTCGCAAACCGTGCTGACCGCGACCAGCGGCCGCTTGCCGGGGCGGGCGGTCCCTGGCCGCCGTCGGCATTACCGGCGGCTTGGACGCCGGCGACGCTTCTTGCGGCTAGCCTGTCCAGCATGAACCGGTCGGGTCATAGCAACGCGTCGGGGAAGATCGCGCAATGATTTTCAAGGGCGTGCGCGACGGCAAGCCGTATCCCGAGCACGGGCTGTCCTACCGGGACTGGTCCCAGATTCCGCCGCAGCAGATCCGGCTCGACGAACTGGTGACCACGACGACGGTGCTCGCGCTCGATCGCCTGCTGTCGGAGGACTCCACCTTCTACGGCGACCTCTTCCCGCACGTGGTGCGGTGGAAGGGCGTCACCTACCTCGAGGACGGGCTGCACCGGGCGGTCCGTGCGGCGCTGCGAAACCGCACCGTGCTGCACGCCCGGGTGTTCGACATGGACATGGCGCCCGGGCCGCCCCGATAGCCGGTCACGTTTACCGGGCGCGGGGTGTCGACTCAGTGAGGACGCTGGTTCACACCGCAACTTGCTAGGAGGGTCGCCATGTCCCGGTTGCAAGGGGTCTCCGACCGCGACGCCGGTCTGGGCGCCAAGATCGCCTTCTTCTTCACCAAGCGCAAGCTGGCCCAGATGACCGGCCTGGAAACGGCCGGGATGCTGGAACCGCTGCGGATGTACGCGCACATCCCCCGGCTGCTCAACGCCTACGGGAAGCTCGAGCAGGCCGAGTCCAAGCTGGACGTGCTCAGCCCGCGCCACCGCGCGCTCGCGGAGCTCAAGGCGGCGACGACAGTGCGCTGCGAGTACTGCATCGACCTCGGTTCGCAGATCGCCCGCCAGTGGGGCATGACCGATGAGGAACTGCTCGCACTGGCCGACTATCGAAGCGCCGCATGCTTTTCCGAGCTCGACAAGCTGATCCTCGAATACGCCACCGCGGTCAGCCGCACCCCCGTCGAGGTCAGCGACGAGCTATTCGACGCCCTGCGAGCGCATTTCGACACCGCCCAACTCGTCGGGCTCACCCACGTCATCACGCTGGGCAACCTGCGCGCCCGCTTCAACCTCGCGCTCGGCATCGGTTCGTCCGGCTTCTCCGGCAACCGGGTGTGCGCCCTGCCCGACGCGGGCGCCAGATGAGCGTGGACCCGTCGATCACCACGCGGTTCGAGGCGGCGCGGCCGCAGCTGGGCGCGATCGCCTACCGCATGCTGGGTTCGATCGACGACGCCCAGGACGCCGTGCAGGAAGCGTGGCTGCGGCTCAGCGGCAGCGGCGCCGACGGCATCGCCAACCTGGACGCGTGGTTGACGACCGTGGTGGCCCGCATCTGCCTGAACATGTTGCGCGACCGCCGGGCCCACGCGCGCGAGGGGCTGGGCGTCGCGCTGCCGGACCCGATCGTGGACGCCGAGGGCGAATTCGACCCCGAGCACCGCGCGATGCTGGCCGACGCGGTCGGGCTGGCGATGTTCGTCGTGCTGGACACCCTGGCGCCCGAGCAGCGGCTGGCGTTCGTGCTGCACGACGTCTTCGCGGTGCCGTTCGACCAGATCGCGCCGATCGTCGGCCGGACGCCGGAGGCCACCCGCAAGCTGGCCAGCCGGGCCCGCCGGCGCATCGAGGAGGCCGATCCGGCCCCCGACGGCGACGTGGCCGCCCAGCGGGAGGCCGTTGACGCGTTCTTCGCGGCGGGCCGCAGCGGCGACTTCGACCGCCTGGTGGCGGTGCTGCATCCCGACGTGGTGCTGCGCGGCGACTTCGGCCGCGGCACCGCCGGTTTCCGCACCCAGGGCGCGTCTGCGGTGGCGCGGCTGGCCCGCGCATACGCGGGTCCCGATCGCGAGGTGCGCGCCGCGACGGTCAACGGGGCGGCCGGCGCGGTCATCTTCGTCGACGGGCGGCCGACGGCGATCATGGCCTTCGTGGTGCGCGACGGCCTGGTCGCCTCGATCGACGTGCTGGCCGACCCCGACCGCGTCGCCCGATCAGACCTGCGCGCGCTGCGCGCCGATCACTGACCGGCGGCCTGCAGCAGCTCCATCGCCGACGCCCGGGACAGCACCCAGCCGCCCTGGTTGACGAACGTGACGTTCTGCGTGACCGGCGACGTCAGCTTCGGACCGGAGACCGCGACGTCGGCGGTGGCCGAGCCGGCCGCGGCCGGCTGGATGTTCGTGACGTCGAACGACAACGGCAGGTCGCCGTTCTTGGCCGCCTTCTGCAGCTTCTTGTCGGCCACGTGCGCCTCGATGCCGCTGATGCCACCCTGAACCAGGTTGCTCTTGCTGGCGAACGAGACGCTCGGGTCGGCCAGGCTGTTCAGCACGCCGGTCAGCGGGTCGGCCGTCGGGACGTCGGCGGCCGGCGCCGGGTCCTGCGGCAACGGCGCGCCGACCGCGGTCAACCGCACCTGGTCCATCGGCGTCGCGACGGAGGCCAGCCCCGCGGCCGCACCCCCGATGACGGCGAACGCTGCCGCGCTGGTGGCGAGCAACTTGACGGTCTTCATGGTTCCCCCTTCGACGGGCGCGAGCCTGAACCGGATCCACACATTTGGTGTGGTGTCAGCGCGCCTGCTACTCCTGTTGTTTCGCGTCTCGGCACGGCCACGTTACGACCGCGCCTTAGGAAGACAACATGCACAACCTGTGCGCCGGCTGTGTGGCCGCCCAGAATGCCGGCCGCCTAGTTGGTGGCCGTCGCCGCCTGGATCAGGGCAATCGCGGCGTCGTGCTGCAGGATCCAGTTGCCGCCCTGGTTGACGAACACCAGGTGCTTTTGCACCGGGCCGGCGAACTTCGGTCCCGAGATGGCGACGTCGGCCTGGGCCAGGTTCGGGCCGGCCGGCGCGATGTTCGTCACGGCGAACGTCTCCGGGAAGTTCCCGTTGCGGTACGCCTTTCGCAGATCGTGGTCGGCCACGTGGCCCTCGTCGGGGCTGATGCCGTTTTCCACCAGGTTGTTCTTGGTCGTGTAGGAGACGCCCGGGTCGGTGGCCTGGTTGCACAGCGTCGACAGCTGCTCCGGCGTCGGCAGGGCGCCGGGGGCCGGGGGCGGCGGTGGCGGGTCCTGCGGCAACGGCGCGCCGAGCGCGGCCAGTTGCACCTGATCCATCGGTGCGGCGACGAAAGCGCCACCGGCGGCTCCCCCTACGACGGCAAACGCCGCCACGCCGGTGGCAAGAGTTTTAACGGTCCTCACGGTTCCCCCTTCGATACGCGCACCATGATGGAAAGTCAGTGACGTTGTCCCCCACACGGTTCCGCGTGACCACGGTGTAGTTGGTGTAAGTGTGCACGGTGTCGCCGGCGATTGTGTCTCGGGCCGGTCACGTTACGGCGGCGCTACGGCTACGCCGCGTCAGCGGCGCTCGATCGATTCCTGCAGGCTCTTGGGCCGGATGTCGGTCCAGTTCTTCTCGATGTACTCCAGGCATTCGTCGCGGCTCGCCTCGCCGTGGACCACCCGCCACCCCGCCGGCTTGTCGGCGAAGCTCGGCCACAGGCTGTGCTGATCCTCGTCGTTGACGAGGACGAAGAAGGTGCCGTTCTCGTCATCGAAGGGGTTGATGCTCATCGCGTCTCCTTGTCGTGTGCTTGGGCGCCCCCATTAAGCCCCCAGTGGTTCCTAGTACCCGGTCAGACAGCAATCCCAAGCAGCTGAGGTTCGGAAACCCCGGCCCCTGCGTCAGCCCGGACAGGTTGGGCAGGAACAGCTTGGGCGTGACGTCGCTGACCGCCAGGTCGTAGCCGATCGCTTCCTGCAGGCTATCGGCCGTCAGCGGGCCGCCCAGCCCGAGCTCCAGCAGGTCGAGCACGTCCTGGCCGAACAACGACGTGAACCACAGCGCGTCGGCGCCCGAGCCGTCGATGACCAGGTCGAAACCGTGCACCGTCTCGAGGTTCTCGCTGCCGCGGTTGGTGGACAGGGTGAGCCGGATCTGTCCGTCGCGGCCCACGGCGTGGGCCACCCGGCCCCGCAGGTGCCGGATGCGGTCGTCGGCCAGCAGGGCTTCCTGCACGTTGGCCGAGAACACGCCGCGGTCGGTGCGGGCGAGCGCGTCGCGGCGTTCGGCCAGCGTCAGGGCGGTCCAGTCGGTGGGGTCGGAGAACAGCGAGTTCTCGAAGAAGCTCTCCCCCCGGGTGAACAGCGTCACCTGCGGCGAAATGACGGTGATGGTCGAAACCCGGTGCCGGAACAGCTCATTGAGCATCGACGCCGCCGTCTCACCGCCGCCGATGACGGCCACCCGCTCGGCGGTGATCCGGTCGTGACCCGCGGCGCGGTCCCAGAACTGGGCGATCGACAGCATGCGCGGATTGCCGGGGAGCAGCGACTTCTCGGCCTGGCCGGGCCCGGTGATCATCAGGGCGTCGGCCTGCACGGTGGTCTCGTGGGTGTGCAGCGCCCACTTCTCGCCGTTGACGGCCAGCCGCTCCACCTCGCCGCGCACCACGTTGAGGCCCACCTGGTCGGCCACCCAACCCAGGTACTGGCTCCATTTGCGATGGGTGGGCGCCGGCCGGCCGCGGTCGATCCATTCGGCGAACGACGCCGTGGCGATCAGGTAGGACTGCCAGCTGTAGCGGGTCATCCGTTCGTCGAGTTCGGCGTTGCGGCGCGGCACCAGCGCCGAGCGGTAGGGGAATCCCACGTCCTTCTCCGGGCTGGTGCCCAGCCGGTGCGCCCCGTCGGTCCAACCGCCGCTGGCCTGCCAATTGGCCGCGACGCCGATGCGTTCGACCGCGATCACGTCGGGGGCGTCGACGCCCATGTCGCGCAGCACCGACGCCTTGGCGGCGACGGCCACCGCCTTGGCGCCCGCGCCGAGGACCGCAAGTGTGCTCATGTCACCATCTCCCGCAGCGATTCGATCCAAAGGTGTTGCAGCTCGGCCAGATCGGCCTCGCCGAGGATGTCGGGCAGCGCGCGCCACTGCGCGGCCAGCACCCGCTGGCCGTCGAACGTCAGCATGGCGGCCACGATGGTGAGCTCGTGGCGCACCGCCAGCTCCGGTTCCGGTTGCGGCGACACCCCGGCGAGCAGCTCACGTTCCAGCGTCAGCGCGGCGCCGCCGCCGGTGTGGGCGGCGCCGAGGTAGTTGAGCAGCAGTTGCGGCGCCGGCAACGGGGCGAGGCGTTCGGCGGTGTCGGCGCGCAGGTAGCGCAGCAACCCGTAGTCCAGCCCGTCACCCGGGATGGCCGCCAGCTGTTCGCCCACAGCGCGCGGGTCGGCCGCCCGCACCCGCATCGGGTAGATGGAACTCAGCAGCCCGACCGTGTCACCGGTGTCGATGCCTTGCGCGGCCGACCCGTCGACGAGAGCGTCTGCGCGCCCGTGTGTTTCGAGTGCCAGCAGGGGCGGCGGCGTGGCCTGGTTGCGGGAGCGCCGCCACCGCGTCACCGTCGCCGCGGTGGCGGCGATCAGCAGGTGCGGCAACGGCAGCCCGGAGTCCAGCAGCCGGCGGGTGATGTCGGCATCGGTGGCGATCATGCGGACGTTCAGATCGCGGGCGCGGTCGCGGGCCGGATCGACCCGCCGCGCGTCGTGGTCCGGGTCGTCGCCGTCGGACTGGGCGGCCCAGAACTGCACCGTGTCCAGCGCGCGGGCCCGCTCGACGAGCGCACCGGCCCAGCGCCGGTAGCTGGTGTGCTCGCGGATCGGTGCCGGCGAGCGGCCGGCGGCCAAAGCGGTTAAGGCGGCGTCCAATTCGCCGAGGACCACCCGCCACGACGCCGGATCCATCGCGAGCACGTGGGCGGTCAGCAACAGGACGCTTCGCCCGGTCGGCGGCCGTAGCCACGTCGCGGCCAGCAGCGCTCCGCGCTGCGGGTCGAGGCGGTCCACGGCCCGCGCGACGTGTTCGGGCACCGCCGCGGGCAGGTCGCCCGTCACGGCCACCTCGGTGAGGATTTCGGCGGGCTGTGCCGGAACCAGGTTCATCGCGGCGCGGTCCAGTCGCGTGCGCAGCACCTCGTGCCCGGCCACGATGCCGGCGAGCGCGGTGTCGAGTTGCTCGCGGCTGACGTCGGCGGGCAGCCGGATGGCCTCGGTCTGCGCCAGCCGGCGCGGCTCGCCGTGTTCGTAGAGCCAACGGCCGTTGGCCAGCACCGGCATGGGCTCGGCTCTGCGCTCGACATCGCTTGTGGCGATCAGGGTTTCGGCATCGATGGCCTCCGCCAGCTCCCGGATGTTGGCGCACTCGAGGATGAGCCGGGCGCGCAGGGCGATCCCCCGCGCCCGGGCCGCCTGCACCACCGACAGCGCCACGATGCTGTCCAGGCCCAGCTGCAGGAAGTCGGCGGCCACGTCGACCCGCGGCTGACCAAGCAGCTCGGACAGCAGTTCGGCCAGCGCGGCCTCGGTGGGAGTTTCGGGTTCGGCCTCGCCGGTATCCGCCTCGGCGACCTCGAACGCGCTCAGCGCGGCCTCGTCCAGCTTGCCGTTGACGGTCAGCGGGATTTCGTCGACCGCGACGATGCGCTGCGGAATCATGTAGCGCGGCAACCGCGATGCCAGCATGCCGCGCAGCTCGCCCGCCGACGGCGGGCGCGGCGCGGCATCGGACGCGACCACGTAGGCGGTCAGCCGCGCACCAGCCGGCAGGCGGCGGACCAGCACGCCCGCGCGCCGCACGGCGGGGTGCGATTCCAGCGCGGCCGCGATCTCGCCCGGCTCGACGCGGTAGCCGCGGATCTTCACCTGGGCGTCCGCGCGGCCCACGTACTGCAACGAGCCGTCCGGCGCACGTCGCACCAAATCGCCTGTGCGGTACATCCGTTCGCCGGGTGAAAACGGGTCGGCGACGAAGCGGTGGCTGGTTTCGGCCGGGCGGCCGAGGTACCCGCGGGCCAGCTGGGCGCCGGCCAGATACAGCTCGCCGATGGCCCCGAACGGCACCAGACGCAGCGCGGAGTCCAGCACGTAACCGCGGGTGTGCTGGGTCGGCCGCCCGATCGACGGCTCGTCGTGCTGCGGGATCGCGGCGACGATGGCCTCGACGGTGGTTTCGGTGGGCCCGTAGCAGTTGTAGGCCGTCATCGGTGTGCGGGCGCACTCGGCGCGGATCAGCTCCCACGCCGGTTTACCGAGCGCTTCCCCACCCAGCGCCAGCACGGCGAGCGGAACGGTGCTGAGCAAACCGCACGCGGCGAGTTGAGCAAACATCGACGGGGTGGTGTCGATCATGTCGATGCCGTGCTCGGCGATCGTCGCGACCAGCGCCTCGGCGTCGGTCTGGGTGTGTTCGTCCACGATGTGCACAGCGTGGCCGTCGAGCAGCGCGACCAGCGGCTGCCAGGCGGCGTCGAACGCGAACGACCATGCGTGCGCGACACGCAGTGGCCGGCCCAGCCGGGCGGCCGCCGGTCGCAGCACGGCGGCCAGGTGGTCGTCGGCGTAGGCGCCCACCGCCGCGTGAGTTCCGATGACGCCCTTGGGTTCTCCCGTCGTCCCCGACGTGAAGACGACGTACGCCGCCTGCCCGGGTGCCACGCCGGCCGGGCGGAAGTCGCCGTCGGCGGGTTCGCCGGTCGCCAGCCAGTCGTCGTCGATCACGATCGACGCGCCGGTCTGCCGCAGGATGGAGTCCACCCGTTGCGGCGGCGTCGCGGGTTCCATCGGGACGCACGCGCCGCCGGCCTTGAGCACGGCGAGCATCGCGGCGACGTACTGCGGGCCGCGGGGAAGCCGAATGCCCACCGGGGTTTCGGGCCGCACACCGTGTCGGGCGAGCCGGGCGGCCAGCCCGTCGGTGCGGGCATCCAGCTCGCGGTAGCTCAGCGTGCCGCCGGCCCAGCTGACGGCCGGGCGGTCCGGGGTCCTGCGGGCGACTTCGGCGAATCGGGCATGGATCCCGACGGGCGGGGCCGGGAGCGCTCCGGCCGCGCGCCGCGGGACGACCTCGTCGTCGAAGAGCACGCTGACGTCGCGCAGCGGGCGCTCCCAGCCGCGCAGCAGGCGCTCGGCCGTGGTCAGGACCCGCCGCCCGAAGGCGGCCGCGGGGGTGGCGCCCAGCGCACCCTCGATGACCTCGATGAGCACCACCAGTTCGCCGGTTTCCATGTGGGCGGCAATGGTGATCGGGAAGTGCGACAACGTCTGCAGCGCCGACGGCCGGAAAGTCGCACCGGCGGCGGTCAATTCGGTACCGGCCGTCAGCCCGTCCAGCGGGAAGTTCTCGTAGACCAGCAGGGTGTCGAACATCTCGCCGACCCCGCCCAGCGCCCGCAACTGCGCGTGCCCGAGGTAACCGTGTTCGCGCAGCAGCGCGGCGCTGCGCTGCACCGCCCGGCATTGTTCACCGGCCTTCGCGGCGGGGTCGAGCCGCACCCGCAGGGGGACGGTGTTGATGAAGAGGCCGATCATGGTCTCCACGCCGGACAGTTCGGGCGGCCTGCCGGATACCGTGACCCCGAAAACCACGTCGTCGGTGTCGGCGAGCCGGGACAACACCACCGCCCACGCCATTTGCATCAGGGTGTTGACGGTGATGCCGCGGGACCGGCTCTCCTCGACCAACCGCGCGGTGTCCTCGGCGGGCATGCGCAGTTCGGTGGTCCGGGGCAGCCCGGCCCGCCCGCCCTCGCCGGAGCCGAGCGCGGCCGACAGCAGGGTGGGGCCGGGCAGGCCCGCCAGGTGCTGACGCCAGATCTGTTGACTGGCCTGCGGATCCCGGCTCGACAGCCAGCCGATGTAGTCGCGGTACGGCCGCGGTGCGGCCGACAGCGCCGCCACGTCGCCGCCCGCCTGATACAACGTCATCATCTCGTTGACGAACACCGGCAACGACCAGCCGTCGATCACGACGTGATGGGCGGTGAGCACCAATCGCCATCGCGCACCGGGCAATTCGATGAGCAGGAAGCGGAGGGCCGGCCCGCGTTCCAGGTCGAACGGCCGTCGGCGTTCGCCGGCCTCGAGCGCCGGCACATCCTCGGGCGCGGCGGCGACCGTGCGCCAGGGCAGGTCGACCCTCGACGGCACGATCTGCACGGGGCGTGCGATGCCCCGGCTGAAGAAGCTGGCCCGCAGGTTGGGGTGACGCACCAACATCTTTGCCGCGCAATCCCGTAACAACGCGACGTCGAGCGCGCCGGAAACGTCGGCGGCCATGCCGATCACGTACGGGTCGTCGGCCTCCCCATCGCGGAATTCGGCGAGCGTGGTCAGCGAGTACAAGCCCTCTTGCAGCGGGCTCAGCGCCATCACGTCCTCGATGTCGGGCGCGACATCTTCGGTCGTCGTCATGGCGTCCCGTCGCGCGACGACGACCACAGCTGCGTCACGGCCGCCAAATCGTCGGCCGACAGCCCGGATGCGGTCATCGGCGCGAAGCGGGTGTCGACCGTCTCCTCGAACGAACCCGCGTCAATGTCCTTGTCGCCCAGGGCGTCGACGGCCGCGGCCAGCTGCCGCACGGTCGGGTTCTCGAAGATCATCCGGGGGCTGATCGACAGTCCGGCGGCCCGCGCCCGCGCGGCCAGCTGCACCGACAGGATGCTGTCGCCGCCGAGGGCGAAGAAGTCGTCGGACCGCCCCACCTCGGGAGTCGAGAGCAGCTCGGCGAACACCTTGGCCAGCGCCCGTTCGGTGTCGGTGCGCGACGGTTCGGCCTGCCCACCGGTGCTGACCGCCGGCCGCGGCAGCCCGGGCCGGTTCAGCTTGCCGGACTCCGTCTTGGGCAGCGCGTCGAGCACGGTCAGCGACGAGGGCATCATGTAGCCGGGCAGCGTGGTGGCGATCGCGGCGCGCACCTCGGCCGCGAACACCGCCTTCTCGCCGTCGTCGACGATGGGGCGCTGCGGCACAACGTATCCCGCCAGCGAGGTGCCGCCGTGCACCTCCCAGGTGCGCGCCGCCGCGGCGGCGACGCCGTCGGCCCCCGCCAGCGCGGCATCCACCTCGGCCAGCTCGACGCGGAAACCGCGCACCTGCACCTGGTGGTCGGAGCGCCCGACGAACTCGAGCAGGCCGTCCTCGGTCCACCGGGCCAGGTCGCCGCTGCGATAGAGGCGCGAACCGGGCCGGCGGGCATACGGATTGGCGACGAACCGGGACGCGGTCAGCGCCGCCCGCCGCCAGTATCCCCGGGCCAGCTGGTCGCCCGCGTAATACAGCTCGCCCACCACCCCGACGGGAACCGGCCGCAAGCCGTCGTCGAGCAGGTAGGCGTCCGCGCCCGGAACGGGTCTGCCGACGAGCGGATTCGGCGGCGCGAGCCGGCCGCGGGAAACCGCACCGGAGGTTTCGGTCGAACCGATGTTGTTCAACAGCTCGACGTCGGCGCCGGCGCACACCGACGCCAGCCGCCGCAGCAGCGAGTCGCTCACCGGCTCCCCGCCGCACACCAGCCGGGATAGCGCTCGCAGCGCCTCGGGGCGGCTGTCGACCAGCGCGGAGACCAGGCTCGGCACCGCGGTCACCTGGGCCACCGAATGCCGGATCATCAAGTCCCCGAGGGCTTCCGGGTCGCGGTGCTCGACGTCGTCGGCGAGGATCATGGTGGCGCCGGCCGCCAATCCGGCGAGCATCTCCATCCCGCCTTCGAGGAACGTGATCGACGCCTGGGCCAATCGAACGTCGTCGGTCCGGGGCGGGTAGTGCCGCAGCTGCCAGTCCAGCCGCGCGGCCATCGACCGATGCGTGCCCACCGCCCCCTTCGGCTTGCCGGTGGAGCCCGACGTGAAGACCAGGTACATCGGGTCATCGGGGTGCGGCAGCGGCAGCCCGGCCGCCCGGGAATCGACTTCGGTGTTCTCGATCGCGGCCCGCACCTGTGGGTCATCCAGCGAGATCACGGCGACACCGGCGACGTCGGGCATGCCGTCGAGCGCTTCGGCCGTGGCCAGCACCACCGGCGGTGCGACGTCGTCGAGCATGAACTGCTTGCGCGCCGGCGGGTAGCCGGGGTCGATGGGGAAGTAACCGCCGCCGGCCTTCATGATGGCGACCAGCGCCACCACGAGGTCGATGCTCCGCCGGGTGGAGAGCCCGACCAGCGTCCCCGCCCCCACGCCGCGGCCGACGAGCAGGGCCGCCAGGTTGTCCGAACGGCGGTGCAGCGCAGGGTAATCGATGCGCTCGTCGCCGCATCGCACCGCGATCCGGTCGGGCCCCAGGCTTCGGCTGGGCCGCAGCAATTCCGGGATGGTGCGCGGCCGGTCGTGCGGCGGCAGCTCGCCCCGGCTCCAGTCCTGCAGCATGCGGCGCCGGTCTTCGGCGCCGATCAGCTGCACGTCCCGCAACGTCTGATCCACGTCGGTGGCAAACTCGGTGACCACCCGGGTCAGCCAGCCGGCCAGGCGCTCGATGGTGGTCCTGCTGTACAACTCGGTGCGGAAGATCAGGTTGCCGTTGTAGCCGATGCCCGCCGAGGTGTCGGTGCCGTCGGCGCCGTCGGTGCCGAAGAAGTTGACGCTGAGATCCGCGTGCGCCATGTCGAACACGGGGTCCAGTGAGGTGCACACGGTGTCCTGCCCGCCGTCGGGGGCCTGCTCGATCACTCGCGTGGCGGGCAGGTGGTCGCGGACGTGCACCACGACCTGGAACAGCGGGTTGCGCGACAGCGAGCGCACCGGGCTGACGCTGTCGACCACCCGGTCGAAGGGCAGATCCTGATGCGCGTAGGCGGCCAGCGCCGTCTCGCGGGCGCGGGTCAGCAGTTCACGCAGGGTCGGGTTACCGGTCAGGTCGTTGCGCAACACCAGGATGTTGACGAAAAACCCGATCAGTTGGTCCAATTCGGACTCGGAGCGTCCGGCGACCGGGGTCCCCAGCGGGATGTCGAGGCCGCCGCCCGCCTTGTGCAGCACCACGGCGACCGCCGTTTGCAGCAGCATGAATTCGGTGATGCCCAACTCGCGGCACAACTCGGCGAGCTTGGCGCGGGTGGTCGCGTCGATGCGGAAGTCGACCGATTCGCCCTCCCCGGTGGGGACGGGCTGGCGCGGGAAGTCCGGCCGCAGCCCGGTGTCCTCCGGCAGACCGGCCAGTTGCCGATTCCAATACTCCCGCTGCTCCGCGGCGACGCTGGACTCCTGACCGGCCGCGTCGCCCAGGAACGCGCCCTGCCAGGCCGCGTAATCGGCGTACTGCACCCGAAGCGGCGCCCAGGCCGGGGCCTCCCCCGCCCGGCGGGCCCGGTACGCGGTCATCACGTCGGCGAACAGCACACCCGCCGACCAGTGGTCGGAGGCGATGTGATGGATCACGAGCGACAGCACGTGCTCCGCGGCGTCAGCGTCGGTGCGCAACAACGCGATTCGCACCGGCAGCTCACGGTCCAGCTCGAAGCAGTGCCGGCGCTCGGCGTCCAGCTGCTCGCGCAGCCAGGTGTCGTCGGGCCCGGTCGCCCGGCGCACCGGAACCTCGCCGGCGGGGCCGACCAC
This sequence comes from Mycobacterium sp. ACS4054, assembly GCF_001667275.1. Classification (GTDB taxonomy): domain Bacteria; phylum Actinomycetota; class Actinomycetes; order Mycobacteriales; family Mycobacteriaceae; genus Mycobacterium. The sequence goes on from NZ_LZHV01000041.1 coordinate 136,211, forward strand.
TTGGTAGGGCACGCCGTCCAGCTCCACGTAGGAGGTGCGCAGGATCTCGTGGCGGGCGACGACGTCGCCGACGGCGGCGATCAACGCGTCGATGTCCCACGGCCCGCTCAGCTTCGCGGCGAAGGGAATGTTGTTGACCCAGCTGGGGCCGTCGATGCGATAGGCGAACCAGCTGCGCAGCTGCGACGCCGACAGGGGCATCGGCTGGTCGTGCGCTGTCGCGATCAGCTTGGGCCGCGCCTGCCTGGGCTCCCCGGAACTCAGCTGATCGACCCGCTCCGCCAACAGGCCCACCGTGGCGAGCTCGAAGACGTCCCGGATGCCCAACTCCACGCCGCACTCCGAGCGGATCGCGGTCACGAGCTTGGTGGCCACCAGCGAGTGGCCGCCCAAGTCGAAGAACGAGTCGTCGACGCCCACCCGGTCGTGACCGAGCAGCGTGGAGAACAGTGCGGCGATGCGGCGTTCGGTAACGGTTGTGGGGTCGCGGTATTCGGTGACGGCCGCGATCTGCGGTTGGGGCAGTGCGGCGCGGTCGATCTTGCCGTGCGCCGTGATCGGGATCTCCTCGAGCGGCACGTAGGCCGCCGGCGTCATGTAGTCCGGCAGGGCGGCTGCCACCCGCGCGCGAATGCGTTCCACGTCAACGGTTTCCGGGCCACCGCCCGGGGCGGGCGTCACATATCCGACCAGGCTCTTGCCCAGCCGGGGTAGGTCCATGGCCAGCACGACGGCTTGCCCGACGCTCGGGTCGACCGAGATGGCGGCGGCGACCTCGCCCAGCTCGATGCGGAAGCCGCGGATCTTGACCTGTTCGTCTGCGCGCCCGACGAATTCGATGTCACCGTCGGCGTTGCGGCGGGCGAGGTCGCCGGAGCGGTACAACCGGGCGCCCGGCGTGAACGGGTCGGCGACGAACCGCTCGGCCGTCAACGCGGGCCGCCCGTGGTATCCGTGCGCGACATGCATTCCGCCGATGTAGATTTCGCCGATCACGCCGACGGGGACCGGCCGCAGCGCGTTGTCGAGCAGATACACCTGCGTGTTGATCTTCGGGCGTCCGATGGGCACCACCCGGGTGCCTTGGGCCCCCTCCACCGGGAAGCTGGTGCAGTTGACGACGGTCTCGGTCGGTCCGTAGAAGTTGTACAGCAGCGCGTCGAAGGTGGCGTGGAACTTGTCGGCGATCTCGCCCGGCAGGGCCTCGCCGCCGATGGGCACGCGCCGCAGGGTGCGCCACTGGCTGACGCCCGGCAGCGACAGGAACAGGCCCAGCAGCGACGGGACGAAATGCATCGAGGTGATGCCTTCGCGGCTCAGCAGGTCAGTCAGGTAGCCGATGTCGCGCAGCCCGTCGGGTCGCGGGATCACCAGCCTGGCGCCCATGATCAACGTGCCGAAGATCTCGCCCATGGAGACGTCGAAGCTCGGCGAGGCGACCTGCAGCAGCCGGTCGGTTTCGTCCACGTGGTATTCCTCGCCGAACCAGACGAAGTACTCGGCGATCGGCTTGTGCGGCACCGGAACACCCTTGGGCAGGCCGGTCGAACCGGAGGTGTAGATCAGGTAGGCGGTGTTGTCGGGGCTCAGCGGGCGGAGCAGCTCGGAAGGCGCCGTGGCCGGGTACCGCGACAACCCGGTGACCGGCTCGCGCAGCACCAGTTTGGTGTCGGCGTCGCCCAGGATGAAGGTCAGGCGATCCTCGGGGTAGGTGGGGTCGACCGGCAGGTAGACCGCGCCGGCCTTGAGCACGCCCAGCGCAGTGATGACCAATTCGGGTGACTTGTCCAGCAGTACCGCCACGCGGTCCTCGGTGCCGATACCCCGCTCGATCAGCCAGTGCGCCAGGCGGTTCGACTCTTCGTCGATCTCGCGGTAGGTGTACTCGCGGCCCTCGTAGACGACGGCGATGGCGTCGGGCGAGCGCGCCGCCCGGCGGGTGACCAGCGCGGGCAGGGTGGCGGCCGGGGTTTCGAACGCCGCCCCGGTCGAGGCCCAGCGCAACCACTCGGCGTCGTCGGCGTCCATCAACGCGCAGGCCGATAGCGCCGCATCGGGGTCGGTCAGCGCGCTATCCAGCAATACGCCGTAGTGCCGGAGCAGCTGCTCCACCAGCCGTTGATCCAACACCTCGACCAGGTATTCGGCCTCGACGGACCCGCCGCCGGCCGAGCGGTCCAGCTCGATCATGAAACTCAATGGCAGCTGGTTGAATTGACCGCGCAACTCACCGCGCTCGCACCGCACGCCGGGCGGGCAGAAGCCGGCGCCGTCGGGCTCCCGCTGCCCGAAGCTCACCCGGGTCATCCGGTCGGCGCCGTGGCGGCGATCGGGATTGGACTCGCGCACCAGCCAGTCCAGGTCGGCGCGCGAGTGGGCGAAGGCGCCCACCGCGCTGTCGCGGGTTTGGGCCAGCAGCTCCCGGAATGTTTGGTGGGGCTGCGGCCGCAGCCGGATCACCACCGTGTTTCCGTAGTAGCCGATGGCGGAATCGCTTTCGACGCCGCGGTTGAGCACGGGGGCGGCGACCAGGAAGTCCGTTGACTGGGTGTAGCGGTGCACCAGCGCGGCGAAGCCAGCCATCAGCACCATGTACGGGGTGGCGCCGGTCTCGCGCGCCAGCGCCGCGGCCTTGTCGACGGTCGCCGCCGACAACCGCGTGGTGGCGCGCTGGGCACGCCAGGTGCTTGGCACCACCGACCCGTTGGTCCCCGGAAGCTCAAGCGGCTCGGGCAGATTCGCCATCAGGGGCCGCCAGTATTCGAAGTCCGCGGCGGGATCGGCCGCTTCGTCCGGCCCGGGTGCGGTTAAGGCGGGGACACCGCCGAGGTCGTCGGTGTATGCGCGAGTGAGGTCGGTGAAAAACGGCGTCCACGAGGCGTCGTCCCAGGCGATGTGGTGAGCCGTGATCAACAGCATCAGCTCGTCGCCCGACAAGCGCGCCGCCGTGACGCGCAGTGGGGAATCCTCGGCGAGGTCGAAGGGGCGGCGGAAATCCCGTTGCGCCAGCACGTCCAGCCGCAACCGACGGGCCTGCTCCGTCAACTCCGACAGATCGTGTTCGGCCCACTCGGGCTGCAACTCCTCGCGGACAACCGGATACGGGTCACCGTCCGCGCCGGTGGCATACGTGGTGTGCAGCACCTGGTGCCGCGCGGCCACGGCGTCGACCGCGCGCCGCAATCGTTGAAGGTCGACCGCGCCGGTGACCCGGTAGGACACACAGACGTTGAGCAGCGCGCTGTCGGGGTCCACAGACTGCACGAACCACATCCGGTGCTGGCCGACCGACATGCGCGGTTCGTCTTTGGTCGCCACGGCCGCCTCGGCGGCCGGTCTGGCCAGTCCGCGTTCGGCGATCTTGCGGCGCAACAGTTCCAGGCGCTCGTCGTCGAGATGGGCGCCGGCTCGGGTGGTGTCCGTCACGCGGGGAGTCCAACCTTTCTCGGTTCGGGGGTGTCGAGGGGCGTGTCCGGTCGCGGCCCGTCACCTGGGTCGACGCGCAAGGCGTCGATCAGTTCGTCGAGGGTGATGCCGCCGAGCATGCGCGCCACCGGGACCGACCTTCCGACCGTCCGGCGCAGCCGCTTGCGCAGGTCGAGCGCGAGCAACGAGTCCACGCCAAGGTCGATGAGCGGTGCGCTCGGGTCGATCATGACCGACTCCCCCAGGTGCAGTGTGGCGGCCAGCTCGGCGCGCACCACCTCACCGAGCGGCTTGGCCGCGCCGTCCTCGTCCGCGGCGGCGGCCTTGGCGGTCGTGAACGGCATTGGCATGCCCTGGCTTTCGAAGAAGACCGCGAGCCGGTCGAAGTCCGCGCGGAAGATCAGCGGATCGCCGTCGTAGCGGCGCAGGCCGGCCTCGATCGCCGGCTCGGGCGCCATCGCGATCAGGCCGGAGCGTTCGGTGCGGGTGATCTCGTCGCCCGTCACCACGCCGGCGGCCTGCCACAGGCCCCACCGGATCGCCGTGCAGTCGTGGCCCGCGCTGCGCAGCTGAGCGACCAGCACATCGAGCATGCGGTTGGATGCGGCGTACGCCGCGTGCGCGCGGCCACCCCATACCCCGAACACCGACGAGCAGGCCAGGATTCGGCAATCCGGCCGCAGCGGCCACATCTGCGCCAGCGCGGCCAGGCCGCTCACCTTCGCGGCGCAGACCGCGGCGACGTCGGCGCCGGTGAGTTCGGCGCGCGTGCGGGCCTCGGCGATGCCGGCGGTATGGATCACCAGAGACGCGCCGGGCCCGGGGTGCCCTGCGGCCGCGTCGGCCAGCGCGGCCAGGTCGGTGATGTCGCACCGCGGGGCGCGCAGGTCGACGTCGTGGCCCTGGGCGAGCCGGCGCAGCGTGGGCTCGTCGATGCCGTTGCGGCTCAACAGCGTCACCGTGCGCGCCCCGCGTTCGATGCAGTATCGGGCGTACTGCAGGCCGATCGCCCCGCTGCCGCCGGTGATCACCACGTCGTCCAGCGCGGCCGCGTCGAGGGGCCCCGCGGTCCCCGAGTCGGGGCACTCCCGCAAGGTTCGTAGGTAGCGTCGCGGCGAGCCATTGCCCCGCAACGCCACCTCGGCCGCCTCGCCGAGCAACACCTCGACCGCCGCGCGCGCCGTCGGATCGTCGACGTCTCGCCCGGGCAGGTCGAGATGCCCGAAGGCCTGATCGGCGAACTCGAAGCCGACGCTGCGATGCATGGCGGCCAACGCCGCCTGCCCGGGAAGCGCCGTGGGGTCATGCCGTTCGACGGTTTCGGCGCCGGCGGTGAGCAGCCACACCACCCGGCACCGAGGGCCGATCAGCGCGCGGTAGTCGGCTAGTCCCGCGTCCGGCCGGCGCGCGATCTGCTCGATCGCCGCGGCGGCGTCCGGCTCGTCGAGCGCCGGGGCTGCCACGACCAGGATCTCGGCGTCGTTCGGTGACACCACCCGGCAGTTGCCGCGCGCCTCAACGGCGTCGATCAGCCGTTGGGCCAACGTGCCGGTCGTGCCGTGGAAGCCGATGTCGGCGCCCCCCGACGGCGCCGATGCCGCCCGCCGCCAATGCTCGACGGCGACCGTGAGCTCCGAGGCCGGCGCGGTCTCGATCGCCGGTTCGGGCGCCGCCCAGAGGTGTATCGACCGCATGGGCGCGTTGGGGAACCCGCGCAGCGGCGAGCGGACGCCGCCCGGAATCGTGTTGGCCCACTGGCAACCGGGATCGGCGGTTGCGACGGCCGCGATGTTGGCCGCGAGCGTGTCGGTGATGGCCGAGTCGCGGTGTCCCGAGCCGACGGCCACGGCCGTCCGCTCGTCAATGAGGTCGGCGAGCGGATACAGCAGCGCGGGATGCGCGGACAGCTCGACGAAGGTGGTGGCGCCCAGTCCTTGCGCCGCCGCCACCGCGCGATCGAAACGCACAGTGTTGCAAAGGTTTTCATACCAATATTCGGCAAAATCGCGGTCGCTGCCGACCTCCGCGCCGAAGGTCGAGCCGACGAATCGCACCGGACTGTCTCCGAACGCCGAGCGGGGAGTCAGCTCCGCGAGCTGCCGACGCAAGGGCCGCAGGACGCTGGTGTGCCCGGGATAGTCCACGGCCAGTTGGTGGGTGAACACGCCGCGTTGCTGGGCCCGCCGCACCGCGGCGGCCACCGCGTCGTGGTCACCGGACACCACCGTCGACGAGGGCCCGTTGACCGCCGAGACTTCCAACCAGCCAACCGTTTCGCCGATCAACGACTCCGCCTCGTCGACGCCCGCGCCCAGCACCGCCATGGCGTAGTGACCGGTCAAGCGGTCGACGATGGTGGCGCGGGCCCCGACCAGCGCGACCGCGTCCGACAGCGATATCGTTCCGGCGACGTAGGCCGCCGCGACCTCGCCGAGGCTGTGCCCCACGGTGATTGCCGGGAGCACGCCGTGGAATCGCCACTCGTGGGCCAGGCTGACGGCGTGGGTGAACTGCGCCCCCTGGATTTCGGTGCGCGACCAGTCCCGGTCGACTTGCCCGGTCAGGTAGGGCAACGGTGACGGCAACCCGGCGGCCAGAAACGCCCGGGCACATCGGTCCGCCTCCGCCCGGTATGCCGGAAGCCGTTGGTAGGCTTCGGCGCCCATCGATTGCCATTGGTTGCCCTGGCCGGGAAACACGAAGGCGATTACCGGCGCGACGCCGATCGACGAGCGGGTGACCAGCGGGTGTTGGGCACCGCGGGCCAGCGCGGCCAGTCCGGCGACGAGCTCGGCGCGGTCGGCCGCCCGGACCACCGCGCGGTGCCGTCGCACCCGCCGCAGCCGCAGCAGGCTGGACGCCACCGCCGCGACATCCGCATCGGCACCAGCGGAGTCCAGATGGTCCAGGATCGCCCGGGCGTCCCGACCGATCAGCTCCTCGGCGTGCGCGGACAGCAGCACGGGCACGCGAGTGTCGGGCAGGGGGGAGGTCAGCATCACGCGACCTCGGGCAGGTTGACGATCACGTGGGCGTTGGTACCTGCGATGCCGAATGCCGACGTCGCCGCGATCCGCTGCCCACCGACCGCGGGCCACGGGGTCAGGTTCTTCGCCAGGCGCAGACCCTGGCTCTCCCAGTCGATTTCGGGGCTCGGGTCCGCGGCGTGCAGGGTCGGCGGGATCGCCCCGTGCTCCGCGGAGACCAGCACCTTGGCCAGCCCGAGCGCCCCGCTGGCGGCCAAGGCGTGCCCTACGTTGGATTTCACCGAGCCCAGCAGCGCGCCGCCGCCGGGCGCCGTTTCGCCGTACGTTTGCGCCAGCGAGCCCAGTTCCGTGCGGTCGCCGAGGCGGGTACCCGTGCCGTGGCCCTCGAGCATGCCGACGTCTTCGGGCCGAATCCCGGCCTGCGCCATCGCACGCCGGAACAGGCGGACCTGCGCGTCACCGCTGGGGGCGCTGAGCCCGGCGCTGCGGCCGTCCTGGTTGACGGCGGTGGCGCGGACCTCGGCGACGACCTGCCGGCCGGCGCGCAGCGCGGACGATTTGCGTTGCAGCACAAACATCGCCGCCCCCTCGGCCCACACCGTGCCACTGGCCTGGGCGCTGTAAGGGCGGCAGTGGCCGTCGTCGGAGAGGGCGTGTTGCTTGGAGAACTCGACGAAGAATCCCGGCGAGCCGAGCACGTTGACGCCGCCGGCCAACGCGAGGTCGCAGTCGCCGTTCTGCACCGACCGCACGGCGACGTGGAATGCGGCCAACGCGGACGCGCACGACGAGTCCACCGTCAGCGCCGGTCCGGCCAGGCCCAGCGTGTAGGCGACCCGACCGGAGATCACGCTCAGCGCGGTGCCGGCGAGCAGGTGGCCGCTGTGCTCGGAGAAGCCGGCCATCTGCGGCCCGTACCCGGTGGCCGAGGCGCCGACGAAGCAGCCCGCGTCGTGCCCGGCCAGGTCGTCGGGGTTGATGCCGCTGTTTTCCAGCGCGCGCCAGGACACCCGAAGCACGACGCGCTGCTGGGGGTCCATGGCGACGGCCTCGCGCGGCGAGATGCCGAAGAACTCGGGATCGAATGTCGTTGCGCCCGAGAGAAATCCACCGCGGTCATGGATCTCCTTGAAGCCGCTGCGTCGCGACCCGGCGAGCAGCTCGCGGACCTGCCAACCGCGGTCGGTGGGGAACGGGCCGAGCGCCTCTCGGCCCTGCGACAACAGCTCCCAGTACTTGTCGGCGGTGTCGATGCCGCCGGGCGCTTCGACGGCCATGCCGACGATCACCACCGGGTCGGCGTCATGGGGCCGCTCAGACATCGGCGTTCACCCGTTCCGCGACGGCATCCAGGTGCTCGTCGAGATAGAAGTGTCCGCCGTCGTACAGGAACAGCTCGAAGGCGCCCGCCGTGTGGTTCTCCCACAGCCGCAACGCTTCCGGATCGACGCGGTGGTCGTCGCGCGCGCCCAGCACGCGGATGTCGGCGCTAATGCGCACGCCGGGGGCGCACTCGTAGCGGTTGACCGCCTGGTAGTCGGCACGCACCGCGGTGGTCAGCAGCTCGGCGAACTCTTCGTCGGCGAGTAGGTCGGGATCGGTGCCGCCGAGATCGGCGATGTCGGCCAGCAATCCGTCGTCGGTGGTCGGCAACGCCGGCATCGCGGCGACCGCCGACGGCGCCGGGCCGGCCGACACCCACAGTCGCTGCACGGGGATGTCGTGGGATTCGGCGATCCGGGCGAACTCGAACGCCACGACGGCCCCCATGCTGTGCCCGAAGAGCCTCAGCGGCGCGACGCGCGCCCACGGACCCGCGTCGAACAGGCCCTGCGCCAGGTCGTGCACGGTGTCGGGGGCGGGGTGACTCAGCCGGTCCGCGCGCTGCGGGTACTGCACGATGTAGGTGTCCCCGCCCGCGGCCAGGGCGGTCGCCAGCGCGCGGTAACCCGCCGCGGCGGCTCCCGCGTGCGGAAACACGACGGTGGCGCCGGCGCGCCGGCTCGCGTTCGGGGCGGGGGCACGCTTGATCCACGGCGCGAATTCGGCCGGCCTGCTCAGCAGCGGTTCGGATGTCATTGCGCGGTCCCGGGTTTCCCGGTCTGATGCGCCGCCGACAGCACCGTCTCGGCGTCCATGTGGATGACTTCCAGGTACAGCTCGGCCACCTGATCCAGCCGTGCCGCGTCCCGCTCGCGCCCGGTGAGCAATTCGGCAAGGGCCGCAACGGTTCTGCTGGCGAAGATGTCGGCGACCATGATGTGCGGGGTGTCCAGCCAGGTCCGGATCCGGCCGACGGCCTGGGTGGCCAGCACCGAATCCCCGCCCAGGGCGAAGAAGTCGTTGTCGCGCCCGACTTGATCCGCGCCGAGCAGATCGCCGAGGAGCGCGGCGAGGGCCGATTCCAGCGGCGTCGACGGGGCCCGGAAGCCGGGCCGCTCGGACAGCGAAACCGCGGCGCCCAGCTCGCGGGCGACGGCGCGACGGTCGATCTTTCCGGCGCTGGTGAACGGGATGCGCTCCAGCAGCGCGAAGTGTCGCGGAATCATGTGCGCCGGAACGAGTTCGGCCATCGACGCGCTGAGAAGCTCGGCGGTCGGCGCCGCAGCGCCGGAGCTCTCCGGGCAGACGGCGGCCGCCAGGACCTCCGACCCGCCGGATCCGGGGACCAGGGCGGCCACCGCAATCGCCACCCCCGGCAGCCGCCGCATCGCGGCCTCGATCTCGCCGAGCTCGACGCGATATCCGCTGATCTTGACCCGGTGGTCCGCGCGTCCGACGAACTCGAGGGTGCCGTCGGGCCAATACCTGGCCAAATCGCCGGTGCGGTACCACGTTCGTCCCGCGTGCTCGACGAAGCGCTCCGCGGTGAGGTCAGGGCGACCGCGGTAGCCCCGCGCGATGCCCCGACCGGACACCCAAAGCTCGCCGGCGACCCAGTCGGGGCAGTCGTCGCCCGCGTCGTTGACCACGCGGCAGGCGTTGTTGTCCAGCGGCACGCCGTAGGGCAGGGCGGTCCAGTCGGCCGGCAGCGCGATCGGGTCGGCGACCTCGAAAATCGTGTTGTGAACCGGCGTTTCGGTTGCGCCGCCCAGGCCGGCGAAGCGAACGTCGGGCGCCTCGGCCCGCAGCCGGCGCGCCAGCTCGGGGCGGACCCAGTCCCCGCCGGTCGGGACCACCCGCACCGACGACAGCCGTCCGCGGCCGACCTCGATCAGCATTTCCAGCCAGCCCGGCATGAAGTGCAGCACGGTGACCCGGTGGGCGTCGATCAGCCGGGCCCAGGCGTCGGGGTCGCGGCGCTGCGCCTCGTCGACCACCACGATCGACCCGCCCGTCCGCAGAGTCACGAAGATGTCCATCACCGAGATGTCGCCTTCGAGGGTGGACAGGGCCAGGCATCGATCCGCGGGGCCGATCTCGAAGTGCCGGGCGATGAACTCCACGGTGTTCATCGCGGCGTCGTGCGTCACCTCGACGCCCTTGGGCTCGCCGGTCGAGCCGGATGTGAATAACACGTAGGCCAGCTCGCCGGGATCGATTCTGCCCGAGTCGATGTCGGCCGGCTCGCCGCGCAGCACGTCGGCCAGCGTCAGCTCCGGCACGGGCAGCGACAGCCGCTGGCCGCCGCACACCAGGGCCACCCGCACCGCGCCGGTTTCGATGATGCGCTCCGTGCGGTCGCGGGGCTGGTCGGCGCCGATGGGCAGGTACACCGCGCCGATGCTGAGGATGCCCAGCAGCGCGGGCACCTGCTCGGCCGTCTTGGGCCCCATCACCGCGACCGTGTCGCCGGCGCCGACGCCGGCCGCGCGCAACGCGGCGGCCACCGCCCGCGCCTGGTCGCGCAGCTGGGCGTAGCTGAGGTCACCGGAACTGGCGAATATTGCCGGTGCGTCGGGCCGCTGCTCGGCTTGCCGGAAGAACCCGTCGTGCAACGCTTCTCCGCTGGGCTCGGCGGTGCGGCCGTTGACCGCGTCGCGCACCGCGCGCTGCGCGTCCGGCAGCGGCGACGGCCCGGGGGCGTCCCAGCTGTCGTCGGCGGAGGCCAGCCGGACCAGTTCGTCGATGTGGTAGCCGAACATGGCGTCGATGACGCCCGGGGCGAAGATGCCTTCGCGCACATCCCAATTCACCAGTACGCCGCCGTCGAACTCGGTGACCTGAGCGTCGAGCAACACCTGCGGGCCCTGGGAGATGATCCACGCGGGCGCGCCGAATTGGGCGGTGACCTCGCGGCCGAACAGGTCGCCGAGCCCCAGCGCACTGGTGAAGACCACCGGCGCCAGCACCTGCGCGCCGCGATGGCGGCCGAGGTCCCGCAGCACCGACAACCCGGGATAGGCACAGTGAGCGGCGGCGGTCCGCATCGCGTCCTGCACGGCCCGCGCCCGCTCTGCGGCGGTCCGCGTGCCGGTGAGGTCGACGTCGAGCAGCAGCGAGGAGGTGAAGTCGCCGACCAACGAGTCGACGTCGGGGTGCAGCGGCTGGCGCCCGAACAGCGGCACGTTCAACAGGAAGCGCGAGGTGGTCGACCAGCGCGCCAGGGCATTGGCGAACGACGCGGCCAACGTCATCGCCGGGGTCACCCCGCGGGCCTGGGCGCGCGAAAACAGGGCGTCCCGGGTCTGCGGGTCGAGCCAGTGCCAGAGCCTGGTGCTGCGCCGCGAGCGCCGGTCGCCGGTGACGGGCAGGGCCGGCGGGTCCGGCAGTTGCGGGATGCGCTGCGCCCACCACTGTCGGGCGGCGTCGCGGGCCGGTTGCGGCCGGGCCTCCTCCGCCTCCACGGCGCGGCGATACTGCGGATAGGTGTAGCTCAACGCGGGCAGTTGGTGACCCAGGTACAGGGCGGCCAGGTCGGCCATCAGGGTGCGGTAACTCATCGCGTCGGCGGCCTGCATGTCCAAATCGACGTGCAGGCGCGAACGTTCGCCCGGCAGCAGTGTCAGGGCCAGCTCGAACACCGCGCCGTCGAGCTGCTGATGCGACTTGGCGTCGCGGATGGCGGCCAGCCGTTCGTCGACCCTGTCGCCGTCCAGGCCGCGCAGGTCCTCGACCCCCACCGGGAATCGGCCACCGGCCGCCGGGATGGATTGGGTGCCGTCGGGCAGGAACTGCACGCGCAGCATCGGGTGGCGCCGGGCCAGCGCCGTGGCCGCCGCGCGCAGCCGTTCGGGGTCGATCGGGCCGCCGTCGAATTCGACGTAAAGGTGCCCGGCCACCCCGCCGAGCGGCTGGTTGTCCTGGCGGCCGACCCACATGGCGTGCTGCATCGGCGCCAGCCCGAAGGGCTCTTCCGGGGCGTCCGGCACGGGGGCCTGCTGCTCGGCGAAGTCGGCCGGCGCATCCGCGCAAACCAGGTCTGACCAGGCCTCGATCGTCGGCGTGGCGGCCAGCGTGGCGAAATCGACGGCGATCCCCTGGCGGCGCCAGCGGCCCGCGAGGGTCATCATCCGGATGGAATCCAGGCCCTGGGCGATGAGATCGGTACCGGGGTGAACGTCGCCGACGCCGACGCCGAGCAGTTCGGCCACCTCTGCCCGGATGCCTTCCGAGCGCGCCGAGGCACGCACCACGAACCCTCCCTGGATTAGCAAAGGCTGCCCTAAGTTTTTGGTTACCCTATCCTTACTCCCGGATCGCCGCCACTACGCCCCCCGCCTGAGGACCCGATGACCGCCAACACCCGGCAGCCCCGCACCGGGGCCCTCCAGGGGTTCGTGCCGTTCCCCGCCGATCGGGCCGCCGCCTACCGCGCGGCGGGGTATTGGGCGGGACGCACCCTGGACACCATCCTGAGCGACGCGGCCCGGCGCTGGCCCGGTCGGACGGCCGTGCTCGACGCCGTGGGCGGCGCGCGCTTGAGTTACGCCGAGCTGGACGAGCGCGCCGACCGGGCCGCCGCGGGACTGCGCGGGCTGGGCATCGCGCCGGGTGACCGAGTGCTGTTGCAATTGCCGAACGGTTGCCAGTTCGCGGTGGCGCTCTTCGGGCTGCTGCGGGCGGGCGCCGTCCCGGTGATGTGCCTGCCCGGCCACCGCGCGGCCGAATTGGGACACTTTGCCGCCGTCAGTCAGGCCACCGGCTTGGTGATCGCCCACGCGGCAACAGGTTTCGACTATCGCGCCTTGGCGACCGAACTCGTCAAGGACCACCCGGCGCTCGAGCATGTGATCGTCGACGGCGACCCGGGCCCGTTCACCTCGTGGGCCGAACTTTGCGACCGGGCCGCCGCCGCGCCCGTGATGCCGCCGCAGGACCCGGAATCTCCTGCTCTGCTTCTGGTTTCGGGTGGCACCACGGGCACTCCCAAACTGATCCCCCGCACCCACGACGACTACGTGTTCAACGCGACCGCCAGCGCGCGGGTGTGCGGGCTCACCGCGGACGACGTCTACCTGGTGACGCTGTCGGCCGGACACAACTTCCCGCTGGCCTGCCCCGGCCTGCTCGGCGCGATGACGGTGGGCGCCGCCACCGTATTCGCCACCGACCCCAGCCCCGAGGCCGCGTTCGCCGCGATCGAGCGCCACGGCGTCACGGTCACCGCCCTGGTGCCGGCCCTGGCCAAACTGTGGGCACAAGCCCGCGAGTGGGAGCCGGTGGCTCCGAAGTCCCTGCGGCTCTTGCAAGTTGGCGGGGCGAAGCTCGATCCCGACGATGCCCGCCTGGTCCGCACGGCGTTGACCCCGGGGCTGCAGCAGGTGTTCGGGATGGCGGAGGGCCTGCTGAACTACACCCGGCCGGGTGATCCGCCCGAGCTCGTCGATCACACCCAGGGCCGGCCGTTGTGCGAGGCCGACGAGTTGCGCGTGGTCGACGCCGACGGCGCACCGGTGGCTCCGGGCGAGGAGGGCGAACTGCTGGTGCGCGGCCCGTACACGCTCAACGGCTACTACCACGCCGAGCGCGACAACGAACGCTGCTTCGACCCCGACGGCTTCTTCCGCAGCGGTGACCTGGTCCGGCTCCGGCCGGACGGGTATCTGACGGTCACCGGACGTGTCAAGGACGTGATCTGCCGCGGCGGCGAAACCGTCTCCGCGGCCGACCTCGAGGAGCAGATGCTGCGCCACCCGTCGATCTTCTCCGCGGCCGCGGTGCCACTGCCGGACCCCTACCTCGGCGAAAAAATCTGTGCGGCGGTGGTTTTCAGCGGGCCGGCGGTGACGCTGGCGGAGCTGAACGCCCACCTCGACCGGCGTGGGGTGGCCGCGCACGCCCGGCCCGACGTGCTGGTGGCGATGACGACCCTGCCGACCACGCCGATCGGCAAGGTTGACAAGAAGGCGATCGCCAGGCGCGTCGGCGCGGCGTCGGCGAAATAAGTCGGGGGCGACAGGTCGAAGTCCCCTCCGGGAGACTCACACCAAGAATCGCAACGGTGTGAGTCATGGGCCACCAGCGGAGAATCAACCGCTCCGGCAAAGGCCGTTCGGGCTTTGGCGCTGGGACGATTACTTCCGAGTTAACCGTGCGTACCAATTCGGCCATTTTGCATTGTGGGCTACCTCACATCCCCTACGATGGCATTCTGCATCGGTCTTGGGAAGACTGTGATGCTCGAGGGGGGATCCCATGCGCGCCTTTGACGCAGCTTATGCCGACACGCTCGCTCAGCCTGCGAGCATAACCCCTTCGGCGCTAATGTCATTCAGCAATTCATGCGCGCTCGCGGTAAAGGTCACGAAATGGCATCACCGGTTGGCGGACGAAAGGTAGCGCATGTTCCTGGGGACGGTTGATGATTGGACAGCCGAGGGCACCGTCGTTTCCTGGTACCCGACCGCCACCACCCACGCGCGTGCAGCGGAAGCGCAATATCACCCGGCCCCAGTGAGTTACCAGCAGTCGCAGCATCTTCGCTATTACCGGCGCCAGGTCAGCCTCGGCCGCGATATTCCCCGGTTATGCATCGGGGCGTGGGAAATCCGCGGTGTCTGCGATGTGGACGCGATGACGCACGCCGTGAATAGTCATGTGCGGCGCCATGATACGTACCACGACCGGTTCGACTTCGACGACAACGACGAAATTCGCCGTTACGTTATCCCCGATCCGGCGGAGATCACCCTGGCGCCAGCGGATCTCGGACGGATGGCCCCGGTCCAGATCCGCAAACTGATTCTCGATACCCCGGATCCGCTGCAGTGGGACTGCTTCAGCTTCGGAATCGTCCAGGGCGAAGACCGATTCACCATGGTTATCGCGGTCGATCACCTGCGTGCCGACGGCATGTCGGCCGGGGTGATCTTTCTCGACATTCAGACGGCGTACTTCGCCGCGGTGCAGAAGGCCGACATTGCGCTGCCACCCGCGGCCAGCCACCGCGAGTACAGCGCGAAGCAGCGTGCATACACCGCGGGGCTGAACGAGGCCTCGCCGGAGATCCAGACCTGGCGAAGCTTCCTCGCCGCGAACCGCGGTGCGCTGCCGCGGTTTCCCCTCGAGCTGGGGCAGGCCGCCGCCGATACGCCGGGCGCCATCGAGGTCTTCGACCTGATCGATGACGACCAGGGCCGGCGTTTCGAGGCGGCGTGCCGGGCCGCGGGGGCGCGCTTCAGCGGCGGCGTGTTCGCCTGCGCCGCGCTGGCCGAGCATCGGTTGACCGGCGCGCCGGTGTATTTCGGACTCACCCCGTTCGAGAACCGCCGAGACCCCGCCCACGCGACCGCGGTCGGGTGGCTGGCCAGCTTCGTCCCGCTGACGATCCCCACTGCGGGCGCGTCATTCGACGAGGTGGTCGCCGCCGCCCAGGCGTCCTTCGACGCGAACACGGCCCTCGGCGCGGTGCCGTACTACCACCTGCTCGAAGCGCCCGACGCGGATCCGATCGAGATTCCGGACCGTCCGGTTCCGATGCTGTCCTACATCGACATTCGCAAGCTGCCGTTCGCCGGCGACTTCGACGGCCTGCGGGCCGGCATCTGGGGCGACAACCGCCTCTCGGAGACGGTGTGCATGTGGGTCAATCGCATGCACGACAAGACGCAGCTGGTGGTCGCCTACCCGGGCACCGACATCGCCCGCGAGTCCGTCCGGCGCTACGTCGAGACGATGCGCGCAGAGTTCACCCGGGTTGCCGACGGTCCGTGATGCCCGAGGCATTCCGGTTCGCCCGCAGGACGTCTCGGTACACATCCCATCGGCAGCCCCGCGAGGCACGGCGCCGGTGACGAGGCTGGCCCTGCTGGACCAGGCCGCATTCTTGCGGCTGCGCGCCACCGGCCAGGGCAGCGCGGCCCAATGCACCTGGATCTACGACCGCGCCGTGAACCTCGACCAATTGCGGGACTTCAACGGCAATCTCGGCGCCGGCCTGCTCGGACGCCGGATCGAGCGCTCCCCCTTGCCTTTCGGCCGTCACCGTTGGGTGCACGACTGCGACTCACCCGCCATCGCGCTCGAGCCGCGACGGCCGCGCTCGGATATCGGCGCGTGGGTCGAAAGCCGTGCGCGCGTGCCCGTCGACCCGGAGTACGGCCCGTCATTCCACCTCGGCGTCCTGCCGTTGGACGACGGGGGCGCGGCGGTCACGCTGGTGGCGTCGCACTGCGTCGTCGATGGGCTCGGGTTCATCACCGCGATCACCGAGGCGGTCGCCGGGCGTACCCGCAATCCCGGCTATTCCCAGGCGAATTCACGCAACCGGTGGCGGGCGATCCTGGCCGACCTGGCCGACGCCGTCATCGCCCTGCCGGCGGTGATCCGCGCGCTGTTCGCCACCCTGGCGATATTGATCGGGTCCTCTTCCAATCCCAAGCCGCGGCCCCGCCTGCCCGAGGCGCCGGTCGATGATGCCCCGATCGCGCTGCCGTCGGCGACGATCCAGACCGACGCCGCGGCGTGGGAAGCGCGTGCGCGCGACCTCAACGGAAGCAGCAACACGCTTTTCGTCGCGTTCGCGGCCCGTCTCGCGCACCGGATCGGCAGGGTGCTCCCCGGCGGCGACTCGGTGACGGTCGTGCTTCCGGTCAGCGACCGCGTCGCCACCGACGACGACCGGGCCAACGCGCTGACCTCGATCACGTTGACCGTCGACGGCCGCGCGGTGCGGGGCGACCTGAGCGGCGTGCGCGCGGATGTCAAGCGCGAGCTGACCTCCCTGGCAACACAACCCAACCCTATGCTGGCCGGCTTGCCGCTCATCCCGTTCACCCCGCGCTGGCTGGTCCGGCGCCTCGAAGGCGTCGCGATGTCGAGCGACCAACTCCCGGTCGGCTGCTCCAACCTCGGCGATCTCGATGCCGCCCTGGGGCGTATCGATGGCGCGGATGCGGGCGAGGTCTGCATCCGGCTGGTCGATCAGGGCGTCACCCGGGGCCGCGTCGAGCAAGGCCACGGCCAATTGTTCTGCAGCACGGGCACGATCAACGGCAGCCGGTTCCTCAATGTCATCGCCTACCAGAGCGGCGCCGACAACACCGCCGCGGCCACGCGCGAACTGGCCTGTCACGCGCTCGCCGACCTGCTGCTGTCCGCCACATCGGTGTACGAGGGCCGGATCTGATCGTGGACCTCGGCGTCGGGGCGAACGAACGTCCACACAACGCGTTGTACGTCTGGGGCACCGCCGCCATTGCGGCCTGGACGGCCGCCGTCCTGTGGTGCGCCGTCAAAGTCGTTCCCTTGGACGTGTACTGGATGTCTTATTACGCCGCCGACTACGCGCACGGCTTCGTGCGCCGCGGGCTCGCGGGCGAACTGGTGCGGTTGGTCCCGGGAGACTACTTCTCGGTCGCGCTGGGTCTGCGGTGGCTGTCCACCGCCGCCTTCTTGGGCGGCCTGGCGACGGTGGCTGGCGTGGTGCTGTTCGGCCGCGTTCGGTCCGAGCGCAGGCTGATGGTCGCGCTGCTGATTCCGTTGCTGCCCTTCGGTGTGCCGTTCGCGGCGTATTCGGCCCGGCCGGACCTGTTCGGCGGGGCGGCGCTGGCGCTGTTCTCTTCGGCGCTGGTGTGCACCCGTTCCCGCGCGGGCGCGATGGCGTGGTGCGCGGCCTACGGCGTCGCGATCGCGGCGTTGACGCTCGTGCACGAGGCGATAGGGCTGGAGTTCGCGTTGGGGGCCGTGCTGGCGATCATCGTCCTGGGCACTGCGCTGAATGGGTCAACGGGCCTCGGGGCGCTCCTGGCGGTGCTGCCGGGCGTCCTCACCGCGGCCGCGGTGGCGGCTTTCGGTCGTCACGACGTCGCCGCTCAACTGTGCGGGTCGGTACCGCATCAGTCGATGCCCAACCCGTTCGCCACGGTCACATCGCCAGAAACCCTGCTGCGCTACGTGATCGACGGGCAATCGCGGCAAACCGATTATCACGACTGGGTGTGCCGCAACGTGATGCCCAACTTCGACAATGGGATCGCCGATGCCATCCGCAGCGTCGGGCACGTCGGAGCGGTGGGGCTGGCCATGTCCCTGGTGTTCGGTGCCGCCGCGCTGGTGTTGACGGTGTGGGGGCTCGGCAACGTTTCGGGGGTGCCGCCGCGGGCGTTCGTCGGGGTGCTGCGGGGCCGATGGCCGTGGGCGATCGGCGGGCTGCTGTTGGTCGCCCCGGTCTTCCTGACCGGCTATGACTGGACCCGCTGGCTGATCATTCTGGCGTTCGACGTCGGGGTGGTCTTCATCCTCTTCGCGGCGCGCAGGCCGGAGATCGATCAGCGTCCGACGCCAAAAGCGTTGCGGTGGTTCGCCCTTCTCGCCATCGCCCTCGCGCTGATTCCGGTGGGCGCGGTCCCCGGTTTCGGCGGTCCGCGGATGGTTTAGCAGGCGAGCGCGGCCGGCGGTGCTAACCGGTGACGACGGTGCAAGACAGGCAGGCGATGGTCGCCGTGCACTCCATCCCGTTGAAGATGGGAGGGATGTTAAGCGGGGCTCCGTGAAACCTCTGGGGTTTGGCGGGATTGGCCGTTCTCGCGTCAGTGCCCGCTCAGTGTCAACGTGCCCTTCGTCTCGAGCACCTTGCTGGCGGTGATCCGTTCGGTCTTACGCGCCTCGCGTTCGAGGTACCGCTGCTTCGATTCGTCGAACTTGTCCGACGCCTGCTCGAGTTCCTTGATCAAGACGGCGAGGTCGTCGCGCATCCGGGCGGCCTCGCCGCTGAAGTCTTCGCGCTCGAAGATGCGCCACTTCCGCAGCACCGGCATCACCACCTCGTCGAGATGGATGCGCGGGTCGTAGACGCCGCCGACGGCGATGATGACCGCCTTACGCCGGAATTCGGGCACCGTGAAGCCGGGCATCTTGAAATTGCGCAGGATCCGGTGCACCGACGCCATCGCCTGGTTCGGGGCGATGTCCAGGCCCGCCGCGCTGACGTCCCGGTAGAAGATCATGTGCAGGTTCTCGTCGTGCGACACCCTGGCCATCAGCGCTTCGGCGATCGGGTCCGACGAGGCCTTGCCCGTGTTGCGGTGCGAGACCCGGGTCGCCAGCTCCTGGAACGAGACGTACATGACCGAGTCGAACAGGCTCTCGGCAAACATGTCACCCTGCTGGTTCTGCCCCGGGCTGAAGCCCCGGGTCATTTGCTCGAGGCGGAGTTTCTCCAGCGCCACCGGGTCGACGGCGCGGGTGACCACCAGGTAATCGCGCAACGCCGTGCTGTGCCGGGCTTCCTCGGCGGTCCATCGGTTGACCCACTGCCCCCAGGGGCCGTCCATGCTGAAGTTCATCGCGATCTCGCGGTGATACGACGGCAAGTTGTCCTCTGTCAGCAGGTTTTGCACCATCGCCACCTGCGCGACGTCCGGGAGCCGGCTTTGCCCGGGCTCCCAATCCTGACCGTCCAGCGCGTAGAAGTTCTTGCCGTCCGACCACGGGACGTAGTCGTGCGGATTCCATTCCTTGAACATCGACAGGTGGCGGTTGAGCAGGCCCTCGACCACGGGTTCGAGCTCGTGTAGTAGCTGCAGGTTAGTCAGGTCCTTGGACACGGAGCCCTCCAGTTAAGTGTGTCTTCTCGTAACGCGCAATGTATCTGTGTCATTGGGTTACATAAAGATGACACGCCGGAAAGCCGGCGAAATAGGGCCAAAGGTCCCTACGCGTGCGGGGGTGCCCACCGAGCCTCGGTCGGCCACCGACCGGTCGAGCGAGCGCTACTGGCGCGCAACCAGATACGGCGCGAGCGTGGACAGCTTTTCGCAGGTCTCCTCGAATTCCCGCTCGGGCGTGGACTCTTCGATGATCCCCGCCCCGGCCCGCAACCAGGTGCGGCCGCCGCGTTCGTACGCCGCCCGCAGGGTCAGCGCGGCATCCAGGCCGCCATCGGCCGAAAACATCACGACCGCTCCGGAATACAGCCCGCGCGGGCCCTCGTCGAGACGCAGGATCGCTTCCACGCCGCCGGCTTTCGGAATGCCCGACGCCGTGACCGCCGGGAAAAGCGCCTCCAGCGCGTCCATCCGGTCGTTCGACGGGCCCAGCCGCCCGCTGACCGTGGAGCCGAGGTGCTGCACGCTCCCCCGTTCCCGAACCGTCATGAAGTCGGTGACCACCGCGCTGCCGGGTTCGGCGATCTCGGTCATCTCCTGCAGCGAGCTGCGCACCGAGATCGCATGCTCGACAATCTCTTTGGAGTTCGATTCCAGGTCGTCGCGGGCCTGGCGGTCGCGCGCCGTACCGCGGCCCAGGGCCCGGGTACCCGCGAGTGGCTCGGTCACCACGATGCCGTCGTCATGGACGGCCGCGACGAGTTCCGGGCTGTAGCCCACGGCGCGAATCCCGCCCAGCCGCAACAGGAACGATCGCACCGGGGTGTTGTGCCGACGCCCCAGCCGGTAGGTGGACGGAAAGTCCAGTCCGAAGGGCACTTCGAGGGACCGGGACAGGATCACCTTGTGGTAGCGGCCCGCCGCGATCTCCCCGACGGCCGACGCCACCCGATCGCGATAGCCGGAAGGGTCGGCGAAAACGTCCACGCCGCGGGCCTGGCGCAGCTCGGGCAGACCGTCGCCCAGCAGGCCCAGTACCGCGTCCCGGTGGGCGTCGGTGGTGCCCCACAGCTCGACCGCGTCCCCGGTCACCACGATGCGGGTGCGCGGCCAAAACACGCGGGCCAGCGGGGTGCGCGCCGCCAGCCGCTGCTGCAGCCCGTAGCGGTAGATGCCGAATTCGAAGGCGATCCACCCGAAGAGTTGGTCGGTTTCCAGCAGCAATATGTCGATGGCTTCGCCCAGCACGGGCCCCGGCCGCCCAGACCACCGTTGCCGCTGCACCACGCCGTCGCGGATGACGCGCAGTTCGTCGCTGTCCAGCTCGACCATCGCGCGCACGCCGCTGGCCAGCACCCATTGCCCGTTGCGCTCGTAGAGCAGGTACTCCTCGCCGACCCGTTCGGGCAGCAGCGCGGCCAGCTCGGCGGCCAGGTCGGCCGGGTGGACGTGTGCGGGAAGCGGGATGGGTGACGATGCGGAGCCGGCGGAACTCGTCTGAACGCTGACCTCGGTCACGGTTAGTAAATGTAGCCTAACCTATCTAACAACGCGCAACCGATTCCCGGATCTCGTGCAGCCAGACCACCGGCGGCCCTCGAGCCGAGCACGCCCACCGGACTTCTCCTAAGATCATTGGCAGCCCGATCGCCCAACCCTGGAGAGTCACCGCCATGTTCGTCATCCGGCTTGCGAACGGTGAAGAGGTCCAGGGCGGTGAGAATGACGAGTTGGAAATAAATCAAGAAACGGGCGTGCTCACGGTTTCGCGTGTCGACGGTTTCGAGGAAATCACCACGCATTACTCGCCAATGGCATGGCTATCGGTTACGCACCGCAAGAAGGGCGCCGGGGTCAGGCCCTCGGTAATCTCGTCGGCGCGCTGATTGCGGCGTTGACAGCAAACACACAGCACTTTCACACCAAACCCACGCCCGGCGTGAGGTAGGCGCGCGATCCTGCGGCCGCCAACCGCAGGCGGTTGACCAGTGATTTTGCCGTGCGCCGGCCGATTTCCGGCGCTACGACACACCTTTGCATTCGAGTGGCGGTTTGACCCCGCCGGGGATACGTTTTCCACGGTCGTCGGGATGTTCTGTGGTGGCTCCGCTTGCGGACGGTGCTTTTCCCTGATCACCGCACTCATCGAGGGAGGCATTGGATGCTGCAAGAGTTTTGGCACAACTTCACCCATAACCTGTTCAAGCCGCTGCTCCTGTTCTTCTACTTCGGATTCCTCATTCCGATCCTGAAGGTGCGCTTCGAATTCCCCTATGTCATTTATCAGGGCCTGACGATGTATCTGCTGCTGGCCATCGGCTGGCACGGCGGTGAGGAGCTCGCCAAGATCAGCGCCGGCAGCATCGGGATGATCGTGGGCTTCATGGTGTTGGGCTTCCTGCTCAACTTCGTGATCGGCGGCTTGGCCTATCTCCTGCTGAACTGGCTGACCTCCCTTCGGCGAGTCGACCGGGCGACGGTAGCCGGGTATTACGGGTCGGATTCGGCCGGAACGTTCGCCACCTGCGTGGCCGTGCTGACCGCCGTCGGCATGGCGTTCAACGCGTACATGCCAGTCATGTTGGCCGTCATGGAGATTCCGGGCTGCCTGGTGGCGCTCTACCTGGTGGCGCGGCTTCGCCACCGCGGCATGGACGCGGCGGGGTACATGGTCGACGAGCCTGGTTACACCGCGCCGGTCAGGGTCGGCGTGGGGCCCGGCACCGCGGCCAAGCCCCCGCACGGCGGGAGCCTGGAGGCCGAGCACGAACGCGGAATCGAGCAGGAGCTCGAATTCTCGCTGGAAAAGCTGGACCACCCGGACTGGGAGGACGACCAGATCTTGCCCCGCCCGTCGGGCAAGAGGGCGCCGATCTTCTCCCGGGAGCTGTTCCAAGAGGTGTTCCTCAACCCCGGGCTCGTCCTCCTCATGGGAGGCATCATCATCGGCCTGGTCAGTGGGCTTCAGGGGCAGAAGGTGGTCGCCGACGACGACAAGTTCTTCGTCCTGGCGTTCCAGGGCGTGCTGTGTTTGTTCCTGCTCGAGATGGGCATGACGGCGTCCCGCAAACTGAAGGACCTGCGGACGGCCGGCCCCGGTTTCATCTTGTTCGGCCTGCTCGCGCCGAACATCTTTGCGCCCCTTGGCATCTTGGTCGCCCATAGCTACGCCTCACTGACGCACGCCGATTTCAAGCCGGGAACCTACGTACTGTTCGCGGTGCTCTGCGGCGCGGCGTCCTACATCGCCGTCCCGGCGGTTCAACGGCTGGCGATCCCCGAGGCGAGCCCCACCCTGCCGTTGGCGGCGTCGCTCGGTTTGACGTTCTCCTACAACGTCACCATCGGGATCCCGCTCTACATCGAGGTCAATCGGCTGATCGCCCATTGGTTCTAGTTTCGCCGCACCCAACGATCGCCCGGCCGACGAATCACGATGGGCGACAGCCGCTTTGACTGGCCCGTTCCCGGGCTGACGCGACGGCCGACGCGGCGAGTTGTTAATTGTGCGTAAAGACGGGTTGAGTCGGCTCGCTCCAGCCCGCGAGGTTCACTAAGTTCGTGAACGCCGCGAGTCGCTTGCTGCTGCCCGCTGCGCCGGACTGCGTCGCCAGGAGGCGCCCATGCTGTACGAGTTGTGGCAAAACTTCATCCACAATCTCTTCAAGCCGCTGCTGCTGTTCTTCTATTTCGGCTTCCTCATCCCGATCCTGAAGGTGCGGTTCGAGTTCCCGTACGTGATCTACCAGGGCCTGACCATGTACCTGCTGGTGGCAATCGGCTGGCAGGGCGGGGAGGAGTTGGCCAAAGTCAAACCGGCCGACATCGACAACATCGCGGGATTCGTGGCGCTGGGCATCGCGCTGAACTTCCTGATCGGGGCGCTCACCTACGTCTTGCTGAGGTACCTGACCCGGCTCCGGCGGGTCGACCGGGCGACCGTCGCCGGCTACTACGGGTCGGACTCGGCGGGCACCTTCGCGACCTGCGTGGCCGTCCTGACCAGCGTCAAGATCGCGTTCGACGCCTACATGCCGGTCCTGTTGGCGTTCATGGAGATTCCCGGCTGCCTGGTGGCGCTGTACCTGGTGGCGCGGCTGCGGCACCGCGGCATGGACGAGGCCGGATTCATGCCGGACGAGGACGGCTACACGGCCCCGGCCAGGGTGGGGCCCGGCGCGGCCGCCCAGCGGGAACGCGCGGAGGGCGTCGACGACCGGGTGGAGCGTGCGATCGCCGAGGAGCTGGAGTTCTCGCTCGAGAAGCAGGAGCACCCCGAGTGGAATCCGGACGCGGCTGTGCGGACGAACGCGCCCCTCTTGTCGCGCGAGATCTTGCGGGAAGTGTTCCTCAATCCCGGACTGATTCTCCTCGTCGGCGGCATCGCCATCGGCTTCGTCAGCGCGCTGCAGGGCCAGAAGGTGGTGCATGACCAGAACGAGCTCTTCGTCGCGGCGTTCCAGGGTGTCCTGTGCCTGTTCCTGCTCGAGATGGGCATGACCGCGTCCCGCAAGTTGCGCGACCTCAGGTTGGCCGGCACGGGGTTCATCGTCTTCGCCCTGGTGGCGCCCAACTTCTTTGCGACGCTGGGGATCGTGGCCGCGTACGCGTACGCCTACCTCACCGACACCCACTTCCAGCCGGGCACCTATGTCATCTTCGCGGTGTTATGCGGAGCGGCGTCCTACATCACGCTCCCGGCGGTGCAACGGCTGGGCATCCCCGAGGCGAGCCCGACGCTGCCGCTGGCCGCGGCGCTTGGCCTGACGTTCTCCTACACCGTCACCATCGGGATTCCGCTCTACATCGAGATCAACCGCGCAGTGGCACACTGGTTCCCGCCGGTCTGAGCGCTATCCCAGGATGGTGCGCACCACCGCGTCGGCCAGCAGCCGCCCGCGCGCCGTGAGGACGAACCGCTCGGCTTCGAGCACCAACAATCCGTCGGCGACCGCGACACCCGCGCGTTCGCGTTCGGCGTCGCTCAGCACCTCGCCCGGAAGACCTTGGCGCAGCCGGGTTTTCAACAGCACCTCTTCGGTGTGCAGGGCGTCGGCGTCCAGCCGCTCGAATCCCCCCACCGGCAAAGCGGTTTCGGACAACGCCTGCGCATACGCGTTGGGATGCTTGACGTTCCACCATCGAATGGCCCCGATGTGGCCATGGGCTCCCGGGCCCGCGCCCCACCACTGGCCGCCGTCCCAGTAGCCGAGGTTGTGCCGGCACTCACCGCCGGGCCGGGCCCAGTTGGACACCTCGTACCACGTCATCCCGGCCTCCGACAGCCGGGCGTCGACCAGCTCGTAGCGGTGCGCCAACACGTCGTCGTCGGGCGCCGCCAGCTCCCCGCGGCGGACCCGGCGGGCCAGGGCGGTGCCTTCCTCGACGACCAGCGCGTACGCGGATACGTGATCGACGCCGGTGGCTATCGCTGTGTCCACCGAGCGCAGCAGATCCTCATCCGATTCGCCCGGAGTTCCATAGATCAGGTCGAGGCTGACGTGCTCGAAGCCCGCCGCCAACGCTTCGCGGGCGGCGGCCGCCGACCGGTTCGGGGTGTGAATGCGGTCGAGGACCCCAAGCACCGTCGGGGACACCGACTGCATGCCCAGCGACACCCGCGTGTAGCCGGCCGCGCGGATGGTGTCGAAGAAGTCCGGCCAGGCCGACTCCGGGTTGGCCTCGGTGGTGATCTCGGCGCCCGGATCCAGCGCGAAGTGTTCCCGCACCATGTCCAGCACCGACGCCACCCGCGCCCCACCCAGCAGCGACGGCGTCCCGCCCCCGACGAACACGGTATTCACGGTCGGGCCGGAAAGCCGCTCCGCCGCCAACTTCAACTCCGTTCGCAGCGCCGCCAGCCACGCGTCGGGGTTCACACCGCCCAACTCCGCCGGGGTGTAGGTGTTGAAATCGCAATAGCCGCAACGCGTTATGCAGAACGGGACATGGATGTAGATCCCGAACTGCCGTCCGGGTACTCCCCGCAGGTCGGGCAACTCGACCGCTTGCTCGCGAAGTGCCATGCCAAATGATCCCACGGTGGGCGGCCCGCGGCCCGGCCGTCAGAGCCCGCCCCACGACGAGCGACCTTTCCTGGGTTTTCTCACCGGAGCGACCAGCTTAATCGGGGAATTACGCTCACCGTGAGCGGATATTTGACCTGGTGGCATCGCCGCCCGCCGGGCATGGCACAATGGTGGCGTGACCGTCGCTCAGCCCAGCCTTCGCATTGCGCTCGTGGCGCGGCGGCACATTGATCTCAAGCGCGTTTGCAGCTGTTGCTGTCTCCCTTGATGTCGTAGACCCGCCCACCTGTACGTCCAGCTGGCATCGGATCTGCGCCGCCGATACCACCGGTGAGCTGCGTTTCTATGCCTGCGATGTCGAGAAGGAGACCTGCTCAATGACCACAGTCCGCCCCGCCAAGCCTCGCAACGAGGGCCAGTGGGCGCTGGGGGATCGGGAACCACTCAACCCCAACGAAGAGATGAAGCATGCCGGCGCCCCGCTCGAGGTGCGCGAACGCATCGAGAACGTCTACGCCAAAGAGGGCTTCGACAGCATCGACAAGAGCGACCTGCGCGGGCGGTTCCGCTGGTGGGGGCTCTACACGCAGCGCGAGCAGGGCTACGACGGCACCTTCACCGGTGACGAGAACGCCGACCTGCTGGAAGCCAAGTACTTCATGATGCGGGTGCGTTGCGACGGCGGCGCGCTGTCGGCCGCCGCGCTGCGCACCGTCGGCCAGATTTCCACCGAGTTCGGCCGCGACACCGCCGACATCTCCGACCGCCAGAACGTGCAGATGCACTGGATCGAGGTCGAAAACGTCCCCGAGATCTGGCGACGGCTCGCCGACGTCGGCCTGCAGACCGCCGAGGCGTGCGGCGACTGCCCCCGCGTCATCCTGGGTTCCCCGCTGGCCGGCGAATCGCTGGACGAGGTGCTCGACCCCACCTGGGCCATCGACGAGATCGTGCGCCGCTACATCGGCAAACCGGACTTCGCCGACCTCCCACGCAAGTACAAGACCGCCATTTCGGGGCTGCAGGACGTCGCGCACGAGATCAACGACATCGCCTTCATCGGCGTCAACCATCCCGAGCACGGGCCCGGCCTGGACCTGTGGGTCGGCGGCGGCCTGTCCACCAACCCGATGCTGGCCCAGCGGGTCGGCGCCTGGGTGCCGCTGGACGAGGTGCCCGAGGTCTGGGAGGCCGTGACGTCGATCTTCCGCGACTACGGCTACCGGCGACTGCGGTCCAAGGCCCGGCTGAAGTTCTTGATCAAGGACTGGGGCATCGAGAAGTTCCGCGAGGTTCTCGAAACCGAGTACCTCAAGCGGCCGCTGATCGACGGCCCGGCCCCCGAGCCGCTCAAGCATCCGATCGACCACATCGGGGTGCAGCGGCTCAAGAACGGGCTCAACGCGGTCGGGGCGGCTCCGATCGCCGGGCGGGTCTCGGGCACGATCTTGTCGGCGGTGGCCGACCTGATGGACCGGGCCGGTTCGGACCGCGTCCGGTTCACCCCGTACCAGAAGCTGGTCATCCTCGACATCGCCGACGACAAGCTCGACGATGTGCTCGCCGGGCTGGAGGCGCTCGGGCTGCAGACCAAGCCCTCGGCTTGGCGGCGAAACCTGATGGCCTGCACGGGGATCGAATACTGCAAGTTGTCCTTCGCCGAAACGCGGGGCAAGGCGCAGGTCTTGGTGCCCGAGCTGGAGCGCCGGCTCGAGGACATCAACGCCGAGCTCGACGTGCCGATCACGGTCAACATCAACGGTTGTCCGAACTCGTGCGCGCGAATACAAGTGGCGGACATCGGCTTCAAGGGTCAAATGGTCGACGACGGCCATGGGGGCTCGGTCGAGGGCTTCCAGGTGCACCTGGGTGGCAGCCTCGGGCTGGACAGCGGCTTCGGCCGGAAGCTGCGCCAGCACAAGGTCACCAGCGACGAGTTGGGCGACTACATCGAGCGGGTGGTACGGAGCTTCATCAAACACCGCAGTGCGGGAGAACGGTTCGCGCAGTGGGCGATTCGGGCGGATGAGGACGATTTGAGATGAGTGAACAAGCAACGAAACTGACCGAAGCCGAACTGCGCGACCTGGCGGCGCGCGGCGCCGCCGAGCTGCAGGGCGCCAGCGCCATCGAGGTTTTGCGCTGGACCGATGCGACCTTCGGTGGAGTGAACGGGCCCCGCGGCTGGGCCACCTGCAACTACGTGCTGACCTCCAGCATGCAGGAGGCCGTGCTGATCGATCTGGCTTCCAAGGTGCGGCCGGGCGTGCCGGTGGTCTTCCTGGACACCGGCTACCACTTCGCCGAAACCATCGGCACGCGGGACGCGGTCGAGTCGGTGTACGACATCCACGTGCTCAACATCACGCCCGAGCAGACGGTCGCCGAGCAGGACCAGCTGCTGGGCAAGAACCTGTTCTCCCGCGATCCGGGCGAGTGCTGCCGGCTGCGCAAGGTGGTGCCCCTGCGGCGAGCGCTGAGCGGATACTCCGCCTGGGTGACCGGGCTGCGCCGCAGCGAAGCGGCGACGCGCGCCAACACCCCGGTGATCGGCTTCGACGAGGGTTTCAAGCTGGTGAAGATCAACCCGCTGGCGACGTGGACCGACGAAGACATGCAGAACTACATCGACGAGCACGAGGTACTCGTCAATCCCCTTGTCTACGACGGGTATCCGTCGATCGGCTGCGCTCCCTGCACGGCCAAGCCGATCGCGGGCGCCGACCCGCGCAGTGGCCGCTGGCAGGGCCTGGCGAAGACCGAGTGCGGGTTGCACGCTTCCTAACTTCAAGCGTGCGTCACGCCGAGGTCAGCGTGGTTTCGTCTTCGCCGGCGGGGCGGGCGGCGGTCGTCTCTTCGGCGAGCGACGGCTTGCGGGTGGCGCGCACATAGACCGTGTCGCCGTCGCGTAGGGCCAGCGCCTCGGCGTCACCACGGGTGATCTGCGCGGTGAAGCGGCCCCCGGTGGCGGCGCTGGTCAGTTCCACCCGGACCTCGAAACCGAGCACTACCACGCGATCGACGGTGGCGCGCACGACCCCGATCGACTCCGCGGTGCCATCCCCACCCGCGATGGCCATTTCGGGGTTGCGGCCCACCCGGATGTCATGCGGGCGAACGAGATTGCCGTTCAGGCTGGACACCTTCCCGAGAAACGACATCACGAAGGCGGTCGCCGGCGCGTCGTAGACCTCGGTGGGCGAGCCCACCTGCTCGATCCGACCCCGATTCAGCACCGCGATCCGGTCGGCGACGTCCAGCGCCTCGGCCTGGTCGTGGGTGACCAGCACGGTGGTGACGTGCACCTCGTCGTGCAGGCGTCGCAGCCACGCCCGCAGGTCCTCACGCACCTTGGCGTCCAGCGCGCCGAACGGCTCGTCCAGCAGCAGCACCTCCGGGTCGACGGCCAGCGCCCGCGCGAGCGCCATCCGCTGGCGTTGCCCACCGGAGAGCTGATTCGGGTAGCGGGTCTGAAATCCGCTCAGCCCCACCACTTCCAGCAAGTTGTCGACCTTGGCCTTGACCTCCGCCTTCGGCCGCTTGCGGATCTTCAACCCGTAGGCGACGTTGTCCCGAACGGTCATGTGTTTGAACGCGGCGTAGTGCTGGAACACGAACCCGATGCCCCGGCGCTGCGGCGGGATCCGCGTGACGTCGCGACCGTTGATGGTGACCGTTCCGCTGTCGGGCTGGTCGAGCCCCGCGATGGTGCGCAACAGGGTGGACTTGCCCGAGCCGCTGGGGCCCAACAGGGCGGTCAACGTCCCGGAGGGGACGACGAAGTCCACGTTGTCCAGCGCCACGAAGTCGCCGTAGCGCTTGTTGGCATTCCGCACGACGATCGCGTGATCGACGGGCCGGCTGTCGTTTTCGGTCATCAATGCGTCTCCATGTCGGGACTATCTGGCCGCCCGCGCGCGGCGGAGATCGAGGATCACTTGGAAGATCAAGACCAGTACGGCAACGCCCATCAACAACGTCGACAGCGCGTAGGCGCCGTACTCCACGCCGCGGTTGTACCGGTCCGAGACGAGCAACGTCAGCGTCTGTGACTTACCCGGAAGGTTCGACGACACGATGATGACGGCGCCGTATTCGCCGAGGGTGCGGGCGATGGTCAACACGATGCCGTAGGTCAGACCCCACCGGATGGAGGGCAGGGTGATCCGCCAAAAGGTCTGCCACCACCCCGATCCCAGGGTTGCGGCCGCCTCTTCCTGGTCGGTGCCCAATTCGTGCAGCACCGGTTCCACTTCGCGCACCACGAACGGCAGCGTCACGAAGATGCTGGCGAGCACTATGCCGGGGAACCCGAAGATAATCTTGAACCCGAGGTCGCGTTCGACGAAGCCGAACGCACCGGCCGCCCCCCACAACAGGATCAGGGCGACGCCCACGACGACGGGCGACACCGCGAAGGGCAGGTCGATAACGGCCTGCAGCACGCCCTTGCCGCGGAACCGGTTGCGGGCCAACACCAACGCGGTGGGTATGCCGAACACCACGTTCAGCGGCACCACGATGGCGACCACCAACAGGGTCACGTTCAGCGCCGAGATGGCCGCGGGCGTGCTCACCCAGTCGAAGAACTGGCCGAAGCCCGGCCGGAATGTCCGCCACAGGATCAAGCTGACGGGGACGACCAGCAGCACGAAAATGTATGCGAGCGCGACGAATCGGATCAGGTACCGAACTCGTGAGGACGAAGTCACGGAGCCAGCTCCTCACGCTTGGCCGCTCGCCCGCCGACGAGGCGCAGGATGAACAGCACGACGAAGGATATAGACAGGAGCACGATCGAGATGGCGGCGGCGCCGGTGCGGTCGTCGTTCTCGATCAGCGTCCGTATCCACTGCGACGAGACTTCCGTCTTGCCGGGGACCGCGCCGCCGATCAGCACCACCGACCCGAACTCCCCGATCGCCCGCGAGAAGGCCAGGCCGGCACCGGACAACAGCGCCGGGGTCAGCGACGGCAACACGACGGAGGTGAAGATCTTCGGCCCGCTGGCCCCCAGCGACGCCGCCGCCTCTTCGGTTTCCCGATCGATCTCCAGCAGCACCGGCTGCACCGCCCGCACGACGAACGGCAGCGTGACGAACGCCAGCGCCACCGCCACGCCCCATGCCGTGTGCTGCAAATGCAGACCCACCGGGCTGTTGTTGCCGTAGAGGGCCAGCATCACCAGGCTGGCGACGATGGTGGGCAGCGCGAAGGGCAGATCGATGATGGCGTCGACGAGGCGCTTGCCGACGAAGTCGTCGCGCACCAGCACCCAGGCGATCACCAGACCGAAGACCAGGTTGAGCAGGGTGACCCCGGCCGAGATGGTCAGCGTCACCCGGAACGACTCCACCGCCGCATTCGACGTGACCGCGAGCCAGAAGGCATGCCACCCGCCCCCGGCCGCCTGCCAGGCGATGGCCGCCAGCGGCAGCAGCACGATCACCGAAAGCCACAGTGTCGCCATGCCCACCCGCAGCGACGTGGTGCCCGAACGCCGCGCCCTCGTCGGCCGCCGCGGGACGTCACCGGACGGGGGCCCCAGCTCCGGCCGAATCGCCTGCGGGTCCGGTGTGATCGCGGCCGTCATCCGGTGGCCTGGGTGTAGATCTTGGTGATGCTGCCGGTGCTCTTGTCGAACAGCTGCGGGTCCACCGGCGTCCAACCACCGAGATCGGCGATCGTCCACAGTTTCGCCGGCGCCGGGAACTGGTCGCGGAATTCGGCGGCGACGGCCGGATCGACGGGCCGAAAGCCCGCCTGCGCCCACACTTTCTGCGCCGCTGCCGTGTACTGGAAGTTCTTGAAGGCGACCGCGGCGTCCAGGTGCGGGCTGGTGGTCACCACCGCCACCGGGTTCTCGATCTTGAACGTCTGCGGTGGGTTGACGTGCTCGACCGGCTTGCCGGCGCGCTCGGTGGCGATCGCCTCGTTCTCGTAACTGATCAACACATCGCCGCTGCCCTGGACGAAAACATCGGTCGCCTCCCTTCCCGATCCGGGCCGCAGCTTGACGTGCTCGTGGACCAGCTTGCTGATGAAGCTGACGCCGGCCGCAGCGTTGGCGCCACCCTCGCTCTTGACGGCGTACGGCGCCAACAGATTCCACTTGGCCGACCCCGAGCTCAGCGGACTGGGGGTGATGACCTCCACGCCCGGGCGCAGCAGGTCGTCCCAATCCCTGATGTTCTTCGGGTTGCCCTTACGCACCACCAGGGTCACCACCGAGCCGAACGGAATTCCCTTGGTGGCGTCCGTATTCCAGTCCTTGGAGACCTTGCCGGCCTTCACCAACCGGGTGATGTCCGGTTCGACCGAGAAGTTCACGACGTCGGCCGGCTTGCCGTCGACGACGCCGCGCGACTGATCGCCGGAGGCGCCGTACGACGTGACCACCTGCACGCTCTTGCCCTCCTCGGCGGCATTGAACGCCGGGATCACCTTGCTCCAGCCGGGTTCGGGGACCGAATAGGCGACCAGGGTGATGCTGGTGTGCGCGTTGTTCGGGCCGCTCCCGCCCACGACGTCACTGGCCCCGCCGCTACATCCCGCGAGGAGGGTGACGACGAGTCCAAGCGCGGCGACCGGCCGCCAGCGCGGCGTGCCGGCGATGTCGTTGAGCATTCGGGCCTTCCGGTACGGGGGACTTAGCAGATGTCGATCCCGATGCTGCGGAAAGGCGCCATAACCGACGGGAGAGCTCACGAACCCCATACCAGACCGCACACGGGTTGCAGTCAGCGACAACAGTGCACGAAGACATGGCGCTTCACCGCACCCGATGTCATATGCATGGCGGGAAGCCTAACAGGAATCGGCAGGCCCGCCACCGAGCGGGCAACCCACGCTCAGTGCGTCAACCACCATGCGACGATCACCAGGACCACCAGCGCGACCAGAATCAACGTCACGTGTGACCGAGGCATGCGAATTACCCGGGCGCCGCGTCGGCGTGGCGGGCGCGGCGCATCAGGGCGATGCCCTTGCCGAGCAGGCCATCGAGCAGTCCCGCCGTGACGGCGGCCACCACCAGCACGACCGGCATCACCACCATGGCCTGCAAGACGAACGCGAGCCCGGAAAGCCACAGCTCGTTGCCGTCCCACCAATTGAGGAATGCGGTCACGGGGCTCACCCTATTCGGCCCTGCAGCGGAAAACCAATGTGCCAAGATCGGCGCATGTCTGCCCCCTCGTCCGCGCCCGAGGCGACGGCCTGCCTGATCGCCGGCGGTGGCCCGGCCGGCATGGTGCTGGGCCTGCTGCTGGCCCGCGCCCGCGTCGACGTCACGGTGATGGAAAAACACGCCGACTTCCTGCGCGACTTTCGCGGGGACACCGTGCACGCGAGCACGCTGCGCCTGCTCGACGAGCTGGGGTTGGGCGCCCGGTTCGCGGAGATTCCCCATCGCCTGATCGACACCGTCCGCATGGAGATACAGAACCAACCGGTGGCGCTCGACCTGACCCGCCTTCCGGGCGCGCACAAGCACATCGCCCTGGTGCCGCAATGGGACTTTTTGGAGCTGGTGGCCAGCGCCGCCGAGGCCGAGCCGAGCTTCCGGCTGCTGCGCTGCACCGAGGTGATCGGCGTGCTGCGGGACGGGGATCGCGTCGTCGGCGTCACCTATCGCGACCAGGCCGACGAGGTCAAAAGCATGCGCGCCGAGCTGACGGTGGCCTGCGACGGTCGCTCGTCCACGGTGCGTTCGGCGCTGGGCACCCAACCGCACAGCTTCGGCGCGCCGATGGACGTTTGGTGGTTCCGGTTGCCCCGCCACCCCGACGATCCACCGGGGCTGGGCGGCGTGCTGCGGGCCGGACACGCGGTCATCGTGATCGATCGCGGCGATTACTTCCAGGTCGCCTACATCATCCCGAAGGGAACCGACGCGGATCTGCGGGCCGAGGGCATCGAGGCGCTGCACCGGGTGCTGGTCGGCATGGTGCCCTGGCTGGGTGACCGCGTGCAGGCGCTGACGTCCTTCGATGACGTGAAACTGCTTGACGTGCAATTGAATCGGCTTCCCCGCTGGTATGCCGACGGCGTCTTGCTGATCGGTGACGCCGCGCACGCGATGTCGCCCGTCGGCGGGATCGGGATCAACCTCGCGGTGGCCGACGCGGTGGCCGCCGCCCGCATCCTGGCCGGCGCGCTGCGCACGGGACGGGTGCCCACCTGGCGGCTGGCCCGGGTGCAGGCGCGCCGCTGGATGCCCACCGTGCTGCTGCAGGCCGCGCAACGGGGCATCCATGCCAACGTGATCGCCGCGGCGGTGGCCCGAAACGAGGACCGCGCGCCGGGGGCCGTGCGGCTGGTGAGCCGGTCCACACCGCTGCGGCGGCTGCTCGGCTACCTCGTCGCGATCGGGCCACTGCCGGAGCACGCCCCGCGGTTCGCCCGACGCCACGGGTGACGGGAGAGTGACGCCACGTCGTCGAAAGAATGGACGCCGGGCCGCCCGACAGATGATGATGGCGGGATGGTCCTGCACGCCCAGCCCGACGACCAGCCCGCCGACGCCATGCCCGAGGAAGCATTCGAGGCGGCGCCGGCAGCCATCGCGTCGCCCATCGACTTCAGCGCGCCGGCACCCCTGGCTTCCAGCGCGGCACTGCGGAACCCCTTTCCGCCCATCGCCGACTACGCCTTCCTGTCGGACTGGGAGACGACGTGCCTCATCTCCCCCGCCGGGTCCGTCGAATGGCTGTGCGTGCCGCGGCCGGACTCCCCCAGCGTCTTCGGCGCCATCCTGGACCGCAGCGCGGGTCATTTCCGGCTAGGGCCCTACGGCGTCTCGGTGCCCTCGGCGCGCCGCTACCTGCCCGGAAGCCTGATCATGGAGACCACGTGGCAGACCCACACCGGGTGGTTGATCGTGCGCGACGCGCTGGTCATGGGGCCGTGGCACGACATCGAGCGCCGATCGCGGACGCACCGCCGCACCCCGATGGACTGGGACGCCGAGCACATCCTGCTGCGCACCGTGCGCTGCGTGAGCGGCACCGTCGAGCTGATGATGAGCTGCGAACCCGCGTTCGACTACCACCGCGTGGGCGCCACCTGGGAATACTCGGCCAACGCGTACGGCGAGGCCGTCGCGCGGGCCACCAAACAGCCCGACGCCCACCCGACCATGCGGCTCACCAGCAACCTGCGGATCGGGTTGGAGGGCCGCGAGGCGCGGGCACGCACCCGGATGAAGGAGGGCGACGACGTGTTCGTCGCGCTGAGCTGGACCAAGCACCCCGCGCCGCAGACCTACGAAGAGGCCGCCGACAAGATGTGGCAGACCACCGAGTGCTGGCGGCAATGGATCAACATCGGCAACTTCCCCGACCACCCGTGGCGCGCCTACCTGCAGCGCAGCGCGCTCACCCTGAAGGGGTTGACGTACTCGCCCACCGGCGCACTGCTGGCGGCCAGCACCACATCGCTTCCGGAAACCCCTCAGGGCGAACGCAATTGGGACTACCGCTACGCGTGGGTGCGCGACTCCACCTTCGCGTTGTGGGGGCTCTACACGCTCGGGCTGGACCGCGAGGCCGACGACTTCTTCGCGTTCATCGCCGACGTGTCGGGGGCCAACAGCAACGAGCGTCACCCGCTGCAGGTGATGTACGGCGTGGGCGGCGAACGCAGCCTGGTCGAAGAGGAGCTGCATCACCTGTCCGGCTATGACCATGCCCGCCCGGTGCGCATCGGCAACGGCGCGTACGACCAGGTGCAGCACGACATCTGGGGCTCCATCCTCGACTCGTTCTACCTGCACGCCAAGTCGCGCGAGCAGGTCCCCGAGACCCTATGGCCGGTGCTGAAGAAGCAGGTGGAAGAGGCGATCAAGCACTGGCGCGAGCCGGACCGGGGCATCTGGGAGGTCCGCGGCGAACCGCAGCACTTCACCTCGTCGAAGGTGATGTGCTGGGTGGCGCTCGATCGCGGGGCCAAGCTGGCGGAGCGGCAGGGCGAGAAGAGCTACGCCCAGCAATGGCGGGCCATCGCCGAGGAGATCAAGGAAGACATCCTGCAACACGGCGTGGACTCCCGCGGGGTGTTCACCCAGCGCTACGGCAGCGATGCGCTGGACGCCTCGCTGCTGCTGGTGGTGCTGACCCGCTTCCTGCCGCCGGACGACCCGCGGGTGCGCAACACCGTGCTGGCCATCGCCAACGAACTCACCTCCGAGGGCCTGGTGCTGCGCTACCGCGTGGAGGAGACCGACGACGGGCTGTCCGGCGAGGAGGGCACGTTCACGATCTGCTCGTTCTGGCTGGTGTCGGCCCTGGTGGAGATCGGCGAGGTGGCGCGCGCCAAGCGGTTGTGCGAGCGGCTGCTGTCGTACGCCAGCCCGTTGCACCTCTACGCCGAGGAGATCGAGCCGCGCACGGGCAGGCACCTGGGCAACTTCCCGCAGGCGTTCACCCACCTGGCGCTGATCAACGCGGTGGTGCACGTGATCCGCGCCGAGGAGGAGGCCGACGGCTCGGGGATGTTCCAGCCCGCCAACGCGCCGATGTAGCAGCGGCGCTAAGTCAGCCGGCGCCGCGTCAGCTGCGGGCGCTGAGTTTGTCCATCAGCGCGTGGGTGAGGTCGATGGCGGTGGTGTTGATGTCACCGTTGCCCTGATCCGCTGGACCATAAATGGGAATGAAGTCGACCGTCATCTCCACCACGTACGGCCCCTTGACGCCAAGGGCCCGGGCCGTGGGGATGGCGTTCAAAACCGAGTGTGGGCCGGACCCCCTCGAAACCGTCGCCGCCACAACCGAACCTGCGACGCGCACGTCGGAGATGGCGTCTAAACCGTAGACATCGACAGGCTTGACGGTCATCGTGGTTCCGTCGCACTTCTGCCACTGCGCGGCGAACCTGGCGAATAACGCGGCGGCGTCCGCATCCGACCGCAACGCGACGACACCTTCCTCGACGCTGTCGATCTTCACCGAATCGCCTTTGTGTACCCACATTTCGGCGGCGGTTTGTTGTATCGGCGCCGCGCCATACGGGCCCCGCTGCATCCAATGGACGACGCCGATGCAGTCTGCGGGTCGCGCGTCATCCCACGCGCTTCCCAGTTTGTCGGCGCCCCCAAAGTCCGAGTAACGCGGGTAGGGCTGGAACGGCTGGCCGACCAGTTTCGCCAGCGCGGTGCCGTCGAACAAGGCCCGTTTGATGGCTGGCACGTGCCCCGCGTTCGGTGCCAGAACTGCTGTGCCGGAGGTGGTTTCGGTGCAACCGCTGGCCAGCAGCGCCGCGATCACAACGGCCGAGCCGCGCCAGCGGTTCTTCACTTCGTACCTGCTCTTCCCGGCGTCAGCTCAGCGCGCTGACCTTGTCCATCATCGCGTGCGCGAGGTCGATGGCACTGCGGTGCACGTCGCCGGACCCCTCGTCCGACGAGCGCGTCGAGTTGAAGAACGCCACTTCGACCTCGACGAGGCAGTTCCCCCGCAGGCCGATGGCGCGCGCTTCGGGCCTGGGCCCGCTCGACGGTAGGCCCGGCAGCTGGGTGTCTATCGAAATGGTCGCGGCCAGAACGGATTCGGAGACCCGAACTTCGGAAATGGTGTCCGACAAGACGATCGAGGGCCGGTCGATGATGATGCTGGGGCGACCGATCGTCACGGTGGTGCCGTCGCAGTCGCGCCACTGCTGCGCGAACTGTCCGAACAGCGCGGCGGCCCCCGCGGCGCTGGAGAGCGCCACCACCCCTTCGGCGACGCTGATCACCTTCGCCGGCCCGCGCTGATTCCACCACGTCTCCCGCGCCGCATTCTTGACGTCGCCGGATCGGTAGGCGTCCTGCACCATCATCGACGTGACGCCGACGCAGTTGGCGGGCGAGACCGCGCCGAAGGCCGGCGGCAGCACCTCGGGCCCGCCGAACCGCGCCGGAAGTTCGTTCTTGCTGCCGAAGGACTGGCCTAGCAGCTTCGACAAGTCCGCGTCGTCGAGGAGCACCTTCTTCACCGGTTGCCCGGTGACCGGGTGGGGCTTCAGATTCGGCGCGGGCCGCGCGGTGCCGGCAACGGTGCAGCCGGTGGCCAGCGCCACGACCGACAGGCAGCTGAGGACGATGCGGCCGACCCTCATCAGTTCGTGCTCGAGACTTTGCGCAACATCGCCTGCACGATATCGACGGCCCTGGTCCCGGCCTGGGCGCGCGGGCCGACGGCGACCTTGACGTCAGCGATGACATCGCCCCGGACGCCGATCGCCCGCTCGTCCGGGCTCGGTGGGGTGTGATGGTTGTCCCACGCCATGACGGTCGCGGAAACTATCGGCCCGTCGACTCGGACGTCGGTCACCTTCGAGTACAACTCGGTGTCGCTCCTGTCGTGCGTGTACATGGTGACCGTGGTGCCCGCGCAATGCTGCCATTGCTGCGCGAACGACGCGAAGAGGCGTTGCGCGTCGGCGGTCGACCCGAGCTCGATCGCGGCTGCCGTTGCACTGGACACCTGCACCCCGGAGTCGTAATTCCAGTAGTCCTGCGTCGCAGCCCGGCGGACCGGGCCGTTCTCGTAGACGATGCGCATCGCCGGGTCGACGACCCCGAGGCATTCGATCGGCGTTGCGCCACCGGCGTCGCGAATTCCGTTGGGCAGCACGTCGATACCGCCCACCTCCGGCGGACGGTGGGGCGGCAGCTCATTGCCGACGGCGGTGGCGACCTCGGTGCCCTCCGGCAGGACCTGTTCCAGCGGCGCCCCGGCGCCGCCCAGGCGGCCGGTGCTCGCGGGGGTGCCGGCCACGGTCGTGACGCATCCGGTGCCGAGCAGGCTGATACCGACCAACGTCACGGCTCGCATCAGGATCACGGCTATTTCTTGCCTGACGAACTGGATTTGTCGCCGCCGGCGTCGGTGGACAGCGCCGCCACGAAGGCCTCCTGCGGCACGTCCACCCGGCCGATCGTCTTCATCCGCTTCTTGCCTTCCTTCTGCTTTTCCAGCAGTTTGCGCTTGCGGGTGATGTCACCGCCGTAGCACTTGGATAGCACGTCCTTGCGTATCGCCCGAATGTTCTCGCGCGCAATGATTTTCGATCCGATGGCGGCCTGCACCGGCACCTCGAACTGCTGGCGCGGGATCAGTTCCTTGAGCTTGGTGGTCATCTTGTTGCCGTAGGCCGACGCCCCGTCCTTGTGGACGATCGCGGAGAACGCGTCGACGGCCTCGCCCTGCAACAGGATGTCGACCTTGACCAGCTGGGCCTCCTGCTCGCCGGCCTCCTCGTAGTCGAGGCTGGCGTAGCCGCGGGTGCGCGACTTCAGCGAGTCGAAGAAGTCGAAGATGATCTCGCCCAGCGGCATCGTGTAGCGCAGTTCGACCCGCTCGGGTGACAGGTAGTCCATGCCGCCCAGCTCGCCGCGGCGCGACTGGCACAGCTCCATGATGGTGCCGATGAACTCGCTGGGCGCGATGATGGTGGTCTTCACGACGGGCTCGTACACCTCACGGATCTTGCCCTCGGGCCAGTCCGACGGGTTGGTCACGATAACGCCGCCATCCGCCCCTCCTTCCAAGACCACCCGGTAGACGACGTTGGGCGACGTCGAGATCAGGTCGAGGTCGAACTCGCGCTCCAGGCGCTCGCGGGTGATCTCCATGTGCAGCAGGCCCAGGAAGCCGCACCGGAACCCGAAGCCCAGCGCCACCGAGGTTTCCGGCTCGTAGGTCAGGGCCGCGTCGTTGAGCTGCAGCTTGTCCAGGGCGTCGCGCAGGTTTGGGTAGTCGGAGCCGTCGACGGGATACAGCCCCGAGTAGACCATCGGTTTGGGCTCGCGGTAGCCCGTCAGCGCCTCGGTTGCGCCGTGGCGGGCCGTCGTCACGGTGTCACCGACCTTGGATTGCCGGACGTCCTTCACCCCGGTGATCAGGTAGCCCACCTCACCGACCCCCAGGCCCTCGCTGGCCTTGGGCTCGGGCGAGACGATGCCCACCTCGAGCAGCTCGTGGGTGGCGCCGGTGGACATCATCTGGATGCGTTCCCGCGGCACGATCTTGCCGTCCATCACCCGCACGTAGGTCACCACGCCGCGGTAGATGTCGTAGACGGAGTCGAAGATCATCGCGCGGGTGGGCGCGTCGGCATCGCCTTGGGGATGCGGCACCTCGCGCACGACGTGGTCGAGCAGGTCGGCGACGCCCTCGCCGGTCTTGCCGGACACCCGCAGCACATCGCCGGGCTCGCAGCCGATGATGTGGGCGATCTCCCCCGCGTAGCGGTCGGGGTCGGCCGCCGGCAGGTCGATCTTGTTGAGCACCGGGATGATGTGCAGGTCGCGGTCCAGCGCCAGGTACAGGTTGGCCAGCGTCTGCGCCTCGATGCCCTGGGCGGCGTCGACCAGCAGCACCGCGCCCTCGCAGGCCTCCAGCGCGCGCGACACCTCGTAGGTGAAGTCGACGTGGCCCGGGGTGTCGATCAGGTGCAGGACGTATTCTTCGTCCCCGACCTTCCACGGCAGGCGCACGTTCTGCGCCTTGATGGTGATCCCGCGCTCGCGCTCGATGTCCATCCGGTCCAGGTACTGCGCGCGCATCGAGCGCTCGTCGACCACCCCGGTCAGCTGCAGCATCCGGTCGGCCAGCGTCGACTTGCCGTGATCGATGTGAGCGATGATGCAGAAATTCCTGATCTGCGCCGGCGCGGTGAAGGTCTTGTCGGCGAAACTGCTGATGGGAATCTCCTGGTCTGGGCCCGCTCGAGGCTTCTTGAGCGATACGTCCAGCGTATCTGTGCGCGGTGGCCGAGACCTACTTGGACACAATCGCACCCACGCGCGCGCGTCTATGCTGCGAATATGGCGTCTCCCCGCAAATCCCAGTGGAAGACGATCCAGCGGTTCGCCCGCAACGCGATCATCTATGCACAGACCGCCCAGCTCGTCGCGCGGGAACTTCAGCACGCCGTGAAGGTCACCGCGGACGTCATCGCCGCGGCCGCGCCCCAACAAGCCGCCGTTACCGCGGGCCGGCCGGTGACCAGCGCGAGCTTCCCCACCGCGCAGCGCGCGCGCAAGCTGGTCTACGCCCCCGACCTCGACGGCCGGGCCGATCCCGGCGAGATCGTCTGGACCTGGGTGGTCTACGAGGACGATCCCACCCGCGGCAAGGACCGGCCCGTGCTCGTCGTCGGCCGCGACCGCCGGGTCCTGCTCGGGTTGATGGTGTCCAGCCAGGAGCGTCACGCCTCGGACCGGGACTGGATCGGAATCGGTTCCGGCGCCTGGGATTACGAGGGCAGGCCGAGCTGGGTCCGGTTGGACCGGGTGCTCGACGTGCCGGAGGAGAGCATTCGCCGCGAGGGCGCCATCCTGGACCGGGAGATCTTCGACGTCATCGCCGCCCGGCTACGGGCGGACTACGCCTGGAGCTAGCGGGTCAGGCCTCCCGCCGAACGTGTAACCAGGGCGGAAAATCGGCCGAATCTTCGCCCAGAGTGCACGTTCGGCGAAATGCCGGATCAGCCCCGCCCGGCGACGATGCGGGCCGCAACGCGGCCAGCTGAGGAGCCGGGCAATCAGCCCTGCGTGATGTAGGAGTGCAGCTGCTGCTGCTCGGCCTCGAGTTCTTCCATGCGGGTCTTCACCACGTCGCCGATGCTGACGATGCCGATCAGCTTCTTGCCGTCGAGCACCGGCACGTGGCGCACCCGGTTCTTGGTCATCAGCACGCTCAACGAGTCGACCGTGTCGGTCTTGGTGCAGGTGGCGACGTTGGCGGTCATGATCTTCGAGATCGGGCGCGACAGCACGCTGGCCCCGTGGGTGTGCAGCTCACGAACGACGTCGCGCTCGGAGACGATGCCGACGACACCCTCGTCGCCGACCACCACCATGGCGCCGATGTTCTGCTCGGCGAGGCCGGCGAGCAGCTCTTTCACCGTCGCCTCGGGGTTGATGGTCACCACCGCCGCGCCCTTGTTCCGCAAGACATCCGCTATCCGCATCTGGCCTCCAGCCGGTTGTGATCCGCTTCACATCAGGCTACGGCTAACTCGCGCGGCGCAAAAGCCACGACGAGAACCGGTAGCCGATCCGTGTCCATACCCTGACGCCGTCGTCCGAAACCGCGGTTCCCGCGTTTGGGCCACCGCGGCGCGCCCCGGCTTGCAAGATAGGGGCCATGATCGAGATCACCCTGCTCGGGACCGGGAGCCCGATCCCCGACCCGAACCGCGCCGGGCCGTCGACGCTGGTGCGGGCGGGCGGACAGGTGTTCCTGGTGGATTGCGGGCGGGGCGTGTTGCAGCGCGCCGCGGCGGTGGGCGTGGGCGCGGCCGGGCTGTCGGCGCTGCTGATCACCCACCTGCACAGCGACCACATCGGTGACCTCGGCGACCTGCTGATCACCCGGTGGATCAGCACGTTCGCGCCGGACCCCGCGCCGCTGCCGATCATCGGCCCACCCGGGATCGCGGAGACTGTGGAGGCCACGCTGCACGCGTTCCGCCACGACATCGAGTACCGGATCGCGCATCACGCCGACCTGAACGCCCCGCCGGCCGTCGAGGTGCACGAATGCACTGACGGACCGGTGTGGGACCGCGAGGGCGTGGCGATCCGCGTCGCGCCCACCGACCACCGGCCGGTCACGCCGACCATCGGGTTCCGGGTCGACTACGGGGCGGCGTCGGTGGTGCTGGCCGGGGACACCGTGCCCTGCGCGGGCCTTGACGAGCTGGCGGCCGGCGCCGGCGCGCTGGTGCACACGGTGATCCGCAAGGACATCGTCGGCAACATCCCGCAGCAGCGGCTCCAGGACATTTGCGACTACCACTCGTCGGTCGAGGAAGCGGCGACGACCGCGGCCCGCGCCGGGGTGGGCACCCTCGTCATGACCCACTACGTGCCGGCGCTGGTGCCGGGGCAGGAAGAACAGTGGCGGGCGCTGGCGGCCGCGCGCTTCGGCGGGCGGATCGAGCTCGGCGACGACCTGCACCGCGTCGAAATCGGGACCCCGTAACGGTCATTGCCGAATGTCGTTGCGCGGCAACGGCAATAGCGCGCCCGCCAGCACCAGCCAGGACAGCGCGAGCACCCGGGCGACCGGCAGGATCGCACCGAGCTCCGGCCAGGCCAACACCCCCGTTGCCGCCCCGGCGAGGACCGCGGTGCCCAGGCCGGCCCAGGCGATCGGCCTCGGCAGCAAGCCCGGGCTCGGGCCGGTTGCCGCGATCGGGGCGACCAGCAGGCCGAGGGCCACGATGTGCCCCGGCCCGCCGACCAGAAACACCAGCAGGTACAGCGCCCGCACCAACGCCGTATCCGCGGCGACGTCGGGCCACGACAGGGGCCAGGCCAGCAATCCGCACAGCGCCAGCCCGCCGGCCGCCAGAATGCCTCCGGTGAGCGCGATCGCGGGCGCCGGCCCGGCGGCCCCGAGGCGGCGCAGCCGGGCGCTGACCGTCGCCGCGTAGATCGCCAACGGGACCGAGGACGCGAACGTCGCAACGGCCATGACCCGCACGGCAACCGGCTGCGCGCGGACGTAGGCCGCCACGGCGGCCGCCGGGCCGTACGGCAGCGGCATCACGCCGCCGAGCGCCACCCCGGCGGCGATTCCACCGAAGAGCAGCGCCGCGCACAGCAACGAGAGCAGCAGCAACGAGGGACCACCGCGCCGGCGTTCGGTCATGGGTGCACGCTATGCCCGCGCGGCCCCGGTGGCTAAGCCAGCCGGGTCACCTCCACCACGACGTCCAGGTCGGTCGCGCCCTCACCGGAGTAGATGCCCTTCAGCGGGGGGACGTCGGTGTAGTCGCGGCCGGCGCCCACGCTGACGTATTGCTCGGAGAGCTCGGTTTCGTTGGTGGGGTCATAGCTCCACCACCCGCCCGTCCACGCCTGAATCCAGGCGTGGCTGCGCCCGTCCACGGTGTCCCCGACGACGGCGTGCTCCTTGGGATGCAGGTAACCCGACGCGTAGTAGGTGGGAATTCCCATGGCGCGCAACAACATCAGCGACAGGTGCACGAAGTCCTGGCAGACGCCCTTGCCCGCGTTCAACGCGTCCAGGCCCGAGGAGTGCACGCTGGTGGTTCCGGGCAGGTATTCCAGCTGCTCGCGCACCCACTGGGCCGCGGCGACGACGGCCTCGGCGGGCTGGTGCGACTTGGCGATCTTCTTGGCCACGGAGGCAACCTTTTTGCTCGCCGGGGTGTGCTCGGTGGGGCGGAGCAATTCGTCGAACCGGTCGATCACCGCCGCCGAGTGCAGGTCGCTCCAGCCGACGTCGGTCACCGGTGGTTCGGGCCGCTCGGTCTCGACCACCGACGACGACGTCACCGTGAGGTCGCTGTGCGGGGCGTGCAGGTCGAACGCCGTCACCGCGGTCCCCCAGTAGTCGATGTAGCGATAGGAGCGGGTGGCGGGGATCGTTTCGACGCGATTGAGGATGACGTTCTGCCGGGTGTTCGACCGCGGGGTCAACCGCGCCTCGTTGTAGGACGCGGTCACCGCCGACTGGTAGGCGTACCCGGTGGTGTGCACCACCCGCAGCCGCCACATCAGTTGTCCCCCGCCCTGCTCACCAACGCGCCGGCGTCCGACCACGCCACCCACGGGGTGACGTGGAAGTACTGCACCGACAACGCTTCTCCGACATCGCGGCAGGTTCGCTGCAGCCCGGCCAGGCGGTCCTCCAGCGACTCGAGCAGGACGCCGGGTTGGACGAATTCCAGTTCGCTGCGGGCCTGCCCGAGCAATCGCTGCGCCTCCCCGGTGGCCCCGATGCGGCTCTGCCGGTTGTGCAGCAGTTCGTCGAGGTTGTGTTCGGCCAGCCGCAGCGAATAGAACACCGAACGCGGGAAAAGCCGGTCGAGCAACATGAATTCGACCACCCGCCCGGCGTCCAGCACGCCGCGGTAGGTGCGCAGGTACGTGTCGTGCGCGCCCGCGGATCGCAGCAGCGTCACCCACGCCGGCGACGACGCGCTGTCGCCCACCCGGGAAAGCAACAGCCGCACCGTCATGTCGACCCGCTCGATCGCGCGGCCCAGCACCATGAAGCGGTACCCGTCGTCGCGGGACAGCGTCGAGTCCGCCAGCCCGGCGAACGTCGCCGCCCGCCCCTCGATGTACGACAGGAATTCGTGGGGCCCAAGGCGTTTCGCGGCGCGCTCGCGCTCGGCGAGGGCATGGTAGGTGCCGTTGAGGCACTCCCAGATCTCGCTCGAGGTCACTTCCCGCGCCGACTTCGCGTTTTCCCGCGCCGCCGTGATCGCGTCGACGATCGAAGAACCGCCCGAAGCGTTGCTGCTGAAGGCCACCAGGTCGGTCAGCGACCAGACGTCGAGGTCGTGGGTCGGGGGGTCGATGCCCAGCACCCGCAATAGCAGCCGGGACGCCTGGTCGGGGTCGACGCTGGAATCCTCGAGCAGCTGGTGCAGCACGACGTCGAGAATGCGCGCGGTGTCGTCGGCTCGCTCGACGTAGCGGCCGATCCAGAACAGCGCCTCGGCGTTACGGGCCAGCACGGCGCTTGCCCCGTCGCTGTTGTTGCTGTAGCTGCTGTTC
This sequence comes from Mycobacterium sp. ACS4054, assembly GCF_001667275.1. Lineage (GTDB taxonomy): Bacteria > Actinomycetota > Actinomycetes > Mycobacteriales > Mycobacteriaceae > Mycobacterium. The sequence continues at coordinate 181,107 of NZ_LZHV01000041.1, forward strand.
CTGCGGCGATTCGGTGGGTTGCGACTGTGTTTGCCGCAGCCGCGGCGCGCCGTCGGACGCCGGGTCGGCGATGGACTCCGGCAGCGAGCGCACGACCTCCGCCGCGCCGAGCTCGTGCTCACCGGCCGAGGTGCGCGACGCCAGCACCCAGGTGTCCTTCGAGCCACCGCCCTGGCTGGAGTTGACCACCCTCGAGCCCTCGACGAGGGCCACCCGGGTGAGGCCGCCGGGCAGCACCCACACGTCTTCGCCGTCGTTGACGGCGAACGGCCGCAGGTCGACGTACCGGGGCGCCAGCGTGTTGCCGATCTGCGTCGGCACGGTCGACAGTTCCATCATCGGCTGCGCGATCCAGCTGCGCGGGTCGTCGCGAACCTTCTTGGCGACGGTGGCCAACTCCTTGTCGGTCGCCTCCGGCCCGAACACGATGCCGTAACCGCCGGAGCCCTCCACCGGCTTGAGGACCAACTCGTCGATCCGGTCCAGCACCTCTTCGCGTTCGTCGTCGAGCCAGCACCGGTACGTCTCGACGTTGGCCAGCAGCGGCTTCTCGCCCAGGTAGTACTCGATCATGGTCGGCACATAGGTGTAGACGAGCTTGTCGTCGCCCACCCCGTTGCCGATGGCGCTGGAGACGACGACGTTCCCGGCGCGCGCGGCGTTGACCAGGCCGGCCACCCCCAGCACCGAGTCGGCCCGGAACTGCAGGGGGTCCAGGAAGGCGTCGTCGATGCGCCGGTAGATGACGTCGACCTGCACCTCGCCGTCGGTGGTGCGCATGTAGACCTGGTTGTCCCGGCAGAACAGGTCGCGACCCTCGACCAGCTCGACGCCCATCTGGCGGGCCAGCAGCGAGTGCTCGAAGTAGGCGGAGTTGTACACCCCCGGGGTCAGCACCACCACCGTCGGGTCGGCCTCGTTGGTCGCCGCCGAGTTGCGCAGCGCACGCAGCAGGTGCGCCGCGTAGTCGTCGACCGCCCGCACCCGGTGGGTGGCGAACAGATTCGGGAACACCCGCGCCATGGTGCGCCGGTTCTCCATGACGTAGGACACCCCCGACGGCGAGCGCAGGTTGTCCTCGAGGACGCGGAAGTTGCCCTTCTCGTCGCGGATCAGGTCGATGCCGGCGACGTGGATGCGCACGCCATTGGGCGGGACGATGCCGACCGCCTGGCGGTGGAAATGCTCGCAGGACGTGATCAGCCGGCGCGGAATGATGTCGTCGTTGAGGATCTCCTGATCGCCGTAGATGTCGTCGAGATACATCTCGAGGGCCTTGACGCGCTGGATGATGCCGCGCTCCAACCGGCTCCACTCGGCGGCCGAGATCACCCGGGGCACCAGGTCGAGCGGGAAGGGTCGCTCCTGGCCCGACAGCGAGAACGTGATGCCCTGGTCGATGAACGCGCGGCCGAGCGCTTCGGCGCGGGCCTTGAGCTCCGAGGCGTCCGACGGCGCGAGCTCGGCGTAGATGCCCTTGTAGGGTCCCCGCACGCCGCCCTGGCCGTCGAACATCTCGTCAAAGGCCATCGAATAGACGTCCGACGACGTGTTGTAGCCGCCGAAGATGCGCTCAGCGCGCGCGGCGCGTAACCCCCGCCTGGTTTCCTCGAGCTGGCTCGGAAGACTCACTTTTAAGATGCTGCCTCAAATTGACGTTATGGCAGGCCACGGGTTCCCGTTTTGGGAGAAAACGTAACCGACTGATAACCTGGGCAGTCGCCGTGGTGGTATCCGGCGCCCCAAGCCAAACGTCGATTCGAAGAAGGAACTACAAGCGTGGCCAACATCAAGTCGCAGCAGAAGCGCAATCGCACCAACGAGCGCGCTCGCCTGCGCAACAAGTCGGTGAAGTCGTCGCTTCGCACCGCCGTTCGCGCGTTCCGCGAGGCCACCCACGCCGGCGACAAAGACAAGGCCACGGAGTTGCTCGCGTCGACCAACCGCAAGCTGGACAAGGCGGCCAGCAAGGGCGTGATCCACAAGAATCAGGCGGCCAACAAGAAGTCGGCCCTGGCCCGAGCGCTCAACAAGCTCTGAGCCCCGCCGCTCATCGGTTCCGGTTGGCGGCCAGCTCGGCGACCTTTCTGACCGCCGCTTCCAGCGCGTAGTCGGCGTCCGCGACCGCCCCCTTGACGTTGGCGTTGAGCGTCGCCACCACCTTCATCGCGGCCGCCACGCTGTCGCGCGACCAATACCGCGCCTGCTTCTGGGCCTTCTGCACCCGCCAGGGCGGCATGCCCAGCTGCGACGCCAGCCGGTAGGGATCCCCCGACAGCGGCCCGACCCGGCCGATCGTGTGGATCGCCTCCGCCAGCGCGTCGGCCAGCACCACCAGCGGCTCCCCGCGCAGCATCGCCCACCGCAGCGCCTCCGCGGCGCCTGCGACGTCGCCGGCCACCGCCTTGTCCGCGATGTCGAACCCCTTCACCTCGGCCTTGCCGCTGTGGTAGCGGCGCACCGCCGCCGGATTGACCGCCCCGCCCGTGTCGGCCACCAATTGCGAGCAGGCGGCCGCCAGCTCGCGCACGTCGGAGCCGACCGCGTCCAGCATGGCGGTCACCGTGTCCTCGTCGACCTTGACCTTCAGCGCGCGGAACTCCTTGCGGACGAAATCGATCCGCTCGCTGGCCTTGGTGATGCGCGCGCACGGGTGCACGACGGCGCCGAGTGACTGCAGCTCGGTGGCCAGCGCCTTGGCCCGCCCACCGCCCGAATGCACCACCACCAGCATGGTGCCCAGCGGGACGTCGGCCGCGGCCGAGGTGATCACCGCGGCCGCCTCCTTGCCCGCCTCCCCGGCGGCCTCCAGCACGACGATCCGCTCGTCGCCGAACAGCGACGGGCTCAGCAGTTCGGCGAGTTCGTAGGTGCTGACGTCACCCGCCCGCATCCGGCTGACCGGAACGTCCTCGACGCCGGCCCGCTTGCGCGCCGACCGCAACACGTCGGCCACCGCCCGCTCGACCAGCAGCTCCTCGTCTCCGAGGACCAGGTGCAACGGCGAAACCTCGCTCACCCCACGATGGTGTCACGAGGGACCGACTACGCCGCCCGGGGATCCAACAGCTCCGACAGCCAGCACGCCAGCACGCAGAGCGCGGCCAGGCCGACCGCCCGGCCGAACCAGCGCCGACGGCGCAGCCGCGCGACCAGCACGACGATCGCCGCGGTCGCCCCGGCCACCAGCAGGACGCCCGGCGGCCCGGCCGGAACCGGCACCGTCGCCGCGGGCGCGCCGGCCGACCACCGCGCCACGTGCACCACCCACCACACTTCGGGCCCGGTGAACCGGACCAACAGCTGGGCGCCGGACGGCCACGCCACGCTCAGCACGGCGGCCGCACTGCCCAGCACGGTGATCGGCGCTATCACCGGTGCGGCCGCGAGGTTGGCGGCGACCGCCACCAGGCTGACCCGCCCGGAGATGCCCGCCACCAGCGGGGCGGTCACCACGTGCGCCGCGGCGGCGATCGCCAGCGCGTCGGCCAGCGGTTTGGGGCAGCCCCAGGCCGCCAGGCGGCGCGACCAGCGGGGCGCGATGACGACCAGCGCGGCCGTCGCGACCACCGACAGCGCGAAGCCCACGTCGACGGCCAGTTGCGGGGCCACCGCCAGCAACCCCAGCACCGCGGCGCACAGCGCCGGGATGGCCTGGCGCCGACGGGAAGACAGCATCCCCAGCAGCGCGATGGCGCCCATCACCGCCGCCCGCAACACGCTCGCCGTCGGTTGCACGACGACGACGAACGCGGCGAGCGTGACGCCGGCGAGGACGGCGGCGGCCCGCGGGCCGATCACGCGCGCCGAGAACAGGACGGCCGCGCACACGATGGTCACGTTGGCGCCCGACACCGCCATCAGGTGCGTCATGCCCGCCGCGCGAAAGTCGCGGTCGGTCTCGGCGGTGACCGCCGAGGTGTCGCCCAGGACCAGCGCGGGCAGCATGGCCGCCTGCTCGGCGGGCAGCGCGCCACGGACGGCGGCGGCGAACCTGCCGCGCACCGCGTGCGCGGCGCGCTGCACGGCGCTCGCGGTCCCCACGGTCGGGCGGCCCGAGGCGTTGAGCACCGCGACGGTGAGGTCGCGGCGGGTCGGACGGCCGATGCGCGCGGTGAACCGCATCGGCCGGCCCACCACCGGCCCGTCGGTTTGCGAGTCGAAGTCCGACGCCCGCGCGAAAACGACCACCCGGCCGGAGATCGGTGCGTCGCGCAGGCGCTGCAGCGTGGCGCGAAACATCAGCCGGCCGCGACCCAGCGGGACCGGACTCTCGGTCGGGGTGAGCGTCACCGGGGCCGCGGCGCCGAAGGCCGCGGTGATCGGGTGCCGATCGACCGCTTCGGCGCGCAGCGCAACCGCGAACCCGAATCCCGCGCCGACCACCCCGACCGCGGCCAGGCCGCCGGCGATCGCCCGCAACCGCCCGGCCTCGCCCGCCCGGCAGGCCAGCGCGCCCGAGGCCGCGAGCAACACCAGACAGCACGCCGCCACCGTCCGGCCGATCGGCCACCAGATGCCGGCGGCGGTCACCAGCCAACAGGTGAGCGCCGCGGGCACCAGCCGCGCATCGAGGCGGGTCGCGCCCGAGTCGATGAGGCCGGCCGGCCCATCGGCGTCAGACACGGACCAGGGCGCGCAACCTCTCCAGCCGCGCCGGGCCGATGCCGTCGACATCGGCGAGCTGGTCGACGGTGGTGAACTTGCCGTTGGCCTGCCGCCAGGCGACGATCGCGGCGGCCGTGACGGGTCCGACACCGGGCAGGGCGTCCAGGTCCTCGGCGGTCGCGGTGTTGAGGTCGAGCACCTCGCCCGGCTTCGGCCGGGCCGTTGCAGACCGCGGCGGCGCCCGCTTCGACGTCGGCGTCGACGCGGACGCCACCGAACTCCCCAACGCCGCCGGCTGCCCGGGCACGGGAGCCAGTCCGACGACGATCTGCTCGCCGTCGCCGAGCGGGCGCGCCATGTTCAGCCCGATGGTGTCCGCCCCGTTCACCGCACCCCCCGCGGCCTGCAGCGCGTCGGCGACCCGCGCGCCGGGCGCCAGGGTGACCAAGCCGGGGGTGTGCACCAGACCCACCACGCTCACCACCACGGGCCGGTCCGGGCCCGGGCTGGGGCTCGCCGAGGATTTGGGGCCGGCCGTCGCCGCCTTGTCCACCGGCGGCAGTTTGGCTGACATCACCGGCGCCGGCCGGTCGTGCAGCAGCGTGAACACCGTGACGAGGACGGCCAGCGCGGCCACGATCGCCAGCCCGATGGCACCCGCGCGTCCCGGGTCGGCGCGCAGCCTGGCCGCCCAGCCCCGATCCCGGGCTGCGTCGGGCAGCCAGCGCGGCAGCAGCGAATTCTGGTCCTCGTCCGCGGCGTCCTGTAGTGACGCCGCCCCCGCACCGTCGGCCTCGGTGTCCGGTTCGGCACCGAGCCGCCGCTGCAGACGCTCGCCGGGAAGTTCGATTCGCATGCCGCGACCGTAGGCGCGCCGGCCGCCGGATCGGCCGGTCCCGGCCGCGCCGCGGCGCCCACTGGGGATTAAACCGAGGCTGTGCACAACCGCTCCGCGGGATGGGTCAATATGGAACCACGAACGCATCGCCAGCCAGCTGGTAGCCACGTTCACCCCAGAGACAGGAGGCCGCCGTGCAACTGGCGCTCACACCGGAGGAAGCCGCGTTCCGCGACGAACTTCGCACCATCTACACCACCAAGATTCCCGAAGAGGTGCGCGATCGGGTGCGCCGGGGCTCGGCGGAGGTGAACCACGACGACATCGTCACCAGCCACAAGATCCTGCACGAGCACGGTCTGGCGGTGCCGAACTGGCCGGTCGAATGGGGCGGTAAGGATTGGACGGCCACCCAGCACCAGATCTGGGCCGACGAGATGCAACTGGCGTGCGTCCCCGAGCCGCTGAACTTCAACACCAAAATGGTGGGGCCGGTGATCGCCGAATTCGGTTCGGAGGAGATCAAACAACGCTTCCTGCCGCCGACCGCCAGCCTCGACATCTGGTGGTGCCAGGGGTTCTCCGAGCCGGAGGCCGGTTCGGACCTGGCGTCGCTGCGCACCACCGCGGTCCGCGACGGTGACAGCTACGTCGTCAACGGCCAGAAAACCTGGACCACGTTGGGCCAGTACGCGGACTGGATCTTCTGCCTGGTACGCACCGACCCGCAGGCGCCCAAGCGTCAGGCCGGCATCTCGTTCCTGCTCTTCGACATGAACACGCCGGGCATCACCCTGCGGCCCATCAAGACCATCGACGGTGGCCACGAGGTGAACGAGATCTTCTTCGAAGACGTCCGCGTGCCCGCCAATCAGCTTGTCGGAGAAGAAAACAAGGGCTGGACGTACGCGAAGTTCCTGTTGGGCAACGAGCGCACCGGCATCGCCGGTGTGGGTCGGACCAAGGTGCGCCTCGCCGAGGTGAAGAGGCACGCCGCCGAGACCGGGCTGCTCGCCGATCCTCTGTTCGCCGCCCGGCTGGCCGAGGCCGAAAACGAGCTGCTGGCACTGGAACTCACGCAGTCGCGGGTGGTCACCGATTCCGCGAACGGCCAGCCCAACCCGGCGTCGTCGGTGCTCAAACTCCGCGGCAGCCAGCTGCAGCAGGTGGCCACCGAGCTGCTCGTCGAGGTGGCGGGGCCCGACGCCCTGCCCGCCGACGGCAAGGGCATCGCGTCCCCGGACTGGGCGCAACACAGTGCGCCGCACTACCTCAACTACCGCAAGACGTCGATCTACGGCGGCAGCAACGAGGTTCAGCGCAACATCATCTCGTCGACCATCCTGGGATTGTGAGGCTGCCATGGACTTTCAGTTGACCGACGAGCAGACCCTGCTCCGCGACACCACCCGCGAGCTGCTGTCGCGCAGCTACGACCCGGAGAGCCGCAACAAGGTCATCGGCACCGATCTGGGCTGGAGCCGCGAGGTGTGGAGCCAGCTCGCCGACACCGGAATCCTCGGCCTCGGCTTCGACCCGGACGAGGCGGGCCAGATCGAGATCATGGTGGTGCTCGCCGAGGCGGGGCGCCGGCTGGCCCCCGAACCGATCCTGCACGCCGCGCTGGCGCCGGGTGCGCTGATCGCCGAGCTGGGTACCGACGCCCAGAAGGAACAGCTCGACGAGGTCGCCGGCGGCCAGCGCCTGCTGGCCTTCGCCCACCTGGAGCCCGGCCACCGCAAGGCGACCGAGGGCGTGACCACCAAGGCTGTGCGGCAAGGAGATTCGTGGGCGTTGACCGGCAGCAAGAACCCGGTGCTGGCCGGTGACTGCGCCGACACGTTGGTGGTGAGCGCCGCCTTGCCCGACGGCGGCACCGGCCTGTTCCTGGTCGACGCGAACGCGGCGACCCGGCACCCCTACCGGACGTTCGACGGGCAGCGCGGCGCGCAGATCGACTTGGACGCCGCTCCCGCCGAACCCTTGGGCGAGGCGGTCGACGCGTCGGCGGCCATCCGCGACGCCGTCATCCGCATCCAGGCGGGGCTGTGCGCCGAGGCCCTCGGGGCGATGGAGGAGGCGCTGCGGCTGACCACCGATTACCTGAAGAGCCGCAAGCAGTTCGGCGTCACGCTGAACAAGTTTCAGGCGCTCACCCAGCGCGCGGCCGACATGTACGTGTCGCTGGAATTGGCGCGCAGCATGAGCCTGTACGCGTCGATGTCCATCGCGGACGGCAACCTCGACCCGCTGATCGCGTCGCGCGCCAAGCTGCAGATCGGCCGCTCGGGCCGGCACATCGCGCAGGAGTCGATCCAGCTGCACGGCGGGATCGGGGTGACCGCGGAATATCCGGTTGCGCACTATGCGGCCCGGCTCACCGCGATCGAGCACACCCTGGGCACCTCCGGCGACCACTTGCACAACCTTATCGACCACCTGGGCGACTACGACCTGGCCCGGCTATAGCCGATGGCCGAGCCCGCCAAGCTCTCGCAAAGAGTCGTCGAGTTCCTGTCAGCGGGCACCCGCACCGGGATGCTGGGCTACGCCGCGGCCGACGGGCGGCCACTGGTGGCGCCGGTGTGGTTCGTGGTCGACGGCGACCAGCTGGCCTTCACCACCGGCCGGGACACGTCGAAAGGCCGTGCCCTGGCCCGTGATCCGCGAACGGTGATCTGCGTCGACGATCCCCATCCGCCGTATTCGTTCGTTCAGGTGCAGGGGGTCGTCGCGCTCGGCGAGGAGCCGGCCGACGTGCTGGACGTGGCGACGCGGACCGGGGCGCGGTACATGGGCGCCGAGCGCGCCGAGGAGTTCGGCCGCCGCAACGCCGTCCCCGGTGAACTGGTGGTGCGGCTGCGCCCGACCAAGGTCATTGCCGGCTTCGATATCAGCGACTGAATCCCCCACCCGTCAAAGGAGACGCGATGAGCAAGCCCCCGATGGACCGCCCGCTCAAGGTGATCCAGTGGACCACCGGAAACATCGGGCGGCGTTCGCTGCACGCGATCATCGGCAGGCCGGACATGGAGCTGGTCGGGGTGTACGCGCACGGGGCGGACAAGGTCGGGGTGGACGCCGCCGAACTGGCCGGCTGGCCGGAGCCGACCGGCGTGCGGGCGACCAACGACATCGACGCGCTGCTCGCCCTGGGCCCCGACGCGTGTTGCTATAACCCGTTGTGGCCCAACGTAGATGAGTTGGTGCGGCTGCTGGAATCGGGTGTCAACGTGTGCTCCAGCGCGGCCTGGATCACCGGGGGCAAGCAGACGCCCGAGGACCGCGAACGCATCGCGGACGCCTGCAAGCGAGGCGGTTCGACGATCTTCGGCAGCGGGGCGCACCCGGGCATGACGAACATGGTCGGCATGGTGCTGTCCGGCGCGTGTGAACGCGTCGACGAGATCCGCATCACCGAATCCGTGGATTGCTCGACCTACGAATCGGCGGAAACCCAGACGGCGATGGGCTTTTCGCAGGATCCCGATACGCCTGGCCTGGCGGAAAGCGTGCGCCGCGAAAGCGAGGTCTTCGCCGAATCGGCCGCCATGATGGCCGACGCGATCGGGGCGAAGCTGGACCGGATGACCTTCGACGTGACCTTCACCGCCGCCACCGGCGATTCCGATCTGGGCTTCATGACCATCCCCGCGGGAACCGTCGGCGGAGTCTATGGCTACCACCGGGGTTGGGTGGGCGACCGCAACGTGGTCAGCGTCGGGTTCAACTGGACCATGGGCAGTCACGTGACGCCGCCCAAACCGCTGGAGCACGGCCACGTCATCCAGGTGTTCGGGCTGCCCAACATGCGCACGGTCCTGCACTGCCTGCCGCCCAAGGATTGGACCGAACCGGGGTTCATGGGCTTGGGCATGATCTACACCGCGATGCCGGTCACCAACGCGGTCCCGGCCGTGGTGGCCGCCGAGCCCGGAATCGTCACCCTCGCCGACTTACCGCCGGTCACCGGCCGCGTGGCGGGGTAGGCGCGTATGCCGTTCACCACATCGAAGGGCCCCGGAGGAACGCTTGCGTGCACTAAGGTTTAGAGTGCTTAGCTGAGCAAATAGTCGACAAGACAGCGGTGTCGTCGACGACATAGGTGAGCTTTGCGGCAATGCCCGGACGGCGGGCAAGCGGAAGGCGGTCAGGCGGTGGCTGGTCCAGACTCGGGTCCACGTACTCCCACCGTGACCCGTGTGCTCAAGCGGGCGTGGATACCCCTGGTTTTGGTGGTCGTCCTGGCCGTTTCGGCGTTGATCGTGTCGCGGCTCCACAGGATTTTCGGCTCGCAAGACCTCAACGCGAACGCCGGCAAGGGGATCGAAATCGTGCAGTTCAACCCGAAGGTCGTCGTCTACGAAATCACCGGGCCCCCCGGGGCCACCGCCAACATCAACTACTGGGACGAGAACGCCAACACCCATCAGGTGAACGCCGCGCCGCTGCCGTGGTCGACCACCATCTCGACCACCTTGCCGTCGGTCAGCGCCAACATCATGGCGCAGAGCGACAGCGGTGAGATCAGCTGCAAGATCACGGTGGACGGCGTGGTGCGCGAACAGCGGAATTCCGACGGCCACAACGCGCAGACCTTCTGCCTGGTGAAGTCCGCATGAGCAACGCGAGCAACGAAACCCAACGCGACCTGAGCGCGGCCGACACCGGCCCAATCAACAGCAAGGGCCTGTCCAAGGCCGAGCGGGGCCACCGCCCGTACCTGCCGCATGCGATCCGCATCTTCGCGGTGCCGATCATCTTGGTCTGGTTGTTCGTGACGGTCCTCGTGAACGTCATCGTTCCGACACTGGAAAAAGTCGGTGAGGCCCACTCGGCGCCGATGACACCGCTGGACGCGCCGTCGATGAAGGCGATGATGCGCCTGGGCCACAATTTCCACGAATTCGACTCCAACAGCACGGTGATGATCGTGTTGGAGGGCCAGCAACCGCTCGGCCCCGACGCGCACCAGTACTACGACAAGCTGATTCGGCAACTCCGCGGAGATCCCAAGCACATTCAGCACATTCAGGACTTCTGGGGCGACCGGCTGACGGCTGCGGGTGCGCAGAGCGCCGACGCCAAGAGCGCCTATGTGCAGGTGAACCTCGCCGGCAACCAGGGCACCACGCTGGCCAACGAGTCCGTGGATTCCGTCCGCAAGGTGATCGAGGAGAACAAGGCGCCGCCCGGCGTGAAGGCCTACGTCACGGGCCCTGCCGCGCTGTCCGACGATATGCACATCATCGGTAACGCCAGCCTGGCCAAGATCACGCTGTTCACGCTGGGCGCCATCGCGATCATGTTGCTGCTGGTGTACCGGTCCATCGTCACCACGCTGGTGCAGCTGTTCATGACCTTTGTCGCGCTGGCGTGTTCGCGGGGGGTCGTCGCGGTTCTGGCGTACCACAACGCATTCGGGCTCACCACCTTCGCCGCCAACATCCTCACCATGTTGGCGATCGCCGCCGGGACGGACTACGGCATCTTCCTGATCGGCCGCTATCAGGAGGCGTTGGCCGCGGGCGAAGACCGAGAAACGGCGTACTACACCACCTTCAGGGGCGTCGCCCCGGTCGTCTTGGGTTCGGGCCTGACGATTGCGGGCGCGACCTATTGCCTCAGTTTTTCGCGGCTACCGTGGTTCAACACCATGGGCGCGCCCGTGGCGATCGGCATGATCGTCGTGGTGCTGGCCGGCGTCACGCTGGGGCCCGCGGTGGTCTTCGTCGGCAGCCGCTTCCACCTGTTCGAGAGGCAGGCCAAGCGTGGCCGGCTGTGGCGCCGGGTGGGTACCGCCGTAGTACGTTGGCCGGCACCGGTTTTGGCCGTGAGCGCCGCGGTCGTGCTGGTCGGCATGATCGCCCTGCCGAGCTTTCACACGAGCTACAACGACCGCCATTACCTGCCGTTGTCCGCGCCGTCCAATCAAGGACAAGAGGCCGCGAACCGGCATTTCTCGGAGGCACGGATGAACCCCGACCTGTTGATGGTCGAATCCGACCACGACATGCGGAACCCGGCCGACATGCTGGTTTTGGACCGGGTCGCCAAGAACGAGATGCGCACGCTCGGCATCGCCATGGTTCAGGACATCACCCGGCCGCTGGGCATCCCGATTCAGCACAGCTCGATTCCGTTCCAGAACAGCATCCAAAGCCAGACGACGATGCAGAACATGGGCTTCCTCAAGGAACGCATCGCCGACATCCTGCGGATGGCCGACGACCTGCAGACCCAGATCGAGACGACGCAGCGCCAGTACGAGGTGTCCAAAGACCTGGCCAACGCCGCCGAGGACAGCGCCAAGACCACGGCCGTGACGTCGCAGATCACCGATACCCTGCGCGACCACATCGCGGATTTCGATGACACCTTCCGGCCCGTGCGCTCCTACTTCTACTGGGAGCGGCACTGCTACGACATTCCGTTGTGCATCGGGTTGCGGTCGCTGTTCGACACGTTCGACGGATTCGATCAGCTCGCCGAGCAATTCCATTACCTGACAACCGATATCGAGCACACCGCGAAAGCATCCCGCGACCTGACCGAGTTGTTTCCGACGCTGATCAACACGCTGAAGACGACCCGGGGCATCACCTTGACCCTGTATCAGACGTTCAAGGCGATGATCGACCAGATGGAAGCGATGAGCAACACCGCGATCGTGATGGGTCAAAGCTTCGACGCATCGAAGAACGACGACTTCTTCTACCTGCCGCCCGAGGCCTTCGACAACCCGGACTTCCAGACCGGCCTTCGAATGTTCTTGTCGCCGGACGGTAAATCGGCGCGGTTCTTCATCACGCATCAGGGTGATCCGATGTCGCCGGAGGGCATTGCGCAAGTCGACGCCGAACGCACCGCCGCGCAGGAGGGTCTCAAGCAATCGTCGCTGTCCGACGCCCGGGTCTACCTCGGCGGAACCGCCGCGACGTTCAAGGACATGGCCGACGGCGAGAAGTACGACCTGATGATCGCCGTGGTGTCCGCCCTGACGCTGATCTTCATGATCATGCTGCTGCTCACCCGTTCCGTGGTGGCGGCGCTGGTGATCGTCGGCACCGCGGCCAGCTCGATCGCGGCGTCGTTCGGTCTGTCCGTGCTGATTTGGCAGGACCTGTTCGGGATCAGGATCCACTGGATCGTGATGGCGCTGTCCGTGATCATCCTGCTGGCGGTCGGATCCGACTACAACCTGCTGCTGGTCTCACGGTTCAAAGAAGAGATCCATGCCGGCCTCAAGACGGGAATCATCCGATCTATGGCGGGTACCGGCGGGGTGGTGACCGCGGCGGGTCTGGTGTTCGCGTTCACCATGGCTGCCATGTTGGGCAGTGACTTGCGGGTGCTGGGACAGTTCGGCTCGACGGTGTGCATCGGTCTGCTGCTCGACACGCTCGTCGTGCGCACGCTGTTGATGCCGTCGATCGCGACGCTGCTGGGCCGGTGGTTCTGGTGGCCGCAGGTGGTGCATCCGCGGGGGGACAACGCGCGGCGCGCGGTGCCGGCTTAAGTCGGCGGCTGCACGACCACCGCGACGGCTCCGGCGCCGACGTGCAACGCCAGCACCGGCCCCAACGGTGTGATGATCGCCGGCTCGCACGCGGGTAACCGCCGCGCCAGCGTCGCCGTCACCTCCTTGGCGCCGTCCGGGTTGGCGACGTGATGCACCGCCAGCGCGCACGCGCTGTCGCCGGCCACCTCGCAGGCCCGGTCGACCATCGCCTCCGTCGCGTGACTGACGGTGCGCACCCGTTGCGCCAGAACGAGTTTGCCGTCATCGATGCGCAGCACCGGCTTGAGCGACAGCGCGGTGCCCAGCCACGCGGTGGCCCCGCCGATCCGCCCGCTGCGGCGCAGGTTATCCAGCCGGTGCACGACCATGAACGCGTGGCTATGCCGGGCGGCCACGGTCGCCCCCTCGGCGACCGCGTCGAGGTCGCCGCCGGCGGCCGCGGCCCGCGCGGCGGCCACCGCCGCGAAGCCGGTGCCCATCGCGGTCGTCTTCGAGTCGACCACCCGCACGCGGGGGTCCAGGTCGGCGGCGGTCCGTTCGGCGGCGCCGCACGTCCCCGACAACCCGGATGATATGTGCACCGCCACCACGCCGTCCCCGCCACTGTCGGCCAGTGCCTGCTGATAGGCGTCGGCGAGTTCGGCCGGCGTGGCCGCCGCGGTGGTGGCGTGGCGCTTGTAGACGTCGTCGGGGACCTCGTCCACACCATCGCGCAGATCGACTCCGTCGAGCAGAATGTGCAGCGGCACAACACGTATCGCCCACCGGTCCAGCAGGTCGGCCGGCAGGCGCGCCGACGCGTCGGTCACCACCACGACGGTCATGCCGGTGGCTTGCCGGTCGCGACGCCAGCCTCAGCCAACGCCTTGAGCATCAGCTCCGCGACCGCCTGATGGGCTTCGAAATTCCAGTGGATGCCGTCGGGATTTCCCCGCTCGGACATGATCTGTTCGGCGACAGCGGCTTTGAGATCCACCAGGGGAACGTCGTGGCTTTGCGCCCACTCGGTGATCGCGGCCGCGGTCCCCGCGCGGCCATGGTGGGCCCGGCCGTACGTGTCGGCGATGTGCACCGACGGCAGCGACGCGACGATCGGGATGCCGGGGCGGTTGAAATCGATTGCCCCGCGCGTCTGTTCGAGGTATTCGACGCTGAGGTGCGGCGGCAGCGCGGACCGGGCCACCGGCGAGAGCCGGGGTTGCAGCCAGCCGTATCCGTCGCGGACCCAGCGCCGCAACCACGGCGGGCGCACGTAGCGGATCAGCTCACGCAACGCGGTCGGCAACACCGACGGCAGCGAATCCATGCCGCCGGTGGCGAAAATGACGGCGCCCGCCCGGGGCAGCGCCGCCCAGGCGCGCGGGTCCTGGGTCGCCGCCCACCAGATGTCGCGGCACGTCCAGCCGATGCGTCCGATGAGTTCGACGTCCCAACCCAGTTGGGCGGCAACGATATTCGGCCAGATGCGGGGGTCGTCGGCGGGCAGGCCGCCGGTGGGCCCGTAGTAGGCCAGCGAATCGGCGAAGATCAGCAGCGTGGGCCGGGCGTCAGAGGACATCGTTGGACACCTGCGCCGAAGCGTTCCACACGTCGAGGCGCCAGCGGATGCCGTCGAAACCCGCCGCGTCGTCGTCGGAATGGCCGGAAAGCTGCACCCAGCTGGCATTGCCCATGCCGCCCAGCACCGGCCAGTTGGCGACCGGGAGCTTCAGCAGCGCGGCCGACAGCGCGGCGATCAGGCCGCCGTGGGCCACCAGCACCACCGGCCTGTCGGCGTGCTGGGGGTCGCCCCATTCCGGTTCGCCGGAGACCAATTCGGCAACCAAGGGCACGCTGCGGGCGGCCACGTCGACGCGGCTTTCGCCGCCATGCGGCGCCCAGGTGGCGTCCTCGCGCCAGGCCAGCCGGGCACCGGGGGCCTGGGCGTCGACCTCGGTGTGGGTCAACCCCTGCCAGTCCCCGAGATGGGTCTCGCGCAACCGCTGGTCGACCCGGATCGGCAGGCCGGTCCGCTCCCCCAGCCGCACGGCGGTGTCGTAGGCGCGGTGCAGGTCCGACGACACGATCAGCAGCGGCTGCAGCTTGCCGAGCACCTCGGCGGCGGCGATCGCCTGGGCCCGCCCGAGCTCGCTGAGTTCGGAATCCAGTTGGCCCTGCATCCGGCTGCCGGCGTTGAACTCGGTTTGCCCGTGCCGCAACATGATCAGGCGACGAATGGTCATTGCGCGTCCGCTGAATCCTCGGGGCCCTCGGCCAAATCCACGGGCACCACCGGGCAATCGCCCCACAACCGGTCCAGGGCGTAGAAGTCGCGGTCGTCCTGGTGCTGGATGTGCACGACGATGTCGCGGTAGTCCAGCAGCGTCCAGCGGCCCTCCCGGGTGCCCTCCCGTCGGGCCGGCTTGTAGCCCGCCCTGCGCATCTTCTCCTCGACCTCGTCGACGATGGCGTTGACCTGTCGTTCGTTGGACGCCGACGCGATGACGAAGCAGTCGGTGATGACCAGCTGACCCGACACGTCGATCACGACGACGTCGTCGGCCAACTTCGAGGCGGCCGCGCCGGCGGCCACCGTCGCCATGTCGATGGCTTCCGGGGTGGCGGTCATGGGTTGTTCCCGGCGGGCAGGCTCGATCGGCTCACGGTGTCCTTCGATGGTTCGGCGGCGCGATACAGGCGGCGCTTGGAGACGTATTGGACGACACCGTCGGGCATCAGGTACCACAGGGGCCGACGCTGTTCGGCACGCAGGCGGCAATCGGTCGACGAGATCGCCAGCGCCGGAATCTCGACCAGCGTCAGCACATCGTCTTCCAGCTCGCCCAGCACGCCGGTGATGTGTTCGCGCCGCAGCTCGTATCCGGGCCGGCTGACGCCGACGAACCGCGCCAACTCGAACATCTCCGCCCAGCCCTGCCACGACAGGATGGAAGCGAGCGCGTCGGCGCCGGTGATGAAGTACAGCTGCGAATCCGGGTTCAGGGCCTGCAGATCCCGCAGCGTGTCCTTGGTGTAGGTGGGCCCGGCGCGGTCGATGTCGACCCGGCTCACCGAGAAGCGGGGGTTGGAGGCGGTGGCGATCACCGTCATCAGATACCGGTCCTCCGCGGCGGAGACCTCACGATCCTTCTGCCAGGGCTGACCGCTGGGCACGAACACGACTTCGTCGAGGTCGAACAGGTCGGCGACCTCGCTGGCGGCAACCAGGTGCCCGTAATGGATGGGATCGAACGTCCCACCCATCACGCCGAGCCTGCGAAGCTGCTTTTGCACGGTTTGCCAGCTTACTTGAGGCGGCGATCCGGCCCGATTTCGTCACAGCGGCCACAGCGGCCCGGGGAAAAGCACCCGCACGCTGACGTGACGCGGGAACCGCCCTTACACCGGCAGCAACTGGTCGATCACCGCGGCCAGCTGCTTGGCCGACCGGCATTCGTGCATCGTGATGACCTCCTGGTAGCGCGGCACCGCAGAGTCGCCGCTGCCCCACAGATGCCTGGGCTCGGGATTGAGCCAGTGCGCGTGCCGGCTCGCGGTCACCATGTGGGACAGCAGCTCGGTCTCCGGATTGCGGTAGTTGGTGCGGCCGTCGCCGAGCACCAGCAGCGAGCTGCGCGGCGACAGCACGTTGGGGAACGCCTGCACGAACGACGCGAAGGCGTTGCCGTAGTCGGAATGCCCGTCACGGCTGAACACGCCGGCCTCCCGGGTGATCCGCTGGATCGCCACGGCCAGATCGGCCTCCGGCCCGAACATGTGGGTCACCTCGTCGGTGGTGTCGATGAACGCGAACACCCGGACCCGCGAGAACTGTTGGCGCAAAGCGTGTACCAGCAGCAGGGTGAAGTGGCTGAAACCGGCGACCGAGCCGGACACGTCGCACAGCACCACCAGTTCGGGCCGCGCCGGCCGCGGTTTGGCCAGCACCACGTCGATCGGCACGCCGCCGGTGGACATCGACTTGCGCAGCGTCTTGCGCAGGTCGATCACCCCGGCGCGGCTGCGCCGGCGCCGCGCCGCCAGCCGGGTGGCCAGGGTGCGGGCCAGCGGGGCGACCACCCGTTGCATCTGGCGCAGCTGTTCGCCGGATGCCCGCAAAAACTCGACGTTTTCGGAAAGCTGTGGAATGCCGTACATCTGGACGTGGTCGCGGCCCAGCTGTTCGGCGGTTCGCCGTTTCGTCTCGGCGTCGACCATCTTGCGCAGCTGGGTGATCCGCTGCGCGGCAAGCGCTTTGGCGATCTGCTCCTGGGTGGGAGTTGGCTCGTCGCCGTATGGGGCGAGCAGTCCAGCCAGCAGCTTGCCCTCCAGCTCGTCCAGGGCCATCGCCTTGAGCGCCTGGTAGGAGGAGAACGACGGCCCGCGGCTGGAGCTGTATTTGCCGTAGGCCTCCACGATCCGCGCGACCATGGCGACCAGCCGCTCGTCCATGTCGGCCAGGTCGGGGTTCTCGTTGAGCAGATCCAGCAGCATCTGGCGCATGGCCTCGACGTCGTCGGGCGGCAACCAGTCGTCGCCCGGGGTCCCGTCGCCTTCCTCGCCGGTGACCGTCGCGCGCGCGCCCAGCGCCGCGGGGAACCACAGGTCGAACATGGCGTCGTAGGTGTCGCGGTGTTCGGGGCGGCGCAGCACCGCGCACGCGAGGCCCTCGCGCAGCACCTCACGATCGCCCAGACCCAGGGTGGCCATCACCCGGCCGGCGTCCACGGTCTCGGACGGCCCCACCGAAATGCCCACTCCGCGAAGCGCTTCCACGAAACCCACCAGGTGGCCGGGCAGCCCGTGCGGGGCGAGCGGCCGGGTGGGTCGGATGCGGCGGGCGGCCATCGATGCGTTCCTAATTCAACCGGAGCTCGCCGCTTGCGCGCTGCTGATCGGACTGATGTTTGAGGACGACGCCCAACGTGGCGGCGACGACGGCGTCGTCGATGGTGTCCAGGCCCAGCGCCAGCAGCGTGCGGCCCCAGTCGATCGTCTCGGCGATGGACGGCACCTTCTTGAGCTGCATGCCGCGCAACACCCCGATGATGCGCACCAGTTCCTCGGCGAGGTGCTGCGGCAGTTCGGGCACCCGCGACAACAGGATCCGACGTTCCAGCTCGGGGCTGGGAAAGTCGATGTGCAAGAACAGGCATCGACGCTTGAGGGCCTCGGACAGTTCGCGGGTGGCATTGGAGGTCAACACCACGAACGGCGTCCGCTCGGCCGTGATGGTGCCCAGTTCGGGAACGGTCACCGCGAAGTCGGACAGCACCTCGAGCAGCAGGCCCTCGATTTCGATGTCCGCCTTGTCGGTCTCGTCGATCAGCAGCACCGTGGGTTCGGTGCGCCGGATGGCGGTCAGCAGTGGGCGCTGCAGCAGGAACTCCTCGCTGAACACGTCGTCCTTGGTCTGGTCCCAGTCCCCGGAGCCGGCCTGAATACGGAGTATCTGCTTGGCGTGGTTCCACTCGTACAACGCGCGCGCCTCGTCGACCCCCTCGTAGCACTGCAGGCGGACCAGCCCGGAGTCGGTGGCCTGGGCGACGGCGCGGGCCAGCTCCGTCTTGCCGACGCCGGCCGGGCCCTCCACCAGCAACGGCTTGCCCAGCCGGTCGGCCAGGAACACCGCCGTCGCGGTGGCGGTGTCCGGCAGATAACCGGTCTCGGCCAACCGCCGCGATACGTCGTCGATGTCGGCGAACAACGGCTTGGGCCGGGCGGGCACGCTCACTATCTCAGTTCTCCTAAAACACGGAAGTCAGGCGGGGCGGACTTGCCCGTCACCCCACGCGATCCACTTGGTCGAGGTCAGCTCCGGCAGCCCCATCGGACCGCGCGCATGCAATTTCTGGGTGGAGATGCCGATTTCGGCGCCGAAACCGAACTGCTCGCCGTCGGTGAACGCCGTCGACGCGTTGATCATCACCGCGGCGGCGTCCACACCGTCGCTAAACCGTTGCGCCGCAGCCATATTGCTGGTGACGATGGCCTCGGTGTGCCCGGTGCCGTACTCGTTGATGTGGGCGATCGCGGCGTCGATGCCGTCGACCACCGCGACCGCGATGTCCATCGACAGGTACTCGCGGCGCAGGTCGTCCTCCGCGGCGTCCGCCGAAAACCCGCCGTGCACGGTCACTCCGGCGTCCTGCAGGGCGCTGAGCAGCCGGGGCAGCGCTTTCTTGGCGATCGCGGCGTCGACCAACAGCGTCTCGGCGGCGTTGCAGACGCTGGGCCGACGGGTCTTGGAATTCAGCAGGATTCGCTCCGCGAGCTCCAGATCGGCCCCTTCGTGCACGTACACGTGGCAGTTGCCGACCCCGGTCTCGATGGTGGGCACCTGCGCGTCGCGGACCACCGCGTTGATCAGGCTCGCTCCCCCACGCGGGATCACCACGTCGACCAAACCGCGGGCCTGGATCAGGTGTGTCACCGTGGCGCGGTCCTCGGCCGAGAGCAATTGCACCGCGTCGGCAGGCAGGTCCTCGCTGACCAGTGAGGCACGCAGCACCTGCACCAGCGCCTGGTTCGACCGGGCCGCCGAAGAACTTCCGCGCAACAACACCGCGTTGCCGGACTTGAGCGCCAGACCGAAGGCGTCCACGGTGACGTTGGGCCGGCCTTCGTAGATCATGCCCACCACGCCGAGGGGCACGCGCTGCTGCCGCAGATGCAAACCGTTGGGCAAGGTGTAGCCGCGCAGCACCTCCCCGACCGGGTCGGGCAGACCGGCGACCTGCCGCAGCCCCGCGGCGATTGCATCGACCCGCTTGGCGTCCAGCGCCAACCGGTCGAGCATCGCGGTCGGTGTGCCCGCGGCTTCGGCGGCGCTGAGATCCTCGGCGTTGGCCGACAGGATCAAGTCGGTGTGGGCGGCAATCGCGTCGGCCGCGGACCGCAGCGCCTGGTCCTTGGCGACCGTCGGCAACAACGCGAGGACGCGGGAGGCGACCCGGGCACGCCGCGCGGCGTTGTGGACCTCCCGGCGCAAGTCAGGCAGCGATGGTGCTTGCAGACTCATTGAACCAGGGTATCGGGCCACAACCGGCCAGGTGCGGCGGCCCGGGTATTTACGGCATGCGCTCGGCGCGTAACGCCGGGGCCGGACGCGGCACCCGCGTTCTCCTCAGCGCAGCGGCTTGGCGGAATCCTGCGCCTCGGCGCGGGCCGGTCCGAGCCGCTCGCGCCCACTGACCTGACGAACCTTGGCTTGCCGCTCGTCGATCAGCCGGCCTAAGTCTTGAAGCAGCAACGGTTTTCGCATCACCAGATGCTCCAGGTGCTCCCGATCTATCTGCAGGGCGGTCACCTCGTCCAGCGCGTAGGCGCCGGCGAGGTTGGGCTGGCGGGTCAGCGCGGTCAGGCCGAGGAACGACCCCTCGTCCAGGATGGTGACCGGCACCATCGACCCGTCTTCGGTCCTCGCGGTCAGCCGGACCCGGCCGGCCACCAGAAAGGTCATTCCCGACGACACCTGACCGGCGTACTCGAGGATCTCGTCGGCACCGTAGCGGACGAGTTTCGCGTACGGCACCAGCGACTGCTGATCGATGTGGCTCAGCCGCAACGCCGGCGCCACCACTGTGCGCAACGCCTTCTCCACCCGTCGCTTGGTGGAGAAGTTGTCCTCGGTGCCGTCCAGGCGCAGGCGCGCCCGGCGCGCGGCGTACCAGACCCAGCGCAGGAAGGTGGCCTCGGTCGCCTCGGCGTCGGCGGGCGACACCAGCCGGATCGTCGTGCGGTATTGGGCGCCGCCGAGGGCCACGGTGCTCGGCGGCACTTCGGGTCTGCGGGCCGGTAGCGCGGCGGCGACCCGGGTCAACATCGCGCACACCTTGTCCGGCGAATCGCCCGCCGCGAACTTCGTTGTGACCGCGCAGTCGTACGCGCGCGAGGGGCGACTGAGGTTGGTGAACGAGGTGCTGGCCAGCATCGAGTTGGGCATGATGCGGATGCCGTTGCCGGTGTCGATGTGCACGGCGCGCCAGTTGACTTCGACGACGCGCCCGCGCACCGTGCCGGTGTCCAACCAGTCGTCGATCCGGAACGGCTGCTCGAACAGCATGAACAAGCCGGACACGATCTGCCCGACGGAGTTCTGCAGCATCAGGCCGATGACCACCGACGTGACGCCCAGCGCGGTGAACAAACCGGCGATCCGGACGCCCCAGATGACCGACAGCATCAGGGTCAGCCCAACGCCGATGACCCCGAAGCGGGCGACGTCGAGGAAGATGGCCGGCAGTCGCTTGCGCCAACTGTCGGCGGGCGCACCCTCGAACACGGTCGCGTTCAACGCCGACAGCACCAGCACCAGCACCAGCAGGCCGAACACCGTGGTCAGGATCCGCACCGAGCCCTGGCCGGCCGGCACCTGCGAAGCCTTGACGAGCAGCAGCAACAGCGCACCGAGCGGCAGCAGGTAGTTGCGCAGCAGGCTCACTTGCCTGGCCAGGTGGCTGTTGCGGCGGACCAGCGTGCGGTGCAACTCGGTCAGCAGGATCAACGCGACCGGGAATCCGATCGCGACGCCGATGGCCCAGTAGAACCACGATGAGCCGAAGAGGTTCATTATCGCTCCGACAGCCGGTAGATCGGCTGGTCGGTTCCGCCGACCGATATGGTGCCGGCCGGCGCGAACTGCCGGACATCACGCATCGCCTCGTACACCTGCGACGTGACGTAGATGCCGGATTGGCTTGAGCCACTCTGCATCTGGTAGGCCAGGCTCACCGCGGCGCCCCACATGTCGTAGACCAGTCCGGATCGGCCGACCAGTCCGCTGATGACGTTGCCGGTGTTGATGCCCACCCGAAGGCGCAACTCGTGACCCGTTTGGCTGTTGAACCGCTCGATGATCAGGCGCATCTCCACGGCGAAGTCGACGCTGCGGTGGATGCTGTCCAGCCGCGGCGTCACCACCCCGCAGCTGGCGAGGTAGCCGTTGTGGAAGGTGCGGATCCGCTCGACGCCAAGGGATTCGGCCGCCGAATCGAACTGCCGGAACAGTTCGTCGACAATGCCGACCAATTCGTCTCCCGACACATCCCCGGAGATCTCGTCGAGCCCGACGATTTCGGCGAAGATGATCGCCACGTCCTGGTGTTCCTGCGCGATGGTCTCCTGACCTTCGCGATACCGCTGGACGACGGACTCGGGCATCAGCGCAAGCAACAGGCGGTCGTTCTCCCGGCGCTGTTCGTTGAGCAACTCCTCCTTGATGGCCAGATTGCGGCTCATCTCGTTGAAAGCCCCAGTCAGGTCACCGATTTCGTCACGCGTGGTCACCGGGATGCTGACCTCGTAATCCCCGGAGGTGATCTTCTGGGTGCCGGCCTGCAGCCGGCGGATCGGCCGCAACATCAGCTGGGCCAACACCATCGACGCGACGCAGATGGCGAAGATCATGATCGCCACCGCCAGCACCAGCGTCCTGCTGAACCTGCCCAGGCGCGCGAAGGCGTCCGAGTTGTCCCGCGTCGCGAGGATCGACCAGTGCAGATCGGAGTTCGGCACCGTCAGCGGCGCGTAGGCCTCCAGCTCCCGGTTGCCCTGGTAGTCGGTGGCGCTGATGACCCCGGATTGTCCGCGTTGGGCCGCATGGAGACCCGCGGTTTGGACCGGCTGCACCAGCGTGGTCCCGCCCAGGCGGATCGCTTCGTCCACGACGTCGGGCGGAGTGCCCGCGGCCACGGCCTCGCGCCGGTACTCGGCCGGGTCCTCGAGGAAAAGCCTTGAGTCGGAACGCATCAGGCCGTCGGGGCCGGCGAGGTAGGTCTCCGTTGCCGGCCCCATGCCGGCGGCCTCCCAACGCTTGTCGGCGGTCATGATCCGGTTGATCTTCGAGATCGGCAGCGGCAGGGCCATGACGCCGTCGATCTTGCCGTTCATCCCGACCGGGGACACCGCCCACGCCGTTGGGGCGTCCAGCTGTGGCTGGTATTGCTGGAAGTCGGTGATCCAGACGAAGTTGATGTCGTTGGACCGCAGCGCTTTTTGATACGCGTCCCGCAGATTCGATTCCCGGTAGGGGCCGGTGAGGATGTTGGTGCCGAGGTCCGGGCCCTTGTTCACCGAGTACACGACGTTGCCCTGCATATCCAGCAACAGCGCGTCCGGGAACTCGAAATGGGTGACGATGTTGCGCATGTAGAAGCCGTAGCGGGCGTTGGCCGCCGACCAGGCGCTGCCGTCGCCGGCGTCGTCGACCTTTCGCGCCTCCGAGACCAACGGGTACGGCGCGGTGTAGTGCGCCTGAAGATATTTCTGCGCATTGGAACTCGGGAAGATCGCGTTGCGATCGAGCTCGTCGCCGGTGATCCGCCTGATCGGCTGGATCATGTTTTCGTCGTAGTAGGTGACGAGCGCCTGCTGCTGGGCCGGCGTGATCGTCGCGTTGGACAACTGCGCGAAACCCTCGGTGAACGCCGCCGCGCCCTCCACGATGGAGAACCCGCCGCTGTAGACGATCAGCGAATTCGTCACCTCCCGGAACAGCGACTGCACCTGTCGCGCCTGCGACTCGCGCAACTCGATGAGTCGCTCGGATTCGACCTGGCGCAAGGCGTTGCGGCCCGACGACGCCCCGATGAAGCCGATCACCCCGATCGACAGGATGCTGCAGAGCAGCAGCGTCAGCAGGAGCTTGGATTGAATGCCGATGCGGAAAAGCCGGCGACGGCGAAACTTATGGTGCTTGCGAGCCTCGTCCTCCTGCGTCCCAGGCGTTTCCGCCGGGGTGGGGGCCGGTGCGGTTTGCGAAGCCGGCTCAGCGTCTTGCAGCTCGCTCGATGTCACTCGACTTCGCCCTTCCTCGGACACGCAGCATCGCTCACGCAGCACATTAGCGCGCGCGTCTCAAGATATGGGGGATTGCGGCAAAGCATTCGACGGGAAGAACGGCGCTTAACTCCCCGGGCAGCGGGCACTTATCCTTGCGCTATGAGCGACGGCTGCGCGGACGGTTGCGGCCACGGCGCCACCGACCTGACAACCGTCCGGGATGCAAAGCGCGACGCCGAATGGATACGGGCGGCGCGCTGGGCGAGATGGCTCGCGTGGGCGAGCCTGCTCTGGATGTGCGCGGAGGGCGCCCTCGGCCTGTGGCAAGGGTTCAACGCCGGATCCGTCTCCCTGATCGGCTGGGCGCTCGGCAGCGCGGTCGAGGGCCTGGCCAGTGCGATCGTCGTCTGGCGGTTCTCGGGTTCACGCACGCTGTCGGAGACCTCCGAGCGGCGGGCGCAACGCGGGGTGGCCATTTCGTTCTGGCTCATCGCGCCCTACATCGCGTTCGAATCGGTCCGCAACCTGCTTTCCGGGGCCCGCCCCGAAACGACGGTGATCGGGATGGTGTTGACCGCCGTTGCGCTGGTGTTGATGCCCCTGCTGGGCTGGGCCAAGCGCACGCTCGCCAGGCGTCTGGACTCGCGGGCCACCGCCGGGGAGGGCACCCAGAACTATCTGTGCGCCGCGCAATCCGCTGCGGTGTTGCTGACGCTGGTCGTGCTCGCGGTGTGGCCGGGCGGCTGGTGGGTGGACCCGGTGGTGGGGCTCGCGATCGCCGGCGTCGCGGTCCGGGAGGGTGTCGAGGCGTGGCGGGGCGAGGAGTGCGGATGCTGACGCACGCCCCAAAACGGCGTCACCGCAAACGTTTTGGCCCGGGCAACGGCTGATGCCACGAGTCTGCGTGGTCGGCAGCGTCAACATGGACGTGTCGCTGCGCGTCGACGCGCTCCCGCGCCCCGGCGAGACGGTGCTGGCGTCGGAGTTGACCTACGCACCGGGCGGCAAGGGTGGCAATCAGGCGGTGGCGGCGGCCCGGGCGGGCGCGCGGGTGCAGTTCGTGGGGGCCGTCGGCGACGACGCGGCCGCCGAACGGTTACGCGCGCACCTGCGGGACAACGGCGTGGGATTGGACGCCACGGCCGAGGTGCCCGGTTCGAGCGGCACGGCGATCGTCGTCGTCGACGCCGACGCCGAGAACACCATCGTGGTCGCGCCGGGCGCCAATGGGCGGCTGTCGCTGGACGGCGCCGCCGCACGAACGGCCATCGCCGGCTGCGACGTCTTATTGACGCAGTTGGAAATTCCGGTGGCGGCGGCGGTGGAGGCGGCGCGGCAGGCTCGCGCGGCGGGGACGGTCGTCATCGTCAACGCCTCGCCGGCCGGCCAGGACCGGGGCTCGTTGTCCGACCTTGCCGACCTGGCCGATGTGGTGATCGCCAACGAGGCCGAGGCCCGCGAGTGGCCGTGGCGACCCGCCCACCTGGTCACCACGCTGGGCGCGCGCGGCGCGCGGTACGCGGGCGCCGACGGCGAGTTCGTGGTGCCCGCGCCCGCGGTGACGGCGGTGGACACCACCGGGGCCGGGGACGTGTTCGCGGGAGTGCTGGCCGGAAGCTGGCCACCCAACCCGGGTACGCCCGCCCAGCGGCTGCAGGCGTTGCGGCGGGCCAGCGCCGCGGGCGCGCTGGCGACGCTGGTGGCCGGCGCCGGGGACTGCGCGCCGGATGCCGAAGCCATCGACGCGGCGCTCGAATCACTGGCCTGACCTGCGGTTGGCAGCAGTTGGCAGCGTCTGGCGTCGATCTGGCAGTGGTCAACGGGCAGCGTCGGAGGCGTTCAAGCCATCGACGAAAGGAACATCATGTCCGCCACCACGATTGACCGCACCGGCACCCGCGACGGGCTGCTTCGCCTTGCCATGCGTGCCGACGCCGCCATCAGCGGACTGGTCGGTCTGGCCGGTATCCCGCTGGCCGGCCGGCTCGCCGAGCTCTCGGGCACGACGAAGGCGTTCGAGTACGCCATGGGCGCGTTCCTGATCGGTTACGGCGTGGTCGTGTTCGCGCTCGCCGCGCGGCCGTCGGTCCTGCGCGCCGGCATGGCCGTCATCATCGCCAACGTGGCGTACACGGTGGCCGCCGTCGTGCTGGTGCTCACCGACGTCTTCCCACTGACCTCGGCGGGCGTCGCGTTGAACCTGGCGGCCGGCGCCTACACGCTGGTGTTCGCCGAGCTGCAGTACCAGGGCTGGCGCCGCGCGCGGGCGTGAGCGGACGCCCGGGGCCCGTCCGGCGCTGCCGGGCGGGCCCGCAACGCGCTATTCCTCGGGGATCTGCCGCTCGATCTCGTCGAGCCAGATACGGGCGGACATGTCCGACGGGGCGCGCCAATCGCCGCGCGGCGACAACGAGCCGCCGTGCGACACCTTCGGGCCGTTGGGCAGCGCCGAGCGCTTGAACTGACTGAACGAGTAGAACCGCTGCACGAAAACGCCCAGCCAGTGCCGAATCTCCTTCAGCGAGTAGGTCGGTCGCTTTTCCTCGGGGAATCCCGGCGGCCAGTTGCCACGGTCGGGGTCGCTCCACGCGTGCCAGGCCAGGAACGCGATCTTCGAGGGCCGGAAGCCGAAGCGCAGCACGTGGAAGAGTGAAAAGTCCTGCAGCGCATAGGGGCCGACCTTGTCCTCGCTGCTCTGCAACTCTTCCTCCTCGCCGCTCGGAACGAGCTCCGGGGAGATCTCGGTGTCCAGCACCGACTGCAGCACGTCGGTGACGTCGGATTCGAACTGACCGGACGAGATGACCCAGCGGATCAGGTGCTGGATCAGCGTCTTGGGGACGCCGCCATTGACGTTGTAGTGCGACATCTGGTCGCCCACCCCGTACGTCGACCAGCCCAGCGCCAGCTCGGAGAGGTCACCGGTGCCGAGCACGATGCCGCCGCGCTGGTTGGCCAGCCGGAACAGGTAGTCGGTGCGCAGGCCGGCCTGGACATTCTCGAAGGTGACGTCGTAGACCTTCTCGCCGCGCCCGAACGGGTGGCCGATCTCGGCGAACATCAGCTTCGCGGTCTCGGTGATGTCGATCTCCTCGAACGTCACACCCAGCGCGCGGCACAACTCGATCGCGTTGCGCTTGGTCCGATCTCCGGTCGCGAAGCCGGGCAGCGTGAACGCCAGGATGTCGCTGCGCGGCCGCTCTTCCCGGTCCATCGCGCGGGCCGCGACGATCAGCGCGTGCGTCGAGTCCAGGCCGCCGGAGATCCCGATGACGATCTTCGGATAGTCCAGGGCCCGCAACCGTTGCTCGAGCCCGGCAACCTGAATGTTGTAGGCCTCGTAGCAATCCTGTTCCAGCCGTTCGCGGTTGGCGGGAACGAACGGGAAACGCTCGACGTCGCGACGCAGTCCGATGTCGCCGCCCGGCGGGTCCAGCCGAAAAGCGATGCGCCGGAACGACTCGGCCGGCCCGCGATGGTGGCGCCGGTTGTCGTCGAACGTCCCCATGCGCAGCCGTTCCGAGCGCAGCAGGTCGAGGTCGACGTCGGCCACGCTGCGTCGCTCGCCCTTGGGGAAGCGCTCGGAGGAGGACAGCAGTTCGCCGTTCTCCCACACCATGGTTTGCCCGTCCCACGCCAGGTCGGTGGTCGATTCGCCCTCGCCCGCGGCCGCGTACACGTAGGCGGCCAGGCACCGCGCCGATGCCGAGCGGGCCAACAGGCAGCGGTCCTCGGCCCGGCCGATGGTGATGGGGCTGCCGGACAGGTTCGCCAGCACCGTCGCGCCCGCCAACGCCGCCTCCGCACTGGGCGGGATCGGCACGAACATGTCCTCGCAGATTTCGACGTGCAGCACGAAGTCGGCGATGTCCGACGCGGCGAACAACAGGTCCGGGCCGAACGGAACCTCGGCGTCGCAGATCCGGATGGTGCCGCGCTCGTCGTCTCCGGCGGCGATCTGGCGGCGCTCGTAGAACTCCCGGTAGGTGGGCAGGTACGACTTCGGCACCACCCCGAGGACCGCGCCGCGGTGGATGATCACCGCGGTGTTGTAGATCCGATGCCGATAGCGCAGCGGCGCGCCGACGACCAGCACGGGCAGCAGATCGCTGGACGACGCGACGATGGTCTCGACGGCGGCTTTGACGTCGTCGAGCAAGAGGTCTTGCATGACGATGTCCTCGATGGAGTACCCCGACAGCGTCAGCTCCGGGAACACGGCCACGGCGACGCCGTCCTCGTGGCACTCTTGCGCCAGCCGTAAGACCGACTCCGCGTTGGCCGCCGGATCGCCGATCGTGGTGTGATGGGTGCACGCGGCGACCCGGACAAAGCCCTGGCTGTAAGCGTTGTAGAAGTCCATCGCCCTTCCATTGTCGCCTGACCGGTGTCAACCCGTTGCCGCCGGGTATTACCTCCATCATGAGCGATACTGCCGTCGTGGTGGTCGACATGATGAACACCTATGAGCACCCCGATGCTGAGGAACTGATACCCAATGTCGGCAAGATCATCGACCCTCTGACCGATTTGGTCCGCCGCGCACGCGAATCCGAGAAGGTCGACCTGATCTACGTCAACGACAACTACGGCGACTTCGCCGCCCAGTTCTCCGACATCGTCAACGCCGCGCTGGACGGCGCCCGGCCCGATCTGGTGAAGCCGATCCTTCCCGCCGGGGACTGCCGGGTGATGACCAAGGTGCGCCACAGCGCGTTCTACGCGACCGCGCTGGCGTATCTGCTGAACCGGCTGGAGACCAAGCGGCTGGTCATCGCCGGACAGGTCACCGAGCAGTGCATCCTCTACACCGCGCTCGACGCCTACGTGCGCCATTTTCCCGTCGTGATCGCGACCGACGCCGTCGCCGGCATCGACACCGGGCTGGCCGAGGCCGCGTGCAAAATGATGGAGCGGAACATGTCCGCGGAGCTCACCACGGCCGCCGACTGCCTGCCTTAGGCCCCGTACGCTGGACGGGGTGACCACCCGCCGCGCCGAATCGCCGGAGCTGGTCGCGCTGCTGGCCGGTCGCAGGATCGCGGTGCTGACGGGCGCGGGCCTGTCCACCGATTCCGGGATTCCCGACTACCGCGGGCCCGATTCGCCACCCAGCAATCCGATGACGATCCGTCAGTTCACCTCGGATCCGGTGTTCCGCCAGCGGTACTGGGCGCGCAACCACGTCGGCTGGCGGCACATGGACGACACCCAGCCCAACGCCGGGCACCGCGCGCTGACGCGACTCGAGCGCGTCCGCGTGGTGACGGGCGTGATCACCCAGAACGTCGACCTGCTGCACACCAAGGCCGGCAGCGTCAACGTCGTCAACCTGCACGGCACCTACGCGCGGGTGGTCTGCCTGAGCTGCGGCTACACCATGAGCCGCGCCGCGCTGGCCGACCGGCTGGAAGCGCTCAACCCGGGCTTCATCGAGCGGGCCGAAGCGGTCGGCGACCTGGCGGTGGCCCCCGACGCCGACGCCGTCGTCGGCGACACCGCGAATTTTCGCTACCTCGACTGCCCGCGCTGCGGCGGCATGCTCAAGCCGGACATCGTCTACTTCGGCGAAAACGTCGCCAAAGAGGTTGTTGCTCAAGCGTATTCATTGGTCGACGAGGCCGATGCCCTGCTGGTCGCCGGCTCGTCGCTGACGGTGTTCTCCGGCTACCGATTCGTGCGGCACGCCGCCGCGCTGGGCAGGCCGATCGCGATCGTCAACCGCGGCGACACCCGCGGCGATGAGCTGGCGACGGTCAAGGTCGACGGCGGTTGTTCCGAGCTACTGACCCTGTTGGCCGACGAATTGTCGCCGCTGGCAACGCGTTAGAACGTGCAGGGCATGCTGCGGACGGCGTGCACGAAATTGCCCGCCACGTAGGTCGGATCGCCGGCCTCGATGCCCGGCAGCTGCCGCAGCAGTTCGCCGAAGATCGCCCGCAGCTGCGCCCGGGCGACGTGCGCCCCGAGGCAGAAGTGCACGCCGCCGCCGCCGAAGCCGACGTGCGGGTTGGGGCTGCGGCTCAGGTCCAACCGCTCCGGATGGTCGAACGCCTCGGTGTCCCAGTTGCCCGACGGGTAGAACATCACCACCTTCTCCCCCGCCGCTATCTGCTGGCCGCCCAACTCGAAATCCGTTGCGGCCGTGCGGCGGAAGGTCATCACCGGGGAGGCCCACCGGACGAACTCCTCGACCGCCGTGCCGATCCGGCTGTCGAAATCCTCCAGCAACCACGCCCGCTGATCACCGAAATCGGTGAGCGCCTTCATCGCGTGGCTGGTCGTTTGCCGGGTGGTGTCGTTGGCCGCCACGGAGAGCAGCACGAAGAAGGCGGCCACCTCGGCGTCGGTCAACCGCTCACCGTCGACCTCGGCGTTCACCAGGCCGCTGATCAGGTCGTCGCCGGGATGCTCGCGGCGCTGGACCGCGAGCTCCCCGGCCACCTGGTGCACGTAGGTCTGGTGCTCGAACAACACCTCCATCGGGTGGCGGCCGTCGAGGTAGGCCGGGTCGGCCCAGGACACCATGGCGTCGGTGGCGGCCGCCATGTGCTCACGCTCGGATTCGGGGATCCCGACCATGTCCGACAACGTGCGGATGGGCAGCTCCTTGGCGCAGTGGTCGACGAAGTCCGCCCCGCTGCCGGCGGCGCGCAGCTCTGCCACGATGGTGCGGGCGTTGGCCCGGATCGACTCCTCGATGCGGCGCACCTGGCGCGGGGTGAACGCGGCGCTGACCAGCTTGCGCAGCTTGGTGTGCCGCGGCGGGTCCATCGCCAGGAACGACTGGGATGCTTCGAGCAGCTCCACCGGGATGTTCTCGAACATCACGCCCCGGCCGGACAGGAACGCCTCGTTGTTGCGGCTGACCGCGACGATGTCGGCGCGCCGGGTGATGGCCCAGTAGCCGGGGTCCGCCGGATCGGGCATCAGGGCGTCTTCGACGGGCGGATGCCAGCTCACCGGCCGCTCGGCGCGCAGCACGGCGAACGACTTTTCCCGCTCGGCCGCGGTCGTCGCCCAGAACGCGCGGGAGGACAGGTCGATGGGGTCGTAGGGGCGGCCGGGCTGCTCGGTGCCCGACTTTCCGGTCAGCACGGTCATGATGGTCCTCCGTCGCGTATGACCCCGGTCACAAATCCGCCTGCGACACTATTCCTAGACATGATGTCTAGTCAAGTTGTCGAAGCAGGGTCTATGCTGGGAGAATGCCATCGGTCACCCGCAAGCCGCAGGCCAACCGGGAACAGGAACGCCAGCAGCGGCGAGAGCAGATCGAGCGCCGGTTGCTGGACGCGACCGAGCGGCTGATGCGCGACGGCGCCAGCTTCACCGAGCTCAGCGTGGACCGGCTGTCGAGCGCGGCCGGCATTTCCCGCGCGAGCTTCTACATCTACTTCGAGGACAAGGGCCACCTGCTGCGCCGCCTGGCCAACCAGGTGTTCGCCGACCTCGCCGACAGCGCGGAGCGCTGGTGGGCGGTGGCCGGGCGCCACGATCCCAGTGACGTCCGCGCCGCGATGGACGGCATCATCGCCAGCTATCGCCGGCACCAGCCGGTGCTGGTCGCGCTCAACGAGATGGCCGGCTACGACCCGCTGGTCGCGGCGACCTACCGCAATTTGCTGACCGCGGTCACCGGGCGGATGGCCCGGGTGATCGAGGAGGGCCAGGCCGATGGCTCGATCCGGCCGGAGCTGCCGGCGACCACCACGGCCGGCGCGCTGACCTGGATGGTCGAGCGGGCGTGCCAGCAGGAGCTCCCCGTGAAGCCACCCGCATACGATCCGGAACTGGCCGCGACGCTCGCCGAGATCGTCTGGGGTGCGCTCTATCTCAAGCCCGTGCGCTGAT
The DNA here is from genome assembly GCF_001667275.1 of Mycobacterium sp. ACS4054. Classification (GTDB taxonomy): domain Bacteria; phylum Actinomycetota; class Actinomycetes; order Mycobacteriales; family Mycobacteriaceae; genus Mycobacterium. The sequence goes on from NZ_LZHV01000041.1 coordinate 212,690, forward strand.
GCGCCCGCGACAGGACGAGGACAAGATGGGAACCATGACCACCACCAAACCCAACGTGTGGCAATACATCGGCTACTCGTACGGGCGCTGCCTGCCCAGCTCGATGCGCGACTGGGTCGCCAACGATCTCGCCGGCAAGGGAGCAGTGCGCCGGCACATGATCCGGTGGGCAATCCCGCCGCTGTTCGTACTGGCGCCGTTCTGGCTGCTACCCGCTTCGCTGTATGTGCACACGGAGATGACGGCGCCGCTGTACATCTGGGCCCTGCTGATCACGCTGGCGTTGAACAAGGTGTGGCGCCGGCACCGGCTCGCCCAGCACGGCCTCGACCCGAACATGGTCGACGTGCTCAAGAACAAGAAACAGGCGCGGATGCACGAGGACTACGCGCGCCGGTTCGGGCCGCGCCCGGAATCGGCGGCGTGGCAGGACAACAGCAACCCGTTCACCTGACCCGGTTCAGACCGCCACCAGGTCGTCGGCGTGCACGGCGGGCCGGCGCAGCTCGCCCGGCAGCTCGGAGGTCGACCGGCCGATCATGGTCGCCAGTTCCGCGGCGTCGTAGGCCACCACGCCCCGGGCCACCATGGCCGCGTCCGGTCCGCGCAGTTCGACGACGTCGCCGGCGTAGAACCGGCCCGCCACCGCGATGATCCCGGCGGCCAGCAGCGAGCGGCGCTGGGTCACCACCGCGCGCACGGCGCCCTCGTCGAGGGTCAGCACCCCGGCGGCCTCGGCGGCGTAGCGGACCCAGAACCGCCGGGCCGACATCCGAGCGGGCCGTGCGGCGAACACCGTGCCGACCGAGGCGTCCGTGAGGGCGGTCGCGGCGTCGTCCGCGGCGGCCAGCAGGACCGGCACCCCGGCGTCGGCGGCCAGCAAGGCCGACGACATCTTCGACACCATCCCGCCGGTGCCCAGGTGGCTGCCCGGGCCGGCGACCACACCGGACAGGTCCGCCGCGCCGGACACCTCCGCAATGAATCTCGCGCCCTTGGTTTTTCGCGGATCGGAGTCGTACAGGCCGTCGATGTCGGAGAGCAGCACCAGGGCCTCGGCGCCGACGAGGTGAGCCACCAGCGCCGAAAGCCGATCGTTGTCGCCGAACCGGATCTCGTTGGTGGCCACCGTGTCGTTTTCGTTGACGATCGCGACCGCGTGCAGGGCGCGCAACCGGTCCAGGGTGCGCTGGGCGTTCGTGTGCTGGGCCCGCATCGAGATGTCGTGCGCGGTCAGCAACACCTGCCCCACCGTACGGCCGTAGCGGGCGAACGCCGCGCTCCACGCGTTCACCAGTGCGACCTGCCCGACGCTGGCCGCGGCCTGCTTGGTCGCCAAATCCTTGGGGCGCCGGGTCAATCCGAGCGGCTCGATCCCGGCGGCGATGGCGCCCGACGACACGATGACGACGTCGGTGCCCGCCTTCATCCGCGACTCGATGGCGTCGGCCAGCCCGGCCAACCTACCGGCGTCGAACACACCGGCGGCCGTGGTCAGGGCGTTGGTCCCGACCTTGACGACCAGGCTGCGCGCGGTCCGTATCGCGTCGCGATGCGCACTCACGACCGCTCACCGGGGTCGTCGCCGCGCTCCCGACGCTGACGCCGGGCGGCCTTGCGTTCCGCGGCGCCGGTGCGCTCGCTGCGTTCCAGCCGCACGTCGGTGCCCCGCCCGGACATCGCAACGTGTTGTCCCGCAGGCGTTTGCGGCTCCCAGTCGAACGTCATGTCGCCGATCGTCACGGCGCAGCCGGGTTGGGCGCCGAGGCGCAGCAGCTCCTCCTCGACGCCCAGCCGGGCCAGGCGATCGGCGAGATAGCCGACGGCTTCGTCGTTGTCGAAGTTGGTCTGGCGGACCCATCGCTGCGGCCGGGCGCCGGTGACGAGGAAGCCGCCCTCGCCGTCCGGCTCGACGGCAAAGCCGCTGTCGTCGACCGGGACCGGACGGATGACCGGGCGCCGCGGCACGATCGCCGGCCGGGCCGCGTTGTACTCCGAGATCATCCGCCAGAGCCCGAAAATCAACGGCTGCAGACCTTCTCGCGAGACCGTCGATACGAGAAACACCGGCCAGCCGCGCTCGGCGATCTCGTCGCGGACGAACTCGGCGAGCTCGCGCGCCTCGGGCACGTCGATCTTGTTGAGCACAACCGCCCGGGGCCGTTCCGCGAGGTCTCCGAGCGTCGTATCCCCTTGCAGGGTGGGCTTGTACGCGGCGAGTTCGGCTTCCAACGCCTCGATGTCGGAGATCGGGTCGCGGCCCGGCTCCGCCGTGGCGCAGTCGACGACGTGCACCAGCACGGCGCAGCGTTCGATGTGGCGAAGGAAATCCAGGCCCAGGCCGCGGCCCTGGGAAGCGCCGGGGATCAGGCCCGGCACGTCGGCGACGGTGAAGGTGTGCTCGCCCGCCGACACCACGCCCAGGTTCGGCACCAGGGTGGTGAACGGGTAGTCCGCGACCTTGGGTTTGGCGGCCGAGATCGCCGACACCAGTGAGGATTTGCCGGCCGAGGGGAACCCGATGAGGCCGGCGTCGGCGACGGTCTTGAGCTCGAGGGTCAGGTCCCGCGTTTCGCCCTGTTCGCCGAGCAGCGCGAAGCCGGGGGCCTTACGGGCGCGCGACGCCAGCGCCGCGTTACCCAGGCCGCCACGGCCGCCGGCCGCGGCTTCGAAGCGGGTGCCCGCGCCGACCAAATCGGCCAGCAGGCGGCCGTTTTCGTCCAGCACGACGGTGCCGTCGGGGACTTTGACTTCCAGGTCCGCACCGGCCGCGCCGTCGCGGTTGTTGCCCATCCCCTGCTTGCCCGACGGCGCGGTGACGTGCGGGTGGAAGTGGAAGTCCAGCAGGGTGTGCACCTGCGGGTCCACGACGAACACGATGCTGCCGCCGCGGCCGCCGTTGCCGCCGTCGGGACCGCCCAGTGGCTTGAATTTCTCGCGATGGACCGACGCGCAGCCGTTACCGCCGGAGCCCGCGCGGGCGTGGATGACGACGCGATCGACGAACCGGGGCATCGTGGGTCCTTCCCCACGCCGAACGTGCGACTACTGCGAGCGCACGCTCGCGGTGGTCAGTCGGCGGTCTGGCCGGCCGCGACGATGTTGACGGTCTTGCGTCCGCGCTTGACGCCGAACTCGACGGCCCCCGCCGCCTTGGCGAACAGCGTGTCGTCGCCGCCGCGCCCGACGTTCACGCCGGGGTGGAACTTGGTGCCCCGCTGGCGAACGATGATTTCGCCGGCCTTGACGATCTGGCCGCCGAATCGCTTCACGCCCAGCCGCTGGGCTGCGGAATCGCGACCGTTGCGCGAGCTGGAAGCGCCCTTCTTGTGTGCCATTTATGTGGTCTCCCGCTCAGTGTTGTCTGTTCTTCGCCGGACGGCTCATCACGCGATTCCGGTGACCTTCAGGACCGTCAGCTGCTGACGGTGTCCCTGACGCTTGTGGTAGCCGGTCTTGTTCCTGAACTTGTGGATGCGGATCTTCGGACCCTTGGTGTGCTCGAGCACCTCGCCGGTCACCGCGACCTTGGCCAGCGCGGCGGCGTCGGTGGTCACCTTCGCGCCGTCCACCACCAGGGTGACGGGCAGCGACACGTTCGCGCCCGGGTCGGAGTCGAGCTTCTCGACCTTGACCACGTCCCCGACGGCGACCTTGTACTGCTTGCCGCCCGTCTTGACGATTGCGTAGGTCGCCATCGTTGCTCCTGCCTTCTTTCCTCTGCTCAGCCGCTTGGTCGGCGCTTCGCGCGCGAGCCACCGGCGGTGCGCGTGGTGGGTCTGGGTTGCGGGTCCGCGCCGACTGCCCGGGAGTCCCGCCGTCACCGGCCAAAGCCCAACCGGCCTGGCGACAACTGTCCTAGGGTACTTGACCAGCGGCTACAGGGTCAAACCGGGCCAGGTCAGTCCGCGTGGATGGGCGGACCGGCCGGCCGGCCCGCCGCGCGGCGCCGACGCGGACGCCCGAACGCCGGCCCGCCGTCTGGACCGTCGGAGTCGGAGTCCTCGGAGTCGTCGTCCTCGACGTCCAGGTCGTCGTCGTCCATCTCGAGGTCGTCGTCGTCATCGCCGAGGTCTTCCTCGTCGTCGATGTCCTCGTCCTCGTCGTCGTCCTCGTCGTCCTCGTCGTCGAGCTCGTCGTCTTCGTCGGTGTCGTCATCGGTGTCGTCGTCGGACTCCTCGAAGTCCTCCTGGTCGGTGTCCTCCACGTCGGCCAGGTCGCGCCGCTTCTGCTCGTCGAGCTCGTCGGTGGCTTCCACCGCGGATTCGTCGGATTCTTCGTCGGCACGATCGGTCTGCGCGGAGCCGCCGGCGGCCATGGCTTTGAACATCGGGTGCTCGCCCGGGGCGTGGGCGGGCACCTTGGCCACCACCGGCTCCTCGGCCCGGTTCTTCTTCGAGCGCCTGCCGCGGCGCCCACCGCCCTCGGACTTGCGCCCGTTCGACGGCGCCGAGTCCACCGGGTCGGTGTGCAGCACGATCCCGCGGCCGCCACAGTGCGTGCATGACGTCGAGAAGGCCTCGATCAGCCCGGTGCCCAACCGCTTGCGGGTGAGCTGGACCAGGCCCAGCGACGTCACCTCCGACACCTGATGGCGGGTGCGGTCGCGGGCCAGCGCCTCGGTCAGCCGCCGCAACACCAGGTCGCGGTTGGACTCGAGGACCATGTCGATGAAGTCGATGACCACGATGCCGCCGATGTCGCGCAGCCGCAGTTGCCGGACGATCTCCTCGGCCGCCTCCAGGTTGTTCTTGGTGACGGTCTGTTCGAGGTTGCCGCCGGAGCCGGTGAACTTGCCGGTGTTGACGTCGACGACGGTCATGGCCTCGGTGCGGTCGATCACCAGCGTGCCGCCCGAGGGCAGCCACACCTTGCGCTCCATCGCCTTGGCGAGTTGCTCGTCGATGCGATGCACCGCGAACACGTCGGGGCCCGGCTGCCCCTCCGGCCCGCTGGGCGGCTCGTACTTGCTGAGCTTCGAAACTAGATCGGGCGCAACGGAATTCACGTATTCGGTGATGGTCGTCCACGCGTCGTCGCCGGAGACGACCAGGCCGGCGAAGTCCTCGTTGAACAGGTCGCGGATCACCTTGACCAGCACGTCCGGCTCCTCGTACAGCGCGACGGCGGCGCCGGCGGCCTTCCCCGTGATCTCGGCCGCCTTGGCCTCGATCTGCTTCCAGCGCTCCTGCAGGCGGGTGACGTCGTTGCGGATGTCGTCCTCTTTGACGCCCTCGGACGCCGTGCGGATGATCACCCCGGCGTCGGACGGGACAACCTCGCGCAGGATCTCCTTGAGCCGCTGCCGTTCGGTGTCGGGCAGCTTGCGGCTGATCCCGGTCGACGACGCGCCGGGCACGTAGACCAGGTAGCGGCCGGCCAGCGACACCTGGGTGGTCAGCCGGGCGCCCTTGTGCCCGACGGGATCCTTGCTCACCTGGACCACGACGTAGTCGCCCGGTTTGAGCGCCTGTTCGATCTTGCGGTCGGACCCGCCCAGCCCGGCGGCTTCCCAGTTGACCTCGCCCGCGTAGAGCACGCCGTTGCGGCCGCGGCCGATGTCGACGAACGCCGCCTCCATCGAGGGCAGGACGTTCTGCACGATCCCGAGGTAGATGTTGCCGACCAGCGAGGCGGAAGCGGCCGACGTCACGAAGTGCTCGACGACGATGCCGTCCTCGAGCACCGCGATCTGGGTGTACCGCGCCCCCTGATGCGGCGGCTCGCTGCGAACCCTGTCGCGCACGACCATGATCCGTTCGACGGCCTCCCGGCGCGCCAGGAACTCCGCCTCGGTCAGCACCGGCGGGCGGCGCTGCCCGGCGTCGCGGCCGTCGCGGCGCCGCTGCCGCTTGGCCTCGAGCCGGGTGGAGCCGTCGATGCCCTTGATCTCGGCATTCGACGAGCCGTCGCCGCCGTTCTTGCCGTTGCGGGGCGGCCGCTCGTGCACCACCGTGTTCGGCGGGTCGTCTGGGGACGGCGATTCGTCGCCGTCGTCGCCGCCTGCACCCGACTTGCGCCGCCGGCGCCTGCGGCGACGGCGGTTGCCGCCTTCCGCGGAGCCGTCGTCACCGGCGTCGGAGTCATCGGAGTCGTCGGAGTCGTCGTCGTCCTCGGCGTCGGCGGAATCGTCACGGCCGGCCTTCTGGCCCCGCTGCTGCTGCGGCTCGTCGTCCTCACCGCCGTCTTGATTGTCGGATCCGCCCTGCTCACCGCGGCCCCGGCCCCGGCCACGGCGGCCCCGCCGGCGGCGCCGGTTGGCCGGCCGATCGGCCTGCTCGTCGTCTTCGTCGTCGGAGTCGGAATCGTCGGAGTCGGAGTCCGAATCGGAGCCCTCGTCGGCGCTTCCGTCGTCCTCGTCTTCCGATATCGGCTGCGGGGCGACGAACAGCGGCATGTAATGCGGCCGCTCGGTCGCGGTCTCCAGCATCAACCGGGATTCGGGTTCCTCGGCAGCGGCCTCGGCGTTTGCAGCGCTCGCGGCGTCGGCGGCGCTTTCGGCGCCGCCGTCGGGCTGGGCGGCCAGCAGATCACGCACCCGGACGGCGTCTTCGCGGTCCACGGTCGAGTGCGCGCTGCGTACCCGCCCGTCGAGTGCGCTCAACGCGTCCAGCACCCGCTGGCTGGTGGTTCCCAGCGTTCGTGCCAGCGAATGAACTCTCAGGCGGTCCGGCAGTTCGTCGTGCCCGGTCGGCTCTTCGGATGACTCTGCAGATGGTGCACCGTCTACCACGTATTCTCCTCAAGCCCCCGGGCGCGTCCTTGCGACGCGGCCACGCGAGGGCTTCGCTATGGGTCCGGGTGGCTTCCCCCGGACTTGTGATGGTCTCGCCCCGAGCGGTTCGCGGGGAACGCACTCGGCGCCGTGCTGAATGATGGCCTGACATGCCGCGCACCAACGCCGGTGGCGATGATCGCGCTTGTCTAAGTCTTCATTCGGGTGTCCGACACCGGTCCGGCGACGTTCACCCTCCGTCAGTATCCCACATCACTCGGCGGGCCAAGCCGCCCCCGAGCAAACCGGCCGTCAGCGCGCCGTTAGCTGGGTCGCTAGGCGTCGGGAAACCAGAGCGCGATTTCGCGCTTTGCGGACTCCGGCGAGTCCGACCCGTGCACCAGGTTGAACTGGGTCTCCAGCCCGAAATCGCCCCGAATGGTGCCGGGCGTGGCCTTCTCGACCGGGTCGGTACCGCCCGCGAGCTGCCGAAATGCGGCGATCGCGCGCGGTCCCTCGACGATCGCGGCCACCACCGGCCCCGAGGTGATGAACTCCAGCAGGGATTCGAAGAACGGCTTGCCTTCGTGTTCGGCGTAATGCGCGGCGGCCAGGTCCCCGCCGACGCGCCGAAGCTCCAGCGCGGCGATGGTCAGGCCCTTCCGCTCGATGCGGCTGATGATCTCCCCCACCAGCTGCCGCTCGACGCCGTCCGGCTTGATCAGTACCAGGGTCCGTTCGGTCACGGCGGACAGCGTACAGAACCGGGCGCCGATCGGCCGGGCGGCGACCGGGCCCTACGGCTGCCGGCGCCGCACCTCGGCCCGGAAGTACGCGATCAAGGCCCACAAGCCGGTGAACAGCACCCCGATGAATCCCACGCCCGGGTACACCGCGAAGCCGGCGAGCAGGAGCAGCTGAGCGGCCAGGTTCACCCAGATCGCCCAGGGTTTGCGCTGCACCCCGCCCAGCACGATGAGCAGCCCGGCGACGCTGACCAGGTAGCCCAGGGACACCGAGGTCAGCCCGCCGCCGACCGCGCTCACCACGGGGATCGCCAGCAGCACCACGATCGCTTCCAGGAGCAGCGTGGCGGCCATCACCGCGCCGAAGCTGCGCCACGGGTCGGCCGGCGGGGCCGGGTCTTCGTCGGTCATTCCGGATCACGACCGAACAGGGTCCGCGCCGCCCCGGCGGTGACGACCGAGCCGGTGATGACGACCCCGGTGCCGGAGAAGGCCTCGGCCTCCCCATCCACCGCCGCGTCGTCGACCAGCGCGGTGGCGGCGTCGATGGCGTCGCGCAGGTTCTCGGAGGTGGTGACCCGCTCGGGTCCGAACCGGGCCGCGGCCGCCACCGCGAGCGATTCGACGTCCAGCGCCCGCGGGGACCCGTTATGGGTCACCACCACGGCGTCGAACGCCGGCTCCAGGGCGGCGAGGATGCCGTCCACGTCCTTGTCCGCCATCACGCTGAGGACGCCGACCAGGTATCGGAAGTCGAATTCGTCGCTGAGGGTCTGCGCCAGCGCGGCCGCGCCGGCCGGATTGTGCGCGGCGTCGATGAACACGGTGGGCGCGCTGCGCATGCGTTCGAGCCGGCCGGGGCTGGTGACGGCGGCGAAACCGGCCCGCACCGCCTCGACGTCGAGTTGCCGCTGGGCGCCGGCGCCGAAGAAGGCTTCCACGGCCGCGAGTGCCACCACCGCGTTGTGGGCCTGGTGTTCCCCGTGCAGCGGCAGGTAGATGTCCGAGTACACCCCGCCGAGGCCCTGCAGTTCGAGCACCTGACCGCCGATCGCGATCTGGCGGCCCAGGACCGCGAACTCCGATCCCTCGCGGGCCACGGCGGCGTCGGCGCGCATGGCCTGGGCCAGCAGCACCTCCATCGCTTCGGGCGCCTGCCGGGCGATGACCGCGACGGTGTCGGGTGCGCCCTCGGGCGCCTTCGTGATGATGCCGGCCTTTTCGCCGGCGATGCCGGGAAGGTCGCCGCCGAGGTATTCGACATGGTCGATCCCCACGGGCATGATGACCGCCACCGGCGCGTTGATCACGTTGGTGGCGTCCCAGTGCCCGCCCATGCCGACCTCGACCACCGCCACGTCGACGGGCGCGTCGGCGAACGCCGCGAACGCCATGGCCGTCAGCACCTCGAACTTGCTCATCGCCGGGCCGCCCGCGTCCTGCGACTGGCCGTCGACGATCTGGACGAACGGCTCGATCTCCCGGTAGGTCGCCACGTATTGGGCGGGGGTGACCGGCCGTCCGTCGAGGGCGATGCGCTCGACCGCCGATTGCAGGTGCGGGCTGGTGGTCCGCCCGGTGCGCTGGTGCAGCGCGGTCACCAGCGCGTCCACCATGCGCGCCACCGACGTCTTTCCGTTGGTGCCGGCGATGTGGATCGAGGGATAGGCCAGTTGGGGTGAGCCGAGCAAGTCCATCAGGGCGCTGATCCGCGTCAGGCTCGGCTCGAGCTTCGTCTCCGGCCAGCGCTGATCCAGCAGGTGCTCCACCTGCAGCAGGGCGGCGATCTCGTCCGGGGTGGGCGCCAGGCCGGTGCTCGGTGCCCAGTCGGGCTGCTCGGACGTCATTGCAGCGCAGCCAGCCTGGCGTTGATGCGCTCGGTCTCCTCCTGGGCCACCCGCTGGCGGTCGCGGATCTTGTCGACGACGTGCTGCGGGGCCTTGCCCAGAAAGTCCTCGTTGGCCAGTTTGGCGGTGGTGGACGCCAGCTCCTTCTGCGCCACAGCGAGGTCCTTCTCCAGGCGGCGGCGTTCGGCGGCCACGTCGATGGTGCCCGAGGTGTCGATTTCGACGACCATGGTGTCGGCGCCGAGCCGAACCTCAAGGGACGCAGAGGGATTGAAATCCGCACCCGGGGCGGTCAGCGAGGTCAGGGCCATCACCTGCGCGCTCAAGTGGCCACCGCCGGCCAACTGGGCCGGCACCTTCTGTCGATCGGCCAGCCCCTGATCGCTGCGGAACCGGCGAACCTCGGTGACAAGCCGCTGCAAATCGTTGACGCGTTGCGCGGCAACGCTATCCAACGCGATGCCGGACGGCGCCGGCCAGTCGGCGATCACCAGGGACTCCCCGCCGGTCAGCGCCTGCCACAGCGCCTCGGTGACGAACGGGATGACGGGGTGCAGCAGCCGCAGCAGCGTGTCGAGAACGGCGGCGAGCACGGCGGTGGTGTGCGTGATCCCCTCGGAGAGCTGTGTCTTCGCCAATTCGACGTACCAGTCACAGAATTCGTCCCAGGTGAAGTGGTAGAGCGCCTCGCAGGCCCGGCTGAACTCGTAAACGTCGAACGCCGAATCGACCTCGGCACGAACCTCCTCCAGCCGTCCCAGGATCCAGCGGTCCTCGTCCGTCAGGTCGGCGAGATCGGGGAGCGGCGCCGGGCGCGCACCGTTCAGTAGCGCGAACCGGGTGGCGTTGAACAACTTGGTGACGAAACTGCGCGACGCGCGGACGGCGTCCTCGCTGACGGCGAGGTCACCGCCGGGGCTGGCGCCGCGGGCCAGCGTGAACCGCAGCGCGTCGGCCCCGAACGTTTCGACCCAGTCCAGCGGGTCGATGACGTTGCCCTTGGACTTGCTCATCTTGCGGCCGAATTCGTCGCGGATCAGGCCGTGCAGGAACACGTCGGTGAACGGCACCTGCGGGGCGCGACGGCCGCCGAGGGTGATCGTGTCGTCGCCCCCCACGTAGGTGCCGAACATCATCATCCGGGCGACCCAGAAGAACAGGATGTCGTATCCGGTCACCAAAACGCTTGTGGGGTAGAACTTTTCCAGCTCGGGAGTCTTTTCCGGCCAGCCCAACGTGGAGAACGGCCACAGGGCCGACGAGAACCAGGTGTCCAGCACGTCCGGATCCTGCTCCCAGCCCTCCGGCGGGGTCTCGTCGGGCCCGACGCATACCTGTTCGCCGTCCGGTGAGTACCAGATCGGGATGCGATGTCCCCACCACAGCTGCCGGGAGATGCACCAGTCATGCATGTCGTCGACCCAGGCGAACCAGCGTGGCTCCAGGCTGGCGGGGTGAATGACGGTGTCCCCGTTGCGGACAGCGTCACCGGCGGCCTTGGCCAGCGATTCCACCCGCACCCACCATTGCAGCGATAGCCGCGGTTCGATCGGCTCGCCGCTGCGCTCGGAATGGCCCACGCTGTGCAGGTAAGGTCGTTTCTCCTCGACCACGCGGCCCTGCCCGGCCAGCACCTCGCGCACCGCAACCCGGGCCTCGAAGCGGTCCATGCCGTCGAATTGCGTTCCGGTGTCGACGATTCGGCCCTTGGTATCCATGATCGAGATCATCGGCAGCTGGTGCCGCAGCCCGATCTCGAAGTCGTTGGGGTCGTGCGCCGGGGTGACTTTGACCGCGCCCGTGCCGAATTCGGGGTCGACGTGTTCGTCGGCGACGATGAGGAGCTGACGGTCCACGAACGGGTGCGGCAAGGTGGTGCCCACCAGGTGGCGGTACCGCTCGTCGTCGGGATGGACCGCGATCGCGGTGTCGCCCAGCATCGTCTCGACCCGGGTGGTGGCGACCACGATGTGGGGTTGCGAATCGTCGAGCGAGCCGTAGCGGAACGAGACCAGCTCGCCTTCGACGTCGAGGTAGTTGACCTCGAGGTCGGAGATCGCGGTCTCGAGCACCGGCGACCAGTTGACCAGCCGCTCGGCCTGATAGATCAACCCGGCGTCGTAGAGCCGCTTGAAAATCGTTCGCACCGCCCGCGACAGGCCCTCGTCCATGGTGAACCGGTCGCGGCTCCAGTCCACCCCGTCGCCCAGCCGGCGCATCTGGCCGCCGATGGCGCCGCCGGACTCGCGCTTCCAGTCCCACACCTTGTCGACGAACAGTTCCCGGCCGAAGTCCTCTTTGGTCTTACCGTCGACCGCGAGCTGCCGTTCCACCACGCTCTGGGTGGCGATGCCGGCCGCGTCGGTGCCCGGCTGCCAGAGCACCTCGTATCCCTGCATCCGCTTACGACGGGTCAGGGCGTCCATCATGGTGTGTTCGAGCGCGTGGCCCATGTGCAGGCTGCCGGTGACGTTCGGCGGGGGCAGCACGATCGAGTAGCCGGGCTTGGCGCTGGCCGCGTCGGCCTTGAAGTAGCCCGCGTCGAGCCATTTCTGGTAGATCGCGTCTTCGGCGGCAGCGGGATCCCACGACTTGGGCAGGTCGGTGGCGGGGCTGCGGCTGGCGGTCACCCGTCAATTCTAGGGAGCGCCGCTCACCTGAATGTAAGTGCCCAAACTGCAGGTGAGCCGGGTCACTTCCCCAACCGGTCGACCTGCAAGGTCACACCGGCGGCGGGGAACCTGTCCAGCAGCGCATCACCCATCGCGGCCGCGGGCGTGAGGACGCCGCGCAGCGCCGACAGCTTGTCGCGGTCGAATGCGAGCGCAAGGGCGCACTCCCCCAACAGCACCGCGGTCGCCTTGTAACCCGGATCGCCGCGTTGCTCCATGCGTGCGACGTACCGCGTGCCGGAGGTCGTGGTGGTGTAGGTCTCGATCCGGTAGTAGCCACGCTCGCGCGCCGCCTCACTCGGACCGGTACCCGGCTTGGGCAGGACGCGTTCCAGCAGCTTGCGGGGCAGCAGCCGGAAATAACGGCTGCCCAGTTCCATCGTGGCGTTGCCCACGCCGCTCAGGACGGCGGATCCCACCGGCGCCAGTGGCGACGAGCCCAGGCTCATGCTTTCGCTGTACCGGAACTGCCTGCCGTAGGCCCAGTCCAATAATGCGTTGCTGCGCCGCACGATTCGGGTGTTGACGGGTGCCATCATGAATCCGCCGGTCCACACCCCGGCCAGTTCGGGCGCGATGTCACGGCCTCGACGCCAGGGCAGGTCGGGCTGGCGGCCCAACTCCGGTTCGGCGGCGCGATCGGTGCTCAGCGTGTACGGGTCCGAGAGCTGGCGCCGCTCGTCGGCATCCCGCGACGCCGTGTCCAACACTTCCAGCAGCGACGCGATGGTGCCGCCCGACAGTCCGCCGGACATGGAGCGCACGACGAAGTCGGTGCGGGCCAGCTCCCCCGCACCGTCGTCGCGGGCCGCGAGATACAGCGCGTACACGGTGAGATCCGAAGGAACGGAGTCGAATCCGCAACAGTGCACGATGCGGGCGCCGGTGTCGGCGGCCTGCTTGTGGTAGGAGTCGATGCTGTCGCGGATGAACGGCGGCTCACCGGTCAGGTCGGCGTAGTCGGTGCCCGCGGCGGCGCAGGCGGCCACCAACGGCAGCCCGTAGCGGGTGTAGGGCCCGACCGTGGTGATGACGACCTGGGTGCGGACCGCCATCTCGTCGAGCGTCGAGGGCGATGAGGCGTCGGCGGTGACAAGCGGCCAGGACTGCGCCGACTCGCCCAGGGTGTCCCGGACCGCGCGCAACCGCTCGGTTGACCTACCGGCCAGCGCGACCCGCGTGCCGGGCGCCGACCGCGCCAAGTATTCGGCGGTCAACTTCCCGACGAAGCCGGTCGCCCCGTACAACACGATGTCGAATTCGCGCGGCGTTGCGGTCACGGGCCCGACGCTACCCCTCCCGCAAATAAGTAGTGCCGGGCCCGTGGCCCGGCACTACTTATTACTGCGTTGTCCGATGATCAGCCGCGACGCCCGCAGACCGGCCAAGCGCCGATGCCCTGCGAGTGCAGCACGTTCTCGGCCACCCGGATCTGCTCCTCACGGCTCGCGTTCTGGGGCGAGCCGCTGCCGCCGTTGGCGTGCCAGGTGCTCGAGGTGAACTGCAGGCCACCGGAGAAACCGTTCCCGGTGTTGATCCCCCAGTTACCGCCCGACTCGCACTGCGCGATGGCGTCCCAGTTGACGCTGTACGCCCGCACCGGCGGGGGCGGCGGCACGTCCGGGGCCGGAGGCGGCGGCACGTTGGGGTCGAAGGCCGCGGGGGCCGGCGGCGGCGCGTCCGGCGCCGGGGGCGGCGGAGGTGCGTCCGGGGCCGGCGGCGGCGGGGCGTCCGGCGCCGGCGGCGGCGGGGCGTCCGGAGCCCCGACGGGCGCCATGTTGGGGTCGAAACCCGTGGCCTCCGCGCTGGCGCTGGCCGACGGGATGGTCACGAGGGTGCCCGTGACCGCGGCAAGAACGAGCGTCTTACGGACGTTCTTCAATATCTTTCCTTTCGCGGTGCGCGCGCGCCAAAGCAAGCCCACGGGGGTGGGCTGACGGTGTTTGGTTGGTGCGAAAACCTGCTTCGGGACGTGCCGGCTTGTCCTGGCACGACAGCGGTGGGCTCGAATCGCCCGGCGGGGTACTACCGCCGGCCACGGACGGGACTTCGCCGTCCGCGGCCCCGCTCACACGCGGGTCCGTGATTCTGTTTTCAGTTACTCTTCCGTAACCCGTTGCGGGCTAAGAGGGACCGTACGAGACCCGACGGCATTCGTCATCTTCGGAAAACGGATATCTCCGTTCGGTAACGGGGTGATCACGACGCGGTAGCCTCGCACTTTTGGCAGGTCAGCCGCGCGATTCCGGCGAGTACCCAACAAATGCAAAAGCTTTCACAGCGTGAGCCGAATCACGCCCATTTTGTGAACTGGCCCACGTATTTGCCCCGGTCGTTTACAACGTTGCGGCCGTATCGGACTCGATTCCGCCGTTGCGAAGCACCGCACACTACAACAAGTTACGGGTTTACGTCACACACGGGGGGCGAACATACGAGCGAATTGCCTTGCGCCGCCGCGTAACTTGCATTGTTCAAATAACGCACACCGGTCGTGGCGCGTCGCCGGCGAGTCGGGATAAGAACGAAATACGCTGTCCGGAAGGCGATTTCCACAATGTCCCGCATGCGGTCATGCTGTTTCAATGCGCCCGAACAGCCGCAAGAGTCGCTGAGCTCGGGTTCCAATTCGCCTGCTAGGCTTGGCATTTCGATCTCCAGCCGCGAAATCGCCACGAAGTCTTACTGATTGGCGCGCATCGGCGCCGTGTTCAAGGGGTTTACCCAGATTTCATCCGGCGCCGCAGGGGGCCCGGGTGCCCTCAGCTGCGGGGCCGCGCGAGGGCGCGCAGCTCGGCGTCGGTGTTGACGTTGGTCAGCGACCGCGAATCCGTCGTGACGATGCGCTGCGCGTCCGAGGCGTCCACCAGGGCGCGCATCTTGCGCTCCCCCGCCGCCACCAAGGCGTCGACCCGGTCGGCCAGATCGGTCCGGTACACCGCGGCGAGATAGTGGTCCTGGCCGTCCCACGGCAGCACCACCTCCGCGCCCGTCTCCTGCGCCCTGCGGGTGAGGTCGTCGATGAGTTCGACTGCCAGGAAAGGCATGTCGACGGCGCAGACAAAGGCGAGCGGGGCGCCGGCCTCGGCCGCCGCGCGCAATGCCCGTCCGGTCGCCGGCAGCGGCCCCAGGCCGCGCAGCTCGTCGCGCATCACGCGCGCCTCGAGTTCGGGCAGCGGCTGCCCCTGGGCGGCCATCACCAGGACGGGGTCGCAGCGCTGTCGCAGGACGCCGACGACGTGCTCGACCATCGTGGTCGCGTTGGAACCGGCGGAGGCGGGGACGGGGAGGCTGGCCTTGTCGCGGCCCATCCGTTGCGATGCGCCGCCGGCGAGCACCACCCCGGCAAGCGAACTCTTTTCGCCCACGTCAGTCGACGGTCCAGGTGTCGCGCCCACGCAGCAGCGATTGCAGGGCGGCGTCGTCGAACGGCTTGGCGGCGCGCGCGGCCTGCACCTGCGAGCGCGCCGCGTCGTCGTAGGTGGGCCGGCTGACGTCCCGGAAGATGCCGAGCACGGTGTGATCGAGGTTCTGATCGGACAGCCGGGACAACGCGAAGGCGTAGGCGGAGTCGTCGGTGTGCGCGTCGTGCACCATGATCTCGTCCACGGAAACGTCGGCGGTCTTGGCGAATTCGAGGCCGAAGCCGGATTTCACGACGCAGTACTCGCCGTCGGCGCCGAAGGTGATCGGCTCGCCGTGGCGGATGTTGATCACCCGCTCCTCGGCGCCTTCCTTGCGCAGCACGTCGAAGGAGCCGTCGTTGAAAATCGGGCAGTCCTGCAGGATTTCGACGACGGCGGCGCCGCGATGCTCGGCGGCGGCGCGCAACACCTCGGTCAGCCCGTTGCGGTCGGAGTCCAGGGCGCGGCCGACGAACGTGGCCTCGGCGCCCAGCGCCAGCGACACCGGGTTGAACGGGTGGTCCAGCGATCCCATCGGAGTCGACTTGGTGACCTTGCCGACCTCCGACGTCGGCGAGTACTGGCCCTTGGTCAGCCCGTAGATCCGGTTGTTGAACAGCAGGATCGTGATGTTGACGTTGCGGCGCAGCGCGTGGATCAGATGGTTGCCGCCGATTGACAGCGCGTCGCCGTCACCGGTGACCACCCACACCGACAGGTCCTCGCGGGCCAGTGCCAGACCCGTCGCGATGGCCGGCGC
Organism: Mycobacterium sp. ACS4054; assembly: GCF_001667275.1. Classification (GTDB taxonomy): domain Bacteria; phylum Actinomycetota; class Actinomycetes; order Mycobacteriales; family Mycobacteriaceae; genus Mycobacterium. The sequence goes on from NZ_LZHV01000041.1 coordinate 228,834, forward strand.
GCGGCCGTGAATGGAGTGAAACCCGTAGGTCTCCAGGTAGTACGGGAAGCGGCTGGAGCACCCGATGCCGCTGACGAACACGATGTTCTCGCGGCGCAGTCCCAGCTCCGGCAGGAAGTTGCGGATGGTGTTGAGGATGACGTAGTCGCCGCAACCCGGGCACCAGCGGACCTCCTGGTCGCTGGTGAAGTCCTTGCCCTTCTGCGGCTGATCCGTCGCGGGGACACCGTCGTTCTTCTTCAACCTGGGCGTCAACCCGAGGTCGGTGCCCGCCAGATTTCCCACCAGGTCGGTCATTCGATAGCTCCCGCTCCAACCGTCGCTGCCGCCATTCTGGCGACCATCGTCTTGTCCTGCTCGATTTCGGCCAGCGTGCCGCCGATCGCGGCGCGGATTACCCGCCCGATCTCGTCGGCGAGGAACGCCACACCCTGGACCTTGCTGACCGATTGCACGTCGACCAGATACTTGCCCCGCAGCAACAGCGCCAGCTGGCCCAGATTCATTTCCGGGCACACCACCATCGGGTAGCGCCGCAGCACGTCGCCCAGGTTGGCCGGGAACGGGCTGAGGTGACGCAGGTGGGCGTGCGCGACCTTGACGCCCTTGCGCCGCGCGCGCCGGCAGGCTTCGCCGATCGGGCCGTACGAGCTGCCCCAGCCGATCAGCAGCAGCTCGGCCTCCCCGCTGGGGTCGTCGACCTCGAGGTCGGGCACCGTGATGCCGTCAATCTTGGCCTGCCGCAACCGAACCATGAGGTCGTGGTTGACCGGCTCGTAGGAGATGGCACCCGAGCCGTTCGCCGCCTCCAGGCCACCGATCCGGTGCTCGAGGCCCGGGGTGCCCGGGACGGCGAACTGGCGCGCGAGCGTCTCGGGGTCGCGGTTGTAGGGCTGGAACGGCTCGTCCGGCTTGGCGAACGTGTGCTTGATCGGCTGCAGCGTCCCGACGTCCGGAATCCGCCACGGCTCCGAGCCATTGGCGATCGCGCCGTCGGACAACACGATCACCGGGGTGTGGTACGACACCGCGATGCGCACCGCCTCGATCGCGATGGCGAAACAGTCGGACGGCGAACTCGGCGCCAGCACCGCCACCGGCGACTCGCCGTTGCGGCCGTACAGCGCCTGCAGCAGGTCGGCCTGCTCGGTCTTGGTCGGCAGGCCGGTCGACGGGCCGCCGCGCTGGACGTCGATGACCAGCAGCGGCAACTCGGTCATCACCGCGAGGCCCAGCGCTTCGGACTTCAACGAGATGCCGGGACCCGACGTGCTGGTGACGCCGAGCGCCCCGCCGTACGAGGCGCCGATCGCGGCGCAGATGCCGCCGATCTCGTCCTCCGCCTGGAAGGTGATGACGTTGAAGTTCTTGTGCTTGGACAGCTCGTGCAGGATGTCCGACGCCGGCGTGATCGGGTAGCTGCCGAGCACCACCGGGATGTCGGCCAGCTGCCCCGCAGCGACGATGCCGTAGGCCATGGCCGTGTTGCCGGAGATCTGCCGGTATTCACCGGACGGCAAGGTCGCCCGGGACACCTCGTAGGTGGTGCCGAACGCCTCGGTCGTCTCGCCGTAGTTCCAGCCCGCCTTGAGCGCCAGCACGTTCGCCTCGGCGATGTCGGGCTTGCGGGCGAACTTCTCCCGGATGAACTTCTCGCTGGTCTCGATCGGGCGGCCGTACATCCACGACAGCAAGCCCAGCGCGAACATGTTCTTGGCCCGTTGACCGTCCTTCTTCGACGCGCCGATCGCCTCGACCGCGCCCAGCGTGAGGGTGGTCATCGCGACGGAATGCACGACATACTCGGACAACTCGTCGGACTCCAGCGGGTTCGTGACGTAACCCACCTTGGTCAGGTTGCGCTTGGTGAACTCGTCGGAGTTCGCGATCACCATGCCGCCGCGCGGCAGGTCGCCGATGTTGGCCTTGAGCGCCGCGGGGTTCATCGCGACGAGCACGTCGGGGCGGTCACCGGCGGTCAGGATGTCGTAGTCGGCGATCTGGATCTGGAAGGACGACACCCCGGGCAACGTGCCTGCGGGGGCCCGGATCTCGGCCGGGTAGTTCGGCTGGGTCGCCAGGTCGTTACCGAAAAGCGCTGCCTCCGACGTGAACCGGTCGCCGGTGAGCTGCATGCCGTCGCCGGAGTCCCCGGCGAAGCGGATGACCACCTGTTCGAGGCGCTGACGTTCGGACCCGTTACGCGCACGCGCTCCGTTTTGGGACGACCCGCCGTGAGAATCAGAGCCGGCTCCGCTGCCGTTCGGATCCACGTATCCGCCTTCCATTGGTTAACCGGATAGGCACTTTCGCTGGAGATTGAGGTTACGCGCCGTTGCAGCGACTCCCGCGCGCTCGAGCTTGAGTGTCACTAGTACTGCCAATTATGGCACTTCTCTGAGGGAAGAATGAGCGTCTCTAAACCATCGCATGCAGCGGTTTTACCCCTAAAGCCGAAGTCAGCGCGGGGAGGGTGGTGCGGACGGTTCAAAACTGTGGTATTGGTCACTCTGGCGCGGCGGCATCCAATTCCCTTGGCGCCGTTTCCGGCATCGCAATCAGGTAGAGCAAAAACCCTGCGCCGGCGAGCGCTCCGAGGAAGGCAAAGGCGGCGTTGTAACCGGCGGCCACCACGATTCGGCCCGCGACGAGATTGGACACCGAGGCGCCTATCCCCGTCGCCGCCGTCACGGCGCCGAGGCTGACGTTGAACCGGCCGCTGCCGTGCGTCACGTCCTGGACCACGAGGGGGAACAGCGCGCCGAACACGCCGGCCCCGACACCGTCCAGCAGCTGCACGCCGACCAGCCAGTACGGATTGCCGGACAGGGTGTAGAGAAACCCTCGCGCGGCCAGGACGGCGAAGCCGAGCAGGAAGATCGGCTTCCTGCCCCACGAATCGGCCTTGGCCCCGGCCAGGTACGCCACCGGCACCATGACCACCTGCGCGGCCACGATGCAGCCGGACATCAGCGCTGTCCCGACGTCCTTGTTGTGCAGCGCCAGCAACTGGCCGACCAGGGGCAGCATCGCGGCGTTGGCGAAGTGGAAGGCGACCACGGTCGCGGCGAAGATCATCAGCCTGGGATTGCGCAGCAGCGCCGCCATCCGCGACGGCGTCTCGTGCGGACCACCGGGCACGTGATCCATGCCCCGGGCGACGTCATGGTCGATCGCGTCGCGCGGAATCCGCAGTGTCGCAAGCACACTGGCGGCGGCCATGGTGGCGAGCACCCAGAACACCACCACCGGCCCGAAGAAGTAGGCCAGCCCGCCGGTGATGGCGGCGGCCGACGCGTTACCCGCGTGGTTGAACGATTCGTTGCGCCCGATTCGCCGCGAGAAGAAGCGGGGACCGACGACGCCCAGGGTGATCGCGGCGAGCGCCGGGGCGAAGACTGAGCCGGCGATCCCGGTGATCGCTTGCAACACCGAGATCGAGTACAGGCCCGGGAACAACGGCATCGCCAACGAGCCGGCGGTGACGGTCAACGCGCCGCCGATGATCAGCGCCCGCTTGGCCGTGCTACGGTCCACCAGCGCGCCGGCCGGCGCCTGCGCGACGATCGCCCCGATCCCGCCGACCGCCATGACGAAGCCGATCGACGCCTGGTCCCAGTGATGGGCCAGCAACAGGTAGACCGACAGGTAGGGACCCAGCCCGTCGCGGACGTCCGCCAACAGGAAGTTCAGCAGGTCCAGCGCGCGCGTCAGCCGCCGCGGGATCGGGGTGGGGGCGTCGGCGCCGGTCGGCATGCGCATCTAGTACCCGATGCGCGCTCGACCGAAGTGTCAGGCGCTCTTGTCGCGGCGCTCGGTGCGCGACGGCTTGCGCGGCACGATCGTCGGCAGCACGTTGTCCTGCACGGTCTCCTTGGTCACCACGACCTTGGCGACGTCGTCGCGGCTCGGGATGTCGTACATCACCGGCAGCAGGACCTCTTCCATGATGGCCCGCAGACCCCGGGCGCCCGTGCCGCGGTGGATGGCTTGATCGGCGATCGCCTCGAGCGCGTCGTCGGTGAACTCGAGCTCGACGCCGTCCATCTCGAACAGCCGGGTGTACTGCTTGACCAGAGCATTCTTGGGCTCCGAGAGGATCTTGACGAGCGACTCCCGGTCCAGGTTGGTCACCGAGGCCACCACCGGCAACCGGCCGATGAACTCCGGGATCAGGCCGAACTTGATCAGGTCCTCGGGCATGACCTCGGCGAAGTGGTCGGTGGTGTCGATCTCGGCCTTCGAGCGCACCTCGGCGCCGAAGCCCAGGCCGCGCTTCCCGACGCGCTCGTAGATGATCTTCTCCAGGCCGGCGAACGCCCCCGCGACGATGAACAGCACGTTGGTGGTGTCGATCTGGATGAACTCCTGGTGCGGGTGCTTGCGGCCGCCCTGCGGGGGAACCGACGCCTGCGTGCCCTCCAGGATCTTCAGCAGCGCCTGCTGCACGCCCTCGCCGGAGACGTCACGGGTGATCGACGGGTTCTCGCTCTTGCGGGCGATCTTGTCGACCTCGTCGATGTAGATGATGCCGGTCTCGGCGCGCTTGACGTCGTAGTCGGCGGCCTGAATGAGCTTGAGCAGAATGTTTTCGACGTCCTCACCGACGTACCCGGCCTCGGTCAGCGCGGTGGCGTCGGCGATGGCGAACGGCACGTTGAGCATCTTGGCGAGCGTCTGGGCCAGGTAGGTCTTGCCGCAGCCGGTCGGACCCAGCATCAGGATGTTGGACTTGGTCAGCTCGACCGGCTCGTGCCGGGAGTCGCGGCCCTTCTCCCCGGCCTGGATGCGCTTGTAGTGGTTGTACACCGCGACGGCCAGGGTCCGCTTGGCGGTGTCCTGGCCAATGACGTAGCCCTCCAAGAACTCCCGGATCTCAACGGGCTTGGGCAGTTCGTCGAGCTTGACGTCGTCGGCGTCGGCGAGCTCCTCTTCGATGATCTCGTTGCAGAGGTCGATGCACTCATCGCAGATATACACACCGGGACCAGCAATGAGCTTCTTGACTTGCTTCTGGCTCTTCCCGCAGAAGGAGCACTTCAGCAGGTCACCGCCGTCTCCGATGCGCGCCATGGTGCCTCAGGGCCTACTTCCTGTTCGCCGTTCGTCGTGCTGTCCCGCCATGTATCCCACGACGCTACCCGTTAGATCGGGCCCGCCGCGACCGTTAAGGCCGAATCGCGTTGGTGGTATTCATGCCGTCGATGAAACATATAGCCAGACGGCGCCCCTGACTCGCGAAAGACGCGCTTTGCGTGTCTTTGGCGTGTCGCGGTCGTTACCCGACCGAGCCGATGCGCCGCCCAAACCCCACCAAATCACCCTACCGTCGCCGGCCGGGTATTGGCTCTGATCAGCGCCGGCCGACGGGCTCGGTTCGCCGAGCGTGCACTGGGGGCGGCAAATCGGCCGAAAATCCGCCGTGAGTGCACGTTCGGCGCGGGACCGCGAACGCTAGGCGGTCTGCGCGGACAGCTTCCGGTACTCCAGGACGGTGTCGATGATCCCGTAGTCCTTGGCCTCTTCGGCGGTCAGGATCTTGTCCCGGTCGGTGTCCTTGCGGATCGTCGCGGCGTCCTTGCCCGTGTGGCGGGCCAGGGTCGTCTCCATCAGCGTGCGCATCCGCTCGATCTCGGCGGCCTGGATCTCCAGGTCGGAGAACTGGCCCTGGATCACGCCCTGCAGGGACGGCTGGTGGATCAGCACCCGGGCGTTGGGCAGCGCCATCCGCTTGCCGGGCGTTCCGGCGGCCAGCAACACCGCCGCGGCGGAGGCGGCCTGGCCGAGGCACACCGTCTGGATGTCGGCGCGCACGTACTGCATGGTGTCGTAAATCGCCATCAGCGAGGTGAATCCGCCGCCGGGCGAGTTGATGTACATGGTGATGTCGCGGTCGGGGTCCAGGGACTCCAACACCAGCAGCTGCGCCATGATGTCGTTCGCCGAGGCGTCGTCGACCTGGACGCCGAGGAAGATGATGCGCTCCTCGAACAGCTTGTTGTACGGGTTGGACTCCTTGACGCCGAAGCTGGAGTGCTCGATGAACGACGGCAGGATGTACCGCGCCTGGGGCTGGGTTTCAGGATTCACTGGGCTTCTCCGTTGGTGATGTGGGCGGCGCGGGTGATGATGTGGTCCACGAAGCCGTATTCCAGGGCCTCCTGCGCGGTGAACCAGCGGTCGCGGTCGGAGTCCGCCTCGATGCGTTCGATCGACTGGCCGGTGAACTCGGCGTTGAGGCGGAACATCTCCTTCTTGATTACGTGGAACTGCTCGGCCTGGATGGCGATGTCGGCCGCGCTACCGGTCACCCCGCCCAGCGGCTGGTGCATCAGGATGCGCGCGTGCGGCAGCGCGTAACGCTTGCCCTTGGTGCCGGCCGCGAGGAGGAACTCGCCCATCGAGGCGGCCATCCCCATCGCGTACGTGGCAATGTCGCAAGGCGCCAGCACCATGGTGTCGTAAATCGCCATGCCGGCGCTGATCGATCCGCCCGGGGAGTTGATGTACAGCGAGATGTCCTTGTCGGCATCCTCCGCGGCGAGCAGCAGGATCTGCGCGCACAGCCGGTTGGCGACCTCGTCGTTCACCTCCGAGCCCAGGAAGATGATGCGCTCGGAGAGCAAGCGCTCATAGACCGAGTCCGTGAGGTTGAGCCCCTGCGAGGGCGAACGCATGTCAGACACGACTGGGTTACCTGCTTTCTTTCAGTTCTTCTATGCACCGACCCTAACCAACCGGGCCCACTGTTTCGCGGCCACGCTCCCCCTCAATTGGGCGCTTTCGCTCACAGCGTCAAGACGGTCACTCGTCGTCGGAAGCCTCGGCCTCATCGGCCTCGTCGGCCTCGTCGGCACGCTTGCCGAAGAATTCGCTGGTGTCGATGGTGTTCCCGTCGCTGTCGGTCACCGTCGCCGCCCGCACCACCTCGGCGATGGCCAGCCCGCGTCGCACGTCGGCGAACATCGCCGGCAGCTGGTTGTTCTCCTCCAGGTAACCCAGCAGCTGCTGCGGCTCGATGCCGTACTGGCGGGACGTCATCACCAGGCGTTCGGTCAGGTCGTCCTGGCCGACCTGCACCTGCAGCTCGTCGGCCAGCGCGTCCAGCAGCAGCTGCCGCTTGACGTCGGACTCCGCGGCGCTGCGCGTCTCGGTCTCGAACTCTTCGCGGGTCTTGCCCTGTCCGGCGAGCGCCTCGTCGAGCTTGGCGTCGTCGTGGTCGAGCCCGTGCAGCGCGCCGTGAATGGTGCTGTCGTACTGGGCCTGGACGATCGCCTCCGGCAGCGGCACGTCGACCTGCTCGAGGAGGGTGTCCAGCGCGGCGTTGCGGATCTGGTCGGCCTGCTGGGCCCGCTTGAGCCGCCCGACCTGGTCGCGCAGGTTGGACCGCAGCTCGTCGATGGTGTCGAACTCGCTGGCCAGTTGGGCGAACTCGTCGTCGGGCTCGGGCAGCTCGCGTTGCTTGATCGACTTCACCGTGACGGTCACCTGAGCGTCTTGCCCGGCGTGTTCGCCGGCCGCCAGCTGCGCGGTGAACTCCCGGGACTCATCGACGGACAGGCCGACCAGGGCGTCGTCGAGTCCGGCGATGAGCCGGCCCGAGCCGACCTCGTGGGACAGCCCCTCCGCGGAGGCCCCCGGTACCTCTTCCCCGTCGATGGTGGCGGCCAGGTCGATCGAGACGAAGTCCCCGGTGGCGACGGGCCGGTCGACGCCGGTCAGTGTGCCGAACCGGGCGCGCAGCGACTCCAGCTCGGCGTCGACGTCCTCGTCGCTGACCTCGATCGGGTCCACCGAGATCTTCAGCGAACTCAAATCCGGGAGCTCGATCTTGGGGCGCACGTCGACCTCGGCGGTGAACGCCAGCTCCTCGCCGTACTCCTTCTTGGTCACCTCGATCTCGGGCTGGCCGAGGGGCTGCACTTCCGACTCCACGACCGCCTGCCCGTACCGCGCGGGCAGCGCCTCGTTGACGACCTGGTCGAGCAGCGCCTCCCGGCCGAACCGCGCCTCCAGCAACTTCGCCGGCGCCTTGCCGGGGCGGAAGCCGGGCAGGCGCACCTGCTTGGCCAGCTCCCGGTAGGCGCGCTGGAAATCGGGCTCGAGTTCGGCGAACGGCACCTCCACGTTGATGCGTACCCGGGTGGGGCTCAGCTGCTCGACAGTGCTCTTCACGGACGTGCTCCTCGGTGGTCGTTCCTGGCGTTCGGTGGGCCGTATGCGTGCGGCGCGGGGTCGCGCTGGTCGGGGTGACAGGATTTGAACCTGCGGCCTTCCGCTCCCAAAGCGGATGCGCTACCAAGCTGCGCTACACCCCGCGCTGACCTCGATGATCCTAAGGCCCCGGGGGGCCGGGCCGGCCACAGGCTTCGCGGCGGCCTCGCCCGCCCTCACGGAGCGATCACAAGACCGCGTCGATTAGATTTGATCTTCGTCGACAGCTACAGTCACGCTCGACTAACACATGCGGGCGTAGCTCAATGGTAGAGCCCTAGTCTTCCAAACTAGCTACGCGGGTTCGATTCCCGTCGCCCGCTCGGGGTGAGGATCAACTCCCAGAGAAAGGCGCCATGAGCGACGTCAAAATCGATGGCTCATGCGCGTCGGCCTTCGTTGGAGTGCGCGACGCGTTCGAGCGCAATTTCACGCTGGGCGATGAAGTCGGGGCGGCCGTCGCGGTGTGGGTGGACGGGAACCTCGTCGTCAACCTCTGGGGCGGCTGGGCCGACGCCGCCCGCACCCGGCCCTGGCGGGAGAACACCCTGACCACGGTGTTGTCCGGCACCAAGGGCCTGTCGGCCACCTGCGTCCACCAACTGGCCGACCGCGGCGAGCTCGACCTGCACGCCCCGGTGGCCCGCTACTGGCCCGAGTTCGGGCAGGCCGGCAAACAGGACATCACGCTGGCGATGGTGATGAGCCACCGCTCCGGCGTGATCGGCCCCCGCACCCGGCTGCGCTGGGAAGACGTCGCCGACTGGGACTTCGTCTGCGCGCAGCTGGCCGCCGCCGAACCCTACTGGGAACCGGGCACGGCCCAGGGCTATCACATGACCACCTTCGGCTTCATCCTCGGCGAGGTGTTCCGCCGGGTCACCGGCCGGACCATCGGCCAGTACCTGCGCACCGAGATCGCCGAGCCGCTCGGCGCCGACGTCCACATCGGGCTGTCGCTGGCCGACCAACGCCGCTGCGCCGACCGGGTCAACAAGCCGCACGCCCGCGACCTGCTGGCCGACGCGCAGGCCCCCGGCTACCCCACCGGGCTGGCCGAGCACCCGAAGGCGGGGCTGTCGATCTCGATGGGGTTCGCCCCCGACGACGAGCTCGGCTCGCACGACCTGTGGCTGTGGCGCGAACTCGAGTTCCCCGGGACGAACGGGCAGGTGTCGGCCCTGGGGTTGGCGACGTTCTACAACGCGCTCGCCCAGGAGAAGATCCTCAGCCGCGAGCACATGGACCTGGTGCGGGAGTGCCAGGGCGGCTCGGAAAGCGACCTGGTGCTTGGGCCGCGGGTCGCCGACCACGGCTGGGGCCTGGGCTACATGCTCAACCGGCGATGCGTAAACGGGCCCAACCCGCGGATCTTCGGCCACGGCGGCCTGGGCGGCTCCTTCGGGTTCGTCGATCTCGAACACCGGATCGGCTACGCGTACGTGATGAACCGCTTCGACGCGACCAAGGCCAACGCGGACCCGCGCAGCCTGGCCCTCAGCAACGAGGTCTACGCGGCGCTGGGCGTCATCTAGTTCCGGCTTGGGGCCGCGTCATTTCTGGCAGGTCGGGCACCAGAACACGTTTCGGCCTTCGAGCACGGTGGTGCGGATCGTGTCTCCGCAGACCCGGCAGGCCTCTCCGGCGCGCCGGTAGACGTACGTCCGGGGCCGCCCGGCCCGGTACGACGGCGGCCCGTGGTCATGCTCGGGCCGCACCACGATGATCTTGCCCCGGCGGAAGCCGACCTTCATCAGCGCGACCAGGTCGGTCCACGCGGCGTCGAATTCGGCTTGGCCGATGTCGCGGCCCGGCCGGAACGGGTCGATGTTGTGGCGGTACAGCAGCTCGTTGCGGTAGACGTTGCCCACGCCGGCGACGATGGTTTGATCCATTAGTAGCGCCCCAATCGGCCTGCGCGACTTGGTGATTCGATTCCACGCCCGGGACGGATCGGCGTCGTTGCGCAGCGGGTCGGGACCGAGTTTGGCCAGCACGTCGGAAACCTGGCCCTCGTCGATCACCTCGCACACGGTCGGCCCGCGCAGGTCCGTCCCGTAGTCGGCGCCGACCATCCGCATCCGCACCTGCCCCACCGGCTCCGGCACGAGCGCACCCTCGCGGGGCCATTCGGTGAAGGCGCCGTAGAGGCCCAGGTGCACGTGCACGATCGGGCCGCCGGCGTAGTGGTGGAACAGGTGCTTCCCCCACACGCTGGTGCGGCGCAACACGCGGCCGTCCACCACGGCCGAGTCGGCGAAGCGACCCTGCGGGCTCGATACCGCAACGGGCGCACCACCGAACCGGCGCTGGTGCAGCCGGGCCAGGCGGTGCAGGGTGTGCCCTTCGGGCATGGCTTACGCCGGCGCGCCGGGCACCGGTGGCGCCTGGTGGGTGCGTTCGTACTCGGCGAGAATGTCGATACGCCGTTGATGGCGTTCGGCTTTCGACCACTGCGCGCTCAGGAAGGCGTCCACGATGGCCAGCGCCTCCTCGACGGTGTGCATGCGGCCCCCGATCCCGATCAACTGGGCGTTGTTGTGTTCGCGCGCCAACGTGGCCGTCTCCACGCTCCAGGCCAGCGCACAGCGCGCGCCCGGCACCTTGTTGGCCGCGATCTGCTCGCCGTTGCCCGACCCGCCCAGCACGATGCCCAGGCTGTCCGGATCGGCCACCGTGCGCGCGGCGGCGGCGATGCAGAACGCCGGGTAGTCGTCCTCGGCGTCGTAGGCGAACGCGCCACAATCGATCGGCTCGTGCCCGGCCGCTTCGAGGTGGGCGATGATGTGCTGCTTGAGCTCGAATCCGGCGTGGTCAGAGCCGAGGTAGACGCGCATGCCCGCAATCCTTACACGGGCGGTTGGTCAGTCGAATTCGGGCTTCTCGGTGCGGGTTCGCTTCAGTTCGAAGAAGTGCGGGTACGACGCGAACGTCACCGACGCGTCCCACAGCTTGCCGGCCTCCTCGCCGCGCGGGATCTTCGAGAGCACCGGCCCGAAGAACGCCACACCGTTGACGTGGATGGTCGGCGTGCCCACATCGTCGCCGACGGCGTCCATGCCGGCGTGGTGGCTCTTGCGCAGGGCGTCGTCGTAGGCCTCGCTGTGCGCGGCCTCGGCGAGCTCGGCGGGCAGGCCGGCATCGGCCAGCGACAGCTTGATGACCTCGTCGAGGTTCTTGTTGTCCTCGTTGTGAATCCGGGTGCCCATGGCGGTGTACAGCGGGGCCAGCGCTTCGGCGCCGTGGGACTGCTCCGCGGCGATCGCCACCCGCACGGGTCCCCAGGCGTGCTTCATCATTTCGCGGTACTTGTCCGACAGGCCTTCGCGGTTCTCGTTGAGGATGGCGAGGCTCATGACGTGGAAGTGCACGTCGATGTCGCGGACCTTCTCCACCTCGAGGATCCAGCGCGAGGTGATCCAACACCACGGGCAGAGCGGATCGAACCAGAAGTCGGCTTGGTCTTTCCCGGCAGCCTTGTCAGGCATAGCGAAGTCCTCTCGTCGGTCAACACACCGTCCAGCACAACCGTAGGCGTCGTGCCCCTGTTCCCGCACCGCTCGAGATTCCGGCCGGGCACGTAAGTTGGACGGGTGGCCCTTCCTAATCTGACCCGGGACCAGGCCGTCGAACGCGCCGCCCTGATCACCGTCGACAGCTACCAGATCGACCTCGACGTCACCGACGGGAACGGCGCGCCCGGCGAACGCACGTTCCGGTCCACGACCACGGTGGTGTTCGACGCGCTTCCCGGCGCCGACACCTACATCGACCTCGCCGCCGAGACCGTGCGCGCGGCCACCCTCAACGGTCACGAGCTCGACGTCTCCGGTTACGACGAATCGGCGGGCATCCCGCTGCCCGGCCTGACGAAACGCAACGTCCTCGTCGTCGACGCGGACTGCCGCTACTCCAACACCGGCGAGGGCTTGCACCGCTTCGTCGACCCGGTCGACGACGAAACGTACTTGTACTCGCAGTTCGAGACCGCGGACGCCAAGCGCATGTTCGCCTGCTTCGACCAACCCGACCTCAAGGCCACGTTCGACGTGCGGGTGACCGCGCCCAGGCACTGGAAGGTGATCTCCAACGGCGCCCCCCAGTCCGTCGAGGACTCGGACGGGGCCAGGGTGCACACCTTCGCCACCACCCCGCGGATGAGCACCTACCTGGTGGCGCTGATCGCCGGCCCGTACGCCGAGTGGAAGGACAGCTACACCGACGAACACGGGGAGATCCCCCTGGGCATCTTCTGCCGGGAATCGCTGGCGCGCCACATGGACGCCGAGCGGATGTTCACCCAGACGAAGCAGGGATTTGGCTTCTACCACAAGAACTTTGGCCTGCCGTACGCGTTCGGCAAGTACGATCAGCTGTTCGTCCCCGAATTCAATGCCGGTGCAATGGAAAACGCGGGCGCGGTGACGTTCCTGGAGGACTACGTCTTCCGCAGCAAGGTCACCCGGGCCTCCTACGAGCGGCGCGCCGAGACCGTGCTGCACGAGATGGCACACATGTGGTTCGGCGACCTGGTCACCATGACCTGGTGGGACGACCTGTGGCTCAACGAGTCGTTCGCGACATTCGCGTCGGTGCTGTGCCAGGCCGAGGCCACCGAATTCACCGAGGCCTGGACGACTTTCGCGACGGTCGAGAAGTCGTGGGCGTACCGCCAGGACCAACTGCCCTCGACGCATCCGATCGCCGCGGACATCCCCGACCTGGCCGCGGTCGAGGTGAACTTCGACGGCATCACCTACGCCAAGGGCGCCTCGGTGCTCAAGCAGCTCGTCGCCTACGTCGGCCTCGAACACTTCCTGGCCGGGCTGCGGGACTACTTTCGCACGCACGCCTTCGGCAACGCCACGTTCAGCGACCTGGTCGCCGCGCTGGAGAAGGCGTCGGGGCGAGATCTGTCCGACTGGGGCCAGCAGTGGCTGAAGACGACCGGATTGAACACGCTGCGACCGGATTTCGACGTCGACACCGACGGCCGGTTCACCCGATTCGCGGTGACGCAGAGTGGCGCCGCCCCGGGGGCCGGCGAAACGCGGGTGCACCGGCTGGCGATCGGCATCTATGACGACGACGGCGCCGGCAAGCTGGTTCGGGTGCGGCGCGAGGAACTCGACGTCGAAGGTCCGGTCACGGAAGTGCCTGCGCTGGTTGGTGTTTCGCGCGGGAAGCTGGTGCTGGTCAACGACGACGACCTGACGTATTGCTCGCTGCGCCTCGACGGCGAGTCGCTGCAGACCGCGCTGACGCGAATCGCCGACATCGCCGAGCCGCTGCCGCGCTCGCTGGTGTGGTCGGCGGCGTGGGAGATGACGCGCGAGGCCGAACTGCGGGCCCGCGACTTCGTGGCCCTGGTCTCGGGCGGGGTGCACGCCGAGAGCGAGGTCGGTGTGGCGCAGCGGCTGCTGCTGCAGGCGCAGACCGCGCTGGCCTCCTACGCCGAGCCGGGCTGGGCGCGCGAGCAGGGGTGGCCGGAGTTCGCCGACCGACTACTCGAGCTGGCGCGCGGCGCGCAGGCCGGATCGGACCACCAGCTGGCCTTCGTCAACACCCTGTGCTCGTCGGTGCTGTCCACCCGGCACGTGGTGACGCTGGCGGACCTGCTCGACCACGACCCGGCCGACCTGGGGTTGCCCGGGCTCGAGATCGACACCGACCTGCGATGGCGCATCGTGACCGCGCTCGCCAGCGCGGGCGAGATCGACGCCGACGGGCCCGCGACACCGTTTATCGACGCCGAGGTGCAGCGCGACCCGACCGCCGCCGGTAAGCGGCACGGCGCCCAGGCGGCGACGGCACGGCCGCAAGCGCAGGTCAAGGAAGAGGCCTGGACGACGGTGATCGAGGACGACACGCTGGCCAACATCACGGCCCGCGCCATCATCGCGGGCTTCGCCCCGCCCGGGCAGCGCGACTTGCTCGACCCGTTCACCGACCGCTACTTCGAGGCGATACCCGGCGTTTGGGCGCGGCGGTCCAGCGAAGTCGCGCAAACGGTGGTGATCGGCCTCTACCCGCACTGGAACATCAGCGAGGCCGGTATCGCGGCCGCGGACAAGTTCCTGTCCGACCCGGAGGTGCCGCCGGCGTTGCGGCGGCTGGTGCTGGAGGGCCAGGCCGGCGTGAAGCGGGCCCTGCGGGCCCGCAAGTTCGACGCCGACTAGGCGATCGCCACTAGACCCATGGTGGCGACCCGCAGCGCCCGGCTACGCCGCGCTTGCGATCGCCACTAGGCCGGGGAGATCCCCGCGCTCAGCACCCGGATCGCGCTGACCAGACCGTCCACCAGGTCGCCCCGCGCGAACGCCGACGACGCGGCGGCGACGCCGAGCGGCGCGGACGACTCGGCGCCCCGGCCGCGAACCTGCGAGCCGTAGACCACCTCGATGACCTCCTGATCCGGCGAGACCGCCAGCAGCACGGCATCGTCGGGCGTCGGCACCTGGGCCAGGATCTCGCGGGCCCGGGCGGCGGTGTCACTGCCCAGGTCGCCGAGGTAGATGGCGAACCGCGCCTTGGAGGCGCGCGAGCCGAACTTCAGCGCGTCGTCGATGGCGACCAGGTCCCTGATCGAGAACGGGTAATGGACCGACAGCTCGCCGGGTTCGGTGACCCCGGAAATCCGCCCGCTGGTCGTGATGACGAACCCGTTGGGCAGCTCGTCGGGCTCGATCGTCGCTACGTCACCACGTGCCACTTGCGCCACCTCCGACTGCGAATTCTGCTCCGCCGTGCCCGCCGTGCGCGTGACCGACGTCCTCGTCCGTCGCCGCCCACAGGATCGGCGCGTGCGTCCACTTGTCCGGCAGCTTGTAGGCGGCCGGATGGGGTCCCTTGTGGGACCAGATCAGCACCGCCAGCACGGCCACCAGCAGCAACGGTATCCCGATGAAGTACAGGTGAATCTGCAAAAGGCTCACGACGGAAACCGTATCCCACCCGGTGATCCGTCGGCACACTCGGACGCGACATGTCGCCCGATCACCGACGCTAGGCCGCGCCTTCGCCGAGGTAGCGCGCCCAGGCGGGATCGAGCTCCTTGACCGTCGACAGCAGCCGCCAGTGCTGCCCCGTGGGGGGCAGCGGCGTCCGGCGCAGCGCCCAGCCGAGTTCGGTGAGCAGCTTGTCGCCCTTGCGGTGATTGCACGTCGAGCAGCACGCGACGCAGTTCTCCCACGAGTGGTCACCGCCGCGGCTGCGTGGCACCACGTGGTCGACGGTGTCGGCCTTCGCCCCGCAGTAGGCGCACGAGAACCGGTCCCGGTGCATCAGCGCGGCCCGGGTCATCGGAACCCGGGCCCGGTAGGGGACGCGCACATAGGTTCGCAACTGAATCACCGACGGCACCACGATCGAGCTGGTGGCCGAGTGGATCACCGGCCCGGCCGGGTCGTGGTGGACCACGTCGGCCTTCCCGCAGATCACCATCACGATGGCCCGCCGCATCGGCAGGGCGGTCAACGGCTCGTACGTGGAATTCAGCAGCAGCACCCGCCGGCGACTCCACAGCGATGCGCCGTCTTGGCGGCTCGGGGGATGCGTATCGACGCTATGCAGGCATGACGCGGTTGGGGGCCCGGTTAACCCTGCCGCGGCACCAGAACTGCGGTGGGTGCGGCGTCTTTTGCCCTGCGCCATAGATCCTCCGCGGATAGTCCACCATGATTCGCCGCCAATCGCACCCCTATTGCAGGTGAACGGCATGTCGCCCGGGTGAACAGCGGGAGTGCCGTCGGCCCGGCTCAGCCGGACGCGGCCGCGATGGACCACAATGGAGGCAATGGATTCCGAGCCACAGTCCTTCTATGACGCCGTCGGCGGTGCCGACACCTTTCACGCGATCGTGTCCCGCTTCTACGCGCTGGTCGCCGAGGACGAGATCCTGCGCCAGCTGTACCCCGAGGACGACCTGGCGGGCGCCGAGGAACGGTTGCGGATGTTCCTCGAGCAGTACTGGGGCGGCCCGCGCACCTACTCCGACCGGCGGGGTCATCCCCGGTTGCGGATGCGTCACATGCCCTTCCGGATCACCCCCATCGAGCGCGACGCCTGGCTGCGCTGCATGCACATCGCGGTCGGCTCGATCGACTCCGCAACCCTGGACGACGAGCACCGACGCCAGTTGCTCGATTACCTGGAAATGGCTGCCCACTCGCTGGTCAACGCAGCCTTGTGATGTCGGCCCACGAAACTGAGCGGGGTGGAATGGACTCCAAGCCGTGGTGGTCAAGCGCGGTGTTTTATCAGGTGTACCCACGGTCGTTCGCCGACAGCACCGGCGACGGCGTCGGCGACCTGGACGGTCTGACGGCCCGGCTGGAGCATCTGGAACGGCTGGGCGTCGACGCGATCTGGCTCAACCCGGTCACCGTGTCGCCGATGGCCGACCACGGCTACGACGTCGCCGATCCGCGCGACATCGACCCGCTGTTCGGTGGGATGGCGGCGTTCGAGCGACTGGTGGCGGCCGCCCACGCCCGTGGCATCAAGATCACGATGGACGTGGTGCCCAACCACAGCAGCTCGGCGCACCCGTGGTTTCAGGCCGCACTGGCGGCCGGTCCGGGCACCGACGCCCGCGAGCGCTACTTCTTCCGCGACGGCCGCGGCGCGCAGGGCGAGCTGCCGCCGAACAACTGGACGTCGGTGTTCGGCGGGCCGGCGTGGACGCGGATCGTCGAACCCGACGGCAACCCGGGCCAGTGGTACCTGCATCTGTTCGATGCCGAGCAACCCGATCTCAACTGGGAGCACCCGGACATCTTCGACGACTTCGAGAAGACACTGCGCTTCTGGCTGGAACGCGGCGTCGACGGTTTCCGGATCGACGTGGCGCACGGGATGGCCAAGCCGTCCGACCTGCCCGACGCGACGGACGACATCAAAGTTCTCAGCCACAGCGACGACGACCCCCGCTTCAACCATCCGAGCGTGCATGAGATCCATCGCGGCATCCGCACGATCGTCGACGACTACCCGGGGGCGGTGACCATCGGCGAGGTGTGGGTGATGGACAACGCCCGGTGGGCCGAGTACCTGCGCCCCGACGAACTGCATCTCGGCTTCAACTTCCGGCTGACGAAGATCGACTTCGACGCCACCCAAGTCCACGACGCGATCGACAACTCGCTGGCGGCCACGGCACTCGAAAACGCCACGCCCACTTGGACATTGTCCAATCACGACGTGGGACGGGAGGTCACCCGCTACGGCGGCGG
Organism: Mycobacterium sp. ACS4054; assembly: GCF_001667275.1. Lineage (GTDB taxonomy): Bacteria > Actinomycetota > Actinomycetes > Mycobacteriales > Mycobacteriaceae > Mycobacterium. The sequence continues at coordinate 246,281 of NZ_LZHV01000041.1, forward strand.
CGAGGTCGGGCTGCGGCGGGCACGGGCGATGGCGATGGTGATGCTGGCGCTGCCGGGCGCGGTGTTCATCTACAACGGCGAGGAGCTGGGGCTGCCCGACGTGGAGTTGCCCGACGACGTGCTGCAGGACCCGACGTGGGAACGCTCCGGGCACACCGAACGCGGCCGCGACCGGTGCCGCGTCCCGATGCCGTGGTCGGGCGACGCTCCCCCGTTCGGCTTTTCGTCCTCACCCGACACGTGGCTGCCGATGCCGAAGGAATGGGCCGCGCTGACTGTCGAGAGGCAGATCGCGGACCCCGAATCGACCTTCGCGTTCTTCGCCCACCTCATCAAGGTGCGCAAGGAGCGCACCGAATTCGACGGTGAGCAAATCGAATGGCTGACCGCGCCCCGCGATGCGCTGACCTTCCGGCGCCGCGGCGGCGGCGGTGTCTGCGCACTGAACGCCGGCCGCCGACCGATCCCACTGCCACCGGGGGAGCTCATCGTGGCCAGCGCACCGCTGGTCGACGGCAAACTCGCGCCGGACGCCGCGGCCTGGCTGGCCTGAGCGCTCAAAGATCCGGCGGAGCAGTCGGTTTCGCGCGCCTTCCGGGGTGTCGCTCGCGAGTCGGATACCCCGTGGGGGTACTGTCGTGTGCCATGACCGAGATCGAGCGCACCGGCGAAAGGTGGGGTGGTGGATAACACGTTGCGGTGGGTGGTGACCGCGCTCTTCGCCGTCAGCCTCGCGGCGTACGCGTATTTCCTTGTCGCCCAACGCCGCTGCTGGACCGGCGTCGTCAGCCAGTTGCTCCACCTGGCCATGTCCGCCGCGATGATCTTCATGGCCTGGGGTGTGGGAATGACCTTTCCGACCGCCGCCGCAACGTCGGGTTTCCTGCTCGGTGGCGCCTGGTTCTTCGGCATGGCCGGCCACCCGCGCTGGGCGGTCGACGGCCGGCTGACGAACTACTACTACGCCGTGATGATGGCGGCGATGGCGTGGATGTACGGCGCGATGAACGGCAGCCTGTCGGGCGGGTCCGCTCACTCGGGCGGCCCCGCGATGGACATGGCCGCGCCCGCGCCGCACCAGCACATGCCGACGGCCATACCGGGCTGGGTCACCGTCGTGAACTGGGCCGCGGCCCTGGGGTTCGCCGCGGTGGCGATCTACTGGGCCTACCGCTGGGCGGCCGGACGGTGGACGAACCTGATGCCGCGCGCCGTTCGGCTGACCCACGCGCAGATCGTGACCCAGACGGTCACCGCCGCGGGCACCGCGCTGATGTTCGCCGCCATCGCCTGAGCGGATTTCGCGGTCGCTCCTCTATACCTAGTACATGGCGACCTACGCGTGGACAGTCATCGGAGCCGGACCCGCGGGAATGGCCGCGGTGGGCCGGCTGCTCGATCGAGGCGTACCGCCGGACAAGATCGCCTGGATCGATCCCGCCTTCGCCGCGGGAGACTTGGGCGGCAAATGGCGGTCGGTGTCCAGCAACACCATTGCCGGGACCTTCATGAGTTTCCTGAATGGCGCTGCGGCGTTTCGGTTCTCGCAGGCACCCCCATTCCCCCTGGCCGAGGTCGATCCGGAGGAGACGTGTGCGCTCGCCCTGGTCGCCGACCCGTTGGTGTGGGTCACCGAGCACCTGCGCGAACGCGTGCATGTTTTCCAGACGACGGCCACCAACTTGGCCCTGCGGCGACGGCGGTGGTGGATCGAAACGCGGGACACGGAATTGACCTCCGACAACGTTATCCTCGCCGTCGGCGCGGTACCCAAGGGCCTCGACTACCCCCTCGACGAGATTCCGGTCGAGGTAGCACTCGACGCCGACAAGCTCGCCGAGGTGCCGCTCGAAGGGGCGACGGTCGCGGTCTTCGGTTCGTCGCACTCGTCGATGATCGCGCTGCCGCACCTGCTGCGGCTTCCGGTCGACCGCGTGATCAACTTCTACCGCAGCCCACTGAAATACGCCGTCTACCTGGATGATTGGATCTTGTTCGACGACACCGGCCTCAAGGGGCGGGCCGCCGCGTGGGCCCGCGAGAACATCGACGGGGTCCATCCGGACAAGCTGGAGAGGTGCTGGGTTTCCGCCCCGGAATTCGACGAGAAACTCGCCGAGTGCGACCACGTTGTCTACACCGTCGGTTTCGAACGGCGGCAGCTGCCCGAGACGCCGCAGTGGGGCCCGCTGGAGTACAACCGGATGAACGGTATCCTGGCGCCCGGTCTGTTCGGGCTGGGCATCGCCTTCCCCGAGTACGCCGAGGACCCCTACGGCTATGGGCAATTCCGCGTCGGCCTGAAGAAGTTCATGGACCACCTGGACGCGGTCCTGCCGCTGTGGATGGTCTACGGCACCTGACGAAGAAGCCCGGGATGCCCGCCATTTGGCTCACCGAGATTTAGAAGTCCGTCAGCTCAGCAACAGCGGGTCGCCGCGGCGGCGATACACCGAGCCGAACCGGGCGTCGATCCGCAACCAGGTCGGCAGGATCCGCACCCGGATCATTTCGTCCGCCCCGACGGCATCCGGTGACTGCGGCAGGAAGCCCATTGCGGTCAACGCGAACACGCACCGCATGGGCAGGCCCACGCTGGCATCGGCGGAGCTCACCTGGATGACTTCCTGGTCGAGTAGCGAGACGGGCGGACCGTGCGAACTGCCGTGCTCCTTGGCGAGGCGCGCGCCGCGCTGCGCCAGGTCGAGTACCACCCGGGCGGGGATGTCCTCGAGGTGGGTGAAGCCGGAGTCCGGCGGCAGGGCACCCCGCCACGCGGAGTCCATCGCGAAGCCGGGATCGACGAAGCCCGCGTCGTCCATCGCCGACAGGCCGCGCGCCAGGGCGTCCGCGCCCACCGACAGATCCTCGGGCCGCACCTCGCCGGCCACCACCCGGCTGGCCAGAACGTCGAAACCCGTTGCCACCCAGGCCGTCAGCAACCCGGGCGGGCGCGCGCGGAGCCGAATCACCGCGGCGTCGTCGAGACGCATCGCGTAATCGACGAACGCGGTCAGGTCCCTGCGCTGGGCGGCCGGGTCGCGTGGCCCCAACCAGAGTCCGCGGTCAACTACCGGATCCACCGCTGCAAATACTCCCGATGGTGTGGGGAGAGCCGAACCAGCCGCTCCTCCTCGATATGGACGGCGGCCAGTTGCGACTCGGCGATGACGGCGGGCTTGGATTCCGGGTCCGCGGACACCGAGCGCACCTCGTAGCCCAGCGTGAAGTCGACCGCCCGCAACCGCTTGGTCCACATCGTCACCTGCAGCGGCGAATCAACCAGCCGCAGCTGACCTTTGTAGGTCACTTTGACTTCGGCGATCAGCAACCCGATGGTCAAGATGTCGACCTCGAACGCCTCGCGCAGGAATTGGACGCGCGCCTCCTCGAGGATCGTGACCATCGTGGCGTGGTTGACGTGCTGATACATGTCGATGTCCGACCAGCGGACCGGTACGGGGGCTACGAAGCCGACGCTCAACTCGACGATCCTCTTCCGCTCGTGCGGGTCATGCGCCGGATCTGACGCGCGGCCACCGACAACGTCGCGAGGTCCTTTTCCCCGCTTTCCTGGATCTCCACCAGCGTGCGGCGCGCCCGCTCCACCCTTGATGCGGACAGGTGTTCCCATTCCGCGATCTTCTCCTCGCCGCTTTCGTCGGGCTCCCCCACGGCGAGCACGTCGAAGCACAGCGACCGCAGCGAGGCGTAGATGTCGTCGCGAATCGCCAAGCGCGCCAGGGAATGCCAGCGGTCGTTGCGGGGCAGTTCGGACACCGCCGTCAGCAGGCCGTCGGTGCCCAGCCGGTCCATCAGGGCGAAATAGGTGTCGGCCACCTCGGCGGCGTCGATGTCGTTGATGTCGGCGATGTCGATGATGTCCAGCAGGCTGAAGCGGTACAGGCCGGCGGCGATCATGTACGCCAGGTCTTTCGGTGCACCCTGCGAGGAGAACTCGGCGGCCTCCTTCTCGACGATCGCCTTGTCGTCGCCGCGCAGCCACTCCGACATCCGGGGGGTCAGGTCCTTGACCTTGGCGGCGAACCGGTTGATCTCGGCGCCGACGGCCAGCGGCTGTGGACGGTAGTTGAGCAGCCAGCGGCCGGCGCGGTCGATCAGCCGCCGGGTGTCCAGCGTGAGCCGATCCGACAGCGCGACAGGCAGATTCGCCGCCCGGATGCGCCGCCAGATCTCCCCGACGCTGAAGATGGCGTCGGTGGCGACGTAGGTCCGCACCGCGTCGACCGGGCCGACGCCGACATCTTCGGTGATCCGGAACGCGTAGCTGATGCCGGCGGTGTCGACCAGATCGTTGATGAGCATCGTGGTGACGATCTCACGGCGCAACTGGTGACCGCGGATCTCGGGGGTGAACCGTTCGCGCAGCGGTGTCGGAAAGTATTGGGGCAGCCGGGAAGCGAACACATCCTGCTCGGTCAGTTCGGTGTTCAGCATCTGCTCTTTGAGCCCGAGTTTGACGTGCGCCATCAGCGTGCACAGCTCGGGCGACGTGAGACCGATGCCGGCCTCGCACCGCCGGTCGATCTCCTTTTCCGACGGCAGCGCTTCCAGTTCGCGGTTGAGCCCCCGCTCGTCGACCAGGTATTGAATCTGCCTGCCGTGCACCGGCAACAGGCTGGCCGCATTGGCGCGGCTGGTGCCGATCAGGTCGTTCTGATCCTCGTTGTCGGTGAGCACGAGTTGGGCGACCTCGTCGGTCATCGACTCCAGCAGCGGCTTGCGCTCGTCGCGATCGACCCGGCCGGCGGTGACCAGCGAGTCGATCAGGATCTTGATGTTGACCTCGTGGTCAGAACAGTCCACCCCGGCGGAGTTGTCCATCGCGTCGGTGTTGATCCGCCCGCCCGACAGGTCGAACTCGACGCGGCCCAGCGCGGTCACCCCCAGGTTTCCGCCTTCGCCGATCACCTTGGCGCGCACCTGACTTGCGTTCACCCGCACCGGGTCGTTGGCGCGATCGCCCACGTCGGCGTCGGACTCGGATTCGGCCTTGATGTAGGTGCCGATGCCGCCGTTGAACAGCAGGTCGACCGGCGCCTGCAGGATCGCCTTGATCAGGTTCGGCGGGGTCATTTCGGTGACCTCGCCGTCGATGCCCAGCGCGTCGCGCACCTGCGGGCTGACCGGGATGGACTTGTGCTCGCGGCTGTACACCCCGCCGCCCTCGCTGATCAACGATTTGTCGTAGTCGTCCCAGCTGGACCGCGGCAGGTCGAACATGCGCCGGCGTTCCTCCCACGACGACGCGGCGTCGGGGTCGGGGTCGATGAAGATGTGCCGGTGATCGAAGGCGGCGATCAGCCTGATGTGCTTGGACAGCAGCATGCCGTTGCCGAACACATCGCCGCTCATGTCGCCGACGCCCACCACGGTGAAGTCCTCGGCCTGGGTGTCGACGTCCATCTCCCGGAAGTGGCGTTTGACGGCCTCCCACGCCCCCCGGGCGGTGATCCCCATCGCCTTGTGGTCGTAGCCCACCGATCCGCCGGACGCGAACGCGTCGCCCAGCCAGAACCCGTAGGACTTCGCGACGTCGTTGGCGATGTCGGAGAAGGTGGCGGTGCCCTTGTCGGCGGCCACCACCAGGTAGGCGTCGTCGCCGTCCCGGCGGATCACCTCGGGCGGCGGGCTGACCTTCTTGGTGGCGTGGTCGACGTTGTCGGTGACGTCGAGCAGCCCGGAGATGAAGAGTTGATAGCAGGCCACACCTTCGGCGCGGGTGGCATCGCGGTCCTCCGCCGGATCGCCGGTCGCCAGCGGTGGGCGCTTGACCACGAAGCCGCCCTTGGCCCCGACCGGGACGATGACCGCGTTCTTCACCGCCTGCGCCTTCACCAGGCCGAGGATCTCGGTGCGGAAGTCGTCGCGGCGGTCGGACCAGCGCAGGCCGCCGCGCGCCACCGGGCCGAAGCGCAAGTGGACGCCTTCCACGCGGGGCGAGTACACGAAGATCTCGTACTTGGGGCGTGGCAGCGGCAGCTCGTCGATGAGTTGGGCATCCAGCTTGAGGGCCAACACGTTTCGCGCACGCGCCGAACCCTCGCGCGTGACGAAGTAATTGGTGCGCAACGTGGCCTGGACCAGGGAAGCGAACGCGCGCAGGATGCGGTCGGTGTCCAGACCCACGACCGCGTCGATGTCGGCGGCGACCGCAGCGGCGGCCGCCTGCGCGTCGCGACTGGTCGGCGATCCCGCGGAAATGGAAGCCTTGGGATCGAAGAGCGCTTCGAACAGCGTGACCAGCGACCGCACGGTCGAGGGGTGCTCGTTGAGCACCGCTTCGATGTGGGACTGGCTGTAGGGAAAACCAGCCTGCCGCAGGTATTTTGCGTAGGCGCGCAGCAGCACGACCTGTTGCCAGCTCAGCCGCGCGCGCATGACCAGCTCGTTGAACCGGTCGATCTCCACGCGGCCCTGCCAGATGGCGGTGACCGCGTCGGCAAACCGTTGCGCGGTCGCGTCGCGCTCGGCGGCCGTGGTCGCCGGCTTGATTGTTGGGTGCGGCGAGATCTTGAACTGGTAGATCCACACCGGCAGCCCGTCCGGGCGGGTCACGGTGAAGGGCCGCTCCTCGAGGACCACGACGCCCATGCTCTGCAGCATTGGCAGCAGCTGGCTCAGCGAGGCGGTGCGCCCACCCAGGAACCAGGTCAGCTGGGCCGCCCCGTCCTCGCCGCGTTCGGAGAACAACAGCTTGACCGAATTATCTTGCAGCTCTTTGATGATGCCGATGTGCTCGATGGCGTCGACGGGGCTGACGGACTGTTTGTAGGCCTCGGAGAACGCGGTCGCGTAGTGCTCGACCTCGGCGTGCTCGACGGACCGGTCCGCGGCGGCGCCGATCAACCGGTCGGTCCAGGTTCGCGCCGCCTCGCTCAGCATCCCCTGGATGCGGACCCTGTTCTCCTCCGAGACGTCCACGGGCGCCGCCTCTTCGGGCAGCCGGACCATGAAATGCATGAGGGCCCACGGTGATTCGCTGACGCGGGCGGTGAATTCCAGTCGCGTGCCGCCGAACTCGCGGACCAGGATGTCCTCGATCTGCAACCGCACCTGTGTGGTGTAGCGGTCGCGTGGCAGATAGACCAGGCAGGAGACGAAGTATTGGAGCCGGTCGGCGCGCAGGAACAACAGCGCCCGCCGTTGGGATCCCAGATCCACCACCGCTTTGGCCATCGCCAGCAGCCGCTCGGCGCTCAGCGTGAAAAGTTCGGAGCGCGGGACGGTTTGGATTACGTCGAGCAGAAGCTGGCCGGGGTGGATCGGGTCGCTGTCGGCCATGGTGAGCGCGTCGCGCACCCGGGTGGAGACCGTCGGGATCTCCAGGACGTCGGCGTTCATGGCGGCGACAGTGAACAACCCGACGAAGCGGTGCTCGACGATGCCGTCGTCGCCGCCGACGTTCTCGCGAACGGCGATGGCGTACGGGTAGGCGCCGTAGCGCAGATAGCTGCCGACGACCGATTGCGCCAGCACCAGCATCTTGTCGTCGTCGGTCAGCCGGGGGCGGGAACCGGTGCGGGTGCGCAGGACACCCAGGCCGGGTGACCCGTCACCGGAGACCAGACCCTCGTGCACGCGGCAGCGCTGGTAGCCCAGCAGCAAGAAATTCCCGTTGCCCAGCCAGCGCAGCAGCGCCGCGACGTCGTCACGGTCGGGGGCCGAGAAGTGGCCGTGCTCGTTGGTTTCGACGTCGGCGGCCAGCCCGCTCAGGGTGGCGATCAACACGCCCGCGTCGCTGGCGACCTGCTGCACGTCCGAGAGGACCTTGGGCAGCAGCCGTTGGACCTCGGCGAGGCCCTTGCCGTCGACGGACGGCAGCAGCTGCACGTGTATCCACGCCTCCCCCAGGTATTGCGGGGCCCCGGGCGGCTTCGGTTCGACGGTGACCAGGTCGCCGCTCGGGTTGCGGTGCACCTCGAACACGGGCGTCATGATGGCCGTGTAGGGCACACCGAGCCGGTGCAGCAGCACCGTGACGGAGTCCAGCAGCATGCCGCCGTGGTCGGTGACGACTTGCATCGCGGGCCCGATTCCGGTCGGGTCGTCCGGGGGGTAGACCGCGACGCGGCTTTCACCGGCGGGACGGTGCTGCCCGAGCCGATAGTGGGCGCCCAGCATGGCGGGAGTCACGATGGCGGCCGGAACGGTCAGGTCGATCGGACCGGATTCGGCGGCTCCCGGCTGGTCGCCGTGCGGACCGCGATAACTCTCGATGTAGGCCTTCGCGATCCAGTCCGGGATGTCCTGCTGCTGGGTGAATGTGGTCCACGGCTGCAGGGCCTGCTTGGCTCCGGGATCGATCGTCATGCCGATGGCTCCCAACTCGCGACCATTGCCACTGTGCTCAACCGCCCGCTCCTGTGCCGCCGTGCCGCCGCATCGCCGTCGAGGGGCAGCGCAGCTGACACTAGTCGCGCGTGAGCTTCCGGTGGGTCACTCTGTGCGGTCGCGCCGCGTCGACGCCGAGCCGTTCGACCTTGTTCTCCTCGTAGGCACCGAAGTTGCCCTCGAACCAGAACCACTTGGCCTCGTTGTCCTCGTCGCCCTCCCAGGCCAGGATGTGGGTGCAGGTGCGGTCCAGGAACCAGCGATCGTGGGAGATCACCACCGCGCAGCCGGGGAATTTCTCCAAGGCATTCTCCAGCGAACCCAGCGTCTCGACGTCCAGGTCGTTGGTCGGCTCGTCGAGCAGGATCAGGTTTCCGCCCTCTTTCAGCGTGAGCGCCAGGTTCAGCCGGTTGCGCTCGCCGCCGGACAGCACGCCGGCCGGCTTCTGCTGGTCGGGCCCCTTGAACCCGAAGGCCGAAACGTAGGCGCGCGACGGGATCTCATTCTGGCCGACCTCGATGTAGTCGAGGCCGTCCGAGACGACCTCCCACACGGTCTTCTTGGGATCGATGCCGGCGCGGGACTGGTCCACGTAGCTGAGCTTGACGGTCTCGCCCACCTTGACGGTCCCGCTGTCCGGCTGCTCGAGCCCGACGATGGTCTTGAACAGCGTGGTTTTGCCGACGCCGTTGGGGCCGATGACGCCCACGATGCCGTTGCGGGGCAGGGTGAAGGACAGGTCCTTGATCAGGGTGCGCCCGTCGTAGCCCTTGTCGAGATGCGAGACCTCGACCACCACGTTGCCCAGCCGCGGCCCGACCGGGATCTGGATCTCCTCGAAGTCGAGCTTGCGCGTCTTCTCCGCCTCGGCGGCCATCTCCTCGTAGCGCTGCAGGCGGGCCTTGTTCTTCGCCTGGCGCGCCTTGGCCCCCTGCCGCACCCAGGCCAGCTCCTCGGTCAGCCGCTTCTGCAGCTTGGCGTCCTTGCGGCCCTGCACCGACAACCGCTCGGCCTTCTTTTCCAGGTAGGTCGAGTAGTTGCCCTCGTAGGGGTAGGCGCGGCCGCGGTCGAGCTCGAGGATCCACTGGGCGACGTTGTCCAGGAAGTACCGGTCGTGGGTCACGGCCAACACCGCGCCCGGGTATGCGGCCAGGTGCTGTTCGAGCCACTGCACGCTTTCGGCGTCCAGGTGGTTGGTCGGCTCGTCGAGCAGCAACAGGTCGGGCTTGGCCAGCAGCAGCTTGCACAGCGCCACCCGGCGCCGCTCGCCGCCGGACAGGTTCGTCACCGGCTCGTCCGGCGGCGGGCAGCGCAGGGCGTCCATGGCCTGCTCGAGCTGCGAGTCGAGGTCCCACGCGTCGGCGTGGTCGAGCTCCTCCTGCAGCCGGCCCATTTCCTCCATCAACTCGTCGGAGTAGTCGGTAGCCATCAACTCGGCGACCTCGTTGAAGCGGTCCAGCTTGACCTTGATCTCGCCCAGACCCTCTTCCACGTTGCCGCGAACGGTCTTCTCCTCGTTCAGCGGCGGCTCCTGCTGCAGGATGCCGACCGTGGCGTCGTTGGCCAGGAAGGCTTCGCCGTTGTTCGGCTTGTCCAGCCCGGCCATGATCCGCAAGACGCTCGACTTGCCGGCGCCGTTGGGCCCGACGACACCGATCTTGGCTCCCGGGTAGAAGCTCAACGTGACGTCGTCCAGGATCACCTTGTCGCCGTGCGCCTTGCGGACCTTTTTCATCGTGTAGATGAACTCAGCCATGCCGCGGTCATGCCTTTCTGGTTTTTGAGAGAGTTCTCGCGACCATCCTAGGCATCGCCCGCGGGCCCGGATTCCGCAGCTAAGCCGACATCGGCAGCGGTCCGGTGTCGGCGGACTCGGCGCCGCCGTCGCCGTCGGCGTCCGCACCGCCGCTGCCGGCGGGCTCCGCGGCCGGTGTGGCGGGGTCGGCGGGGGCCGGACCGGTGTAGCCCGGCCGCTCGATGCGCACGATCGCGCGGGACACATCCGGCCCGACGGAAGTGGCCCGCATTTCCAGGGACGAGCGGCGGTTGCCGTCGCGGTCCTCGTACTCGCTGGTGTACACGTGGCCCACCACGATCACCGGTGCCCCCTTGCCCAACGCGGCGCCGACGCCGGTGACCAACTTGCCCCAGCAGTTGACGTTGATGAACAGCGAGTTACCCGGCTCCCAGCCGCCGTCGGCCGTGCGCCGCCGGGAATTGCTGGCGACGCGGAACTTGATCACCTCCTGGCTGCCCACCTGTCGGCGTTCGGGGTTGGTGACGATGTGTCCGACGACCGTAAGCGGTGTTTCAAACATGGGCTGATCCCTTCTCGGTTGCTATTTCTCTGGTGTGGTGACCATTGACCTCGTCCCCACCGACGGACCGCGCATTTCGGGGCTGCAAACCGCTGGGTCGGCGGGCGGCCCTGTGGACATAGGCGGGAGTGTGGATCAGTCCGATCGCACGTCCGCGGACCACCCGCAGCAGCCGGAACTTGTCGTACCCCGTTGCGATCGTGGGTCCATGTCTTCGACCGCATCTGCCGGCGCTGTGGCAGTGAGTCCTACCGAGCGTTTGGACGAGGTGTTCGAGGAGTTGGCGGAGTTGGCCGGCCAGCGCAACGCGATCGATGGGCGCATCGTGGACCTGGTCGCCGAGATCGATCGTGATCAGCTGTGCGGCATGACCGGCGCGCGCTCCGTCGCGGCGTTGGTGGCCTGGAAGCTGGGGTTGTCCCCGGCCGCCGCGAACACCATCGCCACCGTCGCACACCGGGCCGAGGAGTTCCCCCGCTGCACGCGGGGGCTGCGCGAGGGTCGGCTCTCGCTGGATCAGGTCGGCGTCATCGCCGCGCGCGCCGGCGAGGGCTCCGACGCGCACTATGCGGAGTTGGCGCGGGTAGCCACGGTGCACCAACTGCGAACCGCGATCAGCCTCGAACCCCGCCCCCCTGACCCCGGTCCCCGGCCCGAGCCGGAGCGCTCGTTCACGAAGACTTCCACCGAGCAGGGCAGCTGCTACCGGATCACCCTCCCGCCTCCGGACGCCGCGAAGTTCGACGCCGCGTTGGCGTCACACCGGGACGCGCTCATCGCCGAGTGGAAACAGGACCGCACCGACGGAGCGTCAGAAAGCGCGCCGCCGCTGCCGGGCACCGTCGAGGCGTTTGTGCGGCTGGTGGAGGCCGGCTGGGATGCCGAGGCGGCCCGGCGGCCGCACGGGCAGCACACCACTGTGGTGGTGCACGTCGACACAGAGAAGCGCGCCGCGGCACTGCATCTGGGTCCGCTGCTGTCCGATTCCGAACGCCGCTACCTGACCTGTGACGCCACCTGTGAGGTTTGGTTCCACCGGGACGGCCAGCTCATCGGCGCGGGCCGAACCACGCGCCAGATAAGCCGACGACTACGCCGCGCGCTGGAGCACCGCGACCGCACGTGCGCTGTGCCCGGCTGCGGCGCGACTCGGGGTCTGCACGCTCACCACGTCTGGCACTGGGAAGACGGCGGCCCCACCGAGCTGACCAACCTCGTGCTGGTTTGTCCCTATCACCACCGGCTGCACCACTCCGGGGGCATCACCATTGTCGGACCCGCACACGATCTGACCGTCACCGACGCCGCCGGGCGCACACTGAGTCCGGGATCGCTGGCGCGCCAACCCACCGGACCGCCGCCCGCCGTCCCACCGTGCCCGGGACCGATCGGTGAACGCGCCGACTGGTGGTGGTATGACCCCTTCGAGCCCCAACCACCACCGTCCAACAACTAGTCCGATGACGGGGTGCCGTCAGGGCCGAAGAACCGCGCACCGACCAAGAGCCGCTCGAGGCCCGCACCGCAGCACCTTGTCACTGGGGCCGAGCGCTGCCCGGCGCGTCGCGCCGCGCCAGCTCGGCCAGCATCGCGTTGTAGGCGACCAGCTCGGCGTCGTCGTCGCGCTCGGCGGCGCGGTCCAGCCGTCGGGCGGTGCGGTCGTCGCTGCGCGCCCACTGCACCAGCAGCGCCAGCATCACGATCACCAGGGGCAGCTCCCCGGCCGCCCAGGCGATGCCGCCGCCCAGCCCGTGGTCGCCCAGCAGGTCGGTGTGCCAGCTCAACCCGAGTGACCGGTAGTAGTCGGCGCCGAGCACCCTGCGGGTGCCCATCAGCACCACCCCGAAGAACGCGTGCAGCGGCAACGACGCGAACACCACGCCCACCTTGGCCAGCGGCGGGATCGGCCGCGGCGTGGGGTCGACGCCGATGACGATCCAATAGAACAGGTAGCCGCTGAGCAAAAAGTGCACGTTCATCGCCAGGTGCCCCGCGTGGCTGCCGACGGCGGTGTCGAACAGGGTCGACAGGTACAGCCCGTAGAACCCGGCGACGAACAGCGCGGTCGCGACGACGGGGTTGGTGAGGAACCGCGACAGCCGGCTGTGCAGCGCGGCCAGCAGCCATTCCCGCATGCCGGGCGGGTCGTCTCGGCCGGCGGCGGGCAGCGCCCGCAGGGCCAGGCTCACGGGCGCGCCGAGCACCAGCAGGATCGGGACCAGCATCGACAAGCCCATGTGGGCGACCATGTGGACGCTGAACATCGCCGGCATGTAGCGACCGATGCCCGAGGAGGTGACGAACAGCAAGGCCAGGCAGCCGAGCAGCCAGGCCGTGGTCCGGCCGGGCGGCCACGCGTCGCCGCGGCGGCGCAGGCGCAATACGGCGGCCACGTAGAGGCCGGCGAGCACGATCGCGGCGGTGCCGAAGATCAGATCGAAGCGCCAGTCGAACAGGATGCGCGCCGGCGTGGGCGGGCCGTTGAAGTCGTAGCCGATCTCGGCCTCGGGTATCGAGGGCAGCCGGGCCGGCGGTGGCGGCGGCGGGGTGCGGCCCAGCCCGACGGCGACGCCGAAGGTGAGGCCGAAGACGGCGGCCTCGGTGAGGGCCAGCCGAAGCAGGACGCGGCGCGCCCCGTTCGGTTCGGCCTGCAATCGGCCGATCGAGGAGCGCCGCTGACGCCAGCCCAGCACGCCCAGCACGCACAGCGCGAGGAACTTCGCGACCACCAGCCGCCCGTAATCGGTGGTCAACAGGTCACCGAGCGGCACGCGCACCACGGCGTTCATCACGCCGCTCAGCGCCATCGCGACCCAGCACCACAGCGCGACCGCGGAGAACCGCCGCGCCGCCAGGGCGAGGTGCCCGCCGCCCCGCAAGCCGCAGGCCGCCAAGGCCAGCAGGCCCCCGGCCCACAGGCCGGCCGCCACCAGGTGGATCAGCAGGCTGTTGGTGGCCAGGTCGTGCGCCCCGCCGGCCGACGAGTGCCCGGTCAGCCCCAGCGGGATGAGCGTCAGCAACGAGCCGGCGAACAGCAGCGGCGTCCACGACCAGCGCAGCACCGGCAGGCTGGCCAGCATCACCAGCGCGGCCAGCGCCGCGGTCCACCGCCAGGCCGACGCGGTGGTGACCAGGCCCGCCACCGACCAGATGCGCACGGGGTTCAACAACGCGCCCAACGGTCGGCCCGACACGTCCGACACGGTCAGCGGCACCAGCAGCGCGGCACACACCGCCCAGACCCCGGACGCGACCGTCCCCAGGCGAAGCGCCCGGTACCCGTCCGCGTCCAGAACACCGCTGCGCTGCGGAGGCACCAGAAACGCCGCGAACAGGAACGACCCGACGGCCAGCACCGCGGCGATCTCCCCGGCCGCCCGGACGAACGGCAGGCCCAGCGTGGTTGCCGGGCCCGGGTTCGGCAACCCCGTGGCGCTCAGCGAGTCGGCCAGCGACAGCGCGCCGATCCCGGCGGCCGTGCAGCCCGCCAACACCGCGACGCCGATCAGCAGCGGCCACGCCAGCGCGCGCGGGGTGCTCACCGACCGATCGACCGTCATGCAGCCAGGGTATGGGCGCGAACCCGCGGCTACCGAGCCAGGCGCTCCTGGCGCGCCCTGGCCTCGCGGGCGACGAACTGGTCGCGCGAGATCCGCCCGACGTAATCGGAGTCCCGCAGGATGTCCCGCAGCTCCGCCCGAAACGCGGTGCGCCGTTCGGCGAGGTCGGCGGCGGGCGCGATCAGGTCCTGATCGACGACGACTTGATACGCGGTGGCGAACAGCAACGTCGAGACCGATTCGCTGCTGCGGACCCGGGTTTGCGCCACGTATTGCCGGCCGACGCCGAGCGCCGACTCGGTCAATTCCTTCTGCGCGACGTCGGCCGGCGCGTCGCGCAGCACGTCGGCGACGATCTCGTAGGCCTCGAAGAACACCCGCAGCATCGCGTCCGCCATCAACGGACGCTTGGCGAACAGCAGCTCGTCGATCTCCTCGCCGCCGGCGCTGACGTGGGCCTCCCAATCGTCGTGCCAGGCCATCTCTTCGGCGATGTTGTCGCGAAACGCCGCCGAATCCGCGAAGTAGAAGTCGAACTTGAGCAGGTCGCGCAGGCGCATCGCCTGATCCCAGAACGCCTGCATGCGGTCGCCCTCGACGTGCCGGGCGTGGGCCAGGGCGAGCTCGACGATCGAGGTCTCCAGGAAGGCGTGGATCAGCGAGTTGCGATAGAACGCGGCCGCGTGCTGCTCGTCGGGGGCGATGCGCCACACCGGTTCCCGGCCACCGTCGACCCGGGTGATCGGGTGCCCGTTGGACAATGCGTCGACCGCCGCACGCACGCCCTCGCGCGAGCGCAGCCGCAACGCGCTCGTCGACATCGGGTTGTGTTTGCGTTCAAGGTAATCCAGCGAGTCCTGCAGGGTGTGGTGCAGCTGACCCAGCGTCAACGCCGCGCCGCGGGTGGTCAGCAGCAGCGCGCACACCAGGCCCGTCGCCGTCACCGGGGTCGCCTGCAATATCCGCCAGGCGACTTCGAACGACATCTTCTGCAGCGCAAGCCGTTTGGCGTCCTGGTCCTGCGCCATCGGGCCATGCGTCGGGCCCAGGTACTGGCGCATCGAAACGGCTTCGGGGAAGCGGACGTAGATCTTGCCGTAGTTGCGTTCGCCCTGCGCCCTGATGAAGTTGTACAGCCAGCCGACCCCTTCGGGCGTTTTCTCCCCGCCGCGGGCGTAGGCGGCGTATTCGGCGATCTCGTGCAGCTGGTCGAAGCTGATGGACACCGGCTGCAGCAGGATGTCTTCGCTGCGGCCGTCGAGATAGGCGTCGGCGACGTAGGCCAGCAACCCGAGTTTGGGGGGCAGCATCTTGCCGGTGCGCGAACGCGTGCCCTCGATGGACCAGCTCAGGTTGAACCGCTTCTCGACGATGTAGCCCACGTACTCGCGCAAAACGTATTTGTAGAGCGGGTTTTCGCCGATGTTGCGCCGGATGAAGATGACGCCCGACCGGCGCAGCAGCGGCCCCATCGCGCCGAACGCCAAGTTGATGCCGGCGAACACGTGCACGGGCGGGAGCCGGTTCTCCTGCATCGCCACCGGCACCACCGCGCCGTCGATGTAGGAGCGGTGCGAGAACAGCAGCACCGCGGGGTGGGTTTCCAGGGCGGCGCGCATCGCCGCGACCTGGTAGCCGTCGTAATCGATCTCGGGGTCGAATCCGCGGCTGAGCGCCCTCCCCAGGACGCCGACCAGGTCGACCGACACCCGGCTCCAGCCGGTGGAGAGTTCGTCGAGCATCTCGCCGGCTTGTTCGACGGTCGCGCCGGGGATTTTCTTCAGCCCGGCACGAAACCGGCTGGACTCCAAGATCTCCGGCTTCACCAGGCGCGGCGACTTGTACTGCGGCCCCAGGATTCGGTACTCGACACGCTCCAACGCCAACAGCGCGCGACGGATGACGAATCGGGCGAAGTCGCTCTCGTTCTCGCCGACGGTGATGTCGCGCCACTGCTGGCGGAGTTCGGAGACCTTCGCCGGTTCCCCGGCCACCACCCGCGCCCGCTGCGGAGCGGTGCGCATGATCTTCAGTTGCTGACGTTCGTTGGGGGCGTAGGGATCCCGCCCCGGCAGCAGGCCGGCGAGCTTGGCGATCCGGCCGCGGTCCGGTGGCGGCAGCCAGAACACCCGCACCGGCACGATCCAGCGGTCGCCGGCCGCGTCGTCACCGGCCTGGAGCTGCCCGATCAACGGGCTCAGCGCCCCGGGCGCCGCGTTGGGCGGTGGCAGTTCCAAGAAGTCGAACCTGGCCGCCGGCTTGTCGGCGCGTTGTTGCGCCATCCAGGCTGTCACCAGTTCCCTCTCGACCGGAGAGGTCATGGACGCCAACACCAGCGAGTCTTGGCCGGTGAGGACCGCGGTGGTGTCCGCGGCCAGTTCGGTCACGGCCGCCCTTCGGTCGGCGGTTCGGCGCTAAGCGCCGCGTCGGCGGGCCGTTGCGCCTCACCGTCTTTGAGGGCGGCCTGCGACTCGTGCGGATTCGCCTTGGCGGGCTTGGCTTTCGGCGCGGCCTTCTTCGCCGGCGACTTCTTCGGCGCGGCCTTCTTCGCCGGAGCCTTTGCGGCCGCGGGCTTTTTCGCGGGGGCCTTGGCCTTGGCCGCCGCCTTCCTCTCCGCGGAGAGGTCAACCTGGGGCAGCTCGTCGACCGGCCAGTTGGCCAGCGTGTCCAGATACAGCTGGCGGACCTCGGCGATGCGCTCCGGCAGGTTCTCGACCGTCCAGTCCTGCACCGAGATCGGCGGGAACACCGCGACGTCGACCGTGCCGGGGTTGATGACGGTGGAGTTGCGGGCGGCGACGAGCTCGGCGTTGCGAATCACGATGGGCACGATCGGGATTCCGGCCGCCATGGCGAGGCGGAACGGGCCCTTCTTGAACGGCCCGACTTCCGTGGTGTCCACCCGGGTGCCTTCCGGGGCGATGACGATGGACAGCCCCTTGCGGGCGCGGTCTTCGACCTCGTGCATCGTCTCCATCGCGGCCGCGGGGTCGTCGCGGTCGATGAACACGCCGTCGAGCAGCTTGCCCAGCGTGCCCATGATCGGGTCCTTCTGGAGTTCCTTCTTGCCCACGCCAATCCAGTTGTCGCGCACCAGCGCACCGGCGATGACCGGGTCGACCTGGTTGCGGTGGTTGAAGATGAACACCGCCGGTCGCTGCGCTGTCAGGTTTTCCTGGCCCATGACGTTGAGCTGCACGCCGGCGATCGCCAGCGACAGCTGGGAGAAGGTCGAGGTGAAGAAGTTGACCCCACGGCGGCGGTTGCGAGTCAGCACCCCGATGCCCACGGCGCCCGCGGCGACGGGGAACATCGAGCCGAAGCCGGCGAGGGTGCGCAGCTGGCGCCGCAGGCCCACCGGCCCACGGCTGTTGAAGCGCAGGATGGGCCAGCCGCGGCGCTTGGCCACCGCGGCCATCTTGCCCTCGGGATTGGTCGGGCGGGGGTTGCCGACCAGGTACATCAGGGCGACGTCCTCGTCCCCGTCGGCGTAGAAGTAGCTGTCCTTGAGGTCGATGCCGTTCTCGGCCGCAAACCGTTGCACCGCAGCGGCTTTGCCGGGCCCCCACAGGATCGGCTTCTGCACGCCGCCGGTGAGTATCCCGTCCTCGGTGGTCTCGAACTTGTTGGTGAGCATGTTCGAGATGCCCAGGAAACGCGCCACCGGATTGACCTGGATGGTCAGCGCCGACGAGCTGAGCACCACGGTGTGCCCGCGAGCGACATGGGCCCGCACCAGCTCCCGCATCTCCGGGTAGATCCGCGACTCGATCCGCTGGACGAACAGCCGCTCGCCGATCTCCTCCAGGTCGTCCAACAGGCGGCCGGCCAAGGCGGCGGCGGCCTTGCCGATGAGGTCCTCGAACTCGATGCGCCCGAGCGTGTGGCTCAGGCCGGCCTGGACCATGCCGAGCAACTCGCCCACGCCCATGTCGCGGCGCAACAACCGCTCCTGGGTGAGGATCACCGCCGTGAAGCCGGCCACCAGCGTCCCGTCCAGGTCGAAGAACGCCCCGATCTTGGGGCCCGGCGGGCTGGCCATGATTTCGGCGACCGAACCCGGCAGGCGCATGTCGCCGGAGGGCCCGTCGTCTCGCCGATCCTTCGGGGCGCTCATGAGCTCTTCGCCGTCCGCGCCGAGGTCGCCGGTTCGTTGAACGAGGCGGGCACCGCCTGCGGCGCCCCCTCGCCGGCCAGCGCGAGGATTTCGTCGAAACCCTCCAGCAGGCATTGGGCGAACAATGGCTCGTTGCGCACCGACGCCCGGTCGTAGCGCACGGTGATGGTGCACCACCCGCCCCGAGAGATCAGCACCACCATCATCGCCACCCCGGGCAGCGGCCCGATCCCGTACTGCCGCAACACCTTTGCCCCGGCGATGTAGGTGTCCCCGGGGTAGACCGGGACATTGCTGGCCTGCACGTCGGAACCGATCACCGAGCCGGTGATCCCCTCGAGCACCGCGGTGGGCAGGACGCTGAGCAGCGGCGCGACCGAACCGACGATGTTCATCGCGGGCTCGTCGCGGCGCTGCGTCATCTGCGCGCGGATCTTCTTCATCCGCGACACCGGGTCTTTCGTGCCCACCGGGGCGGCCAGGTTGACGCCGGTGAACCGGTTGCCGCCGGCGGTGTCGGCGTCGGCCCGCAGGTTGACCGGCACCGCCATCGGCAGCGTGCTGATCGGCACGCCGAGCGCCTCGTGGTAGCGCCGCAGGGCGCCGCACAGGCCGGCGAGGTAGGCGTCGTTGATCGATCCCCCACCGGCCTTGGCGGCCTTGTGCAGATCGGAGAGCGGGATGTCGATCGCCTCGGTGCGGGTGGCCAGGCTGCGCCGCCGCAGCAGCGGCGACGGCTCGGCCGCCCGGTTGAGCACCCGCATCCCGGACATCGCGTAACCGACGATCCCGGACACGGTTGGCCCCGGTTCCAGGACCACCCGGCCCGCCGCCGACACCGCCCCGGACAGCGCGGTCAGGACGCCGCCGACCACGGCGGAGGGCAAGTGGTTAATGCCTTGCCGCATCAGGTCATTGGAGGTCAGGTCCTGCGGAATGGGCAGCGGGGGCGTCGGCTTGGCCGGCGGGTCGCGCTCGAGGTCGTAGATTTCGGCGAACATCTGCACCCCGCCGACGCCGTCGGTGACCGCGTGGCTGACGTGCAGCAGCGTCGCGGCCTTCCCGCCGGCCAGACCCTCGACCAGGGTGGCCGTCCACAGCGGCCGGGAGATGTCCATCGGCGACTGCAGGATCACCTCGGCGAGGTTGAAAACGTCGCGCAGTGTGCCGGGTTCGGCCACCCGCATGCGGCGCACATGGAATTCGAGGTTGAAATCGGGGTCCACCACCCAACGCGGCGACGCCGTCGGCAGCGTCGGCACGACCACCTTCTGCCGCAGGCGCAGCACCCGTCGAGAGGCGTTCTCGAATCGGGTCAGGAATCTATCCCAGTCCGGGGTGGTGTCGAGCAGCTCCAGCGCCATGATCCCCGACCGGGTCCGAGGATTCGCTTCGCCCCGATGCATCAGATAGTCGACCGGTCCGAGCTGGTCGGACAGCTTCACGACCTCGACGGATTCAGCCATGATCTCCCGCCCGACGCGTCAACCCTGTCACCGACGATCAAGCCTCCTGCCTCGGACCACCCCATAGCCAACACAACGCTAGTCGGGTTGCCGCGCTGGTGAAAGAAGCGGTCGGGCCGGGCGGGTCAGCTGGCCGAGGTGGCGGGCAGCGGGACCGAGTCCAGCAGCTCGCTGACGCGCCGGCCGTAGACGACGCCCAGGAAATCGGCGACGGCGTCGGCGGCCAGCCGCGATCGCACCGTCGACAGGATGTCGAACGCGTGGTGCGCGTTGTCCAGCTCGGCGTGGGCCACCGTGGCGGCGCCGGCCGCACGCAGCGCCGCGCAGAAGGCCCGGGCCTGGCCGCTGGGAACCAGCTCGTCCTTCTCGCCGTGCAGCACGAAGAACGGCGGCGCCTCGCTGTGCACGTAGGACACCGGCGACGCCGCCTCGAACCGCTCGGGCTCGTCGGCGTAGCGGGCCTTGACCACGAATTGCTCGAGGAACGGGAGCATCAGGTCGTGCATGTTGTCGAAGTCGGTGAAGTCGTACACCCCGTAGTAGGGCGCGACGGCCTGAACCGTCGTGTCGGCGTTTTCGAATCCGGGCTGGTAGGCGGGGTCGTTCGGGGTGAGCGCGGCCAGGGAGGCCAGGTGTCCGCCCGCCGACCCGCCGGTGATCGCGATGAAGTCGGGATCGCCGCCGTAGTCGGCGATGTTCTGGCGAACCCAGGCGATCGCCCGCTTCACGTCGATCAGGTGTGCGGGGAACGTGGAACGGGGGCTCTTGCAGTAGTTGATCGAGACGCAGATCCAGCCGAGTTCGGCCATGCGGCTCATCAGCGTGTAGGCCTGGACGCGCTTGTCGCCGACGGTCCACGCCCCGCCGGGAACCTGGATCAGGACCGGCGCCCGCCGCCCCGGCGCCATGTCATGGCGTCGCCAGATGTCGAGCAGGTTGTCGCGCCCGTTCGGGCCGTAGGAGATGTTCGACGTCTGCGCCGCATACCGGCGGTGCGGCCCGGGCCTGCCCAACACGCCTCCGCGCGGGGCGCAGACGGGATTGATGCCGGCCGGATGGCGCACCTGCTCACGGAAGTCCGGGCCGAAGGACTCCTCGAGCGCGGCGGTGAGGGCCCGGTCCGCCCGCTGCGCCGCCCAGGTGGCGCCGACGCGACCGATGGACGGGTGCGAGACCCGCGAGAGGGCGTGGCCGGTCAGGACGTGCGGTGGAAACTCCGTGGAGATCCAGCCGACGAGGCAGCCCAGCGCGAACGGCGAGCCGCGCAGCAACAGCGTGCCGGCGCGGTAGGCGTCCATTGCATCGGCGGCCAGGCGTAATGCCTGGGTACCGGCCCACGAGCACCGTGAAGTCAAGTGCATGGTCACGCTCATAGCAACGCCACCCCTCGACGGTTTGCACACGCCTCGTTGCGGTTAACGGCCGATTACCGGCCGGTGTTGTACGTGTGTCGAGGGTCCCAACCATAGCCGATAACTGCTCGGCGCGAACGCTTTTCGTGCGCGCCGCCGCGGCGAGTCGTGTCGCGACACGCCGTTGGAATAGACTGACCTGCACATTGCCTCCGTAGCTCAGGTGGATAGAGCAAGGGCCTTCTAATCCCTAGGTCGCACGTTCGAGTCGTGCCGGGGGCACCCGTTAGCTGTGTGACTTCGGCTGATGCTTGATGCGCAGGCGATTTACTTGACCATCGTGAACTGGCAGACGTTGGTGTAGCCGTCGCGGAACAGGTCCGAGCAGCCCCGCAGGTAGTGCATGTAGATGTCGTAGGTCTCCTGCCCCTTCAGCGCGATCGCCTCGTCCTTGTGGGCCTCGAGGGCGTCCGCCCAGGCGTTCAGGGTCGGAACGTAGTTCTTGCCGATGAAATGGTGGCGCTCGATCTGGAAACCCGCCTCGGTCGCATACCGGTCGATCTGGTGCACCTGGGGCAACCTGCCGCCCGGGAAGATCTCCTTGAGGATGAAGCTGATGAACCGCAGCAGGGTCATCGTCGTCTTCAGGCCGAGCGCGTTGACCTCCTCGGTGGTGGGCACCACGATCGAGTGCAGCAGCATCCGGCCGCCGTCGGGCAGCAGGTCGTAGAACTTCTTGAAGAAGACGGCGTACCGCTCGTATCCGGCGTCGCCCGCCCCGTCGGCGAAGTGCTCGAACGCGCCCAACGACACGATCCGGTCGATCGGTTCGTCGGGAAATTCCTCCCAGCCCTGGATCCGCACCTCCATGCGGCGGTGACTGTCGATCTCTTTGAACTTCTCCACGTCGTGTGCGTACTGGTTCTCGCTGAGCGTCAGGCCGATGACGTTGACGTCGTACTCGGCCACCGCGTGCCGCATCGTCGAACCCCAGCCGCAGCCGATGTCGAGCAGCGTCATGCCGGGCTCCAGGTTGAGCTTGTCCAGGGACAGCTTGCGCTTGGCGTACTGCGCCTCTTCCAGCGTCTTGGTCAGATTCTGCGGGTCGGGATGTTCGTCGAAGTAAGCGCAGCTATAGGTCATCGACGGGTCGAGCCAGAGCTTGAAGAACTCGTTCGACTTGTCGTAGTGCGACCGGACCTTCTCGACCGGTGGCTTGAGTTGCGCACTTCCCGCGTTCCCCTGAGCGGACATTGCCAACGCCCCTAACTTTCGAGCAGATACCGATGGGTTTCCGGTGGTTGAACTGATCCTCCCCCCAAAAAAGTCTAGGTAAACGCGCCCGCACTTCCGAGGTCTTTTACGGCCCCACCGGGATTTTCATCAAGGTCCGGGGATCCCGGCCAATTCGTATGCCACGGCGTCGAATGCGCGCAGCGTGTCCAACATGTGCGGCTCGTGCGAGTGCGGCTGGGTGGACACCTTGGCGGCGACGACCTCGGCGGCGCGGTTGACGTAGATCATTTGACCGCACATGCCCAGGCACAGCACAACGTTGTTGCCCGGGTAGGGAAACCACATCTGGTTGCGGTACATCCCGCCCGGCAATTCCGTGTCGTCGGGGCTGGCGGCGAACGCCTCACGCGAGTCCGGGCCGCCGTCGAGGGTGTCGGCGATCCACGAGGCCGGCACCACCTGCCGGCCGGTCAGCGAGACACCGTCGCGCAGCAGCAGCGAACCGAACCGGATCATGTCGGTGAGGCAGGCGCTGACGCCGCCGTCGAAAAACCCTGTGCCGCAGGGGTCTACCGCTATGGAGGCGTCGCGTTGGGCCCCGATGCGGCTCCACAGCACCTCCGACATGAGCCCGGGCATCCGCTGACCGGCGACGGCCTCGCAGACCAGGCCGAGCACGTCGGTTTCACACGAGCGATATTCGAAGGGGCCGCCGTGAGCCGCCTTTCGCCGCAAGGTCAGCAGGAAGTCCCGCAGCGTGCCGGGGTTGTCCGGGCGGCTCTTGGGCGCCCAGCCCATCGCCTGGTCGAGGAGATGAATCTCGGCGGCCGGGTCGCCGTAATCCTCCGAGAAGGCGATGCCCGACCTCATGTCAAGCAGGTGACGCACCGTCGCACCGGCGTAGCCGCAATCGGCAAGCGCAGGAACGTATTTCGTGACCGGCGCGGCAAGCTCGATGGCACCGGCCCCGTGCAACACACCGACGACGGCCGCCACCAGCGATTTGCTCACCGAGAACAACAGGTGCCGGGTGTCGGCCGTCATCCCGTCCAGGTACTCCTCGAGCACCATCGCGCCGCGATGGGCGACGGCCCACCCGTCGGTGACGGTCGCGGCCATCACGGCGCCGACGGTGGTGGCCGACCCGTTGGTGTTGGTCACCGGGATCTCGGCCAGGGCGGCAGGGGCGGCGGCTATCGCCGCGACTGGGCCCTCCCCGCGCGCGATCACCGCGGTCGGCACGAAGTCTTCGACGTGCTGAAATGACCAGTGCGAGTAGGGCGGAGCCAGCCAGTTGTCCAGTGAGATGCCCGCCGGGGCGCTCACGCGCGCGCGACTAGCCGAGAGACGATCGGCGCGGCGGGCGTCAGGGGTGTGGAAACGAACTTCGCCTTCATGCCCTTGACCCAGCGCTGGCAGCGCTCGCTCAGCTGATAGTCGTCCGTCTGCAGGTGCCCACGGGTGACCAGCACACCGAGTTGGGCCCCCTCCGAGCGCAAGTCGCCGGGCGCGGCGACGCGCATGTAAAAGGCCTCGGAGCCGTCGAGCAGTGTGGCCCAGTCATTGGCGGTGCGCGAGAAGGAGACTCGACCGTCGTCGTCGATGCGCCACACCCCGGTGCGCGGCGTGGCGGTGAAGATCTCGATGTCCGGCGACGTCTCCGTCAGGATCACCTGGCCCCAGACCTCGTCTTCGCCGTAGCCCCGCTCCCAGCGCGTGTTGATCGCGTCGATGTCGAGCTCGTAGTCCACGTCCATGTACTCGAGCAGATGAAACAGGAACAGCGGAATGTCGGCGTAGGCCTCGGTGGTCAGGTTCGTCATCGGGCTGGCGCCGGACAGCCGCGGATTCACCTCGCCGAGATAGAGCTGGTCGGAGTCGAGATCGTGCAGCAGGTCCACCTCGAAGTAGCCGAGGTAACCCTCGCGGCGCATCACGTCGCCCAGCTTTGCCACCATTTCGCGCGCGGCGTGGGTCTGGGCGGGCGGCAGCACCTCGCGCCAGATGTCATTGCCACACCAGCTGCCCCGGCTCGGCGTCAGCTCCGAATAACCGACCAGGCTGGTCATCGCGGGGCCGACCACGGTGCCGTGGCGCGTCACGGCGCCCTCGAGGCACACCTCCACGTTGCGGATCCGCTTCATTACCTTGAGGTCCTGCCCCACCAGGTTGTCCGCGTTTTTGTCCCAGTCGCCCTGCCCGTGGACGAAGAATGTCCCGCTGCCGGCGTTGCCGTAGGCGATCGAGATGACGAGGTCGTCGCCCAATCCGGCGCTTTGTGCGAGTTCCAGGAGTTCGTCGTAGGATCCCGCCCGCCCGATCGTGTTGGGCACGCTCGGCACTCCCGCCTCGTTGGCCAGGCGGGTCATGACGATCTTGGAGCCCAGGCGCTCGCGCAGCTCGATCGGAGGGTGCATGACCTCGAGACCCGCCTGCCGCGCGAGGGCCTGAATCTCCGCGTTCATCATCACGAAGCAGCACTTGCCGCCGGGGCCGCGACCCGCGATGAACTCGAGCGTCTCGGGATCGGACAGCAGGTGACTGCACACCTCGTCCATGGAGTCAAAGTCGCGGCGGTCACGTCGCCGGGGCACGAACACCCGCGAATGGGTGCCCTCGAAGGAGTCAAAGTACGTGAGGTAGAAGAAGTTTCGTATCCAGCGGTCGACGCCCAGCAGGTTGAACGGGGTCGGCGAGATGAAGTACAGCGGCACCTTGTTCGTGTGGAAGAACGCGCGGATGTCGGACAGTCCGCTCAGGCGGCGCGTACCCGGCTGGGGGCCGTCGGCGGGCACGGTCACGCGACCCGCGCCTGGGCCCGGCGCCGGCGCCGTGGCGGCGTGCGCGCTGCGATCGGGTCGGCGGTCATCAGATCACGTACCTTCATTCGACAAGTGTGGACCCGGCCGTGGCCTTAACCAAGTTCCTTCATGAACTCTTTGGCCAAAGGCCCAGCGGACGCGGGGTTTTGGCCCGTGAAGAGGTTGCGGTCCTTGAGCGTGTAGGGCTTCCACACCTCACCGCGGGAGAAATCGACGCCCATCTTCACCAGTTCGTCCTCGGCGGTCCAGCGGGCCTTCGTCCGCAGCCCCACCCCGTCCTCTTCGTCATTGGTGAAGGCGGTGACTTTGTACCCCGCGAACGGCGACGCCCCGTTGCGCCGGGTGGCCATCATCGCGACCGGCGCGTGGCAGACGATGGCCAGCGGCTTGCCGGACGCGAGCGCCGCGGTCAGCAGCCGGCCCGAGTCGGCGTCCTGCCAAAGGTCCTCCATCGGGCCGTGCCCGCCCGGGTAGTAGACGGCGTCGTAGTCCTCGAGGCGGGCGTCGGCCAGCTCGATCGGTCGGCGCAACTCCTCGGCGGAGCGCAGGATCTCCTCGAGTTCCAGGGCGATCTCTTCGCTGCCGGCCATCGACGGGCGCAGGCTCATCACATCCACATGCGGCACAACGCCTTTCGGCGTGGCGACCACGACCTGGTGACCGGCATCGGTGAGCTCGCGGTAGGGGGCCGCGAACTCCTCGGCCCAATAGCCGGTCGGGTGCCTGGTGCCGTCCTTCAGCGTCCAGTAACTCGCGCCGCTCACCACGAACAGAACCTTCGCCATCGCGCTTCCCCTCGTTGTCCGCACCGGATTGACCCACCCCAGCGTCGCCGAACTCGTCTGGCGGTGCAATACGGCGGGGCGGCGGATTCTCAATACGCCGTTGATGTGGGCGCGCGCACCGCGGCGCGTCCAATGACAACAGCCGTAAACCGGCATTTAACAAGTGCCGAGCCAACCGTTCGTTCTAGCGTTTGCCCATTTGAGGGTTGGGGAATAACAATTGGCGTGTCGTACGAGCGGATGACGCCAGCAGGGGGATCATGACTTAAAGGCGTCTCTATTCGAGGGGTGGTCGATGATGACGTCGGACGACTGGCAACCGGTGGTACGAGTTGGTGAACCCAAATTCGTAGCCGGCCTGGGAAATAGGATCAAAGTTGAGGTCAAGACACGGGGGTGGCTAAGCCGGGACTGGCGCGGCTACTTCGGTTCGCAGGTATCGCAGCAACGGCTCGATGCCAGGTACTCGTCGTATCCCTGTTGGGATGAGATCCAGTGCATAGAGGGCACCTGTGCGCTCGACGAGGCGGAGCAGTACATCGAAATGATCGATGCGGCAATCCACTACGCGAACAATCGGTTGCGCCACGACGCTATGCCGGCCACAGCGCTTCAGGGGCCCGTGCGGGATCATCGGACGTTCGGGGTCAGACGGCGCCAGGCGGCGCTGGACCAGCTGGCGAAGCGGTTGGCACGGCCCGACCCGGTCGAGAGCGAACTGACCGCGACTTAAGCGCGACAAATTCATTACGTCGCTGAATTATTTCCATGCAATTCGGTAGGTCCCCGCCCGTCTCCGGGAAGGTGCCGCAAACGCATTTGCGTTTGCACGGCCAATTGTTTTCCGCGGTGGGGGCTCGCTCGCATCGTGTGCGCTACGCAAATCCTCGCGGCGGCTCGCACAATACGAGTGCCGTTAAAGCCCGGCCCTCGGCCATCCACCGCAGCTTGCTGCTGCGAAACGGGCGAAATCCGGTCGGCGCGACCCCGACCGCCCGTATGCACGCCGCGCAGTACCCTTACCGTGGCCCGGAATCGCAGCCGACGGCACGGCAATCGTGCGTCGCCCGGGGCCGCCAGCCCAAGCCGCGGAGGTGCCCGATGGCCGAATCCGACCCCGTCTTGTTCAGCGTCGACAACCGCGTCGCGGTCATCACCGTCAACGACCCCGACCGGCGCAACGCCGTCACCGCCGAGATGTCGGCCCGCCTGCGCGCGGCCGTCGAGCGGGCCGAGGCAGACCCCGAAGTTCATGCCGTGGTGGTCACCGGCGCCGGCAAGGCGTTTTGCGCGGGCGCGGACCTGAGCGCGCTCGCCGCCGCGGGCGGTGACAAAGCCGAGGCGGGTCTGCAACAGCTTTACGACGGCTTCATGGCCGTCGGCGGTTGCCGGCTGCCAACCATCGCCGCGGTGAACGGCGCGGCCGTCGGCGCCGGACTGAATCTCGCGCTGGCGGCCGACGTGCGGATCGCCGGGCCGGCGGCGTTGTTCGACGCCCGTTTCCAAAAGCTGGGGCTGCATCCCGGCGGCGGCGCGACCTGGATGCTCCAGCGAGCCGTGGGGCCGCAGGTGGCGCGCGCGGCCCTGTTGTTCGGCATGCGCTTCGACGCCGAAGCCGCCGTGCGGCACGGGTTGGCGCTGTCCGTGGCCGACGATCCGGTGGCGGCGGCGCTGGAGCTCGCCGCCGGGCCCGCGAACGCCCCGCGCGAGGTCGTGCTGGCCACCAAGGCCACCATGCGCGCGACCATCAGCCCGGGATCGGTGGATGACGAACAGCACGTCTCCGCCATGCGCACCGAGCTCGGGCCGCAGGCCTACTCCATCCACTCGCCGGAATTCGCTCAGCGACTGGCCGCGGCGCAACGCCGGTAGCGCCGACGCAGGTTCGGAAGTTGGGATCGGTAGCGATTCCGCGAAAGTGTGCTTTGCTACGAAGACGCCGACAGGCGTGGCGCCCTAGCGAAGGACATGCCCGTGGAGATCACCCAAACCCTCACCCGAATTGCCGCCGGGGCCCTGTTGGCCGGCGGCCTCGCGACGGCCGGAACGGCTCTGGTCGAAGGCGTCGCCCAGGCCCAGCCGGCCCCCGCGCCGCGCGTCTACTGGTGCCCCAACCAACCGTGGAATCCGGCATGGGGCGAAAACAGATACTGGAATCAGTGCTGGGACACGGACAACCCGCCGCCGTACCCGCCCCCGCCGCCCTCGCGCGCGCCCAGCTTCAACTGCGGCCTGTTCTGGTGCCCCGTACCGCCGCACCCCTGAGCCGTCAGAGGTCGAGCAACGCGGTCATCGGCGACTCGACCAAGTCCCTCAGCTCGGTGACGAATCGGGCCGCCTGGGCGCCGTCCGCGACGCGATGGTCGAACACGCAAGTCAGCGTCGTCGTCGGGCGCACCACCACCTGATCGCCGACGGCCACCGGGCGCGGCTTGATCGCGCCCATCCCCAGGATGGCCGCCTCCGGGTGGTTGATCACCGGCACGCCGTCGTCGGCGCCCAAAGCCCCGAAGTTGGACACGGTGAACGTGGAACCGCGCATCTCCCCCGGCGTCAGGGTGCCTTCGCGCGCCCCGGCGACCAATTCGGCCGACCGACGGGCCAATTCGCGGGTGGTCTTGGTATGCGCGTCGGCGATCACCGGGACCAACAACCCGCGATCGGTGGCCACCCCGAACCCCAGATGGACCCGATGCTCGACGCGCACGTGCGGGCCATCGGGTGAGTCCACCCATGTCGAGTTGAGAATCTCGTTGTGGCGCAGCGCGATCACCAGCAGCCGCGAGGTCAGCACGAACGGGGTGATCCGCTGATCCGCCGACGCTCGATCCGACAGCCGCAACAGTTCGGAGCAGTCAACCGCGACGCTGACCTTGGCCGCCGGGATCTCCCTGTGCGACAACGTCATCTTCTCGGCCATCCGGGCCTGCACGCCGCGGACCGGGCGAACGTCGGCGCCGTTCTGGCCGGCCGCCGCCAAAACGTCGGCCCGGGTGATGATGCTGTCGGCGTCGCGCTGCACCGAACTCAGGTCGACCTTCAGCTCCTTGGCCAGTTTGCGTACCGGAGGGGCGGCCAGCGGGCGGCTGCGTCGGCTGGCGTCGATGCCGGCGTCGGCGCCGTAGCCCACCAGCGTGGGTACCGCTCCGCCGGTCGCGTCGCCGTTCACGGGTGCGGTGTCGATGCTGACCAGCACCGCCCCCACCGCGAGCACATCGCCTTCCCCGCCGTGGGTTTCGACGATTCGGCCCGCGTACGGGCTGGGCAGTTCCACCTCCGCCTTCGCCGTCTCCACCGAACACAACACCTGGTTGAGCTCGACGTCGTCGCCGGCGGCGACGTTCCAGCGCGTCACCGTCACTTCCTGCAATCCCTCACCGAGATCCGGGACGCGGAACGACTTGACCCGCTCGTCGGCGCTCATGGCTGCCCCAGCGAACGCTCGACGCAGTCCAGCAGCCGGTCGGGGCCGGGTAGCCAGAGTCGCTCCAACCGGGCGGGCGGGTACGGGGTGTCGAATCCGCAGGCGCGCAGGACCGGCGCCTCCAGCTCGTAGAACATCTCCTCCTGGATCCGGGCGGCCAACCCCGCGCCATATCCCAGGCTGCGCGGACCCTCGTGCATCACCACGCAACGCCCGGTCCGATGAATCGACGCGGCCACGGTCTCGAAATCCAACGGCACCAGTGACCGCAGGTCGACGACCTCCAGGCTCCAACCGCGTTGCCGCTGCGCCTCTTCCGCGGCGCCGACCGCGGTGCTGACCAGGCTGCCGTAGGTCACCACGGTGACATCGGAGCCGGCGTGGCGCACCATCGCCCGCCCGATCGGCGGTTCGGGCCGCTCGGTATCCACCGACCCGCGGACCTGATAGCGCCGCTTCGGCTCGAGGAACATCACCGGGTCCGGGCAGGCGATCGCATGGCGAAGCAGCCAGTACGCGTCGGACGGGCAGGACGGAACCACCACCTTCAGGCCGGCGGTATGGGCCCAATACGATTCGGTCGAGTCCGAATGATGTTCGGCCGCACCGATTCCGCCGAATGACGGGATGCGCACCGTCACCGGCATGTTGATCTCGCCGCGGGTGCGGGTGCGGTACTTCGCCAGATGGCTGACCACCTGATCGAACGCCGGGTAGGAAAACCCGTCGAACTGAATCTCGGGCACCGGCACGAATCCGCGCAGCGCCAGTCCCACCGCGATACCGATGATGGCGGATTCGGCCAGCGGCGTGTCGAAGCAGCGCTGCTCGCCAAATGTTCCGGCCAGCCCCTCGGTTACCCGGAACACGCCGCCCTCGACCGATACGTCCTCGCCGAACACCAGCACCCGCTCGTCGGCGGCCATCGCGTCGTGCAGGGCACGGTTGAGCGCCTGCACCATGGTCATCACTTGCGCGGCGAGAGCGGCGTGCCGCGTTGCGGCCGTGCGGGTTTCGTCGGGGGTGGCCGGACGATCGGCGAGCTGAGTCATTCACGCCTCCCCGTCGTTGCGGTCGAGCTCGGCCCGCAGCTGCTCTCGCTGCGCCTGCAATCCCGGCGTCATCTCGGCGTACACCGTGGTGAACACCTCGTCGATGTCGAAATCGGGCGCGCCGAACACCGCGTCGCGCAATTCGGCGCGCATGCGCTTCGCGCGGGCGGCCACCCGGTCCTGAAACCGGGTCGACCAAACGCCCTGTCCCTGAAGGTAAGTGCGGTAGCGCGGGATCGGGTCGAGCGCCGTCCAGCGGTCCACTTCCTCCTGGGTCCGGTAGCGGCTGGGATCATCGGACGTGGTGTGCGGACCGAGCCGGTAGGTGACCGCCTCGATCAGCATCGGGCCGCCGCCGGCCCGGGCGCGCGCGGCGGCCTCCGCCATCACCGCGTAGCAGGCCAGCACGTCGTTGCCGTCCACGCGGATCCCCGGCATCCCGTAGCCGATGGCCTTGTGCGCGATGGAAGGTGCCGCGGTCTGCTTGTGCAGCGGAACGGAAATCGCCCACTGATTGTTCTGCACGAAGAACACGCACGGCGCGGTGAAGACGGCCGCGAAGTTCAGCGCCTCGTGCACGTCGCCGACGCTGGTGGCGCCGTCGCCGAGGAAGGCCACCGTCACCGAATCCTCGCCGAGGCGTTGCGCCGCCATCGCCGCGCCGACCGCGTGCAGAGTCTGGGTGCCGATCGGGATCGACGTCGGGGCGCAGCACTTCTTGGTGAATTCCAGTCCGCCATGCCAGGTTCCGCGCCACACCGCGCCGACGTGCCCGGGCGGTATGCCGCGCACCAGATACGCACCCAGCTCCCGGTATTGGGGAAACAGCCAGTCCGTCTTGCGCAAACAGGCCGCCGCCCCCACCTGCGCGGCCTCCTGGCCGCGGCACGACGCGAAGAGCGCCAACTCCCCCTGGCGCTTGAGGTTGATGAACTCGGTGTCCAGCTCGCGGGTGACCACCATCATCTCGTAGAGCCAGCACAGCGTCTCCGCGGGAAGGTCACGGCCGTAGCGGAGTTCGGGCGTCGGTGTGCCGTCCGCGGCGACGAGTTGCACCGGCTCGAGGTCGACGGTCATCGGCAGTTGGGGCACCGTCGCCATACCGTCTCCCTACTTCGGTGCCGCAGGGCCACAGCCAAAGCTCAGCCGGGACCCACCGCGAGCCGAAGTCGATCGCCAGCTACCCGAAAGGCCTCGCTCGCCGCGACACTGGCGTACCCACCATTATGCGCTCAAATGAGAAGAGACCGCGGTGATCGCGACCGTGTCGCGGCCACCGACAACGCGGTTGCGTGCGAGGGTTCGACCGTCACCCGGCACGGGACTGGCCCGCCCTGCGCACCAGCATTTCCGCGTGCTTGAGCACCGGCGAGTCGACCATTTGTCCCTCGAAGGCGAAAACGCCGCGCTCGGCGCGCGCCGCCTCCAATACCCTTCGCGCCCAGTCGACTTTCTCGTCGCTGGGCCGGTAGGCCTCGCGCACGACGGCGATCTGGGTCGGGTGGATGCACACGGTCCCGTGGAAACCCACCGCGACGGCGTCGGCGGCTTCGGCCCGCAAGCCTTCGACGTCGCGGATGTCCAGATGCACCGCATCGAGCGCGGCCCGGCCGAAGGTGGACGCCGCCAGCAGGACCGTAGACCGGACATGGCGGGCGAAGTCGCGGTAGGTGCCGTCGGCCAGGCGGCTGGAGCTGCCGCCGAGGGCCGCGACGAGGTCCTCGGCACCCCACATCATTGCGACGGTGCCCTCCGCGGCCGCGATCTCGGTGGCGAACACCGCCCCGCGGGGCGTCTCGATCAGCGCGATGACGTCGCGGGGGGCCAGCGCGGACACCTGGGCGGCCGATTCGGTCTTCGACAGCATCACCGTGGTGTAGGGCGTCTGGGCCAGGGCGTCCAGGTCGCGGGCGTGCTCCTCGGTGCCGGCCGCGTTGACGCGCACCACGGTGCGCTCGGGATCCAGCGGGGTCTCCGCCAGCGCCTTGCGCGCGGCGGGCTTGTCCGCCTGGGCCACGCCGTCCTCGAGGTCGAGGATCACCACGTCGGCCGCGGCCGCGGCCTTGGCGAAGCGCTCGGGGCGGTCGGCCGGGCAGAACAGCCAGCCCGGACCGGCGGCTTGCAGTTTCATCGGGACTCCTCGGAGGCGGGGCGCTTCTGGACCAGCGTGGTCCGCACCGCCCGCGCGACGACGTCGCCGTGCTGATTGCGTCCGGTGTGCTCGAGGGTGACGATCCCTTCGCCGGGCCGGCTCTTCGACTCGCGCTTGGCGGTGCACACGGTCTCCGCGTACAGGGTGTCGCCGTGGAAGACGGGCTTGGGGAACGACACCTCGGAGAAGCCGAGGTTGGCCACGATGGTGCCCAGCGTCAGCTGCGATACCGACAACCCGACCAGGGTGGACAGCGTGAACATCGAATTCACCAACCGCTCGCCCCGAAAGCCCGGCTGCTCGGCGGCCCACGCCGCGTCGAGGTGCAGCGACTGGGTGTTCATCGTCAGAGTGGTGAATAAGACGTTGTCGGCCTCGGTGATGGTGCGGCCGGGCCGGTGCAGGTACGTCGTGCCGGTCTCGAATTCCTCGAACCACAGGCCCCGCTGGATGATTGACTTGTCGGTCACGAGAGCCCCAGCGACCGCGCGATGAGCATCAGCTGCACCTCGGTGGTCCCCTCACCGATCTCGAGGATCTTGCTGTCGCGGTAGTGCCGCGCCACCGGGTACTCGTTCATGAACCCGTATCCGCCGTGAATCTGGGTGGCGTCCCGCGCGTTGTCCATGGCGGCTTCCGACGCGATCATCTTCGCGATGGCTGCCTCCTTCTTGAAGGGCTTGCCGGCCAACATCTTTGCGGCCGCGTCGTAGTAGGCCGTGCGCGCGACATGCGCGCGCGCTTCCATCCGCGCGATCTTGAAACTGATCGCCTGGTAGGAACCTATCGGCTGCCCGAACGACTGGCGTTGCGTCGCATACTTGACGCTCTCGTCGACGCAGCCCTGGGCCGCCCCGGTCGCCAGCGCGGCGATCGCGATGCGCCCCTCGTCCAGGATGGACAAGAAGTTCGCATAGCCCGTGCCGCGGGCGCCCAGCAGGTTCTCCTCCGGGACGCGGGCGTCCGCGAAGCTCAGCGGGTGCGTGTCCGAGGCGTTCCATCCGACCTTGCTGTAGAACGGTTCGACGGTGAATCCCGGTGTGCCGTTGGGC
Organism: Mycobacterium sp. ACS4054; assembly: GCF_001667275.1. Taxonomy (GTDB): domain Bacteria; phylum Actinomycetota; class Actinomycetes; order Mycobacteriales; family Mycobacteriaceae; genus Mycobacterium. The sequence continues at coordinate 279,972 of NZ_LZHV01000041.1, forward strand.
ACGATGATCGTCGAGATCTCCTTTTTCCCATCGGCGATGCTGCCCGTGACCGCGGTGACCGTGACCAGCTTGGTGATGTCGGTGCCGGAGTTGGTGATGAACTGCTTGCTGCCGTTGATCACCCACTCGCCATCGTCGAGCCGGGCCGTGGTTCGGGTGGCGCCCGCGTCGGAACCGGCGCCCGGCTCGGTCAGCCCGAACGCGGCCAGGGCGCGCCCGGCGGCGAGGTCCGGCAGCCACTTGGCCTTCTGTTCTTCGGAGCCGAAGCGGTAGATCGGCATCGCCCCGAGGCCGACGCCCGCTTCGAGGGTGATCGCCACCGACTGGTCGACCTTGCCCAGTTCCTCGAGCGCCAGCGACAGGGCGAAGTAGTCCCCACCCATCCCGCCGTACTCCTCGGGGAACGGCAGGCCGAACAGCCCCATCTCCCCCATCTTGGCGACGACCTCGTACGGGAAGCTGTGCTCTTCATCGTGTTTGGCCGATACCGGCGCGACGACGGTGCGCGCGAATTCGGCGACCGTGTCACGAAGGTCCTCGTATTCCTTGGGCAGGGTTCCCGCGGTTATGGATGTGGTCATGTTTCGTCCTTACTCGAATCGGCTGCTGCGTCGGGCTCTTCGGGCACCAGCCGGGCCAGCACCTGGTCGACCGTGACCTGATCGCCGACGGACACCAGGAGCTCCACTCGTCCCGAAACCGGCGCGGGCAGCGAGTGTTCCATCTTCATCGCCTCGACGACCACCACCACATCACCCTCGGTGACCTCGGCGCCGGAGTCGGCTTGGACGGCGATGACACTGCCGGGCATGGGGCTCAGGATCTCGGCCTGCTGCGCACCGGCGGCGCGGTGAATCTTGTGTTCTTCGGCCTCGCGCAGGTGCCACGCTCCCCGCTCGTCGGCGATCCACAGGTGGCGGTCGGCCTCGGCGAACCGGTATTCCCGGCGCATCCCGTCCAGCGTGACGTCCATCCGGGCACCGTCGACTTGCACACTGGCGGAACGGATCTCACCCCCGCCCACCTGCACCCGCGCGCCATCCGGTGGCCCCCACACCGACACCGTGTCGCTGCGCAGCGGGGTCTGCATCTCGGTCCGCACGGGGGCCGGCGCACCCCCGACCCGCCAGCCGGTCGGAACGGCCCAGGGGTTGCCCGCGGCGCGACGGTTCAGCGCCCACTGCCGGTACAGGCCGCCTGCGGCGAGCACGTCGTCGGGCGCCGGCAGCGGCGCGAAGTCCGCCACCCGCGCGTCCAGCAGCGCCGTGTCCAGGTCACCGGCGCGCACGCGTTCGTCGGCCAGCAGGAACCGGAGGAACTCGATGTTGGTCTGCACGCCCAGGACCGCCGTCTGTGCCAGCGCCCCATCGAGTTTCGCCAGCGCCTCGTCGCGGTCCTCGCCGTAGGCGATCACCTTGCTCAGCATCGGGTCGTAGTCGCTGCCGACCACCGTGCCCGCCAGCAGCGACGAGTCGACCCGGACGCCGGCGCCGCACGGTTCGGCCACCTGCAGCACCCGACCGCCGGTGGGCAGAAATCCCCGCGCGGGATCCTCGGCGTACACCCGGGCCTCGATCGCGTGGCCGCGCAACTCGATGTCGTCCTGCGCGAAGCCCAGCTTCTCCCCGGCGGCCACCCGCAGCTGCCACTCCACCAGGTCCAGCCCGGTGATCGCCTCGGTGACCGGGTGTTCCACCTGCAGACGGGTGTTCATCTCCATGAAGAAGAACTCGTCCGGCCGGTCGGCCGAGACGATGAACTCCACCGTGCCCGCACCGACGTAGTCGACGCTGCGCGCGGTGTTGCAGGCCGCCGCCCCGATGCGGGTGCGCGTCTGCGGGTCGAGCAACGGCGAGGGCGCCTCCTCGATCACTTTTTGGTGGCGCCGCTGTAGGCTGCATTCGCGCTCACCGAGGTGCACCACGTTGCCGTGGGTGTCGGCCAGCACCTGTACTTCGATGTGCCGGGGGCGCAACACGAATCGCTCCAGGAACAAGGTGTCGTCGCCGAACGACGAGGCCGCCTCGCGGCGCGCGCCCGACAGGGCGTCGCGCAGCCGGCCCGGGTCATCCACCAGGCGCATGCCCTTGCCGCCGCCGCCCGCCGACGGCTTGATGAGCACCGGGTATCCGATCTCGTCGGCCGCCGCGACCAACTCGTCGTCGCTCAGCCCGGGCTTGGCCACACCGGGCACCACCGGCACGTCGAAGGCGGCGACCGCGTTCTTGGCGGTGATCTTGTCGCCCATCACCTGGATCGCCCGGGTGGGCGGGCCGAGGAACACCACCCCGGCGCGCTCGCAGGCGGCGGCGAATTCGGCGTTCTCGGAGAGGAATCCGTAGCCCGGGTGGACCGCCTGGGCGCCGGTGCGGGCCGCCGCATCGAGCACCTTGGCGATGTCGAGGTAGCTCTCGCGGGCCGCGGCGGGGCCGAGGCGCACGGCCGTGTCGGCCTCCAGGACGTGACGGGCGTTGGCGTCGGGGTCGCTGTACACCGCGACCGACCGGATCCCCAGCCGGCGCAGCGTGCGCATCACCCGGACCGCGATCTCGCCGCGGTTGGCCACCAATACGGTCTGGAACATGGTCATCACATCCGGAAGACGCCGTAGGACACCGGTTCCAACGGGGCGTGGGCACATACCGAAAGTGCCAGCCCCACAACCGTTCTGGTGTCGGCCGGATCGATGATGCCGTCGTCCCATAGGCGCGCGGTCGAGTAGTAAGGGTTGCCCTGGTCCTCGTATTGCGCGCGAATCGGCGCCTTGAACGCCTCTTCCTCGTCGGGCGGCCAGGGCGTCCCGGCCGCGGCGAGCTGCTCACCGCGCACCGTCGCCAGCACCGACGCGGCCTGCTCGCCGCCCATCACCGAGATGCGCGCGTTGGGCCACATCCACAGGAAGCGCGGTGAATACGCGCGTCCGCACATCGAATAGTTGCCCGCGCCGTAGGAGCCGCCGATCACGACGGTGAGCTTGGGCACCCGGGCGCAGGCCACGGCGGTCACCATCTTGGCGCCGTGCTTGGCGATGCCGCCGGCCTCGTAGTCGCGGCCGACCATGAACCCCGCGATGTTCTGCAGGAACAGCAGCGGGATCTTGCGTTTGTCGCACAGCTCGATGAAATGTGCGCCCTTCAAGGCGGATTCGCTGAACAGGACGCCGTTGTTGGCGACGATCCCGACCGGATGGCCGTGAATGCGGGCGAAGGCCGTCATCAGCGTCTTGCCGTAATTGGCCTTGAACTCGCTGAACTCACCGCCGTCCACCAACCGCACGACGACCTCGTGCACGTCGTAGGGCACTCGCGGATCCGGCGGCACCACGTCGTAGAGCTCGCTCTGGGCGAATTTGGGCTCGACGGTGGGCTGGATGTCCCATTGGCTGGATTCGCGCGGCCCGAAGGTGCCCGCGATGGCGCGCACGATCCGCAGCGCGTGCTCGTCGTCGTCGGCGAGGTGATCGGTGACGCCGGAGACCCGCGAGTGCAGGTCGCCGCCGCCGAGGTCTTCGGCCGAGACGATCTCGCCGGTGGCGGCCTTCACCAGCGGCGGCCCGCCGAGAAAGATCGTGCCCTGCTCGCGCACGATGACGGCCTCGTCGCTCATGGCCGGCACGTAGGCGCCGCCCGCCGTGCACGAGCCGAGGACGGCGGCGACCTGGGGTATCTCCTGGGCGCTCATGGTCGCCTGGTTGTAGAAGATGCGGCCGAAGTGCTCGCGGTCGGGGAACACCTCGTCCTGGCGCGGTAGGAAGGCGCCGCCGGAGTCCACCAGATAGATGCAGGGCAACCGGTTCTGCAGCGCGACTTCCTGTGCGCGCAAGTGCTTTTTGACGGTCATCGGGTAGTAGGTGCCGCCCTTGACGGTGGCGTCGTTGGCGACGATCACGCACTCGCGTCCGGACACCCGGCCGATCCCGGTGATGATTCCGGCCCCGGGGGACTCGTCGTCGTACATGCCGTTGGCGGCCAGGGCGGCGAGCTCCAGGAACGGGGTGCCCGGGTCGAGCAGTCGATCCACCCGCTCCCGCGGCAGCAGCTTGCCGCGGCTGACGTGGCGTTCGCGGGCGCGCTCGTTGCCGCCCAATGCCGCGGCCGCCAGCTTGTCGTTCAACTCGGCGACCAGCCGGCGATGCTCGTCGGCGAACGATGGCGCGGTCATCACGGATGAACTCACGAATGCCTCCCGGTCCTCGCCAGCACAAGCGGCGGTTCGGTCTTGTCGAGCACCTCGTCGGCCGAGACGCCGGGGGCGGTCTCGACCAGGTGCAGACCGTCGTCGCGGACGTCGATGACGGCCAAGTCGGTGATGATGCGGTCGACGCATCCCACGCCGGTCAGCGGAAGGGTGCATCGCGCAACGATTTTCGGGCTGCCGTCGCGCGCGGTGTGCTCCATCATCGCGATCACCTTGCGGGCGCCGTGGACCAGGTCCATGGCGCCGCCCATGCCCTTCACCATCTTTCCCGGGATCACCCAGTTGGCGAGGTCGCCCGCGGCCGAAACCTGCATCGCCCCGAGCACCGCGATGTCGAGGTGTCCCCCGCGGATGATGCCGAACGAGGTGGAGGAACCGAAGAAGGCCGCACCCGGCAGCGTGGTGACCGTCTCCTTGCCCGCGTTGATCAGATCGGCGTCGACGTCCTCGGGCCGGGGATACGGCCCCACGCCGAGGATTCCGTTCTCCGAATGCACGACGACGGTTACACCGGCCGGGATGTGGTTCGGGACGAGGGTGGGCATGCCGATGCCGAGGTTGACGTATTGGCCGTCCTCGAATTCGGCTGCCACCCGCGCGGCGAGGCCCTCCTTGCTCCAGCTCACTCGGCGCCACTCCTCCTCATCACTTCGTTCTGCATCGTCGTCGGCGCACTCACCGCACCGTCACCTTCTCGATCGGCTTTTCCGGATCGGGCACGTGCACCACCCGGTGCACGAAGACGCCGGGCGTGTGCACCGCGGCGGGGTCGATCTCACCCGGCTCGACGAGGTGTTCGACCTCCGCGATGGTGATCCTGCCGGCCGTGGCGCAATCGGGATTGAAGTTGGCGGCGGCCGCGCGGTAGACCAGGTTGCCGTGCCGGTCGCCCTTCCAGGCGTGCACCAGCGCGAAGTCGGTGCGGATCGCGCGCTCCAAAACGTAGGTCACGCCGTCGAACTCGCGCGTCTCCTTGGGCGGTGACATCAGCGCCACCCCGCCGGAGGCGTCGTAGCGCCACGGCAGGCCGCCGTCGGCTACCGGGGTGCCGACGCCCGCGGGCGTGTAGAACGCCGGGATGCCCGCGCCACCGGCGCGCAACCGCTCGGCCAGCGTGCCCTGCGGGGTGAGCTCCACTTCGAGTTCACCGGCGAGGAACTGGCGGGCGAATTCCTTGTTGTCACCGAAATACGAGGCGACGGCCCGGCGAATTCGCTTGTGGTGCAACAGCGCTTCCAGTCCGACGCCGTAGCCGCCGCAATTGTTGGACACCGTCTCGAGATCACGGGCGCCGGTGTCGACCAACGCCGTGATCAGCGCCTCGGGGATGCCGCAGAACCCGAATCCCCCGACCGCCAGGGACGACCCGTCGGTTATGTCGGCGACCGCCTCGGCGGCTGTCCCCACCACCTTATCCATCGCCGCAGCAGCCTCCTTGCCGTCGGGGCGGGCTTTTGAGTTAATGCTCATTAACTCACGGCAGACAATACCATCGTCGGTGCCGCCGGTCCAGGGACGACGACTTCGCTCATCACAGCAGGTTAACCGGCCAATAATCTGCTAAGTTAGTGACGATTAACCAACTGGACGGGGGTGGTGATGACAACGTCCACCTCTTACGGCGCCGATGCCCCAAATCGCCGCAGCCAGTTGAAATCCGACCGGCGCCTGCAGCTGTTGTCGGCGGCCGAGCGACTGTTCGCCGAGCGCGGTTTCCTCGCCGTGCGGCTCGAAGACATCGGCGCGGCCGCCGGCGTCAGCGGTCCGGCGATCTACCGGCACTTCCCCAATAAGGAGTCGCTGCTGGTCGAGTTGCTGGTGGGCATCAGCGCGCGGTTGCTCGCCGGGGCCCGGGAGGTGCGGGCCCGCAACGGTGACGCGGCGGCGGCGCTGGACGGCCTGATCGACTTCCACCTCGACTTCGCGCTGGGCGAACCGGACCTGATCCGCATCCAGGACCGCGACCTCGCGCACCTCCCCGAGGCGGCCGAGAAGCAGGTACGCAAAGCGCAACGCCAGTACGTGGAGGTGTGGGTCGGGGTGCTGCGCGAGCTCAACCCCGACCTGGCCGAGGCCGACGCCCGGCTTACCGCCCACGCGGTGTTCGGGCTGCTCAATTCGACGCCGTACAGCATGAAATCCCCGGACAACGGGCGCGGAAAGCCGGCCCGCACGGCGCGGTCCCGCGCGGTCATGCGGGCGATGACGGTCGCCGCCCTGGCCGCCGGCAACCGGTGCCCCTGAGCCGGCGCCGGTGAGGTGATTCGCCGTTCGGACGCCCGGCGCAGGTACTCTGCAATCCATGAGGTGGACATGAACGATTCACGTCCCACCGACCGGTTCAGTCGCTCGTTGCCGGCGCAGGGCCCGTGGTACCCGCCGCCCACCGATCCGGCGTACGCCGAGCAGGCGCCCTACTCCCAGGCCTACGGCGGGCAGGCTCCGCCCTGGGCGCCGAACCCGAACGACGCCAACACGACCAGGCAGCTGCCGACGTATTGGCAACAGGACCTCCCCCCGTCGGGTGACTTGCCGTCGCCGGGCACGGGTTCCGCACCCCCTGGAGGCCCGAAGCACCCGCCGCGCTGGCTGTGGATCGTCGCCGCCGCGGCGGTGCTGTTGGTGGTCGCCTTGGTCACAGCCCTGGTGCTGGTCAACGACGCGATCAAAACTCAGACCGCCGTTCCGCCGCTGCCCGCCATGCCGGAGACGACCACCACGATGCCGAGCCCGTCGCCGCGCACGTCGTCGCCGCGCCTGCCGGCTCCGGTGCCGCCGAGCGCCGGCACGCCCACTGAGTCCACCGGGCCGGCCGCCATGCAGGACATCGTCTACAGCGTCGCCGGTGACGGCCGCGCGATCAGCATCATGTACGTCGACAGCGGTGACGTCATCCAGACCGAATTCAACGTCGCGCTGCCGTGGACCAAAGAGGTCAGCCTGTCCAAGTCCGCGGTGCACCCGGCCAACGTGACGATCGTCAACATCGGCCACAACGTCACCTGCTCGGTCACCATCGACGGCGTCCAGATGAGCAAGCGAGTGGGCGTGGGGCTGACGATCTGCGACAGCAGGGGCTGAGCGCCCTAGGAAGGTTCGGCCGCCAGCGCGCCGCGCGCCGGAACCCGGACCGCCAGCATCGCCAGCAGCCCGGCGGTCAGCACCAGGCAGATGCCGGCCAGCCCGGCGCGCACGGCGCCGAATACGTCCACGAACACGGAGAACAGCCACGGCGCGAGGAACGCGACCGCGCGTCCGGTCATCGTGTACAGGCCGAACGCGACCCCTTCCCTGCCGTGCTTGGCCATCTGCAGCAATAGGGCGCGTGAGGACGACTGCGACGGCCCGATGAACATGCACAGCAGCAGCCCGCAGATCCAGAAGGCCACCGAGCCGGACAGCAGCATCAAGGTCAGCCCCAGGGCGACGATCGCGGCCAGCGACCCGACGATGACGGGCTTCGACCCGATTCGGTGATCGACGAACCCGCCCGCGACCGCGCCCACCGCCGCCACCACGCTGGCCACCACCCCGAAGATGAGGACGTCGCCCTGCGAGATGCCGTACACGTTGACCCCCAGGACAGCGCCGAAGGCGAAGATCGCAGCCAGCCCGTCGCGGAACAGCGCGCTGGCGAACAGGAAGTACACCAGGTTGCGGTCGCGCCGCCACTCGGCGGCGACCTCCGTGACCAGCTTGCGGTAGCCGCCGAGCATGCTCGTCGGCTCGTGCACCTCCGTCGAATCGGGCAGCCGGTGCGCGACGAACAGCAGGGGCAGCGCGAAGATGGCCAGCCATGCCGCCGCGACCAGCATCGCCTCGCGGACGTAGAGGCCGTCGTGCAGGGACACGTGCAATAGCCCGCGGGTGGCATCCGGACCGGAGCCCTTCCCGGAGATGAACCCGGTGTAGACCACGAGCAGGAGCAGGACGCTGCCGACGTAGCCGGCCGCCCAGCCCAGGCCGGAGATCCGGCCCGCAGTCTGCGGCGTCGAAAGTTGGCGCAGCATAGCGTTATACGGGACGCTGGCCAGGTCGCTACAGGCCGCCGTCGCCCCCATCAACACCAGCCCCGCCCACAGGTAGCCGGGCCGGTTATGGATGAAGAACATCCCGCATGTCAGCGCAACGGCCAGCGCGGTGAGCACGCCAAGGGCCACCCGCCTGCGGCGTGGCGACTCCACCCAGACGCCCACGGCCGGCGCCAGCAGGGCGACGGTCAGCCCGGCGATGGCAGCGGCGCGCCCCAACCAACTCGCCGGGGTGGTGCCGCCAGAGATGCCCACTCCCACGCTGCTGGTCAGATACACGGCGAAGACGAAGGTGGCCACGATCGCGTTGAGGCCGGTGGAGCCGCAATCCCACAGCGCCCACGCCACCACGCGCGATGGCACGGGCGTGAGCGAACGCGAGGACGGCTGGGCCATGCCCGGCACTCTATGTGTTCTCCCACACCACGCGCGGCATGCGTTCGGCAGCCGACCCGCCGCGCCCAGCGTCGCTGCGCCCGCTGTCTACGATTGCCCTATGCCGATCCCAGCTCCCAGCCCAGAGGCGCGCGCCGTCGTCACCGGGGCTTCGCAGAATATCGGCGAAGCGCTGGCCACCGAACTGGCCGCGCGCGGACACAGCCTGATCGTCACCGCGCGACGCGAAGACCTGCTCAACCAGCTGGCCGCCCGCCTGACCGATAAGTACCGCGTCGCGGTCGACGTGCGGCCCGCCGATTTGGCCGACCCGACGGAACGGGCGAAACTGTGCGACGAGCTGGCGGCCCGGCCCATCTCGATCCTGTGCGCCAACGCGGGCACCGCCACGTTCGGTCCGGTTGCCACGCTGGACCCGGCGGGCGAAAAAGCCCAACTGCAGCTGAATGTGCTGGGCGTGCACGACCTTACGCTGGCGGTGTTGGCCGGCATGGTCGAGCGCCGGGCCGGCGGCATCCTGATTTCCGGTTCGGCGGCGGGCAATTCGCCGATTCCCTATAACGCAACGTATGCGGCCACCAAGGCGTTCGCGAACACCTTCAGCGAATCGCTGCGCGGCGAGCTGCGCAACTCGGGGGTGCACGTCACGCTGCTCGCGCCCGGTCCCGTGCGCACCGACCTGCCCGATGACGCCGAACGCTCGCTGGTCGAGCGGCTGGTGCCGGACTTCTTGTGGATCTCCACCGAGCACACCGCCCAGCTGTCACTGGATGCGTTGGAGCGCAACAAGATGCGCGTCGTTCCGGGTTTGACGTCGAAGGCGATGTCGGTGGCCAGTGGGTACGCGCCGCGCGCCATCGTCGCGCCGATCGTCGGCAGCTTCTATAAGAAGCTCGGCGGCGGCTAGCTATTTCCGGCCGCGCCGGCCGGTGCCGAAGATTCCTTTAACCGCTTCCCGGATGGCGGTATTGATCCCGCTCTTCACGGTTGGGTTGCTGAGCACGTCCTCCCACAAGGCGGGCCCCTTGGGTTCCGCCGGTTGCGGCATCGGCGGGGGCGGCTCGTTCGACGGGACCGGCGGGTAGTCGGACCGCGCCGGTGGCTGCGGCGCGGGCTGGGCACCGACGTCGGGCGGCGGCGCCGGTCGTTGGGCCGTCTGGCCGTATTTCGCTTGCAGTGGACTGGCTTTCGCCGCCTTCGTGATCTCGTCGGTGCCGATCGAGGCCATCAACGAGCGCGGCACCCGCATGCGGGTCCACGCCACGGGCGTGGGAGCGCCCTTCTCGGAGAGCACCGTGACGACGGCCTCGCCGATACCAAGGGACGTCAGCGCCGACTCCAGGTCGTAGACATCGGTTTTCGGATATGTCCGCACGGTCTTGCTCAACGCCTGCTGATCGTCGGGCGTGAATGCCCGCAACGCGTGCTGAATTCGGGCGCCCAGCTGGGACAGCACGTCGTTGGGCAGGTCCGTGGGCAGCTGGGTGCAGAAGAACACCCCGACACCCTTGGAGCGGATCAGCTTGACGGTCTGCTCGACTTGCTCGAGGAAGGCCTTCGACGCATCGGCGAACAACAGGTGCGCCTCGTCGAAGAAGAACACCAGCTTCGGCTTGTCGACGTCGCCGACCTCCGGCAGCACCGCGAACAGGTCGGCGAGCACCCACATCAAGAACGTGGAGAAGATCACCGGGCGCAACGACTGACCGCTGAACTCGAGCAGCGAAACGATGCCGTTCCCCTGGGCGTCGACGCGCAGCAGATCCTGGGGATCGAGCTTGGGCTCACCGAAGAAGGTGTCGCCGCCCTCGGCGGCGAGGTTCACCAGCGCCCGCAGGATGACCCCGGCCGTCGTCGACGAAACGCCGCCTAGGTCTTTCAGGTCGGCCTTGCCCGCGTCGCTGGCCAGGTGGCTGATGACTGCGCGCAGATCGTCCAGGGTGACCAGCGGGCGGTTGGCCTGCTGCGCCCAATGGAAGATCAGCCCCAGCGTCGATTCCTGAGTGGCGTTGAGCCCCAACACTTTCGACAGCAGAACCGGGCCGAAGCTGGCAACCGTCGCGCGCACCGGCACGCCCACTCCGCCGGTGCCCAGCGACAGGAACTCGACCGGGAACCCGGTCGGCGCCCAAGCGTCGCCGGTGTCTTTGGCGCGCGCGGCGGTCTTGTCGTTGGCCTCCCCCGGCCGGGCCAGACCGGACAGGTCACCCTTGACGTCGGCCATCAGCACCGCGACACCGGCGGCGCTGAGTTGTTCGGCGATCAGCTGCAGCGTTTTGGTCTTCCCGGTCCCGGTCGCGCCGGCCACCAGGCCGTGCCGGTTGATCGTGGCCAGCGGGATGCGGATCTGCGCGGTCGGGTCGGCCACCCCGTCGACGACCACCGTGCCCAATTCGAGCGCCCGCCCGTCGACGGCGTAGCCGTTGGCGATCCGGCGCGCGGGTGTCTCCGCCGATTCGGTGCTCATCGTGCTGCGGCCCTTCGAGTGGTTCGGCATGCAGTCCGGCACCGCTCACACTACTTCTCCGGCGGGGGTGACGGGCGGCGTGAGCGCCGCGGGGGCTTAGTGTGAGCGCTGTGCGTGACGAGTTGGTGTGGATCGACTGCGAGATGACCGGGCTGGATCTCGGCTCGGACAAGTTGATCGAGATCGCGGCCCTGGTCACCGACGCCGATCTGAACATTCTGGGCGACGGTGTCGACGTCGTGATCCACGCCGACGACGCGGCGCTGTCGTCGATGATCGACGTCGTCTCCGAAATGCATTCGCGTTCAGGGCTGATCGACGAGGTGAGGGCGTCCACCGTCGACCTGGCGACCGCCGAGGCGATGGTGCTCGATTACGTGGGCCAGCACGTCAAGCAACCGAAGACGGCGCCGCTGGCGGGCAATTCCATTGCCACCGATCGCGCCTTCATCGCCCGCGACATGCCCGCGCTGGACTCGTTCCTGCACTACCGCATGATCGACGTCAGCTCGATCAAGGAACTCTGCCGGCGCTGGTATCCGCGAATCTACTTCGGCCAGCCGGTCAAGGGGCTCGCCCACCGGGCGCTGGCCGACATCCACGAATCCATCAACGAGCTGCGGTTTTACCGCCGCACGGCGTTCGTGGCGCCGCCGGGACCGTCTACCAGCGAGATCGAGGCGGTGGTCGCCGATCTGGGCGGCGGCGAAGGCGCATCGGGATCAATCGATTCGGCCCCGGAGCCACCGACCGGTTAGTATCGACGTCGCCGCTCGTTGGCGGCAATGGTGGCTGTAGTTCAGCTGGTAGAGCACCAGGTTGTGATCCTGGATGTCGCGGGTTCGAGCCCCGTCAGCCACCCCAATCGGCTGGGAGGCGTTGCCTTCCCGCCCGCTCGGGTCCTCGACGACCCACGCGTTTGCACCCGTGAGCGGAAGGGACAGCGGGCCGTGCCGAGCAACCATCGGATCCGGGCGGCCACCGCGGGCTGCGCAGTGCTGCTCGCGGGCTGCGGCGGGGCCAGCCACCCGGCGGCCACCGTCACCTCGACCCTGCCCGCGGAGACCAAGACGGTGACGGTGACCGTAACCCCGCCACCCCCGCCCGGGCCGAAAACGACCATCGAGTCGGACGGCACGTTCATCGTCGGCACCGACATCGAACCGGGCACCTACCGCAGCGCCGGCAAGAGCGGTTGTTATTGGGCCAGGCTGCGCAGCCTGAACACCAACGACGTCATCGACAACAACGTCAACGACGGCCCTCAGGCGGTGCAGATCCTGCCGACCGACCGGGCATTCATGACCAGAAACTGCGGGGTCTGGCAGAAGGTCGGCTGACGCCTCAGGTGTTGGCGTTGCCCGCTTTCCACTGCGGCCAGGGGACGTTCCAGTCGCCCAGCCCCTCGGTGCCCGGCAGCGTCGACCCCACGGTGTTGATGACCTCGACGATGTCGCCGCTCTTGCTGTGGTCGTAGAACCACTCGGCGTTGCTGGGGCTCACGTTCAGGCAGCCGTGGCTGGTGTTGGTGTGCCCCTGGGCGCCGACCGACCAGGGTGCGGAGTGCACGAAGACGCCGCTGTAGGACATCTGGGTGGCCCAGTCGACCTCGGTGCGATATCCGTTGGGCGAGTTGACCGGAACGCCGTACGTGGACGAGTCCATGATGATGTGCTTGAACCGCCCACCGATGATGTAGAAGCCGTTGGCGGTCGGCGTGCTGTCCTTGCCCATCGACGTCGGCATCGTCTTGACCACTTCGCCGTTGACGCGCACGGTCACGGTCTTGGTGGTGTCGTCGGCGGTGGAAATGACCTCGTCGCCAATGGTGAAGTGGGTCTTGACGTTGTCCTCGCCGAACATTCCGTCACCCAGGTCGACACCGTAGGTGTTGACCGCCACGTCGATGGCCGTGCCCGACTTCCAGAAATGCTCTGGGCGCCAACGCACTTCGCGATTGTTGAGCCAGTAGAACGCGCCTTCGACCGGCGGGTTGGTGGTGATCTTGATGGCCTTCTGCGCCGCGGCGCGGTCCGCGATGTTCTCGTCGAACCGGATCGCCACCGGCTCGCCGACGCCGACGACCTCGCCGTCGCCGGGGGCGACGTAGGGCATGGTCAGGTGGGCGGGTGAGCTGGTCTGGAAGGTCATCTGCCGGCTCGCCGCGCCGCCCATGCCCAGCGCCTTGACGCTCAGGGTGTAACGCCGGTTGTAGCCCAGTTGGTCCGTGGTGGACCAGCGCAGCCCGTCGGGGCTCAGCTGGCCGCCGATCGACTTGCCGTTCTCGTTGACCATGGTGACCGACGCGAGGACGCCGTCGGCGACGCTGACGGTCACCGGCGCATCGACGGTGACGCCGACGGCGCCGTCGGTCACCGAGGCGGTGAGCTTCGGCACCAGCAGGTCGGCGAAGGGGGTGCCCTTGTCGAAGATCACTTTCGCCGGCGCCGCGGTGTGGTTGCCACCGCACGCAACGCCGAACACAGCAACCGAAGCGATCGCGGCAGCCAGCCACGATCGTCGTCTGCGCAAAGGCGTCATCGAGTGACCTTCCACGAATTTGATCCAGTTGGTCACCGCTGACCAGAAACAGTCCATGCATTGTAATGCGTTTTGTGTGTTCGCATGCCGACCTTGACAGGTGCGTGATCAGGTGTCACGCGCCGGCGCGCTCAGGCCGGTTGGCCGACCCTGTCGCTCAGTTCCGCTTCGACCCGCTCCCGGGTCGTGAGGGCCTCGACGCGCGCGAGTTTGACGATGGCCGCCGCCATCACCAGCGGCGCCACGGCCAGGGCGATCAGCCCGGCCGGGCCGGCGTCCAGCGTCTCGTCGAGCACCACCACCCCCAGCACCGCCCCGACGACCGGCTGCGACACCTCCAGCGTGGGCATTGACGCGGTCAACGGGCCCGCCCGGAACGCCGACTGGCTCCACACCACGCCGCCCACGATCACCAGGATCGCGGCGTAGAGCTCCGGGGTTCGGATCACCGCCCAGCCGCCATCTCCGAGCCGGGCGACGACGGCCTTGACGAGCACCGCGAAGATTCCCCAGAGCGAACCGGAGACGAGGGCGAACAGCGCCGCCGCCGCGGAGCCACCCCAAATCCGGCCGGCCACGAGGCACGCGACCAGCAGCGGCCCCAGCACGACGGCGACCACGGCCCAGGTCCGAAGCGGCGCGGACACCTGACCGGCCCGCGGATTGCCGACGACGACGATCACCGTGACGGCGGCCGTCAGCAGGCCGGCCCACATCCACTCGGCCGCGCTCACCCTGCGATGGAACAACCGGGCGTTGATCGGCAGCGCGAACAGCAGCGAGAACATGAGCAGCGCCTGCACCAGCAGCACCGAACCCTGGCCCAGCGCGGCCGCCTGCAACCCGACGCTCGCCGCGAGCAGCAGCGCGCCCCACCACCAACGCGGGCTGCGCAGCAGGTTGGCGAACAATTCGACGTGGCCGATCGACGTGTCCTCGATGCAATGCGCCGCCCGTTGCTGCAGCACGTCACCGAGCGCGACGCACAGCGCGGAACTCAAACCGAGCACAACGGCGATTTCCGTGTTGGCCATCAGGCTTCTCCGCCGGCCTCGAATACCGTTGCGCTGCAACGAAAGAGCGGGCTAGCCACGGTAGGTCGCGGCTTTGGCGGGCCACCTCCGGATCGAGGGCCGCGGCTCGGGCGCGTCGTCGGCCCAGCGCCGCCGCCCCACCGCCGCGGCCGCGTCTTCACCCGTCTCGGACCGTTCCCGCAGCCTCTGCAGCGGTTTGGGCGCCCACCACGTCCACCGGCCGAGCAGGTGAAGGAACGCGGGCACCAGGACCATCCGCACCAGCGTGGCGTCGGCCAGCACGGCCAGGGTCAGCCCGACGCCGAGCATCCGCATGAACGACACTTGCGCGGGAATCAACGCGGCGAACGAAATGGACATCACCACCGCCGCGGTGGTCACCACCCGGCCGATGCCGGCGATGCCCAGGGCCGTGCTCTCGTCCGTGGCGGCACGCGCCTCGGCCGGCGTCGGCGGCGTCTCCTGAATCGCCTGCGACGCCAGCCAGTATTCGTGGATCCGCGAGACCAGAAACACCTCGTAGTCCATGGCCAGACCGAAGGCGATGCAGAACAACAACACCGGGATGTTGGCGTTCAACGTCCCGTTGGGGGTGGTCCCCAGCGCGCCCAGGTTGCCGTCCTGGAAGATCCACACCATCGCCCCGAACGCGGCCGTCAGCGACAGCAGGTTGCACGTCAGCGCCTGCAGGGGCAGCACGGCGCTGCCGGTCAGCAAGAACAGCAGCGCGAAGGTGATCAGGGCGATCAGCCCGAACACCACGGGCAGCCGCTTGGTGATCGCGCCGACGCTGTCGCGGTTGATCTGCGCCAACCCGGTCATCTCGACCGCCCGCCCCGCGGGCCCCGCGACCTGGTGCAATCGGTCGAGCTGGGTGTTCGAGGCGGCCGAGTAGAGCGGTGCGCGGCTGGCCACGGTGAGGAACGCGCTGCCGTTGGCGGCGCCGGTGGGTCCGGCGGGCGGGCCGACCCGGCTCCCGGCGACGAACGTCCCGGTCGGCGCGGTGACCGCGGACACGTCGGACACCCGGGACAGCTCGGCGGCGTAGTGATCCAGGGCGGCGGCTCCCACGCCGCGGGCGTCGGGCACGACGACGGTGACCCCGTTGCCGAACCCGTTGGCGAAGTCGTTGTCCAACATGTCGGCGACCTGGCGCGCCGACGCCGACCGCGGCAGCACGCGCTCGTCGGGGAACCCCCACTTCACGCCCAGGAACGGCACCCCCAGCAACAGCAGCAGCGCGACGACGCTCAGGCCGACCGGCATGGCGTGGCGCACCACGTACCGGGTCGACCGGTACCAGAACTGCTCCTCGAGCGGTTTGTGCGCGTGGTCGCGGAACGACCGCTGCCCGTGCAGGATGCGGTGCAGCACCCGGCGGCCGTCCAGCGAGTCCAGCCGGGGACCCAGCAGCGCGATCGCCGCCGGGGTGACCACCACCGCCGCAACCGCGACGATGATCGCGGTGACCACGATCGTGTAGGCCGACGACTTGAGGAAGTACATCGGGAAGACCGCCATCACGGCCATCGACAACCCGACGGTGGTGGCCGAGAACAACACCGTCCGGCCGGCGGTGGCCATGGTCCTTATCAGCGCCCGCTCCCGGTCGCCGCTGCGCGCCAGCTCCTCACGGAAACGGCTGATGATCAGCAGGTTGTAGTCGATCGCCAGGGCAAGTCCCATCGCGATGCTCAGGTCCAGCGCGTAGGTCGACACGTCGGTCGCGAAGCTGATCAGCCGCAGCACCGACATGGTGCAGACGATGGCGAGGGTGCCCAGCACGATCGGCAGCGCGGCCGCGACCACGCCGCCCAGCACCCAGACCAGCACCGCGAAGCTGAGCGGGATCGCGATGGATTCCATCAAGAGCAGGTCGCGCTCGTTCTGGTCGTTGATCTGGGCGTACGCCACCGCCATGCCCCCTGCGCGCACGGTGACACCGTCGCGGTCGTGCACCAGTTGGTCGGTGAGCCGGCTGGCGTATTTCTGGGCGTCGTTCTCCCCGCCCTTCAGGCCCGCCACCACCATCCCGGATTTTTGGTCCTTGCTCATCAGTTGGGCTGCGGCCTGCGGCGACGACGTCCACGCCGAGGACACGTCCAACACCCACGGCGATCGGCGCAGGTGGTCGACGATGTCCAAGCCGACCCGCCGCGCCTGATCGCTTTGGGCGCCGGCGGGGGCGCTCACCACGATCAGCATTTGCTGATCCGTTTGGTTGAACTTGTCGCGAAGGACTCCGGACGCCCGGGAGGACTCCGAAGTCGGGTCCTGAAAGCCGCCGCCGGACAAGCTCTTGATCACCGGGAGACCGAAGATCGCCGCTCCCACCAGGACCAAGACCGCAACCGCGATGATGCGGCGCGGCGCGGCGATGGCAAGTCGGGTGATCGCTTGCAGCATCCTCGGTCCTTTCCGGTAGGAATCCCCCGGCGTATCCCTATACCCGAACGACACGACCTGACCCATATCCGTCGGACGGCGGCCATGTTTGGTTATCCACCGCTCGGGTATCGGGTTCAAAGGGGCACCCTCAGTACGGCATTCGCTCTACGGAGCGCCGGTTTGGCTGGGCTATAAGCGGATTGGATGCGTGATGAACTCGACAAACGACGCCATCAGCATGCGACATCCAACCGAAGACGACCTGGCCGCCGTTTACGAAAATCAGGCCCGCACGTTCGGCGATCCGGTCGACCCACGTGGCATCGAGGCGTGGAAACGCCGCGTCGACGTCGATGACATTCTGGTGGCCGAGGACGTCTCCGATCCGGGGCAGCCGTTCCTGGTGGGCACGTCGATCATCTATCCCACGCAGCTGACGGTGCCGGGCGGCGCCACCCTGCGAGCCGCGTGGCTGACGATGATCGCCGTCGCGTCCACGCATCAGGGCAAGGGCGTGTGGGGACAGCTCAGCGCCGAGGGGCTGGGCATCCTGATCGAGCGGGGCTATCCGATCGTCTTCGGCGTGCCGACCCAGACCGCGATGTACGACGGCTTCGGCGCCGGCGTGGGCAGTTACCTGCGCAGCTACTCGATCGACCGCCGCTTCGCCAAGCTGCGAACGCCACCGAAAAAAATCCGCGCTCGGGAGATCACCGCCGCGGAGGCGAAAAGCCACCTGCCGGAAATCTACGAACGATGGTGTGCCACAACGAATGGCGCGGTCGCCCGCGACGAGGCGTGGTGGGCGGATCACCTGCAGGACCTGCCGACGCAGCGAGGCAACGGGACCGCGCTGAACTACACGATCCACCCGGACGGCTTCCTGACCTACCGCGTCGTCGGTGAGGCGGATCACGGCTACCGGCCGCCGCTGGGCACCGTGGTGGTCGAAGACTTCTGCCCCATCACCGACGAGGCCCACACCGAATTACTGCAGACGTTGTTGGTCCTGGAGATGTTCAACACCGTCGAGATCGACGTGCCCGTCGACGACCCGTTGCCTCTCAAGCTCACCGACCTGCGGGCCGCCGAAACCACCGGCGTCAGCGATTTCCTCTGGGTGCGCATCAACGACGTGCCCGAGGTGCTGGGCACCCGCGCGTACGCCGCGGATATCGAGCTCGCGTTTGAGGTCACCGACCCCCTCGACCTGGCCGGCGGCCGGTTTCTCCTGCAGGCCCGCGACGGCGTGGGGAAATGCACCCCGCACGACGGGCCCACCGACGTCAAGATCGGCCTGGCCGACCTGGCCACCATCTACCTGGGCGCGCACCCCTCATCCGAGCTCCTGCGAGCCGGCCGGATCACCGAAGAGCGCCCGGGTGCGATCCGGGACCTGGATGCCGCCTTCCGCACGGATCGCGCGCCGTACTGCGGGACACTCTTCTGAGAGACGTTGCGCCGCAGTCACTTCCGGCGCTCGAAATCACTGGAGCGCCCGGGTGCGCGCTACCGCCCACCCTGACGTCTACGCAGGAGGGGATCCGTGATTTCACTTCGCGGCAGGACGCCTGTTATTGTCGCGTACGCGGTCTAGGCCGTCGAAAGCGCCGTTAGCTCAGTTGGTAGAGCAGCTGACTCTTAATCAGCGGGTCCGGGGTTCGAAACCCTGACGGCGCACAAACCCACTACCGCAGCTCGAGCGGCAACTGCCATTTGAATCGTGTTGTTCGACTGCCGCCAGGAATTCGGAGTGGATCGAAATGGCCGCGACAACGCCTCCACGCTGCCGGAGCCTGTGCACGCAGCAAACCAACTTGCATATGTGGTCGATCGTGTCGCAGCTGATATCGCGTACCGCTCCTCGCCCTTAAGAGCCTCTGGTGATGAGCCGGACACGGCTAAATCCCCACAGTCGCATTACACCGGGTACCTCTCCGACCGAAGCCAGCACACCACTCACCAGTATCATCAACACCCTTCCTCTTTAGCCAAAAACCGAATGCGCGAACGGGACCCTTAACAACACCGCCAACTTTGACTACGCATTGCGGTTAGACCTGTGAATCGGGCTCTGCGATCGAAAGGAGCCCCTCGCGAACAAGCCGGCGAACCAATACCAACTTGGCCTCCTCAGTGAGAGATCCCGGCAATTCTTGCGCGGAGAACCGTTCCGTCTTTGCGATCACATTCAAGGCCGGTTCAATGGCAACGGGGCCTGAGACCTTATTCCCAGGGAATTGGATGCTTGCTTGCCCATCTGTTACAGACACAGAGCAAGTCATACCAGACCGCCGCAAAAACACCGTTGCCGAGTCGATCTCATGAATCCGATCAAGGGAGAGAAAATGGCCATCCGGAGCCGGAGATCGTCCCTCGTGCATGCGTTGTGTTAGCCGACCGACTGCGGTCGAACCGTAGGAGTCCCACGGCAGCGTGTTAAGCAACTCGCGGAGAGGGTCCATGGCGTCACTTGTCGGCGAACTCTGTTGCAGAAGACTTGACGGCACCGCCTCACGAAGGCGCACATTCTCGTCGGCGGCGACGCGGAGCGCTTCTTGGAGCAAGTCGACCCAACGAAAAACATTGACGCCCACGGTCAGGTGCAACGACGAGCCGTTTGTGCTCAACGCCTCATGAATATGTCCACGTGGAATGTACAGGACGTCTCCCGGGCTTAAGAGGTGCTCATCTCGGGGCGGACCGATCTCGTCTTTCAAGACCGGTCGGTCAGCCGCCGCGAGGGGAAGCGCGTCCGATTGGAAATCATAAAGTCGCCAACGCTTTTCGCCCGCTAACTGCAAAATGAAAACATCATGGTCGTCGAAATGAGGACTGAAACCTTGGGAATGCCTAGGGGTAAAGTACAAATTCACGTTTACCGGATGTCGCAGCGACTCCTCCAGTCTCCTGGATAAGATCGCGATGGTCCCCCAACGCGCCTGGAGTCTGTTGATGATTATTGTGTACCCGGAATTGTAGGCATCGTATAGCGCGTAGATGTCGGGCGTTCCATCCCAGGCGCGTGGTACAGATCGAGTGGATGATTCAGCATCATGCGCTTTCACGAGTGCTACGTCGTCTCCAGATGAATGGATACATGTCAGCTGAAGAGCAGAGTCCATGTCCGCAACAGAGAAAAGCCCTGAATAGAAACTTGGTGAATTTCTGACGCCGAGATAGGGTCGTTTCTCCCAATATTCCCCAAAAAATCGAGCCAGACCAAGCGGACTAAGGAGAGTCTCTAAACTATATTCTATCAAAATTACCTTGGCCTGTCTTGGGAGGTGATATCTGACTAAGACATCTTAGATTTCAGGCCGACTACTGCCACGGGTAATTATCCTTCTTTCTACATTGCCCGTCGGCATAAACGCCCTTCCATTCGTCGCCACCGACCGGACATGCGTTACCTTTCATATCCGTCAAATCAGTTGGTGTTACGGGTCCCGCCTCGGTACCTGAAGTCAGATCTCCGTCTGTCAGGTCGATCCCTTCGGGCGCGATCACGGTCGACGTCGCGATACCGTCGGACTGGTTGGCCGCCTGCGCCGACGGAGCGGCGGCACCAAGTATTGACGCCGCACCTGCGGCGATGGCGGCACCGGTAACGGCAGCGGCGGCGGTACGTATTGATCGACGACGGCCGAGCTGCTTCTCGCTTTTAAGGTCCTCATCGCATAGGGTTTCGCCAACTGGTTCGACGACGTCAGACATCGAAATCTCCTTCGAATCACTACCTGTATGGGGAGAACCAGGCGGTGGCTGATATCCGCCGAGTCTTTGCTCAGCTAAAGTGCGAATGCTCAAGCCCACAAGTGCCGAAAGTCCCTAAACAGCGAGCGAATGATTCGCAATCAGTCATGCCAGTGTCTAGCCAAAATCAGCCGCGGAGTTGTGTTCACCCGACTTTTTCGGCGTGATTTGCCCGCCGCGCGACTGATCCTGCCGGTAGCTTCTCCTTCACAGCGAGTGCCCCTGGAAACGAGCCGCGTCGAAGGAGCTGCAATGGGGTTCATCCAGCCGAATCTGCCCGTCGTCGACGTGGCCGAATGGAGCAAGCAGACCCGCGCGCAGCGGATCGTGCCGATGGTGCGCCACATCGCCGAGAACGGCTTCGGCACCCCGCTGATCATGCACGTGATGTATGGCGTGAAGATCGCGCTCTACATCCTCGGCGGCTGGGTGTTCGGGTGGTGCACGACCGGCATCGGCAGCTTCACGGGCGTCGCCGCGTGGTGGTCGGAACCGATCGTGTTCGAGAAGGCCGTGCTGTACACGATGCTGTTCGAGGTGATCGGCCTCGGTTGCTGCTTCGGTCCGCTGGCCGGCCGCTACTTCCCGCCAATGGGCTCCATCCTGTACTGGTTGCGGCCCGGCACCATCCGCTTGCCGCCGTGGCCCGACCGGGTGCCGCTGACCAAGGGCAGCGTGAGAAGCCCGATCGACGCGATGCTTTACGGCGCGCTGCTGGTGCTGCTCACCACCGCACTGGTGTCCGACGGGACCGGACCAATCCCGGCCCTGCACACGAACATTGGCGTCTTGGCGCCCTGGCACACCGTCGCGATCCTGGCCGTGCTGGCCGTCCTCGGCCTGCGGGACAAGGTGATTTTCCTGGCCGCCCGCGGCGAGGTCTACGCGCCGCTGGCTTTGGTTTTCCTGTTCGCCGGGGCGGACTCCATCATCGGGGCCAAGGTCGTCTTCATGGTGATCTGGCTCGGGGCGGCCACCTCAAAACTCAACCGGCACTTCCCGTTCGTGATCTCGACGATGCTGGCGAACAACCCGTTCATCCCCTCGGGGGCGCTCAAGCGGTCGATGTTCAAGCGCTATCCGGACGACCTGCGGCCCAGTGCGCTGGCGGGATTCATCGCGCACTTCTCCACTGCAGTGGAAGGCCTGGTGCCGCTGGCGCTGCTCTTCTCGCACGGCGGCTGGCCGACGGCCATCGCCGCGTTCGTGATGATCGTCTTCCACCTGAACATCCTGCTGGCCTTCCCGATGGGGGTGCCCCTGGAGTGGAACGTCTTCATGATCTTCGGCGTGCTCTCGCTGTTCGTCGCGCACGCATCCCTCGGGCTGTCCGACCTGGCCAACCCGGTGCCGGTGGCGATCCTGTTCGTCGTCATCGCCGGCGTCGTCGTCGTCGGAAACCTCTACCCCCGCAAGGTGTCCTTCCTGCCGGGCATGCGGTACTACGCGGGCAACTGGGACACCACCGTGTGGTGCGTCAAGCCCTCGGTCGACGACAAGTTCCGCACCGGCTCGCGCGCGCTGGGGCCGATGCAACACCTGCAGCTCGAGCGGCTCTACGGCTCCAAGGAAGAGACCCTGGTTCCGCTGCACCTGGCCATGGCGTTCCGCGGGATGAACACGCACGGCCGCGCGCTGTTCACCCTCGTGCACCGCGCGCTGGCCGGCTACGACGAGGACGACTACAACCTGTGCGAGGGCGAGGTGCTGTGCTCGATGGTGCTGGGCTGGAACTTCGGCGACGGGCACATGCACAACGAATGCCTCATCGAGGCGCTACAGCAGCGGTGCGACTTCCAGCCCGGCGACGTCCGGGTGGTGATCCTGGACGCGCAGCCCATCCACCTCCAGCGACAGGAGTACCGGCTGGTGGACGCGGCGACCGGCGAATTCGAACGCGGCTACGTCGAGGTCGAGGACATGGTCACGACGCAGCCCTGGGCCGACGACCTCCCGGTGCACGTTCAGAGCGGCACGGGCGCCGGCATGACCTGAGGGGTCAGCGGTTGCGCACCCGGTGCACCACGACCACGACCACCAGGACACCGACCCCGGCCAGCGAGACCGTCACCGCGGGCTTCTTGACGAACTCGACCACCTTGACCTTCAGGTCGTCGGCCAGGCGGCGCGGGTTGGCCCGCACGGCCAGCGAGTCGACGGTCGCCGCCAGCTGGTCGCGAGCGACGTCGATGTCGCGCTTGATGGCCTCGGGGTCCCGGTCCGCCACGTGTCTGTCCTCCCAATCGGCCTGATGCACCTGAGGCACTACCCTAGATCAGCTGGCGATAACCCCAACGCTCCGGTGAACAGAAAGGGGCCCAGAATTGGCCGAGACCGCGCGGCTTGCGCCTGGTGACAAAGCGCCCTCCTTCAGCCTGCCCGACGCCGACGGCAACGCGGTGTCGCTGTCCGACTACAAGGGCCGTCGCGTCATCGTGTACTTCTACCCCGCCGCCTCGACGCCGGGCTGCACCAAGCAGGCCTGCGACTTCCGCGACAACCTGCACGAACTCAGTGACGCCGGCCTCGACGTCATCGGCATCTCCCCCGACAAGCCCGAGAAGCTGGCCAAGTTCCGCGACGCCGAGAAGCTGACGTTCCCGCTGCTGTCGGATCCCGACCGCAAGGTGTTGACGGCCTGGGGCGCCTACGGCGAAAAGCAGATGTACGGCAAGACCGTGCAGGGCGTCATCCGCTCGACGTTCGTGGTCGACGAGAAGGGCAAGATCGCCGTCGCTCAATACAACGTGAAGGCCACCGGCCACGTCGCCAAGCTGCGCCGCGACCTGTCAGTCTGAGCCGGCTGTCGGTTACGCGGCGCATTGCGCCAGGCCGGCTTCACTCGTGCCCGTCGTCGACTTGGTGTCCTTCACCGTCCCATTGACCGTGATCGTGCAGGTCGTCTTCTGGCCGGTCGGGTTCGCGGCAACGGTGAGCACCGCCGCGGGACTGGTGTCCTTACTGGTAAACGAGATCGACCACGGCGACGGCTGATTGGTCACCATCTGCAGAACGCCTGCCGCGTCGATGTACGACACCAACAGTGCGGAGGCCCCAGCGATTTGCGACTTCATCAGTGCTCCCTTCTGCCGCCCCCGCTGCGCGTACTCTGCGCCAACTACGGAGCTTCGGCAACTTCTGCACCGGTGTGCACGTCAACGAAGTTGAGATCGGTAGCGCGAGCGAACACCGAGAATTTCGCTAGTGGTGCGCTTTGGCGTGCGGCACAATCAGCAACGAAAGGACCATCAGATGAACGCACCTCGCTCTTTGCGGCGGGTCATTGCGGCCGCGCTGCTTTCCGGCGGCGTGGCGGTGGCCGGTATGGGTTTGGCCGCGCCCGCCGGGGCCGGCCCGTCGTATTGGCACTACTGCCCCGGCCAGAGGTGGGGATACACGGTTCCGATACCCCCGGGATTCGACCTGAGCGTGTGCCACTGGTTCGCCGTCACCGTTGAGAACGGCCCGTCGGGCCCGGTGTATCACTTCGCGGAAGCCGATCCGTCCCAGGTTCCGCCGCCGGCGCCCGGCTTCCCCTGGCCGTGACGGGTTGATGCCGCCCTTGCCAGCAGACCATTGCGCTGCACACCGCGAGAAGCGGATCATCTAGCCGTGGACGCGGACGACCCCGAGCAATACATTCGCAACCTCGAGCAACGCGCCGGCCAGGGCAACGGGTCCACGCCACAGCCGTTCGGCACGGTTAACGACGGGCAGCCCGGCGGCCTACGCACGTTCGCGGATTTCGTGAAGTCACTGAACACGCCGCGGGGCAAGGTGATCTTGGGAGCGTGCTCGGTCGTGGCGGTGTTCGCGATCGGGTTCTTCTTGAGCCACTCCGGCACCACCGTGCAGGGAAACCTCGTGATGATCAACAGCGGCGCGAGGGACAAGATCGACTGCAACAACGGAAACCTGAAGCTCGACGGCGACAACAACACCTACACGGTCACCGGCCACTGCAAGAGGCTCGAGGTCTTCGGCAGCGGGAATCGCGTCGCGTCCGACAGCGCCGACACCATCAGCGTCTTGGGCGACGACAACGCGGTGACCTTCCACTCGGGCTCACCGAGGATCGAGAAGACGGGAAACAACAACGCCGTCTCTCAGCGGCCGTAACCTATTGGTACGCAAGGGCACCCGTCAGCCCAGGTTGGCCAGCAGCAGGGCCTCGGCGATCGCGGCGCGTTCCAGCACGCCGAGGTCCAGGCTCTCGTTGATGCTGTGCGCCTGGGTGTTTGGGTCCTCGACGCCGGTGACCAGGATCTTGGCTTGCGGGAAGGCCTCGGCGAACTCGGCGATGAACGGGATGGAGCCGCCCATCCCCATGTCGATCGCATCGGTACCCCACGCCTGCCGGAAAGCCGCGCGCGCGGCGTCGTACACCGGGCCGCTGGCGTCGATGGCGTACGGCTCGCCGATGTCACCGCGGGTGACGGTCAGGCGCGCGCCCCACGGCACGTGCTCGTGCAGGTGCGACGTCAACGCGTCCAGATGCGCCGCGGCGTCGCCGCCCGGCGCGACCCGCATACTGATCTTGGCGCGGGCCCGCGGGATGAGCGTGTTAGACGCCTTCTCGACGGGCGTGATGTCGACACCGATCACGGTGATCGCCGGCTTGGCCCACAGCCGCTGCGGCGCCGGACCCGAGCCGATCTCGGCCACCCCGTCCAGCAGTCCGGAGTCGGCGCGCACCCGCTCGGGCGGGTAATCCACCGGGGCGGCGGTGCTTTCGTGCAGGCCGGCCACGGCCACGTTGCCGTCGTCGTCGTGCAGGCTGGCGAGCAGGCGCACCAGGACGGTCAAGGCGTCGGGCACCACGCCGCCCCAGATGCCGGAGTGCAGCCCGTGGTCGAGCGTGGCGACCTCGACCACGCAGTCGACCAGGCCCCGCAGCGAAACCGTCAGCGCCGGAACGTCGGTGCTCCAGTTGTCGGAGTCGGCGATGACGATCACGTCGGCAGCGAGCGCCTCGCGGTGAGCGGCCAGCAGCCGGCCCAACGACGGCGAGCCGGATTCCTCCTCGCCCTCGACGAAGACGGTCACGCCGACCGGGGGTTGGCCGCCGTGCGCCCGGAATGCGGCCAAATGCGTTGCGATGCCGGCCTTGTCGTCGGCGCTGCCGCGGCCGTAGAGCCGCCCGTCGCGTTCGGTGGGCTCGAACGGCGGCGACGCCCACTGGCCGGCGTCGCCCTCGGGCTGGACGTCGTGGTGGGCATACAGCAGCACGGTCGGAGCGCCCGGGGGTGCCGGATGGCGCGCGATGACCGCGGGCGCGCCGCCCTCGCTGACGATTCGCACGTCATTAAAACCGGCCTGTGACAACAGCTCCGACACCGCCCGCGCGCTGCGGTGCACTTCGTCGCGCCGGGCCGGGTCGGCCCACACCGATTCGATGCGCACCAGGTCTTCGAGGTCGCGGCGCACCGACGGCAACACCTCGCGGACGTGCTCGACAAGCTCGCTCATGGGTCCGAGGCTAGTCGGCGGTGGTCTCCAAAATCGCCACCGCGGCGGCGGTGTCCCCCTCGTGGGTCAGCGACACATGGATCGTCACGTCGGCCAGATGCTTGGCGATGTCGCCGCTCAGCCGCACCCGCGGCCGCCCCCACATGTCGGTGACCACCTCGATGTCGCGGTGGATGTCCTCGGGCAGCACGGGTCGCTGCGCGAACCGGGATCCCGACCAGGCCTTGATCACCGCCTCCTTCGCGGCCCAGCGGGCCGCCAGGTGGCGCGCCGCGAACGAACTCTTGTCCGAGGCGTCGCGGCGCTCACCCGGGGTGAACGTCTCGGAGAAGACGGTTCCGGGCTGGTCGACCTGTTCGGCGAAATCAGGGATGGAGACGACATCGATCCCCACACCGACAATTCCCATGGCAGGCCAGGCTAACGGACGACCTCGTAGGCGTCGTCGTCGCCCAACCGCGACGCCGGGTTCAGCAGCATCGCCGCCTCCTGGCGCTTCTCCGGCACGTCGTGGTTGAAGCGACGGTCCGCCGGCCGCTCGTACATCGGCGCACCGCCGGCGATGGCCGAGGCCAACCGCCGCTGACCGGCCAGCAGCCGCGCCTCGGCGCGCCGCTGGTAGTCCGCGCGCTGCTGCGGATCCAGGGCGGCGATGAACGCCTGCGGGTGCACCAGCGCCACCAGCCCGGACACGTGGCCGAAGCCGAGGCTGGTCAGCATGCCGGCCTTGAGCGGGAACTTCTCCCCGAGCCGCAGCGTCTCGCGCACCCAGACGAAGTGCGCCGAGCCGGCCAGTTCGTCGTCGACGCAATCCAGGCTGCGGTTGGGCGGGATCACCCCGTCGCGCAGCATCTGGCACAGCCCCATCATCTGGAACACCGCCGCGCCGCCCTTGGCGTGGCCGGTGAGGCTCTTCTGCGACACCACGAACAGCGGCGCGCCCTCGGAGCGGCCCAGCGAGTCGGCCAGCCGCTCGTGCAGCTCGGTCTCGTTGGGATCGTTGGCCAGGGTCGAGGTGTCGTGCTTGGAGATCACCGCGACGTCGTCGGCGCCGACGCCGAGCTTGGCCAACGAGCGCGCCAACTGCGAGTCCTTGCCGCCGCGGCCGGCGCCCAGCGCGCCGAGCCCGGGGGCCGGGATCGACGTGTGCACCCCGTCCGCGAACGACTGCGCGTAGGCCACCACCGCCAGCACCGGCAGGCCCATCTTCAGCGCCAGGTCGCCGCGCGCCAGCAGGATGGTGCCGCCACCCTGCGCCTCGACGAAGCCAAGCCGGCGCCGGTCGTTGGGCCGGGAGAACTTCGAGTCGTCGATGCCGCGGCCACGCATCATGGAGGTGTCGGCGGTGGCGGCCATGTCACCGAAGCCGATGATGGCCTCGAGCGTCAGGTCGTCGAAGCCGCCCGCGACCACCAGCTCGGCCTTGCCGAGGCGGATCTTGTCGACGCCCTCCTCGACCGACACGGCCGCGGTGGCGCAAGCGCCGACCGGGTGGATCATCGCACCGTAGCTGCCCACGTAGCTCTGAATGACGTGCGCCGCAACGACGTTCGGCAGCACTTCCTGCAGGATGTCGTTCGGCTTGTTCCGGCCGAGCAGGTTGCCGTGATACATGGTCTGCATCGACGTCATGCCGCCCATGCCGGTGCCCTGGGTGCTGGCCACCAGGCCCGGGTGCACCCACCGCATCAGCTCGGCCGGGGTGAATCCCGACGACAGGAACGCGTCGACGGTCGCGACGATGTTCCACAGCGCCACCCGGTCGGTCGAGCTGGCCATGTCCTGGCTGATGCCGAACACGGTCGGGTCGAACCCGGTGGGGATCTGCGCGCCGACGACCCGCGACAGCTTGGTCTTGCGCGGCACCCGGATCTCGGTGCCGGCTTTGCGGATGACCTGCCAGTCGCTGGAATCGGGCACCGGCCGGATGACCGTGTGCTCGGGGTCGAACTCGACGAAGGCGCGGGCGTCGGCCTCCGAGGACACCACGAAGGCGAAGTCCTTCTCCAAGAACACCGACACCAGCAGCGGCGACGCGTGGTCGGGGTCGATCGCGCCGTCGTCGACGAACTCGCGGATGCCCACCCGCTCGACCACGACGTCGTGGTAGCGCTCGACCAGCTCGGTCTCGTCGACCAGCTCACCGGATTCGGTGTCATACCAACCGGGTTGGGGGTCGTCCTCCCAGCGGACCAGCCCGGTGGTCCAGGCCAGCTCGAGGACGCCGGCCGCCGACAGTTGATTGTCGACCTCCATCTCGAACCGGGTGCGCGACGAGCCGTACGGCCCGATCTCGGCGCCGCCGACGATGACCACCAGGTCGGCCGGGTCGACATCGAGGTCGGCCCACTGCGGGGGCGGCGCCTGGTTGAAGCCGCGCGGCGGGGACGGCAACGCGGCGATGGTGCCCTCGGCGTCGACGCCGTCGGCGTCGTCATCCGAGGCGGAGCCGGCCCGCTCGCGCGCCTTTGCGGCCAGCTCGGCCATGTCGAGGTTGGCCTCGGCGAGGCCGCCGGTCAGGTCCGCCTTGATCGGCGCGCCGGCCGCTGCGACCTTGGACTCGACGTCGCAGAGGTCCAGCAGCATGGCCGCCATCTGCTCGGTGGAGTACGTGGTGACACCGGCCTCCTCGACGGCCTCAACGATGGCGTCGTTGTGGCCCATCAGCCCGGTGCCCCGGGTCCAGCCGATCAGCGCGTGCGCCAGGCTGACCCTTGCGGCCCAAGAGGATTCGGCGTGCCAACGGCTCACCAACGCGTCCAGCGCCGACTTGGCCTCGCCGTAGGCGCCGTCGCCGCCGAACATTCCGCGGTTGGGCGAGCCGGGCAGCACCACGTGCAGCCGCGACGCGATGTCGCGCTCGGCGCCGATCTTGGACAGGCCGCCGATCAACCGCTGCACCGCCCACAGCAGGACCTTCATCTCCATCTCGGAGCGCGAGCCGGCCTCCGACAGGTCGCCGGCGACGCGGGGCGCCGCGAACGGGAACAGCAGCGTCGGGGTCTGCGCGTCCTTGATGTGAATGGACTGCGGCCCAAGGCTTTCGGTCTGCTCGTTGCCGACCCATTCGACCAGCGCGTCGATGTCGGAGTAGGACGCCATGTTCGCGGCGACCACCCACAGCGACGCCCCGTACCGGGCGTGGTCGCGGTACAGCCCGCGATAGAACGCCAGCCGCTCGTCGTCGAGCTTGGATGTCGTGGCGATGACGGTGGCTCCGCCGTCGAGCAGTCGCGCCACCACCGAGGCGGCGATCGAACCCTTCGACGCGCCGGTCACGACGGCGACCTCGTTGCTGTAGGGGCCGGGGTCCGGATTCTCGGCGCCGGCGGCGATGCGGCCGTACAGCGACGCGTGAATCTGGCGACCGGCGGCCAGCGCCTTGCCCTGCCACCAGGTGGCCTGGGTGGCGACGACATGGCCTGCGCCCTCGAACCTTTCGGACAGGCTCGTCCACCGGGCGTCGATGTCGCCCTCGTCGGCCAGCCAGAGCTTGACCAGGTCCTCGCGGGCGCTGGCCCAGCGGTCGTCGAACACCACCGCCTTCTTGGCGTCGAAAGCGGGCGCCACCAACCGCGGCCAGTCCGCGCCCAGTTCGGCGGTGACCAGGTCGATGAGCTCGGCGTCGGTGGCCGCCGGCATCGCGCTCACCGGGTCGTCATGTCCCAGTTGGCCCAGGATCAGCCGGGCCGCCGAGGCGAGCACGCCGTCGCGACCGGTGATCTGGTCGGTGAACTCGCTCAACGCCGCCGCGTCGACGGTCGCACCGCCGCCGCCACCCGACGACGGCAGCGCCACCGCGATGCCGCGGCGCGCGGCGACCGCCGTGACGGCGGCGTCGATGACCTTGTCGACCGAGGCGGCGTCGGCCAGCGCGCCCTCGTGCAGGTGGCCCATGGCGCCGCCGCGGACGCTGGTGCCCTCGCGGGTGCCCAGCGCGACCTCGACCGTGACGTGCTTGGCCCAGCCGTCGCCGAGCTCCCAGGTCTTCTTGACCCGTTCGGCGATCGCGGCGGGCCGCTTGCCCGAGGGCCCCAGCACCGTGCGCAGCTGGTCGTTGATCGCGTCGGAAAGCACTGGGCCGAAAGGCTTGTAGGTGCGCGCCAACTTGGTCACCTGCGACCGCAGGCCGGCCAGGTCGGCCTCGGCGGCGCCGTCGATGGCGCCCAGGTTCAGCTCCGAACCGAGGTCCACCAGCAACTGGTTGCGGCGCGACGAGGCGCCGTCGGTGATGGACTCGATGGAGTCCAACTCCTCGATCTGGTCGATGCGCATCTTCGCCGACAGCGCGATCAACGCCAGGGTGGCGTCGGCGGCGTCGAACCCGATGTCGTCGGGTCGGGGAGCACCCGACGGAGCAGTGGCGGGCGCCGCAGGGGCGGCCTCCACGGGCGCAGCTCCCTCGGCTGACTCGGCGGCCGGCTCCGCAACGTCTTCCGCCTCCGGCTCGGGGTCGGTGTCGGTGGCGAACAGCACCGCGGCGTCGCGCTCGGCGTTGAGCACTTCGACTGTGCTGTGGGCATATTCGGGAAGCTTCAGGGTGTTGGTGGCCAATCCGGCGACGGTCGGCGCCGACTTCACGCCGATCTCGACGAACCGCTCCACGCCCAGACCGCCCGCGGCCTCCTCGGTGAACAGCAGGTCCTGGGTCTCGATCCAGCGGACCGGGCTGGCGAACTGCCACGCCAGCAGCTCGATCAAGACGATGCGCGCCATCTCGTTTCGGCGCTCGGTGAGCCAGGTGTCGTAGTCGGCGAGGATCGCATCGAGCGGCTCGGCGGGCACCAGGTCGCGGATCTCCTGGATGAAGTCGCGGTCCAGGGTGAACGGCCGTGGCACCAGGTTGGGGATGTAGCGGCCGATGATGACGTCGGGATCCTTATCGCGCGGCATCACGCGCTCGAGCGAGCGGCGGAACTCCGCCACCCCGACCCGCAACACCCGCGAGTGGAACGGCACGTCGATGCCCGGCACCAGGATGAACGAGCGCTTGCCGCCGGTGAGTTCGCGGCGCCGCTCCACCTCGGCTTCCAGCTCCTCCAGGCCGCGGACCGTGCCGGCGATCGCGTACTGCGAACCGCGCAGGTTGAAGTTGACGATCTCCAGGAATTCACCGGTGCGCTCGGCGATTTCGGCGACGAACGCGGGCACCTCGTTGTCCGGCAGGTCGATCTGGGACGGCCGGATCGCGGCCAGGCGGTAGTTGGAGCGGCCCAGCTCGTCGCGCGGCACGATGTCGTGCATCTTCGAGCCGCGGTGAAACACCGTCTCCAGCAACGCTTCCAGTTCGTAGATGCCGGTGACGCAGGCCAAGGCGGTGTACTCGCCGACGGAATGGCCGCAAGCGATCGCGCCCTCGACGAAGGCGCCCTGCTCACGCATCTCGGCGACCTGCGCCGCCGCCACGGTCGCCATCGCGACCTGGGTGAACTGCGTCAGGTAGAGCACGCCCTCGGGGTGGTTGTAGTGCACGCCGCTGGCGATGATGCTGGTCGGGTTGTCGCGCACCACGTGCAGCACCGAGAAGCCCAGCGTGTCGCGGGTGAACTTGTCCGCTTTGTCCCACACCTTGCGGGCCGCCTTGGACCGGGCGCGGACGTCCATGCCCATGCCCTTGTGCTGAATCCCCTGACCGGGGAACGCGTACACCGTGTGCGGGGCGGCCAGGCGCGCCGTCGCCGACATCACCAGGTCGGATCCGATCCGGGCGGCGACCTCCAAAACCTCGGCGCCCTGGTCGATTCCGACGCGGTCGACGCGGAAGTCGACCTCGTCACCGGGACGCACCATGCCCAGGAACCGCGCGGTCCAACCGACCAGTCGGGCCGGGGGCCGGGCCTGCCCGTCGGTGGCGGTCACCGCGTGCTGCGCGGCGGCCGAGAGCCACATGCCGTGCACGATGGGCGATTCCAGGCCGGCCAGCAGCGCGGCCGCCCGGTCGGTGTGAATCGGGTTGTGGTCACCCGAGACCACCGCGAACGGCCGCATGTCGACCGGGGCGGTCAGCCGGACGTCGCGGCGGCGGCGCCGCGGGGTGTCGGTCGCGTTCTCCGACACCGCACCACCGGCCCGCACCGGGTCGGTCAACTCGCCGGTGCCGGTGCGCCCCAGGATCGCGAACCGCTCGTCGAGGCTGGCGATGGTCGCGCCGTCGGCGCCGGTGATCGTCACCGCGACCCGCACGACGCGACCCATGTCGGTATCGACGGCCGGGAAAGCCGTTGCCCTGACGGCCAATTCGGCCGGCTCCTTGGGCAACGCGCCGACCAAGTGGGCGGCGTGGTCGAGGTGCACGAGGCTCAGCAGGCCTTCCACGACCGGGACACCAGCGTCGGTGACCGCCGAGCCGATCGCGGAGAAGACCGCGGGCCAGCACAGGCCGACGAGCGCGTCGGGCACGGTGGTGAGGCCGGGCGCCAGCGGCTCGCCGAAGGTCGCCGTCACGCCGGTGTGGTCGGCGACCCGCTCGGGGTCCCAGTCCACGGTGACGGCGGCCGTGCCGTCGACGACCGCGGGCAGGAATTCCGGGCCGTCGACACCGGCGGCGATCGCCAGCACCGCGCGCATGGCGTTGGCGGCGTCTTCGGTGGACACCACCGGGGTGGCGCCATCAATGGTGTTGGCGGGCAAGGTGAATGGGATGTCGATCCAGGTACCCGACAGCGGAACGCTCAGCACCACACGGTCGCTGTCAACCTGGAGCCGGGCCCCGGTGGACGAGTGGGTGGCGCGCCGACTTTCGGGACCGTCGTGCACCAGCCAGTCGCCGGGGTCGGCGATGCGGTGGACCGGGTTGGTGGCGGTGCGGCCGGCCCACTGCACGTCGGGGGCGTCGAGCACGACGGCCAGCGGCCCGGTCACGTCGGGGCGGCCCCGCCGGCGCGACGCCACGTCCCGCGGTTGCCCGTCGGCCGACAGCACCTCGTCGATGGCGGCCTGCTCGAAACGGTCGAGCAGCTCGCCGACGGGCTCGTCCATCCGGGTGATGCCGGCCACGGCCGAAGTGCCCGGGATGATGCAGACCTGGTCGGCGTCGTAGCGGGCGTCGTGCGCCTGCCACAGCGAGTCGCTGCGCCACCAGCGCCGCACGTCCTTGTCGATGACCGGCACGAAGTTGACCGGTTTACCCAGCGTCTTGCACAGCGTGACGAAGAACGGGACGTCGGCCGGGTGCAGCTGCACCGACTCGGCGTCCGGGTAGTGGGCCAGCAGCGTGGCGATGGCCTGCTGCGGGCTCTCCAGCAGCGCGGGGTCGTCGAACAGCGTCTCGATCGGGCCGAAATCCTGTGGGTGCAAACGCGCTTCGGCGCGCTGCAGCATCTGCTGGAAGCGGTCGCGCCAGGTGTCGGCCAGCCACGGGCTGCCGGGCGCGGCGGTGTCGGCCGTCGAGTTGCCCTCGCCGATGGCTAGCTCGACGTAGCGCTGCAGCCACTGCAGGTAGGTCATGTCGGCGACGTCGCCGAAGTACGGCTTGGCGGTGTTGGCCATCACCGCGATGATCTCGTCGCGGCGCTCGGCGACGGCCTCCGCGTCACCGGCGACCTCGTCGAGCAGCCGGCCGCACCGCGAGGCGCTGTTGTCGATCTCGTGAATGTCCGCGCCCAGCTGGCTGCGGCTGGAAGCCATGCCGCCCACGGCTTTTCCGGCGCCGATCCACTGGTCGGTGCCTTGGGTCTCGACGAGCATCCGCTTGACCGACGGCGACGTGGTGGCCTCCTTCGTCGCCATCGCCGCCGTGCCGACGAGGATGCCGTCGATCGGCATCAGGGGGAAACCGTACGCCTGCGCCCACCGCCCGGACAGGTACTCGGCGGCCCGCTCGGGCGTGCCGATGCCACCGCCCACGCACACGGTGATGTTGGGCCGCGACCGCAGCTCGGAATACGTTGCCAGCAGCAGGTCGTCGAGGTCTTCCCAGGAGTGGTGGCCGCCGGCGCGCCCACCCTCGATGTGCATGATCACCGGCTTGGTGGGCACCTCGGTCGCGATGCGGATGACCGAACGGATCTGTTCGACGGTGCCGGGCTTGAACACGACGTGGCTGATGCCAACCTCGTTCAGCTCCTCGATCAGCTCGACGGCGTCCTCGAGGTCGGGGATGCCGGCGCTGATCACCAGGCCGTCGATCGCCGCCCCGGACTGACGGGCCTTCTGCACCAACCGCTTTCCACCGACCTGCAGCTTCCACAGGTACGGGTCGAGGAACAGCGCGTTGAACTGATAGGTGCGGCCGGGCTCGAGCAGCGTGCCGAGTTCCTCGATGCGCGCGGCGAAGATCTCCTCGGTGACCTGCCCACCGCCGGCCAGCTCCGCCCAATGTCCCGCGTTGGCCGCGGCGGCGACGATCTTGGCGTCGACGGTGGTCGGGGTCATGCCCGCGAGCAGGATCGGCGAGCGTCCGGTCAACCGGGTGAACTTCGTGGAGAGCTTGACCCTGCCGTCGGGCAGGCGAACGACGGTGGGCGCGTAGGTCGACCACGCGCGCGCCACCTCGGGAACGGCCCCGACGGTGAAGAGGTTGCGCTGCCCGCCACGGGTCGCGGCGGGCACGATGCCGACGCCCAGGCCGCGGATCACCGGCGCGGTCAGCCGGGTGAGGATGTCGCCGGGCCCCAGGTCGAGAATCCAGCGCGCGCCCGCGTCGTGCACGCGGGTGATCTCGTCCACCCAGTCGACGCAGCGCACCAGGATCGACTCGGTCAGCTCGCGAGCCAGCGCGACGTCCAAGCCGACCTTCTCGGCCCAGCCACCGACGATGTCGATGCCGTCGGCCAACCGGGGCGTGTGGAAGCCGACCTCGACCTGCACCGGATCGAAGACCGGCGAGAAGACGTCGCCGCCGCGCAGCTTGTTCTTGCGGTCGGCCTCTTCCTTCTCGGCGATCTGCTGGCAATAGAGCTCGAACCGGGACAGCTGTTCGGGCGTGCCGGTGATCACGACCGAACGCCGGCCGTTGCGGATGGACAGCACGGGCGGCAGCACGGTCCGGACGTCCTGCGCGAACTCGTCGAGCAGCCGGCGAATGCGCTCGGGGTCGGCGTTGGTCACCGACACCATCGGCGGGCGGTCGCCCAGCACGGAGATCCCGCGCCGTCGGGCCACCAGCGTGCCCGCCGCGCCGATCAGCTGGGCCATCGCGAGCAGCTCGGCGTCGCGGGCGCCCGCGGCCTTCAGCGCCTCGACGGCCAGGACGCCCTGCGAATGCCCGGCGACGGCCACCGGTGGGGTGGCGTTGAGGTCCATGCCCTGGCGCGCCAGCGCGCGCACGGCCGCCATCTGGGTGAGCAACACGCCGGGGATGGACACCGCGGCCGACGTCAGGTGCTTGGCCGACGGGACGGGGTCCTCGGCCGCCAGCGCGCGCACCCAGGCGAGCGGCTCGAAACCGATCGGGCGCACCACGACGAGCTCCTTGGCCACCGGCTCGAGCAGCAGCTCCACCTCACCGACCAGCGTTGCCAGGTCGGATTCGATGCCCGCCGACGACACCAGTTCTTCGAGGGTTTCCAGCCAGGCGCTGCCCTGGCCCCCGAACGCGACGGCGTACGGCTCCCCGGCCGTCAGACGGTCGACCAGAGCATGGGCGGTGTGCGGTCCGTTCGGATTGCGCTCAGCGGACACCCGGTCGTGCTCGTGGATCGTCACGTCTGTATCTCCCTCAATGCGTCATGTACGTCTTACGTATCAGTGCGTTCAGCCGGTCCGAAGGGGACAGGAACTCTGGAGAGTCCGTCGATTCCGCATCGAATCGCGACAAAATCCGTCTGGCCGGTGTGTTGTCGGCGGGCCGCCGTATGGCTCGAGCGGCGCGGCGGACTGCATCGGCCCCACTAAGAGTGTCATAAGGATCGGCCCTCGTTTTGCGTGCTGATCGGTTACTGGTGAGTTCTACGCACGGGTAACCGTGTCGTGGGTAACACCGGGTTTAGGCCGCGGCGCGGGCGCGCCGAACAAACCCGCTGCATGCAGGTGGTTACGGTCGAGTAGCTATAACTGCGCTGATCAAAGCAGTTTTGTTATGTAATCGTTATGTAAAAATTTCGAGCCGTCGAGCCGCGCGGAGGCCGCCTCCGTCGCGTCGTCGCGGCGTCGGCCGCTTCCGCCTTTTCCGGAAATGAGCGAACGAGTGTTTGCTGGGATCTCTAAGAGTCGCGGCCCGCCGGTGCCGGCGGAAGGGCCGGCGAGGCTAGGCCCACTGCCCGAATTGCGGCTGGAGGATCTCGTTGACGTCCACCCCGACCCCGCCGACGCTGCGTTTGTCGATTTCGACCTGATGCAGATGGGCCGCGGGGTGGGCGAATCCCTTGGGCGAGCCCCAGTTGTGCTGCCAGAAGTAAGAGCCCAATCCGTCGTGCAGCGCCCAGTCGATGGTCTTGGAATTGGCGTACACACCTGTGCGCTGATGACCGATCACCGACTCCCAGGACCGCAGGTACGGCGCGATCTGCTGTTTGTACTGGTCGTAAGAGGGGTCGTCGTCGATGGAGGCGTAGATCGGCGCGGTGGCGGGCCCGCCCGCGGCGGCGTGGAGTTGCATCCCACGTTGCGCGTGCTGGATGCCGGCGTTGGCGCCGCCGAGCCAGTCGGCGGTGTTGCCCTTGCCGTACTGATAACAGGAGACGATCTTCAGTCCGCTGCTGTTGAGGTCGCGCGCCTCGTCGACTCCGATGGGCTTGCCCAGCATCCAGTTGCCGCCGGGGCGCCGGTCCGACACGTACCTGATCGCGCCCACGGCGCCGGCGGCCCGGATCTGGCTGGCCGGGATGACCCCGGCCGCGTAGTCGAGCAGGGTGCCGAGCGACGCCGCCGCGGTGGCCGAGCGCAACGAGGCGCCGGCGCCGCCCCGGCCGCCCCGGGGGGGCGTCGCCGCCGCCAATTTGAGCAGGTCACGCCGCGACACCGAGGACACAAGCGACAGGGTACGACAGAAGTACCATCTGACACATTGACCACACAGGTCACATGTGCATCACAGTGCCGCATCGTCGGTTTGGGACGGCGCCGACGCGGGCAGGACGATGACGCTGACGGCCTCCAGGCCGCGGCGGGACGTCTCGCGCGCGACCTCGTCCAGGAAATGAGCGGCCGCCGGGTTGATGGATCCCGCCCAGGCGCGGAAGCCCTGCACGATCACGGGATCACGCTCCAACGACGGTTGCACGCCCCGCAGCACGCCGACCACGTCGTCGGGCAGCGGGTCGGCCAGCTGCTTGTCGATCCAGCTGCGCGCGAGTTCCGTCGCGGCCGATCGATCGTCACCCAACCCGATCACGTCGCCCGCGAGGGTGCGCAACCGGTCGAACAGCACCTCGCGTCCCGGGGTCTCGGCCAGTTGGGCCAGCAGGGTGCTGGCCGCCGGCGGCAGCACCATCTGGCCGAACAAGACCGGAACCGGCAACTCCCACTCGTCGAACAGGTCGGCGTACATGGCGGCGACGGGCGCGGCCAACGGCGCGCTGAGCCGCCCGATGACGCCGATGCTGTCGCGGTGCGTGGTCGCCAGCCGGCGCAGGATGTCCTCGCCGACGTCGGCGTCGGGACGGTCGGTCGCGGCGTCGATGGCCGCGATCAACTGGTCCAGCCGGTCGCGCTGGCGCATCAGCAACGCCCGGTGCTCGTCGAGCACACCCGCCAGGGTGGTGCGCCCGCCCTCGATCAGGCGCTGGATGTCATTGATGCTCAGGCCGAGACTTCGCATCAGGTCGATGCGCAGCAGGTCGAGCACCTGCCCCACGTCGAAGACCCGATAGCCGTTGGACAGATGCTCGGCGCGCAGCAGGCCGACCTTCTCGTAGTGGCGGATGCGGCCGGACGCGATCCCGGTCAGGGCCGTGACGTCGCCGATCAGCAACTGCTCAGCCACTCCTTGACCTTACAACTGTGGCAAGGTCTGTACTGGTCAGATGGAACGCGACCAGCTGATCGACCTCACCCGCCGCGCCTTGAAGCTGGCGCGCGACAAGACCACCGACCTCGCCCCGGCGCAGGCCCGGATCGAGGCGCGGGCGTACACGTCGGCCGAGCGCCACGAACGGGATCGGGCCATGGTGATGGCCAGCCCGCAGTTGGTCGGCTACGTCTCGGAGCTGCCCGGCCCCGGCGCGTACTGCACCAAGACGGTGATGGGCCGGTCGATCCTGTTGACCCGGACGACCGACGGGTCGGTCAAGGCGTTCGACAATGTCTGCCTGCATCGCCAGTCGCAGGTGGTGACCGGCTGCGGCACGGCGAAGCGGTTCACCTGCCCGTACCACGCGTGGACGTACGACAACACCGGGCGGCTGGTCGCGCTGCCGGGCCGGGAGGGATTTCCGGAGATCACGGTGAAAGCCGACGGGCTCACCGAGCTCCCGGCCGCCGAGTTCGCCGGATTCCTTTGGGTCGCATTGAATCCCGGGTCCGTGCTGGACGTGGCCGCGCACCTCGGCCCCCTGGCCGACGAGCTGGATTCGTGGGGCATCGGACGCTGGGCGCCGCTGGGCGAAAAGGTGCTCGACTGCCCGATCAACTGGAAGCTTGCGGTCGACACCTTCTCGGAGAACTACCATTTCGCCACCGTGCACCAGCAGACCTTCGCCACCATCGCGCGCAGCAACTGCACGGTGTTCGACGCGTTCGGTCCGCACCATCGGTTGATCTTCCCGCTCAACACGATCCTGGGGCTCGACGAAGTGCCCGAGGAGCAATGGGATCCCTTCCACAACATGGTCGTCATCTACGCGTTGTTCCCCAACATCGTGCTGTCGGTGACCATCGCCAACGGCGAGCTGTTTCGCATCTACCCCGGTGATCGCCCGGGGAGATCGATTACGGTGCATCAGAATTCGACGCCGCTGGACCTTTCGGACGAATCGGTGGCCGCGGGCGCGCAGGCCGTCTTCGACTACGCCCACGCCACGGTGCGCGACGAGGACTACCGGCTGGTCGAAGGCCTGCAGGCCAACCTCGAGTCCGGTGCCCGCGAACACCTGCTGTTCGGCCGCAACGAACCGGGACTTCAGCATCGCCACAACGCCTGGGCCCAGGCGCTTGCCAAGATTCGCGACACTTAAACCACGCACACGACACGCCGCAACACACGTGCGTGGTTTCAGTCTCGCGGCCCCATTCCCTCAACCCTCGTCGGACAGCGCCGTTACCAGATCGTCCAACAGCGTTGTGAGCGTGTCGCTTTGGCCCGAACGCACCGTGGTCAACAAGCCGATCGCTTCGCTTCGGCGGCCCCGGGCCAGCAGCTGCACCAGCAGGCCGGCGGCCGT
Organism: Mycobacterium sp. ACS4054; assembly: GCF_001667275.1. GTDB lineage: Bacteria > Actinomycetota > Actinomycetes > Mycobacteriales > Mycobacteriaceae > Mycobacterium. Next base: position 319,510 of record NZ_LZHV01000041.1, read on the forward strand.
CTGCAGGTCCCGGTCGGCCGGCTCCATGTTCGCCACCGTGGTGGTCAGCACCTCGACCAGCTCCCAGTCCCGGTACAGGGCCAGGGAACGCTCGTTGAACGCGAAGCCGGTCACGGGCTCGCCCCACAACGTTCCGTGGTACCGGTACGGGCCCTCCATGTACTCGATGGGCAGTCCGTGGGCGGGCGCGGGCACCAGCGGTTCCCCGACGATGTCGAGTTGCATGGTGCGGCAGGTGATCCGGTGCCGGTCCGGCAGGTAGCGGGCGTCCGCGTGCGGCCGCACCAACGGTTGCACCGCGTCCGGCCATCGCACGTAGCTGCTGACCGTCACCTCGACGTCTTCGGCGCATTCCGGCGGCACGGCGGGATCGGGATGGCTGGTTGTCACGCCGGTAAACGGTTGCAGCGCATTGCCATTGGTGCGGTCGAACTGCCGCCAGATGCTCAGGTCCACGCCGTTGTCGAAGTTGATGGTGCGCCATTCGTGCGAGCGGGCCCTCGGGTCTCCCCCGGTTCCCCCGCCGCCGGCGTATTTCGGGAACCATTGCCGGTCGATGTGCCCGCTGCTGCCGGACACCTGCTGGACCAGGTCACCCCAGCGCAGGGTGCCCGTCATTGCCATGCCGGTCTGGAAGTACGAATAGGTTTCGGTCTGGCCGAAGCAGCAGATCTTTCCGTTGTAGGTCGACGCGCCCACCGGTGTCGGTGCGCGCGTTGGTGTTACGGCCAGGTCCAGCCGCATGGGCCGGCCCGACTGGTCCTCGCCGACCAGGCTGACGCGGTAGGTGTAGGGCAGCAGCCCGCCATCGCCGTCGCGGCAGGTGGTCCAGGACGCGGTGCCGGCCCCACTGGCGTAATGGATGTCGAGATAGCCGGGGGTCAACGCCAACTTGTGCTGCGCTCCGGGCTTGAGGTTGGCCGGCGGCATGTCGTAGTCCGTGTAGGTGCCGTAGTCACCGGAATCCAGATCGAACAGTGCCAGCGTGTAGAAATCCGCGACCACGGTGCCGCCGGGCCGGTTCTTGTTGAAGATCGTCAGAAAGGCGAACGACCGGCCGGTCTCGGCGGCATCAAGCTGCCCGGCGATGAACCAGGTGTCCGACTCCTGGTCCGGATGCTCGCCCTCGGCGGCGGGGAAATCCAGCTGGCTGTCGCCGGGCACCAACTGGAACGGGTAACTGCGCCAATCGCTGGTCATATCGGCCCTCGCTGCTTTTTTCGCTATGTTAGCGTCAATAGCGAAATCACGGTCACTGTGCCAGGTGCGCCCAACCCCACGAGGAAGTGTCCGATGACAGCAGTTGTCGACCACCGGTCCTACAGCGAACTCTTCATCGGGGGGCAGTGGCGCAAGCCCGCCAACCCCCGGCAGCTGGCCGTCATCTCCCCGCACTCGGAGGAACCGATCGGCCACGTTCAGCTGGCCGGGCCCGAGGACGTCGACGCCGCGGTCGCCGCCGCTCGAGAGGCCTTCGACCGCGGGCCGTGGCCGCGGATGACGCACGCCGAGCGCATGGCCAAGGTGGAACAGCTCGCCGGGATCTACGCCGGCCACATCGACGAGATGGCCGACCTGATCACCGACGAGATGGGCTCGCCGCGCAGTTTCAGCCGGCTGGGCCAGGCGGCGGCCGCCGCGACGCTCATCCACCTGGCGCTGGCCGCCGCGCGCGACTTTCCTTGGGAGGAGCGGCGCCAGGGCGTGCTGGGCGAGGTGCACCTGCGCCGGGCCCCGGTCGGCGTGGTCGGCGCGATCGTGCCGTGGAACGTGCCGCAGTTCCTGATCATGCCCAAACTCATCCCGGCGTTGATCGCCGGCTGCACGGTCATCATCAAGCCGGCACCCGAAACGCCCTTGGACGCTTTGTGGTTGGCGGAAATGATCGAGCAGCTCGACCTTCCCGACGGCGTCGTCTCGGTGCTGCCCGGCGGCCCCGAGATCGGCGAGGCGCTCGTGCGCCATCCGGGTGTGGACAAGATCGCGTTCACCGGTTCCAGCGCCGTCGGGCGTCGCATCGCCGCCCTGTGCGGCGAACAGCTCAAACGCGTCAGCCTGGAACTCGGCGGCAAGTCCGCGGCGATCATCCTCGACGACGCCGACATCGACAAGACCGTCGCCGGCCTGAAAACCGCCGGCCTGATGAACAACGGTCAGGCCTGTGTCGCCCAGACCCGCATCCTGGTCAGCGACCGGCGCCACGACGAGGTTGTCGACGCGCTGGCCGGCATGATGTCGGGCCTGAGCGTCGGCGATCCCGCCGATGACGCCACCGACATCGGACCCCTTGTCGCGCAACGGCAACAACGCCGCGTCCAGGACTACATCAAGTCCGGCCAGGCCGACGGCGCCCGCATGGTGCTCGGCGGCCAGGACAGCCCGTCGGCCCGGGGCTGGTATGTGCGGCCGACGCTGTTCACCGACGCCACCAACGACATGCGCATCGCCCGGGAGGAAATCTTCGGCCCGGTCTTGACCGTGCTGCGCTACCGCGACGAGGACGACGCGATCCGGATCGCCAACGAAAGCGATTACGGCCTGGCCGGTTCGGTGTGGACCTCCGACATCGCGCACGGCCTGGAGATCGCGGCGGGCGTGCGCACCGGCACCTACGGCATCAACATGTACACGCTGGACATCGGCGCGCCGTTCGGCGGCTTCAAGCAGTCCGGGATCGGGCGCGAGTTCGGCCCGGAGGGCCTCGACGAGTATGTCGAGCTTCAGACCCTGGTGTGCAAAGGGCAGTTGCCGCCCTTATAAAACCTGCGGCGACCTCGTCATCGCCCGGGGCCGTGCGGCATCTGCAAAGTGAGTTCGACCGGGCAGCACAGCGCGCCGTGCTGATTGGTCACCTGGATCTCGAGGTCGACGAGGCAGCGCGGCGGGTCCACCGAGGTGTCCAGCCGCTTGGCCACCGCGCGACCCCGGCCGATCATGGTGTCGCCGGCGTACATCGAGCCCATCAACCGCAACGAGCGCCGCACCACGCGGCTGCTCGGGCCCGCCCAATCGGTCGCGACGCGGTCGGCGAAGCCGGCGAGGTGCATCGTGTTGACGTAGATCGTCGGATTGCCTTGCCGCCGAGCGTATTCGGGGTCGAAGTGGCCCGGGAAGTAATCCCACGTCGCTCCGGCATTCTCAACCACCCGCTGGTAGCTGATGTGGTCGACCACCTCGGGCAGGTCGACCGGAACGGTGATTTCGTCGAAGCTCAGGTCGTCTGCGGTCACGACGCCGCCCCCGGCGTGAACCGGAACAACGTGTTGCGAGAGGTGGCGACCACCGCCCCGTCCCGGCGGCGGTACGTCTCCAGCGTTTCGACGAAATGGCCGACACCCAGCCGCGTCCGCTTCTCCGGTGACACCGACACCAGTTCCTCGACGACGGTGAGCACGTCGCCTTCGACGATGGGCTCTTTGAACTCAACGTCGTTGGCGGCGTTGATGAATGTGGTGCCCGGCAGCGGCACCCGCAACACCAGGGATGCCACCGGCGGCCGGCCTCGCGGCTCCCAGGGCGGCGGGATCAGCCATCCCATCAGCAAGGCCGGCGGCGCCAGGAGGCCCCCCCATTTGCTCCGGGCGAACTCGGCGTCCCAGTAGGAGCGATTGCCGTCGTGGACCATCGCGGCGAACAACTGGATGCGCGCGCCGCTGACCGCCGTGGCCGCGGTGCGCGGCTCACTGGTCGCGCCGACCATCGCCAGCGCGTCTTCGTAGGTGCCGAAGGCCAGCTGGTAACTGAGGTCCGGGTCCACGCCGCTCACATAACGAGCGGGTGCCGACTGGGCACCGAATCCCATTGCAGCGAGCGGGAAGTGAAGTACCAGCCGCCGCGCTCGTAGATCAGCGTGTCGCGGAAGATCCCGGTGGCCCGCAGCGTGGTGTCACCGAACATCGCGGCGTAAAGCACGGCGACGCAACGCTGCGTGGCATTGACGCCGTCCACCCGGATCTCGTGGTCGACCGTGACCAGGCGCTGCCCGTCGCCGCCGTCGAAGGCCGCCCGCAGGTCCTCGAATGTCTCGCCGTCGCGGTGATAGGTGGCGCCGGCGTGGCGGAAGGTGGCGATCCAGCGCTGAAGATCGCCGTCGGAGTAGGCCCGGTTGTGCCGAGCGTTCAGGTTGAGGATGGCGTCACGACCCGTGGCGGCCTGCAGCATCTGCTGCTCCTGGTAGGACATGGTCATTCTGGACTCCAGACTCTCCTGGGAAACGACTGCCAATGAGGGGACGGACGTAACATTAAAGTAACTTTCCGACGATTACGTAACATTAACGTAACTTACCGGCTAACGATATAACCCTGAGCTTCACGATCCCACGCCTTTCGAGTCACCCCCCGCTCGCGCAACAAGTCCTTGCGTATCCGCCCGATGACATTCTTCGGGAGCTCGTCGACGGTCTCGACGAATCGCGGCACGCAAAAGTAGGGCATCCGGGCCGCGCAGAAATCGAGCAACTCGGTGTAATCGACTGTGGCCCCGGGCTGCAACGTCACCACCACCAGGATGTCGTCTTCGCCCAAGTCGCTGGGCACTCCGACCGCGGCGGCTTCGGCCACGGCGGGATGGCTCATCACGACGGTTTCCACCTCGACCGAGGAGACGTTTTCGCCGCGCCGGCGCAGCGAGTCTTTCTTGCGGTCGACGTAGGTCAGGTTGCCCTCGGCGTCGAACCGGCCGAGATCGCCGGTGCGAAACCATTCTTGGTGTGGGATCACCCGCAGCCCTTGGCCGACGTAGCCCTCGCTCATGACGTGGGGATGGCGCGGCCGGCAGGTGATCTCGCCGAGCGCGCCGGCGGGCACCGGATCGCCACCGTCGTCGACGATCCGGACGTCGAAATTCGGATTCGGCCGGCCCGACGTCCCGGGAACCCCGTCGTCGGCGAGGGCCTTGACGGCGATCGGGAAGGCCTCGGTCATCCCGTACATCGTCACAAGGCGGCAGCCGTAACGCTTTTCGATGTCGCGGTAGGCCTCGGCGGGAATCGGTGCCGCGGAGATGAACCGCAACGGCAGCTGCCCGTCGCGCGGATCCGCCGGCAAATTCCGCAGCATGGCTACCATCGCGCCGGCGCCGGCGAAGCCGGCGGCGCCGCGGGCGCGGATGTCGTCCCACACCTGGCCGGGGTGAAACGCTTGGGCCAGCGCCGTCGTCGCGCCCAGCAGCATCGGCGCCAGCACGCTGGGCGCCGCGCTGAGGTGAAACAGCGGCATCGCCGTCCACAGCACCTCCCCGGCGCGCAATTCCCAGGCCGACGCGACCGTCGCGGCCACCGTGAACAGGTAATGCCAAGTCGTGGCAACCGCTTTCGACGGGCCGGTGGTTCCCGACGTGTAGAAGAGGCAGCCCACCTCCCCCGCCCCCTCGGCGGCGTCGGCGACCGGCCGGCCGGCGGCACGGTTCAGCGCCGCCTCGAGCGAATCACCTTGCAGCACAACGCTAGGCACGTGATCCAGCGCGCCGGCGACCTCGTCGACCCGGGCCCGGCGCTCGGCATCGGTGAGGATCACCTTGGCCCGCGACAGCCGCAGGGTGTGCGCCAGGAAGTCGCCCTTGTTCGCGGCGTTGACCGCCGCGCTTATCGCGCCGATGCGCGCCGCACCCAACCAGAAGTAGACCCATTCCGGGCACGTTCCGGTGAACAAGGCCACGCCGTCGCCGCGGCCAACACCCAAGTCGGTCAGCATGTTCGCCGCGGCGCAGGACCGCCGCCGCATCTGCTCGAAGGTCACGTCGACACCGCCGATCGACATCATCACCCGGTCGGGATGCTGCTCGGCGCGCCGATCGAGCACAGCCGGCACGGTGAAGCTGTCGACGCCGAAGTCGGAGGGCCCCAGCGGCTGACTCGGCATCAGGCTTTGGCGGCCGCCGGGTCGGGCTCACCGGCCGCGGTGTAGCCGAAGTCGGACGGCGCGGGCTGCGGGCCCGGGTAGAAGCGGTGGGCCCAGCGGCGAAGGGCCGCATAGTCATGCGCCTCTTCGGGAGCCAGGTTCGGCTTCTCCAGGTACTTCATGTTCTCCCAGGTGAAGAAGTCCTGTTTGATGACCTCTTGCTGCAGCGCCAGGAATTTGGCCGCGCGACCGGTCGGCACGTCGCCCGTGTCGCCGGGCTCGCGCACGGACGCCTGGGTATAGAAGTAATCGGTGTAGTCCTCGTCCACCGGCGTCTGCCCGGTCACCTGGACCGTGGCCACCAGCTCGCTGGGGAACCGGACGACCCCCAGCCCCAGCGAGTAGTTGTCGTAAATGATCTTGGCGTCGACGGGCCCGTTGGGGGTCAGCCAGGTTGACGCGCGGCCGCCGCCGAAATGGGCGTTGACGGTGGCGTGCAGGTGGTAGCCGGACACCTCGAATGACGCGGTGGTGGCCGGGTTGGCGGCCTTGTGCACGTATTGCACGTGGTAGGGGTCGGCGGCGTTTTCGATGATCATCTGCGGGTGCACCTTCACCCGGTTGAGCATCTGGGTGTGCGGGTGCAGCGGGTAATACTCGTCGGTCTCCAGCTCGGGCAGCACCGGGGGCTGCCAGTACGGCGCCCGGCCGTGACGCTCGTGCCAGGCCAGCACGAAGCCGTACCACTCCACGGTCGGGTAGGTGCGGATGCGGACGTTGTTCTTGCAACCGATCTTGCTGTAGGGAATCAGCGCATTCGTGCCGTCGCCCCGCCAGCGCCAGCCGTGCCACGGGCAGACGATGTTGTCGCCTTCCACCGTGCCGCCGACACCCAGGTTGGCGCCGAGGTGCTGGCAATAGGCGTCCATCACGTGCACCCGGCCGGACTCGGTGCGGAAGATGACGAGCTCCTCGCCGAAGTAGTGCGCCCGCTTGACGTCACCGGCGGCCAGGTCGGAGCCGAAGGCGACGATGAACCAGCCCGTCGGGAACCGATAGGTCGACAGCGCGATGCCGGACTGCCCGAACTCGCGTTCCGAGGGATCTCCGGCCGGATCCGACGCCGGGTCCGAAATTGTATGCGTCACGAGCTCTCCATATCCCGCCCTGACCGAGGCGAGCCGAGCGCAACTGGGCCGCCCATCACTCACCGCGGTTCGACGACAAGGTCTATTTTTACTATTTTAAGCATTGAACGTCAACGCGGCGCCAACGCGCCCGGCCAGAGCGGAGTTCCAGATGACGGCTGCGGCAGTCGACCTTTCCGACTTTGCCCTGTGGCGCAACGGGTTTCCCGACGAGTTGTTCGCGGAGTTGCGGCGCAGCCGGCCCCTGTTCCGGCACGAACTGACCCCCGGGGTCGCCCAGACGGTGCACCGGGATTTCTGGGTGGCGACCAAACACCGGCACGCCGTCCGCCTGCATCGCGACACCGAGTCGTTCACCGCGGCCGACGGGCCGCTCATCCAGCCGGTCGCGATGTTCTCCTCGTCGCCGACGATCATCACGCTCGACCCTCCGGACCTGAACAAACGCCGCAAACTCATCTCGAACGCGTTCAATCCCCGAGCCATCGCCAAGCTGGAGGACGGCATCCGGGCCCGCGCGCGACGGATGATCGACGACCTGCTCGCCGCGGGCGGCGGCGATTGGATCGCCGACGTCGCCGACGCGTTGCCGATGACGGTGATCGGCGACATCCTCGGCATCCCGGAGGAGGACCGACCGCGGGTCTTCGACCTCTTCGACCGCATCCTGAAGGCGCTCGCCCCGGAAGCGAGCCCGAGCGGGCACGTGGAAGTGGAGCTCTTTGCGTCCGTATTCGACTACGCGATGGAGCTGACCGCCGAGAAGCGGCGCAACCCCACCGATGACATCTGGAGCACCCTCGCGTCGGCGGTGATCACCGGCGACGACGGCGTGGAATTCCGGTTGCCCCCCAACGAACTCGAATTCTTTTTCTTCGTCCTGGCTTTCGCCGGCAGCGACACCACGAAGAACGCCCTGGCGATCGGGCTGCAGGCCTTCCTGGCCAACCCGCAGCAGGTCGAGCGCTATCGCTCCGACGAAGGCCTGCGGCCGCCGGCCATCGAGGAGGTGTTGCGCTGGGCGTCCCCGGTGGCCTACTGGACGCGCACCGCCAAGGTCGACGTCGAAATGGACGGCCAGCACATCGCCAAGGGCGAGCGCGTGGTGTCGACGCTGCGGTCGGCGAACCGCGACGAGGACGTCTTCTCCTCACCGTTCACGTTCGATATCGGCCGGCAACCGAACCCGCACGTGGCGTTCGGCGGCGGCGGACCGCACCACTGCCTCGGCGCGATGCTGGCCCGCGCCGAACTCCGCGCGGTCTTCGACGAGCTGTTGTTGCGCTGCGACGATATCGAGATCGGGCCGGCCACTGTGGCTCACCCGAACCTGATGACGAACATGTCGATCTACGACGACATGCCGATCTCGGTGACCGCGCGCTAATCGATCAGCCGCAGCGCGGCCTTGGGGCACTGGTCCACCGCGGCGCGCACGTCGATCTCCAACCGCGGCGGGACGGGGCCCTCCGCGATCTGCACGACGTCCTCGTCGCCAAGTTCGAAAACCTCCGGTGCCAGCGATTCGCAGAAGCCATTGGCCTCGCACAGGTTTTCATCAACCGTCACGCGCATCAGCTGCCCTCCACTCCTTAAAGGCCCTTGGGTCGGGTCCCGATCACCCCGCTGGTTGCGAGGCGCGTCAGTTCTTCGTAACTCAGCCCGCACCGTTCGCGCAGTATCTCCTCATTGTGCTCGCCCAACCGCGGCGGCGGACGCCGCAGCCACTCGTCCTGACCGGCCAGCCGGGCGAACGGTGGGCAGGGATAGAGGCCCGCGCCCGTGCTCGGGTGGTGCAGGGTCTCCAAAAACCCCCGATGGCGTAGCTGCGGATTGTCGGTGACCAGCGACGGCGACACCACCGGCGCGGCGGGAACGCCGGCGGCGGCCAGCCGCTCCACCGTCGACTGAAGGGGTTGGCCTGCAAACCAATCCGCGAGCCGGCGATCGACGTCGTCCGCCCGCTGCCGCCGCCCGGCGACGGTGGCCAGCCCCTCGTCGCACCACGAGGGTCGGCCCATCAACTCGACCAGGGCACGCCACTGGGCGTCGTCGCGCACGGTGACGGCGATCCAGTCGTCGTCGCCGGCACACCGGTAGATGTTCTGGATCGCCTCGCCGTGACCGCGATTGCCCCGGCGGGTCATCGTCGTCCCGAAGACCTCAGCTTCGATCGCCTGAATCGCGGTGGCGTTCAGCACCGTTTCCAGCATCGGCAGCTCGACCAGCTGGCCCGAACCGGTGCGGTCGGCGAAGGTCAGCGCGGCCAGCACGGCGAACGCGGCGTGCACCCCGGCCAACGGATCGCAGGCCCCGCGCGGGGTCACCGGCGGGGCATCCGGCAACCCGGTCACCCAGGCCAGACCGGCGATCTGCTCCATGGTCGGGGCGAACCCGACCCGGTCCCGCCACGGCCCGCCCAGCCCGAACGCGGGCATCCGGGCAACGACTAGCTTGGGGTTGACGTTCAGCAGCGCCTCGGCGGTCAGGCCGAACTGGTCCATCACCCGCGGCGAGAAATTCTCGATCACCACGTCCGCACCGGCGGCCAGCTCGGTGAACAGGCGACGCCCGTCGTCGGAACCCAAATCCAATGTGACGGAACGCTTGTTGGTGTTCATCGCGTGGAACACCCAGCCGTATTCCCACCAATCGTCGACATCGGTGCGCATGCCGCCGGAATATCGGATGCCGTCGGGCCGCTGGATCGACTCCACCTTGACAACGTCGGCACCGAACGCGGCCAGTAGATGGGTGGCCGCGGGACCGGCCCAGAACGCGGTCAGGTCGACGATGCGCACACCCGCCAGGGGCAGCCCACGCACGTCCGGGCTCACCTCGGATCCCCTTAGCCACCAAGGATTCTCGTCGTTGTCGGCACCCAGGGCCGGGGCGGCCTGCCGCGGGGCGGGCGCGCACGCCGACATCAGCCACGGCGGCCGGGGCTGGTGGAAGCCGGCGGGATTGGCGATGAACACCCCCCGCTGCGTCACGTACTCCAACTGGCGGATCGTGGAGCCGTTGCCCAGCGCCGCGATGGGCAACCGGAACAATTGGCCGAGCTCGACGACCTCCTCGACCGTCCGCTCGGCCAGCCACGGGCCGATCTGTTCGCGGATCATGTCGCGATAGGCCCACCGGCCGATCTGGAAGCGCAGCTGCTCGATCTCCTCCAGTTGCGGGCACTCGACCATCGCGCAGAAGTCCAGCCACTGCTGGCCGGTGACCATGGTGATCCCGACGTAGCCGTCTTTGGCGGGCTCGATCGATGGCACCTCGAGCGTGCGACGGACCGGGGGAACGCGCAGCAGCTGGGAGTGCAGCCATTCGCTGCTCTGCATCGCGGTCAACGCCTCCAGCATGGACAGATCGAGGTGCTCGCCGGGGCCGCCACGCTCCACCCGACGGCGCAGGGCCAGTACGCCGAAAGCCGCGTACACGCCGCCCATGTACTCCCCCAGGTCGCCGCCGATGGAGATGGGCGGCCCGGCGGGATCGCCACGGAAGCCCGGCGAGCCCGCCCACGCTTGCAGGGTGAATTCGCTGGCGGCCCGCTCCGCATAGGGGCCCGTCCACCCGAAGTCGGAGATCGTGACGACGATCGCGTGCGGCGAGGCGGCCAGCAGCCGCTGCGGGTCGACGCCCAGCGCCGCGGCCCGCGCCCGGCCCGCGGTGACCACGACGACGTCCGCGCCGGCCAGTTCGTCCGAGAACCGCTGCGTGTCGGGCGGGTACGTCATGCTGCGCTTGCCGGCGTTGAGGTAGGCGAAAAACGGCGAGCTCTGCCCGTCCGGCACCGTCGATTGCGTCGCGGAGTACCGGCGGAGCCAATCTCCTTGCGCCGGTTCGATTTTGCGCACCTGCGCGCCGGCGTCGGCCAGTAGCTTCCCGCAGTAGCTGCCGGCTATCCGGTCACTGATCTCGATGACACGCAGGTCATGCAGCGGTGCCGGGTGGCTGTCGGACCGCTCGCTCACTTACACCGCCCTCCCGACCGGCACGCGATCGAAGAAGCTATTTATACCATTACTGCTAAAATAGCTAAGCCAGCGAGTTGTTTTTTCGAGGATCGGATGACCGCCTTGGGAATTGGGCACGACGCCCGTCGCCGATTGTCGGCGCCGCGGATCGCCGAAATCGTAGCCGACGAGCTGCGCCGCCAGATCATCAACGGCGAGCTCGCCGACGGCGACCTGTTGCCGCGCCAAGAGGTGCTCGTCGAACAGTTCAACGTGAGCCTGGTTTCCCTGCGCGAAGCGCTGCGGATCCTGGAAACCGAGGGGCTGGTTTCGGTCCGGCGGGGTAACCGCGGGGGCGCCGTCGTGCACGCCCCGGCGAAGACCAGCGCCGCGTACATGCTCGGGCTGCTGCTGCAAAGCGAGTCCGTCGCGGTCGCCGACCTCGGCATGGCGTTGCAGGAACTCGAGCCCGCGTGCGCCGCGCTGGCCGCGCGCCGCCCCGACCGGGCCGACACCCTGGTCCCCGAGCTCAACCGCGTCAACGAGTCCATGGCCGACAACATCGAGGACGGCGGCCTGTTCACCGAAATCGGCCGCGAATTCCACGATCTCGTGGTTCGCGGCTGCGGCAACCACACTATCATCGCGGTGGTCGGCAGCCTGGAAACGCTGTGGACCAGCCACGAACAACAGTGGGCGGACGAGAGCGCGGCGCGCGGCACCTACCCGTCGCTGGCTCAACGCCGCGCGGTGCTCAGCACGCACGTCAAGCTGACCGAGACCATCGCGGAGGGCGACGTGGACCGGGCGCGCCGCATCGCGGGTCGTCATCTCGCCGACACCCAGACCTATGTGCTCTCCGGCCGGCACGATCAACGAATTCACGCGCTGTCGCCGCAGGCGCTGTCGCGGACGCGGGACTTCCGCCAACCCTAAAGAGGCAGCCTTGAGAACCGCATTGGTCACCGGCGGCAGCGGCGGGATCGGCAAGGGGTGCGCTCGCAAGCTGGTGGAGCTGGGCTACGACGTGGTGCTGGCGGCGCGCCGCGAGGCCCCGTTGCGGGCGGCCGCCGCGGAGATCGGCGCGCGCCACATCGTGGCCGATGCATCGGACCCGGCCGGATTTGCCGCTGCCACAAGCGTATTGGAGCGGATCGACCTCCTCGTGCACGCCGCCGGCACGCTGGGCGGAACGTACGCCCGCAAGCAGACGTTCGAGCAGTGGCGGACCATCCTCTCGGCCAACCTGGATTCCTGCTTCGTGGTGACCGCCGCCGCGCTGCCACGGATGCGGGCGGGCTCGCGGTTCGTGTTCGTCTCGTCGTCGGCGGCGCACGAGCCGATGATGGCCCGGACCGCCTACTCGGCGTCGAAGGCCGGCATGAACGCGTTCGCCCGCGCCCTGGCGGCCGAAGTCGACCGCGACGGCATCGCCGTGCACATCGTCACGCCGGGCCCGGTGGAAACCGAGATGCTGCAGGACGTTCCCTTCGAGATGCACGCGATCCAGGTGTCCGACGTCGCCGAGGCCGTCGCGTGGCTGGACACCGTCGACCCGTCGGTCGACCTGCCGGAGATCCGGCTCAGCGCGGTGCCGCGCGGGCCGTTCGCCCGGCCGCCCGTCGTGCCTACGGAAGCCCGGCGCCGGCGGCAGCAAACGCCTTGATCACCGTTTCGCCGAACTCGTGCAGGGAATCGGGAACCGCGAAGTCGGCGAACCACACATAGAACCGCTCCACCCGCTGGGCGGCCAGCCCGGCGAAGTGAGCGATCAGCTCGTCGGCGTCGCCGCACACCAGCCCGGACCCCAGGTTGCCGAACCGGCGCGTGCTCACTTCGCGCACCTTGTCCGGATCGCCGCCCACCCGCACGAACCCCACCATCTGCTGAATTGAGACCCGGGCCGTCCCCGCGGCGGGAACCAGCGTGGACAGCTTGTCGAGGTGGTTCGCCGGTAGGTTCCACCAATCCGCGTATGTGCGAACGAGTTTCATCATCCGGGGCCCGGTGCCGCCCAGGACGAGCGGGATCGGATGAGACCTGCGGGGGGCCTGCGCGGCCGGGCCGGCCTGCGGATCGTCACCCCAGTACCGCCGCAGCAGCGCCAGGTGCCGCTCCAGCTGCTCGACCCTGGCCACCGCATCCCGCTGGCCGACATCGAATCGGGCGAACTCCGCGGGCCAGGACCCCGCGCCGAGGCCCAGATCGAATCTGCCGTTCGACGCCTCCGACAGGGTGACGGCTTGTTTGGCCAACACGGCGGGGTGCCGAAACGCGTCGCACAGCACCAGGTGGCCGATGCGCAGCCGTTCGGTCTTGGCCGCCACCCAGCTGGCGACGCCCATTGCCTCCCAGATGCTTTCGTCGGGCAGGCCCGGCGCCTCGAGGTGATCGATGAACGCCATGCCGTCGAAGCCGCTGGCCTCGGCGTGACGTGCCCGCTCCGCGATGTCGGCCACCGACAGCCGCACCTGCGGCAGGAACAAATACCACTCGACCATGCGCCCACCTAATGCGTGTTCCCGTGCGATTGCGAACCGGGCCGCTAGTTTACTATTTTTATTATGTTAGGGGTCTTATGGATGTCGGACTGAGTTCGGAGCAGCTGTCGCTGCGCGACAACGTGCGCGACATCCTCCGCGCGGAGTGCCCGCCCGACTCCGCTCGCCAGGCGATGACGGATCTGGAGCGCTGGCGCACGCTGTGGAAGACGGTGGTGGACCTCGGCTGGACGGAACTGGCGGCGCCCGGGGCCGGCGACTACGGACCGGTCGAGCTCGCCGTGGTGCTCGAGGAATGCGGCGCCGCGATCGCGCCGATTCCGCTGCTGAGCAGCGTCGGCCTGGCCGCCGGCGCGTTGCGGGGCGCCGGCCTCGACGCGGTTCTCGACGACATCGCGGGCGGTGTCGTCGCCACCCTGGCCGTGCACTCCCGGGGATCCCGGCTGCCCGGTGCGCCGATGACGCTGCGCGGCGGCCGCCTGCGCGGGCGAGCGGTCGCGGTCCCCAACCTGTCCCGTTCTGAACTGCTGGTGACCCTGGCGCACTCCGATGACGGCACCGTGGTTGCGGTCGCCCGCTGCGGCGCGGGGGTGACCGTGGTCGCGGGGGAATCGACCGACCCCGCGCAGCCGCTGGCGGACGTCGAGGTCGACGCCGAGCCGCTGGCCACCGCGCCCGTCGACATCGAAAAGGCGTTGACGGCGCCCATGGTCGCCGCGGCCGCCGACCTGGTCGGCACGGCGAGCGCCGCCCTGCATCGCGCCGTCGAACACGCGAAGACGCGCCGCCAGTTCGGCACACCGATCGGCGCGTTCCAGGGAATCAAGCACGCGCTCGCCGACAACTACGTCGGACTGGAGCGCGCCCGCAGCCTCACCTACGCAGCCGCCGCCCGCCTCGGCGACCCGGCCACACACCCCGCGGATGCCTGGACCGCCGCGGCGCTGGCCAAGGCGGCGGCCGGTGATGCGGCCGGCAATTGCGCGCGAACCGCGGTCCAGGTGCACGGCGCGCTCGGGCAGACCTGGGAGCACGACGCCCACCTCTACGTCCGGCACGCCTGGCAGGCCGCCGCCATGCTGGGCGACAGCCGCGCGCTCTATCACGAGGTGGGCCGCCGCTTCGCGGGAGGCGCGGCATGACCGCGCCTGTATCGATAGTCGACGAATTCGGCGCGTGGCTGACGGACTTTCTGCCGAGGGACTATTACGACAACTATCGCGACTACCGCTGGGACCTGAAGCTGCGGCGCGATTACCAGCGGGCGGCCTTCGAGGCCGGCTGGCTACAACCGACCTGGACTCGCGAACACGGCGGCCGGTCGCTGGGCCTGCGCGACGCCATGGAGGTGCGGCTCGAGGCGGCGATGCGGTCCGCCCCCAAGCTGCCCAACATCGCCGGCCCCAACGTCGCCGCACCCGGCATCCGCCAGTTCGGCACGCCGGCCCAGGTCGACCGCCTCCTGGTGCCGCTGCTGCGCGGTGACGAATGGTGGGCGCTGGGCATGTCCGAGCCGGAAGCCGGTTCGGATTTCGCCGGCCTGCGCACGCGCGCCGAACGCCACGGGGACAGCTTCTGCGTCAACGGGCACAAGATCTGGACCACCCAAGCCCACGAGTCGCGATGGTGCACGCTGTACGCCCGGACCGACCCGGCGGCGCCGAAACACCGTGGCATTTCGTGCCTCATCCTCGACTTGCACTCGCCCGGGGTGCGCATCGAGCCCATCCGGATGGCCTCGATCTCCGACGAGACTTTCTGCGAGGTCTTTCTCGACGACGTCGAGGTGCCCGCGGAAAACCTGCTCGGACCCCTGCACGGTGGGTGGAACGTCGCCTTGTCGTCGCTGCACCACGAACGCCAGATGATCTGGATCATGAACTGGGTCGAAATCAAGCGCGGGCTGGATGCGGTGCGCGGGGCGCAGCCGACCGCCGACATCTGCACGGAGCTCGGCTCGCTGCTCGCGGACGCCGAAGCGTTGCGGGCCACCGGCTACCGCGCCATGGGCAACGAGCTGGCCGGACGGCCGAGCCCGGAGGCCGACACCATGAAGCTGCTGGGATCGGTTACCTTGCAGCGCGTTTGGGAGCTGGCCGCCGTCGCCGAGGGGACGCAGTCGCTCTGCGATCCGGATCTGCTCTTCGAACGCCAGGACGCGCTGGCCGCGACCATCTACGGCGGAACATCGGAGGTCCAGCGCAACATCATCGCCGAGCGGCTGCTCGGGCTGCCGAAGGGATGACGACGATGGATTACGACCTCGGCGACGACGCCGCTCAACTGCGAAAGCACCTGCGCGAGCTGGTTTCCAACAACATCCCCGCCGACTTCCTCGGCGCCTGCACCGAGAACCCGCGCGACCTGGCCACCACCGAGACGTTCTGCAAACTGCTGGCGGCCGAGGGCCTGCTGGCGTTGGCCTGGCCGAAAGAGCATGGCGGCGGCGGCGGTTCGGTCTGGCAGCAGACCGTGCTGCGCGAGGAGATGTGGGCCCAGCACGAGCCCCGCGGCCCGCAGTACATGGGAATCAACTGGGTGGGTCCGGCCCTGATGCGTTACGGAACGGCCGAACAGAAGGCCAAGCACCTGGCCGCCATCGCCGCCGGCGACGTGATCTGGTGCCAGGGCTTCTCCGAGCCGGAGGCCGGTACCGACCTGGCCTCGCTGCGCACGCGTGCCGTCCCGGATGGGGACGGTTGGCGCATCACCGGCCAGAAGGTATGGACGTCGTACGCTTTGATGGCGTCGTGGTGCGTGCTGGCGGCGTGCACCGATCCCGAGGCGCCAAAACCCAAGCGCCTCACGCTCTTTCTGATCCCGATGGACCGCCCCGGCTTCACCGTCCGACCCATCGGGTCGATGCTGGGACCGCATCACCTCAACGAGATGTTCCTCGACGACGTGCAGGCGTTCCCCGGCGACGTTCTCGGCGAGGTCGGCGACGGCTGGCGCGTCATGCGCGAGGCGCTGGCCTTCGAGCGGGTCGGCATCGCCCGCTACGCGCGTTGCGAATCCCTGCTCGACCGAATGAGCACCGCGCTCGGTGACGACTGGGGCGCGCTGCCGGAATCGCTGCGCTCCCGGTGGGTGCGGGCGCTCGTCGATCTGCGGGTGGCCCGGCTGCTGGCGTATCGCGCGGTGTCGTTGCAGGACGACCCCGCGGCCGGCGCGGCGGCCCGCGCCGCCCGCATCGCCACCACGACCTGCGACCAGCAGGTCGCCGAACTACTTTTCGACGTGCTGGGCCCGGTCGCGTTGGACAGCGGCGCCGGTGCCGCACTGCACGGGGCGATCGAAGACCATTGGCGTTACGCACAGGCGGCCACCGTGGCATCGGGCACCATCGAGGTGCAGAAGATGCTGGTGGCCCGGGACGTGTTGGGAGAACACCGGTGAAAACCGATCTGCCACAAGACATCAGCGACTTCGCCGCCGTCGCGGCCAAGCGGCTCACCCGGCTGGGCGGCCCGCAGGCGGCGTTGCGCGCCGAAACGGACGACGGTGTCCGGGACGCCGCCCGCGCGGCCCTGACCGAGGTCGGCGCCTTCGAGCTCGATGTCCGGTCGGCGCCCGACGACCTGCTCGCGGCGGCCGTGTTGTGCCGCGCGGCCGGGGCGACTGTGTTGCCCTATCCCCTCGTCGAGGAGTTGCTCTCGATCGACGGCGCGCGGCTCGCCCTGGTCAACCCCGAGGCGCCGCGCATCGACCACGGCGACCTGCCCGGCGACTGGGTGGCCGCTGACTTGGACGGCAACCGGTACCGCCCCCGGGCCGCGTCACGCACCGACGCCAAACTGGGCCCGTTCCTGGTGCCCGCTTCCCTCGACGCACCTGATGGCACGATTCCGGCCGACGACGTTAACCTTCATCTCGTGCTGGGATCATGGCGGATTCTGGGATCGGTGCAGCAGGCGCTGCAGATCGTCACCGATCACGTGCGCTCCCGCATCCAGTTCGGCAAGCCGCTGGCGGACTTCCAGGCCGTCAGGTTCGCCGTGGCCGAGGCCGCCGTCGCCGTGCGCGGACTGCACGAGTTGGCGAAATACACCATCTGCCGCCCGGAATCGCTGCCGACGCAGGTTCGCTCCTCGGACGCGCTGGTTCTGCGGCTCAAGGCATCCGACACCGCCCGGCAGGTGTTGCGCACGTCCCATCAATTGCTCGGCGCGCTGGGCTTCTGCGATGAGTCCGACGTGAGCGTGCTCGACCGGCACACCCAACCGCTGATCCGCTTGCCGCTGGGTGCCGAGGGGCTGGCGTTGCGGCTCATCCCGGGCGTCCCGGACGGCTCCCTGGAGACGCTGTTCAGCGGGCCGGTATCGGCGTGAGCACCACCGAACCGATCGAGGCCGAAGGCGCGGCGAACCCGCTAGCTGACGGAATCCCGTTCGGGGTCAAGCTTTCCGAGCTCGCCGAGCAGCGTCGAGACGAGCCGGGGGTGACCATCGTCGCCCTCGACGGCACCGCGGAGTCACTGACGTTCGGTGAGCTCGACGCCCGCGCCAACCAGTGGGGACGCGCGCTGGCCGCCAACGGAGCCGAGCTCGGTTCCCTTGTGGCGCTGGCAATTCCGAATTCGGCGCACCTGGTCCTGGCCACGCTGGGCTGTTGGAAGATCGGCGCCGTCCCCGTTCCCATGCACTGGGATCTGCCCGAATGGGAGCGGGACCGGGTGCGCGAGGTCATCGATCCCGCCGTCGTCGTCGATGAGGCGAGTCGGTGGCGCCTCGAGGGGCAGGCCGCGGCCGAGTCCAACGACCCGATGCCGGTGGCCGTGTCCCCCAACGTCAACGGCATCTGCAGCAGCGGTTCGACCGGAATCCCGAAGGTGATCCTCAGCCTGGCGCCGTCGCTCTGGACGCCACAGCACGGCGAGCCGTTCCTGTCGAACTGGACGCCGGTGGCCCAGCCGCAGACCATCATGGTGCCCGCGCCGATGTATCACACCAACGGCTTCGCCACCTTCTTCTTCCTGCTGGCCGGCGACCATCTGGTGATACTGGAAAAGTTCGATGCCGCACTGGTTCTCGATGTGATCGAACGCTTCAAGATCACCAATTTCACGGCCACGCCCACGATGCTCGCCCGGATAGCGGCCCGGCCGGATGTCCGGGAACGCGACCTGTCCAGCATCGTGTTCGTCCTGCAGGGCGCCGCGGTGATGCCGCCGTCGCTCATGCATACCTGGTTCGAGTTGTTGAGCCCGCAGCAGATCGTGTCGGCATACGGCATGACGGAGAACCTCGGGCTGACCGCACTGCGGGGTGACGAGTGGCTCGCTCATCCGGGCAGCGTCGGCCGCGGATTCCGGGACACCGAGATCCGGATTCTCGACGCCGGCACCAGACAGCTCGGCCCGGGCGAGCACGGCGAAATCTATCTGCGCGCACCGATGAGCGCGGGGTCCCGCTACGTGGGCGGCGCGGCGCCGCTGCCCTCGACCGAGGACGGCTTCCGCTCCGCGGGCGACATCGGCTACCTCGACGAGGACGGCTACCTCTACATCGTCGACCGCCGGGTCGACATGATCGTCACCGGCGGCGCGAATGTGTTTCCGGCGGAAGTGGAGTCGGCCTTGGCGGGCCACCCCGAGATCGCCGACGTCGTCGTGATCGGCCTCGCCGATGCGCAGTGGGGACGACGGGTGCATGCGGTGGTGCAGCTCGCCGACGGCGCGACGCTCACCGAGGACGACGTGATCGAGTACGCGAAGAGCCGGCTCGCCCACTACAAGGCCCCCAAGACCGTCGAGTTCGTCGACGCCATCCCCCGCACCGCGGCGACCAAGGTCAACCGCTCGGCGATGATCGAGGCGCGGGGCGGCTGAGGGCCGAAGTCAGCCCACGGCCGTTATCCCGGCGTTGGATATGGTGAAGCCGCGCCCCGAGGTCACCGTGCACGTCACGCCGGCCGTCTCGGACCGGCAGCTGAACGGCCCGGCGCCGGCCGTCTGGCCATAGCCGAGGCTCGGCGTGCCTTCCGGCGGATTGGCCAGACAACCCTCACCGGCGCAGCGCGAAAGGACACCGGCGGCGTCCATGGTCACCGACTGCGGCGGGGTGATGCTGAAACAGAACGCCCCATCGGGGATGCCGCGGCGCTGGTAGTCGATCTCGCAGCTGATGTTGCGCGACGGGGACAGGAAGGCCACGTAGTTGTCCGGATCCGCGGCGGCGCAGGGAACGAAGGCAACGGCACCGGCCAAGGCGGTCGCCGCGGCGGTCAGCGATTTTGTCAACACAGGAGACAACCTTACGACTCGTCCGCAACGCCGAAGGTGTTCACGGCCATCGCCAGCAACAGGTATCCGCCGATGGTGAAGACCAGATCCATGCGTTGCCGGTCGCCGAAGGCGCGGCCCAGCTCGTCCCAGGTGGACTGGCTGACGTTGCTGTCGGCCGTCAACTCGTCCACGGCGCGAATCACCGTCCGGTCCAACGGATCCAGACCCTCCCCGCAGCGGATGCCGTCGATATCCCGCGAACTCAGTCCGGCTCGTTCCGCGATGGGCAGGTGGTGCGACCACAGGTAGTGACAGTCGGCGAGGTGAACCACCCGCAGCAGCGCAACCTCGCGAATCCGCGGCGACAGCGTCGAGCCCTTGAGCAGGTAGGCGTTGAACGGAAGGTAGGCGCGGGTCAGGTCGGGATGGCGCACCAGGGTCGACAAGACGTTGCCCGCGCCGCCGGGATTCGCCCGCTCCGCGGGTATCAGTGACGCCAGCGAGGCGCGGGCGCGCTCATCCCATTCCTCGGCGGGCAAGGGCGTCAACCGAATTGGGCGCGGACCGGTCACGGCTATTGGATCGGCTCGTCACCGAGCACGGTCGTGCGCAGCATCTCGCGCTGCGAGCTCGGATCATAGGGAGCGGCCCGGTGCAGCACCCCGCGGTTGTCCCAGATGACGGTGTCACCCACCGACCACGTGTGGCTGTACACCTTGTCCGCCCCCGTGGCCCGCTCGAGCAGTTCCTCGAGCAGCGCCCGGCCCGCGTCGAGGTCCATGCCCACCACGTAGTCGGCCGACGCGCCCAGCACCAGTGACTTTCGGCCGCTGCGATGGGTCCATACCAGCGGGTGTTCATGGGTGCGCCGGGATCGCCAGGCGGCCACCTGCTCGGGTGTGGGGTTCCGATGGGCGCGCCGCTGCGAGGCCTCCAAAGAGTGCACCACACGCAGGGAACCGAAGCGGCGCTTCTCCTCGTCGGTCAATTCGTCGTAGGCGGCGTAGGAGTTGGCGAATTCCGTTTCGCCGCCCCAGTCGGCGATCTGCACCGCCGACAGCACGGTGGCCTTCTGCGGGTACTCGTCGTCGAGGGGCGTGCAGCCATCGATGTGCCAGTCGAACGTCGCCTTCAGGATGGCCGCCGAGGAGTTCTTCGACGGATCCAGCGTGATCGGATAGATGCCGGCGACCGGGTGGTGGCCGTCGGCCGAGTGATCGACCTCCCCCAGCCGGCGACAGAACTCGACCTGGACCTCGGGGGTGAGCCCCAGACCGCGGAACACCAGAACGCCGTTGTGCTCCAACGCATCCAGGATGGCCCCGCCCTCGTCGGCAGCCAGGCGGGCCGGATCGAGGCCGGTCACCTCCGCGCCGACGGACGCCGTGAGCTTGGTGATGGTGAGCAGACTCATGGTCCGTCCTTCCTGGTTGAGAGCCGGGTCACGGCGCCGGCTCGACGGTCCGGATCATGACCGCGTCCGCGGCGCTGACCGGAACGGGCTGGTGCATGATCTCCACCGCCATCGCGACCATGATCAGCGAATAGATCATGCGCAGGAGGTTGAGCGCGTCGTCGGGCAGGCTGTCGAGGGGAAACTTGTCGCAATAATCGATCGCCTCTTCGAGCCGCGGGAAGAACGCGTCGTAGAACTCGTGCATCTCGGGCATCGAGCTGGTGACCCTGGCGTTCCAGCGCTCGGTTTCGGTTGCCAAACACCACCTTTGGGCATACTTCTCCAACTCGGCGAACGCGCTGGGCAGCATGGCATCGGACACCGGGCTACACCCCCGCCGGCTCGGCGGCGCGTTCGCGCCGGTAGGCGTCGACCCAATCGACGACGACCTTGTGCAGATGGCGCACCAGGATCTCCTGGTCGCTCAGCGGAAACTCGTCGACGATGCCGTATTCCAGCGCCGCCTGCGTGCCACCGAGCATCCCCGCGTCCTGCAGCGCGAATTCCTTGAGCACCACCGACGCCACCTCGTGTTCGACGCGTTCGCGCACACTGCGGGCGGGGTGGAAGTACGTGTAGGCCTCGAAGCGATGCGTGTTGTGCGAGGTGGGCCAATACCGGTAGAGCAGATACCAGCCGCCGTAGATCAATATCTCGATGTTGGGGAAGATCTGGAAATTGCTGATCCCCCACGGCTCGATGCCGCCCGGGTTGAGGCCGGGCGGCAGCTCGCCGACATCCGGTGTGCGCCAGGGTCCGACCAGCCCGCTCTTGGTGGCCCGCTCGATCGGGTACATGTACTCCTCGGGCAACAGCCACCGTCGCCGCCCGGCCGTCGACACCAACCGGTGCGGTCCGTCGAGCTGGAAATGCCCGCACGTGAATCCGGCGTTCGGGTCCCGAACGTCGGGCGGCACCTGCTGCGGATGCAGGGAGGGCACGTGGTAGTACTCCTGAAACGCGTCGGCGAAGATCTTCCAGTTGCTGTTGTTGTGCGCCACCCACTCGTAGCGCTCGGTCAACTTGTCGAAGGGGTAACCGTCGAGGCCGGTTACCATGGGCCCGAGGAACTCCCGCAGCGTCTGGCGGGGCTCGGCGTCGAGGTTGATGAATATGAACCCGTTCCAGACGTCGCAGTGCACGGGCCGCAGCCCGTACTCGGACGGGTCGAGGTCGAAGAATTCGCCCTGCTGCTGCACAAATTTCAGGGCGCCCTCGAGGTCGTAGCGCCATCCGTGGTACTTGCAGGTGAACTGCCGGCAGGTACCCCTCGTCTCCTGGGCGGGAAAGTCGTTCCATACCAACTTGTTTCCCCGGTGTCGGCAGACGTTGTAAAAGGCGCGGATGCGCTCGTCGCGGCCCTTCACCACGATCACCGACGTCCCGACGACGTCGATCTCCTTGGTCAGGTAACTGCCGACGCGGGGCAGCTCCTCGACCCGGGCGACGTTCAGCCAAGCACGCTTGAAGACCGCCTCCCGTTCGAGTTCGTAGAATTCGGGCGAGGTGGAGTCGGCGAACGACACCGGGCCGGTGCCCAATTCGGGATAGTGCTCGGTCCAGGACCCCTCCGCGGGCCTGCCTGATCGCGTCATCGCAGCCTCCTGATCGACGTCACAACACCGCCCCACCGTTGACACCCAAGACCTGGCCGGTGATGAACCTGGCCTCCTCCGAGCACAGGAACCCCACCGCCGCGGCGACGTCCGCCCCGGTGCCCAGGTGGCCCAGCGGGATGTTGGCGGCGATCTGCTCGTTGGAGGGCAGATAGCCGGCGGCCTGGCCCCGATGCTGCATCGGCGTCTCGATGCCCGAGGGCGGGATGGTGTTGACCGTGATCCCGTGCGACGCGTACTCGCGCGCCAGGGATTTGGTCAGCGTGATAACGCCGCCCTTGGACGCCGCGTAATGGGCGGCGAACGGTGAGCCGCGCTGGGCGCTCGACGACGAGATCATCACGATCCGGCCCCAATTGGCGTCGACCATGTCCGGCAGCGCGATCTGGCAGCAATGAAAGGTGCCCGTCAGATTGACGTCGACGATCCGTGCCCAGGCCTCGGCGGTGATGTCGGCGAAGGGCGAAAAATCGAACAGGCCGGCGCTCGTCACCAACACCGTGACCGAGCCCAACTCGCTACGAACCTTGGCGAAGGCCTGCTCGAGCGCGGGCCGGTCGGTGACATCGGCGCCCACGCCGATCGCGGTCACGCCCCCCGCACGCAGGTCGTCGGTGACGCGTTGCGCCGCCTGCTCGTTGACGTCGAGCACGGCGACCCGGTGGCCGCGCCGGCCCAGCTCGTGGCAGGTCGCTTCGCCCATGCCCGAGGCGCCACCCGTCACCACGGCCACCCTGCCCATCGACTCTCCGTTCACTCGTAGACCACGTGCACCGTGCGACTGGTCGGCAACGCCTGGCAGGTCAGCACCCAACCCTCGTCGACCTCGTCGTCGTCGAGCGCGTCGTTGTTGAGCATGCGCGCGCTCCCCTGCGTCAGGCGCGCCATGCACGTTGCGCAGGAACCGGTTTCGCACGACGACGGTGCGGCCAAACCCGCCATGCGGGCGGTCTGCAGCAGGGTGTCGCCCGCACTGTAGGGCACCGTCGTGGTGCGCCGGTCCAGCTCTATGGTCACTTTCTCGGTCACGACCCCGTCGCTATCGCGCGACCCCGCCCCGGTGGTCGCAGTGGGCTCTGACATCCCCCCGACAATATCAACTACTTGCGATCATTATCAAGTACTAGATATTCGCTCTTCAGTTGTCGACGTGATCGTTGAAAAGCTCATGGCCGGTGCCCTTTTCGACCACGCGGCCCAACAGTTCCCGCAGGGTCTGCTGCTCCTGCACGGTGAGGACACCGAAAACCCTCTCGTGAGCGGCGATGGCATCGTTGACGACCGTCCCCGCGACATTGCGGCCCTCCTGCGTCAGGTAGGCCTGCAGGATGCGGCCGTGCTGGGGGTCGCGCTTCCTTTCCACCAGGCCGCGGCGCTCCAGAGCGGTCAGCGCGAGCTGAACGCCCTGCGGGCTGATCAACAGGCGTCGCGCGAGTTCGGCTCCGGAAAGGCCGGGCTCGTTGGCGAGTTGGCGCAGCACGCCGATCTGGGCGGTGCTGACCCCGTGCACCCGCATCGAATCGTTGATCGTGGTCAGCGAGTAATAGAAGGCCTGCTTGAGCAACCACAAGATGTTATCGGTGAGTTCCATCGCCGCCTCCCTGCTTGAAGATTTCGCCGCCCTTCATGACGAACGACACCTCGAGCGTGGTGCCGATGTCCTGCGAGGGATCGCCGGGGACGGCGATGACGTCGGCGAGGCACCCGGGAGCCAGGCGGCCCAGTTCGTCGTCGGCGTCGATGAGCTCCGCGGCCACCACCGTGGCGGCCCGGATCGCCTGCATCGGCGTCATCCCCCGCTGCACCAGCGCCCCAAGCTCCTTGGCGTTGTGGCCGTGCGGAATCGCCGGCGCGTCGGTTCCGCACGCGATGCGCACCCCGGCGGCAATCGCCTTCGGCAGCATGGCCTTTGCCCGGGGGAACACCTCTTCGGCTTTCTTGCGCAGCTCCGGCGCGATGCGGTCGACGGCCATCGCCTCGGTCAGATAGGTGGTCGAAACCAGGAAGGTGCCGTGATCGACCATCATCTGGATCGTGTCGTCGCTGGCCAGGAATCCATGCTCGATGCAGTCGATCCCGGCCCGGATGCAAGCCCGGATCGCCGAGTCGCCGATGGCATGTGCGGCCACCCGCACCCCGGCCCGGTGCGCTTCGTCGGCGATCGCGGCGAACTCGGCGTCGGAGTATTGCTGGGCGCCCGGGGCCGTGCTGTGCGACATCACGCCGCCGGACGCCGACACCTTGATCAGCTTCGCACCGTGCCGAATCTGGTAACGCACACAGGCGATCACGTCCGGGACACCGTTGGCGATGCCCTCCGCCACCGACAGCGGCATGATGCCGGGCGCGAGCCGCTGGAACACCGTCGGATCCAGGTGCCCGCCGTACGGCGTCACGGCGTGGCCGGCTGGATAGATCCGCGGCCCCGCGTGCCAGCCCTGGTCGATGGCGCGCTGCAGCGCCACGTCGAGCAGGTAGCCCCCGGTCTTGACCATCAGCCCCAGGTTGCGGACGGTGGTGAAGCCCGCATCCAACGTGGTGCGAGCATTGACCGCACCCCGCAACGTGCGATAGGCCGGGTCATCCTGGACGCCGTGCATCGGTGACGGCAAACCCTCGGGTCCACCGGGGCCGCCGATCAGCAGGTTGAGTTCCATGTCCATCAGCCCCGGCAGCAGCGTTACGTCGCCCAGGTCGATGACGGTGGCCGAATCCGGCACCCCGCCTTCGGGATTGACGGCGGCGATGCGCTCGCCCTCCACGACCACCACCGCCGGCGAGCGCACCCGGCCGTCGACCACGTCGGCCCACCGCGCGGCCCGTAAGACGGTGGTCATGGAACGGGCTCGGACACGCAATCCAGGGTGGACGCACCGGAGTCGGGCACCCGCGGCTGCTTCCAGCACTCCACCGGAAACGACACCATGATCATCGAATACAGCAGGTGCATGAGATTGAGCACGTCGTCGGGCAGGTCGTCCAGGGAGAACTTGTCGCAGTACGCCAGGGCCTCTTCCGCCCGCGGCGTGATGGCGTCGTAGAAGGCCTTCATGTCCGTCATGGTGCTCGCCAGCCTCTTGGCGTAGCGCTCCGGCTCGGAACCCAGGCACCAGTCCGTGAACGGCTCCAGGTCGGCGAATTCGCTTGGCAGCATGGGCGACATCGCGCTCACACTCCCGCCGGCAAGGTGCGGCGATACTGATCGATCCACGCGGCGGTCTCCTTGTGCAGGTGCCGGATGAGGATCTCCTGGTCGCACAGCAAGAACCGGTCGAGAACCTGGGACTCGATCATGCTCTGCGTCGCCTCGAGCGTGTTGGCGTCCTGCAACCCGTATTCCTTGAACGAGACCGCCGCCAGTTCCTGGGCGACGCGCTCACGCGGGGTGCGCGGCTGCGGGAAGTACAGCGTTCCCTCGAAGATGTGCGAGTTGTAGGAGGTCGGCCAGTAGTGGTAGGTCAGATACCAGCCCTGCCCCCAGAAGAGAATCACGAAGTTGGGGAACAGTTGGAAGGAGTCCAGCCCCCACGGGTCGCACTTCGCCGGGTTCAGCCCGGCGGGCATCTCGCCGAGATCCGGCTTGTCCCACGGGCCGAACAGCCCGCTCTGGCAGATGTCCTCGATGGGCTTGCGCATCTCCGCCGACATCTCCCAGGCCCGCACGCCCGAGGTGCTGACCAACCGGTGCGGGCCGTCCAATCGATAGTGCGGGGCCTCGAACCCGGCCTCGGCGGCGGCTTTTGAGTACGCGGTCGGTGACTGGTTCGCATGCAGCACGGGCGCGTGATAGAACTCCTGGAACGCGTCCATGTAGAGCTTCCAGTTCGCCTTGACCTCCGAGCGGTAGTACCAGCGCGAGGTCATCTTGTCGAACGGATAGCCCTCCAGCCCGGTGACCATCGGCCCGAGGAATTCGCGCAACGACTGTTCGGGCTTCTTGGCGAAGTTGACGAAGACGAAGCCCTCCCACACCTCGCAGTGCACCGGCACCAACCCGTAGCGACTCTTGTCGAGGTCGAAGAACTCCTCCTCCTGCTGCACGAACGTCAGGTTGCCGTCGAGGTCGTACCGCCAGGCGTGGTACTTGCAGGTGAACTGGCGGCACACGCCGCTGGTCTCCTCGAGCGGCATGTCGTTCCACACCAGCTTGTTGCCGCGGTGGCGACACACGTTGTGATACGCCTTGATCTCCCCGGACTTGGTGCGCACCACGATGATCGAGGTGTTGACGGCTTTGAGCTCTTTGGTGAAGTAACTTCCGGTACGCGAAAGTTGCTCAACCCGGCCAACATTGAGCCACGCACGCTTGAAGATGGCTTCGCGCTCCAACTCGTGGATCTCCGGGTTGATGGAATCCTCGTACGAGACCGGTCCGGTTCCCAGCTCGGGGTAATGCTGCGTCCAGCTGCCCTCCGGCGGCTTGGGGAATCGAGCCATGATCGCTCCTATCCGATCTCCGGGGGGCCCGGTTCGCTTCGAATAGCCGCGCCGCCACCGGTTTCAGTGATTCCTCGGGGCCGACGGTATATGCTCGACCGAGGAATCGCAAGTAGTTGATATTGCTGACGGGAGTCCTCGATGGAGCATGACCTTGGGTTGAGGATCGCTCCCGGCAGCCCGGTGCGGGCGCACGCCGACGCATTCGAGGTCATCTCCCCGCACACCGAGCAACCCATCGCCGAGGTGGCCGCCGCCGGGGCGGCCGACGTCGACGCGGCGGTCACCGCCGCCCGCTCGGCGGTCGAGGGGCCCTGGGGGCGGACGGAGCCGGCCGAACGGATCGCGGCGATCCGGCGCCTCACCGAGATCTACGATCAACGCCGCGCCGAGATGGCCGGCGTCCTCACCGCCGAGATCGGCGCTCCCATCACCTTCTCCCAGCGCGCGCAGGTCGGCCTGCCCGCGATGATGATGCGAGCGTTCTGTGACCTGGCCGAGCGGCACGCCTGGAAGGAGACCCGCCGGGGCTTCTTCGGCGCCGACGTGCACGTGCACAAGCAACCCGTTGGCGTCGTCGCCGCGATCGTGCCGTGGAACATGCCCCAATTCCTCATCACCACCAAACTGGTGCCCGCGCTGCTCGCCGGCTGCGCGGTTGTGCTCAAACCCGCGCCCGAATCACCCTTGGACGCTTTGCTTTTGGCGGAGATGCTGGAAGAACTCGACCTGCCCCCTGGCGTGGTCAGCGTGCTGCCCGGCGACAGTGCGGTGGGTCAGGTCCTGGTGTCCCACCCCGGCGTGGACAAGGTGTCGTTCACGGGATCGACGGCGGCGGGCCGGGCCGTGGCTGCCGCCTGCGCGCCCAACCTCACGAAGGTCAGTCTCGAACTCGGCGGCAAGTCGGCCGCCGTCATCCTCGACGACGCCGCTCCCGAGGCGGTCGCGACAGGCGTGCGGTCGGCCAGCCTGTCGAACAGCGGCCAGATCTGCAACGCCCTGACCCGCGTGTTGGTCCCCGGCCATCGGGAGGACGAGTACGTCGACGCGCTCGCCGCCGAGATGACCGCCCTGCGGGTGGGCGATCCCAACGATGCCGGCACGCAGCTGGGGCCGCTGGTCTCGCGCCGGCAACAGGAACGCGTCTGCGATTACATCCGGGTCGGCCAGGACGAGGGCGCCCGCCTCGTCATCGGCGGGACCGAGATGCCCGACGGGCTGGACCGGGGCTGGTACGTCAAACCCACCCTGTTCGCCTCCGCCGAAAACACGATGCGCATCGCCCGCGAGGAGATCTTCGGGCCGGTGATCACCGTCATCCCCTATCGCGACGAGGACGACGCGGTCGCGATCGCCAACGACTCCGAGTACGGCCTGGCCGGATCGGTGTGGACCGCCGACACGGAGCGCGCCTTGTCGATCGCGGCGCGGGTGCGCAGCGGCACCCTCGGCGTCAACCAGGGCTACACCATGGATCCGTTCGCCCCCTTCGGCGGCGTGAAGGGTAGCGGTTACGGACGCGAACTGGGCCCCGAGGGCATCGACAGCTACCTGGAAACCAAATCCATCGCGGTCGCGCCCTGACAATTGGGATCGGTAACGGGAAGCGGGCGCGAGACTTTCGCCAGTCAAGCGAAAGGAACGTTGTGGACACCATCCGCACCCTGAGGAACGTCATTGCCGGCGCGTTGCTGTCGGGCGGCCTGGCCGTCGCCGGCGCCGGGCTCACCGCGACCACGGCCCACGCCGACAACCCCGACTGGGGTCCGGCGCACCAGTGGTGCCCCGGGCAACCCCTGCCCGCCACCGGCAACCACGTCACCGATCCCTTCCGGGGCTGGGACATGAACGTGTGCCACACCTATTACTACCTGTGGCCCGGGATGGGCAACGTCTCCAACATGATCTGGGACGGCGACAACCCACCGCCCAAGCCGCCGCCCCCGCCCGCCCTCATCAACAAAGACAACTGCCAGCAGATCCTCGGAATTTTCTGCCCGCGGGCATAGGCGCCACCGGCCGGCATGCGCGGTAACCTCATTCTCATAGCGCGAGCACCGCGCCGAGGAAGGGGACGAAGCGCTCATGGCCGACCTTGGCGACTACGTCGAAGTGACGCGGGGCGACCGCTTCATCCGAACGGCCGTCGAGATCCTGGGCGAGACCGGACGCACCGACTTCACGGTGCAAGAGGTCGTGGCCCGCTCCAAAACCTCGCTGCGCGCGTTTTACCAGCATTTCAGCAGCAAGGACGAACTGCTGCTGGCACTGTTCGACCGGACCATCGCGCACTCGGTCCAGACCTGGCGCGCCGAGACCGAGGGCCTGGCCAGCACCGCCGCGCTCAAGCTGGTGATCGACCGCATCAGCCAGCAACCGGAATCCAGCACCCAAGACAGCCTCAACCGCGCGCTGACCCTCTACAACCAGCACTTGGCGGAGACGCGCCCCCGCGATTACGCGCGGGTGCTCTCGCCGCTGCATCGACTGATCCGCGACATCGTGGGGCAGGGCATCACCGAGGGGGTGTTCAACCCGGGGCTGGACGTCGCGGCGGCGGCCGCCATCGTCATGCAGACCGTGATGGGCGCGCAGCGGTTGCATTGGCTGGGTGCGGAATTGAACGGGGCCCCGGTCGACGTCGGGCACCTCTACGAATTCTGCAGTCGCGCCCTGGGCATCCGCGACGCTGAGGAGTCGAGCCCGCCGTCGCTGTCGGAGCTGTTCGCCCAGATCGGCATGCGGCCGGGCACCCGCGAGGGCGAATTCGCGATGACGATGCCGGTCAGCCCGGCCGTCGTCAACACCTCCGGCGCGTTGCAGGGCGGCTTGGTCGCGACGCTCGTCGACGTCGCCGCCGGGCAGTTCGGCCTGGACTACCTGGCGCCGGGCACCACGATGACGACGGCGGACCTCTTCGTTCGTTACCTGCGCCCGATCCGGCAGGGCTCCGCCTTCGCGGTGCCCCGGATGCTGCGCTCCGGGCGGCGGGCGATGGTGATGCAGGTGGACATCTACGGCGACGACGACGAGCTGCTGGCGACCGCGACCGTGAACTTCGCCGTGATCAACGGGAAGACGCCGGAGCTGCCCAACTGGCCGGGCACCTAGTCCCGCGCGTCACGCCAGCGTGACCAACCGGGCCGGCGGGCAGCGCTACACGCGGCGTCACATGAGTGGTAACGTCATTACCACTTACCGAGAATTCGAAACTTCCGCCCAAGGAGATCGCCATGCCGTCCCGCGAACTTTCCTTCCCCGTATTCGACGCGGACAACCACATGTACGAGCCGCAGGAGGCGCTGACCAAGTTCCTGCCCGAGAACCGCAAGCGCGTCATCGACTATGTCGAGGTCCGCGGCCGCACCAAGATCGTGGTGCGCGGCCACATCAGCGAGTACATCCCGAACCCGACGTTCGAGGTGGTGGCGCGCCCCGGGGCGCAGGAGGACTACTTCCGCAACGGCGCGCAGGGCAAGAGCTACCGCGAGATCCTCGGGGAGCCGATGAAGGCCATCCCCGCCTTCCGCGAACCCGGCGCGCGGCTCGAGGTCATGGACGAGCTGGGCATCGACTACGCCCTGATGTTCCCGACGCTGGCCAGCCTGGTCGAGGAGCGCATGAAGGACGACCCGGAGATGACCCACGACGTCATCCACGCGCTGAACCAGTGGATGTACGAGCAGTGGTCGTTCAATTACCAGGACCGCATCTTCGCCACCCCGGTCATCACCCTGCCGATCGTCGAGCGGGCGCTCGAAGAACTCGAATGGGTTCTCGAGCGCGGCGCACGCACCGTCCTGGTGCGCCCGGCGCCGGTGCCCGGTTACAAGGGCAGCCGGTCGTTCGGCCTCGAGGAGTTCGACCCGTTCTGGCAGGCCTGCATCAAGGCCGAGCTTCCCGTCTCGATGCACGCCTCGGACAGCGGCTATTCCGAATTCGCCAACGTGTGGGAGCCCGGCGACGAGTTCCTGCCGTTCAAGCCGACCCCGTTCCGCAGCCTGGTGATGGGCCACCGGCCGATCATCGACGCGATGGGTGCGCTGGTGTGCCACGGCGCGCTGTCCCGCAACCCGGAGCTGCGGATCCTGTCGATCGAGAACGGCGCCGACTGGGTGCCGGACCTGTTCAAGGGACTCAAGGGCGTCTACAAGAAGATGCCGCAGGCGTTCAGCGAGGACCCCATCGAGGCGTTCAAGCGCTGTGTCTACATCACCCCGTTCTGGGAGGACCGGTTCGCCGAGATCGTCAAGATGGTCGGCACCGACCGGGTCCTCTTCGGATCCGACTGGCCGCATCCCGAAGGCCTCAAGGACCCGATCTCCTTCGTCGACGAGCTCACCGACTTCGACGAGGCGGACGTCGCCAAGATCATGGGCGGCAACCTGATGAAGCTGATGAAGGTCTCTGCGGATTCGAAGAAACCCGTCTCGGCCTGATCGGTCGTCGGTGCCGGACGGCCCGGCGTATAGACCGCCGTCGCGGGGTATACGCCCCGGTGACGACTTGGTCCGCGGCCAGAAGGAGGACGGGTGGAGACGGCATCGGAAGGCCGGGCGTCGGTGGCTATCGACGCCGACGTCGAGTTCCTCGCCGAGCAAGTCGAGGCCCTGGAAGCTTTGGGCCGAAACGATTCGGTCGGCGAGGGCGAGGTCTACGACTTCAGCGTCCGCTGGGGTGCGGCACTTGCGGGCCGGCTTCCCCGGCTGGTGCACTACAGCTCCCTCGGTCTGCTTGACGACGCCGACCAGCGGCGCTTCTCCTCGCTGTGCGCCGACCTGCGCAGGGTTTCCGATCTCGCCGAGAGCTTGGGGCTGCCGCGCCCGGCTCTGTCCGCCGGAGAGGCCGCGACGGCCAAGCGACACCGCGGATTCAGGATGCCGTCGCGTTTCCCGACGCGTCGTAGCTGAGGAAGTCGTTCTGCGGCAACACGATCCCCGTGCGCGGCTTCGGGCATTCCGGATTGCGGCAAGTCAGGGCCACCATGTACGCGTCATTGTCCTCGTTGAGGAACAGGAACCCGAGGTGCAGGGCGTGGCCGACGTCGAAGTCGGTTCCGCCACACTGCTCGCAGTGGCCGCCCTTGGCGCTGATGTTTTCCAGCACCCGGTGCCGCGCAGCGGAATTCAGGTCGATGAGCTCCGGGCGCACGGCCGGGTTGTGCTCGGTCATGTCAAATCTCCACGTCCTTGTCGTAGTGGACATGGTCCTCACGCCAGCCGCCCAGCCCTTTGCCGATGCCGGAATAGTCGTTGATGAACTCGATCCCGTTTATCCATTTGACCATCTTGAAGCCGACCTGGGTTTCCACCCGCAACCGCAGCGGCGCACCATGTTTGATGGGTAGCGGCCGGCCGTTCATCTCGTACGCCAGCAGCGTCTGCGGCTTGTAGGCGAGTTCGAGGTCCATCACCTCGTAGAACTGGCCCCCCGGCGTCTCTGCCGCGGGTTCGTCACGGCCGGTGTCCTGCATGCTCAGGAAGCAGATGTATTTGGCTTGCGGCAACGGCCGCACGACGTCGGCCAGTTGGGCGAGCAGGATCCCGCTCCATTCGCCGATGCTGGTCCAGCCCTGCACGCAGTTGTGCATCGTGCGCTGCGTGTGCCGTTCGGCGAGCGCGCGCAGCGCGGCGAGGTCCAGTGTCACCGGGTTTTCCACGAGTCCGCCGACCGGTAGCCGCCAGTCGACGAAGCTATGGACCGCCATCACCTTGTATTCGGTGCTGGCGGGCGGCTTTCCGTTCACCCGGTGATCTTCGGTCAACTTGCGGACCGGATAGTCCTGCCGGGAGTTCAGCGGGCGCAGCAGGAGCAGCCGGACGCGGGTGACCACGGCGCCGAGCAGGCGAC
The DNA here is from genome assembly GCF_001667275.1 of Mycobacterium sp. ACS4054. Lineage (GTDB taxonomy): Bacteria > Actinomycetota > Actinomycetes > Mycobacteriales > Mycobacteriaceae > Mycobacterium. Next base: position 352,543 of record NZ_LZHV01000041.1, read on the forward strand.
GGACTTGAACGGGGCGCCGAAGGCTCCACTTGGTGGCCGCGATGTGGATGGCGACGATCGCTCCGATGATCACGAAAGACAGTGCCGTCGCCCAATTGATGTTGCGGACCGAGCCGAAGATCATCGACGCCGTCAGTTGACCCCAGCCCCAGAAGAAGATCATCGACAGATGAATCAAGATGAAGATGACGAAGGCCAGCAACCCCAGGAAATGCAGGCTTCTGGCCCATTGCCGACCGCCCCACATCCGCACGTACCACGGGAAGCGCGCCTCGATCGCCGGGGATTGCGCGGCGCCTGTCAAGATCTGGAATGGCGCGAGGACGAAGACGACGCCGGCGTAGGTCAGTTTCTGAATGGCGTCCAGGGGCTCACCGGGCAGCAGTGGCGGCAGGTTGAACGAGAGGTACGTGACGATGTCGTTGGCGGCCTCGGGAAAGATCGACCACGAATACGGCCAGTAACGGTGCCACTGCCCGGTCGCGAAAAGCAGCACGTAGTAAGACAACCCGAGCAGAATCCAGCAGATCACCGTGAAGAAGTGCCAGTGGCGGCCCATCCCCAATTTCTTGTGACCGGGCAGCGCGACCAGGGAGCTGTAGGACTCTTCCTCGTCGAGGGTGTCGTACAGCCGGTCGCGCGGCATGACCTTGCGGGTGAAGCGCGCCCATTCGCTGCCGGGTTTGCTGTCGTCGTGCCAGTACAACTTGGGGTGGGTGGCGAGGATCTCGATGCCGCTGCGGATGATCAGCGTGACGAACAGGACGTTGAGCCAATGGTCCACTCGCAGCCACGCCGGGTAGTCGAGCGTCGTCATGCCTGGGCTCTCCTCAGTCGTATCACTGTTGGCGTTGCGGGTAGGCCACGTTGATGCCGGACAGCACCGTCGTGTGCACCGCGATGAAGCCGGCGGCGCACACCATCGCCAACGTCCCCGGCGCCAGGTCCCAGCGGCCCGTCAACGCCTCCAGCCCCGGCAGGCGGAACCACCGGCTGACCAGGTAGATGGCAAGGAAGGCAAGGCAGGTCAGGCTGCCGAGGTACCAGCCCGCCTGCGGCACATGCGGTTTGAGGGTGAACGCCATCGCGGCGACGGCCGTCAGGCAACAGATCGCCAGCAGCGCCGCGTAGACGGCGAAGTACCCGGGCGTCCCGGGTTCCGTGGCGAAGACGTAGGCGTGCACCGCCAGCAGACCCACCAGCAGCGAAGCGCCCAACGCGGTTACCGTGCGCGGCAGGTTGAAGGCGACCCAGCCATTTAGGGTGAGCACCGGTGCGGACCAGACGGTTCGCCACAGCGAGATCAACCGCCCGGGGACGACATTGACCATGGCCGCGTGATACCCGCGCTGAGTAATTACAAACGGTCCTGGTTTAATTGCCGGCGCCGAGGCTGAACTCGGCGTAGCCGCACGCCACGCGAGGGAAATTGATGCGCCGAGCACGAGTCCGCCGTTGATACGCTTGATGTCTGTGCCTGGCGAGTGCTCAGCGATTTTTGACCAGCTTGCGGGACTCGGTCCGAGGAAGGGTCCGTAGGAGGGACGGTCAATGGCCGCCGAGAGGAACTGGGACAAGACCGTGGGTGCGGCCGACGACGTCCGCCGCATCTTCGAGAATGTCCCCGCGCTGTTGGTTGGCCTGGACGGGCCCGACCACCGCTTCGTCGCGGTCAACGCCGCCTACCGGACGCTCAGTCCGCCGATCGACACCATCGGCCTGCTTGCGCGGGAGGTCTACCCCGAGCTGGAGAGCCAGCAGATCTTCCAGATGTTCGACCGGGTGTACGAAACCGGCGAGCCGCAGTCGGGCACCGAGTGGCGGGTGCAGGCCGACTTCGAGGGCTCGGGGACCGCACAGGAACACTTCTTTGACTTCATCGTCACCGCGCGGCGCGACGACGACGGCTCGATCGAGGGCGTGCAGCTCGCCTTCGTCGACGTGACCGACCGGGTGCGGGCGCGGCTGGCCGCCGAGTCCCGCATGGAGGAGTTGTCCGAGCGGTACCGCAATGTCCGCGATTCGGCGACCGTCATGCAGCAGGCGTTGCTGGCACCGTCGGTGCCCGTCGTTCCCGGCGCCGACGTCGCGGCCGAGTACCTGGTCGCCGCGCAGGACACCGCGGCCGGTGGCGACTGGTTCGATGCGATACCCCTCGGGGATCGACTGGTTCTCGTCGTCGGCGACGTCGTCGGCCACGGCGTCGAAGCGGCCGCGGTGATGTCGCAATTGCGCACCGCGCTGCGGATGCAGATCTTGGCCGGCTATCCGGTCGCCGAGGCGCTGGCGGCCCTCGACCGCTTCCACGAACATGTTCCGGGCTCGAGGTCCGCCACCATGTGCGTGGGATCGCTCGACTTCACCACGGGCGAGTTCCAATACTGCACCGCCGGACACCCACCGCCGCTGCTCGTTCAGGCGGACGCCGAATCGCGCTATCTCGAGCCGTCCGGTGCCGGCCCGCTGGGCAGCGGCACAGGTTTTCCGGTGCGCACGGAAATATTGGATGTCGGTGACTCCGTCATGCTCTACACCGACGGCTTGATCGAACGCCCGGGCCGGCCGCTGATGGCCAGCACCGCCGAATTCGCCGAATTGGCGGGCAACATCGCGGGCGGCCAGGGCGGCTTCGTGATCGACTCCTCGCGGCGGCGCATCGACCGAATCTGTTCGGAGACTTTGGAATTGCTGCTGCGTCCGACCGGCTACAACGACGACATCACACTGCTTGCCGCGCAACGGCGGACGGCGCCGCCACCGTTGCAGATGACGGTGGACGCGACGATTCAGGCTGCCCGTGCGGTCCGCGGCCGCCTGCGCCAATGGCTCTCCGACGTCGGCGCCTCCCCCGACGACATTTCCGACATCGTGCACGCGGTCTCGGAATTCGTCGAGAACGCGGTCGAACACGGTTACGGCACAGAGGTTTCCGACGGGATCGTCCTCGAGGCTTCGCTGTCCGGCGACGGCAAGCTGTATGCGTCGGTCATCGACCACGGGCAGTGGAAGGATCACCGTGAAGGCGAGCAGGGCCGCGGACGCGGCCTTGCCATGGCCGAAGCCCTGGTGTCCAGTGCGCACGTCAGTCATGGGCCTGGGGGGACGACCGCCAGCCTGACGCACCGCCTGTCGCGGCCGGCCAACTTCGTCACCGACACGCTGGTCAGTCACGCTGATCGCCGGCGGTCGATCAACTTCGAATTTACCTGCGTGGTCACCGAACCCGGCCGCATCGTCGTCAGCGGCGACGTCGATTCCGGCACGGCCTCCACCCTGGATCGAAAGATCGCGGTCGAAAGCCGTTCCGGCGTCGCACCGTTGACGATCGATCTCAGCGGCGTGACCCAACTCGGCTCGGCCGGGGTCAGCGCGCTGGCCGCCGCCGGCGACCGGGCACAACGACAGGGCAGCGAGTATGTGCTGGTGGCCCCGCCGGGGACCCCGGCGCATCATGTGCTGTCGCTGGTCCAGATCCCGGTCGCCGGCGGCGGCCTCACGGAGAACCTCGTCACGGAGGGCTAGGGGCGGTCGGGCCGCAGGCCGTGCTTCACCTGTTTGAACGGCACGCCGCGGTCGGCCGCGAATTCCCGCGGGAAGCCCAGCACCCGCTCACCGATGACGTTGCGCGCCATCTCCGTGGTCCCGCCACCCATCGCGACGGTCTGGCGGGACAGGTAGCGCAGCCCGGTTTCCAGGCCCTCGCCGGGTTCCCCGACAACGCCGGCGCTACCGGCGATCGCCATGGCGGTGTCGACATTCACGAACACGGTCTCGGCGTGGAACAGCCTGATGAGTGTGCCGCCGGCCGGCGGCAGCGCGCCGTCTCGGACGCTGCGGTACACGTGGCCGATCAGCTGCTCGGCCACCGCGCGCTGCACCAATGCGCGGCCGGCCAGCTGCTCCACCCGTTCGTTACCGGCCTGGCCCGTCTTCTCGATAAGGCTCACGTAGTCAACGGGAATCGTGTTGCCGCCCTCGCTGCCGCTGCCGCTGGCGAACTCGGATCCCTGCCCCACCGCCCGGCGCTCGTGATACAGCTGCCGCGACGCCACCGCCCAACCGCCGTCGACCTCCCCGACGACGGCGTCGTCGGCGACGTCCACCCCGTCGAGAAACTCCTCGCAGAACTCGGTGGAACCGCTCAGCATCGTGATGCGGCGCAACGTGATTCCCGGGTGGGCGATCGGAACCAGGAACATAGTCAGGCCCTCGTGCTTGGGCACGTCCCAATTGGTGCGGGCCAGGCACAGCCCGTAGTCGGCGGCGAACGCGCTGGTGCTCCAAGTCTTGGCGCCGTTGAGTATCCAGCGGTCGCCCTGACGTTCGGCTCGGGTGAGGACGCCGGCCAGGTCGGAACCGCCGCTGGGCTCGGACAACAACTGCACCAGCACCTCGTCACCGCGCAGCGCCGCGGCGATGTGGCGCTTCTTTTGCTCCTCGCTGCCGGTGTCGAGCAGGGTGGCGCAGCAGATGGTGAAAGTGGGGGTGTTGAGGATCAGCGGCATCTCGTAGGTCAGCGATTCGGCGTCGAAGGCCTTCTGATACTCGTAGTCCAGCCCGAGACCGCCGTACTCGCGGGGGAAGCAGATGCCGGCGAATCCGCCTTCGTACAAACGCTTTTGGAGTTCTCGGGCCCGCACCCAGGATCGTTCGTCGTCGCGTGGGGCCGGCGGTGGTGACTCGGGGTCGACGGGCGGCATGTTGTCGGCCAGCCAGGCCCTGGCCCGGGCCGCGAAGTCGGCAACGGATTCGGTGGGGGTCATCGGTTCGAGCGACCCGCCTTCTCGTGTTCGTACACGCGCAGGTTGTGCTCCTCCGGTGTCCCGAACATGGAGCGGTACAACGTAACCCGGCGCAGGTAGAGGTGCAGGTCGTGTTCCCAGGTGACGCCGATGCCCCCGTGCATCTGCACGCAGGCCTGCACGATCTGGCCGGCCATCTCGCCCACGTAGGACTTGGCGACGCTGGCCGACAGGCCGGCACCGGGCGCGTGGGCGGCGACGTCGGCGACCGCCGCGGCCGTGGTGGCGCGGCAGGCCTCCAGCCACAGCTTCATGTCGGCGAACTTGTGCTTGAGGGCCTGATAGGACGCCAGCGGCCGCCCGAATGTGTGCCGGTCCAGGGCCCACTGGACGGTCAGATCGAACACCGTCTGCAGAACGCCGACCACCTCGGCGCACTGCAGGATCTGGGCGATTTGGCTCTGGCGTTCGATCAGCGCGGGCGTCTCGGCGGCGGTGCCGACGGCCGCCGATCGCTGCACCACCGCACCGTCGAAACGGACCCGGGCGTACTGCTTGACCAAATCGACCGACTGCTGCGGCACGATCGTCACGCCCGGCGCATCCGTGGGAACCAGGAACTGCCGGAGCTCGTCGCCGCAGCGCGCCACCACGAGCAGCACCGCGCTCTGCGCGCCCGCCTCGACCCGGTCCTTGGTGCCGTCGATCCGGTATCCCGAATCGGTCGGGGTGGCCGTCACCGACGCATTCAGCGGCGCCCAGCCCTGGCCCGGCTCCGAGACCGCCCACGACGCCACCGCTTCGCCGGACATCAGCGCCTCGATGGTGTCCGCGTGCGGCTCGCGGTCCGAGCATTCGACGAGCGCGGTCAGCACCACGCTGACGGGATACAACGGCCCGGGCGCCACCGTCTTGCCGAGCTGCTCGGCGACCATGGCCAGGTCCAGCAAGCCGCTGTCGGAGACGCTGCCGCCACCCAACTCCTCGGGCACCAACAGGCCCGTCCAGCCGAGCTCCGCGGCGCGCCGCCACCAGGCCGGGTCGAATGACACCCCGGCGGCGTGCAACTCCCGCACCCGGCGCAGCGGCGCTTCCTTCTCCAGAAAGGCTTTGGTCGTGGAGGTGAACAGCGTCTTTTCGGGAGAGTCGAGTGTGGTCATGCTGCCTCTCGGGGAGAGTTCACCGGCGTTTTCGATGGTAGCAACGGGCACTACGGTAAGAGATACCGGAGTTGTGTCGATAGCGGAGCGCGCCGCTACATGGCGAACACGCGGCGCAGCGAACGCGCGTGCAGGGCCCGGTTCTCCTGAGAAACAACCCAATCCGGGACCACCGAGTCGAACCCGTTGAATGCCGCTGCGATGACGTGCAATTCGGTGTGCACGTAGGCGTGCAACAGCCTGTTCGCGTAGTCGATGGCTTCGTCGCGGCACGGGTCGATCTCCGCACAGCTGATGAAGGTGGGCGGCAGGCCCTCGAGGTTCGCCCGGTGCGCGGGGACGTGTTGACCGCTGGCGCTGGCGTGCCCGAGGTAATGACCCCACGCTCGGCTCACCGCCGGCCCGTTGAGGCCCGGGGTGCGCTGGAACTCGCGCCGCGATTGGGTGGCGTCGGAGTCGAGCATCGGCTGGTGCAGGATCTGCACCAGGATCTGCGGGCCCTCGTCGTCGAACATGCGCTGACTCAGGCCCGCGACCAGCGCCGCACCCGCGTCGCGGCCCATCACCGCGATGCGGTTCACGTCCACGTTCAGCTCGGCGCAATTGCGGATGGCGTAGTAGAAGCCGGCCTCGACGTCGTCCAGGGCCGCCGGGCACGGGTGCTCCGGCGCGAGCCGGTAGTCGACCGAGACCAGCAGGCAACCCGCTTCCCTGGCCAGCTCCACGCAGCGCGCGTGGTCGGTGTCCAGGTTCCCGGTCACGAAGCCACCGCCGTGTGCGTACAAGACCAGGGGCGAACCCGACGCGGCCCCGTCAACGTCGGGACCCCGGTAGATGCGCAGACTCAGCTGGTGCCCGCCCGGTCCGGTGATGGTGCGCGTTTCGACCGAGACGCCGGCGGTGTCGACCTCCGCGGCGCGCTCGGCGGCGAGCCGGTTGGCGTGTTCCCGTTCGGCGGGCAGGGTCTCGGCGCGGAATTCGGCGATGCCCAGTGCGGCGGCGGCCTCCCGGAGCACCGGGTCGATGCGGGTAAGGCCCTGCGGCCGCGTCAGATTCGTTTGTGTCATACCCTCTCATCTTCCGGGCTGGTCATGCGTGCTCGGCCGGTCGCGGCGCGGGCCCTCTTCAAGGTAGACCTGCGATCGCGTGCCGCGAATGACGAGGTTCCGCTCTCAGCGTTCTCCGGGGAGCGCCTTGACCGTGGGCGGTAGCCCGTAGAGAGCGGTCGCGTTGCCGCGCATGATCCGCTCGCGCTGGTCGGCCGGGAATCGGTTGATCGCGTAGTCCGGCGAGTCGTAGCTCCAATGCGGGTAGTCCGTCGAGAACATCAGGTTGTCGCCCAGGTCCATCATTTCCAGGTATTGCCGAAACTGCACGGTGTCCGTGTCTTCCAGCGGCTGGGTGGTGAACCGGACGTGTTCGCGCACGTAGTCCGACGGGCGGCGCCGCACGTGCGGCAGGTCGCCGCGGCGGGCCTCCCAGATCCGGTCCATCCTCGACATCACCGGCATCGCCCACGTGAAGCCGCCCTCGACGAACACGATCCGCAGGTCGGGGTGGCGGTCGAACGCGCCGTCGAACACCAGGCTCATCAGGTGCGAGACGTAAAGCAGCGGCCAGGCGGCGAAGAAGTCGTGCCAGTGCGCCGGATTGCCGACCGGGTAAATCGGGATCAGCTCGAACGGCGTCTGCCCCATCAGGTGCGTGGCCACCGGGAAACCGTTGCGCGACGCGGCTTCATAGAGCGGGTCGAAATGCGGGTTGCCGAAAGGGATTCCGCGGGTCTGCGGCGTCATCAGGACCTGCGCCATGTACGGATGCCCCGCCCAGCGCTCGACTTCGCGCGCCGCCTGCTCGGGCGTCTGCGCGCTGACGCTGATCGATCCGCGCCAGCGGCCGTGCGCGTTGTTGGTGTCGAGCCACACGTCGGCAAGCCAATCGTTGTAGGCCGACTTCAGCGCGTGTTCGGCTTGCGGCAGTTGGGCGTCGCACATCGGCTCGAGCGTCGCGATGCTGACGCCGGCGTCGATCAGCAATTGCTTGGCGGCGAAGTCCGGGTCGCTGCCCGCGACCCCGCCGTTGGGCGGCCACGCGTCCATCCGCAGCGACGACGTCTTGTACGAATCCGGTGTGTCGTAGAAATGGGGCACCGGGGTGACCGCGTTGCCGGTCGGCCAGATCTTGTCCACCCATTCGGGCGCCGCGTACGACTTGAGCACGTCGGTCGAGACGGGCAAGGGGTGCACGTCGGTGTCGACGATGCTGACCGCTATCTCGTCGTGTTGGCCCGTCGGTGACTCGACTTGTTCGATCGTGGTCATCGGACACGCTCCTTCAGTCCGTACAGCTCGCTGGCGTTTCGCCACAACACCTTGTCGCGCTGGGTGGCATCGAGGCCCTCGGCGACGCTTCCCGGGGGCGAGGTGGACCAATGGGGATACGCCGACCCGTACATCAGCAGGTCGGCCTTGTCGGTGAAGTCCATCCAGCCCCGCACGTCGCCGGCATCCGTCGGCCCGTCGAACGCCGACGAGCAGAACCTGACGTGGTCGGGCAGGTATTCGCTCGGGTAGCGGTCCACCCAGGGCGTCTGATCGCGCATCGACACCCAGAAGGTGTCCAGTCGCCAGATGAACGGGGTGAGGATGTCGTATCCGCCGTCGGCGAAGACGAATTTGAGGCCGGGGTGCCTACCGAACACGCCCTCGATGATCAGGGTGGCCAGGTGCACGAAGTAATTCAGCGGCATGAACGCCGCGTATCCCGGATAGGTGTGGGCGTGCCCGGCGAAGGTGGGCGGATAGTCGACGCCATTGCCGCCGTTGATGTGCACCGCCACCGGCAGCCCGTGGGCGGCGGCGGCCTCCCAGATCGGCTCGAACATCGGTTTGCCGTACGGCTCGCGTGACTGCATCGGGACGCCGACCTGCACCAGCTTCGGGTGGTCGGCCAGCCGCTCGATCTCCGCGACGGCGCCCCTGGGGTCCTCGGGATTGACGCGGATGGTGCCCCGGAACCGATCGGCGGGGTCGGGCTCGAGCCAGCGGTCGAGCAGCCAGTCGTTGACCGCCGCGCAGATCCGGCTGTTCAGCAGGTAGTCGGCGATGTTCCCGCGGGTCAGCGGGTTGAGGATGGCGTAGTCGACACCGGCGTCGTCGAAGAGGTGCCGGCTGACGGTCTCGGGGTCCGATCCCGGGTAGTGCTCGCCGTAGAGGTCCTGCCGATAGTCGCCGCCCGGCGCGGAGTACCACTGTTGTTCGACGTCGGGGATCGCCCGCAGCTGGTGCGCGGCGGGCAGGTAACGCCGGATCTCGGCGTTGGAGCGGAAGTGCGGTTGCACGTTTGCGTCAATGATCATGCGGTGAGGTACACCTCCCCGTCGGTGACGTCGACGCGGTAGGTACGGATGCGCCGCGTCGGATCGGCCAGGTTTTGCCCGGTGGTGATGTCGAATTCCCAGTTGTGCCAAGGGCATCGGACGATCTGCCCATCGCGGACGCGCCGCAGTCCACCGGGTTCGTCCGGGTCGAACTCGTTGGTGCCGCCGATCAGGCCGAGGCACAGCGGGGCACCCTCGTGCGAGCAGTAATTCACGATCGCGTAGAACTCGCCCCGTACGTTGTACACGCCGACGCCGAACTTCCCGACGTCGACGAGCTTCATTCCGCCAGGCGGCAGCTCGTCCTGTGCGCACACAAATCGCCGCTCCGGCATTTGCATCACCGCCTCCGACGCCACGCAGCATCAATACTGTGCCCGTTACGGTAACCACGACAAGCCCGTTGGGCTTAGTTGCTATCTATACTATGATAGCGATATTCCCCGCGTACCGATCCGCTCAGCGGCTGTTCAGGAGGAGCGCTGATGACGCTCAGCACCGACCCCGCCAACCAGCCCGTCACCCTCGACTTCACCGGCGAAACCAGCCCGTATCCGTTCTTCGAATACATGCGGCGCACGGACCCGGTTTGGCACGGCGCGCTGGCGGACCACTCGCAGATGCCCGAAGAGATGCGGCCGAAGGACGAGTGGGTGCTGTTCGGTTACGACCCGTTGTTCCAGGCGTTCCGCGACGACCGCATCTTCAGCTCCCACAAATACGACGAGACCATCGGGTTGGTGATGGGCCACACCATCCTGGCGATGGGCGGCCGGGAACACCACGACCACCGCAACCTGGTGGCCAAGGCATTCCGCGCCACCGCGCTGGAACGCTGGGAGCCCTCGGTCATCGGACCGGTGTGCGACCGGCTGGTCGACGAGATCAAGAACGACGGGCACGCCGACCTGGTCAAGGCGGTGACGTTCGAGTTCCCCACCCGGATCATCTCCACGCTGCTCGGCCTGCCGCCCGAGGACCTCGACTTCTTCCGGCGGTTGTCCCTGGACCTCATCTCCATCCCGACCGACATCGTCGCCGGGCTGAACGCGGCGGCGGAGTTGCACGGCTACTTCCTCGAGCAGGTCGAGCAGCGCCGGCGCAAACTCACCGATGACATCATCGGCGACCTGGTGGCCGCGGAGATCGACGGCGAAAAGCTTTCCGACGAGGCCATCATCGCGTTTTTGCGGCTGCTGCTGCCCGCCGGACTGGAAACCACCTACCGATCGTCGGGCAACCTGCTGTACCTGCTGCTGACCCATCCCGAGCAGCTGGCGCAGGTCTATCACGACCGCTCGCTGATACCGATGGCGATCGAGGAGGGGCTGCGCTTCGAAACGCCGCTGACGATGGTCATGCGGACCACCACCCAGGAGGTCGAAATCGGCGGCAAGACAATCCCACCCGACGCGCAGATCGACATGTGCATGGGCTCGGCCAACCGCGACGAGAGCCGCTGGACCAACGCCAACGCCTTCGACATCCACCGGCCGCGCCAGGCGCACATCGCGTTCGCCGGCGGCATCCACATGTGCCTCGGCATGCATCTGGCCCGCCTCGAGACCCGGGTCATGCTGAACAGCCTGTTCGACCGCGTCAAGGATCTGGCCTTCGTGGCCGACGACGGAACCGGCCAGGAGTCCAAGATCGTGGGGCTGACCTTCCGCTCCCCCAACAAGCTTCCGGTCACGTTCGCCCCGGCCGCATAGGGAATCCGCTTGAAAACCACGGGAGCGATTCTGCACGACGTCGGCGGGCCCTGGTCCGTCGAGGAATTCGAACTCGACCCGCCCCGCGCCGGCGAAGTCCTCGTCGAGATGGCGGCGGCCGGGCTGTGCCACTCCGACGACCACATCCTCAACGGCGACATGTCGGCGCCCAACGAGGTGATGCGATCCCTCGGCCTGCCGACCATGTTCCCGACGATCGGGGGCCACGAGGGCTCCGGCATCGTGCGCGACGTCGGCGACGGCGTAACGGATTTCGCCCCCGGTGACCACGTGGTGATGTCGTTCGTCGCGGTGTGCGGACAGTGCCGCTGGTGCGCGTCGGGCATGGAATACATCTGCGACGTCGGCGCTTTCACGCTGACCCCGGGGATGCCCACCGACGGCACCTTCCGCCATCACACCGCCGACGGCCGGCCCCTGGGCCATCTGGCCAAGGTGGGGGCGTTCGCCGAACACACCGTGGTGTCGACCCGGTCGCTGGTGAAGATCGAGCCGCACCTGCCGCTCGCGCCGAGCGCGCTGCTGTCGTGCGCCATTCCCACCGGTTACGGTTCGGCGGCCAACCGCGCCGGCGTGCGCGGCGGTGACACCGGATCCGTCGTCGGCGTCGGCGGGATCGGGACGGGCGCGATCCAGGGCGCGCGGATCAGCGGCGCCGCGCAGATCGTCGCCGTCGACCCGGTGGACTTCAAACAGAAATCGGCGTTGCAGTTCGGCGCCACCCACAGCGCGGCCACGATCGCCGAGGCGCAGGAGATGGTGCGGGACTTGACGTATGGGGTCATGGCCGACGCGGTGGTGGTTTCGCCGTCGCTGATCACGCCCGCCGACGTCCGCGACGCCCTGCAACTGACGCGCAAGGGCGGCACGTGCGTGCTGACCGGCATGACCTCGCAGCTGACCCGGTCGGTGAAGATCGATCTGCAGGACTTCATCCTGATGAACAAGACGCTGGCCGGGACGATATTCGGCTCGTGCAATCCCAAGGCGGACATCGCCCGGCTGGCCAGGCTCTATCAGACCGGGCAGCTTCAGCTCGACGAGATGATCACCCGCCGCTATCGCCTCGACGAGATCAACGACGCGTACGACGACCTGCGCAACGGCAAGATCATCCGCGGCATCATCGATTACGGGATCAGCTGAGGCCTTTTCGGCCCATCACCCGCTGCAGCTGGCCGTACGCGTCGATGGGGCTGTGCAACGCCAGCCCGCCGTCGGCATGCACGACTTGACCCGTCACCCAAGGCAATTCGAGGACACCGACGATGGCCGCGGCCACGTCGGTCGCGGCTCCCAGGCCGCCCAGGGCCGTGCGTTCGGACAGGGCTTCCACCCAGCCGGGCAGCTGCTCGGGTTTGGCCAGCATGGGCGTGCGCGTGACGCCCGGGCCGACGGCGTTGACCCGGATGCCGTGCGCGCCCCACTCCGCGGCGGCGACCTTCACCAGCATGTCCACCCCCGCCTTGGACACGCAGTAGGCTCCCATGTCGCGGTCGGCCAGGGTGCCGCTGATGCTGGAGACGGCGACGATCGAGCCGCCCGCCCCCGCGTCGATCATCGCGCGCGCCGCCGCCCGGATCGTCAGCCACGTGCCGGTCAGATTGACGGCCAACACCCGATTCCATTCCGCGGGCGACTGGTCGAGCAGCAGCCCGGAGGCGCCGACTCCCGCGCACGTGACGACCCGGATGGGCGCGCCGTGCTCGCGGACGGTTTGGTCCATCGCGGCCGACACCGCGTCGGGATCGCTGACGTCGCAGGCGATGTCGGCGTTGGACAGGTCCCACACCACGACGCCGTGCCCCGCGGCGCGCAACCGGCCGGCCACTTCGGCCCCGATGCCCGACGCTCCGCCCGTCACCAACGCGGTGCTCACTTCGCGCGCCCGATCAGCTCGACGAGTACGCCGTCCGGCGCTTCGATCGCCGCCATCGCGACGGTCCTTCCGTCCGGCGCCACGACGTCGATGCGCCGCACGCCGTCGGTGAAACCCAATGCGGCCAAAGCGGCGAGCGTCTCGTCGACTTCACGCTGCAGCGAGAGCAACATGAACCCGTGCCGCAACGCGGTCGAATCCGGCAGTGCCTCGAGGGCACCCGCCACCTCCACCAGTTCGACAAACCCGCTGCCCGATGCCTGCGGATCGCCGAGAAATACCGATCGCAGCCGATCGCTCCCGGCGCCGAACAGTGTTGGCCAATCGCCGACGAAATCGTAATCCATCAACTGGCTCAGGCCCAGGCCTTCGCACCAGAATCGAAGGGAGCGTTCGACATCGGAGGTGCAAATCGCCGAATGATGCACACCTAACATGGGCTTCCTCTCGATCGCCGCAGTTGGCCACCATCATGCAACGTCGATGGTCGACGCGGAACGTCTGCCTACATCTTGATCGCCGGGATCAACCTGCTGAGGTTCCACAGGCGATCTCGTCGTGCCGACAGCGATGAGATTGCCAGCGCGACAGCCGTTATCGCAACCAGCACGGTGATCGCCTGCCAGAGCCGGCCGTCGATGCCGCCGAGGATGAGCTGGCGCAGCCCGTTGACGCCGTAGGTCATCGGGTCGAAGCGGTGCAGCACCTGGAAGGGCCGCGAGGTGGTCTCCACGGGGTACATGCCGCCGGCGCTGACCAGCTGCAGCATCAGCAGGGCCATGATCAGCACGCGTCCCACCGCCGGGCCGACGAGCGCGTTGATCGCCTGTGTGGCGGCCACGAACGCCGCGGAGATGAGGATCATGAACCCCAGCATCGCGACCGGATGCACGGCGTGCATGCCGAGGGCGAACCGGACCACGCAGTAGAGGATGATCGCCTGGAACAACGCGATCGCGGCCGCGGGCAAATAGCTGGCGAGCACCACCCGGATTTCCAGTACCTCCGCGGCGATCGCACGACTCTGCAAGGGCCGCAAAATCATCCACAGCACCAATGCGCCGAAGAACAGCGCCAGCGTCAGAAAGAACGGGGCCATGCCGGTGCCGAAGTTGGGCGCGGCGTTCTCGTGCGAGGCTGCGAGCTGCACCGGCCCGCCGATGGTGTCGGCGACCGCGTCCTTTTGCTGAGTCGTCCAGTTGGGCAGCTGGTTGGCCCCCTCGCCGAGCTTGCTGGCCAGCTCGGCCGATCCCGCCTTGAGTTGGTGTGCCCCGTCGTCGAGTTTGACCATGCCGCTTGCCAACTCGGCGTTGCCGGCCGCCAGCTGCTGGGCGCCGTCACGGAGCTGGGTGAGCTTGTTCGTCAGCTCCTGCCCCTTGTTGCCGACCTGGTCGAGGGCCGAGCCCAGCGGGCTGCCGGGCGTGCGCATGGCGGAGGTCATCGCGATCGCGGCGTTTTGCGCGTCGGTGAGACGCTGGCGGATCTGCGGCGTGAACTGATGTCCCCTCAGCTGATCCTGGATGCCGCGCAGGTTGTTCGCCAACGGATCCTGGCGCGCGGCGAGCTGATCGATCACCGGCGACAACGCATCCGCGGCGCCGTCCTGCGCCGTGGCGATGGTGCCGATCTGGTCGTTGGCCTGCTGCAGCGCGGCCGCGCCCTGCTGCAATTGCTGCGTGTCGCCGCCGATCTGTGACAGGGCCCGGGTCACCGTGAGCAGCGGGTCGGTGGCCTGGTTGATTCCGTCGGACAATTCCTGGGCCCCGGCGGCGAGGCGCGCCGAGCCGGACCGGGCCGTGTCGAGGCCGGCGGCCAGCTGCCCGGCGCCGTCGTCGAGTCGGGCCGCGCCGTCGGCGGCCTGCTTGATGCCCGCGCCCGACGAAACCACCACCGACAGCATGTGATTGACGGCCTGGCCGGAGATCCGGCTGGACACCGCGTTGAGCACCTGAGTGATGGCGGTGCGGCCGATGCTGGTGGAGATGTAGTTGTTGGCGTCGTTGTAGACGGCGATCAGGTTGGCCTTCTTCGGCTGCCCCGTCACCGGCGACGCGATCGCCGCGCTGAAGTCCGGGGGCAACTCGACCATGAAGTAGTACTTGCCGTGGTCGACTCCGTTGCGCGCTTCGGCCAGGTTCACGACGTGCCAGTCCAACCCGCCGTCCGCGGTGAGGCTCTTGGCGATCTCGTCGCCGGCGTTGAACTGCTCACCGGAGACGACGGCGCCGCGGTCGGAATTGACCAGCGCCACCGGCATTTTGTTGGTGTGGCCGAAGGGATCCCAGAACGCCCACAGGTACAGCGCCCCGTACACCAGCGGCAGCAACATCAGCACGACGATCGCCACGCGCGTCAACCGGCTGCGACCGAAACGCTTGATCTCCGACCCGAATGCGAGTCCAGCCAACATCGTCAATCTCCTCCGGTCAAAACGCGGCGATCGTGAAGCTCGTGCTCGGGTGCGTCGGTGCCGAGCGGGTTGGTGACTCCGACGACGACGGTGCGCTCTCTCGCGATCACACCCAGCCGATCCACCGCGATCGCTCGCCGGGAGTTGTCGCGCACCTGCTCGAGATCGCCGACCACCAGAATCGGGCGATTCGACAGCAGCGCGAGCGTGATGCGCAGCAAAAACAGTTCCAGGTCGGACAATTCGACGATGTAGGTGTCCGAGGACGGTGTCGGTATGTCGCCGAAGACCTCCGTCAGCTCGGCCTGGCCTGCTTGCAGCGGCACCAGCGAATACCACGGCGCCAGCCACCGGCGTTGCTCGGCGAGTACGGTCGCCACGGTCACCGACTCTTCGAGTTCGTCGATGTCGTCGAAGGCCGCGATCGCGCACAGGCGGCGGATCGCGCGCGGCGTCGTCTCGCCGAGCACGGTCAACGAGCCGTGAGTCGCCTTGAATCGGCCCGCGAGCGTCAACAACAGGGTTGTCTGACCGGGACCCCCGGGCATCTGAATGGCGTGAAACCCCGGCGTCAGGGCGAGGTCGACCCCCGAGAACAGCGGCCCGTGCTCACCGTCGACCCCCAGTCCGGCGGCGGTGATCACCGGTGCGATGTCGTCCGGCTCGTCGTTGGCATCCATGGTGTGGCTTTCCCTCATCGCCTTCAACCCGGAATCGATTCCAGCAGTGCGGTGATCAGTTGCGCGAGCAGATCGGGGTTGATGGTTCCCGGACGCAGCACCTCTTCCATCGCGACGCCCAGGTTGAGGGTGACGACGAGCTGCGCGATGTCGGTCAGCCGCCGGTCGCCCGGCACGGTGTCGGTCGATTCGACGATGTGCAGCGCCTGGTCGGCCGCGGCGCGGCGGCGCTCGATCAGGCGTTCCCGAAGCTGCGGGTCGCGCTGGGCGCGCAGCCAGTACTCGACCAGCAGCACGTAATAGTCGGAATGGTCGCGGACCGAGTCGAGCACCGACCGGCTCACCTCGCCCGCGGCCGCGGCGGTGTCGCCGTCGCTGCGGTCCAGCGCTATCGCGATCTGCTCGCCGCGCAGCTCGAACTCGCGGTCAAGCAGGGCCAGGAACAGCTCGTCCTTCGACTCGAAGTTGGAATAGACCGCGCCCTTGGTGAAGCCCGCGGCCTGCCCGATCGCGTCGATGGTGGCGCCGGCGAAACCCTCGGCCGCGAACACCTTCGACGCCGCATCCAGGATTCGGTCGCGGACCTCGCCCCGGGTGGGGCGGGTGCGATGCGGTTTGACAGGCGACATGTGCAGCAGCATACCCTTCAGTATCGGTTAGATACTAGCGGGTATCGAAGATCACCCTGGCGGGTGCGTCAGCCCAGCCTTGACGCGGTGCGCCCCCACAGTTCGGCGGCCAATCGCGGGTCGTCCGCCAGGCGGCTGGTCTTGGCGATCTTGCGCTTGGCGTAGTACGCGCCGGGCGTCCACTGGACAACGGGCGTGCCCGACGCCAGCCGCACCAACTGCTCGGCGCCCTGGTCCGGGCTCGAAATGAACAGCACCGCCGGGGTGTACCGCTGCATGAACACCAGAAATCGCGAACCCGAGGCAATGCCGATGTTGGAGTTGACATTGCCGGGATGCACCGACGCGACGGAAAGGCCGCCGGAATGGTAGCGCCGGTGTAACTCCTTGGTGAACAACACGATTGCGAGCTTCGACAACGCGTAGGCCGCGGCGGGCCGCCGGCTGGCGGTGTTCTCCAGGTCGTCGACGGTGGCACGGAAGATCAGCTTGTGCGACGAGCTGGTCGTGTTGACGATCGTCGCGCGGGACTCCAGCAGCACATCCAGCAATTGGGTGGTCAACAGGAACGGCGCCAGGTAGTTGACCTGATAGGTGCGTTCATAGCCGTCGGGCGTCAGCTCGATCTTGCTGGCCATCCTGCCCGCATTGTTGAGCAAAACGTCGATGCGCGGGTATTGCGAACGCAATTTGTCCGCCAGCGCCCGCACCTGGGATAGGTCGGCGTAGTCGACGACAAAGTAGTCGGCGTCCAATTCGGCGGCCACCGCGGCGGTCTTGGTGTGGGAGCGGCCCACCACGACGATCCGGTCGCCGGTGCGGCTGAGGCGACGGGCCGCGGCCGCGCCGATGCCGTCGCTGGCGCCCGTGATGACGATCGTCCTGCGCGTCATTGCGAGACCTCCCGGGGGAGTGTAGCGATCACGCGCTAAGCGGGCCGCTCAGGCCAGCGCGTAGCGCACCGGCAGATGCTTGAGGCCGCCGACGAACGTGGTAGCGACCAACTCCGGATCACCGGTCAGCTCAATGGATTTGAGCCTGGGCAGCAACTCGGTGAAGAAGCTGTTGACCTCCATGCGGGCCAACGCCGCGCCCATGCAGAAGTGCACGCCGTATCCGAACGCCAAGTGCTTGTTGGGGTCGCGCCCGACGTCGAATCGGAACGGGTCGACGAAGACATCCTCGTCACGGTTGGCCGAGACGTAGGACAGCAGCACCGAATCACCCGCCGCGATGGGCACCCCGCGCACGGTGGTGTCCGCGGTGGCGGTACGCATGAATTCCTTGACCGGGGTGACCCAGCGGATCATCTCCTCGGTGGCCAGCGGCATCAGGTCGAGGTTGTCGCGCAGCCGCTCGAGCTGGTCGGGGTTCTCGATGAGCGCCTGCAGCCCACCGGAGATGGTGGCGCTGGTGGTGTCGTGGCCGGCCGTGGCGACGATGAGGTAGTAGGACACCGTGTCGATGTCGGACAGCGGCTCGCCGTCGACGCGGGCGTTGGCGATGGCGGACGCCAAGTCCTCGGTCGGGTGCTCGCGGCGCGCGGCGGTCACCCCGTTGAAGTACTGGAACATGTCGAACAACGCGGGCAGCTGGTCCTCGTTGGTGGTGCCCCGCTTGAACTCGGAGTCGTCGCTGCCGAACAACTCCTGGGTCAGCTTGAGCATCCTGGGAAAGTCGGCCTCGGGCAGTCCCAGCAGCGACATGATCACGAAGAGCGGGTAGTTGACCGCCACCTCCTGGACGAAATCGCATTCCGGGCTCGCCGCCATCATCTTGTCGACGTAGATCTTGGCCAGCTCGTCGACGCGAACCTTCAACGCCCGCATTGCCTTTGGGCGAAACCAGTCGGAGCCGATCGCACGCACCACCCGATGCTGCGGATCGTCGAGGTGGATCAGGGTGCGCACGCCCGCGGCGGCCTGCATCTCGTCGCCCTCGGCGGTCGTCAGGACGGGCCGTGGCCAGTTGGTGAAGAGCATGTTCTCGCGCTCGATGTCCATGATGTCGGCGTGCTTGGTGATCGCCCAGAACGGACGGTAGTTGGGCACCTCAACCCAGGACACCGGTGCGCTGGCGCGCAGGTGAGTCAGCGCCGCGTGTAGTCGCCGCTCGTCGGTGTAGGCCAAGGGGTCGGCCAACAGCTTGGCGGACTCGTCTACCGTGGTTGTGCTCACTCGCGAAACTCCTTCATTGCGGACCTGATACACGACGCGGAGGCGTTGTAGAAGATCGGCAGCACCCGGTCGACCACGCCGCGGCAACGTTTCTTGAGGGCGGCGCCGACGTCTTCCACCGGGCCGACCACCGCGAAGGCCGCCAGCATCTCGTCGTCGACCAGCGAGCCCATCGTGTCCCACTCGCCCGCGAGCGACAGCCGGTGCAGTTCGGTCTGCGCCTCGCCCCAACCGTGCAACTCCAAGACCTTGCGGTACGCGGGCGTCGACCCGTAGAAGGCGATCTGCTTGCGCACGGCGGCGGTGGCGGCGGCCAGTTCGTCCTCGTTCTCTCCGGTCGCGACGAGCACCTCGCTCGAAACTTCGAAGTCGTTGCGGCGCCGGCCGGCTCGCTGCATGCCACGCAGCAGCGCCGGCATGGTGACCTCGTCGAGGTACCGCTTGGAAACCATCGGATGCCCCAGGTGACCGTCGGCGGCCTCCCCGCACATCTCGGTCATCGCTTCGCCCACCGCCGCGACGAAAACCCTGGGCGCGGAATACGGGTGCGGCTCCGGCGTGAACATCGGCGTCATGATCTTGTGCGTGTAGAAGTCGCCCTCGAAGCGCAGCTTGCCGCCGTCCTGCCACGCCGACCAGATCGCGTGGAGGGCGGCGACGAACTCGCGCATCCGGCGCGCGGGGTGACTCCACGGCATGCTGAACCGCTTCTCGATGTGCGGTTGGATCTGGGTGCCCAGGCCGAGGATGAACCGGCCCTTCGAGTAGGCCTGCAGATCCCAACCGATGTTCGCGACGATCATCGGATTGCGGGCGAACGCCACCGCGATGTTGGTACCGAGTTCGAGCCGCGACGTGTGCTCGGCGGCCAGCAGCAGCGGCAGAAACGGGTCGTGACTGGTTTCGGCGGTCCAGCCGCCGTCGTAGCCCTCTCGTTCCAGGGCGACGGCCGCGTCGGTCACGCGTGCCAGCTGATTGGGGATGCCCCCGTCGACCTTGAGGCGGGCAGCGTCGGCCATGCGGGTAACTTTACAGTAAGCAATCCAGTATGTGACCACACGTATCTAGTCGCGCGACGGAACCTGCATGAGGTAGGACATAGGCATGCCGAACACCCAGGACTGGGGAGAAACGCTCGACGACCTCGGGCGGCGCCGTCAGCACGCACGGGACATGGGCGGGCCGGAGCGGCTCGACAAGCACCGCGGCAAGGGCAAGCTCGACGCCCGCGCGCGCATCGAGCGCCTCCTCGACCCGGGGACCTTCCGCGAGATCGGCACCCTGGTCGGGGGCCAGGTGGCCGCGGACGGGATCGTCGTCGGTTCCGGCTTGATCGACGGCTCGCCGGTGATGCTGGGCGCCGAGGACTTCACCACGATGGCCGGCAGCATCGGGCCCGGTGGCAACTCCAAGCGCTACCGCATCGCCGAACTCGCACTGCGCGACAGGATTCCGTTGGTGATGCTGCTGGAAGGCGCCGGCTTCCGCCCCGGCGGCGGACACTACGGCCGCACCCCGACCGATCTGCTCGCCCAGGCGCAGTGCTCGGGCCGGGTGCCAACCGTCGCCGCCGTGCTCGGCCCGTCTGCCGGGCATGGCGCGCTCGTCGCCCCGGTCTGCGACTTCCGGATCATGAGCGCCCAGGGCGCGATCTTCACCGCCGGACCGCCGGTCGTCAAAGAGTCCACCGGAGAAGAGATCTCGAAGGAGGACCTCGGCGGGCCCGTCACCGCCTTGCCGAGCGGGGTGATCCACAACGTCGCCGACGACGACGAGGCGGTGATCGCCGACATCCGGCGGTACCTGTCGTATTTCCCGCGCAGCGCGTGGTCGTACCCTGCGCCGCTACCGCCGGACGAGGACAGCGAGCCACGCGCGACGCCCGAACTCCTCGACATCGTCTCGCGCGACAACCGCCGCGTGTACGACATGCGCGCCGTCCTCGACGTGATCTTCGACCGGCCCGACTGGTTCGAGGTGCAGCCACAGTACGGCAAGGCGATCATGTGCGCGCTGGCGCATCTCGGCGGGCATCCGGTCGCGGTGGTGGCCAATCAGCCCCAGGTGATCGCCGGCTCGATCGACGCCGACGCCGCGGACAAGGCGGCGCATTTCATCATGGTGGCCGACTCGTTCCACCTACCCATCGTCTTCCTTGCCGACAACCCGGGCATGCTGCCCGGCAGCCGCTCCGAACGCAGCGGGGTGCTGCGCGCGGGCGCGCGGATGTTCGCCGCCCAGACCGCGGCCACCACGGTCAAGCTGCATCTCACCTTGCGCAAGGCCTACGGATTCGGCTCCATGGTCATGTCGCTGTTGGGTTTCGATCACCAGAGCGCGACCTTCGCCTACCCGGGCGCGACCATGGGCGCCATGAGCGCGGCGGCGCTGGGCCGGGCGACGCATGCCGGTGAGGACATCACCGCGAAGCTGCGTGACGCCGAGCTGCAGGCGTCCTATCGCTCGGCCGAGCATCTGGGATTCGACGAACTCATCGATCCCCGGGAGACCCGGGATGCCTTACTGGGTGCGCTGCTTCGTGGACTGTCCAGCCGGCAGGCCGCCGCGGAGCCGGTCAGCCGGACCGTCATCATGCCCTGACCGGCGTTACTCCCCCGCCCGGTACGCCGCGATCACCGGCTCCAGTTCGTCCGGCGTGGCGCCGTGCATGATCACCGCGTCGGCGCCGTAGTCGAACTCCTTGCGGACGCGTTCCGCGCATTGGCCGGCCGACCCGGTGGCCGACGGCTCGAGCCACTCGTCGGGGATCAACGTCGCGATGTGCTCGATTTGCTCCGCGGTGGCCTTGTGGTCGATCCCACCGGCGATCGACGTCACCACGGGGTCTTCCCGGAAGCGTTGCAGCACAGCGGGATCCCAGTCGTTGGTGCGCACCATCAGGTCGCCGTAGCCCTGCAGGTAGGTGGCGAGGCGCGCGACCGTCTTCTTCAGCCGCAGCTC
Source organism: Mycobacterium sp. ACS4054 (assembly GCF_001667275.1). Lineage (GTDB taxonomy): Bacteria > Actinomycetota > Actinomycetes > Mycobacteriales > Mycobacteriaceae > Mycobacterium. Next base: position 374,293 of record NZ_LZHV01000041.1, read on the forward strand.
CTCGGGAAGGTGGTCACCGACCGTAGCGAAACAGGACCAGACCCGCACGCTGTCCGGGTCGCGGCCGGCCTTTTCGGCGGCGGACTTGACGGTCTTGACGCAGCGCTGCAGCGTCTCCGGGGTGAAGTAAGTGTGCAAGATGACGTCGTCGAACACCCGGCCGCCCAGCGCCAGCGTGTTCGGCCCGAAAGCCACCAGCGCCAATCGAATGTCCTCGTTGAAGTCCGGATCGAGGAACAGGATCGGGTACTTGCCCATCGGCCCCTCGTGGTTGAAGATCAGCTCGCCGTGCCACAGGCGGCGCATCACCTGGGCCCAGTCCTCCATCTGCGCGGTGGTGACCGCCGGAATGCCGAACGCCCCGTAGATCGCCGCGATGCCGCGGCCGATGCCCAGCGTGAAACGGCCGCCGGAGAGCCGGTGCATGGTGGTGGCCCACGAGCCGGTGATCAACGGGTGGCGGGTGTTGTGATTGGTTGCCGCGGTGGCGATCTGCATCCTGGTCGTCACGGCACACGCCGCCCCGACCAGGGATGAGGCTTCCTTGACGTTCCAACGCTCGGAGATGAACGCGGTGCTTATGCCCAATTCCTCGCCGCGGCGGGCCTCGTCGACCAGCGTCGCCGGCCCCTCCCCGCCCGCACCCGCCAGCAGGTAGTAGCCCAATTCATCCAGGGTGCGCTCGCTCAACTCCAAACTCCTTGCCGGTAGCCGCAATTCCAGACTTCGGTGATTTGCCCGTCGACGACGCGGAACACCTCGATGCTGCCGACGTTGGTTTGGGCGCCGTCCTTGGTGGTCATCGACGAGTCGTAGACGATCGCGACGTGCTCGCCGTCATCGCCCGCCGCGACGACGTTCAGGTCGAAACGCAGCTGGTCGAACATCGCCCAGACGTCCTTGATCCGGGCGACCGCCTGCTCACGGGTGAGCGTGTGCGCCTCGCCCACCTCGTGCCGGATCACGTTGTCGGCGAACAGCTCCTCGGCGAGCGCCAGATCGCGTTCGTTCCAGGCGACCAAGTTGTAGAGCTCCACCACCTCGCGGGCCGTGCGCGTGGCCGCCATCAGCCGGCCACGCGGCGCAGGAATCGGTCGGTCACCCGCTGCACCCGCCGGGAGAAGATGTGTCCGACGTGGCTGCCGTCATACCAGTACAGCTCGCCGCCCCAGCGCTGCTGCAACGCGACCGCGGGTTCGCGCATCGCCATCCGGTCGTGCCAGGCGCCGACGATGAGCCGCCGGTCCGGCGCCGGCGCCGGGTCGACCTGCAGCGGATCGATCACCGAGGTCAGCTTCGCCACCTCCGGGGACGCCAACAGCTCCCGGAACCCGTCCCGCGACGATCCCCAGCGGCCCAGGTGCCGGGCGATCATCGCGTTGAGGCCGAGGATCGGCGTGTACAGCGCGACGGCATCGATCTGCCGCTCCAGGTGTGAGACCAGCGCGGCGATTGGGGTTCCCATCGAAATCCCGGCCACCACAACGGCGGTCGCCTGCGGCTGCGCCCAGCGCACCACCGCCCGGATCTCCGAGACCGCGCGCATCATCCCGGCGACGTTGCCCAGGGGGTCCATGTCGGGGTAGGCCGGCCATTCGCCGCGCCGGCAGCCGTGGCCGGGCTGCACCGGCATGGCGACGTTGAAGCCGAGCTGGTGATGTATGCGGCCGATGCGGCTCAGCAAGAGGTCTTCCGTGCCGCCCTGGCCGGCGCCGTGCACCCAGATCAGCCACGGCCTCGGGCCGTCGGTATGCCGGCACAGGTGCACGACCGCCCGCGCGGGTCCGCTCAGGCCCTCGGCCGCCAGCGTTGTCGGCAACCCCGGGTCGTGCTCGAACTTCATCCGCTCGTACGCGAGATTTCCGATGCGGCGGCGCCGCACCGAGCTCGGGCGCAACGGCGGCGGGTCCGCGTGCGCGCGGTCGATGCCCAGGGCGGACAACTCCTCTGCGGCGGCCGCGCAGCCCTCCAGCGGCCGCATCGCCGCCGGCTGCCCGCCAATCAGTGAAAAGCCGCTCAGCACAAGCTCATCCAGCAGGACCTCGCCGAACTGGCGCACACCGCGTGGCGACACGGGCGCCCAGCCGGTCGATGCGCTCAGCCCGGCCACCGTGCGGGGCAGCAACATGCCGAGCTCACGGGTCGCGTCCCTGGCGAGTTCAAAGCCCTGCGTTACCTTCGACATGCCGCCGCCCCACCCAGGACCATCGGCGCGAAGTCGTCGACGCCCTCCAGCGGTGGGGCCGTCTTCGGGTCGGCACCCGCCGCGGAAACCGCCACGTCGAGGGTGACGGCAGCCGCCTGTGTCATTTCGCTCCTTGCCGTGCGCGGACCGGACTGCTGAAATCTATACTGTAACGGACTTAGTATCAGGCAATCGGAGGCATCGGCGTGGAAGTGCCCTTCACCTGGAAGGTCACCGGGTGGTTCATGGTCGGGTGGTCGCCCGAATTCCCGGTCGGCGAGGTGCGCCCGCTGCACTACTTCGGCGAGGACCTGGTCGCCTACCGCGCCGAATCCGGTGAGCTGCACGTCCTGGAGGCGCACTGCAAACACCTCGGCGCGCACATCGGCCACGGCGGCAAGGTGCTGGGCGACTGCGTCGAATGCCCGTTCCACGGCTGGCGGTGGGGCCCCGACGGCACCAACCGGTACATCCCCTACCAACCCGACCGCCCCAACCGTGCGCTGCGGCTGCGGGTGTACCCGGTGCGCGAACAGTACGACTGCGTGTTCATCTGGCATCACCCGGACGGCAAAGAGCCGCAGTGGGAAATGCCCGACATCTTCTTGAAATTCCCGCAATTCGAGACCGACCCGGCGGCCTACTACCGCGCGTACCCGGAATTCTCCCGGCGCGCGGAACGCGAGCCGGTGCATCCCCAGATCGTGGCCGAAAACGCCCCCGACAGCGCCCATTTCGAATACGTGCACCACGCCACGGTGACACCGCGAGTCCTGGACTACAAGATCGTCGACCACGAATGGCAGTTTGTCGCCGGCTGGCCGGACGCGCGCAGCGACGACCCCGAGGACCTCGCGTTGCGGTTCCACAGCCACCTGTTCGGCCTCGGCGGGGCGATCAGCGTCTTCGAGGGGGCGCAGAACCACCGGCTGATCTTCACCTGCACACCGGTCGACGACGAGTGTTCGGACCTGTTCTACTCGATCTGGTGGCCGCGGGTTCCCGGCGATGATTCCGACGTACCGGAGGGCAAGCTGCGCGAAGTGATCGAAAAGCAGTTCCTGTCCACCGTCTTCGACGACCTGCGAATCTGGCGCTACCAGAAGTACGTGGAGCATCCGGCGCTTTCCAAGGTGGACGCGAAAGGGTATATGGCACTGCGTAAGTGGGCGACACAGTTCTATGACGTCGGGCCGGGGGTGAGCGCGCCGGCATGACAGGCGAACTGGCCGAAATCGCGGCGCCCGAGCACACCGCGATCGTCACCCAGGAGTGCCAGGGGGCGGTCGTCGGGCCCGACGCCGGCCTGGCCATGCTGGCCGAGGAAGCGCGCCGGGTCGCGCTGCCCAACATCGTGCGGCTGCTGCCCGTGGCCCGCGCCGCCGGCGTCCGCGTCGTGCACTGCCTGGTGCGGCGGCGGCCCGACGGCCTCGGTTCCAATCACAACGCGAGGATCTTCGCCATGGGCCAGGGGCAGGTCGACATCACCCCCGGCACCCCGGGGGCCACCCTGCTGCCCGAATTGGGACCGGAGCCAAGCGATCTGGTGCTCAGCCGCTGGCACGGCGTCGGACCGATGGGCGGCACCGACTTGGACGCCGTACTGCGCAACCTCGGGGTGTCCACCATCGTCGTCGTCGGCGTGTCCCTGAACATCGCGATCCCCAACGTCGTCATGGACGCCGTCAACGCCGCCTACCGCGTCGTCGTGCCCCGCGATGCGGTCGCCGGCATACCCACCGAATACGGAGAGGCCATCATCGCCAACACCCTGTCACTGCTCGCGACCATCACCACCACCGACGAGTTGCTCCGAACATGGGCCCGGAAATGACCGACACCGAGCCCGGAGTCCGCGGCGGATTCCCCGACATCAGGCCCGCCGACCACGCGCCGCCCGGCCTGGGCCGATTCGTCGCAGCGCTGCGCCGGCTGCAGGATCTGACCGTAGCCAGCAACCCGGGCAGTTCGGCGTGGACCGCCGCCGCCCGGCACATCGAGAACGCGTGTGCGTTACTCGACGGCCATCAGGTGCCCGAAGGCATGGCGCCGGCCGGCCGCGTCCTCGAGCTACCCGGCCTGGGTCATCCCCTGATGCCGCCGTGGACCATCACCGGGTCCGGGCCGAGCGGCGTCACCATGTCGGGGCATTTCACCCGGTCGCACGTGGGCGGGAACAACGCCGTGCACGGCGGCATGATCCCGCTCTTCTACGACTGGCTGCTCGGCATGGTGGTCTCCACCGCCGGCACGCCGCCCACCCGAACGGCGTACCTGCACGTCGACTACCGGAACATCACCCCGATCGACGAGCCGCTGACGGCGGCCGGCCGCGTAGCGGAGATGAAGATCTTCCTGCCGTCGATGCCGGTGATGCGGCCGCAATACCCGATCGGGAATTGCTGATTCAAGGCGCACGGCGATACAGCTACCAACAGGTGATCGAACGCTCACACCGCCTCGCCGCGTACCTGCACTCCCGCGGGCTGGGGTGCCGCACCGAACGCTCGGCGCTCGCCGGCCATGAGGTCGGCCAGGACCTGCTGGGCGTCTACGCGTACAACGGGAACGAATTCGTCGAGGCGCTGCTCGGCGCGTTCGGAGCCCGAGTCGCCCCGTTCAACGTGAATTTCCGCTACGTCAAGAGCGAGCTGCATTATCTGCTGGCCGACGCCGGGGCGACCGCCTTGGTCTATCACGCGGCCTTCGCGCCGCGGGTGGCCGAGATCCTGCCCGATCTCCCCCAGCTGCGGGTGCTGATCCAAATCGCCGACGACTCGGGCAACGAATTGCTTTACGGTGCAGTGGATTACGAGTCGGCCATCGCGTCTTGCGCACCGGAGCCACCGCCGGTGCAGCATTCCCCAGACGACCTGTACGTCCTGTACACGGGCGGCACGACCGGGATGCCCAAAGGCGTGCTGTGGCGCCAGCACGACATCTTCATGACGTCCTTCGGCGGGCGCAATCTGATGACGGGTGAGCCCTTCGGCTCGGTCGAGGAGATCGCGGCCGGGGTGGTCGCCGGGCCCGGGACCAAGTTGATGATCCTGCCGCCGCTGATGCACGGCGCGGCCCAGTGGAGCGTGATGACGGCCATCACCACCGGGCAGTCCGTCGTCTTCCCCGCTGTGGTCGATCACCTGGACGCAGAGGAGGTCGTCCGCACCATCGAGCGTGAGCGGGTGACCGTGGTGACGGTGGTCGGTGATGCGATGGCGCGCCCGCTGGTTGCCGCGATCGAGAAGGGGATCGCGGACGTGTCGTCGTTGGCCGTGGTGGCCAACGGCGGCGCGCTGCTCACCCCGTTCGTCAAGCAGCGGTTGATCGAGGTCCTGCCGAACGCCGTGGTGGTCGACGGCGTCGGTTCCTCGGAGACCGGCGCGCAGATGCACCACATGTCGACGTCCGGGGCCGTGTCGACGGGCACCTTCAACGCCGGGCCGGACACCTTCGTGGCCGCCGAGGACCTGGGCGCCATCCTGGATCCGGGTCACGACGGTATCGGCTGGCTGGCCCAGCGCGGTTACGTGCCGCTCGGCTACAAGGGCGACGCGGCCAAGACCGCCAAGACATTTCCCGTCATCGACGGCGTGCGCTACGCGATTCCCGGAGATCGGGCGCGGCACCGCGCCGACGGCAGCGTCGAACTGCTCGGCCGCGATTCGGTGACGATCAACTCGGGCGGCGAGAAGATCTTCGCCGAGGAGGTCGAGACCGCGATCGCCTCGCATCCGTCCGTGGCCGACGTGCTGGTGGCGGGGCGCCCCAGCGAGCGGTGGGGCCAAGAGGTGGTCGCCGTCGTCGCCGTGACGCCAGGCGCCCGGGCCGACGCCGACGAGTTGATCGCGCACGCCGCGCAATCGTTGGCCCGCTACAAACTTCCCAAAGCGATCGTGTTCCGCCCGGCGATCGAGCGCAGCCCGTCGGGCAAGGCCGACTACCGCTGGGCACGCGAGCAGGCGGCGAACGGCTAGGCGGCTTCGCGGACTCCGGCCCGGCGGATCGACCCACGCGAGCGACTTCCGACGGTCAGCCCATATTGTCTACTGTAAGAATTACAGTACGATCTTACGCGAAGGCTTGCCGTTCCCAAGATCTGGAGACCTCGATGTGACGACTGACGTTCACGCCGACGGCCAGACCGTCAGCCTGCGCGATCCGTACCCCTTCTTCGCCCGCAAGCGCCGCGAGGCCGGGGTATTTCGGGGGACGGTGATGGACTACTCCAAGACGCCCGAGGCGCTGATGCCCAAGCGCGAGTACTCCGCGGTCTCGTTCGACGCGGTGAACAGGGTGTTCCGCGACGGCCGGGTGTTCAGCTCGGCGCCCTACGACAAGACGATCGGCCTCTTCATCGGGCCGACCATCCTGGCGATGGAGGGAAAGAAGCACCGCGACCACCGCAACCTCGTGTCCGCGGCGTTCAAGTCCAAGGCGCTGGCCCGCTGGGAGGACACGATCGTGCGGCCGATCTGCAACGCGCTGATCGACGAGTTCATCGACGGCGGCCACGCCGACCTGGTCCGGAATTTCACCTTCGAATTCCCCACCCGCGTCATCGCCCAACTTTTGGGCCTGCCCGCCGACGACCTGCCGGAGTTCCGCAAGCGCGCGGTGCAATTGATCAGCTACCACGTCGACTATGAGCGCGCCTTCGAGGCGTCGGCGGCGCTCAAGGACTACTTCGTCGGGCAGATCGAACAGCGCAAGTCCGCTCCCACCGAGGACATCATCGGCGATCTGGTCACCGCGGAGATCGACGGCGAAAAGCTCAGCGACGAAGCCATTTACTCCTTCCTGCGGTTGTTGTTGCCCGCGGGGTTGGAGACCACCTACCGGTCCTCGGGCAACCTGCTATACCTGCTGCTCACTCATCCGGACCAGTTCGCCGCGGTGCAGGCCGACCGCGGGCTCTTGCCGCAGGCGATCGAGGAAGGGCTGCGCTTCGAGACGCCGCTGACCACCGTGCAGCGATTCGCCACCGAGGACACGGAGCTGGAAGGCGTTCAGATTCCGGCGCGCTCGGTGGTCGGGGTCTGCATCGGGGCGGCGAACCGCGACGAGCGGCGCTGGGATCGCGCCGAAGAATTCGACATCTTCCGCAAGCACCTACCACACATCTCCTTCGCCGCCGGCGAGCACACCTGTCTGGGATTGCACTTGGCGCGGTTGGAAACCCGCGTGGCGGTCGAGTGCCTGCTGGATCGGGTGACCAACGTCGCGCTGCTCACCGACGACGATCCACACATCCACGGTCAGCCGTTCCGTTCCCCGACAGCGCTTCCCGTGACGTTCGACGCGAAGTAGGGTCCGAAAATGGTCAAAGTGATGTCGGGCTTCCGGGTCCTCGAACTTGCGCAATTCACCTTCGTCCCGGCCGCGGGCGCCATCCTGGCCGATTGGGGCGCGGACGTCATCAAGGTCGAACACCCGCTGCGCGGCGACACCCAGCGGGGCTTCCTCAACATGGGCGGCATCCAGGTCGACCCGGAGCGCCATCCGCTGATGGAGCATCCCAACCGGGGCAAGCGCAGCGTCGGGATCGACGTCTCCACGCCGGGCGGCCAGGAAGTGATCTACGAACTGGCGAAGACCTCCGATGTGTTTCTCACCAACTACATGCCGGCGCAACGCCAAAAGCACAAGTTCGACGTGGAACACATCCGCGCGGTGAACCCCAACATCGTCTACGCCCGCGGCTCGGCGTACGGCGACAAGGGCGCCGAACGAGACGTGGGCGGTTATGACGGGACGGCGTTCTGGACGCGCAGCGGCATCGGCTACGCGTTGACGCCCGAGGAGCTGGGCGGCGCACTGGGACAAGGCATTCCCGCGTTCGGCGACTCCATCGGCGGCATGTTCATCGCCGGCGGCATCTCGGCCGCATTGCTGCATCGCGAGCGCACCGGCGAGGCCCTCGAGCTCGACGTGTCGTTGTTGAGCACCGCCTGGTGGGCGGCGGGCGCGAGCATGACGCAAGGCATGGAGACCGGTGAAGTGATGCGCACGTTCATGCCGGGCTCCGCGGCCGCGATGTCGGTGAACCCCTTCATGGGCAACTACCTGACCTCCGACGGCGGCACGATCAACTTGTGCATCATCAGCCCGACCGGCTTGATCCGCGACACCTTCTCCCACCTCGGCATCCCCGAGGCCGCGGACGATCCGCGCTTCTCCGAGGTGCTCCCGCTGATACAGAACGCCGCGGCGGCCGCCGAGCTGATCGCGAAGGCCTTCGCCGCCAAGCCCTTCGACTACTGGCGGACGCATTTGAAGACGATGAAGGGTCAGTGGGCGCCATTCCAGAGCCTGCTCGACCTGGCCAACGACGAGCAGGCCCTTGCCAACGACATGGTCAGCGAGGTCGAACTGGCCAGCGGCGGAAAGCCTTTCCGCGTCGTGCGCGGACCCGTGCAGTTCAATCACGAGCCGCTGGTGACCACACGGGCGCCACAGGCCTCCGAGCACACCGAGATCGTGTTGATGGAACTGGGCATGGATTGGGACCGCATCGAAGAGCTGAAGGAATCGGGAGCCATTGCGTGACGAATGACGTGGCCATCATCGGTGTGGGGCTGCACCCGTTCGGCCGCTTCGAGGGCAAGACCGCCATGGAAATGGCCGCGGACGCAATCCAACTCGCGGTCGCCGACGCCGGCATCGAGTGGAAGGACATTCAAGCCGCCACGGGGGGAAGCTGGACGGTGGCCAACCCGGACGCGATCGTCGCCATGGTGGGCTTGTCGGGCATCCCCTTCACCAACGTGTTCAACGCGTGCGCGACGGCGGCCAGCGCCGCCAAGGCGTGCGCGGACGGCATCCGGTTGGGCGACTACGACATCGGCATCGCCATCGGCATGGACAAGCACCCGCGCGGCGCGTTCACCGAGGACCCGGCCCTGGTGGGGATGCCGCGCTGGTACGCCGAGAACGGGCAGTACCTGACCACCAAGTTCTTCGGCATGAAGGCCAACCGCTACCTGCACGAGCACGGCGTCTCGCAGCGGACGCTGGCGCGGGTGGCCGCCAAGAACTTCCGCAACGGGGCGTTGAACGCATGCGCCTTTCGCCGCAAGCCGATCTCCGAAGAGGACATCCTCAGCTCGGCGATGCTGAACTACCCGCTCACCCAGTACATGTTCTGCGCGCCCGACGAGGGCGCCGCCGCCGTCGTGATGTGCCGCGCGGACATCGCCCACCGCTACACCGGCACGCCGATCTTCTTGCGGGCGGTTCAGGTGCGCACCCGTCGCTACGGCGCCTACGAGGTCAACACCACCTTCGCCCCGGTCGACGAGGACGTCTCACCGACCGTCTACGCGTCAAGCGCAGCGTTCGAGATGGCCGGCGTGGCACCGGAGGACGTCGACGTCATCCAGCTGCAGGACACCGACGCCGGCGCGGAGATCATCCACATGGCCGAGTGCGGGTTCTGCGCCGACGGGGAGCAGGAAAAGCTACTGGCCGAAGGTGCCACCGAGATCGGCGGATCGATGCCGATCAACACCGACGGCGGGCTCATCGCGAACGGCGAGCCGATCGGGGCGTCGGGGCTGCGCCAAATCCATGAACTGGTGCTGCAGCTCCGCGGCCAGGCCGGCGATCGCCAGGTGCCGGGCGGGCCGCGCGTCGGGTTCGCTCAGCTTTACGGCGCGCCGGGCACCGCCGCGGCGAGCATCCTGACGACCTGAGCGCCTCGCCGAGCGCTATCACGATACCTGCTTGACCGGCGGCGAGTAATTGGGCTTGCCCAGACCGAGCATGTACTGGGCGATCATGTTGCGGAACACCTCCAGCGTGCCGCCATAGATGCCCACCAGCGGGGCGAACCGGTACGCGTATTCGGCGCTGCCGTCGTCGGCGGCGCCTTCCGTACCGAACGACAGCATGGACGCCGCCCCGAGGATGTCCATGAGTTCCGGGGAGATGTCGCGCATCGTCTGCGCGATGGCGACCCGACCGAAGATGCTCGGGGTGGCCAGCGCCGTCTCCAGCCGCGCGACGCAGCGACCCAGCCGATACGCGACGGACCTGTCGTCGATGAGCCGGCGCCCGTCCCCGTCGGACCGTGTCACGGCCGCCGCGGCCCGGTCCACCGCCTGAGACAGAAATCCCGCCTGGTGCATCATGATTGACGTGTCCTGCAGCCCGTCCGGCGCGGCGGCGACGGCGCCGTGCTCGACGTTGAGCGGTTCGCGCAGCACCGTCCAGCCGCCGTTAACCTCGCCCAGCCGGTACTTGTCGTCCACCCGGACGTCGCTGTAATAGACGATGTTGGTCCGGTCGCCGTCCACCGTGCGGATGCCCTGGATCTCGATGCCGGGCGAATCCAGCGGGACCAGGAACATGGTCAGGCTCTTGTGCTTCGGCGCGTCGGGGGCGGTGTTGGTGATCAGGAAAACGTATTGGCAGTTGTGGGCGCCGGTGGTGAACATCTTGGAGCCGTTGATGATCCACTCGTCCCCGTCGCGTACCGCGCGCGTCTTACAGGTGGCCACATCGGAGCCGCCTTCGGGCTCGGTGTAGCCGAGGCACAACCGCACCTCGCCGCTGAAGACCTTCGGCAGCACCTCCTCGCGCAGTTGCGGCGACCCGAACTTGTCCACCGAACGGGCCACCATCGCGGTGGTGCCCCACGTCACCCACGGCACGTGCACCCGCCGCTTCTCCAATTCCCAGACGCGGCGCCGCACGCGGCTGAAGCCGCCATCGGATTCCGGCTTCCACTCGGCGGCCAAATACCCTGCGGCGCCGAGCTTCAGGTGCAGGCCCTCGTCGAAATTATCGCCCGTCTCCCGGTCCCGACGCCTGACCTCTTCGGTCATGTGCGTGGCCAGAAAGCTGCGCGCCTCGTCGCGGAATGCCTTGTCCTCGTCGGAGAGCTCGACGCGGGAGAAATCCATGATGCGCTCCTTCCTAGGCCGGCTGGGCCTCGCGGGCGGTCACGATCTCGGCGACGCGCCGGGCCGCGGTGCCCGGATCGCCGCCCGCAAGTGGCCATCCCCGGGCGCGCACGAGGTACGCCGTCGCGGCGGCTTCGGACGAGACCCCAAGTCCGCCTTGGATGTGCACGGCCATGGTCGCCGCCCTGGCGGCCTCCTCGGCCATGAAAACGAATGCGGATGGCGCCAATTCGGGTCGCTCGCCGGGCTCGTTGTCCAGGAACCAGGCGGCGCGCCGGGCCAGGTTGCGCCCGCCCTGGACGGTGATGGCCATGTTCGCCAGCGGATGCGAGATCGCCTGCAGCGTCGAGATGGGCACGCCCAGCGTGTACCGGGTCTTGGCGAACTCGGCGGCGATGGTCATGGTCTCCTCCACCAGCCCGACCAGCGCCGCCGCGGTCAACAGCCGCCATTCGTCCAGCGCCAGTTGGTAAGTCGCCGTCGCCTCGGGCCCGTCGGCGAGGGTCTCACGCGTATCCGCCGCGGCCGGGTCCACCCAGGCCATCGGCAGGCGGCCGATGTTGTCGACCTTCGCCGGGCGGGTGGCGAAGGTCAGGCACACGACTTCGTCGCCATCGCGGACGATGATCTCATCCGCGATCGACCCGGAGGGAATCAGCCGCGGGCCGCGGCCGGCATCGATGCGCGGGTCGAGCGCGACCAGCCGGTCTCCCTCGGCGACCCCGGCGATATCGGCGCCCAGACGCCCCAGCAGCCGTGCGGCGCAGACGTGGTCGATCCACGGCACCGGCGCCAACGACCGGCCGAGTTCCTCGGCCACCAGGGTGAGGTCGACCAGGGTGGCGCCGTCCCCGCCGCACGCCTCGGGCAGCGCCATCGTGGTCGCGCCCATCCCGCACAGCCTCTCCCACAGGTTCTTATCGAAACCCGATGGCTCTGCGGCGCGGACGGTTTCGATCGAACAGTGGGTCTTGAAGAACTGCTTGTACGCATCCTGCAGGGCCACATGGTCGGGGGACAGACTGTAGTCCAGTCTGCGTAGTTCGAAGCGGTCCATCGTTACTCGTCCTTCCCGAAGAAGAAGTCCTGCGCGTTGTTGTAAAGGTAGTTGTCGAGCACCTCGGCGGGTAGATCCAGCGCACGGGCTTCCGGTATGACCCGCCGCATGGGCAACACCGGCCAGTCCGACGCGTAGATCACCTTGTTCGGACCGCGCGTGCGCATGTAGTGCAGCAGGCTCTCCGGCAGCCGCTTGGGCGACCACGCCGAGGTCATGAGCCGCAGGTTGGCGTACTTGAGCAGCAATCGGATAGCGACGTCCCACCACGGGTCGGCGCCGTGGATCATGCACAGCCGCAGTTCGGGAAAGCGCACGCATACCCGGTCGAGGTGCATGGGGTGCTGGACCTCGCCGGGTATGGGCGGTCCCGGGATGCCCGTGTTGATGCACAGCGGGAGATCGAGCTCGGCGCACTTGGCGTAGAGCGGGTAGTAGACCGCGTCGCTGGGCGGGTACTGGCCGTCACCCCAAAAGCTCGGCCCCACTACGGCATACGCGACGGGCAGCTCCCCCGCGACGGCCGTCAGCTCGCGCAGTGACCGCACCGGGCGCAGCAGGTTCACCCCACCCATGGCCAGCGCGAACCGGTCGGGCCTCGCTTCGACGAACTTGCGCGCGGTCGTGGACGGGTTCGCGAGCGAGTCCATCAGGATCGCCTTGCGCACACCCTGTTCGTCCATCTCGGCGAGCAATTCGGAGAGGTCGACCGGTGCGAACATCGATTCGGGGCCCTTGAAATAGTCGTCCCTGACCTTGAGCATCCACGTCGGCTGGGATTCGGCCTCCCCGAAGTGGACGTTCACCAGGCAGTCAATCGCTTTGGTGTTCATGACTTCCTTCGGGGTCGGACGGAACCAGCGCGGTCACCGGCATGTGTTGGGTGGCTTGCTCTCTGGCCCACCGGTAGTTGGGCTTGCCGTTGCCGAGGCGTTCGATCTGCTCGACGAAGATGACGGCCTTGGGCGCCTTGAAATGCGCCAGTTGCGCCGTGCACGCGTCGTGCAGGGCGTCTGGGCGCAGGCGCGCATCCGGGTGCGCCGCGACGAGGGCGACTACTTCTTGCCCCCACCGCTCGCTCGGACGCCCGACGACCAGGGCGTCGACTACGCCCGGCTGCGCGCGCAGCACTTCCTCGACCTCTTCGACGAAAACCTTTTCCCCACCGGTGTTCACGACCAGCGAGTCGCGGCCGAACAGGCGGATGGTGCCGTCGGGTTCGAGCGATGCCCGGTCGCCCGGTATCACCACCCGCTGACCCTCGATTTGCGGGAACGTCCGCTGGGTGGCCTCCGCGTCGCCGAAGTAACCGAGCGGAATGCGGCCGGTCCGGGCGGCCCAGCCGATCTCCCGCTCACCGGGACGCAGGAACCGGGTGCGGTCGGCCGACACCACGGTGGCCCCCTCCCTGGGCTGAAACGTTTCGCTGGCGGTCCCCTCGCGGCTGTGCCCGAACGCCATGTTGCCGCTCTCGGACGACCCGTAGCCCTCGATGATGGTGATGTGGGGCAGGCATTCCATCAGTGCGCGTTTGTGTCTCGCGTTGGTCGCGGCTCCCCCGGTGCCGATCGCCTGCAGCGCGGACAGGTCGTAGTTGCGCGCGCGCAGCTCGGCGATCAGTGGCCCGGCGTACGCGTCGCCCACCATCGTCATCATGCCCACCTTCTCGCGCTCGGCGGTCTCCCACACCGACCGCACGTCCAGCTTGTTGCGGTCGTCGTAGAGCACCACGGGCAGGCCGGCGCACAGCGCGGCGAAGGCGGTCCACATGCCGGCGGCGTGCATGAGCGGAGACACCGCGAACCACGGTTGTCCGCCACCGGCGACCTTGTCGTGGATCTCGGTGACGCTGGCATGGTCGGCGCCCACCATCGACGACACGTACATGTCGCTCTGACGCCACAGCACGCCCTTCGGACGGCCCGTCGTTCCGCCGGTGCACATCATGATCAGGTCGTCCGGGGACCCCTCGTCCCCGCGCTCGGGGCTGGCGCCCGCCAGGGCGTCGTCGAGCGGAATCGCCCTCGGCAGCTGGGGAACCCCGCTGCCGTCGTCGATGGAGATCAGCAATTCGGTGCCGGCCGGCGGCAACACGTCGGCGAACCGGGCGCCGAGCGAGCGGTGATAGATGATGCCGCGGGGCTTGACGTAGTCGAGCAGGTCGCGGATTTCCCGCGGCGAGTAGTGGTGGTTGACGTTCACCGGGACGGTGCGGGCCTTGAGGCACCCGATCAGCATGTCCGGGTAGAGGTCGTTGTACATCAGCAGCGCGATGCGGTCCTGGCCACACTCCCAGCGCTCTAGGCCCTCACGCGCCGCGTAGACACCGAAACCCTTGCCGCCCAGATAGTTCGCCAATCGGTTGGTGCGCCGCGCGGATTCGGCGAACGTGCTCTTGCGGTCGCCACACACGGTCATCAGGCGGTCGGGCACGACGTCGGCGATGGCGTCGAGAACGGCGCCCACGGTCCATTCGCTCATAGTGGGCGGCTAGACGGCCGAGGCGACCGGAACGCCGAGCAGGTCAAGGGCGTTGTCGCGCATAACTTTACGGACATCGGCTTCGCTGAAGCCGGTGAGCTCCTCGGCGAAGGAGACCGGAGTTTCGAGGCCCTCGCCGTGCGGCCAGTCGGAACCGAACAGGATCTTGTCGATGCCGATGACGTCGGCCAGCTCGGTCAGATCGTCCTCATAGTAGGGCGCGATCCACACGTTGTTGCGCAGCTGCTCCACCGGATCCTCGGGGAAGTCACGGGGCTGGGTGTTGGCCGCCTTCTTCAATCGCTTGATCAGCCGGTGGACGAAGTACGAGCCGTTCTCGATGCTGACCGCCTTGAGCTTTGGATGGCGGGTGAACACGCCGTGCACGATCATCGAGGCCATCGTGTCGTGGATGGCACGGTCATCGAGGAGCACGTTGTCCAGTGGATCCTTCGCGCCGAAGCCCTCGAACGTTGCCTTGCCACCCCACGCCGCCGCGATGTGCAGATAGCCGCTGTCGCTGAGGTGGAATCCGACCGGCACTCCCGCCTCGGCCAGCCGGGCCCACACCGGGTCATGGCTGGGATGCCCCAGCGAGCGCGGCTTGACCAAGCCGGGCACCGGCGCCGGGCGCACCAGCACCAGCTTGGCGCCGCGCCCCAACACGAACTCCACCTCTACGAGCGCCTTCTCCGGATCGGCCAGCGAGATGATCGGCGCGGCAATGATGCGGTGATCCTGCCGGTCGAAGCCCCAGTCTTCGTCGAGCCACAGGTTGAACGCGTGCACCGACGCCATCGTCGCCTCGATGTCGTGCTTGAGCGCCTCCTCGACCCCGCACGCGAAAGTCGGCAGCATGAACACACTTTCGATGTCCTGGGTGTCCATCACCGCGATCCGCGCGTCGCGATTCTGATACTCCGGGTGCTCGGCGAGCCGCTCGACCTTCATCAGCGACGCCGGGTCCACACCTTCGGGGATCTCCCCGCGGAACAGCAGATCCAGGCAACCCGGCACGATAATCGGATCGAAGGTGGGGTTCGGCACGAAGTGGTTGACGCGACCGCCGATCACGGCCAGAGTGCGTTTGCCCTGAGTGACCATCTGGACGCCGCGGCTCTTGAACGCCTTGTCGAGATGGCGGGTGAAGGCGTCCAGCGGCTCGTAGTAATGGTTGTCGACGTCAATCGCTTGATAACCCAAGGTGGCCATGATCATCCTTTCCGGCCTTAACGCGACACTAAGCGTCGGTCGAGTTGAGCGAGGGAAATTGCGGGGGCCGCTTCTCGAGGAAGCTGGTGATGCCTTCGATGACGTCTGGCCGCGGCATCGCCTCGTGCAGTAACACCTCGGCGCGCGACGTCGCATCGACGACATCGCGGGTGGCGTCGCCGTACACCTGCCGCTTGATCACTGCCATGGAAGCCGGCGAGCAATTGCGGGCGATGTCCTCCGCGTAGTCCAGCGCGCGCTTCATCAGGTCCTCGGACGCCACCACTTCTTTGACGAGGCCGAGCTCGGCCGCCTCCTCGGCGAGGAAGGTGCGCCCACTCAACAGCAGATCCAGGGCGACACCCCAGGTGGTGAGGCGCGGCAGTATCCAAGAGATGCCGAACTCCGCGATCAGCCCGCGCCGGGCGAACACGGCGGCGAACTTCGCACCGGCGGCCGCGAACCGGACGTCACACATCAGCGCCTGGGTCAATCCGATGCCGACGCAGGCGCCGTTGATCGCCGCTATGACGGGCTTGCGCAGCGTGGTCACGAAATGCGGCGGGCGCTCCCCGACCAGTTCGGCCAGGTTGGTCTGACTCGCCCGTTCCATCGTGTCCCCGTAGGTCGGCGCGGAGCTCGGCGTGCCCAGATACGCGCCCGCACAAAATCCCTTGCCCCGGCCGGTGAGCACGATCGCTCGGATGGCCGGGTCGCGTTCGGCGCGGTCGATGGCGGAGTAGAACCCGGCTGCGATGTCCGGGCCCCAGGCGTTGAGCCGGTCCGGACGGTTGAAGGTCAGGATCGCGACGCCGCTGCCGGTGGCCTCGTAGAGCACTGCGCCTTCGGAAGCGCCGTCGCTGCCGGACATCTCCCCCGATACCTCCTCACGATCGCGTACCGGATTGCGCGATATTTTGTACGCATACTGTATACCTATCGGTACCGTTTTCCACAACCGCCGCTACGCGCGTGAGAACCCCGGCCGAACTGCGGCTTTCGCGTCACTGAACCGCGAGTCCGACCGCCGCCACCGACACCCCGGATCGGTTCGCGCCGGCGGGTGTGGCGAGCGCCACGTCCCATCCACGTTTGCCCACGGCGGGCAATCGGGAAAGCAAACGGGGATACCCAATAAATACGGAGGGGAACGCAATGGTTGACGCCAAGAGTGGTCCGATCGAGGCCATCCAGGGCATCGTCGAGGCCGTGTTCGGTAAGGCCAAGGAGATCGTCGGCACCATCATCGGCCGCAACGACCTGGTCAACGAGGGTCAGGCCCAGCAGGACAAGGCCGACGCGCAGCGCAGCGCGGCGAAGAAGGAAGCCGCGGCGGAGAAGGCCCGCGCCAAGGCCAAGGCCGCCGAGGCGCGCGAGAAGGCCGAACAGTAACGGTTGACGAGAAGCCCGGTCACCGAAGGTGGCCGGGCTTCTCGTTATTTCCCTGTGGACCAATCGGTTTGGCGGCCCTACGCGCCGATGAGTCCCAGGCGGCGGTAGGCCTGCTCGATCTGCGACTTGGCTTCCGGCGGCAATTCCGCCTGCGGGGGCCGCGAATGCGGATACGAACCGATCGGCAGGCCCAGCAGCGAGGCGGCGTACTTGAAGGCGCCGCCCCAGTGGGTGAAGTAATCCGGCCGCCCGGGATAGCAGGTCCACCAGGACCCGATGTCGAGATCGAACTGGTCCAGTCCCGACTCGCGGCCGAAGTCCATGGCCTCGAGCAGCTTGTCGTTTTGCACCAAATCCCAATAGTGGGAGAACAATCGCCGCTGCGGCGTCTCGAACAGATAGCCCGCCGTGCCCAGCTGCGCCGGGCAGACGATCCCGTCGCGCAGCCATCCCGCGCGATACACCGTCTTGTCGCACTCCCAGAGCACCAAGCCGGGGGCCAGTTGGTGCAGCAGCCGGCTACTCGCCGGCCGGAAGGCGCCCTCCTTGGTGGCGCACACCGCGGGCACCTCGTCGTAGATCCGCGCGCTTTCCGCGGCGGTCAGCACGTAGCCGGACGACGGCGAGTTGAACATGCCCAGGGCGATGTCGGTGCGGGCGGCGATGTATTTGAAGAACCGCAGCACGCCCTCCCCGCCGTGCGCCTCCATCATCGGCGTTTGGATGTAGGCGATGTCGGCGCCCGCCTCCTGGGCGTGCAGCGTCAGGTCCAGGCAGTCCTTCGCTGTGATCGCCGCCGTGCACGCCTGCACGACGAGGTCGGGGTTGACGGCCCGGCCCTCCTCGATTGCGACCTCCAGCAAGCGTTTTCGCTCATCCATGGTCAACGCCCAGAATTCGGCGAGGCCGCTGGTGCACCACAGCATCGGGTGCCCGAGGTCGCCGACGCAATAGCGAACCAGCGTCCGGTAGGCCTCCCAGTCGATGTCGTCGCCGTCCTGGCCGCAGAACGGGGTGTAGAGCGAGTCACCGATTCCCCGCAATGCCCCGCGCGCCCAAGCGCGCGCCTCACGTGCCGTCGCCACAGTCGACTCCTTCTCCTCAGCCGAAATTTCTCCGGTCCGGACCCTCAGGTGAAGTCCGAACCACCGTCGACGTTGATGTTGGCCCCGGTCATGTAGGAGTTGCGCCGCGACGCGAGGAAGGCGACCACCGGCCCGATCTCCTCCGGCAGGCCGGCCCGGGGCAGGTGGGCGGGATGGCCAAAGTGCTTGGCAATGGCGTCCATCAGCGCGTAGGGGTCGTCGCCGTCCACGCCCACCGACTTCGCCCAGCCGACGAGTGACTCCGAAGCGATGCTGCCGGGCGACACCACGTTGACCAGAATCTCGTCCTTGGCCAACAACAGCGAGAGGTTCTTCGAGACGCTCGTCAGCATCGATTTGGCCGCCGTGTACGCGGGCAGCATGACGCTCTGCCGCTGGGTCGAGTGCGCCGAGAAGTTGACTATCCGCGCCCATGGCGCCTTGCGCAGCAACGGAAGTGCCGCGCGGACGCAGCGCACCATCCCGAGCACGCCGTCTTCGACGGCCTCGCGCCATTGCTCGTCGGTCAGATCGTCGAATGTGCCGGCCGCGCCCGGGCCTACCGTGTTGACGAGCACGTTGAGTTCGCCGCCCCAGCGGCGGTCGAGCTCGGCGAACGCCGCGTCGACCTGGCCGGCGTCGGCGATGTCGGCGACGAGCCCGAGCGCATCGGCGCTTCCGCGCGCCTGCAGATCGGCCACCGCCGAGTCGAGCGCGTCACGACTACGGCCGATGACCGCGACCCTGGCGCCCTCGTCGGCGAGGCAACGGGCGGCCGCCAAACCCATCCCGCGGCTGCCGCCGACGACCGCCGTTGCGGCATCCGCCAGGCCTAAATCCATGGCAATTCCCGTGGCTTATCGGGTGACTCGTTCAATGGCTTGTGCCCGGTCATCTTCGCCCGTCCAGCCTTCGTTACCAAAAAGCCTACGATAGGTATTACAGTAGCAGATGGAAAAACGCACGGAAGGCCGGTTGACGGTCATCGTCGAGCGGCGATACGCCTACGTATGCGCAGGTGAGTCGGCAGGGCTCGCCGACCGCATGCCCAGGATACATCGTGATGGAGGTGCCCGTAGTGGCAAAGCAAGCTACCGCCGATAAGCGTCAACGACGCGAACGCGGATCCATCAATCCCGATGACATCATCAGTGGCGCATTCGAACTCGCGGAACAAGTGTCGATTGACAACTTGAGCATGCCGCTGCTGGGCAAACATCTGGGCGTCGGCGTCACCAGCATCTACTGGTACTTCCGCAAGAAGGACGACCTGCTCAACGCGATGACCGATCGCGCGTTGAGCAAGTATGTGTTCGCGACCCCCTACGTCGAAGCCAGTGACTGGCGCGAGACGTTGCGCAACCACGCGCGCCTGATGCGTAAGACGTTCATGGGCAACCCAATTCTGTGCGACCTGATTCTGATTCGCGCCGCGCTCAGCCCGAAGGCCGCGCGGCTGGGTGCCGAGGAGATGGAGAAGGCGATCGCCAACCTGGTCGAGGCCGGGTTGTCGCCGGAGGACGCCTTCGACACGTATTCGGCGGTTTCGGTGCACGTGCGCGGGTCGGTGGTGCTGCAGCGGTTGTACGAGAAGAACCAATCCACCGACGATGGCGCGCGCGCGATCGAGGATGCGGTTGCCATCGATCCCGAGAAGACCCCGCTGCTGGCCCAGGTGAGCCGGATCGGTCATCGGATCGGCGCTCCCGATGAGACCAACTTCGAATACGGCCTGGGCTGCATCCTCGACCACGCCAGCCGCCTGATCGAGGAGGGCAAGGGGGCGAAAGCCGGCAAGGCGGCGCCGTCCCGGCAGCGCAAGGCCGCCAAGTCACCCGGGTCGCGGGCGGGCACTAAGGCCCCGGCGCGCTAGCCGGCCAATCCGCTTATCACGCTTCGGGTTCCGGCACGTCGAAGTGCTCATCTCGAAGCCGGAACGCCTCCTTGGTTCCGTGCTGTGCGCGGGTTTTGACGAAGTTGAACTCGCCCGGCCCGAATTGCAGGTTGGTGCCGAAGGCGTGAAACAGATAGCTGGCGACTTCCTCACCCTGGTAAGCCTGACTCTGTTCGACGAGCCGGAAGGCCTCCTTGGCGATGACCACCCCGTCGGCGGGCATCTTCGCCGCCTTCTCGGCCCAGTACCGCGCCCGCGCGGGTACGGCGGCGGAATCGCAGGTGTCGGTGAAGATTCCGAGGTGTTCGAGCTCACCCGCCTCGATGATGTCGCCGGTCAGCAGCAGGCGCCGCGCCAGCACCGGTCCCAGCCGGTGGAAGAACATGTGCAGGCTGCCGAGCGCGGGGCCGAGGAAGCGGGTCGCCGGCATCCCGATCTTCGTATCGCGCGCGATCACGGAGATGTCGGTCATCAGCGCCATCTCGAAGCCGCCGCCGAGCGCGTAGCCGGCGATCTCGCCCACCGTGACCTTGGGGAAGCCCATGAAGTTGTGGTAGAAGCCAAATGACTTGCGGTCCACCGTGAGTCGTCGGCGCTGGCTGGGCCGGCGCTTTGCCGCCGCGTCCTCGCCCTTTTCTCCCCGCTCGCCGTACCAGCCATAAGCGTTGTTCATGTCGGCCCCGGTGGAGAAGACACCACCGGCGCCGCGCAACAACACCACCGTCAGGTCATCGTCCTCGGCCACCCGGTCCAGGCAGCGGGCCAGCGCCTCGCGCATCGCGGCGTCGTAGGAGTTGCGCTGCGCCGGATTGTTCAGCGTGATCGTCGCGATCCGGCGATCGCGGTCGACTTCGAACAGCACGCGATCGTCCGGGGCGGTCATGTGTCGGACTCCTTTCGCCGCCTGCCGAATCGAAATCCGGTCAGCTTTTCCGGCGGTGAAGCCAGCGTGTTCACCTCGCCGGTGCAGAGCACTTCGTCGTCCAGCAGCAGCCGTGCCGTCGAGGCGATGCCGCGTTCGATCTGCGAGCGGGCGATGTCGAACCGCAGCTCGGTCAACACCGGCGTCGGCCGGCGGAATGTCACGACCAGCGACCGCGTCTTGCCCGAAAGACCCGTGACGCAATTGTGGTGTTGGATCGCGCAATCGAAGAAGACACCCAGGAAGCCGCCGTGCACCAATCCCGGGGGGCCCTCGTAGGCCAGCGGGAAATTCACTCGCCCGGCCGCTTTTTCGGCGTCGAGGTGGTCGAACCGATACCGGGGAAAACAGGGGTTGTAGGCGCCGATGTCGGTCGCGTGGTTGAGGTAGACACGTCGGGGATCGTCGGGGACGTCACCGATGCGCGGCGCGTTGTCGGCCGGCGCCGCGACGCTCAGCTCGCGCTCCCACTCGGCGAACTTCGCCACCATGGCATCCACCGTCGGATGCGGGTGTTCGAGCGAAAGCAGCAGTGCGGTCAGGCGCCGCATGGCGCCGGCGGCGGCCACGGTCTGGGCAAGGGGCTGCTCGCCGAATCGGGCGTCGCCTGCGCTGGTCGATTCGGGCGCGGCCTGCCCGTCGGCTCGCCCCTCCTGCAAGGCCATGCTTCTCTCTTTTCGCTCGGGTTCCGGCCCGGCTATTTCCGGCGGCAGCGTACCCTGCTAACTTATACAGCGTATCAATCGTATTGCCTACTGTATGGGTAACCGTATCGGCAGAAAGGCCGGATTCGACGGTGAGTCAGGAGGCCGAGGCGGCCGGTGCCGACGGCTCGGTGACACTGCGCCGGGAGGGCGCGGTGTTGCGGGTGACACTCGATCGCCCCTCCCGGCGTAACTCGTTGAACCAGAACATGATCGAAGCCTTGGTAGCGGCACTGACCGATGCCGCCGCCGACGATGCGCTGCGCGTCGTTCACATCCGGGGCGGCGAGGACTTCTGCGCCGGGGTGGACTGGGTCGCCGGCAACGACCGGCAGCGCCCGCGCACCGGGGATCTGGTGCGGCGCATCCCCCACCAAGCTCACCGCGTCATCGAGCTCGTCACGAGCATCCAGCTACCGGTGCTTTGCAGCGTGCGGGGCTGGGCGGCGGGGTTGGGCTGCAATCTCGCGCTGGCCGCCGACTTCACCGTCGCCGCCGCCGACGCCGTGTTCTGGGAACCCTTCGTGGACCGCGGATTCAGCCCCGATTCGGGCGCCACCTGGCTGCTGCCCCGGCTGGTGGGCCTGGCGCGGGCCAGGCGCATGCTGCTGCTGGGCGAGCAGGTCAGCGGGGTTGACGCGGCCGATTGGGGATTGATCCACGAAGCGGTCAGCCCCGCCGAACTCGATGACACCGCCGAAAAGTTGCTGGAACGGCTGGCCGCGGGGCCGACGACCGCGATCGGGCTGGCCAAGCAGGCGCTCGGCTTCGGTCAGCACGCGACCCTGACCCAATCCATGACCCAGGAGCTGTTCAACCTCGAACTATCCTGCCGGACAGCCGATTTCAAGGAGGGCCTGGCGGCCTTTCGGGAGCGGCGACCACCGAAGTTTCACGGCCGATGAGGGAGCAGGATGCCTACTGACTCGTTCGACACCATCAATTACGAGGTCGACGGGCATACCGCCACCATCACGCTGAACCGTCCGGATGCCCTCAACGCGCTCAGCCCGCACATGATCACCGAACTACGGGCCGCCTACGACGAGGCCGAAAACGACGACAAGGTATGGGTCCTCGTCGTCACCGGCACCGGACGCGCCTTTTGCACCGGGGCCGACGTCAAGGCCATTCCCGGCGACGGCAAGGTCGTCTACGAGCGGCCGTACCTGTCGACGTACGAACAGTGGGAGGCCCCCCAGGAGGGCACACCGCCATTCCGCCAGATGGCCAAACCGGTGCTGACCGCCGTCAACGGGTTGTGCTGCGGTGCGGGCCTCGACTGGGTCACCACGTCGGACATCGTCATCGCGTCCGACCGAGCGACGTTCTTCGATCCCCACGTCAGCATCGGCCTGGTGGCCGGGCGCGAGCTGGTGCGGCTGGCCCGGGTGCTCCCCCGTTCGGTCGCCTTGCGGATGGCGTTACTGGGCAAGCACGAGCGGATGGGTGTCCAGCGGGCCTTCGAGTTGGGATTGGTCAGCGAAATCGTCGAGCACGAACGGCTTCTCGAACGCGCCCACGAACTCGCCGGGATCGTCAACTCCAATGCGCCGCTGGCCGTGCGCGGAACCCGGCTGGCGATCCTCAAGGGCCTCGATCTGCCGCTGCACGAAGCCGAGATGCTCGCCGAAGCGTTCCGCGAGCGCGTGCTGCGGACCGAGGACGCGCTCGAGGGCCCCAAGGCCTTCGTCGAGAAGCGGGCGCCGGATTGGCAGTGTCGATGACGTTCGAGACGATCCTGCTCGAAATCGACGCGACCGACCGGGTCGCGACCATCACGCTGAACCGGCCCAACCAGTTGAACGCGTTCAACCGCACCATGTGTGAGGAGATGGCCCACGCCTGGCGCACGGTCAAGCTCGACGAGTCGGTGAACGCCGTGGTGCTGCGGGCGTCCGGTGACCGCGCGTTCAGCGCCGGGCTCGACATCAAAACACCGTACGGGCAGCCCGAAAACATCTGGAACCACGAGGATCCCGGCGAGGCCCTCAGCCCGAAGTGGCAAAAGATGTGGAAGCCGGTCGTGTGCGCCGTCCAGGGCATCTGCACCGCGGGCGCCTTCTACTTCATCAACGAATCCGACGTCGTCATCTGCTCGGAGGACGCGACTTTTTTCGACTCGCACGTGTCGGCCGGCCTGGTCTGCGCGCTGGAGCCGATCGGCCTGATGCGGCGCATCGGCCTGGGCGAGACCTTGCGCATCGCGCTGATGGGCAACGACGAACGGGTCAGCTCCGACACCGCGTTGCGAATCGGATTGGTATCGGAGGTGGTCGCCGCCGACCGGCTCTGGGACCGCGCGCACGAGATCGCCGCGACCATCGCCGCCAAGCCACCGACCGCGACCCAGGGCACGGTGAAGGCGATCTGGGAGTCGCTCGACAAGCCTTATCGCGCGGCCATGGAGCAGGGCCTGATCTACACCCGGCTGGGCAATCCGCTCGGTACGGCCGAACTCGCCGCCCAGCGGGGCAAGGCCGGTGCGGGCGAACCGAAGATCCGCTGATGGTGCGTCACCCGCTCAGTCAGCGCATCGCCCACGTGCTGGATCTGCAACCGGACGCGCACGCGATTGAGTTTGCGGGCCAATGGCACTCGTGGCGGCAGGTGGGCGATGCGGCGCGGCGCACCGCCTCGCAGGCCGGCCCGGGCCCGGAAGTCGGGATGCTGCTGCGCAACCGGCCCGGCCACGTGGCGGCCTTCCTCGGGGTGCTGCTGGGCGGCGGAACGGTGGTCACCATCAACCCCTTGCGCGGGGACGAGCGCACGCGCGCCGACGTCGCCGCGCTGGAGTTGCCGTTGATCATCGGCGAGGCCGACGACCTGGCCGCGCACGTCCCGCCGGGGACCCGGATGCTGGCGATCTCGGCTTGCCTGGAGGGCGGCCCCGTGCGCCATGGCGGAGTTCCCATCGCTCGGGCCGGCGTCGCGGTCCGGATGCTGACCAGTGGTACGACGGGCCCGCCCAAACGCATCGACCTCGGCTACGACATGCTGGCGCGCAGCGTGTTGGGCGCCGACCCCGACAGCGCCGTGGCGCCCACGGAGCTACGGCGGGGTGTGGCGATCGTCAACTCCCCGCTGGTGCACATCGGCGGCGTGTTCCGCGTGCTGCAGTGCGTCGTCGAGGCCAGGCCGTTCGCACTCCTCGAGCGGTTCGAACTCGACGCCTGGACCGAGGCTGTCCGCAGGCACCGGCCGCGCACCGTATCGCTGGTACCCGCGGCCCTGCGTACGGTGCTGCACTCCGACGTGCCGAGGGCCGACCTTGCGAGCATCCGGGCCGTCACCTGCGGCACGGCCCCCCTGACGGCCGACGACGCCGACGCCTTCACCGCCAAGTACGGCATCCCGGTCCTGACCTCTTACGCCGCAACGGAGTTCGGCGGCGGCGTGGCGGGCTGGACCCTGCCCGACTACGAACGGCATTGGGCCGCCAAGCGCGGCAGCGTCGGCCGCGCCAACCCCGGCGCGCAGCTCAGGGTGGTCGGGGACGACGGCACGCCGCTCGGCGCCGACCAGGTCGGCCTGCTCGAAGTCAAGCCGGGCCAGCTTGGCCCGTCGGCGGCGTGGATGCGAACCACGGACATGGCCCACATCGACGCGGACGGCTTCGTCTGGATCGTCGGGCGGGCCGATCAGGCGATCATCCGCGGGGGGTTCAAGGTGATGCCCGACGACGTGCGCACCGCCCTGGAGAGCCACCCCGGCGTCGCCGGCGCGGCGGTGATCGGACGCCCCGATCAGCGCCTGGGTGCGACGCCGGTCGCCATGGTGGAATTGCGCGAACCCGCGTCCGTCGAACCCGAAGCGCTGGCGGATCACCTCCGAAACAAGCTGGCGCGCTACGAGATTCCCACCGAAATCGCGATCGTCGACGCCATCCCGCGGACCCCGTCGGGCAAACCCGATCTGGGCGCGGTCCAGCGCTTCTTCAGCGCGCCCGCCGCCCACACCGACCATGCGCGGTGACGCTCCGACCGTCGCCGAGCTACTGGCGCACCAGGCCCGCTCGCGCGGAGACCGCCCGCTGCTCGTCTGCGACGGCGGCCGGATCGGTTACCGGGAAGCCGAGGAGCGATCGGCGGAGCTGGCCCGCGGACTGATCGCGGTCGGCGCGGGCAAGGGCACCCACGTGGGCCTGCTCTATCCCAATGGCGTGGGCTTCGTCGTCGCGATGCTGGCGGCGGCGCGGATCGGAGCCGTGGTGGTCCCGTTCTCCACGTTCGTCACAGCTCGCGAACTACGCGAACAGCTGGTTCACAGCGACACCGAAATCCTATTGGCC
Organism: Mycobacterium sp. ACS4054; assembly: GCF_001667275.1. GTDB lineage: Bacteria > Actinomycetota > Actinomycetes > Mycobacteriales > Mycobacteriaceae > Mycobacterium. Next base: position 400,422 of record NZ_LZHV01000041.1, read on the forward strand.
GCCAAGTCCTTTCGCTCCCACGATTACGTGCGGCGGCTGGCCGAGGCGCTGCCGGATGCCGAGCTGGTCGCCGACGACCGGCTCTTCGTCATGGCCGCGCCGCAGCTGCGCCACATCATGGTCGATATCGAACGGGCATGCCTGCGCGCGCGGACCGTCGATCCCGCCCTGTTGGCGGCCATGGAGGACGACGTCGACGGCTGCGATCCGTTGGCCATCGTGTACACGTCGGGCTCCACCAGCGCCCCCAAGGGGGTGGTGCACACGCACGCCGCGCTGCTTGCGCATCAGCGGAACCTCAACGAGATCCGCGGATTGACCGCCGACGACAAGCTGTTCTGCAATTCGCCCTTCTTCTGGATCGGCGGATTCGCGTTCGGGCTGCTCGCGACGTTGGTCGCCGGGTCGACGCTGGTGTGCTCGAATGCCGACGATCCCGGCGCGACGCTCGACCTGCTGGAGGCCGAAAGACCCACCATCACCAACGGTTTCGCCGCCGGGATCGCTCACCTGGCGGATCACCCGAGCTTTTCCCGGCGCGACCTGTCGTCGATGCACCGCGGCAACCTGTACCCGATCATGGCGCCCGACGTTCGACCGGCGGACCCGGAACTGCGGCACAACATGCTCGGCATGACCGAAGCCGGCAGCGTCGTGCTGATCAGCGACGACGAGTCCGACCAGCCGGAAAGCCGCCGCGGATCCTTCGGCAAGCCCGCGCCCGGATTCGAGACCATGATCCTGGACCCGGATCCCTCGGGGGTCGGTGAACTGTGCATCCGCGGGCCGTATGTGATGCAGGGTTATTACAAGCGCAGTCGCGAGGAATGCTTCGACGCCGACGGCTGGTTCCGCACCGGCGATTTGGTGCGGTACGACGCAGAGGGATTCTTCTACTACGTCGGCCGCCTCGGCACGATGATCAAGACCGCGGGTGCCAACGTCTCGGCGGAAGAGGTCGAACGGGCCATCACCAAGGTCACCGGCGGGCTGGCCGCCCACGTCACCGGCGTGCCCGACGCCAAACGGGGACAATTGGTCGCGGCGGCCGTGGTGGTCGCCGACGGCGCCGCCTTCGACGAGGACGCCCTGCGCGACCGGCTGAAGACGGAACTGTCGGCATACAAGATTCCCCGCATGTTGCTCGCCGTGTCGCGCTCGCAGCTGCCGCTGCTCTCCAGCGGCAAGGTCGACCGGGCAGAGCTGAGGAAGCTCCTCGATGCCTGACTCGACAACCATCGACGAGCTGGTGCGTTCTCGCGCCGAGCTTTACGGCGACAAGCCGATGGTGATCGACCCGGGGTCGCGCACCAGCTACCGCCAACTCGACGCGACCACAAGGCATCTCGCCGCGGTCTTCGTCGAGGCCGGCGTCGGCAAGGGCACCCGGGTCGGGCTGATCATGCCCAACGGCACCCGCTGGGTCGAGGTGGCACTCGCGGTGACCCGCATCGGAGGCGTGCTGGTTCCGCTGAGCACGCTGTTGACGGCGACCGAACTGACCGCGCAGCTGCGTGCCGCGGCGGTGCAAATCCTGATCAGCGTCGAGGAATTCCGCGGGCATCGTTACCTCGACGACCTCCCACCGCGCACCCGGCTGCCCGCCCTGCGCCAAGTCTGGACGGCCGACCGACTCGCCGCCGCCACCGCCGGCGACCGGGCCCGTGTACTCGTCGACGCCATGACGCAGACGGTCGCGGCCGCCGACCTTTTGGCCATCATGTTCACCTCCGGCAGCAGCGGGGCGCCCAAGGGGGTCATGCATTCGCACGGCAGCGCGCTGGGCGCCGTGAACTCGGGCCTGGCCGCGCGCTGCATCACCGCCGACACCCGGCTGTATCTGCCGATGCCGTTCTTCTGGGTCGGCGGCTTCGGCGGCGGAATCCTGTCGGCGCTGCTGGCCGGCGCCACCCTGGTGACCGAGGAGATACCGCGGCCGGAGACCACGCTGCGGCTGCTGGAGGCCGAGCGGGTGAACCTGTTTCGCGGCTGGCCCGACCAGGCCGAGACCCTGGCGCGGCACGCCGCCGCGGTCGGCGCCGACCTGTCGGCGCTGGGCGCGGGCAGCCTGCAGGCCCTGCTGCCGCCGGAGCGGCGTGCGCAACCCGGCGCCCGGGCCGTGCTGTTCGGCATGACCGAGGCGTTCGGCCCATACTGCGGCTACCCCGCCGACACCGACCTGCCCCCGGCGGCGTGGGGCAGTTGCGGAAAACCGTTCGGCGGCATGGAAGTTCGCATCGTCGACGTCGGCACCGGCGAGCCTGCCGCGGCAGGCACCGTCGGCGTGATCCAGATCCGGGGCCCGCACACGCTGCGCGGCATCTGTGGTCGCAGCCGAGAAGAGTTGTTCACCGCCGACGGGTTTTACCCCACCGGCGACCTGGGCCGCCTGGACGAGCAGGGGTTCCTGTTCTACCACGGACGCTGCGACGACATGTTCAAGGTCAGCGGCGCCACCGTATATCCCGGCGAGGTCGAACGCGCGCTGCGCACCATCGACGGCGTTCGCGGCGCCTTCGTCACCAACGTCCCCGGGCCGGCTGGCCAACGGGTGGGCGCGGCCGTGGTGTGCGACGGCGCGATGTCCATCGATGAGCTGAGCCGGTGCACGCGAAAGCTGCTGAGTACGTTTAAAGTACCGACGGTGTGGCTGCTGTTGGGGTCGGACGACCACGTCCCGCGCGGCGGGACCGGCAAGGTCGACACCGGCCGGCTGCGCGAGATGCTGACGTCGGCGGGTTGACCGTCGGCGACCGTCAGTGCCGGACGCCGGAGACCGGCGAGCGCGGCAGCCGACCGGCGCGCGAATGTCCACTCATGGACTCCCCGTCGACCACGACGTCGAAGTCCAGATTGAGCCGCATGGGCTTGGTCACTGATTGCCGCCAGGTCAGCCGGGTACCTCCCGCGGCCGCGCTGGACGTCAAGTCCCGCAACGGAACTGATTCGTTCTTGTAGGTGGCCGTACCGGCCAGCCCGTCACCCAGTTCGGTGAACACGTACCGCACCGCGAGCGTGCCGATCGGCGTCTTGATCGTCACGTCCCACACACCCTCGATGCCCAACCTATGCCTCCATCGGTTCTCGTCCCGCCGGGCGCCACACGGTGCCCCGACGCTCGTACTCGAATAGCTTCTCGACGGCGTGTGCGACCCGTGGCCCGTACCACCGATCCAGCAGGTACAGCGCCAGATCCAGCCCCGAGGTCACCCCGCCGGCGGTGACCACGTCCCCGTCGTCAACCACCCGGGCGGCCACCGCATGCACGCCGGCCGCCTCTAACAGCTCCAGCCCCAAGTGGTGGGTCACCGCGTGGCGCCCCTCGATCAGGCCCGACATGGCCATCACCACCGATCCGCCACAAACCCCGGCCACCGTGATCTCCGGATTGTCAAAGGCCTTCCGCAACAACGGTGTCAGCTCCGTCTGCGCCGCCCGGGCCAACAGCACCGGGATGGTCTCGACGCCGTCGTCCGGGTCGCCGGCTATCGGACCACTGGCGCCCGGCACCATCACGCAGCCGGGCACGGACGGATCGAGTGCGGCGGTGGCGGTCAGCGCCAAACCACGTGTGCCACTGGTGACGCTGCGCGGACCCTCCGCCGACACCAGCGTCACCGTCAGGTCACCGCCCACGCACTCGCTGCCCGCCGCCAGCACTTCGAACGGGGCGATCACGTCGAGCGGGTCAAATCCGTCGTACAACACGACTTGCGCATGCATCCCGTCATGGTCACCGGCTTGCGCCGGCCGCACCAGTGGCTGGATTGCCACTATGCACCGGTATATTGCCAAGCCATGCATTCCGTCGCGATTCTGGCCGAGCCGGACGTCATCGCGTTCGACCTCGCCATTGCGATCGAGGTTTTCGGACGGGTCGCCCTCGCCACCGGCGCGCCCGGGTATCGCGTGCGCGTGTGTGGCTGCGACCCCGTCGTGCCGGCCGGACCGATCCGGGTCGCCACCGATCACGGCCTGGAAGGACTCGACGGTGCGGACACCATCGTGGTGCCCGGACGCAACGACGTCGCGGTGGGTGTGCGCGAGGACGTCGTGGCGGCTCTGAAGTCGGCGCACCGCAAGGGAGTCCGCATCGCCTCCATCTGCAGCGGCACCTTTACCGTCGCCGCGGCGGGCATCCTGGACGGCAAACGCGCGACCACCCACTGGGCCGCCGCCGACTCGTTCTCGGCCCGCTATCCCAACGTCCGGCTCGATGCCGCCGCGCTGTACGTGGACGAGGGCCAGGTACTCACCTCGGCCGGGGCTTCCGCGGGTCTCGACTTGTGCCTGTACATGGTCGCGCGCGATTACGGCTCGGCGGTGGCCGCCGACGCCGCCCGGCTAGCGGTCACGCCCCTGCACCGCACCGGTGATCAAGCCCAATTCGTCATCCGCAATCGCGGAAAGTCGCTCACCGAACTCGACGGCTTGCTGGTCTGGCTGGAAAGCAACGCGCATCTCCCGTTGACCCTCGGTGAAATCGCCCGTCAGGCCGCCACCAGCGAACGAACCCTGAATCGGCGGTTCAAGAGCGAGACGGGCCAAACACCGATGCAGTGGCTGAACGGCATTCGGATCCGGCACGCAGAGGAGTTGCTGGAGACGAGCTCCGCCGGTGTCGAAACCATCTCGCGGCTGGTCGGATTCGCGTCGGCCACGAATTTTCGCGAGCAGTTCCGCCGACTGGTTGGAGTGGCGCCGCAGAGCTACCGCAACGCTTTTCGCGACCAGCGCCCCTGACCGGCGCCGACCAGCCCTAGGGCACCCGGGTCCAGGGCTGGCAGTTCTGTGACTCGAAGGCCTTGACCGAGGTGTTGATGTTCGCGTACATCGGGCCGATCGACGTATTCGTCTGCAGCACATGGTCCTTGTTCGCGTCGGGCGTGCTATAGGTGAACCAGGAGCACATCGAGCCCTGGGTCGGCACGTCGTTGATCCAGACACCGAAGGCCGACCCGGAACCGCCGGTGTGGTAGAGGCCCGGAGCGATGTCCGGGCCCACGATGAAGACACCGTTGCCGGGGATCGGGTCGAGCGGGTCGGCCAGCGCCGGCGGTGCCAGGGCGACGGCCGTCATCACCGAAACGAACAGGGCCGATGCGGTAACCGTTCGGGGCACTTTCCCTCGCTTTATGTTGTTGCCCCCTGTCACGCAGCCTATGCCGAGGCGCGCTGGGGAACAACCATCAGTCACCGTCGACGACCACGCCTCGCGCGGTGAGATGATCGATCAACGGCACGGCGCCCGCGGCGAGATGCTGCGACATGGCCGCGCGCGCGAGCCCCTCGTCGCGCTTCTTCAGTGCGGACAGGATGCGACGGTGGTCCCGCATCGACTGCTCCGGCCAGCCCTCGATGGCCGGGAACACCGATTCCGGTGCGTAGCGGGTGATTTGCAGCATCAGCTGGGCGAGTTTCGGCGAGTCCGCGGCGACGTTGATGGCGCGGTGGAATTGGTGGTTTAGGCGCACCGTCCGCTCCTCGTCGTCGCCGGCGTAGGCGTCTTCGAGTTCCGCCTGGATCTGTTTGAGCTCGCGCAGTTGATCGTCGGTGATGTTGATCGCGGCCCGCGCCGCGAGTTCGCCACCGACATGGGCCTGCACGTTGGCGACGTCGGTGACGTCGCGGCCGGTCACCGGCAACACCATGAAACCCCGCCGGGGTTGCTGGGCGATCAGGCCTTCCGCCCGCAGGGCGAACAGCGCTTCCCGCACCGGCGTGACGCTGATTCCCAACTCGGCGGCCAACTGGTCCAGCCGGACGTAGGACCCCGCGAGGTAGGTGCCGTCGAAGATCCGACGGCGGATGAGGCGCGCGACGTCGTCGGAAAGTTGTGGTCGCGCGGCGAAATCCGGAACGCTCATCGCTACACCTGGTACTCGGCGAGGAGGCGCTTGCTGATGATCGACTTCTGGATTTCGCTGGTTCCCTCGCCGATCAGGAGGAACGGCGCGTCGCGCATCAGGCGCTCGATCTCGTATTCCTTGGAATAGCCGTAGCCGCCGTGGATCCGGAAGCTCTGCTGGGTGACCTCGGTGCAATACTCGCTGCACAGGTACTTGGCCATCCCGGCGGCGACGTCGTTGCGCTCCCCCGAGTCCTTCAGCCGCGCCGCGTTCACCATCATCAGGTGTGCGGCTTCGACTTTGGTGGCCATCTCGGCGAGCTGGAAGGCGATGGCCTGGTGCTCGGCAATGGGCTTGCCGAAGGTGTGCCGTTGTTGCGCATAGCGGACCGCGAGCTCGAAGGCGCGGATGCCGACACCGCACGCCCGCGCCGACACGTTGACCCGGCCGACCTCGATGCCGTCCATCATCTGGAAGAAGCCCTGCCCCGGGGTGCCACCCAAAACGTCGTCGGCGCCGGCCCGGTAGCCGTCGAAGATCAGCTCGGTGGTGTCGATGCCCTTGTAGCCCAGCTTGTCGATCTTGCCGGGGATGACCAAGCCCGGCGCGACTTCACCGAATCCCGTTGGCTTCTCGACGAGGAAGGCGGTCAGGTTTCGGTGCGGCTTGTCGGCGCCCTCGTCGGTGCGCACCAGCACCGCGATGAGCGTGGAGCTTCCGCCGTTGGTCAGCCACATCTTCTGGCCGTTGATGGTGTAGTCGCCGTCCGGGCCCCGCACCGCCCGGGTCCGGATCGCGGCGACGTCGGACCCGAGTTCCGGCTCCGACATCGAAAAAGCGCCCCGCGCTTCGCCGGTCGCCATCCGCGGCAGGAACCGCTGCTTCTGCGCTTCGGTGCCGTGCTGGCGCAGCATGTAGGCCACGATGAAGTGGGTGTTGAGCACGCCGGACACGCTCATCCAGCCGCGCGCGAGCTCTTCCACACACAGCGCATAGGTGAGCAGCGACTCGCCCAGCCCGCCGTACTCCTGCGGAATCATCAGGCCGAACAGGCCCATGTCGCGCATCCGGTCGACAATGTCCTGCGGATAGGTGTCGCCGCGTTCGAGCTCCGCGGCGTTGGGGATCACCTCCTTCTCGACGAATTGCCGTACCGTGGCGATGATTTCGGTTTGGAATTCGGTCAGCCCGAGCGTCTGGGCGAGCTTGGTCATGCGTTGTCTTTCGGTCCGGGCTTGCTCAGCAAGCGATGGTCTTCGCCTTCGCCAGGCGTTCGATGTCGGCGGTGGTCAATCCCAACCGCTGCTCGAGAACCTCGGCCGTGTCCTGCCCCAACGCGGGCGCGGGCGCGCCGGCGGGATGCGCGCCGTCGAACGCGACCGGCAGCCCGGGGGCCAGGTACTCACCCAGGCCTTGCTGCCGCAGTGGGGAAAACAGCGGGTTGTCGGTCACCTTCGGGCCCGCCGCGACTTCGGCGAAGGTGCGGTACCGCTCGAACAGCACCGTCGTGCCCGAGAGCGCGGCGGTGACCTCGTCGGCCGAGTGGTCGGCGAACCAGGTGGCGAACAGCCCGGACAGCACGTCGCGGTATCTGTAGCGGTCGCCCTCCGAACCGAAGTCGACACCCAGCGCGTCGGCGAGCGCCGCCACCGCGACACCGGTGCCGGTCACGTCGACCAGGTCGCGAAAGTGCCTGCGGGTCAAGGTGACAACCATGAACCGGGCGCCGTCACCGGCGACGAAGTCCTGCCCGTACTGGCCATAGATGGCGTTGCCCAGGCGCTCGCGTTGCGTGCCGGTGATCTGCGGCTCAGTCAACAGCCCCAGGTTTCCGGCGGTGGCCAACGCGACGTCCTCGAGCGCCAGGCTGATCCGCGCACCGGCACCGGATTCGTCTCGGCGGCGGACGGCGGTGACGACGGCCAGGGCGGCGTACAGGCCGCAGCACACGTCCCAGGCCGGCAACACGTGGTTGATCGGGCCGGCGTGCCCGGCGGGACCGGTGACGAGCGGGAATCCGATCCCGGCGTTGACCGTGTAATCCACCCCGGTGGAACCGTCGCCACGCCCGAGCAGCTGCACGTGGATGACGTCGGAACGCTTGTCGGCCAACGCCTCGTGGCTGAGCCAGGACAGGCCGGCGGCGTTGGTCACCACCACGCCGTCGCCCTCGACGATGAGCCGCACGACCAGTTCCTGCCCGTCGGGGGAGCGCAAATCGATGGTGGCCGAACGCTTGCCCTTGTTCAGCCCGGTCCAGTAGATGGATGTGCCGTCGGCCGCCAGCGGCCACCGCTGGACGTCGGAGGCGCCGCCGATCGGATCGATCCGGATCACCTCCGCGCCAAGCTGACTCAACGTCATGCCACACAGCGGGGCGGCGACGAAGCTGGACACCTCGACGACGGTGAGCCCGCTCAGGGGACCGGTCACGTCACCCGCTCGAACACCGCGGCCAGGCCCTGGCCGCCGCCGATGCACATGGTCTCCAGCCCGTAGCGCGCCTCGCGGCGGTTGAGCTCGCGGGCCAGTGAGGCCAGCATCCGCCCACCCGTCGCGCCGACGGGATGGCCCAACGAGATGCCGGATCCGTGCACGTTCGTCCGCTCGTGGTCGGCCGCGCCGAAATTCCACTCCCGCATCACCGCAAGCGCTTGCGCGGCAAAGGCTTCGTTGAGTTCGATCAGGTCGATGTCGGACAGCCGCAGGCCGGCCTTGCGCAGCGCCGCCTCGGTCGCCGGTACCGGCCCGATGCCCATGACGTGGGGCGCCACCCCCGCCAGCCCCCATGACACCAGGCGGACCAGCGGGGTCAGACCGTATTCGGCGGCCTTCTCGGGCGTGGTCACCACGCACACCGACGCCGCGTCGTTTTGGCCGCTGGCGTTGCCGGCGGTGACGGTGGCTGCCGAATCCTCGCTGAGCAGAACGGGTTTGAGCTTGCCCAGCGACTCGACCGAGGTGTCGGCGCGCGGGTGTTCGTCGGTGTCGATCAGTTCCTCGCCGTGGCGCGTGCGGACGGTGACCGGGATGATCTCCTCGGCGAGAACCCCGTCCTTCTGCGCGGCCACGGCCCGCTGGTGCGACCGCACGGCGAGTTCGTCCTGCTCCAGCCGCGCAATGCCGTACTGGCGGCGCAGATTCTCCGCCGTCTCCAGCATGCCGCCGGGGACCGGGTGGTGCCGGCCACCGGCGGTGGTGCGTCCCCGGGCCAGCCCGTCGTGCACCTGGACGCCGCTTCGCGCGCCGCCCCAACGCATGTCGGTGGAATAGAAGGCGACGTTGCTCATGCTCTCGCAGCCGCCGGCGACCACCAGATCCTGATCGCCGCTGCCCACCTGCAGCCACGCCTGGATCACCGCCTGCAGGCCCGACCCGCAACGCCGGTCGACTTGCATGCCGGGCACCGTCACCGGCAGGCCGGCATCCAGCGCAACGACGCGCCCGATCGCCGGGGCATCGCTGTTGGGATAGCAGTGACCGAGGATCACGTCCTGCACCGCGTCGGGCGCCAGTCCGGTCCGCTCGAGCAACCCCTGCAGGGCGGTAACGCCCAGGTCGACGGCCGTCAGCGAGGAGAACATGCCGCCGTAACGGCCGATCGGCGTCCGGACCGGTTCGCAGATGACGGCTTCGCGGAGCGCGCTCATAGGTGTCGGCCGCCGGTGATCTCCATGACGGTGCCGGTCATGTAGGACGACAGGTCGGAGGCCAGGAACAGCGCCACGCTGGCGACTTCGCTGGGCTCACCGGCCCGGCCCATCGGCACCTCGGCGACCTTCGAATCCCAAATACGTTGCGGCATAGCCTCGGTCATCGCCGAGCGGATCAAGCCGGGGGCGATCGCGTTCACCCGGACGCCCAAGTAGGCCAGTTCCTTGGCGGCCGCCTTGGTCATGCCGACGATGCCGGCCTTGGCCGCCGAGTAGTTGGTCTGCCCGACCATGCCGACCTTGCCCGACACCGACGACATGTTGATGATCGCGCCCCGCTTGTTTTCCCGCATGACCGCGGCCGCCAATCGGGTGCCGTTCCAGGTTCCCTTCAAATGCACGGCGATGACCTGATCGAACTGCTCCTCGGTCATCTTGCGCATCGTCGCGTCCCGGGTGATGCCCGCATTGTTGACCATGATGTCCAGCCCGCCGAAACGCTCGACCGCGGTTTGGATCAGTTTTTCGACATCGGATGCCTGCGTGACATCGCATTGGACCGCGACGGCGACGTCATCACCGCCGAGCTGTTTGGCCACCGCTTGCGTCGCTTCGAGATTGACGTCGCCGAGCACAACCCGCGCGCCCTCGGCGACGAAGCGCTCCGCGATGGCCAGCCCCAGCCCTTGCGCTCCGCCCGTGATTACCGCCGTCTGACCTGCCAACAACCCCACGTGGGTCACACATCCTTCACTGTCGTAGCCACCGCCGGACACCCGCAAGGCAAATATCATATTTGATATAGGATCCTGCCCTGAACCGGGGTCTCCCCGACCAGGAGAGGAGCGTGCAGCCAATGGCCACCGCCGAATCCGCGGAAGTCAGCGACGATGACTTTCGCGAGATCCTTGCCCAGACACGGCAATTCGTCCGAAGCGCCGTCGTTCCCCGCGAGCAGGAGATCCTCGACGGGGATCGCGTTCCGGACGACCTCCGCGACGAGGCGAAGAAGATGGGGCTGTTCGGTTACGCGATTCCCCAGGAGTGGGGCGGCCTCGGCCTCAACCTCATGCAGGACGTCGAGCTGGCGATGGAGCTCGGCTACACCTCGCTGGCGCTGCGGTCGATGTTCGGCACCAACAACGGCATCGCCGGACAGGTGCTGGTCGGCTTCGGCACCGACGAACAGAAGTCCCGCTGGCTGGAGGCGATCGCGACCGGCGACGTCGTCGCCTCGTTCGCGCTGACCGAGCCCGGCGCCGGCTCCAACCCGGCCGGCCTGCGCACCAAAGCCGTTCGCGACGGGGACGATTGGGTGATCTCCGGGCAGAAGCGGTTCATCACCAACGCGCCCGTCGCCGACCTGTTCGTGGTGTTCGCGCGCACCCGGCCGGCCGACGACCAGGGCCCCGGGATTGCCGTGTTCCTGGTTCCCGCCCACGCCGACGGCGTCGAAGTCGGCGCCAAAGACGCCAAGATGGGCCAGGAGGGCGCGTGGACCGCCGACGTCAGTTTCGACGACGTCCGGGTCGGTGGCGGCGCGCTGGTCGGCGGTAGCGAGGACATCGGGTATCGAGCGGCGATGACGTCGCTGGCACGCGGGCGGGTGCACATCGCCGCCATCGCCGTCGGCGCCGCCCAACGCGCGCTCGACGAATCGATCGGCTACGCGGCCACCGCGACGCAGGGCGGGACGCCGATCGGAAGCTTCCAGTTGGTTCAGGCGATGCTCGCCGACCAGCAGACCGGCGTGCTGGCCGGCCGGGCGCTGGTGCGCGACGCCGCGCGGCAGTGGGTGACCGGCGAGGACCGCCGGGTCGCGCCGTCCGCGGCCAAGCTGTTCTGCACCGAAATGGCCGGCAACGTGGCAGATCTCGCGGTGCAGATCCACGGCGGCAGCGGTTACATCCGCGGGGTCCCGGTCGAGCGCATCTACCGCGACGTGCGGCTGCTACGACTGTATGAGGGCACGAGCGAGATTCAGCGCCTGATCATCGGGTCCAACCTCGTCAAAGCGGCGCAGCGATAAGGAGCAACTATGGGCGGCAAGCTCGCAGGCCGAGTGGCATTCATCACCGGGGCGGCCCGCGGCCAGGGCCGGGCGCACGCGGTTCGGCTGGCGCGGGAGGGCGCCGACATCATCGCCGTCGACATCGCCGGCAAGCTTCCGTCCTGTGTCCCGTACGACCCGGCGACCCCCGACGACCTGGCCGAGACCGTTCGGCTGGTTGAGGAAACGGGCCGCCGGATCGTCGCCTCGGTCGTGGACACCCGCGACTTCGAGGCGCTTCGCCAGGCCGTCGACGACGGTGTCGACGCGCTCGGGCGGTTGGACATCATCGTCGCCAATGCCGGCGTCGCCGCCCCGCAGGCCTGGAACGACATCACGCCGCAGGACTTCCGCGACGTGATGGACATCAACGTGACCGGCACGTGGAACACAGTGATGGCCGGTGCGGACAAGATCATCGAAGGGGGCCGCGGCGGCTCGATCATCCTGATCAGTTCCGCGGCCGGGATGAAGATGCAGCCGTTCATGGTGCACTACACCGCCAGCAAGCACGCCGTCACCGGGATGGCGCGCGCTTTCGCCGCCGAGCTGGGCAAGCATTCGATCCGGGTCAACAGCGTTCATCCCGGGCCGGTGAACACGCCGATGGGCACGGGCGACATGGTCGCGGCGGTGGGCAAGGCCATGGAGACCAACCCGCAGCTGTCCAGCGTGCTCACGCCGTTCCTGCCCGACTGGGTCGCCGAGCCGGAGGAGATCGCCGACACGGTGTGCTGGCTGGCCAGCGACGAGTCCCGCAAGATCACCGCCGCGCGGATCCCGGTCGATCAGGGCTCCACGCAGTACTGACCGGCTTGGGAATAGATTCCCGCGAGCGGCGATTGCAGGCGACATGAAAGCCTTCACCGAGAGCGAACGTCAGGAGTTTCTGGCCGGCAAGCACGTCGCCGTGTTGTCCGTCGCGGCCGACGGCCGGCCGCCGGCCAGCGTCCCGATCTGGTACGACTACACGCCGGGTGGGGACATCCGAATCATGACCGGGGCGTCGAGTCGCAAGACGCGGCTCATCGAGCGGGCCGGGGCGGTGACGCTCGTCGTCCAGCGCGAGGAGCCGCCGTACCAATACGTGGTGGTCGAGGGCTCGATCGTCGAGACCACCAATCCGGCTCCCCACGACGTGCAGGAGGCGATCGCCATCCGCTACCTCGGCGAGGAGGGCGGGCGGGCGTTCATCCGCAGCATGGAGGGGGTGGAGGAGGTGATGTACACCATCCGCCCCGACCGCTGGCTGAGCGCGGACTTCACCGGCGACCTGTAGAGGTCTCAGCCGATCAGGTCCAGCGTCCCGAGGTCACGGATCGCTTGGCAGCCGCGGGTGAGCATGGTCAGCACCATGTCGTCACCACGGTCGGTCGCGGCGGCGAACGCGAACCCCAGCGCCGAGATCAGGGGTGCCTGCAACACTCCGAGACAGTAATCGCGCCAACACGTTTCGCGGTCATAGTCGGCGACCCCGGACGTCGTCAAGGCGCGATGGTAGTCGGTGACCAGACCCCCTTCGATGCTCGCGCGCAGTGCCGAATCGAGGCTGGTGGCGGTGAAGTAGGCGAGGTCCCTGGCCGGCAGACCCACCCCGAGCGTCTGCCAGTCGACCACGCTGACCCGGGTTCGGTCCGGGTCGAACAGCAGGTTGTCCAGGCGGTAGTCACCGTGCAGCAGGGCGAACCGGTCATACTCGGTCATCAGCCACGGGGTGACCAATCCCATTGCCGCGCTGAAGGTATCGCGGTCTTCGGCGCTCATCCGATCGCCCAGCTTGTCGAGGATGATGTCGGCGCTCATCTTCGCCACCTCGCCCATGCCCCCGGCGCCCGCCTCGTCGGGCCGGCCGAACGCGATGCCCGGGAAATCGAGCCAGAACGGATCACACCAGCTGGGCGCGTGCAGGCCGGCCAGCGCGGTGACCGCGAGCCGCGCTTCCCGCTCCCCGCAACCGGCGAGCTGGTCGCCCTGCACGGCGGGCGCTTGATCGGCGAGGAGCAAGGCGAAATCCATTGCATCCTCGGAGATCTCCGAGTAGTAGCACCGCGGCGTCGGCACCTGCACCCGGTCGGCCACGGACGAGTAGAACGCGCACTCGCTGCGATATCCGATGACCACCCGATCGCGGACGGTGTCGTCCTGGGCGGGCAATTTGATGACGAAGGTCTGGGGCAGGTCACCGGGGCTCCCCGCGTAGCGGGCGGTCACCCGGTAGGTCGCGCCCGTCTGCCCGGTGCCGATCGCGACCACGTCGACGTCGACAACCTCGACGGGTGCGCCGCCCCCACTGAGCGCGTTCGACAACCACTGCGGGGTGACGTCGCCCGGATACCGCGGAATCGACACCACAGCACTCATGAACAGCACGCCTCCTGTACCCGGACCGCCTTGCCTGACTGACAAACTGTAAGGCATACCGCAAGCGCCGCGGTCAATACGGCGACCTAGTCGGAAAGGATCCGCCATTCGGCGGCCTCGTGCTGCTGCCGCCAGAACTCGTCGAAACGCCCACCCGCCGCAAGCAATTCGTCGACCGTTCCGTCCTCGACCACTCGACCGCCATCGAGGAACAGGACCCGGTCGGCGTGGCTGATGCTGGCCAACCGGTGCGCGACGATCACCTGGGTGCGCGACCGCGGGTCGAGCGTGAGCGCGTCGACCACCGCCGCCTCGTTTTCGGTGTCCAGGGCGCTGGTGGCCTCGTCGACCAACAGCGTCGGCGCCGGTTTGAGCAGCGCCCGGGCGATGCTGACCCGTTGGCGTTCGCCGCCCGACAGCGCGGAGCCCGCTTCGCCGACGATCGTGTCGGCGCCGTCGGGCAGCCGGCCGATGAGTTCGTCGACGCGGGCCAGCGCCATGGCCCGCGTGAACTGCTCTTCGCCGGCGCCGGGGTGCCCGGCGAACACGTTGTCCCGGATCGACCCGTGGAACAGATACGGGTGCTGGAACACCACGCTGCTGGCCGCCCGCCGCGATTCGGCGTCCAGCGTCGCCCCGTCGACACCGTCGATCAGGACCCGGCCGCGGGTCGGCTCGTGCAGCCCGGCGATCAGCGCCAGGATGGTGCTCTTGCCCGATCCGGACGGTCCGACGATCGCCGTCGTGCTGCCCGGCGCCAACGTGAAACTCACCCCGTCCAGCACCGGGGCGGTCGCGCCGTCGTAGCCGAACGTGACGTCGTCGAATTCGATCCTTGGCGCCGTCGCGGCGGGCAGCCCGGCGGACCCGGCGTTCAGCACCGGCGCCGCGAGAACCGACCGGATTTGGCCGAGCGTGGCGCGGGTGCTCTCCAGGGCCGGCGCCAGCTCGCTGATCGTGGTGAACGGCTCCAGGTAGCGCACGATGACGACGATCAAGGCGATGGCCTCGGGCACGGTGACCGTCTTGTCGATGGTCAGCGCCGCGGTCGCCCCCGCCAGCAGGATGAGCGACAGCTGGCTGGCCAGGCTGAACAACAGCTGGCCCGGAACCTGCATGGACAGCAACCGCATGGTCGCCCCGCGCTGCGCGGCCAGCGCGTCGCCGACCAGGCTGCGCGCCGGCTCGACCCGCCGGGCGGCCCGCAACGCCTGCTGGGTGCGCGCGAATTCGATGATCCGTTCGGTGAGCGCGCTGTTGGCTTCGTCGGCCGCGGCGGCGGCGCCCCGCGCCAGTCGCGCCGACGCCCACAACGCACCCAGCAGCAGCGGCACCCCGCCTAGCGCGGCCAAGCCGAGCTGCCACGAGATTGGAAGCAACGCCAGCCCGATGGCGGCGGGCAGCAGGACGGCGGAGGTCAGCGGCGTCAGCAGGTTGACGACGAGGCCGACCAGTTCGGGACCGGTCGCGGCGATCGCCTGGCGTGCCGTCGCGGTGTGCTCGGCGGTGAACCAGTCCAGCCGCACCGAAGGCAACCGGTCCGCCACGTCGTGCTGGCTGTGATCGAGCACGGCGAACCCGAGGTCGAAGCCGATGCGCGCCGTCGCGGTGTCGATCACCCATCCGAGCACGGTGGCGGCGGTGAGCCAGCCCAGCCACCCCAGCGCGCGGTGCGGGGCGTCGCCGAACAGCGCCCCCACCAATGGCACCAGCAGCACCGCGGCCGCCGCGCGGACCACCACGGAGAGCAGCGCGAGCACGGTGTAGGCGCTGACCTTGGCGCGGCGATCCGCCGGCACCAGGCCCAGCCACGTGCGGATCATCGTGCCCCCTCCCGAGCCGGGCTGGCCGCGACCGGGTCTCGTCGGCCGCCCTCCCAGAGCCGTCGGTAGCGGCCGTCGGCGGCCAACAACTCCTCGTGCGTGCCGCGTTCGGCGATCCGGCCGTGGTCGAGCACGACGATCTGGTCGGCGCCGGTGATGGTGTGCAATCGGTGGGCGATCACCAGCACGGTGCGATCCCGCGTCAGCCGGTTGAGCGCCTGCTGCACAAGGTATTCCGATTCCGGGTCGGCGAACGCGGTGGCCTCGTCGAGAATGAGCACCGGCGTGTCCGCCAGGATCGCACGGGCGATCGTAAGCCGTTGCCGTTCCCCACCGGACAAGCCGCTCCCCGCGCCCAGCACGGTGTCGTAGCCGTCCGGCAGTCGCATGATGCGGTCGTGGATTTGCGCTTGGCGCGCCGCCTCCTGAATCTGGGTAGCGCTGGCATCGGGCACGGCCAGCGCGATGTTGTCGGCGACGGTGCCGTGCACCAGTTGCGTCTCCTGCAGGACGAACCCGACGTTCGCGTAGAGCTCGTCGGCGGTCATCGACCGGATGTCGCGGCCCCCAACGCGTATCGAGCCCCGCTCGACGTCGTGGAACCGGGCCAGCAGGGCGGCCAGTGTCGACTTCCCGGAGCCCGACGGGCCGACGAGGGCGGTGACGGTGCCGGGCCGCAGCGCCAACGACACGTTCTGGATCACCGGGACGCCCGGGCGGTAGCCGAAGCTGACGTCGTCGAACTCCACGGTCGCCGACGGATCGCCGGACTGGTCGCTCCCCGAGACGGCGAGTTCGGGCTCGTCGAGGGCGTTCTGCAGGCGCCGCGCGGCCAGCATGCCGGCGCTGATGCCACCCACCCCGTAGGCGATCCCCAGCAGCCGGGCCCCGAAAGTGGTGCCCAGCAACAGGAATGGCAAAAGGTTGACCGGATCCATTCGGCCGCTCACGGTCAGCAGGGTGCCGGTGAGCACGATCAGCCACAGGAAGGTCGAGGGCCGGGTGACCAAATCCATCAGCGTCTTCTTGCCCGCCAGCGGCCGCTGCCAGGAGACGAGGAATTCGATGTAGGAGTCCAGTTGGCGCCGGAAGCTGGATGCGGCCGCGCCGCCGAAGACGCGGATCACCGGTTGGCCCTCCAGGTAGGCGCCGGCCTCGCCGTTCATCTTTTCCGCCCAGCGCTGCGATTGCGGGATGCGCGGGCCGGACTGGATGGTGAGCGAAGACGTCAGCACCAGGTACACCAGGACGGGCAGGAACAACACGAGCGCCACCCGCCAGTCGACGGCGAACAGGTAGGCCAGCACGGCCACCGGCGCGATGATCGCCGCGACCGCGTCGGGGATCGCGTGGGTGACCAGATAGTGCAGCGACAGCGTGTCGTCGTGCAACAACTGCTTGATCGAACCGGACCCGCGCGCGGTGAACCAGCCCAGCGGCAGCCGAGATAGCTTGCGCAGCAAGCGGGAACGCAGGTCTGCGGCGAACCGCGCGTCGACGACGTGCAGCCACAGCGTGAGCGCCGCCCCGAGCACGGTGCCGGTTCCCAGCAGCGCGACCGCCGCAATCCCGACGTCCCAAAGTCGTGGGGCCGGCGCCCCGGAAACCAGCAGGCGGGCCAACTCGACCAGGAGCACGAACGGCGCGAGCTGCACCAGCGTTATGACGGCCTGCAGGACCCCGGACAGGATCAGCGCCGAGCGCAGCGGCGCGAGCAATCGGCCGGCACCCTGGGCTCGCCAGCTGCCGCGCGCCGCGGGGGC
The DNA here is from genome assembly GCF_001667275.1 of Mycobacterium sp. ACS4054. Taxonomy (GTDB): domain Bacteria; phylum Actinomycetota; class Actinomycetes; order Mycobacteriales; family Mycobacteriaceae; genus Mycobacterium. Next base: position 417,921 of record NZ_LZHV01000041.1, read on the forward strand.
GGGCGCCGGGCCGGGCACCGCCGGTGATGAAACGCGTTCGGGTGCAATATGATTGGGTTCGGGCTCGTCGCCGCGGCGGGTGCCCATCGCCCGTCCGGCGCTCCAATAGGCCTGGGCGTGTACCTCGGACTTGGGGAAGCCGAATTCGTCGCGCAGCCGCGTTCGCACGTGCTTGAGCACGGTGGCCTCGGGCGTTGCCCACGCGTACCAGTTGGACCAGTCCCGGCTATCGATCGCCGCGGCAAGGGATTTCTCGTCATGGCGGGCCACCCAGTGCACGCGCAGCCGGGGGTGCTGGGTGATTGGTATCAGGACGTCATGGTCGTCGTGTTGCTCGAGATACATCTCGATCGGCACGTCGTCGGGGACGACCCCGATGATGCCGTTCATGCCCGGGATCGACGCGGAGTCCCCGATCAGCAGGTAGCCGGCCGGTTGTTCGTCGGGCGCGTCGAAGCGCGACGAGCCCATCAGCGCCATGACGGCGATGTTGGCGCCGGGTTGCGCGGTGCGCGCCCATTTCGACGCCGGGCCCGCGGGTTCGTGCAGCACGATGTCGACGGCGAAGCGCCCCTCGGGGACGTCGGCCTCGGAAATCGTGTAGGCGCGCTGGAATTCGGTGTTGGATCCGTCCGGGTCCGGGAACCAGAACCGCAGCCACGCCGCGGGTTCGGCGTCCACGTCTTCGAACAAAGTCGGCGACGTCATCCGCACCCGCACGAAATGCGGTGCGATCTGGACGGTTTCAATCACGGTTGCGGTGTGGTCGCGGGCGCCGAAGCTTCGCAACATCACGCCGGAGAGTCCGCGTGCCATCACCGGTCCTTTCTCGCGGCGCTCAGCTCCGCGGCGTCAGCGAACGGGCGGGCGGACCCCCTCGCCGAATACGCTACCGCCACAAACTAAGGGTTGCCTTACCAAAGGTCAAACCCGGGTTGTCGGAGCCGGCTCGGTAGCCTGGTGGTGTGAGCGGTGAATCGGCTCCGCCGGTGTTGCTCTACGACGGCGTCTGCGGCGTGTGCAACGCGGCGGTGCGCACGGTACTTCGGTTCGACCGCGCTGGCACCCTGCGCTTCGCGGCCCTGGACAGCGACTACGCCCGCGCGGTCTTCGCTCGGCACCCGGCCATGGACGGCGTCGACTCCGTGGTGTTCGTCGATGAGCCGGGCCAGCCCGGCGAACGGCTAGCCGTCCGATCCGCCGCCGCATTGCGCGTGGTGGATTACCTCGGCGGGCCGTGGAAGCTGTTCGGAACGGCCCGCATCATTCCGGCTCCGGTGCGCGACTGGCTCTACGACAAGTTCGCCGGCATCCGCTATCGCGTCTTCGGCAAGTACGACACGTGTCCGTTGCCGCCGCCGCACGTTCGCGCCCGCTTCCTGGACGCCTAGCCCTCGGCCCCGAGGGCCAACTCGGCCTCGGACTCCTCGCGCTTCAGTTGGGCCAGCTTGCGGTCCTCGACCGCCGCTTCCCGATGCTTGACCGCCGACTCGCGGTGGGCGCCCACGTGGGAAACACCGAGCTCGACGGTCCGGTCCTGCATCCGTGCCATTTGGTCGTGCTTACGGGCCGACTCCTCCAAGCTGCGGGCCGCCGCCAGCCCCGCGTGCGCGGCGCGTGCGCGAGCCTCCGTGACCCTGTGTTCGGCGCGCTCCACGTCTTTTGCGCTGAAGGCTTTCTCGCCCGGCTGGTCTCTGGTGTCCATGGCGTCTCCTTGTGTCCCGTGCAGATGCAGGTACCCCGCAGCGAGGGTTTAACGCCTGGCGAAGGAGAACTGGTGGTGTGACCCCGGCTTGCGATCGCGCGCCTGTAGCACCTGCTGACACGCCCTCAAGCGGGGCCGGTTAGTTGCCGAGTCGGGTCACCATCGCACAATTCTGCGGCATTCTCACGATGCCAGGTCCTGTTACGGGATGTTTCCAAACCCGAATGATGTAACTGGTTCCGCTTTCGCCGATCAGCATTCCGGTAATTGTGGAATCCTTGGCCTCCTTGAATAAGGGCGGCTTCTGCGCTTCGGGACAGATCCAGGTCGCATGCACAGCATCGCTCGACACATCGAGGATAGGGATGTTGAAAACCGTCAGGGGTTTGACTTTATGCCCGGCAAGAATGCTGTTGGCCGAACGCACGGCTTTGTTGTATATCGCAGTCGTGGGCAACATGATCGCGACCGTGACCGCGAGAATGGCTCCAACGATCGTGCGCTGATCTTCTGACGACCGCTGGGCGATGAATCCCAGAACAACGGAAAGGATGAACACCGATACCCATACGGCGATTATCACGCTCCCAGACCACGCCGGCGATGCCAGGGATGTGACGAAAAAGCTGAAGACGAATCCGGCCGCAATGTTCCATCCGTAGGAGGTGGCCCAACGGGCTAGCCTGGACTCCGAGTGCCTGGCCCTGAATTCGCGAACCATTTTCGTGGCGCCGAACCAGGCTATCGCCACCAGCGCGGTGATAATCGAAAATCCAACGCTACGAACCAGAATGAAAGTGTTGTTTATCCCCACTTCTTCCGGGTTCAAACCGACCGCTCTGTAGAACGCTCGATACCCCGTGAAAAGGGCGCCGTATACGACGGCACCCGCGAGAGCGGTCAACTTCAATATGTTGTCGAGGCTAAGGCTTGGCATCCGGGTCCCCGCGGGCTCAGGCGGCTGTTTGTCGCTGTCCGGAGAATCGCCGACCTTGACTTCTGTTGTCATATGTCGTCTCCCTGAGGGTGACCACTGGTCCGGTGATGCCACACCGACGTGCTTATGGCGATGCCGCCACAATGCACGTTGGGCGGAAACATGTCGCCAAAGCCCGTGTTCGGATGAAGTTCGTGATTTGGTGACGCGGCCCAATTCTTCGATGGGAGCGTAAGCAGAGCCGCGGTCGCGCGCGTGAGATTCGCCAAAAATGTCATTGCGGAACTGGTGGTGCGGGCGGAGGGACTCGAACCCTCAAGCTCTCACGAGCACCGGCACCTAAAGCCGGCATGTTTGCCAATTTCATCACGCCCGCAGCGTGCCGATCGTACCGCTCAGTTCGCGACCGGACCCGTCCGCGGCGCGCCTCGACGAATTCGTCGGCCCCAAGTCGTGAGCGGTACGTTCATGGGGTGTCCACCACCCGCCGTCGCAGGCCCGCGCTGATCGCCTTGGTGATCGTCGCGGCGTGCGGATGCCTGGCGCTGGGCTGGTGGCAGTGGACCAGGTTCCAGTCGGTCTCGGGCACGTTCCAGAACCTCGGCTACGCGTTGCAATGGCCGCTGTTCGCGTGGTTCTGCGTGTACGCGTACCGCAAATACGTCCGCTACGAAGAGATGCCGCCCGAGCCCCGCCGGGAAGCTCAAACCGAGCTACCCGCCGGTTTGCTTCCCGAGCGCCCCAAGCCGACGCCGCAGCCGCCCGACGACCCGGCGCTCGCGGAGTACAACGCCTACCTGGCCGAGCTGGCCAAACACGACACCGAAAAACAGAACAGGACCACCGCATGACCACACCCGAGCCGCCCGGAGCGCCGGCGTCCGCATTCCCCGTCGAGAAGATTCGCACGGCCCTGCTCGCCTACCGAATCATGGCGTGGACGACGGGCCTCTGGCTGATCGCGCTGTGCTACGAGATCGTCTCGCACATCGTCATGCACCACGAGATCCGCTGGATCGAGGTGGTGCACGGCTGGGTCTACTTCATCTACGTGTTGGCCGCGTTCAATCTGGCGGTCAAGGTGCGGTGGCCGATTGCCAAGACGATCGGTGTGCTGCTCGCCGGGACCATCCCGCTGGTCGGCATCATCGTCGAGCAACTCCAGACCCGGGACGTCAAGACCCGCTTCGGGCTTTAAGGCTCGAGCGTGAGGCTAGCTGCAAACTCGGGGCCGAACGTGCGGCTGGCTTCACACTCGCCCTAACCCAACTCGCGCAGCGCCGGCACCAACAGCGCGAGGGCGCGCCCGCGATGGGAGACCGCGTCCTTCTCCTCGGGGCTGAGTTCCGCGGCGGTGCGCGCGGACCCGTCCGGGACGAAGACCGGGTCATAACCGAAGCCGCCGTCGCCGCGCGGTGCCCGCGCGATGCTGCCGGGCCACTCGCCGCGGACGACGACCTCGCCGGTCGGCCCGGCCAGGGCGCAGGCGGACACGAACGCGGCGCCGCGCCGTTCGTCGGGGACGTCGCGCAACTGCGCCAGCAGCAGCGCGGTGTTGGCGGCGTCGTCGCCGTGGTTGCCCGACCAGCGCGCCGAGAGCACGCCGGGCATCCCGTTCAACGCGGCCACCTGAAGACCGGAATCGTCGGCCACCGCGGCAAGCCCGGTCGCGGCGAACGCGTCCCGCGCCTTGGCCAGCGCGTTGTCCTCGAAGGTCGCGCCCGTTTCAGGCGCCTCGTCGAAGGGGGGCACGTCCCGCAAGGACAGCAACGTCAGCCCCGTCAGGCCGGCGGCGTCGAGCACCCGGCGCAATTCGGCCAGCTTCTTGGGGTTGCGGCTGGCGACCAATACGCGCGTCAGCTGCCGAACGCCTTCGGCGGCGGCGCCCCCTCGGGCAGCTCGCCCGGATACGGCTGGGCCAGCGCCTCACGCTGGGCGGCGAACAACTTGTCGCAGGCGGCCAGCGCCACGTCGAGCAGCTTGTCCAGCGTCGACCGCGGGAACGTCGCCCCCTCACCGGTGCCCTGAACCTCGACAAGGGTCCCGGTGTCGGTGGCGACGACGTTCATGTCGACCTCGGCGCGCGCGTCTTCCTCGTAGGGCAGGTCCACCCGGATCCTGCCGTCGACCACCCCGACGCTGACCGCCGCGATGGCGCACGACAACGGCCGCGGGTCGGACAGCTTGCCCGCCGCGGCCAGGTAGGTCACGGCGTCGGACAGCGCCACGAAGGCGCCGGTGATGGCGGCGGTGCGGGTGCCGCCGTCCGCCTGCAACACGTCGCAGTCGACGGCGATCGTGTTTTCCCCCAACGCCCTAAGGTCGATGCAGGCCCGCAGCGACCGGCCGATCAGCCGGCTGATCTCCTGGGTGCGCCCGGACAACCGCCCCTTCACGGATTCGCGGTCGGAGCGCGAGTGGGTGGCCGATGGCAGCATCGCGTACTCCGCGGTCAGCCAACCCAGACCGGATCCCTTGCGCCAGCGCGGCACCCCCTCGGTGACGCTGGCGGTGCACATGACCTTGGTGTGGCCGAATTCGATCAGCACCGATCCCGCCGGATGGTCGGTGAAACCGCGGGTGATGACTACCGGGCGAAGCTCGTCGTCAAGGCGGCCGTCTTCTCGTCTGGTCACGACGCAACCCTAACGCGGGACGCTCAGACCCTTTCAGAGCGGCGGATATCGAACGTTTCGCCGCACACCACCGCATGCACGGGTCCGTCGAACTCCGCCTTGGCCTCGGTGATCACGTCCTCGCGCGAGGTCCACGGCGGGATGTGCGTCAGCAGCAGCTCGCGGACGCCGGCCTGCGTCGCGATCCTCCCGGCCTCGGTACCCGACAGGTGCAGGGCGGGCGGGCGGTCCGGCGAGTGGGTCCAGGAGGCTTCGCAGAGGAAGACGTCGGCGTCGCGGGCCAGCTCGACGAGCTGGTCGCAGACGCCGGTGTCGCCGCTGTAGACGAACGAGGCGCCGGTGGCATCGGTGATCCGCATGCCGTAGGACTCCGTCGGGTGGGCCACCACCCGCGGCGTCACGGTGAGCGACCCGAACGTGACCGGCTCGCCGTCGACCCAATGCCGAACGTCGAAAATGTCTGAGCAGTCGTCGATTTCACCGCCGTAGGGCGACGACGCCGCGCCCAGGCGGGACCAGGTGTCGCCGGGGCCGTACAACAACGCCTTGCCGTCCGGGCGCGACGGGTGGTACCGGCGCCACACGAACAAACCGGGAAGATCCAGACAGTGGTCGGCATGCAGATGTGACAACAGCACGTGCACGGAGGCGGGATCGGCATAGCGCTGGAGCGCGCCGAGCACACCGCCGCCGAAGTCGATGACCATCGGCGGAGTGTCCGGTGCCCGGAGCAGATATCCCGACGCGGGCGAATCCGGCCCCACCACGCTGCCCGAGCAGCCGAGCACGGTTATTCGCACGGACACTACTGTGCCATGCCCGATGGGACCGTGACGAAAACATCGCCGCATTCATGTGATGAGAATCTCGCCATCGGCGCGTGGCGATCGCAAGCGCGGCGAAGCCGGGTGAAGCGGGTCGGCACCATCAGCGCGCGGCGATCGCAAGCGCGGCGAAGCCGGGTGAAGCGGGTCGGCACCATCAGCGCTAGTCGATCCGCACGTGGTGAACGGGTTGCACGCCGGTGACCGCGGGACCCAGAAATCGGGCCGCCAATCGGGTGAATGCGTCGGGGTCGCCAGTCGCCTCGAAGACCCGGGTCGCGGGCGGCGCGTCATGCGGTCGCAGCAGGTCGCGCTCGGTGAGCACCCGCAGCACCTCCTTGGCGGTTTCCTCGGCGCTCGACACGAGGGTCACGTGCTCCCCCATCGCCAGTTGGATCAGCCCCGACAGCAGCGGGTAGTGCGTGCACCCGAGCACCAGCGTGTCGACCTGGGCGCGCTGCAGCGGTTCGAGGTATCCCTCGGCCAGCCCGAGCACCTGACGGCCGCTCGTCACGCCCCGCTCGACGAAGTCGACGAAGCGCGGGCAGGCCACGGCGGTGATCTCGGTATCGCGGGCCGCCGCGAACGCGTCCTGATACGCGTGCGAGTTGATGGTCGCCTGCGTGCCGATGACCCCGATCCGGCCGTTGCGCGTCGTGGCGACCGCGCGGCGCACGGCCGGCAGGATCACCTCGACGACGGGTACGTCGTAACGCTCGCGGGCGTCGCGCAGGCAGGCGGCCGACGCCGTGTTGCACGCGATCACCAACGCCTTGACGCCGCGCCCGACCAGGTCGTCGCCGATGGCCAGCGCGTGCGCGCGCACCTCCGGAATGGTGAGCGGACCGTACGGGCCGTTGCCGGTGTCACCGACGTAGACGATGTCCTCGTCGGGGAGTTGGTCGATGATCGCCCGCGCGACGGTCAGTCCCCCGACGCCGGAGTCGAAGATCCCGACGGGCGCCAACGGCGAGCTCATGCGCTGGGGCGCGGCGTGGCGGCGCCGCCCTTTCTCTTCGCACGCGCCTTGCGTTCCGGCGCGGACAACCAGTAGGCGGCGATGACGCCGGCGATCGCGCCGCACAGGTGCCCCTGCCACGACACGCCCCCGCACCTGCCCAGCACCGGCATGGCGCCCAGCAGCACGCCGCCGTAAGCGAACAGCACCACCAGCCCGATCACGATGTCGGTGAACCGCCGGACGAAGATCCCGAACACCAGCAAGAAGGCCAGCCAGCCGAAGATCAGGCCGGAGGCGCCGATGTGATCGGTGGGCCCGCAGGAGCTGCCGACGTCGCCGATCAGCCATGTGCCGAAGCCGCCCAGGATCCACACGATCGCGGTGGCCCAGACGAACCGGCTCAGCCCGGCCAGCGTCATCAGAAAACCCAGCACCAGCAGCGGAATCGTATTGGCGATCAGGTGCTGCCAATTGGCGTGCAACACCGGGGCGAAGACGATCCCCCACAGCCCGTCGGCCTCGAGCGGCCTGATGCCGTTCGCGTCCAGCGAATGCCGGGTCAGCTGGTCGATCAGCTCGATGAGGTAGAGCAGCGCGACGAAGGTGAGGATCGTGGCCCCGCCCACCATCCACGGGGGCCGCTTCGCCCGCGCCCCGGATGGGCCCGATCGTCCCGTCGGGGTGGTCTTAGCCATAGCTGCAGGTTACCGGCGCCGGCGAACTCATCATCGGGAAAACGCCCCGGGCAGCACGTCGCGGTAGGTGGGTATCCCCGCCACCGACTCCGCGGCGAGCACGCCGACCAGCACCGCACGCGCCAGGCAGTCGGCCGCGGCGGCGCCCACCTCCGCGGCCAGCCGCATCTCCGGCGAGAACGAGGCGGGCGCATCGGGCGGCGGCGGGACCTCCACCGCCCCGGTCGCCAACGCGAACACCGTGTCGCCGTCAAACGGGGTGTGCGCCGGGCGGACGGCGCGGGCCAGCCCGTCCTGGGCGGCGACGGCGACGCGCCGGCACGCGGCCGCGCTGAGCGCCGCGTCGGTGGCCACCACGGCGATCACGGTGTTGAGCGGGTTCTGCAGCGGGCCCGCCGCGGTGGGCAACTGCGCGAAGGCGTCGATCTGCTCCGCCGGCGGCGGTCGCAGCCCGAACTCCTGCACCAGGTCCGCCATCCATGGCAGGCCGGTGGCCCGGTCGGCGACGTCACCGGCGGAGTTCACCACCACCAGCGCGCCCACGGTCACCCCGCACGGCAACGCCGTCGAGGCGGTCCCGACGCCGCCCTTGAACACCCCGGCCCGCGCCCCCACCCCAGCGCCGACGCTCCCGACGTCCGGCGCGCCCGCCGCTTCGGCGGCTTCGCAGGCCCGGTACCCGAACTCCGCCGTCGGGCGACAGTCCCAGCCGCCCACGGGCAGGTCGAAGATCACCGCGCCGGGCACGATGGGCACCACCCCGCCGGTCATCGCCACGCCACGTTCGCGTTCCTCCAGCCAGCGCATCACCCCGTCGGCTGCCGCCAGGCCGTAGGCGCTGCCGCCGGCGAGCAGCACCGCGTCGACGTACCGGACGGTGTTGGCGGGGTCGAGCAGGTCGGTCTCGCGGGTGCCGGGGGCGCCGCCGCGGCAATCGACGGCACCGATGGTCCCGGGCGGGGTCAGCACGACGGTGACGCCGCAGGCCCACCCGGCGCCCATAGTCGCGTCGGGGTCGAGTCGGTGATGGTGACCGACGCGGATGCCGCCGACATCGGTGATGGCGTTCATCCGGCCGGTCTGCCCATCAGCACCAGGACCAAGTACTCCTGCAACACGGTCAGCCATTGATAGACATCGAAGTGCACCGCCAGCGGGTGGTCGGCGGGCAGGCGCTCCGGCCCCTGCGGGCCGACCTCGAGCATCACGCCCAACGTCAGCCGGATGTCGTTGACGGCCGCGATCCACGCGTTGGCGTCCTCCTCGGTCAGCTCGAAGCGGCCGCCGTCGTTCGGAATGGATTCCAACAAGCGTTGTGCGGCAACGCGTTTGGCCTCGATGATCTCGGGCTCGTGCAGGCTGCGCAGCACGGCGTTGAGGCCGTTCGCGGCCTCGGGGTCCGACGGGTCGTCGTGGTCGGGATGGAAGAAATCGGGCAGCAGCCGGCGCAGGGTCGGGTCCTTCGGCGGGTCGCTGTTTCCGGTCCGTATGCCGGTGATCTCCTCGAGTTCGTCTGCGGGCGAGGAGGATTCGCGTTCATCGAGCAACCCGACCATAGCGGTGGCCAGGTTCTTCAGCAGTGCGGCTTCGTGAGACGCCAGGGCGGACCGGAACCGGGGACCGTCCGCGGTCTCGACGCGCTTCCACTTGCGCACAGGTAATCGCCGGAGCCCTCGAAGATCACCGGTCCTGCTGCAGGGTCGCCCACAATCCGGCGGCATGCAGCTTGGACACGTCGACTTCCATGGACTCCCGGCTGCCGGCCGACACCACCGCCTTGCCTTCGTTGTGCACCTGCAGCATCAGCTTGGTGGCGTGCGGCTCGCTGTAGCCGAACAGCTTCTGGAACACGTACGTCACATAGGTCATCAGGTTGACCGGGTCATCCCACACGATGGTGACCCACGGACTCGCCGTGACCTCTACCGGCGCGGACTCGCGTTGTCCTGTAGTGCCCGGCTTAGTGGGCGCTGACATAACAACCATGGTCTACACGATACCGAGCGATAGGTGAGGTTTCCGAGCCCCCGACGGCAGCCGATACCGTTATGGAATGAACGACGCGGTCGTAACTGGGCTGCTTACCGACAAGTACGAGTTGACGATGTTGGCGGCCGCGCTGCAAGACGGCACCGCCGATCGCCCGACGACCTTCGAACTGTTCGCCCGCCGACTGCCCGAGGGCCGCCGTTACGGCGTGGTCTGCGGGACCGGCCGGTTGCTCGAGGCGTTGCCGCAGTTCGGGTTCGACGAGGAGGCGTGCGACGTGCTGGCGCAGTTCCTCGATCCAGATACGTTGCGCTACTTACGCGATTTCCGATTCGGCGGTGACATGGACGGTTACGCCGAAGGCGAGCTGTACTTTCCCGGCTCCCCCGTCCTGTCGGTGACCGGCACTTTCGCCGAATGCGTCGTGCTGGAGACGCTCGCGTTGTCGATCTTCAATCACGACACCGCGGTGGCCTCCGCGGCGGCGCGGATGGTCAGTGCGGCCAGGGACCGACCGTTGATCGAGATGGGATCGCGCCGAACCCACGAATACGCCGCGGTCGCCGCCGCGCGTGCCGCCTACATCGCCGGCTTCGCCGCCTCCTCCAACCTCGAGGCCCAGCGCCGCTACGGCATACCCGCGCAGGGCACCTCGGCGCACGCGTTCACCATGCTGCACGCGAGCGACCAAACGGCCGAAGAGACCGAACTGGCCGCGTTCCGGGCCCAGGTCGACGCGCTGGGCGTCGACACCACGTTGCTGGTCGACACCTACGACGTGACGACCGGCGTGGCCAACGCCGTCGCCGCCGCCGGAACGTCGCTGGGCGCGGTGCGGATCGACTCCGGTGAGCTGGGCGTGCTCGCGCGCCAGGTCCGCGACCAGCTCGACCGGTTGGGCGCCACCGGCACCCGCATCGTGGTCTCCGGTGACCTCGACGAGTTCTCCATCGCGGCCCTGGGCGCCGAACCGGTGGACAGTTACGGCGTCGGCACGTCGCTCGTGACGGGTTCGGGCGCGCCGACCGCGAACATGGTCTACAAACTGGTCGAAGTGGACGGGATACCGGTGCAAAAGCGCAGCAGCCGCAAGGAATCCCACGGCGGCCGCAAGGAGGCGCTGCGCCTGACGCGACCGTCGGGCACCGTCACCGAGGAGGTGGTGTACCCGGCGGGCCGCCGGCCCGCCGCGGGCGAACCGGCCCGGGTGCTGACCGTCCCGCTGGTCCGCGGGGGCGACGTCGTCGCCAAACCGAATGTGGCGCAGGCGCGCGAGCTGGTAGCTTCCGGACTGCGCAGCCTGCCGTGGGAGGGCCTGAACCTGTCGCACGGCGAGCCCGCGATCCCGACGACGCAGATTCCCGCCGGTCACCGGTAGCACCAGAGAGGGTAGCCACGTCCGAAGTGTCCGTGCCCGAGTTGCTGGCCGCCGCCGTGGCCGGGCTGGGCGGCAGTGAGCGCGGCGGTCAACTCGAGATGGCCAACGCCGTCGCGCGGGCGTTCGCGACCAGTGAGCACCTGGTCGTGCAGGCAGGCACCGGCACGGGAAAGTCGCTGGCGTACCTGGTGCCCGCGATCGTTCGCGCCATCGACGACGACTCGCCGGTCGTCGTGTCCACGGCGACCATCGCGCTGCAGCGCCAGCTCGTCGATCGCGACCTGCCCAGGCTGATCGACTCGATCGCCGCCGCGCTGCCGCGCCGCCCGCAGTTCGCACTACTCAAGGGCCGGCGAAACTATCTGTGCCTGAACAAGATTCACAACGGTGGCGCCGAGGCCGAGGAAGACGCCGGCGACCGGCCGCAGGAGGAACTCTTCGATCCGATGGCGGCCACCGCGCTGGGCCGCGACGTCCAACGGCTCACCGCCTGGGCGTCGACGACTGAATCCGGCGACCGCGACGACCTGAAACCCGGTGTGCCGGATCGATCCTGGTCGCAGGTCAGCGTTTCGGCGCGGGAATGCCTGGGCGTGGCCCGCTGCCCGTTCGGCACCGAGTGCTTCTCGGAACGGGCGCGCGGCCGGGCCGGCGCGGCCGACATCGTGGTGACCAACCACGCGCTGCTTGCCATCGACGCCGTCTCCGAGTCGGCCGTGCTGCCCGAACACGCGCTGCTGGTGGTGGACGAGGCCCACGAGCTGGTTGACCGGGTCACGTCGGTGGCCACCGCGGAATTGACGCCGGCCGCCCTGGGCGTCGCGGCGCGGCGGATCGCCCGGTTGGTCAATCCCGAACTGTCCCAACGCTTGGAGGTCGCGACGGCCAACTTCGCCGCGGCCATCCATGACGCCACCCCGGGCCGCATCGACCGCCTCGACGACGAGCTGGCGACCTACCTGACCGCGCTGCGCGACGCCGCCGGCGCGGCGCGCTCGGCGATCGACACCACCAGCGACGCGAAAGCGGCCGCGGCACGCGCCGAGGCGATCGCGGCGCTCGCCGAGATATCGGATACCGCCTCGCGGGTCCTCACCTCCTTCGCCCCGGCGATCCCCGATCGCACCGATGTGGTGTGGCTGGATCACGAGGACAACCGGGGCGCGATGCGCCCGGTCCTGCGGGTGGCGCCGCTGTCGGTCGCGGGCCTGCTGCGCGAGCGGGTGTTCTCCCGATCCACCGCGGTGCTGACGTCGGCGACCCTGGCCATCGGCGGAACCTTCGACGCGATGGCCGCGGCGTGGGGCCTGACCGCTCCCGACACCCCGGCTGCGCGCTGGCGCGGTGTCGACGTCGGTTCGCCGTTCCACCACGCCAAGGCCGGCATCCTGTACGTCGCGGCCCACCTGCCGCCGCCGGGCCGGGACGGCACCGGCTCGGCCGAGCAGCTGACCGAGATCGCCGAGCTCATCACCGCGGCGGGCGGGCGGACCCTGGGCCTGTTCTCGTCGATGCGCGCCGCGCGGGCCGCCGCCGAGGCCATGCGCCAGCGACTGTCGACGCCGGTGCTGTGTCAGGGTGACGACAGCACCTCCGCGCTGGTCGAGCAGTTCAGCGCCGACCCCCAAACCTCGCTGTTCGGCACGCTGTCGCTGTGGCAGGGTGTCGACGTTCCCGGGCCGTCGCTGTCCCTGGTGCTCATCGATCGCATCCCGTTTCCGCGGCCGGACGACCCGCTGCTGGGCGCCCGGCAGCGCGCGGTCGCCGCGCGCGGCGGCAACGGTTTCATGGCCGTCGCCGCCAGCCACGCCGCCTTGTTGTTGGCCCAGGGCGCGGGCCGGCTGTTGCGTCGCGTCACCGACCGCGGAGTGGTCGCGGTGCTGGACTCGCGGATGGTCACCGCCGGCTACGGCGCCTACCTGTGCGCCTCGCTGCCGCCGTTCTGGCAGACCACCGACCCCGCGCAGGTGCGCGCGGCGCTGGAGCGACTGCGCGCCGCGTCGGAGGGGCCGCCGAAGGTCAGCGGGCCAGGGTGACCAGGCCCAACTCGGCGCTGGAGGCCAGCATCGGGTGACGGGGCAGCACGCGCACCGTGTACCCGACCGCACCCGCCAGCGGTAACGACAGCGTCGTCGAGAACACCTGGTTGCCCCCTTCGGCGGTGCCGGTGTACGACATCTCGACGGTGACCGGATCCAGCAGCGCGTCGCTGGAGTCCACCCGACCCACCAGGCCCTGGACCGTGACCTCGTCGGGCGCCAGCCCGTCCAGCGCGACGGTGGCCGTCAGGGTCAACTTGGAGCCGAGCACGGGGGTGTCCGGCAATCCGGTGCTGTCGACGTCGGTGATGGTGATCTTGGGCCAGGCCTCCTCCGCGCGCCGACGGTAGGCCGCCACCTCGCGCGCCGCGCCGAACTCATTGCCGTCCTCGCCGTCCTCGGCGGGCCCCACGGTCCTGCGCAGCGACTGCGCCGCGGGCATGTAGTACTGCTGCACGTAATCGAGCACCATCCGCGACGCCAGCACCTTCGGCCCGAGCGTCTGCAAGGTGTGCCGCACCATCTCGATCCAGCGCGGCGGCACCCCGTGTTCGTCGCGTTCGTAGAACTTGGGCGCCACGGCCTGTTCCAGGAGGTCGTAGAGGGCGCTGGCCTCCAGGTCGTCGCGACGGGTTTCGTCCGTCACACCGTCGGCAGACGGTATCTCCCAACCGTTTTCGCCGTCGTACCACTCGTCCCACCAGCCGTCGCGGATGGACAGGTTCAACCCGCCGTTGAGCGCGCTCTTCATGCCGGACGTGCCGCACGCCTCCAGCGGCCGTAGCGGGTTGTTCAACCAGACATCGCAACCCCAGTACAGGAGCCGCGCCATTGACATGTCGTAGTCGGGCAGAAACGCGATGCGATGACGCACCTCCGGCCGGTCGGCGAAGCGCACCACCTGCTGGATCAACGCCTTGCCGCCATCGTCGGCCGGGTGCGACTTCCCCGCGACGATCAGCTGAATCGGCCTCTGCTCGTCGACCAGCAGGCGTTCGAGCCGCTCCGGGTCGCGCAGCATCAGCGTCAACCGCTTGTACGTGGGCACCCGCCGCGCGAAGCCGATAGTGAGCACGTCGGAGTCGAACGCCTTTGCGATCCAACCCAATTCGGCGTCGGACGCGCCGCGTTCCAGCCACGATTTGCGCAGCCGCCGCCGCACGTCCTCGACCAACAGCGAGCGCAGTTGGGACCGGATCCACCAAAGATGGCCCGAATCAACCTGGTTCAGGCGCAGCCAGACACCCGGGTCGGCGAACGAGTCCGAGCCCGCCAGCTCGTGCCCCAACTGCAACCATTGCGGAGCCGCCCAGGTGCGCGCGTGCACTCCGTTGGTGATCGACCCGATCGGCACCTCGTCGGCGTCGAAGCCCGACCACAGCTCGCTGAACATGGCCCGGCTCACCTCGCCGTGCAGCAGCGATACGCCGTTGGCCCGCTGCGCCAGCCGCAGACCCATGTGCGCCATGTTGAATTTGGTCGGATCGTCCTCGGCGCCGAGCGCGAGAACGCGGGCGGTCGGCACGCCCGGCAACAACACGGGCGCGCTCTTCCCGCCGGCCTTCTCGGTCTTCTTACCGGCGTCCTCCTCGACATGCCCGTCGAAGTAGAGCCGCACCATGTCGATCGGAAACCGGTCGATGCCGGCGGGCACCGGGGTGTGGGTGGTGAAGACCGTGCTGGAGCGCACGACGGCCAGCGCGGTGTCGAAGTCGAGCCCCGCATCGGTCATCAGCTCGCGGATGCGTTCGGCTCCGAGGAACCCGGCGTGCCCCTCGTTCATGTGGAACACCTCGGGGGCGGGCAGGCCCTCGATGGCGGTGAACGCGCGGATCGCGCGCACCCCGCCGATGCCGGCCAGCAGCTCCTGACGCATCCGGTGCTCTTGGTCGCCGCCGTACAGCCGGTCGGTGATGCCGCGCAGCTCGTGCTCGTTCTCGGGGACGTCGGAATCGAGCAGCAGCAGCGGCACCCGTCCCACCTGCGCCACCCAGATCCGCGCGTGCAGCTGGGCGGCGTCGGGCAGCGTCAGTTCGACCAGGACGGGGTCGCCGGCGGCATCGGTGAGCAGCCGCAACGGCAGCCCCTGGGGGTCCAGCGACGGGTAGGTCTCGTTCTGCCAGCCGTCCGCGGTCAGCGACTGGCGGAAATACCCGGACCGGTAGTAGAGGCCGACCGCCACCAGCGGCGCGCCCAAATCCGACGCCGCCTTCAGGTGGTCCCCGGCGAGGATGCCCAAACCGCCCGAGTAATTGGGCAGCACCTCGGCGACGCCGAACTCCATCGAGAAGTAGGCGATGGCCGCCGGCATCGCCCGACCTTCGGCCTGCTGCTGCTGATACCAGAGCGGACGGCTCAGGTAATCGTTCAGGTCGGCGGCCAGTTGGTCGAGCCGGCCGAGGAACGCCTCGTCGAGCGCCAGCTCGTCGAGGCGGGCCGGATTGACCGCGCCCAGCAACGCGACCGGGTCGGCGCCGCACCGCTGCCACAACCCCGCGTCCACCGTCGCGAACAAGTCCTGGGTGGGCCTGTCCCATGACCATCGCAAGTTGATCGACAGCTGGTCCAGCGCGGCCAGCCGCTCGGGAAGGTGAGCTCGGACGGTAAAGCGGCGGAGGGCTTTCACGCGTCCTTACCTTACTGAGGATTTCGCTCGGTGCACGGCGGCGGAGAGCGCTTTTCGCGCCAAGGGTGTGACCGGACACTAGGGTGGGTATCGGTTAGTTATTGGGGCCGCAACGGCGCTTCCCCGCAGAGGAAGTTCCCCACGACAGGAAGTTTCGCCAGACGAGAGGCATTCCGCGACGGAGTACACCGCGGTTTGGCCGCACACAATCGGAACCAGCCGACGACGATTCGGAAATGGAGTGTTGTGCCTGGTCGGGTCGAGATCGATAACGTCCAACCCGTCGTCTCCTGCGGCGCGTATCCCGCCAAGGCGGTGGTCGGCGAGACCGTCCCGGTCAGCGCGGCGGTGTGGCGGGAAGGCCACGAGGCCGTCGCGGCGACGCTGGTGGTGCGCTACCTCGGGCCGCGCTATCCGCAAGTGACCGAGACGCGCCGACTCAAGGCGGTGCAGGCTCCCGTCAAGGTCGCATCCGAGGTCGACGGCGGCGTGGACCAGCAACGGATCAAGCCGCTGCTGCTGCCGATGACATTGGGCGTCGAGCCCTACGTTTTCCACGGGCAATTCACGCCCGACCGGGTCGGCCTGTGGACCTTCAGGGTCGACGGCTGGGGTGACCCCATCGACTCCTGGCGGCACGGCCTGGTCGCCAAACTGGAAGCCGGTCAGGGCGAGACGGAACTGTCCAACGACCTACTGGTAGGGGCCGCGCTGTTCGAGCGCGCCGCCACCGCGGTGCCGCGCGCGCGGCGCGACCCGCTGCTGGCGGCCGCCACGGCGTTGCGAAGCCCCGGGGACCCGACCACCCGCACCGCGCTGGCCCTGGCGCCGGAGATCGACGACATCCTCGGCGAGTATCCGTTGCGCGATTTGGTCACGCGCGGCGATCAATACGGGGTCTGGGTGGATCGGCCGCTGGCGCGCTTCGGCTCGTGGTACGAGATGTTCCCCCGCTCGACCGGCGGGTGGGACGCGGACGGCAAGCCCGTGCACGGCACGTTCGCCACGGCGGCCGCCCAGCTTCCCCGCATCGCGGCAATGGGATTCGACGTCGTGTACCTGCCGCCGATTCACCCGATCGGCAAGATCCACCGCAAGGGGCGCAACAACTCTCCGACCGCCGCCCCTTCAGATGTGGGCTCCCCCTGGGCAATTGGCAGTGACGAGGGCGGCCACGACGCCATCCATCCCGAGCTGGGCACCATCGAGGACTTCGACGCGTTCGTGGCCGCGGCGGGCGAACTGGGCATGGAGGTGGCGCTGGATCTGGCGTTGCAGTGCGCGCCCGACCATCCGTGGGCGCGCGAGCATCGCGAGTGGTTCACCGAATTGCCCGACGGCACCATCGCCTACGCGGAAAACCCGCCCAAGAAATACCAGGACATCTACCCGCTCAACTTCGACAACGACCCGGCCGGCCTGTACGACGAGGTGCTGCGCGTCGTGCGGCACTGGATGGACCACGGCGTCAAGTTCTTTCGGGTGGACAACCCGCACACCAAGCCGCCGAACTTCTGGGCGTGGCTGATCGCCCAGGCCAAGGGCATCGACCCCGACGTGCTGTTCCTCTCCGAGGCCTTCACCCCGCCGGCCCGGCAGTACGGGCTGGCCAAGCTCGGCTTCACCCAGTCCTACAGCTACTTCACCTGGCGCACGGCCAAGCAGGAACTCACCGAGTTCGGCGACGCCATCGCCGCCGCCGCGGATTTCCGGCGGCCGAACCTGTTCGTGAACACCCCCGACATCCTGCACGCCATCCTGCAGCACAACGGCCCGGGAATGTTCGCCATCCGCGCCGTGCTGGCGGCGACCATGGGTCCGGCGTGGGGCGTGTATTCGGGCTACGAGCTGTTCGAACACCGCGCGGTGCGTGAGGGCAGCGAGGAGTACCTGGACTCGGAGAAGTACGAGCTGCGGCCGCGTGACTTCGCGGGCGCTCTGGCCGAGGGTCGCTCGCTCGAGCCGTTCATCACGCTGCTCAACTCGATTCGGCGGCTGCACCCAGCGCTGCAGCAGCTACGCACCATCCATTTCCACAGCGTCGACAACGATGCGCTACTGGCCTACAGCAAGTTCGACCCGGCCACGGGCGACTGCGTGTTGGTGGTGGTGACGCTCAACGCGTATGGCGCCGAGGAAGCCACCCTGTTTTTGGACATGGCGGCATTGGGTATGGAGCCCTACGAACGATTTTGGGTGCGCGATGAAATCACCGGCCAAGAATTCCAATGGGGGCAAGCAAACTACGTTCGCATCGACCCTGCGCGGGCCGTCGCGCATGTGATCAACATGCCGCTCATCCCACAGGAGTCGCGAATGAAGCTGCTCCGGAGGCCGCCACACGGACCGGAGGGATTGTGACATGAGCCAAGCCGATCAACTCGCCAAGACGCACCTGGCGCCGGACCCGGCCGACCTGTCGCGCCTGCTGGCGGGCACGCATCACAACCCGCACGGCGTCCTGGGCGCCCACGAGTACGCCGACCACACCGTCATCCGCGCGTTCCGCCCGCACGCCGCCGAGGTGGTCGCGCTCGTCGGCGAGGACAAATTCCCGCTGCAGCACATCGAATCCGGCCTGTTCGCCACGGCGTTGCCGTTCACCAACCTGATCGACTATCGGCTGCAGGTGAAATACGAGGGTTCCGACCCCTACGTCGTCGCCGACGCCTACCGCTTTCTGCCCACCCTGGGCGAGGTCGACCTCTTCCTGTTCAACGAGGGCCGTCATGAGCGACTCTGGGAAGTCCTTGGCGCGCACCCCCGCTCGTTCACCACGGCCGACGGGGTCGTCAACGGGGTGTCGTTCGCGGTGTGGGCACCGAACGCCAAGGGCGTCAGCCTGATCGGTGAGTTCAACGGATGGACGGGCAACGACGCCCCGATGCGCTCGCTGGGGTCCTCCGGGGTGTGGGAGCTGTTCTGGCCCGACTTCCCCGCCGACGGCCTGTACAAGTTCCGCGTGCACGGCGCCGACGGCGTGGTGACCGATCGGGCCGACCCGATGGCCTTCGCCACCGAGGTGCCGCCGCATACCGCCTCGCGGGTGACGCGCAGCAAGTACACCTGGCAGGACGCCGACTGGATGGAGCAGCGCGCCCAGCGCAACCCGGTCTTCGAGCCGATGAGCACCTACGAGGTGCACCTCGGATCGTGGCGCCCCGGCCTGAACTATCGGCAGCTGGCCGAGGAGCTGACCAATTACGTTGTGGAGCACGGGTTCACCCACGTCGAGCTGCTTCCCGTCGCCGAGCATCCCTTCGCCGGATCGTGGGGTTACCAGGTGACGTCGTACTTCGCGCCGACGTCGCGGTTCGGCACACCCGACGAGTTCCGGGCGCTGGTCGACGCGCTGCACCGCGCCGGCATCGGCGTCATCGTGGACTGGGTGCCGGCGCATTTCCCCAAAGACGCCTGGGCGCTGGGCCGGTTCGACGGCACCCCCCTCTACGAGCACTCCGACCCCAAGCGTGGCGAGCAATTGGATTGGGGCACCTACGTATTCGACTTCGGCCGCAACGAGGTGCGCAACTTCCTGGTGGCCAACGCGCTGTATTGGCTCGAGGAGTACCACGTCGACGGCCTGCGCGTGGACGCGGTGGCGTCCATGCTGTACCTGGACTACTCGCGCCCGGAAGGCGGCTGGACCCCCAACATCTACGGCGGCCGGGAAAACCTGGAGGCCGTGCAGTTCCTACAGGAGATGAACGCCACGGTGCACAAGTCGGCCCCCGGCATCGTCACCATCGCCGAGGAGTCGACGTCGTGGCCGGGCGTGACACGCCCGACAAACCTTGGCGGCCTGGGTTTTTCGATGAAGTGGAACATGGGCTGGATGCACGACACCCTCGACTACATCAGCCGCGACCCGATCTACCGCAACTACCACCACCACGAGATGACGTTCTCGATGCTCTACGCGTTCAGCGAGAACTACGTGCTGCCGATCAGCCACGACGAGGTGGTGCACGGCAAGGGCACGCTGTGGGGGCGGATGCCGGGCAACAATCACGTCAAGGCCGCCGGGCTGCGCAGCCTGCTGGCCTACCAGTGGGCGCATCCCGGTAAGCAATTGCTGTTCATGGGGCAGGAATTCGCCCAGCGCGCCGAATGGTCCGAGGAACGCGGCCTGGACTGGTGGCAACTCGACGAGCAGGGCTTCTCCAACGGTGTGCTACGTATGGTGCGCGACATCAACGCCATCTACCGCATCCGCCCGGCGCTGTGGAGCCAGGACACCATTCCCGACGGCTACTCCTGGATCGACGCGAATGACTCGGCCAACAACGTGCTGAGCTTTTTGCGGTATGGCAGCGACGGCTCGGTCATGGCTTGCGTGTTCAACTTCGCCGGCAGCGAGCACAGCGGTTACCGGCTCGGCCTGCCGTCCGCGGGCCGCTGGCGCGAGGTGCTCAACACCGACGCCACCGACTACAACGGCTCGGGCATCGGCAACATGGGCGGCGTCGACGCCACCGAGGACCCGTGGCACGGCCGGCCGGCGTCCGCGGTGCTGGTGTTGCCGCCCAACTCGGCCCTGTGGCTCGAACCGGAGTAGGCCCTCAGTAGAGCGCGTTGGCGAGGTTGCGCCGTCCGGCGACGACCTCGGGGTCGGCCGGATCGAAGAGCTCGAAAAGCTCGATCAGCCGGGTGCGCACCCGCGTGCGGTCGTCGCCGGATGTGCTGCGTACCAACGTGATCAGGCGCTCGAACGCCGCGCTCACGTCCTGATTGAGGATTTGCACGTCCGCGGCCGCCAAGGCCGCGTCGATGTCGCCCGGGGCCGCATCGGCCGCCGCGGGGGCGTCGGGCGGATGGGCGGTCGCGCGCATGAGGAAGTCGATCTGCCGGATCGCGCCCTTCGCTTCGACGCTGCCCGGGTTGGCGTCCAGAATCGCCTGGTAGGCGTCTCTGGCGCCCGCGAAGTTGCCCGCCTCGAGCTGTTCGCGCGCGGCCGCCAGCTCGGGGTCCACCACCTCGTCACCCACGGAACCGGCTGGGCCCCTTAGCTTTCCGGCCGTCGCCGATAGGATCTGATCCAGCCAGCCCCGCAATTGGTCGGGCGGCTGCATGCCCTGGAAACTCGAGATGGGCTGCCCGGCGGCCAACGCCACGACGGTCGGGACGGCGTCGACGCCGAATATCTGGGCGACCCTGGGTGCCACGTCGACGTTGACCGTTGCCAGCGACCACTGGCCGTTGTCCTGCGCCGCCATGCCGGACAGCGTGTCCAGCAGCTGGACACACGCGTCGCTGCGCGGCGACCACAGCAGCACCACGACGGGCACTTCCTCCGACCGCAGCAGGACGTCGCTCTCGAAATTCGCCTCGGTGATGGCCGAGACGCCGGGGCCACCCTCGGCGGCCGGCGGTGCGGCGCCGCCGGTCCCGCCGGCCGGCGGTTGCTGCTGGGCCCGCTGCTTGAGACCGGACAAGTCGACGGCACCGGCCAGCGCGGGGCCGATTGAGGGTCGCGGACGCGTCACGCCGTCAAGTTTGTCATGCGAATCGCCGACCCCTCCACCCGGTGGCGCGCCGCTCGGGCGGGCCGGAGGGCCCCGCGAGCGGGGGTATGACGAAGATCACAAAAGTTCCCGCACGCGTCACGCCAGCAACGTCGATGAGCGTGATCCGGATGCCGCTTAGTTTGCCCGCAGGATCAGCGCGTCGCCCTGGCCGCCCGCTCCGCACAGCGCCGCGACGCCGTAGCCGGAGCCGCGGCGGGCCAGCTCCAGGGCCACATGCAGGGTGATCCGGGCGCCCGACATGCCGATCGGGTGGCCCACGGCGATCGCGCCGCCGTTGACGTTGACGAGCTCGGGGTCCACACCGAGTTCGCGGGTCGAGGCCAGCGCGACCGCCGAGAACGCCTCATTGATCTCGACGACGTCGAGCTGGTCGACGGTGATGCCCTCGCGGCTGAGCGCTTTCTTGATCGCGTTGGCCGGCTGCGACTGCAGCGTGGAGTCCGGTCCGGCGACGACGCCGTGCGCACCGATCTCGACCAGCCAGGTCAGCCCCAGCTCCTCCGCCTTGGCCTTGTTCATCACCACCACGGCCGCCGCGCCGTCGGAGATCTGCGACGCCGAACCGGCGGTGATGGTGCCGTCCTTGCGGAAGGCCGGTTTGAGGCCGGCCAGGGACTCGGCGGTGGTGTTGGCGCGAATCCCCTCGTCCTCGGTGAACTGCAGCGGATCACCCTTGCGCTGCGGGATGTTGACCGGAACGACCTCGTCGGCGAAGACGCCGTCCTTCCACGCCGCGGCGGCCTTCTGGTGCGACCGCGCAGCGAACTCGTCCTGTTCGGCGCGGGTGAACTTGTCGAGGTCGTTGCGCTGCTCGGTCAGCGCGCCCATCGGCTGGTCGGTGAAGACGTCGTGCAGGCCGTCGTAGGCCATGTGGTCCAGGACCGTGACGTCGCCGTACTTGTAGCCCGCCCGGCTGTCCATCAGCAAATGTGGCGCCCTGGTCATCGACTCCTGGCCGCCGGCCACCACCACGTCGAATTCGCCGGCGCGGATCAGCTGGTCAGCCAGCGCGATGGCGTCGATACCGGACAGGCACATCTTGTTGATCGTCAGCGCGGGAACGTCCCAGCCGATGCCGGCCGCTACCGCCGCCTGGCGCGCGGGCATCTGGCCGGCCCCGGCGGTCAACACCTGGCCCATGATCACGTACTCGACCGCCGAGGCGGGGACGTTGGCCTTCTCCAACGCGCCGGCGATCGCGATCGCACCCAAGTCGCTCGCCGAGAAATCCTTCAGCGAACCCATCAACTTGCCGATCGGCGTGCGCGCTCCAGCAACGATCACCGACGTCGTCATAACAACCTCCCAAGGGTCCGCGGACGGCCGATTCGGCCTCCCGGAGAAGCGCAATCTTTGCCGCCAGGTTACCTTTATGTGATGACGACCGATCAAGTTGACGCCCGTCAGGTCCTGGCCACCGAGCTGGTGACGGCGATCGATCACGTCGGCATCGCAGTCGCCGACCTGGACACCGCAATCGCGTGGTACCACGACCACCTCGGCATGATCCTGGTGCACGAGGAAGTGAACTCCGACCAGGGAATCCGCGAGGCCATGCTGGCCGTGCGCGGCGCCGCGGCGGGTACCGCGCAGATCCAGCTGATGGCCCCGATCGACGACTCCTCGACCATCGCCAAGTTCCTCGACAAGCGGGGGCCGGGCATCCAGCAGATGGCGGTCCGGGTGACCGACCTCGACAGCCTGGTCGAGCACCTGCGTTCGCAGGGCATCCGGCTCGTCTACGAGACGCCGCGTCGTGGCACGGCAAACTCGCGGATCAACTTCATCCACCCCAAGGACGCCGGCGGCGTGCTCATCGAGCTGGTCGAACCGGCCGCCTGATCACGACCACTTCCTGGTCGGGCCCCGCGTGGCGCGGTGGCTCCAGCACGGGGCGTGCCAATGGCGCCGATCGTCGGGTCCCCCGATGGTTGGATCGGTCGGCCACACCACCAGATGTGCGGTGCCCGAGCGTATTTCGTGATCACATCCGGGACAGCGGTAGGTCTTGACCGCGCGGGCCGCCGCGACGGGGCGGACCTCGTATTCGTGGCCGTCGGGCCCGATCTCCACCCGGCGCAACTCCGGGGGCGGCGACGACGGCCGGTGCCGGCGGGGCGGTGTGCGGCGCCGTGCCATGCCGCCAGCCTAGCCGCCGGGCTCAGAACAGCCGGTATTCGTCGCTGTCCATCCCCCGCATCTTGTCGTAATCCAGTGTGATGCAACGGATCCCGCGGTCGGTGGCCAGGGTGCGCGCCTGCGGCTTGATCTGCTGGGCGGCGAACACCCCCTTCACCGGCGCGAGCACGCTGTCCCGGTTGAGCAGCTCGAGGTAACGGGTCAGCTGCTCGACGCCGTCGATCTCGCCGCGCCGCTTGATCTCCACCGCGACCGAGCCGCCTCGCTCGTCGCGGCAGAGCAGGTCGACGGGCCCGATGGCGGTCATGTACTCGCGACGAACCAGCGTGTACCCCTCGCCGAGCAGCTGCACGTGCTCGGCGAGCAACGCCTGCAGGTGAGCCTCGACCCCGTCCTTGACCAGTCCGGGGTCCACCCCGAGGTCGTGGCTGGAGTCGTGCTCGACGTCCTCGACGGTGATGCGCAGCTGCTCGCCGGCCTTGTTCTGCACCACCCACACGGGCGCGTCGTCGCCGGGCTCCTCGGTCAGCCAGCAGGGCGGGCTCATCCAATTCAGCGGCTTGTAGGCCCGGTCGTCGGCGTGCACGCTGACCGATCCGTCGGCCTTGAACAGCAGCAGCCGCCGGGCGGACGGAAGATGCGCGGTGAGCCGGCCGACGTAGTCCACGGTGCATTGGGCGATCACTAGACGCACCCGACTCACCTTAGAGCGTGGCCGACAAATTAGGCTGACGCCACCATGTCGGCCACCCAGAGCTTGGCGAGACGCATCGGGCGGGTGCTCGAGACGGTCACCCGTCAGAGCGGCCGGCTACCGGAGACCCCGGCGTACGGCTCCCTGCTGCTGGGCCGGGTCTCCGAGAGTCAGCGCCGTCGCCGCATCCGCATCCAGGTCATCCTCACCGTGCTGGTTCTGGGCGCCAACCTGATCGGCATCGTGGTCGCGCTGCTGTTGGTGATCGTCGCCGTTCCGCAGCCGAGCATCTTCCACGACGCACCGGCCTGGATCACGTTCGGGGTCTCACCGGCCTACATCGCGTTGGCCCTGGCGGTGGGCACGTATTGGATCACCCGCCGGACCGTGATCTCGTTGCGCTGGGCGATCGAGGAGCGCTCGCCGAACGCGGATGACGAGCGCAACACCTTCCTGGCCCCGTGGCGGATCGCCCGCTTCGACCTCATCCTGTGGGGTGTCGGGGCGGTGGTTTACACGACGCTCTACGGCCTGATCAACACGCTGTTCATCCCGCGATTCCTGGTGGCGGTGAGCATCTGCGGCGTCCTGGTGGCCACCGCCAGCTATCTGATCGCCGAGTTCGCCCTGCGTCCCGTCGCGGCGCAGGCCCTGGAGGCGGGGCCACCTCCACGGCGTTTCTCGGCCGGGATCATGGGCCGGACGATGGTGGTCTGGTTTCTCGGTTCGGGACTGCCCGTGCTCGGCATCGCTTTTCTCGCGGGCTTCCAGGCCCTGCTGCGGAACCTGACCGAGACCGAGTTCGCGGTCGGCGTGTTGATCGTCTCGATGGCCACGGTGATCTTCGGTTGCCTCTTGATGTGGATTCTGGCCTGGCTCACCGCAACTCCCGTGCGCGTGGTCCGCGCCGCGCTGAGGCGCGTCGAGCGCGGCGACCTGCGGGGTGATCTCGTCGTTTTCGACGGCACCGAACTCGGTGAGCTGCAACGGGGTTTCAACGCCATGGTCGACGGGCTGCGTGAGCGGGAACGCGTCCGTGACCTGTTCGGCCGGCACGTCGGACGCGAGGTCGCCCTGGCCGCGGAGCGCGAGCGGCCGAAGCTGGGCGGCGAAGAACGCCATGTGGCAGTCCTATTCATCGACATCGTCGGGTCCACGCAGCTGGTAACCAGCCGACCCCCCGCCGAGACCGTTCAATTGCTCAACCGATTCTTCGGGATAGTCGTCGAAGAGGTCGACCGACACTGCGGGCTGGTCAACAAGTTCGAGGGCGACGCGACGCTGGCCATCTTCGGGGCCCCCAATCATCTTGAGCGTCCGGAAGACGAGGCGCTGGCCGCCGCGCGAGCCATGGCCGAGCGGCTGGACAACGAAATGTCGGAGTGCGAGGCCGGTATCGGCGTCGCGGCTGGGCAGGTCGTCGCCGGCAACGTCGGCGCCAGGGAACGCTTCGAATACACCGTGATCGGCGGGCCGGTCAACGAGGCGGCCCGCCTGTGCGAGCTCGCCAAGTCGCACCCCGGCCGGCTGCTCGCGACCGCCGACGCGCTGCAGGGCGCGAGCGAGAACGAACGCGCGCGTTGGTCTTTGGGCGAGACGGTGACCCTTCGCGGGCACGAGCGCCCCACTCAACTGGCCTCACCCACCGACCGGTCGGGTTGATTGATTTTCGAGCCGAGTGGGTAAGGGAATTGAAGACATCGCCCCTTACAGATTGGTGTTGACATGACCGGTAGCGGAACCGCCCGCCGTGTTTCTGTCGCCGCGGGAATTGCCGCGGTGATTGCCTTGAGTTCGCTGACCGCGGGCTGCGGCTCGGGCAAAGACAACAAGAACCCGACGACTTCGACCTCGACCGTCACCACCTCCGTCACCACCCCGGCCAGCGTCACGACGACGGCCCCGGCGGCAACCAGTCCTGCCGCACCGGGCGGCGGCGGTCCGGAAACCGGACCCGGTGGCGCCACGACCGCCGGACCGGGTGGTTCCGGCGCCGGCGCCGGGCCCGGTGGGGCGAGCGCGGGCGTGCCGGGTGCCGGGGCTTCCGCCGGACCCGGCGGCGCGGGCGCCTGCGCCGGCGGCGTCTGCGTGGGCACCCCTCCCAGCCCGTAATCGCCTACGGGCACCGGCCGGGATCACTCCACGGTGACAGAGGCCGCAACGACGTGGTTGTTGGTGCGGGGGCCGCTCTCCCGCACCAACAACGCCACCAGTCCTGCGCCGGCCACCAGCAGCGCCCCGACGAAACCGACGGTCGCCGGCCAGCCGCCGACGCCGTACACCAGGCCGCCGAACGCGCCGGCCACTGATCCGCCCAGGTAGTAGCTGAACAGATACAGCGCCGCCGCCTCCGCGCGGTCGCGCTGCGCGACCGCGCCCACCCATCCGCTGGCCACGGTGTGCGCGGCGAAGAAGCCACCGGTGAAGGCGCCGACGCCCACGATGACGGCGACCAGGGCGTGCGGCACGGTGAGCAACAGGCCGGTCACCGCAACCGGCATGGCAACGCCCAGCACGAGTGGGCGTCCCCTACTGTCGGCGAGCCGCCCGGCCACCACCGATGTCCAGGTGCCGACCAGGTACAGCAGGAACAGCAGGCCGATTTCCGACGGCGCCAGGCCGAATGGCCGGGCGGTCAGCCGGTAGCCGAGGTAGTTGTACACGGTCACGAACCCACCCATCAGCACGAACCCCACGGCGAAGAGCTTCAGCAGCAACGGGTTTCGCAGATGCGCGGCAAGGTTGCGCACGCCGGCCCGCACGCTCGCCTCCCTCGGGTTGAAGAACTGAGATCGCGGCACCAGGGCGGCGAAAACCACTGTGCCGACCAGCGTCGTCAGGGAGCACACCAGCAGCGCCACCCGCCAATCGCTGATCTCGATGACCAACGACGGAACCAGTCGCCCGGCCAGCCCGCCGACCGTCGTGCCGGCGATGTAGCGTCCCATCGCCGACCCGAGCGACGAGGCGTGCACCTCCTCGGCCAGGAACGCCATCGCGACCGCCGGTATCCCCGCGAGCGCGACGCCCTGCACCGCCCGGCCGACGAGCAAGACGCCGAGGTTCGGGCTGAACGGCAACAACAGCCCGATCACGCTGGACGCCACCCCCGAGGTCAGCATCACCGTGATGCGGCCGTAGCGCTCGGAAAGGACGCTGGCGGGAATGATGCAGACGGCCAGCATCCCCGTGGTGAGCGAGACCGTGAGCGCCGCGGTGGCCGGGCCGATCCGGTAGGACGCCGACAGGGCCGGTAGCAGTGCCTGGGTGCAGTACATCGCGGCGAAGCTGGCGACCCCGGCGCCACAGAGCGCCGCGGTCAGTCGCCGGTAGCCACGACTGCCGGCGCGGTGCGCGACGGGGGTCGACAGGCACCGGGACATGCCGTTCATCCTGCGCTCCGCCGGTAATCCACGGAAATGAATTATTCGTTGGTTTAATATGCTTTTTGGGCATAAGCCGAGGTGGTGCGCGTGACAGGCGACGACTACGAGTGGTTCGTCACACTCGCGGAGCTGGAACACGTCACGGCGGCCGCCGAACAGCTTCGCGTGGCCCAGCCGACACTGACCCGAATGCTCGCGCGCCTGGAGCGGCGACTGGGCGTGGCACTGTTCGATCGGCGGGGTAAGCGCCTGTCGCTCAACACCTATGGCCGGATCTTCTACGAGCACGCCCGGCGGGCACAGCTGGAACTCGACTCGGCCAGGCGGGCGATTGACGATCTGGCGAACCCGGCCGTCAGCGAGATCCGGGTGGGCTTCCTCGGCTCGTTCGGGGCGACGGTGGTACCGCGCTTGATCGCGCGGTTCAAGGAATCCTCACCGCGCGTGGCCTTCGCGCTCGAGGAGGGCGCCGCCGAATCGATCGGCGACCTGGTGCTGGCCGGAGGTGTCGATGTCGGGGTGGTTTCACCGCGGCCGCGCCGGCCAACTCTGGCCTGGCGCAGCCTGTTTCGACAGCGGCTCGGTGTCGCAGTGCCGCGCGCTCACCGATTCGAGGGCAGCGCCGCGGTGTCCATGAGCGAACTGGCCGACGAGCCCGTCGTGGCCATGCAGCCCGGCTTCGGCATGCGACGGCTGCTCGACGAGCTTTGCGCCGCGGCACACTTTCAGCCCCGGATCGTGCTGGAGGCGGCGAACCTCACAACGACGGCCGGCCTGGTGGCCGCCGGACTGGGCGTCAGCCTGATGCCCATCGACGGCAGCGACTACGCACCGGGGTTGAGCGTGGTGCCGCTGGCCGACGCCGACGCGTACCGCGATGTGGGCATGATCTGGGACTCGGGCCGCCCGCTGTCCCGTGCGGGCCGCGATTTCATTGCGGCCGCCGCGGCCGTGCGGCAGGACGGACCCTGAGGCGACGTCTCACTGCGATGTCGCTTTTCCGCCAGTTTTGTCACCCGGTGGGTGTAAGTCTGGAAAGCGTGCACGACGACTTCGAACGCTGCTACCGCGCCGTCCAGTCCAAGGACGCTCGGTTTGACGGCTGGTTCGTCACGGCGGTGCTGACCACCCGCATCTACTGCCGGCCCAGCTGCCCGGTGCGGCCGCCGTTCGCGCGCAACGTGCGGTTCTACCCGACGGCCGCCGCCGCTCAGCGCGCGGGATTCCGGGCGTGCAAGCGGTGCCGTCCCGACGCCTCGCCCGGGTCGCCGGAATGGAACGTGCGCGGTGACGTCGTCGCCCGCACGATGCGCCTGATCGCCGACGGCACCGTCGACCGGGAAGGCGTCGGCGGGCTGTCGGCGCACCTCGGCTACACCACCCGCCAATTGGAGCGGCTGCTGCAGGCCGAGGTCGGGGCCGGTCCCCTCGCGCTGGCCCGCGCCCAACGGGCGCAGACGGCCCGCCTGCTCATCGAGACCACGGACCTGCCGTTCGGGGACATCGCCTTCGCCGCAGGGTTTTCCAGCATCCGGCAGTTCAACGACACCGTGCGCCTGGTCTTCGAGAACACCCCGACGGAGCTGCGCCGGCGGGCGGCGGCCCGGTCCGGATCCTCGAGTTCCTCGGCCGCGGGGACGGTCTTCCTCCGGTTGCCCGTGCGCACGCCGTTCGCGTACGAGGGCGTGTTCGGCCATCTGGGCGCCGGTACCGTGCCCGGGTGTGAAGAGGTCCGCGAGGGCGCGTACCGGCGCAGCCTGCGCCTTCCGTTCGGCACCGCCGTCGTCAGCCTGACACCGGCCGTCGATCACGTCCGCTGCCTGCTCGTCCTCGACGACTTCCGTGACCTGACGACGGTGATCGCGCGCTGTCGTCGGCTGCTGGACCTCGATGCCGATCCCGAAGCGGTGGACGACGCGCTGGTCGCCGACCCGCATCTGCACCCGGCTGTGAGAAAGGCGCCCGGACAACGCATTCCGCGCACCGTGGACGAGGCCGAGCTCGCCGTGCGCGCCGTCCTGGGCCAACAGGTGTCGACCAAGGCGGCCAGCACCCACGCCGGTCGCCTGGTGGCGGCCTACGGGCAGCCGGTCGCCGACCCCGGTGGCGGGTTGACCCATACCTTCCCGTCGGTGGCGCAGCTCGCCCAGATCGATCCCGTCCACTTGGCGGTGCCCAAGTCCCGGCAGCGGACTCTCAGCGCGCTGATCGCCGGCCTCGCCGACGGCAGTATCGTCCTGGACAGCGGATGCGACTGGGAGGCCGCGCGCAGGCAACTGCTGGCGGTTCCCGGGATAGGCCCCTGGACCGCCGAGGTGATAGCGATGCGCGGCCTCGGCGACCCGGATGCGTTCCCCGCCAGCGATTTAGGGGTGCGCCTGGCCGCCGGACACCTGGGCCTGCCCTCCGACGAACGCTCGCTTGTCGAGCGCAGCGGAGGGTGGCGGCCCTGGCGCTCCTATGCCACCCAATACCTATGGACCACCCTCGAGCACCCGGTTAACCAATGGCCACCACAGGAGGTCGCATGATCGAGTACCGCACGATTGACAGCCCCATCGGACCGCTGACCCTGGCCGGCCAGGATTCGGTGTTGACCATGCTTCGGATGGTCGACCAGACGTACGAGCCGAGCCGGTCCGGCTGGACACCCAACCCCGCGGCATTCTGCGAGGCCGCCGAGCAACTCGACGCCTATTTCGCGGGCGAGCTTACCGAATTCGATTTCGAGTTCGAGCTGCGCGGCTCCGACTTTCAGCGGCGCGTGTGGGCGGCCCTGCTGACCATTCCGTACGGCGAGACGCGGTCCTACGGAAAAATCGCGGCCCAGATCGGCGCGCCCGGTTCGGCACGCGCCGTCGGATTGGCCAACGGCCACAACCCCATCGCGATCGTCGTGCCCTGCCACCGCGTCATCGGGGCCAACGGAAGCCTGACCGGTTATGGCGGGGGCCTCGACCGCAAACAAAAGCTGCTCGCATTGGAAAAGAAGCGCACCTCC
Organism: Mycobacterium sp. ACS4054; assembly: GCF_001667275.1. Lineage (GTDB taxonomy): Bacteria > Actinomycetota > Actinomycetes > Mycobacteriales > Mycobacteriaceae > Mycobacterium. The sequence continues at coordinate 448,459 of NZ_LZHV01000041.1, forward strand.
GTCGCATTGACGCTATTCGACTAGGAATGCGCCGGCGTCAGGGAATGCAAAAACACCCCCGTTGCCGGGGGTGTTTTTGTGTATGTTCGGCGGTGTCCTACTTTTCCACCCGTATGGGCAGTATCATCGGCGCTGACAGGCTTAGCTTCCGGGTTCGGAATGGGACCGGGCGTTTCCCTGTCGCTGTGGCCGCCGTAACTCTATTTAAATTTGTTTCGGTGGGGGGTGTGGCATTCAAGCGTCCGCGACAAATGTCGGCGGAACTGGAAAGTGGTTGCGATTGTGTGTTGGTAAGTTTTCGGCCGGTTAGTGCCAGTTCCCTGCACTCATTGCTGAGCTTCCAGGTCTGGCCTATCGATCCCGTGGTCTGCGGGGGGCCTTATCCCTCTAAAAGGGTGAGAAACCTGATCTTGGAGAAGGTTTCCCGCTTAGATGCTTTCAGCGGTTATCCTGTCCGAACGTGGCTATCCAGCCGTGCCCCTGGTGGGACAACTGGTATACCAGAGGTTCGTCCGTCCCGGTCCTCTCGTACTAGGGACAGGTTTCCTCAAGTTTCTGACGCGCGCGGCGGATAGAGACCGAACTGTCTCACGACGTTCTAAACCCAGCTCGCGTGCCGCTTTAATGGGCGAACAGCCCAACCCTTGGGACCTGCTCCAGCCCCAGGATGCGACGAGCCGACATCGAGGTGCCAAACCATCCCGTCGATATGGACTCTTGGGGAAGATCAGCCTGTTATCCCCGGGGTACCTTTTATCCGTTGAGCGACACCCCTTCCACTCGGGGGTGCCGGATCACTAGTCCCGACTTTCGTCCCTGCTTGACTTGTAAGTCTCGCAGTCAAGCTCCCTTGTGCACTTACACTCAACACCTGATTGCCGTCCAGGTTGAGGGAACCTTTGGGCGCCTCCGTTACATTTTAGGAGGCAACCGCCCCAGTTAAACTACCCGCCAGGCACTGTCCGTGAACCCGATAAGGGTTCGACGTTAGGTGTCCAATACGATCAGAGTGGTATTTCAACAACGACTCCACAATTACTGGCGTAACTGCTTCAAAGTCTCCCACCTATCCTACACAAACCGTACCGAACACCAATACCAAGTTGTAGTGAAGGTCCCGGGGTCTTTTCGTCCTGCCGCGCGTAACGAGCATCTTTACTCGTAGTGCAATTTCGCCGAGTCTATGGTTGAGACAGTTGGGAAGTCGTTACGCCATTCGTGCAGGTCGGAACTTACCCGACAAGGAATTTCGCTACCTTAGGATGGTTATAGTTACCACCGCCGTTTACTGGGGCTTAAATTCTCCGCTTCACCTTACGGTTAACGGGTCCTCTTAACCTTCCAGCACCGGGCAGGCGTCAGTCCGTATACATCGTCTTGCGACTTCGCACGGACCTGTGTTTTTAGTAAACAGTCGCTACCCACTGGTTTCTGCGGCCGAATCCCGCTCCCACCGCAAGGGTGTTCACGGTATTCCGGCCCCCCTTCTCCCGAAGTTACGGGGGCATTTTGCCGAGTTCCTTAACCATAGTTATCTCGTACGCCTTGGTATGCTCTACCTGACCACCTGTGTTGGTTTGGGGTACGGGCCGTGTGTGTGCTCGCTAGAGGCTTTTCTTGGCAGCAGAGGATCACCGAATTCACCTCAATCGGCTATGCATCACCTCTCAGGATTAATGAGCGACGGATTTGCCTATCGCTCTCCCTACAGGCTTGCCCCAGTATTACCACTGACTGGTACGGCTACCTTCCTGCGTCACCCCATTGCTTGACTACTACCAGCGAAGGTCCCACGCAGCCCCGAAACTCCATGCCCCCGAAGGGGAATGGTCGATCCGGTTTTGGGTGGTTAGTACCGCTGATTCGTCAGGGACGCCCACACACGGGTACGGGAATATCAACCCGTTGTCCATCGACTACGCCTGTCGGCCTCGCCTTAGGTCCCGACTCACCCTGGGCGGACTGGCCTGGCCCAGGAACCCTTGGTCTTACGGCGGGCAAGGTTCTCACTTGCCTTATCGCTACTCATGCCTGCATTCTCACTCCCCCAAACTCCACCACCGGTTACCCGGTAGCTTCGCTGCATGGGGGACGCTCCCCTACCCAACCTTGCGGTTGCCGCGGCTTCGGCGGTGTGCTTGAGCCCCGCTACATTATCGGCGCACAATCACTTGACCAGTGAGCTATTACGCACTCTTTCAAGGGTGGCTGCTTCTAAGCCAACCTCCTGGTTGTCTCTGCGACTGCACATCCTTTTCCACTTAGCACACGCTTAGGGGCCTTAGCCGGCGATCTGGGCTGTTTCCCTCTCGACGTACGGAGCTTATCCCCCGCCGTCTCACTGCCACGCTATACACCACGGCATTCGGAGTTTGGCTGACGTCAGTAACCTAGTAGGGCCCATCGGCCATCCAGTAGCTCTACCTCCGTGGTGAAACACGTAACGCTGCACCTAAATGCATTTCGGGGAGAACCAGCTATCACGGAGTTTGATTGGCCTTTCACCCCTACCCACAGCTCATCCCCTCAGTCTTCAACCTAAGTGGGTTCGGGCCTCCACGCGGTCTTACCCGCGCTTCACCCTGGCCATGGGTAGATCACTCCGCTTCGGGTCCAGAACACGCCACTACACCCCAAAGGGGATGCGCCCTATTCAGACTCGCTTTCGCTGCGGCTACCCCGCACGGGTTAACCTCGCGACGTGTCCCTGACTCGCAGGCTCATTCTTCAAAAGGCACGCCATCACCCCACAAGGAGGCTCTGACGGATTGTAGGCACACGGTTTCAGGTACTCTTTCACTCCCCTCCCGGGGTACTTTTCACCATTCCCTCACGGTACTAATCCGCTATCGGTCATCGAGAAGTATTTAGGCTTACCGGGTGGTCCCGGCAGATTCACAGCAGATTCCACGGGCCCGCTGCTACTCGGGTGTTGATACAAGGTAGGTGCCGGGTTTTCGCGTACCGGGCTTTCACCGTCTGCGGCGGACCGTCCCAGGCCACTTCCGCTAACCACGACACTTTCTGACTACCCCTCAGCCAGGTAGAGCTGAGATGTATCAATCCCACAACCCCGCACACACAACCCCTACCCGGTTATCCATGCATGCGGTTTAGCCTGTTCCGCGTTCGCTCGCCACTACTGACGGAATCACAATTGTTTTCTTCTCCTACGGGTACTGAGATGTTTCACTTCCCCGCGTTACCTCCCGCACCCTATATATTCAGATACGGGTAACACGACATCACTCGTGCTGGGTTTCCCCATTCGGAAATCCTCGGATCAATGCTCGGTTGACAGCTCCCCGAGGCATATCGCAGCCTCCCACGTCCTTCATCGGCTCTCGATGCCAAGGCATCCACCATGCGCCCTTAGACACTTACTTACACACAAGAGTTTTCAAAAGAAATTACACATTTCGACGAACGCACCACCGTTGCCGGCAACGCATCCGTCTAGATGCTCGCAACCACTATCCAATACTCAAACACCACACCCCACCACCAAGATGGAGGGACACCACACGGACTGGCCGAGTGTTGTCTCAGGGCCCAATAGTGTGTCTGGCAATCATTTGCTGTTGTGCACCCGGCTCTCGCCCACTACAGGTGAGAACCCCTCACGGCTCGCACCCCACCAATTGGGGTGCTTTTCGTGGTGCTCCTTAGAAAGGAGGTGATCCAGCCGCACCTTCCGGTACGGCTACCTTGTTACGACTTCGTCCCAATCGCCGATCCCACCTTCGACAGCTCCCTCCCAAGGGTTAGGCCACTGGCTTCGGGTGTTACCGACTTTCATGACGTGACGGGCGGTGTGTACAAGGCCCGGGAACGTATTCACCGCAGCGTTGCTGATCTGCGATTACTAGCGACTCCGACTTCACGGGGTCGAGTTGCAGACCCCGATCCGAACTGAGACCGGCTTTAAAAGGATTCGCTTAACCTTGCGGCATCGCAGCCCTTTGTACCGGCCATTGTAGCATGTGTGAAGCCCTGGACATAAGGGGCATGATGACTTGACGTCATCCCCACCTTCCTCCGAGTTGACCCCGGCAGTCTCTCACGAGTCCCCGGCATTACCCGCTGGCAACATGAGACAAGGGTTGCGCTCGTTGCGGGACTTAACCCAACATCTCACGACACGAGCTGACGACAGCCATGCACCACCTGCACACAGGCCACAAGGGAACGCCTATCTCTAGACGCGTCCTGTGCATGTCAAACCCAGGTAAGGTTCTTCGCGTTGCATCGAATTAATCCACATGCTCCGCCGCTTGTGCGGGCCCCCGTCAATTCCTTTGAGTTTTAGCCTTGCGGCCGTACTCCCCAGGCGGGGTACTTAATGCGTTAGCTACGGCACGGATCCCAAGGAAGGAAACCCACACCTAGTACCCACCGTTTACGGCGTGGACTACCAGGGTATCTAATCCTGTTCGCTCCCCACGCTTTCGCTCCTCAGCGTCAGTTACTGCCCAGAGACCCGCCTTCGCCACCGGTGTTCCTCCTGATATCTGCGCATTCCACCGCTACACCAGGAATTCCAGTCTCCCCTGCAGTACTCTAGTCTGCCCGTATCGCCCGCACGCTCACAGTTAAGCCGTGAGATTTCACGAACAACGCGACAAACCACCTACGAGCTCTTTACGCCCAGTAATTCCGGACAACGCTCGCACCCTACGTATTACCGCGGCTGCTGGCACGTAGTTGGCCGGTGCTTCTTCTCCACCTACCGTCAATCCGAGAAAACCCGGACCTTCGTCGATGGTGAAAGAGGTTTACAACCCGAAGGCCGTCATCCCCCACGCGGCGTCGCTGCATCAGGCTTGCGCCCATTGTGCAATATTCCCCACTGCTGCCTCCCGTAGGAGTCTGGGCCGTATCTCAGTCCCAGTGTGGCCGGACACCCTCTCAGGCCGGCTACCCGTCGTCGCCTTGGTAGGCCATCACCCCACCAACAAGCTGATAGGCCGCGGGCCCATCCCACACCGCAAAAGCTTTCCACCACAAGGCATGCGCCAAGTGGTCCTATCCGGTATTAGACCCAGTTTCCCAGGCTTATCCCGAAGTGCAGGGCAGATTGCCCACGTGTTACTCACCCGTTCGCCACTCGAGTACCCCCGAAGGGGCCTTTCCGTTCGACTTGCATGTGTTAAGCACGCCGCCAGCGTTCGTCCTGAGCCAGGATCAAACTCTCCAAACAAAATCTCCTCGCAGAACGAGGTGAATTCAAATCAGAGATACCTGACAAGACGCCATTTAACTGGCATCAAAAATTGCCATACCCACACACGGGGAGTGCTAGGTATGGCCAAAAAAACAACAACAAATAAAAAGACCAAACACACTATTGAGTTCTCAAACAACACTTGTTTCGCCCGTTTTGGGGCAACCCTGCCAGCTTAATACAGGTCCGGCAGAGGAGTCAACTCCCAGTTTTGGTCTTCTGCAGACCGTCTCGGGAGCAGCCGTGCCAGGCTAGTACCAATCCAGCGAGGGAGTCAAGGGCCCGGGTTGTCGGCCGCCTGGTGTGGCGACCGCCCCTGTGGGGCACTGACTTTGGCTACTCTACCCGCTCGATCTCCGCTCCCAAAATCGACAGGTTCTCCACGAACAACGGGTAGCCGCGATCGATGTGGAAGACGTCGTGAACCTCGGTGTCACCGTCGGCCACCAGGCCCGCCAACACCAGGCCGGCGCCGGCCCGAATGTCGGAACACCACACGGGTGCGCTCGACAATTGCGGCAGGCCGCGGACGACCGCGTGGTGGCCGTCGGTGCGGGCGTCGGCGCCCAACCGGATCATCTCTTCGACAAAGCGAAAGCGCGCCTCGAACACGTTCTCCGTGATCATCGATGTGCCGTCGGCGATGGACGCCAGCGCGATGGCCATCGGCTGCAAATCCGTGGGGAATCCGGGAAACGGCAGCGTGGCGACGTTGACCGCCTTCGGGCGCTCGTACTGGGTGATCCGAAAGCTGTTGTCCGTCTGGGTGACGGTGGCGCCGGCGTCGTGCAGCTTGTGCAGGACCACCTGCAGGTGGGCGGGGTCGACGCCGGTGACCGAGATGTCACCCCGCGTCATCGCGGCGGCGATGCCCCAGGTGGCGGCGACGATGCGGTCCCCGATCACCCGGTGCTCGGTCGGGTGTAGCCGCGGGACGCCGGTGATGGTCATGGTCGGCGATCCGGCGCCTTCGACCCGCGCACCCATCTGGTTCAGCATGGTGCACAGGTCGACGACATCGGGTTCGCGCGCCGCGTTGTGGATGGTGGTGACACCCTCGGCCAGCACGGCGGCCATCAGGATGTTCTCGGTGGCGCCCACCGACGGAAATTCCAGTTGGATCTCGGCGCCGCGCAACGTGTCGGCCTGGGCGACGACGCAGCCGTGCTCGATGTTGCATTGCGCGCCGAGCTGGCGCAGGCCCGCCTGATGCATGTCCAGCGGGCGCGACCCGATCGCGTCACCGCCCGGCAGCGCGACCCTGGCGCGCTTGCACCGGCCGACCAGCGGCCCGAGCACGCACACCGAAGCCCGGAACTGCCGGACCGCCGCGAAGTCGGCGTCGTACTTCGGTTCGTCCGGCGAGGTGATGCGGGCGACGTCGCCGTCGAGCTCGACGGTGGCGCCCAGCCCGCGCAGCACTTCCGCCATCAACGGCACGTCGAGGATGTCGGGGCAGTTGGTGATGGTGCTGGTGCCTTCGGCCAGCAGCGCCGCGGCCATCAGCTTGAGCACGCTGTTCTTGGCGCCCCCCACCGCGACTTCGCCGGACAACCGGTTGCCGCCGGTCACCACGAATCGCTCAGCCACCCGCGTCAGTCTAGTGAAGCGGTTTCGGGTTGTCAGTCAAGCAGTCAGCCGAGCCAAGGCGCCGGCTCGTCGCGGGCCGCAGTACCGTTCTGCTCATGGCGATACACCTGACCCGCATCTATACCCGGACCGGTGACGACGGCACGACGGGATTGAGCGACTTCTCGCGGGTCTCCAAGAACGATCCGCGCCTGGTCGCCTACGCGGATTGTGACGAGGCGAACTCGGCGATCGGCGTGGCGGTCGCCCTGGGTCAGCCCGACGAGGAAATCGCCGGCGTGCTGCGTCAGATCCAGAACGACCTGTTCGACGCCGGTGCTGACCTGTCCACCCCGGTGGTGGAAAACCCCGAGCATCCCCCGCTGCGGGTCACCCAGCCCTACATCGACCGGCTCGAGGGTTGGTGTGACAAATATAACGAGAACCTGCCGGCGCTGAATTCCTTTGTGCTGCCGGGTGGTTCGCCGTTGTCGGCGCTGCTGCACGTTGCCCGCACGGTCGCGCGTCGAGCGGAACGGTCGGCGTGGGCGGCCATCGACGCGGCGCCCCAGCAGGTCAACGTCCTGCCGGCAAAATACTTGAACCGCCTGTCGGACCTGCTTTTCATCCTGGCGCGCGCGGCCAATCCCGAGGGCGACGTGCTCTGGAAACCGGGCGGCGGGGCGCCAGGCGCGAGTTGACTTGCGGCGCAAGACCTAAACGCTGCGACGACGCGCGCGCGGCGAGGGACGGGACTCCAGCCAGGACAGGAACGCCGTCAATGCGCCCTTGTCCAGGGCGATCTCGTAGCCGGTCCTGCGGTCCTGCGTCGTGTCGCGCAGCTCCACCACCACGATCTCGTCGGTCATGATGTCGAATTCGTCGCCGCGCGGCGCACGCCGGGCCACGATCTCCACCCCCCTGCGGCTGAGCCGACGGTCCGGCCACAGCCGCAGGCTGGAGAGCCGGTAAAACGCGGCCTCACCGCCGCGGTAACGGATCACGCCGTGCCGCCAGCCGTGGCCGCCGACCGCGGGGATGTCTCGCATGATCCCCGCGGTGCCGCCCTGGCGCAGCTTCCAGAGTCGATAGCTGAGCGCGACGACCGCGCCCGCTAGGACGACGACGAGCACGACCATGCCGATCATGGGCGCGCTCATGGCCTTCTCCGAGGCCGGCTAGTCGATCGCGCCGACGGCGCGCAATCTGCCGCGTCCGCGCGCCGCGATGCGGGGATCGTCGGACTCCGAATCCTCCCTGGCGGCGCTTTCGTCGATCTCGGACTCGAACGCGGCCGACTCCGCCAGGACGGTCACCGTCTCCTCGGTGACCGAGAGGAACCCGCCTTCGATGGCGACCCGCAGGTCGTCTTCGCCTTCGCGTTCGACGCGCACCATCGCGTCGTCGACCAGCTGGGCGACCACCGGGATGTGCCGGGGCAGGATGCCGATCTCGCCGACGGTGGTGCGGGTGAACAAAAACGTTGCTTCACCCGACCAGATCTTCCGGTCGACGGCGACTATCTCGACGTTCAATTCGGCCATGCCACAGAGCCTTTCAGAGCCTCAGCGCTCAGTCCTCAGGAATCCAACTTGGCGCCGAAGCTTTCGGCTTTCTTGGCCAGGTCGTCGAGGCCGCCGATCAGGAAGAAGGCCTGCTCGGGGATGTGGTCGAAGTCGCCCTTGGACAGGCGGTCGAAAGCCTCGATGGTCTCCTTCAGCGGAACCGTGGAACCCGGTTGGCCGGTGAACTGCTCGGCCGCCATCATGTTCTGCGACAGGAACCGCTCGATGCGCCGCGCGCGCTGCACCAGCTGCTTGTCCTCTTCGGACAGCTCATCGATACCAAGGATGGCGATGATGTCCTGGAGGTCCTTGTACCGCTGCAGGATTCGGATGACTTCCTGCGCGACGCGGTAGTGCTCGTCACCGACGACACTCGGGTCGAGGATGGTCGAGCTCGACGCCAGCGGGTCCACCGCCGGGAAGATGCCCTTGGAGAACACCGAACGCGACAGCTCGGTGGTCGCGTCCAGGTGGGCGAACGTCGTCGCCGGCGCGGGGTCGGTGTAGTCATCGGCGGGCACGTAGACCGCCTGCATGGACGTGATCGAACGGCCGCGGGTCGAGGTGATGCGCTCCTGCAGCTCACCCATCTCGTCGGCCAGCGTGGGCTGGTAACCCACCGCGGACGGCATGCGGCCGAGCAGCGTGGACACCTCGGATCCGGCCTGCGTGAACCGGAAGATGTTGTCGATGAACAGCAGCACGTCCTGGCCGGCCTCGTCGCGGAACCACTCGGCCATCGTCAGCGCCGACAGCGCCACCCGCATACGGGTGCCGGGCGGCTCGTCCATCTGACCGAACACCAGCGCGGTGTCCTTGAGCACGTCGGCCTCTTTGAGCTCGACCCACAGGTCGTTGCCCTCGCGGGTGCGCTCCCCTACGCCGGCGAAAACCGAAGTACCACCGAAGTTTCGGGCGATACGGTTGATCATCTCCTGGATCAGCACCGTTTTGCCCACGCCGGCACCGCCGAACAGCGCGATCTTGCCGCCTCGCACGTACGGGGTGAGCAGGTCGACCACCTTCAGCCCGGTCTCGAGCATCTCGGTGCGGGGCTCGAGTTCCTCGAAGGGCGGCGGCTTGCGGTGGATGGACCAGTGCTCGAAGTCCTCGCCGTATCCGGGCTTGTCCAGGCAGTCGCCCAGCGCGTTGAAGACGTGGCCCTTGACTTCCTGGCCGACCGGCACCGAGATCGACTTGCCGGAGTCGGTGACCTCGACCCCGCGCACCAGACCGTCGGTGGGCTGCAACGAAATCGTGCGGACCAGGTTGTCGCCGAGGTGCTGTGCGACCTCGAGCGTGAGGGTCTTCTTGAGTTCCTCGAACGTGATCTCGGCGTTGAGCGCGTTGAACAGTTCCGGTACGGACCCGCGCGGGAACTCGACGTCAACCACCGGGCCGGTGATCCGCACCACGCGGCCGCTGGTCTCGGATTTGGTGGACTTGTCGGTCTTCTCTGCGGTTCCAGAAGTAGCAGCCATATTCTTCTTCTCTTCCTCGTGTGCTACTGAGCGTCGGCGAGCGCGTTTGCGCCGCCGACGATTTCGCTGATCTCTTGGGTGATCTGGGCCTGCCGCTCGCGGTTCGCCATCAGCGTCAGCTCCTTGATCAGGTCGTCCGCGTTGTCCGTCGCGGACTTCATCGCTCGTTGGCGCGACGCGAGCTCCGATGCCGCCGATTCGAGCAGTGCGGCGTAGACGCGGGTGGTCACGTACCGCGGCAAGAGCGACTCGAAAAGCGTTGTCGCGTCCGGCTCGAACGAGTACAGCGTGTGGAGTTCGTCGGTGTCCTCGACGTACTCCACGACCAGCGGAGCGATGCGGTGGGCCGCCGCGGCCTGCGACATCATCGACTTGAACTCCGAGTAGACGATGTGCAGTTCGTCGACGCCCTGGTCGTCCGATGACTCGTCGTCGCCGGCGCCCTTCATGAACGTCTCGACCAGGGTCTCGGCGATCTCCGCGGCGTTCTCGTACTTGGGTTGCTCGGAGAAGCCCGTCCACGACTCGGTGATGTCCCAATTGCGGAACTTGAAGTAGTTCTGCGCCTTTCGGCCGACCGTGTACACGACCGGCGTCTTGCCTTCCTCCCTCAGCAGCGAGAACAGCTCTTCTGCCCGACGGAAGATGCTGGAGTTGTAGGCGCCGCACAGGCCCCGATCGGAGGACACCACCAGCACACCGGCCCGCCTGGGTTCTTCCCGTTCGACCAGCAACGGGTGATCCAGCGCGGCCTCGGAAGACAGCGTGGTGAGCATGGAGGTGATCTGGAAGGCGTAGGGCCGGGCGGCTTCCAGCCGGGCCTGCGCCTTGCCGATGCGCGACGTCGCGATCATCTCCTGGGCCTTGGTGATCTTTTTGATCGACCCTGCGGAGCGGATCCGGCCGCGTAGTTCGCGAAGTGTGGCAGCCATACTTAGCTACTTCTTGTCCTTGCCGGAGTCGCTCTTGGTTTCCTTCTTGTCCTTCGGCTTCTCCTTCTTGACCTGCACCGACTCCTTTTCGAGGTCTTCTTCATCCAGGGGCTCGACGTGCTCGTCGGGCACCACCGAGCCGCCGCCGGTGGCCGCGAAGCCCTTCTTGAAGTTCTTGATGATCTCGGTCAGCTGGTTCTCACCCTCTTCCGAGAGCTTGCCGCTGTCGCGCACGCCGGACAGGAAGCTCTCCTCCGAGGCCCGCATGTGGTCCAGCAGTTCGGTTTCGAAGCGCCGGACGTCCTCGACGGGCACGGAGTCCAGGTGACCGCCGGTGCCCAGGAAGATCGAAACCACCTGCTCCTCAACGGGCATGGGCTGGTACTGCGGTTGTTTGAGCAGTTCGACCAGCCGCTCGCCGCGCTCCAGCTGCGCCTTCGACGTCGCATCCAGGTCCGATGCGAACGCCGCGAACGATTCCAATTCGCGGTACTGCGAGAGGTCCAGACGCAGCGAGCCGGCCACCTCTTTCATGGCCTTGATCTGCGCCGCACCACCCACGCGGGACACCGACACACCGACGTTGATGGCCGGGCGCACACCCTGGTTGAACAAATCGGACTCCAGGAAGCACTGCCCGTCGGTGATCGAGATGACGTTGGTGGGGATGTAGGCCGAGATGTCGTTGGCCTTCGTCTCGATGATCGGCAGGCCGGTCAGCGAGCCACCCCCGAGCTCGTCGGAGAGCTTCGCGCAGCGCTCCAGCAGCCGCGAGTGCAGGTAGAACACGTCACCGGGGTAGGCCTCGCGGCCCGGCGGGCGACGCAGCAACAGCGAGATCGCGCGGTACGCCTCGGCCTGCTTGCTCAGGTCGTCGAACACGATCAGCACGTGCTTGCCGTCGTACATCCAGTGCTGGGCGATCGCCGAACCGGTGTACGGCGCAAGCCATTTGAAGCCGGCCGAGTCGGAGGCCGGGGCCGCGACGATGGTGGTGTAGTCCATCGCGCCGCCCTCTTCGAGCGCCCGGCGGACCGAGGCGATCGTGGTGCCCTTCTGGCCGATGGCCACGTACACGCAGCGGACCTGCTTCTTCTCGTCGCCGCTCTCCCAGTTCTCACGCTGGTTGAGGATGGTGTCGACGCAGACTGCGGTCTTGCCGGTCTTGCGGTCGCCGATGATCAGCTGCCGCTGGCCGCGACCGATCGGCGTCATCGCGTCGATGGCCTTGATGCCGGTCTGCAGCGGCTCGCTCACGCTTTGCCGCTGCACCACGGACGGCGCCTGGATCTCGAGCGCGCGCCGGATGTCGGTGTCGATGTCGCCCCGGCCGTCGATGGGCTGGCCGAGCGGGTTGACGACGCGACCCAGGAAGGCGTCGCCGACGGGCACGGACAGAACCTCGCCGGTGCGCTTGACCTGTTGGCCCTCTTCGATTTTCTCGAAGTCACCCAAGATCACCGCGCCGACGCTGTGCTCGTCGAGGTTCAGCGCGACACCGAGGACCCCACCCGGGAACTCGAGCAGTTCCTGCGTCATGACGGAGGGCAGGCCTTCGACATGCGCGATGCCGTCCCCGGCCTCGACGACGGTACCGACCTCCTCGCGCGAGGTGTCGGAGGTGAAAGAGCCTACGTACTCCTCGATGGCGCTCTGGATGTCATCAGCGGAGATTGTCAACTCGGCCATGGCTTTTCGTCTTCCTACTTGATCTTGGTATCGCGTGTGGTTATCGGGCGTGATTGGTGTCAGTCGGGCAATTGGGCCTGGGCAGCGGCGAGGCGCGAAGCGAGTGTCCCGTCAATCACTTCGTCCGCCACGGAGATGAGCAGGCCACCCAGTAGCTCCTCGGAGGTATGCAGCTGCACCGTCACCGGATGACCGTAGATCCGGCCGAGCACGTCGGTGAGGCGAGAGCGCTGGGCATCGCTGAGTTCGGCCGCCGCGCTGACCTGCGCGACGATCTCACCGCGGCGTGCCACCGCGACCTTCGCCAGGAATTCGATGGCTTCCTCGGCCGACTCACCCCGGAGCAGTTGGACCGTCTGCGTCAACAGCGACACGACGATCGGGTCGACCCTGCCGCTGGAGCTGTCAAGCACCTTGCGCAGCAGGTTGATCCGGCCTTCCACCGGCACGCCGTAGTCGCTCAACAGGATCGAGAGTCGCGGCTGCGCGTCCAGGATGCGGGCGAACCGGAACAGCTGGTCCTCGACGTCGTCGACCTTGTCGTCGCGTTCGGCGACTTCGAGCAACGCCTGCCGCGAGATGTGCTCGATCGCGTCGCCCAAATCGGAGTTGGCGGACCAACGTTCCGACACGGCCAGCCGCAGGACGTCGAGCGTGGCGTCGGAGACCTTGCCCGACACCAGCCGCTCGATCAGACGGACGCGGGGCGTCGCGTCCTCGGCCGGCACCGTCAAGTACCGGGTGACGACGATCTCCCGGTCCAGCATCTCGGCGACCGAAACGAGCTCGGCCGACAGGTTGGAAAGGGCTTTGTTGTCAAGGTCTTTGGCGATGTCGGCGAACCGCTCGGACAGGCCGGCCACCGCCGCCCGACTGGCGGAGCGCATCTTCGACAACAGTGGGTACTGGACCTCGGCGGGCGCCGGGGCCATCGCTTCGAGGTCGTCCAGGAACCGATCGACGGTGCCGGACTGCTGCTCGGGGTCGGCTACGAAATTCCGCACCAACTCACCCGCCTGACGCACCGCCTCGTGACCGAGTTCCAGGCGGAGCTGGCGGCTCAGCTGGGTGCGCAGCAGCTCGACCTGGCGGCCGCCCTGCACGGTGATGCGTTCGGATTCCGACTCGGCCTGGGCGCGGAACTGCTCGGCGATGCGCCCCGCGTCGGTCTTGGCCTCTTCCACGAGCTGCTCGGCCTCGGTCTTGGCGGATTCCACGGCGTTGCTGTGAGCCGTTTCCGACTCCTTCAACCGATCCGCCGCTGCCGCAGAGTCTTTCAGCTGCTGGCGCACGGCCTCTTGACGAGCGGCCATCAGACGACGCACCGGCGGCACGGCGTACCGCCAGACCAGCAGCACGATGGCCGCGAATCCGATCAACTGACCGATGAAAGTCGACATACGCGATTACCGTCCAGACTTCCCGGTCGCCGACGTGGCGGCGGCCACCTCGACGCCGAGGATCCGGCTGGCCAGCGTCGCCGCCATGCCCGCCACATTGGCGCGCAGATCCAGCTCCACGGCGTCCCGCTCCCGCTTCAACTGCTCGGATGACATTTGCAACGTCGACATCACCTGCTGCTCGGCCCGGGCGCGCGCGTCTTCGACCACCTTGCGCCCCTCGGCGCGGGCGTTGTCGCGCAACGACGACGCCTGAACCCGGCCCTCCGTCAGGGCCTCCTCATAGTCGGCCTTGGCGGCGTCGAACTGCTCGGTCGCCTTCTTGTTGTCGGCGGCCGTCTTGGCAACCATGTTGTCGCGTTCCCGCAACACCCGCATGACCGGCGGCACCACGAACGTACCGATGACGGCCAGCACGATCAGGAAGATGGCCAGCACGAAGAAGAAGGTGCCGTTGGGGACGAGGAAGTTGTTGCCTCCCTCGGCCACCACCTGGCTGGATGCCAAAATGCTCAGACTCGCGTCACGCATTGCAGCGAATTACTTGACCGGGGTCGCGAAGACGAACAACGCCATGAACGCCAGGTTGATGAAGTAGGCCGCCTCGACAAGACCGACCGTGATGAAGAACGGCGTGAACAGCCGGCCCTGCGCCTCGGGCTGGCGGGCGATGCCGGAAACCAGCGCGTTACCGGCGATACCGTCACCGATGCCGGCGCCGATCGCGCCGCCACCCATGATCAGGCCACCGCCGATGAGAGCGGCGGCAGCGATTTGTGGGTCCAGGGCTGCCATTCTTTTTCCTCCTTGATATCTGGTAGCGGTCTACCAGGCCTCTGTAATGGTGTGTGGGACAAGACGATTGGTGACCTCAGTCATGGTGTTCCTCGATCTCCATGGCCTGGCTGAAGTACAGGATGGTCAAGATCGAGAAGATGAAGGCCTGGATTGCCCCGACGAACAGGTCGAAGGCCTTCCAGATGGCGTTGGGCGCCCACATGATGTACGGCGGGAAGAGCGCGATCAGCGCGACCAGGATGCCGCCGGCGAAGATGTTGCCGAAAAGTCGGAGCGACAACGAGATCGGCTTGGCGAGCTCTTCGACGAGGTTGATCGGCGCCAGGAACGCGACGTGACCCTTGAGCACGGCGAGGGGGTGGCCGACGATGCCGCGGCGCCAGATTCCCGCCACGTGATAGCAGACGAATACGAACAGGGCCAGCGCCAAAACGTAATTGATGTCCGCGGCGGCCGACTTCAGCAGCTCGGTGGTGTGCCCGGATTTGTCGGTGTATTGCAGCGGCAGCACCGACAGCCAGTTGGAGATCAGGATGAACACGAAAATGGTGACGGCAAGGGGCAATACGAACGGCGCGATCCGCATCCCGACGGCGCTCTCGATCTGGTCGCGCATCTGGACCGTGATGGCCTCCCAGAACAACTGAACGCCGCTGGGGACCCCGGTGGAGGTGATCTTCGCTCGCAGGAAGAAGGCCAGCGCCAGCACGATCACCGCGGCGATGGCGGTCGACAGGATCGTGTCCGTGTTGACCGTCAGGCCGAGCCATTTGGCTTCGTTGTGCTCCCCCACTTCGATGGCGGCGGCCAGGAACGTCGTCTCAGTCATCGGTGCCGCTTCTTCCTTCCGTTCCTTCCGAGCCCGCGATCACGTCGCCGCCACCCGACGGTTGGGCCTCCACCCAGTCGCCGGCGCGCAGTTTCTTCCACACCGGAAGCGCCGTCGATGCCACCAGCAAGACCTGAAAGAGGGCCAGTCCGAACACCACGCCCAGGCCGGCCGGCCGGAACACGTAGGCGATGATCAGCCCGACGACCGTGATGATGGCCAGCCGGGTGGCCGAGTTCAGCGCCATCGTGCTTTTCAGCGGATGCTCTTTCGCGGTGATCGATTCGACCGAACGACGCACCAGAAGGGCGTTGAGCAAACCGAGTAGCAGCCCGACGCCGAAGAAGACGCCGACCATCAGGTGACCGGTCAGGGCGGCGGCCACGACGGCGATCGCGGTGACGGCGAGGCTGAGCACGAACAGGCGGACCGGGCGGAACGCAACAGAGGGAAACACCAACGGCGCGTCCTGCGCTGGTGTCGTCACTGCAGCACCTCAATCCCAAGTTGTAGAGCGGGAGTCCCCCGACCGACCGATCGGTGGCCCGCCGAGCGTATCGCACGTCACAGTCGCTTCACCCAACGGGTATCTCCCGACGCGAGTCCCCAGCCGACCCGACCGGATGTGCGTCCGGTGGACCGGTTATTTGTGCGGCTTTTTGGGCTTCTACCTGCACCGTACCATACGAGGACCGCCCACTACTACTAGCTGTCGTAGTCCTCGTCGTCGTACTCGCCGCCCCGCCGCATGAGCGGGATCGCGGTCGCGATCCCGGCGACCACGATGGCGCCCAGCATCACGGCGGCGGTGTCGCGCGGATTGAAGAAGATCGTGCTGGCCGCGCCGAACGCGACGATGCCGACCCATAGATAGATCAGCAATACCACCCGGCGGTGGGAATGACCGATCTGGAGCAGCCGGTGGTGCAGGTGCATCTTGTCGGGGCTGAACGCGCTGCGGCCCGCGCGGGTGCGGCGCACGATCGCCAGCAGCAAATCGAGCATCGGCACGAACATGACGGCGACCACCAGCAGGAACGGCGACAGCAGGGCGAACACGTCGCGGGCCCCGTAGGCGTTCTGCGAGACGGGGCCGGCCGCGGTGGTGGAAGCCGCGGCCAGCATCAGCCCGATCAGCATCGAGCCGGAATCGCCCATGAAGATCTTGGCCCGGTGGAAGTTGTGCGGCAGGAAGCCCAGGCAGGCCCCCGCGAGCACCACGGAGATCACTGCGGGCGGATAGAACAGGGCGTCGCCGCCATGGTCGCGCAGCAGGCCGACCGAGAACATGCAGATGGCCAGCGCGGTGATCAGGCCGAGCCCGGCGGCCAGCCCGTCGAGCCCGTCGACGAAGTTCATCGCGTTGACGATGGACACCGTGAGCGCGAGCGTGAGCAGGATCGAGGAGGCCTGGTCCAGCACGATGGTGCCGACGCCGCCGATCGGGATGTAGAGGACGCTCCACGCGACGCCCATGGTGACCAGCACGCTGGCCGCGGTGATCTGGCCGGCGAACTTCGTCAGGGCGTCCAGCCCCCAGCGGTCGTCGATGAGGCCGATGCCCATGATCACCGCGCCGGCCACCAGCACCGCGGGCATGCCGGTCGAATAGACGAACCCGCGGGTGAGGGCGGGAAGCTGGGACGCCAGGAAGACGGCCGAGACGACGCCGAGAAACATCGCCAGCCCGCCCATCCGCGGGGTCGGTGTCACGTGGACGTCGCGTTCCCGGGGGTAGGCGACCGCGCCGAGCCGGGTGGCGAGCACCCGCACCGGTCCGGTCGCGAAGTAGGTGATGATCGCCGCGGTCAGTCCCACCAGCGCCAGCTCGCGCAGCGGGACGCCGGCGCCGCGATCGGCCAGGGCGAGCAAACCGCTGGCCAGGTTGGCTGGACCGCCGATCGGGTCGCTGGACACGTCGAGACCGTACTGCACCAACCTGGCAACCACCGCTCCGGTCAGGGTTGGGCGGTCAGGCTTTCGGCGTCCACGCCGAGAACTTCCGCGATGCGTTCGGCGCTCACCGGGCCGGGCCGCAGGATGCGCGGGGCGAGGCCGGTCAGGTCGACGATGGTGGAGGCGGCCTGCTGCTCAGCCGTGCCCGCGTCGAGATAGACGTCGACGAGATCGCCGAGTTGGTCACGGGCCTGCGCGGCGTCCACCGCGGGCGGGCGACCGGAGACGTTCGCGCTCGACACCGCCATGGGCCCCACCTCGCGCAGCAGCTCGATGGCCACCGGGTGCAGCGGCATCCGCAGCATCACGGTGCCGCGGGCGTCACCGAGGTCCCACTGCAGCGACGGCGCCTGCGTCACCACCAGGCTCAGCGCGCCCGGCCAGAAGGCTCGGATCAGGTCGCGGGCCCCGCCCGGCATGGTGTAGACGAGACCCTCGATGGTGTGCCAGGAGCCGACCAGCACGCCGACGGGCATGTCCCGGCCCCGGCCCTTCGCCGACAGCAGGGCGCCGACCGCGGCGCTGTTGAAGGCGTCGGCCCCGATGCCGTAGACGGTGTCGGTCGGCATGACGACCAACCGGCCGCCCTTGAGCGCCCCTGCCGCCGAGGCGATTCCGCGCGACCGCTGGTCGGGGTCGGCGCAGTCGAAGACTTCAGTCAAAGGCGCCGCCTTGTTTGTAGGCCGTCACGAATCGCGGCCGGCCGGCCAGGTCTTTGTGCGCCCGGACGTCTTCGAAAAGCGCCGTGCCGGCGACCATTTCGACCGTCCGCGCGGACGTGGTGTCGTCGTGCTCGACGGCGAAGATGCCACCCGGGCGCAGCCAGCGGCCGGCCAGGCCGACGATGGGGCCGATCACCGCCATCCCGTCGGGACCGCCGAATACCGCGTGGCGCGGATCGTGTTGGGCGACTTCGGGTTCCACGGCGGTGGAGTCGGGGACATAGGGCGGGTTCGCCACCACCAGGTCGACACCGCCGTCCAGTTCGGGCAGCAGGCCGGGCGCGGTGACGTCGGCGTGGACGAGTTCGACCGCGGCGCCCGCCGCGTTGCGCCGAGCGTAGCGCAGGGCCGCCTCGGAGTCATCGACGCCGATGACGCGGGCGGCCGGGTGGTGATGCGCCAACGCCACCGCCAACGCCCCGGAACCGGTGCACAGGTCGACGATCACGGGCCGCGCGGGCAGGCACTGTTCGGTGACCCACGCGAACAGCGCTTCGGTTTCCGGGCGCGGGATGAAGACGCCGGGGCCGACGTGCAGCGTCAACGGTCCGAACGCGGCGGTGCCGGTGAGGTGCTGCAACGGCACCCGTCGGGACCGCGCGGCGACGACGTCGCGGTAACGGTCGAGGAAGTCGTCACCGGGCGACTCGAGCAGGGCCAGCCGGCCGCGCTCGGTGCCGCTCAGGTGGGCCGCCAGTTCCTCGGCATCCCAACGCGCGGAGTCGATCCCGGCCTCGGCGAGCGTCGCCGCAGCGGAGTCGATCGCGCGCCGCAGGGGGGTCATGCCTGTTGCAGCCGGGATTGTTTGTCCGCGGCGCCCAACGCGTCGAACATCGCGTCCAGGTCGCCGTCGAGCACCTGGTCGAGATTGTGCGCCTTGTAACCGATCCGGTGGTCGGTGATCCGGTTCTCGGGGAAGTTGTAGGTGCGGATGCGTTCGCTGCGGTCCACGGTCCGGATCTGGCTGGCCCGATCGGCCGAGGCATCGGCCAGCGCCTGTTCCTCGGCCATCGCCTGCAGGCGCGCGGCCAGCACCTGCAGCGCGCGCGTTTTGTTCTGCAGCTGCGAGCGCTCGTTCTGGCAGGTGACCACGATTCCGGTGGGCAGGTGCGTGATTCGCACCGCCGAGTCGGTGGTGTTCACGCCTTGCCCGCCCTTGCCCGAGGAGCGGTACACGTCGATGCGCAGATCCGATTCGTCGATCTGCACCTCGCCCACCTCCTCGGGTTCGGGATAGACGAGTACCCCAGCCGCCGAAGTATGAACGCGCCCTTGGGATTCCGTCACGGGGACGCGCTGCACCCGGTGCACGCCGCCCTCGAATTTCATGCGGGACCATACCCCGTCGGCGGAGTCGCCCTTGCTGGCGATGCTCAGCGTCGCGTCCTTATAGCCGCCGAGGTCGGACGTCGTCTCGTCCAGCACGGTGACGTTCCAGCCGTGCCGCTCGGCGTAGCGGATGTACATCCTGGCCAGATCGGCGGCGAACAACGCCGATTCCTCGCCGCCCTCACCGGATTTGACTTCGAGCACGATGTCGTCGGCGTCATGCGGGTCGCGGGGCGCCAGCATGTCGGTCAATTGGGTGTCCAGCTCGGCGACCCGCTCCTGCAGCTCGGTCACCTCGTCGGCGAAGGATTCGTCGTCGACGGCCAGCTCCCGGGCGGTCTCCAGGTCGTCGCGCGCCGACTCCAGCTTGCGGTAGGTGGCGACGATAGGGGCCAGCCGCGCGAACCGGCGGCCGGCCTTGCGCGCCTCGGCGGGATTGCTGTGCAGGTCGGGATCCGCCAGCCGCTGCTCGAGCTCGGCGTGTTCGGCCAGCAGCACGTCAATCGTCTGCACCGGCTGCGTCATGTGTCACCTCCTGCCCGGTTCCGCGCCTGGATGCCGCAAACGCAAACCGACGCCCGGCCTGTGCTCTTGCACAGTTCGGGCGTCGGCAACGCAGCTACTTGTCGGTGTTGTCGGCACCTTTGCGCTTGCCGTAGCGCTTCTCGAAGCGGGCCACGCGGCCGCCGCTGTCGAGGATCTTCTGCTTACCGGTGTAGAACGGGTGGCACTGCGAGCACACCTCGACGACGATGTTGCCGCCGGGCTTGGTGCTGCGGGTGGTGAAGGTGTTCCCACAACCGCAGTGCACGGTGGTCTCACCGTAAGCGGGATGAATGTCAGATTTCATGCTGTCCTCTTCGATCTTGTCGAGCGTCGATTATGCCAAGTCGACCAATGTTCTCCCAAAACAACGGGTTGCCCGTCCCCATTCCCGGGCCATCGGCTGCGCCGGAACCGAGGTTCGGCTTTAGTCATTGTCCATCTGCGGTGTCGTCTTGGACACCTGCACCAGGAACTCGTAGTTCGTCTTGGTCTTGCGCAGCTGGCTCATCAGCAGGTCGATCGCCTGGTGGGAGTCCAGCCCCGACAGCACCCGGCGCAGCTTGTGCACGATGCCGAACTCGTCGGGCGAGAGCAGCAGCTCGTCCTTGCGGGTACCGGACGGGTTGACGTCGACCGCCGGGAAGACCCGACGCTCGGCGATCTTGCGGTCCAGCTTGAGCTCGGCGTTACCGGTGCCCTTGAACTCCTCGAAGATGACCGTGTCACCGGTGGACCCGGTCTCGACCATCGCGGTGGCGATGATCGTTAGCGACCCGCCTTCCTCGATGTTTCGCGCGGCACCCAGGAAACGCTTCGGCGGGTACAGCGCGGTGGAGTCGACACCACCGGACAGGATCCGGCCGGACGCGGGCGACGCGTTGTTGTAGGCGCGCCCCAGGCGGGTAATCGAGTCGAGCAGCACCACGACGTCCTTGCCCTGCTCCACGAGCCGCTTCGCGCGCTCGATCGCCAGCTCGGCGGCCTGGGTGTGGTCCGACGGCGGGCGGTCGAAGGTGGAGGCGATGACCTCGCCCTTGACCGAGCGCTGCATGTCGGTGACCTCTTCGGGCCGCTCGTCGACGAGCACGACCATGAGGTGGCATTCGGGGTTGTTCTTGGTGATCGCGTTGGCGATGTCCTGCATGATCGTCGTCTTACCGGCCTTGGGCGGCGACACGATCAGCGCGCGCTGGCCCTTACCGATCGGCATGATCAGGTCGATGACCCGCGTGGTCAGCCGGTCGGGCGTGGTTTCCAGGCGCAGCCGCTGGTTGGGGTAGAGCGGCGTCAGCTTGGTGAAGTCGGGCCGCTTCTTGGCGTCCTCGACCGGGCCGCCGTTGACGCTGTCCAGCCGCACCAGCGGATTGAACTTCTGCCGCTGGTTGGGCTGCTCCCCCTCCTTGGGCACGCGAACCGCGCCGGTCACCGCGTCACCGCGGCGCAGACCGTTCTTGCGCACCATGTTCATCGACACGTAGACGTCGTGCGGACCGGCCAGGTAGCCGGAGGTGCGGACGAACGCGTAGTTGTCGAGAACGTCGAGGATGCCGGCGACCGGCTGCACGACGTCGTCCTCACGAAGTTCGGTGTCGCCGCCCTCGCCGGATCGCTCGCCGCGCCGCCTGCGATCGCGGTCACGGAAGCGACGGCCCCGGCGGCCCTGACGGCCCTCGCCGTCGTCGTCCTGCTGGTTCTGGTTCGAGCCGCCGCGAGACTGCTGACCGCCCGAGCCTTGCTGCTCACCGCTTTGGTCGCCGCCGTCCTGGCCGCGCTCGCCGCTCTGGTTGTCTTTCTTGCCGCCCTGGCGGGTGTCGTCCTCGCCGGCGGCGTTGCCCTCGCGGTTGCGTGGGCGCTCGCCGTCCGCCTCGTCGGCGCGGGCCGATCCCGGCTCGCGGGAGGCGCTGCGCCGCTCACGGCGGGGCGCCTCGGTCGACGAACCGTTCTGGTTCTCCTCGGCGGCCGGTGCGCCGGCGGTGGCCTCGGGCGTGCCGCCGTCCTCGGCCGGGGCGGAAGTCCCGTTGGACTGTCCTCTGATTTCCTTTATGGCGGCGATGAGTTCGTTCTTGCGCATGCCCGACGTCCCCTTGACGCCGACCTCGTTAGCCAGCGCGCGCAATTCGGGAAGCACCATGGTGGACAGTGAGCCAACCGGTGCATCGGTTTTGACGTCAGATGTGTCTGGGGTCACAGCGTTCGGCGCCTCATTGCTGTCGGCGCTCGCGTCAGCCGTGAACAGGTCCGTATCGGTCACGGATTTCCTTTCTTCCCCCGTTGATCAGGTCATCCGGGGGGTCGTTGCATTCAGCGAAATTGCCGAGTGCGCCCAATCATCGACTCTGCAACGGTGATCGCCTCAATCGGCGGAGTAAGCGGCGAACCTCGTTCACGAGAAGAATTGGTGTGTCCTAGCGGCAAGGCAGTATGGATGCAGATGCAGATGCTGCGATTGCTGGACGGGTCCGAGGATAGCCCGCATCCTGCCTGGAAGCAAGCAAACCCTCCGGCCGCGCCATGGATCAACCGGGGACTGTGACGCCCGGGCTCCAGCGAACTCCTTCGCCGGCGGTCATCCCAGTCAGGGCAAATCCCTTGGCGGCCCCGTACTCCAGCACCTCCGTGGGCAACTTCGGCTCCGTGCTCAGGGCAATCAGCGCCGGACCAGCCCCCGAAAGCGTCGCTGCCACGTTATGACGCCGCAACAGCCGCAAATATTCCGCGGAGGCCGGCATCGCCGGGGCGCGCTGCGGCTGATGCAGCACATCCTCGGTGGCCGCCATGAGCAGATCCGGGCGTTCGGTCAGCGCGACCACCAGCAGGGCGGCGCGGCTGACGTTGAACCGGGCGTCCTCGTGGCTCACCTGGGCGGGCAACAGCACGCGGGTCTCGGCGGTCAACGAGCGCTCTTGGGGTATCGCGCAGTACAGCCGGATGTCCGGGTGCAGCCGCAAGGACACCGCCGAATATCGGGGCCGGTCACCGGAGGCGTCGATCCACGACACCACCGCGCCACCGAGCACGGCGGCCGCGGCGTTGTCGGGGTGACCCTCGAATTCCGACGACAGCTGGATCAGCTGCGAATCGCTGAGCGGTTTCGAATCCGTCTGTGCCACAAGGCCGTTCGCCGCAGCGAGGCCGCCCACCACGGCCGCCGCCGACGAGCCGAGGCCGCGGGAGTGCGGGATGGCGTTGCGGCAGCGGACCACCAGGCCCGCGGCGCCCACACCCGCGGACCGCAGCCCGCATTCGACGGCGCGCACCACCAGGTGTTCCGGGCCGAGGGGCACCTGGTCGGCGCCCTCCCCCTCGACCAGCACCACCAGGCCGGAATCCGTTGTCTCCACGACGATCTCGTCGATGAGGCTCAATGCCAGGCCGACGCTGTCGAAACCGGGGCCCAGGTTGGCGCTGGACGCCGACACCACGGCGCTCGCCACCAGCCCGGCGGGCAGCATCTCGGCCCTCATGTTCAGGCCAGGCCCAACTTCTCGACGACCAGCACCGGATCGACGGGCAGCGGCGACACCGTCGGCATGTCCCGCAGCGCCGTGTCCGGGTCCTTGAGGCCATTGCCGGTCACCGTGCAGACCACCGTCGACCCGCGCGCCACCCAGCCGTCGTCGACGGCCTTGAGCAGTCCCGCGATGCTGGCCGCCGACGCGGGCTCGACGAAGACGCCCTCGCTCTCGGCGACCAGGTGGTAGGCGGCCAGGATCTCCTCGTCGGTGGCGGCCAGAAAGCGCCCGTTGGACTGCTGCTGGGCGTTGACCGCGGCGGCCCACGACGCGGGGGCGCCGATGCGTATCGCGGTCGCGATCGTCTCGGGGTGGCTGACCGGGGCGCCGTGCACCAGCGGCGCGGCGCCGGCCGCCTGGGTGCCCAGCATGCGGGGCAGCTTGTCGATGACGCCGTCGTGGTGGTATTCGGTGTAGCCCTTCCAATACGCGGTGATGTTGCCCGCGTTGCCGACCGGGAGGGCGTGCACGTCGGGCGCGGTGCCGAGCGCGTCGACGATCTCGAACGCCGCCGTCTTCTGGCCCTCGATGCGCACCGGGTTGACCGAGTTGACCAACGCGATCGTCGGGAAGTCGGCGGCCATCTTCCGGGCGAGTTCCAGGCAGTCGTCGAAGTTGCCGTCGATCTGAATGATCTTGGCGCCGTGCATGACCGCCTGCGCAAGCTTGCCCATCGCGATCTTGCCCTGCGGAATCAGCACCGCGCAGGTGATGCCGGCGCGGGCGGCGTAGGCCGCCGCCGAGGCCGAGGTGTTGCCGGTCGACGCGCACAACACGGCCTGTTGGCCGCGGGCCAGCGCGTCGGTGACCGCCATGGTCATCCCGCGGTCCTTGAACGAGCCGGTCGGGTTGAGGCCCTCGACCTTGAGATGCACAGTGCAGCCGGTCTTTTCGGACAGGCGAGTCGCCGCGATCAGCGGGGTGCCGCCCTCAAGCAGGGTGACCGGGGTCCAGTCGTCGCCGATCGGCAGCCGGTCGCGGTAGGCGGCGATCAGGCCCGGCCACGGTTGGTGCACGGCGGTGCGCGGGGCGCTCATCGGCCGGTCTCTTCCAGTCGCAGCACGCTGGTGACGCCCTGCACCACGTCCAGATCCGCCAGCGCATCTACGGTTTCGGACAGCGCGGCGTCGGTGGCGCTGTGGGTGACCACCACGACCCGGGCCCCCACCCGTCGCCCGCCCTCGTCGGACACGCCCTCCTGGCGGACCTCGGCGATGCTGACCTCGCGCTTGGCGAATTCGGCCGCCACCGTCGACAACACACCGGGCTTGTCGGCGACGTTCATGCTGACGTAGTAGCGGGTGGAGATGAAACCCATTGGGGCGATGGGAAGCTGGGCGTACTTGGATTCCTTCGGTCCGCGGCTGCCCAGCACCCGGTTGCGGGCGGCCATCACCAGGTCACCCGTGACCGCGGATGCGGTGGGCGCGCCCCCCGCGCCCTGGCCGTAGAACATCAGGCGACCGGCGGCCTTGGCCTCGACCACGACCGCGTTGAAGGCCCCGTTGACCGTCGCAAGCGGATGCGACAGCGGCACCAGCGCCGGGTAGACGCGGGCCGAAACCCGTTCCTGCCCATCGTCGGTCGCGATCCGCTCGCAGATGGACAGCAGCTTGATGGTGCAGCCCAGGGCGCGTGCGGAGGCGAAGTCGGCCGGCGTGATCTTGGTGATGCCCTCGCGGTAGACGTCGTCGGCGGTCACCCGGGTGTGGAAGGCGATCGACGCCAGGATCGCGGCCTTGGCCGCGGCGTCGTAGCCCTCGACGTCGGCGGTGGGATCGGCCTCGGCGTAGCCCAGCGCGCTCGCCTCGGCCAGCGCGGTGTCGTAGTCGGCGCCGGTGCTGTCCATCGCGGACAGGATGTAGTTGGTGGTGCCGTTGACGATGCCGGCGACCCGCAGCACCGTGTCACCCGCCAGCGATTGGGTCAGGGGGCGGATCACCGGGATCGCACCGGCGACCGCGGCCTCGAAATACAGGTCGACATGCGCGTTTTCGGCTGCCTGCGCCAGTTCCCCGGTGGAGGTGGCCAACAGCGCCTTGTTCGCGGTGACGACGGACTTGCCGTGTTCGAGCGCACGCAGGATGGCCTTGCGCGCCGGCTCGACCGGCCCCATCAGCTCGACTACGATGTCGACGTCTTCGCGCGAGACGAGTTCCTCGATGTTGTCGGTGAGCAATTCGATCGGGACGCCGCGGTCGGCGGCGACGCGCCGCACCCCGACGCCACGCAACGCCAGGGGCGCGCCCACCCGGGCCGCGAGGTCGTCGGCGCTGCCCTCGATGATCCGGACCACTTCGCTTCCGACGTTGCCGAACCCGAGTACCGCCACGCCCACGGGCTTTTCGTCACGGGGCACCGTTCACCTCACTTCCAGACTGAGTAGATCGTCGACCGTCTCGCGGCGCAGGATCAGGCGGGACCGTCCCCCCCGCACCGCCACCACCGCCGGACGGCAGACCATGTTGTAGCGGCTCGACAGCGAATAGCAGTACGCGCCGGTCGCGGCGACCCCGAGCAGGTCCCCGGGCCGCAGGTCGTCGGGCACCCATGCGTCTCGCACGACGATGTCGCCGGTCTCGCAGTGCTTTCCGACGATCCGGGCCAGCGTCGCCGGTGCGTCGCTGGTCCGCGAGACCAGCCGGGCGTCGTACTGCGCGTCGTAGAGCGCGGTGCGGATGTTGTCACTCATGCCGCCGTCGACGCTGACGTACCGGCGCTGGGCCGTGCTGCTCACGTCGACGTCCTTGACGGTGCCCACCTCGTAGAGCGTGATGGTGCCCGGCCCGGCGATGGCACGGCCGGGCTCGACCACCAGCCGCGGGGTGGGCAGGCCCACCGCCGCCGACTCGTTGGCGACGATGGCCGTCAGCTTGGCCGCCAGCTCGGCCACCGGGGGCGGGTCGTCGGTGCCCAAGTAGGAAATGCCCAGGCCGCCACCGAGATCCACGGTCGAGATCTGGCCCGTCTTGTCGACGCCGAATTCGTCGACGATCTGGTGTAGCAGCCCGATGACGCGGTGCGCGGCGACCTCGAAGCCGTCGACGTCGAAGATCTGCGAGCCGATGTGGCTGTGCAGCCCGACCAGGCGCAGGTGATCGGTGGCGAACACGCGGCGCACGGCGTCCATCGCCGCGCCGCTGGCCACCGACAGCCCGAACTTCTGGTCTTCGTGTGCGGTGGAGATGAATTCGTGGGTGTGGGCTTCCACCCCGACGGTGAGCCGCACGTACACGTCCTGGACGACGCCGGCGTCGGCCGCGATGGCATCGAGGCGCTCGATTTCGGTCATCGAGTCCAAGACGACATGCCCGACATCGGCTTTGACCGCCGCCGTCAGCTCGGCGACGGATTTGTTGTTGCCGTGGAAGGTGATCCGCTCCGGCGGGAAGTCGGCGTGCAGCGCGACGGCGAGCTCGCCGCCGGTGGACACGTCGATGGAGAGACCTTCCTCGTTGACCCACCGGGCGATCTCGGTGCACAGGAAGGCCTTGGCGGCGTAGCACACGTTGTGCCCGCCGCCGAAGGCCGTCGCGAGTTCGCGGCAGCGGTAGCGGAAGTCGTCCTCGTCGATGACGAACAGCGGGGTCCCGTATTCCTGGGCGAGCCGGGTGAGCGGGATCCCGGCGAGGCTTGCCGTCCCGGTGTCGTCGCGAACGATGTTGAGCGGCCAGACATTTGGCGCAAGTCGCAACAGCTCGTCGGCGGACTGCGGCCGCGGCGGGCTGTTGGGGTGCCGGGTCTCCTCGGCGTGCCGGGGACCGGCGGGGTGGACGTTCACATTCGCTCCGGGGCGGTGACGCCGAGGATCGTCAGGCCGTTGGCGATCACCTGGCGGGTGGCCTCACACAGCGCCAGGCGCGCGGTGTGCAGGTCGGTGGGCTGCTCGTCGCCCTGGGGCAGGACCCGGCACGAGTCGTAGAACCGGTGATAGTCGCCGGCCAGGTCTTCCAGGTAGCGGCACACCCGGTGCGGCTCCCGCAGGGACGCGGCCGTTTTCAGCACCCGGGGGAATTCCCCGATGGAGCGCAGCAGCGTCCCCTCCTTGTCGTGGGTGAGCAGCTCGAGGTGTCCGGTGTCGGGGGCCAGGCCCAGTTCGGCGGCGTTGCGGGCCAGCGCCGAGAGCCGGGCGTGCGCGTATTGCACGTAGTAGACCGGGTTTTCATTCGACGCCGACGACCACAGCGCCAGGTCGATGTCGATGGGGGTGTCGACCGAGGAGCGAATCAGGCTGTAGCGCGCCGCGTCGACACCGATCGCCTCGACCAGGTCGTCGAGCGTGATCACGGTGCCGGCCCGCTTGCTCATCCGCACGGGCGCGCCGTCGCGGACCAGGTTGACCATCTGCCCGATGAGCACCTCGACGTGGGCCGGGTCGTCGCCGAACGCGGCAGCCACGGCCTTGAGCCGGGCGATGTAGCCGTGGTGGTCGGCGCCGAGCATGTAGATGCACAGGTCGAAGCCGCGCTGCCGCTTGTCCAGGTAGTAGGCGATGTCACCGGCAATGTAGGCCGGCTTGCCGTCGCTCTTGATCACGACGCGGTCCTTGTCGTCGCCAAAAGCGCTGGTGCGCAACCAGGTTGCGCCGTCCTTCTCGTAGATGTTGCCGGTCTCGCGCAGCCGGGCGATGGCCTGGTCGACCCTGCCGCTGGTGTGCATCGAGTCTTCGTGGGTGTAGACGTCGAAGTCGGTGCCGAACTCGTGCAGCGACTCCTTGATGTGGGTGAACATCAAATCGACGCCGATCTCGCGGAACGTTTCGCGCATGTCGGCGTCGGGCAGGCTCAGCACGTCGGGCGCCCTGGCCAGCACCTGCGCGGCGATGTCGTTGATGTAGGCGCCGGCGTAGCCGTCCTCCGGGATGGGTTCGCCCTTGGCCGCGGCGATCAACGAGCTGGCGAACCGGTCGATCTGGGCGCCGTGGTCGTTGAAGTAGTACTCGCGCTCGACGGCCGCGCCCTGGGTGGCAAGCAGCCGGCCCAGCGCGTCGCCGACGGCGGCCCAGCGGGTGCCGCCGATGTGGATCGGCCCGGTGGGGTTGGCCGAGACGAACTCCAGGTTGATCTTATGGCCCGCCTGCGCGTCGGAGTGGCCGAAGGTGTCGCCGGCGTCGAGGACGTTGTTGACGATCACCGCCTGCGCCTGCGCCTCGAGGCGCAGGTTGATGAAGCCGGGCCCGGCGACCTCCGCCGAGGCGATGCCGTCTGCCCGCGCCAGCGCCTCGGCCAGCCAGCCCGCCAACTCGCGGGGGTTGGCGCCGACCTTCTTGCCCAGCTGCAGCGCCAGGTTGCTGGCGTAGTCGCCGTGCTCGGGATTGCGGGGCCGCTCCACGGTGACCGTCGCCGGCAGGGCGGCAGCATCCAGCCCGCGCTCGGCCAGCACCGCGGCGGCGGTGTTCCTGAGCAGCTCGGCGAGGTCAGCGGGGGTCACGAGCGTCCATCCTATTGGCTCGCGCTCCCCGGCCCGAATCCATTGCGGGCGGCAGCGCGAACCCACCCGGGCCTCGGCACGTTCAGGGCCCGGCTACGCGGGGTGCCGGGCCGCTATCGGCTGGCGCGAGCAGCCTCGATTGGCACGATGGCCACCAGCCGGTCACCGCTCACAACGTGGTAGGCGTCATACCGATCAACGGTGGGATCGCAGTGCGGGGTGGCGAACTCCACGCGTTCCCCGAGGCCGACGGGTGAGCCGGCGGGCCGGGTGAGCGCACCGTGCTCGTCGCCGAAAAACACGTACCTCGAGGCGCCGAACCGATCGCCGGCCGGCCGCGGCATGGGGCCGTCCGTCGCGAAAGCCTTGAGCCCGGCGTCGACGGTGACGATCCCGTCGGCGTTGGTGCTCACCACCTGGCTGGAAACCCACAAGCTGGTTTCGAAGGCTCCATCGGCGTCCGCCTCCAGCGCGTCGGCGTACTGGACGTCCATGAACACATACGAGCCCGGCTGCAATTCGTTGAGGACACCAAAGGCCAGATCGGCCGCGACCGTTCCGGTGCCGCCGCCGGTGACGGTGTCGACCGGGTGACCGGCGGCTCGGATCGCGTCGACCGCGCGCGAAAGCCGCTCCATGCCGACGCCGACGGCGTCACAACGCTTTTGGAAGCCGGCGATGTGCTGCCAATGACCGCCGTAGCCCTGGACGCCGGCCAACGTCAGGCCCTCGCATCGATGCACGTGCTCCGCCAACGCGACCGCTTGTTCCGGACCGGAGACGCCGGTGCGGCCCAGCCCCACATCGACGTCGATGAGGACATTGACGCGCATGCCGCGGCGGCACGCTTCGACGCTCAGCGCGGTCACCGGATCGGGATGATCCACCACGCACGCGAATCCGGCGTCTATCGCCGCCACGTCGCACAGCCGCTTCGGCATCGCCGGATCGGCGACCGGCGAAGTCAGGAGAATGCCTCGGACACCGGCCGCTGAAAGCGCTTCGGCCTCACCGATTTTGGCGCAGCAAATCCCGACGGCCCCGGCTTCGATCTGCTTTCTGGCGATCCAGGCGCATTTGTGCGTCTTGGCGTGCGGGCGCAGCCCGACCTTGTCACGCGTCCGCTCCGCCATTCGGCCGATGTTGACGTCCAGCGCCGCCTCGTCCAGGATCAGCGCCGGCGTCGGAAGGCGGTAACGCGAGTTCGGCTCGCCAATCATGGCTTGCGCCAACTCGTCTGCCGGACGAATCGTCATCCGGGCGCCACGGAGGTCAGGTGCTCGAATCCCGCCTGCGGGACGATGTCCGGCAGGCGGCGAATCGCTCCGTTCTGCGCCCATTGGCCTTCGGGCACCTCGTGTATGACGCACGACGTGACGACCATCCTGTCGCCCGCGCCGGCCGCCGCCGCGGCGACCTCCTGAAGCTCACCGGCGAATTGCGCCTTGCGGGCGCCGTCGAGGACCCCGGCGCTGACCTGCCAATCGATGAAGACGCCGGCGACCGCGGCATCCGCCGAGGCGCCGGCGGAGTAGAAGCCGCCGGGCGGAAGCTCGTGCAGCAGGACCAGGGCCCGCATGCGGTGCTGAGGCTGGTCGGGTACCGATTCGGCGCGGCACGCCGCCTCGGTCAGACCCGTTACCAGGCGTTGCTTGCCGGTGTCGTCGAAGGCGCCGGGCGTCAGGGTTACGTGCATCAACGGCATGACATCTACCTTTCGCGGGGTTCGTGCCCTCGTAATCTCCCCAACCCCCGACGCGCAAAGCCAGTGGCAAGACAGACAATTTTCTTGCATAATTCGCCACATGATCGGTTTCGACGTCCTGGTGCTCGACGGCGCCAGCGCGAGCGCCGTGGGCGTGACGGTCGACGTGATCTCGGCGGCGAACCGAATCCTCGGCAGGCCCGCGTTCGATCTTCGGTTCGTTTCGCCGCACAGCAGCGTCGCCCTTCGGGGTGGGCTGGCCGCCGCCGCGGAACCTCTGGCGCACGCCACGGCGCGAGAGGTCGTGGTCGTGCCCGGGTTGGGCGCCGCGCAGCCCGAGGAGATTGCCGACCGGCTCAGCTGCCCAGACGTCGACGTCGCCGCCGGGTGGTTGGCCGAT
Source organism: Mycobacterium sp. ACS4054 (assembly GCF_001667275.1). Classification (GTDB taxonomy): domain Bacteria; phylum Actinomycetota; class Actinomycetes; order Mycobacteriales; family Mycobacteriaceae; genus Mycobacterium. The sequence continues at coordinate 479,546 of NZ_LZHV01000041.1, forward strand.
GGGAGCGCTGCAGGCGCAGAAATCGCGGCCTCGTGCACGGCCGTATTCGTCCTTGCCACAGCCGGACTCCTCGATCAGCGGCGCTGCGTCACGACGTGGTGGCTCGGGGCCGATCTCGCCCGGGCCGCGCCGGCGGCCCGCGTCGTCATCGATGAAATGGTTATTCGCGATGGGTCGATCTGGACGGCCGGAAGCGCGTTCGCACACATCGACCTGATGCTCGCGCTGATGCGCGAGCACGGCGGCGCGGCCCTTACCGACGAACTCGCGAACCGGCTCGTCGCCGATCAGCGCACGTCGCAGGCGAGCTTTCTCATTCCCTCACACTTGGCGGCGCGCGACGAAACGGTCGCGAGCCTGGAGCGTTTCGTCCGGTCGCGGTTGGACGAACCACACACCCTGGACTCGCTGGCCCGGGAGTGCGGCCTCAGCACCCGGACGCTGGCGCGCCGGACGCGAAACGCCGTGGGACTCAGTCCGTTACAGCTGGTGCAGCGGGTGCGCCTCGAACGCTCGCTGCATCTGTTGCGCACCACCCGCATGCCGCTTGAAGAGATCGCTGCCGCAGTGGGATTGGCGGATCCGGCGACGCTGCACCGGCTGGTCAAGAAACACACCGGGCAATCGCCCGGCGCGCTGCGCCCGAGCGCCCACGCGAGGGCCTCGTGATCGGCGCTTGAGCTGTGGCGGGGTCACGACGGTCGCGTCGATGCGTTACTCTGGCGGGGCCCAATGGCGCATCACCGAAGTCGAAGCGCCCCCGTAGCTCAGGGGATAGAGCGTCTGCCTCCGGAGCAGAAGGCCGCAGGTTCGAATCCTGCCGGGGGCACTCATGTTCTTGCAGGTCAGACGGTGTTCAGATAGAGCATTTCAGCCCGACGTGGGCGTCGTGGTACCCGAGCCGGCGATAGAACGCCCGAGCCCTTTCGCGAGCCTCGTCTGTGGTCACCTGCGCCAGCCGTGCCCCGTGCGCCCGGCCGTAGCTGTGTGCCCACTCGACGAGTGCAGTACCAATACCCTGGGCGCGTTCGGATTTGGCGACCCGTAATCCCTCGATCTGCAGCCGGGTGGCGCCGCCGCGGGAAAGGCCGGGAATGATCGTCAATTGCACGGTCGCGACGACCATATCGGAACCGTTCAGGACGACCCCGAGATAGTTGGATCGGTTGCGAACGACGATGTCGTAGGCCGCCTCGTAGCGTTCGAGTTCGGCGGCTTCGCGATCCTGACCGAATTCGTCGTCGGAGAGCAGCTGGGCGATCACCCCCACGTGTTCGCGCGTCGCGCGCTGCACACGATATGTGCGGTCCGCTACCCGCAGCAGTCCGCGAACCGAGGACTGCGCCAGTGCCTGTAGCCGCGCCACCAATAGGTCCAGCCACGCTCCCACGTTGGTTCGCGCCTCCGCGGTATCCGGGTAGCGGCATCGCAGATGTAGCCCGGACTCGTCCTGGATGAACCAGAGCATTACGCCGTCGGTGTCAACGCTCGCGCTCACGTACTGGGCGTCGAGTCCGACCGAGTCGATGCGCACCGGAAGTCTGCTTTGGTCCAGCCAGGAAATCGCGAACATGCCGGGCGCGATGGGCATTCCACCCCACGGAGCCAGTACGTCGGCCAGTGGCCAGGAACCAAGCTGCACGGCTTCTTTGACGGCGGCGGCCGCGGCGTGCGGCTCCCCAACCGCCGACTCCAGGACCGAATTGGTGATGAACCAGCCCACCGAGTCGTGCCATCTGTCTTCAAATCGGCTGTGCACGGGGAAGACCGCGCGCAGCGGCGCCCCGGCCAACTCGCGGGTCACCGCAGTCATGGCGACCACGGCGAGCGCCAGCGTCGAGACACCGTCGTCGCGTGCCTGCGCGGCGAACGCGGCGCCGTCATCGACATCGAACACGTCACGCACTTCAACGCGTTCCGGATGCGGCCCGGACCCACCCAACGGCAGCGGAAACCGTGGCATCACCCCACCGCTGTCGCTGATGATCTGTGCCCATCGCGCGCGCACGGTGTCCGGCGCCGCGGGACGGTCCAGCAGTGCTTGCGTGTGCACGACAAATGCCGGCGGCGGCGACTGCGGCGGCGACGTACGTCCGATCCGGGCGTCGGCGAGCATCGACAACAGGTCCCGGGCAATCACCAGCATCGACCACATGTCCACGTGGGCGTGGTCGGCAGCGATCACCACCGTCAATCCGGCGGCAGTCTCCAACACACACAACCGATGTGACGGCCGCTGATAGGGCGAGCACGTCGCATTGAGAACTATTCGCAGTGCGTCGTTCACCGCCTGGCCTGGAGCGATCTCATGCTCTACCCACCCACCTGGGTGAATATCGATCTCATGCAGCTGGGGATCGCCGTCCGCCCCGGGTGTGAATGCTGTTCGTAGCGTGCCGTGGCGGGCGATCACGGCCAGCCACGCATCGGCCAACGATTGGCGGCTGACCCCCGCCGGCAACCGGATGGACAGAGCCATCCAGGAACCGGGCCGTGCGCCCGCACCGACGTGTATGCGCTGGTCAAACGACACCGGGAGCTGCCGGCCGAGGTCAGACACCGACACGTCGTAGCCCCACAGCCGCCCGAAGGGTAGCCGCAAGTGCGCCACGTTGGTCAGCCGCATGGCGGTACCCTAACGCCCCAGATAGCCTGAATGCTCGGTCAACGCGGTCGACTCCGGGGCGAGCCTTCCGGTCGTGAAAAGAGTTGGGTGATGTCGACTTTCGTGGTTCCCGGAGCAGAGCTCGCGGTTGAACTGAGCGACGAAGGTGGCCATCCGGTAGTTCAACTGCACGGACTTACCTCCAGCCGCGCGCGTGACCGGGTGCTCAATCTCGACCTCGGCAGGGGCCTCAGCGGGACCCGACTGCTGCGGTATGACGCACGCGGCCACGGCAAGTCGACCGGGCGCAAGGTCCCGGAGGACTACCGATGGGAAAGCCTTGCCGAGGATCTTCTGCAGCTGCTCGACAAATGGTTTCCCGGCGAGCGCGTGCACGGAGTCGGCCCGTCCATGGGTGCCGGCACGCTGCTGCATGCGGCTGCCCGCGAGCCGGACCGCTTCGCCGGCCTCACGCTGATGGTGCCGGCCACCGCGTGGGAAACCCGGCCCGCGCAGGCGGCGATCTACCGGGCTGCGGCCGAATTCATCGAAACCGAGGGAGTCGGGGCATTCATCGCGTCGGCGCGTGGGGCGACTCCGCCGCCAGCCACGGTCGGGGCGCCCGAAACAGTTCCCGATGTGGCCGACGCGCTGCTGCCGTCACTGCTTCGGGGCGCGGCTCTCAGCGACCTGCCCGCTCGCCAAGCGGTCGCACGAATCGATGTGCCGACGACGATTCTGGCCTGGGTCGGCGACCCGGCGCATCCGATGTCGACCGCGGAATCGCTTGCCGCACTGATGCCGCGGTCAACGCTCACGGTGGCGCACATCCCGGCCGATGTCGAGACCTGGCCGCAGATCCTGAGCCAAGACGTCGCCCGCAGAGGCTGACGGGCGGGTTAGATCGTCAGCATGGGCGAGCGTGTCACGTTCCAGGGTTCCACGGGCGCAACGCTGGCGGGCGTCATCGAGGTGCCGGACGGGCCGGTGCGCGGCTGGGGCGTGTTCGCGCACGGCTTCACGCTGGGCAAGGACTCGCCCGCCGCGGCGCGGATCTGCAAGCAACTGGCCGCCGACGGCATCGGGATGCTGCGCTTCGACGCGCTGGGTCTCGGCGGATCGGAGGGCGACTGGGGCGACGGGTCGTTCACGGTCAAGGTCGACGACATCGCCCGGGCATGCGAATTCATGGCGGACCGCCGGACGCCGGCCGACATCCTGATCGGGCACTCGTGGGGCGGCGCGGCGGTGCTCGCCGCGGCCCGACAGTCGCCCGGCGTGCGGTCGGTCGTCACCGTCGCCGCGCCCGTCGACCCGAGCCACGTCGAGAAGCATTACGACGCGGTCGTCGACCGGTGCCTGGCGGAGGGCAGTGCCGAGTGGATGGTCGGCGGGCGCACGCTGACGCTCAAGCGAGCCTTCGTCGAGGACGTGCGCGCCGCCCACCTGCGCGACAAGATCAAGGGCCTGCGGCTTCCGCTGCTGATCCTGCATTCACCCACCGACAACACGGTCGGCATCGCCAACGCCAGCGAGATCTTCCGCCTGGCCCGCCATCCGCGCAGCTTCGTCTCGCTCGAGGGGTCGGATCACTTTCTGACCGTTCGCGGGCAAGCCCGCCGGGCCGGGCGGATCATCGGCGCCTGGGCCGACGCGTACTTGGGCGACGCGGATTGACCCCAGATCGTCTGCGGGACGGCCGAATTCAGTTGCGCGCCAGGACGAACGCCTCGATGTGCCGATTGCCGGCCCGCACCTCGTACTTGCGCCAGCCCGGATACAGCTCGAGGCCCTTGGCCCAGATCCCGTCGCGCTCGTCCGGCGTGGCCAGCCGCGCGGTGGCGTGCCAGGTGTCGCGCCCGATCGACACCGTCGCCTCCGGATGGGCCTTCAGGTTGTGGTACCAGGCCGGATGCTTGGCGCCGCCGAAGTTGGAGGCGATGAGGGCCAGCCCGTCCGGATGCGGGATGCCGTAGACGGCGACGGTGCGGGGCTCGCCGGATTTGGCGCCGGTGGTGGTGAGCATGACCACCGGGATGCCGGTCGCGACTCCAGCGAAGCTGCTCCTGCCCCGGGTAACGGTGGTGATCAGCCGGTCGAGGTGGTGCGCGGTGTGCCGCAGCAGCGCCACGCCCACCGGCGTCGACGCGAACCGGCGCATCGTCCGGTGGAAGAGGTTGGCCTCGGCGAAGGACTGGCTGGACATGGTGTCATTGTGGACCGCCCGGGAAGCGCGCAGACCCTATTCGGCCGAGCTGAACAAAACGCGCCACACCCGCCCCACACGACACTAAGCTGCAGCTCGTGGGCAGGAACCTGTTAGCCAACGGCCGGAGCCGATGGCTGGCCATCGCGGCCTCGCTGGTGCTGTCGGCCGGCATGGTCTACGCCCAGGGCACCAAGCCGCGACCCCCCCCCCCCACCCCGCCGCC
>NZ_LZHV01000042.1 GCF_001667275.1 Mycobacterium sp. ACS4054
GTTGGTCTGGCTGATGGTGTCCGGCGGTTCGAAGGCCGACGCGGTGGCGGCCGCCATCGGCGGCGCCGCGCCGGTTTCGGTGCCGGCCGCCGGGGCGATCGGCACCGAAACCACGCTCTGGCTGCTCGACGAGGAGGCCGCGGCCAAACTCCCCTCGGGTCAGCGAAGCTAGTTATTAGCCGGTAGGTCCGGGTAATAATGACGGTCATGGCAGACAGAACCGTGCGCGGTGGGCAAGAGCGAAGCCGGATCAAGACCCTCACCCAGGCTGCGTTGAACGCCGACAAGACGGTGGAGCAGGTCGAAGACGTCCTGGACGGCCTCAGCAGGACCATGAAAGAGCTGAACACCTCCCTGTCCAACCTGAACGCCACGGTCGAGCGCATGGAGAGCGGCCTGGATCACCTGGACGGCACCCTGTCCAGCCTGGACGACCTGGCACGGCGACTCATCGTCCTGGTCGAACCGGTGGAGACGATCGTCGGGCGCATCGACGACATGGTGAAGGTCGGCGAGGTGATGATGACGCCGCTGTCCATGACCGAACACGCGGTGCGCGGCGTGGTGGACCGGTTGCGCAACCGCGCGGTGGAATAGCGCCTACATCTTGGTCGACCGGGCCATCACGAAGCTGTACAGCCCGTAGATGATGATCCCCAGCCCGGCGGCGATCAGCAGCGCGGCCCCGAAGTGTTGGGCCCCAAGCGTCTTCAGCGCGCCGTCGAGCCCCGTGGCCTTCTTCGGCTCCGAGCGGCAGGCGGCGACGATCACCAGCGCGCCCGTCAGGGTGATCACGATGCCCTTGCCGATGTAGCCGGCCACGCCGAGCCGCCGCACGAAGTCGCCCGACTTGCCGCGCAGGTCGTCGACGAAGTTGCGGCTGGCGCCCTTGTGGATGTGGTAGCAGCCGACCACGACGATGATCGCGCCGGCCGCGACGAGCGCGAGCGTACCGGCGGTTGTTCCCATCAGCCGGGCGCTGATGCTCGAATTCTGTTGATCAGCGGGCCTTCCCGCGCCGCGGGCGAAGCCGAACGCCGAGTACGCGAACGCGAGGTACACCGCCGCCAGTCCGAGGGCCTTCGCCCGCGAGGACGCATCCGACGACGCGCCCTCCGTCTTGCGGTCGCTCGATCGGCCGAGGACCGTTTCGACGAGCCGCCACAGGCCCATCGCCAAGAGGGCGGCGGTGGCGATCCAGAGCGCCAACGGCCCACCCGGTTTGGCCGCCAACGTCGCCAGGGCGCCGGTCTGATCGGCGGTGCCGCCGTCGCCGCACGCGACCCGGATCGCGAGATAGCCGACGATCAGGTGCAGGACGCCGTTGACGACGTACCCGACGCGGGCGAGCCGTTCGAAGACGCCGTTCTGCGCCAACTCGGCCGCGGTGACCGGTGAGGCGCTGTCCGACATGGCTTACGGATGCCCATCACCCGCTGTTCCGTAACGCGCTGGCCAACCCGTTCATCGTCAGCAGGATGCCGCGCTGCACCAACTCGTCGTCGTCGCCGGAGCGGAAGCGGCGCAGCAACTCCACTTGCAGGTGGTTCAGCGGCTCGAGGTAGGGAAAGCGGTTGAACACCGACCGCGCCAGCGCGGGGTTGTCGGCGAGCAGGTCGTCCTGACCGGTGATGAGCTTGTGCATCGCGATGGTCCGCCGGTGCTCGTCGACGATCTTGTCGAACACCCGATCGCGCAGTTCCTCGTCGGAAACCAGCTGCGCGTACCGGGCCGCCAGCCCGAGGTCGCTCTTGGCCAGCACCTGCGCCATGTTGGACAGCACGCTGCGAAAGAACGGCCAGCGCTCGTACAGGTCGTGCAGGATCGCCACCCGCTCGTCTTCGCTTTCCGGGCCCGCCCCGATCCACTGCTCGAACGCGGTCCCGGTGCCGTACCAGCCGGGCAGCATGACCCGGGACTGGCTCCAGGCCAGCACCCAGGGGATGGCCCGCAGGTCCGAGATCGACGACGTCGGCTTGCGCGATGTCGGGCGGCTGCCGATGTTCAGCGAACCGATCTCGCTGACCGGCGTGGAGGCCATGAAGTAGTCGACGAAACCCGGTGTCTCGTGCACCAATTCGGCGTAGGCCCGCTGCGCCAGGGTGGCCACCTCGTCGAGCACCGCGTAGGCGGGCTCCGCGGCGTCGCCCAGGCCCTCGACGTCGAGCAGCGTCGACTCCAGCGTGGCGGCGACCAGGCTCTCCAGGTTGCGCCGCGCCGCTTGCGGTTCGGCGTACTTGGCGGCGATCACCTCGCCCTGCTCGGTGAGCCGCAGCGAGCCGTTCACCGCGCCCGGCGGCTGCGCCAAAATCGCTTGATAACTCGGCCCGCCGCCGCGGCCGACGGTGCCGCCGCGACCGTGGAAGAGCCGCAACCGAATTCCGGCCGTGCGGGCCACCTCGACCAGGGACAGCTCGGCGCGGTAGACCGCCCAGCTGGAGGCCAGGTAACCGCCGTCCTTGTTCGAGTCGGAGTAGCCCAGCATCACCTCCTGCCGCCCGTCCTGCGCGTCGACGACCGCCCGGTACAGCGGCAGGTCCAGCATCGCCTGCAGGATCGCCGCGCCGTTGTGCAGATCGTCGATCGTCTCGAACAGCGGCGAGATGGCCACCGGGCAATACGGTTCCGCCCTGGAGGCATCCAGCAACCCGCCCTCTTTCAGCAGGATCGCCACCTCCAAGACATCCGACACGGAGCGGCACATGGAGATGACGTAGTTCGGGACGGCGGCCGGGCCGTAGCGCCCGACGGCGTAGGCCGCGGCGTCGACGACCTCGAGCTCCTTGCGGGCCAGCTCGGACAGTTGCCCGCGGTCACCGACCAGCGGGCGGCGGGTGCCCAGTTCGCCCGCCAGCAGGGCGACGCGCTCGTCCTCGGGCAGCGAGGCGTAGTCCGGATGCACCCCGGCCCACGCCAGCAGCTCCCCCACCACCTCCTCGTGGACGTCGGAGTTCTGCCGCATGTCGAGCCCGGATAGGTGAAAGCCGAAGACGCTCACGCCTTCTCGCAGCAGGGCCAGCCGGTCGTCGGCCAGCAGCGCGCTGCCGTGGGCGCGCAGCGAGGAGTCGATGGTGTTTAGATCCGCCTGCAGCTCGCCCGGGGCGGAATACGGTGGCAGGCCGAGGTCGAGCTCGTGCTGCGGTTGGCGGTCCAGGATCTCGGCGGCCGTGGCGGTGAGCCGGGCGCGGATCACCCGTACCGCCCGCCGGTACGGCTCGTCGGCGCGGACCTTCTCCTGGCAACCCTCCGCCAGTTCGGCCAGCCCGGGGGTGACCGGCACGAGGCGCGCCGACATCGACAGATCCTGCTCGAGGGCGGTGAGCTCGGCCAGGTAGTGCGACAGCGCGGTGAACGCAGCGCTGCCGGTGGCCTGGCGCACCACGTCGCCCGTCACGTTCGGGTTGCCGTCGCGGTCGCCGCCGATCCAGGAACCGGGCGCCACGATCGGGGCGGCGAGCAGGTCGGTTTCGGGCCAGCGCGCCCGCAACGCGTCGCGCACCTCGGCGTTGACCTGCGGGATGACCTGGAAGAACGCGGCGGCGTAGTACCGCAGCCCCACCTCGATCTCGTCGGTGATCTGCAGCCGGGACAACCGGATCAGCGCGGTCTGCCACAGCGTGAGCACCTGGCGGCGCAGCTCGCGCTCGATGTTGCGGCCGTCGTCGGTTTCGGTGTGCCCTTCGGCGTGCAACCGCATCAGGGTGGTGATCCGGTGCTGGGTGACGAAGACGGTCCGCCGCCGGGTTTCGGTGGGGTGCGCGGTGATCACCGGGGAGATCAGCGCGCCGCGCAGCGCCTCGGCGACGGTGGCCGAATCGAGTTCGGCGCCATCGAGTTTCGCGTAGGTCGCGGCCAGGCTGCTGTCCTGCGGGGGCTCGCCGGCACCGACGTGGATGGCGCGGCGGCGCTCCCGGTGGATGTCCTCGGCCACGTTGGCCAGCAACGCGAAGTGGCTGAACGCGCGGATGACCGGGATCGCCCGGTGAATGTCGATGCCGTCGAACATGCGCGCCAGCTCGGCGCGGTCGATCTCCGAGCGGCGCACCCGAAACGATTCCACCCGGGCGCGTTCCACGAGGTCGAAGACCTCGTCGCCGTTCTGCTCGCGGACGGTGTCGCCGAGGATGGCGCCCAACAACCGGATGTCGGCGCGCATCGGCTCGGTCGCCTCGCGACCGACCAGCGTCCGTTGCACGGCGCCGATCGGTTCCAGCGCGATGTCGGAAACGTCAACCATGAAACCCAGTATCGGTGCGGATCACGCGGTCCGCCCGCCGACGGGTCACCGGTACTTGATCAGCAGGGCCACCCCGATGATGGAGACCAGCCAGATGCCGGTGATGAACAGCGTCAACCGGTCCAGGTTCTTCTCCACCACCGTCGAGCCGGAGAGGCTGGACTGCACACCGCCACCGAACAGCGTCGACAGGCCGCCACCCTTGGCGCGGTGCAGCAGCACCAGCAGGACCACCAGCACGCTGGTGACCACGAGGGTGATCTGCAGGGCCAACTCCATGACGTGCAAGCCTACCGGTTGGCGCGCCGCCGGCCGTAACCGACGCCCGGCTAGCGGCCCCAAGTCCGCCGCGGCAGCGCGAAGACCAGCGCGAAGGCCGCGACGCCGAGGCCGGCGCTGGCGGCCATCGCCAGCGTCGCGCTGTGCGCGAAGGCCGCCGCCAGTGCCGCCGGGCCGGGCCGGTCGACATGCAGCGTGCCGAACAGCACGGTGCCGATGATCGCGATCCCGATCGCGCTACCGATCCGCTGCGCGGTGCCGATCACACCGCTGGCCGCGCCGGCATCTTCCGCGTCGACGGTCGCGACGATGAAGTCGACGTTGGGCGCGATGAACAAGCCGCTGCCCACGCCGGCGATCAGGAGCGGGGCGGCCAGTTGCCAACCGCTGTACGCGGTGTACGGCGTCACGGCGAGCACCACCCAGATCGCGGTGATGCCGACGGCCACCATCCCCAACCCCACCACCAGCACGGTCCGGCCGAAGCGTGCCGCCAGGGTGTCGCTTTGTGAGGCGCCGCCGACCAACCCGACCGCGAACGGGGTCACCAACAGACCGGATTGCAGCGCGGTGTGGCCAAGCCCCGCCTGCCACAACAGCGCGATGGTGAAGAAGATGCTGGTGAACGCCGCGAAGTACACCAGCGCGAGCAGCACGCCGCCGGTGAAGGACGCGTGCGCGAACAGTCGCGGCGGCACCAGCGGGTTGCCCCCACTCGCCTCGACGTGGCGCTCCCACCGGGCGAACACCGCGAGCAACGCCGCGGCGCCGGCCATCGAGGCGTACGTCCACAGCGGCCAGCCGTCTTGCTGGCCCTGGATCAACGGGACCAGCAACGCGACCAGCGCCGCGGACAGCAGGATCAGGCCGGCCCAGTCGGCCGACGTCGCCGCGCGTTCGCTTCCCGCCGGCAGGAGGATGGCCGCGGCGACGACCGCGAGCACGCCCAGCGGCACGTTGACGTCGAACACCAACCGCCACCCCGGGTCCGGCCCGAAGGCCTGGATGATCAGCCCCCCGACCAGCGGGCCGAGCGCCACGGAGAAACCGATGGTCGACCCCATGATCGCCAGGGCCCGCGCCCGTTTGCGGTCGGTGAACATCAGCTGGATCAACGCGGTGACCGACGTGAAGAAGATGCCACCGCCGAGTCCCTGAACGGCCCGCGCACAGACCAGGCCGGTCTGGCCGTGCGCCAGTCCGCACGCCAGGCTCGCGGCGGTGAACAACGACAGGCCCACGACGAAGACCCATTTGTGCCCGAACCGGTCCCCCACCCTGCCGGCGGGGATCAGAGCCAACCCGAAAGCCAGCGCATAGCCCGAAACTATCCACGACAGCGTGGCGTTCGACGCCGCCAGGCCGGTGCGAATGGCCGGGAGGGCGACGTTGACGATGGTGGTATCCAGCAATGCCATGAAGGCGCCGACCAGCAGCACCGCCAGGGCGAACCAGTTGCGGCGTTGCGTACCAATGGTTTTCGTGGTCATTCTTGCTCCCCTCCCGCGCGCTGACTGGTGACTATCGCGGGCAGTGCCGCGGAAAGCTCTTCATGCCAACCGATTTCGGCGCGCAGCCGGTCGGCCCGGTGCTTCATGACCAGCTTCTCGGCCACGGTGAGGTAGCGGTCGATCGCGGCGGCATGGGCTTCCCACTCGGTGAGCATGGCGTTCAGCGACGTGATCCGGGCCGCGATCGTCGCCGGCAGGTCACCGAGGTGGTCGGGCTGCAACCGGGTGATCGCCAGGTCGAACGGGTCCGGTTTGATGACGATCTCGCGGAGGGCGCGCAGCCGCAGACCGCCCAGGGCCTCGCGGCCGGCATCGGTGATCGCCCAGATCTGCCGTTGCGGATACGCGCCGGACCGCTCGATGCGAACCTCCTCGATGAGGTCCTCGGCGGCCAGCCGCTTGATCGCCCCGTACAGGGCGCCGACGGTGATGTCCGTCCACAGGGCAACGTGCTCTTCCTCGGCGAGCAGGCGGAGCTGGTGTCCGTGCATCGGGCCACGCTCCTCGAGACCCGCCAGGATGAAGATCCGTATCGATGACACGCAACTACTCTCGCACGAGTACTCGCCCGTAGTCCAGCGGCAATGCAGACCCAGCAGGGTTCAGCCGGCCCGGCCTATGGCAGGGGACCACCGGCGGCGATCGCCGCCAGCGTCGCGAACTGCTCGCCGTCGAGGGACGCGCCGCCGACCAGTGCCCCGTCGATGTCGTCGCGGGCAATCAGGTCGCCGATGTTCTTGGCGTTCACCGAGCCGCCGTAGAGCACCCGCACGGTGTCGGCCACCCCCGGCGACGCGAGGGAGGCCAACCCGTTGCGGATCGCCGCGCACACCTCCTGGGCGTCGGCGGCGCTGGCCACCCGCCCCGTGCCGATGGCCCACACCGGCTCGTAGGCGACGACGACCTTGCCGATCTGCTCGGCCGATAGCCCGGCCAGGGAGCCGCGCAGCTGCTCCTCGCAGTGCGCGACGTGGCCGCCGGCCTCGCGGACGTCCAGGTGTTCGCCGATGCAGACGATCGGGGTCAGTTCGTGCTTGAGCGCCGCGGCGGCCTTGGCCGCCACCAGCGCGTCGTCCTCGCCGTGGTAAGTGCGCCGCTCGGAGTGCCCGACCACGACGAAGGTGCAGCCCAGCTTGGCGAGGAAGGCGCCGCTGACGTCACCGGTATAGGCGCCCGAGTCGTGCTGGGACAGGTCCTGGCCGCCGTAGGTCAGCCGCAACTTGTCGCCGTCGACCAGGGTCTGCACGCTGCGCAGGTCCGTGAAGGGCGGCAGGACGGTGACGTCGACCTTGTCGTAGTACTTGTCCGGCAGCGCGAACGCGATCTTCTGCACCAGCGCGATCGCCTCGAAGTGATTGAGGTTCATCTTCCAGTTGCCGGCGATCAGCGGCTTGCGGCTCACGCGTCTCCTCCACTTGGTTGCGGCTCCCCGAGCACCTCGATGCCCGGCAGCGTCTTGCCCTCCAGGTATTCCAGGGACGCGCCACCGCCGGTCGAGATGTGCGAGAAATCGGCCTCCGGGATGCCCAGGGCGCGCACCGCGGCGGCCGAGTCGCCGCCGCCCACCACGCTGAACGCGCCCATCACGGTGGCCGCGGCGATGGCCTCGGCGACCCCCCGGGTGCCCGTGGCGAACGCCGGGAACTCGAACACGCCCATGGGGCCGTTCCAGAACACCGTGCGGGCGTTGGACAGCAGGGCCGCGAAGCGCTTCACCGATTCCGGCCCGATGTCCAGCCCGATCACGTCGTCACCGATGGCGTCGGCGGCCACCGTCTGCGGCGGCGAGTCCGCCGCGAACCGCTCGGCCACCACCACGTCCCTGGGCAGCCGCAGCACGTCGACGTAGGTGTCCAGCAGCCGGCGGCAGGTGTCCACCATCTCTTCTTCGAGCAGCGACTTACCCACCGAAAACCCTTGTGCGGCAAGGAATGTGAAGCACATGCCGCCGCCGATCACGATGCTGTCGGCCTTGGTCGCCAACGATTCGATGACGCCGAGCTTGTCGGACACCTTCGACCCGCCGAGCACGACGGCGTACGGCCGCTCGGTGGAGCTGGTCAGCTGCTCCAACACCGCGATCTCCTCGGCCACCAGGGTGCCGGCGTAGTGCGGCAGCAGCGTGGCGACGTCGTACACCGAGGCCTGCTTGCGATGCACCACCCCGAAGCCGTCGGAGACGAAAGCCCCTCCGGGCGAGACCAATTCGGCGAGCTCGCGGGCGAGCGCGAGCCGCTCCCCGTCGTCCTTGCTGGTCTCGCGGGGATCGAAGCGGATGTTCTCCAGCAGCAGCACGTCGCCGTCCGTCAGCCCCTCGGCCCGGGCCAGCGCGTCACCACCCACGACGTCACCGGCCAACTGCACGTGCCGGCCGAGGTGCTCGCCGAGCGCGGCGGCGACCGGCGCCAGCGACAGCTTCGGGTCGGGGCCGCCCTTCGGGCGACCGAGGTGCGCGGCGACCACGACCTTGGCGCCGGCGTCGACAAGCGCCTGCAGCGTCGGCACCGACGCGGTGATCCGACCCGGGTCGGTGATGGCGCCCTCCTCATCGAGCGGCACGTTCAGGTCGGAGCGCACCAGCACGCCGCGACCCGAGACGCCTTCGGCGAGAAGGTCTTTCAGGTTCGGAATGCCCACGACTACAGCGACTTGCCGACCAGCGCGACGAGGTCGATGAGGCGGTTGGAGTAGCCCCATTCGTTGTCGTACCAGGACACCACCTTGGCCTGGTTGTCGATCACCTTGGTCAGCCCGGAGTCGAAGATCGAGCTGTGTGGATCGGTGACGATGTCGCTGGAGACGATCGGCGCGTCGTAGTACTTCAGGATGCCCTTCAACCGGCCCTCGGCGGCGGCCTTGAACGCCGCGTTGATCTCGTCGGCGCTGGCCGACTTGGCCAGTTCGACGGTCAGGTCGGTGACCGAACCGGTGGGGATCGGCACCCGCAACGCGTAACCGTCGAGCTTGCCTTTCAGCTCGGGCATCACCAGCCCGATCGCCTTGGCGGCGCCGGTGGAGGTCGGCACGATGTTCAGCGCGGCCGCGCGGGCGCGACGCAGGTCCTTGTGCGGGCCGTCCTGCAGGTTCTGGTCCTGGGTGTAGGCGTGGATCGTGGTCATCAGCCCCTTGACGATCCCGAACTCGTCCTGGAGCACCCGGGTGACCGGCGCCAGGCAGTTCGTGGTGCACGACGCGTTGGAGATGATGTTCTGGCTGCCGTCGTACTTGTCGTCGTTGACGCCGAGCACGATGGTGATGTCCTCGTCGGTGGCGGGCGCGGAGATGATCACCTTCTTGGCGCCGGCGTCCAGGTGGCCCCTGGCCTTGGCCGCGTTGGTGAAGATGCCGGTGGACTCGACGACGACGTCGACGCCGAGGTCGCCCCAGGGCAGCGCCGCCGGGCCTTCCTTCACCTCGAGCGCCTTGATCTTCTTGCTGCCCACGACGATGGTGTCGTCCCCCTCGAGGCTGACGTCATACGGCAGGCGGCCCAGAATGGAGTCGAATTTCAGCAGGTGCGCCAGGGTGGCGTTGTCGGTGAGGTCGTTGACCGCGATCACCTCGATATCAGCGGTGCCCTGCTCCTGTTGAGCCAGTAAGGCCCGGTAGAAGTTCCGCCCGATTCGACCGAAGCCGTTGATGCCTACTCGGACCGTCACTTGTCTCTCCCTGTCTTGTGATGTCTCTAGAGTCCGCTGATTACGCGCTCGCGATCAGCCTAGATGAGTAACATGCACGGTCGCCGCCCCGGTTCCCGCGGCGAATGTGACGTCAGCCGCGGCGCGGTTTCTTCAGCCACTTCAGCGCCGACTCGGCGGCGTGGTAGCCGCACAGCCCGTGGATGCCGGCCCCCGGCGGCGTCGACTGGGAACACAGGTAGACGCCCGGGACGCCCGTCGCGTAGGGATCGACCGCGATCCGGGGCCGGAAGATGACCTGCAGCCCGTCGTTGGCGCCGCCGATGATGTCACCGCCGATGAAGTTGGCGTTGTACGCCTGCAGTTCGGCGGTCGACTTGCTGACCGTCGCCAGCACGCGCTCGGAGAAGCCGGGCGCGAACCGCTCGATCTGGCCGACGACGGCGGCGGTGGCGTCGCCGTCGTAGCCGAACGGCACGTGGGCGTACGCCCAGATCGGGTTGACGTTGCCGGCCGAGCGCGACGGGTCGGCCAGGTATTGCTGGCCGAGGAGCACGAAGGGCCGGTCGGCCATCTTGCCCTGCGCGCGTTGGCGTTCGGTGTCGGCCATCTCGGCGAAGGTGCCGCCGAGGTGCACGGTGCCGGCCCGCGCGCAGTCGGGGTTCGTCCACGGGATGTCGCCCTCGATCGCGAAGTCGACCTTGAACGCCGAGGAGCCCTCGCGGTAGCGCCGGTACGACCGCCGGATCCGGCCCGGCATCGCGTCGCCGTAGAGGGCGAGCGCGGCGGCCGGGCTGAGGTCGAGCATGACGATGTCCGCGTCCGGGACGTCTTTGCGGCTGGTGACCGTCACCCCGGTGGCCACCGAGCCGCCGTGCTCCTTCAGCGCGGCGGCCAGCGCCCGGCTGATGGACCCGGACCCCCCTTGCGCGACGGGCCAGCCGTAGCGGTGCCCGCTGGCCAGGATCATCAGCCCGAGGGAAGCGGTGAGCGGGCGGTCCAGCCGCGTGTAGACGTGCGCGGCGGCGCCGCCGAACAACGCGCGGACCGGCTCGGTGCGAAACCAGCGGGCCATCGTGGTGGCCGGCAGCAGCGCCCGGGGCCCGAAGGCGGCCAGCCGAATCGGGTGGCGCGGGATGCCCAGCACCGGACCGAGCAGGTCCTCGGCCAGCTCGTCGAACCCCGCCGCCAGGTCCCCGATCGCCCGCCGCCAGCGGGCGGCGTCCGGGCCCATGCGGGCCACCGTCTCGTCGATCGACCGGTAGAGCACGCCGGCGCTGCCGTCGTCAAGCGGGTGCGCGCAGTCGACCTCCGGCCAATTCCACCGCAGCCCGTGCCGCTGCAGGTCGATCTCCTTCCACAACGGCGAGCCGACGCCCAGCGGGTGAAACGCCGAGCAGTGGTCGTGGATCACCCCGGGCAGCGTCAATTCGCCGGAGCGGGCTCCCCCGCCGACGGTGTCGCGCGCCTCGAGCACCTGGACGTCGACGCCGTTGCGGGCGAGCTGGATCGCCGCGGCCAGGCCGTTGGGGCCGGCGCCGACGACCACCGCCTTTGTCACGACTCTCCGTGCACGACGGGTTGCGTGGTGAGGTGGACCGGAAACTCGTCGCCCGGCTCGGGCCACGGCTGGCGCGACGCCATGTCCTCGATGGTGACGTAGCCCGCCTCGATCAAGCCGGTCTTGGCATCGAGGATGCGGTACCACTGCTTTTGGATGTGAATCGGTTGGCCCTCCAGGACGATGACGCGAAGGTCGCCGTCTTTGAGATTGCAGCGCCGCTGTACCGCCTCAAGCAGCTGCTCGTTGTGCAGGTGGCCTTCACCAAAGTTCCACCCGACGAGGGGTCCGGCGACGACCTCGCCTTCGCGCACCTTGTAGTCGGCCTCGTTGGCCCCTCCCCCCAACGCCCGCGGCAACAGGCCGTTGAGCGCCCGGCCGTGAATATGCATCGCGCGGAACGCCGCCACCTTGTCCGCCATGACTTCTGCGGTCTCGGGGTCGTAAAGCCGGGCCAGCTGGTTGACGACGAGGGCAGAGCTCTTGACGACCTCGGCGTCGACCTTTTCCTCCACGCCCGGCCCGAAGCACCACAGGCTGGTGGCCCAGTTACCGGCGTAGTAGCGCATCGCGGGTAGGAACGAAATCTTCTCGGGGAACATGTTTCCCACGATCACGATGACCACCACGATGGCCAGCAGGGCGAGCAGCAGCGGCGACCGCAGGTCGGTGGCGCGGATCCCGCCGTAGTGCCCGAACAGATAGAACAGCGAGAAGATGAAGAACACGTTCCACTCCAACGGAACCCCCATCGGGAGGTTGGAAATGATGTTGAGGTGGAAGATCACCATGAACCCGATCAGGAACCACCGCCACGGTTGATCGCCGGCGACGAACACCAGAACCGTCGGGACGATGAATTCCGCAGTGGTGCCCCCGACGTGGGCCATCAGTTTCGGCAACACGGTCGGCCGCAGGTCGTTGACGTGGTCCCGGTAGAGCAGGTGCTTGATCGGGGTGAACAGTTTGGGCCGCAGCAGTGCGTTGTTGCTCGTCATCACGGCCACGACATACGGGAAATGGTGGTTGAGCTTGGACGTCGCCGCGCCCCACCACAACAACAGCATGATGAGCTTGTAGGCCGCGATCTGGTCGGTGAACGGGAAGAAGAACACAAACAGCTTGAGCCAGTAGTGCTCGCCGCGCGCGGCCAGGAAAATGGTCTTGTCGCGCAGACCCAGCAGGGCCAGCGCGAAGATCGTCGGGATGACGCGGACGGGGTCGATCAGGCCAACGTCGCCGGCCGCGGTGACCGGCCCGCCCTGGCCGGGCGACAGCAGCGCCCACACCCCGCCGGCCAAAACGATTGCGTACAGCGCGACGTCGACGACGGTGCGGTTGTCACCGGCGGTGAACGGCACCTTTGTCGGCCACGCCGGCAGCCGAATCGTGTTGGGCCGCAGCCAGTACAAGATCCCGCCGATGGGCGGCATGAACCGTCCGGTCAGCGGGCCGGACCCACAACCCAGGCCCAGCACCTCGAACAACAGCGTGTAGACGATGACCTTCTGGTAGACGATCGGCTGCGTCCACCAGTCGGCGATGCGGCCGAGCCCGCCGAGGCCCGGGGTCAGCGAGATGATCGCGGCGGCGACGGCGATGTACAGGGCGATCTTGATCAGGTACAGCAGATACACGGCATACGGTGTCCCGAAGCCGTGCTCCGCCCAGTGCCGCGTCACGACCTGCAGCCGGGTGGCCCGGGGCAGAGTGGGCCACGTCTGGCGATCGACGTCGGGAAGCTCCGGGGTCATGAATCCCATGGGCGGCCTCGTTCGGTGTCGGAAGAAACCAGTTCGACCCTCAAATGTATCGGCACCGCGATCCAGTGTCACCGATTCCGCGCCACCCGGCTCCCCGCCGGTGGTATCGGCGACGAAAACCGTTGTGATTCAGGCGAATACGAGGGCGCTGCTAGCGAGCCGTGGGGCGCGGCCGCGCGGAATGGGCGGGCGGCTCGCCGGGGGCCCGGCGGGCGAATCGGCGACGCAGGTTCTCCAGCATCGCGTCGAGATTGTCCCGATCCTGTTCCTCGATTCGCGCCATGCGCCGAAGGTTGCAGACGGCATCGGCGTCACCGGCGACTTGCGCGGACGCGATCGCCTTCTGATAGTCGTCGATCCGCTGTTCGATGAGCCCGCGATTCTGGGAGAGCAGCCGGACGAAGTAGTCCGCCTGGCGCTGATCCGCCGCGTCCGCCCCGGCCGCGTCGACGTCGACGGCGGGCGCGGGCGGCTGGCTCGCCTGGGCCGGTTCGGACCGGACCACGCTGGCGTGCAGCCGGCGGGCGCGCCGGTCACGAGGCGCGATTTTGCGTGCGGGGCCCGATCGGGCGCTCAGCTCGGGGGACAAACCGGCAACGTCCATCGGGTTCCCCGCTTCTCGATATCTCACTGAGGGCGTCGTAACAATAGCGCCCGCACCGGGGCGACACCATATCAATGGACGCGATCGATGGACGCGGAAAGAAATAAGCACCATGACGGCGGCCGCGCAGCGCTCGCTACCATCAACTCGGCGCGGCCTTGAAAACCTCGAGCGGCCTCGCGGGAGCGTCAAGGGAGGAACGTGACCGACAACGATCACCGCGACGGCGGCGACATCGGCAAATTCGACCCCGTCCTGACCCAGCGCCTGATGGGCGTGATGCGCCCGGCGCTGAAGGTCTACTTCCGGTCCGAGGTGCACGGCCTGGGTTCGTTCCCGCCGGGCGGGGCGCTGGTCGTCGGCAATCACTCCGGCGGCATGTTCCCAATGGACGTCCCGATCTTCACCGTGCACTTCTATGAAAAGTTCGGCTACGACCGGCCCGTGTACACGCTGAGCCACGACATCCTGATGACCGGCCCCACCGGGGACTTCTTCCGGCGCACCGGGTACATCCGGGCGAACCGGGAGAACGCGGCCCAGGCCCTGCGGTCCGGCGGGGTGGTGATCGTCTTCCCCGGCGGCGACTACGACGCGTACCGGCCGACGCTGTCGGAGAACGTCATCGACTTCGACGGCCGCAAGGGATACGTCAGGACGGCGATCGAGGCCGGCGTCCCCATCGTGCCCGCGGTGTCCATCGGCGGGCAGGAGACGCAGCTCTACCTGTCGCGCGGGACCTGGCTGGCCGAGCGGCTGGGGGTGAAGCGCCTGCTGCGCAGCGCCATCCTGCCGCTGTCGTTCGGCTTCCCCTTCGGGTTCAGCGCCGTGATTCCGCCCAACCTGCCGCTGCCCACCAAGATCGTCACGCAGGTGCTGAAGCCGATCGACATCGCCGCGCAATTCGGCGACGACCCCGACGTCGACGAGGTCGACGAGCATGTCCGATCGGTGATGCAGCAGGCCCTCAAGGAGCTGGCCGCCAAGCGACGCTTCCCGATCCTGGGCTGAGCCGTGGCCTCCCCGTTGAATCAAGCCTTCGGCGTCATCACCACCCTGCGGCGCGCGGGCATGATCGCGCCGATGCGGCCCGACCGCTACCTGAAGATCGCCGCGGCCATGCGCCGCGAGGGCATGGGGATGACCGTCGGTTTCGCCAGTGCGGCGCAACGCTGCCCGGACCGGCCCGGCCTGATCGACGAACTGGGCACGCTGACCTGGCGCCAGCTCGACGAGCGGATCAACGCGCTCGCCGCGGCGCTGCAGAAACTGCCCGCCGGCCGGCCCCGGGTCGTCGGGATCATGTGCCGCAACCACCGCGGCTTCGTCGAGGCGGTGGTGGCCACCAACCGGATCGGGTCCGACGTGGTGTTGCTCAACACGTCATTCGCCGGACCGGCGCTCGCCGAGGTCGTAAACCGCGAGGGTGTGGACGCCGTCATCTACGACGAGGAGTTCACCGAGACCGTGGACCGCGCGCTGGCCGACAAACCCGAGGCCACCCGCATCGTGGCCTGGACCGACGGGCAGCACGAGCTCACCGTCGAGCGGCTGATCGCCGCGCACAGCGGCCAGCAGCCCGAGCGCGCCGGGCGCAAAGGCAGGATGATCCTGCTGACCTCCGGCACCACCGGAACGCCCAAGGGCGCCAACCAAACTGGCGGCAACGCGGGCATCGGCACGCTCAAGGCCATCCTGGACCGCACGCCGTGGCGGGCCGAGGAGACGGTTGTGGTCGTGGCGCCGATGTTCCACGCCTGGGGTTTCTCGCAGTTGATCTTCGCGGCGTCGATGGCGTGCACGGTGGTCACCCGGCGCAAGTTCGATCCGGAGGCGACGCTGGACCTCATCGACCGGCACCGGGCGACCGGCCTGGCGGTGGTGCCGGTGATGTTCGACCGCATCATGGAGTTGCCGCCCGAGGTGCGCAAGCGGTACAGCTGCAAGACATTGCGATTCGCGGCGGCATCCGGCTCGCGCATGCGGCCCGACGTCGTCACCGCGTTCATGGACGAATTCGGCGACGTGATCTACAACAACTACAACGCCACCGAGGCCGGCATGATCGCCACCGCCACCCCGGAGGATCTGCGGGCGGCGCCCGACACCGCGGGCCGGCCGGCGGGCGGGACCGAAATCCGCATCCTCGATCCGGATTTCAACGAATTGCCCACCGGTGAGGTCGGCACCATCTACGTCCGCAACGACACCCAGTTCGAGGGTTACACCTCGGGCTCCACCAAGGACTTTCACGCCGGCTTCATGTCGTCGGGCGACGTCGGCTATCTGGACGAGGCCGGCCGGTTGTTCGTGGTCGGGCGCGACGACGAGATGATCGTCTCCGGCGGGGAGAACGTCTACCCGATCGAGGTGGAGAAGACACTGGCGGCGCACGACGACGTGGCCGAGGCGGCGGTGATCGGCGTCGACGACGAGCAGTACGGCCAGCGCCTGGCGGCGTTCGTGGTGCTGAGCCCGGGCGCCCAGGCCACGGTCGAGACCCTCAAGCAACACGTCCGGGACAACCTGGCCAACTACAAGGTCCCCCGCGAAATCGCCATCCTCGACGAACTTCCCCGCAGCAGCACCGGAAAGATCGTGCGCAGCGACCTGCAGTCCCGGGTAACCGGCTGATGCGCCGCCTTTCGCAACTGCGGCGTCCCCGGCCGCTGGCGCGCGCCGCCCTGGAATTGGCCAACGCCGCCAACGGATTACGTCCGCTGGCCCGCAAGGGCTATAGCACCGTGCTCGTCTTCTGGTTCGGCTGGCCGACCTCGGAGGTGCCGGGCGTTTACTTCTCCGTCTCGCTGGTGGACGCGCTGCGGCGCTGGCGGCGCGGCCATTTCGAGGGGCGGCGCGGCAAGGCGGCGCTGGCGCTGACCGCCGCGTCGTGGGCGATCCTGGGGGTGATCCGCTACCGCGCCGTCACCACCCCCGGGCCGGTGCTGGAGGCGGGGCTGCGCGAGCAACTCGGACACGACTACGAGGAGGCCCTGGGCAAGCTGCCGCACACCAAGCCCACCCGCAGCGGGCGGCGCAGCCTGCCGCTGGGCAACACCGTGGCGCGTCGGCGCTACGTCGAGAAGACCAACGTGGTGTCCTACGGCCCCAACGGCCGCGCCAACCTCGCCGACATCTGGCGCCGCCGCGACCTGCCGCGCGACGCGAAGGCGCCGGTGCTGCTGCAGGTGCCGGGCGGCGCCTGGATGATCGGGATGCGCCGGCCGCAGGCCTACCCGCTGATGAGCCACTTGGCCGCGCGCGGCTGGGTGTGTGTGTCGATCGGCTATCGGGTCTCCCCCCGCCACACCTGGCCGGATCACATCGTCGACGTCAAACGGGCGCTGGCGTGGGTCAAGGAGAACATCGCCGACTACGGCGGCGACCCCGACTTCGTCGCGGTCACCGGCGGCTCCGCGGGCGGGCACCTGTGCGCGCTGGCGGCGCTGACCCCGAACGATCCGAAGTTCCAACCGGGCTTCGAGGAAGCCGACACGTCGGTGGTGGCCGCGGTCCCGATCTACGGCCGCTACGACTGGTTCTCCACCGAGGGCGAGGGCCGGCCCGAGTTCGTCTCGTTGCTCGAAAAGTTCGTCGTCAAGCGGCCATTCGACGAACACCGCGACGTCTACGTCGACGCGTCACCGATCCGGCGGCTACACGCCGACGCGCCGCCCTTCTTCGTGTTGCACGGCAGCGACGATTCGCTCATCCCCGTCGGCGAGGCCAAGGAGTTCATCGAGGAACTGCGCGCGGTGTCGAAATCCCCGGTCGCCTACGCCGAATTGCCCAGCGCACAACACGCTTTCGACATCTTCAGCTCACCCCGCGCGCATCGGTCGGCGGAGGCCGTCGCGCGCTTCCTGTCCTGGGTGTACGCGACCAACCCGCCCGAGCGCGACTAAGTGCGGCTCGTCCTCCTTGCGCCTCCCCTTTGGCCCGAGCGTCACACTAGCGTGGCTCGGGGCCGCGAGCGTCACGTTAGCGTGACGCACCGGGGGTGTGGATAGTCGCGCCGCACTGAGCTGACGTTCGAGGCGGTTTGTGGGACGCTGCCGCGATGGCGGAGCCATTCATCGGCAGTGAGGCGGTCGCGGCCGGAGCGCTCGTCAAGAGCGCGTTGCGAACGCGCTATCGGAAGCTGTTCCGCGACGTGTATGTCGATCCCGGTGCCGAGCTCACCCCGCTGATGCGAGCCCGCGCGGCATGGCTGTGGTCGCGTCGGCGAGGCGTTGTCGCGGGGTTGTCGGCGGCCGCCGTTCATGGTGCGCACTGGGTGGACCCAGCGGCACCGCTGGAAGTTCTGCACAGCAACAGAAACCCGTTGCCGGGATTACGGGTTCACAGTGACCGCTTCGACGACGACGAAGTCGTCCTCATCGATGGTGTTCCGGTGACGACGCCGGCCCGTACGGGTGTCGACCTGGGATGCTGGCATCCGATAAACGATGCGGTGGCCGCGCTCGACGACCTGCTTCGCGCGACCGACTGCAAGGTGTCCGAGGTTCAGTTGCTCGCCGAACGGTATCCGGGCCGCCGCGGCATCCAGTCGGCGCGTGACGCAATCGGTCTCGCGGATGCGGGGGCACAGTCGCCGAAGGAAACGTGGTTGCGCCTGGCGCTGATCCGGGCCGGGCTGCCCCGACCGCAAACGCAGATCCCGGTCAGCGACGAATTCGGTGACCTGACTTACTACCTCGACATGGGTTGGGAGGAACTCAAAGTCGCGGCTGAGTATGACGGTGAGCAGCATCGTCGGGATCGCTGGCAGTACACGTGGGACATCAGGCGGCTTGAAACGCTCGAGCGCCTGGGCTGGATCGTCATTCGAGTGGTGGTGGGCGACCGCCCCGGCGACATCGTCAGCCGGGTGAGGGCCGCCCTGGCCAGGCGGGCAGTCACGCTAGCGTGACGCTCGCCTGCGGCGGTCACGCTGGCGTGGCGCTCGCGTCAGGGGGCCGCCCGCTCACTCCCGCGCGGCGGCCTTCTCCAATTCGGTGAGCGCCGGCTCGATGCGGTCGGCCATGTCGTCGATGTCGTTGGCCACCTCGGGCGTCGTGACGAAACCGAAGTCCAGATAGTCGGTGTAGGAGAAGCAGGTGATGTTCAGGGCGACGTCCATGACGGGCGGCCCGAGCGGCACCAGCGAATCCAGCCGCGCGCCCGCCATGAACAACGGGAACGGCGGGCCCGGCACATTGGAGACAACCAGGTTGATGGGGGCCAGGTTTCGCGACAGCCCGCTGGCCGTGTAGGCCCGCGCGGCCAGCCCCAGCAGCCCGGGCGGTGTGGTCTCGGTCAGCCCCATGATCTGGTGCGCCGAAAGGGCTTTGGCCATCAGCTTGGCGTTCTGCGTGCTCTCGTGGATGGCCCGCAACCGCTCGGCGGGATCCTCGACGTCGGTCGCGAGCGATACGGTCATCGAGCTCACCTGATTGCCGACGTCGTCCTTGTTGTCGTCGGTGCGGGTGGAGACGGGAATCTGGGCGATGAGCGGTTTGGCGGGCAACTCGCCGCGCTTCTGCAGGTACTCGCGGGCGGCGCCGGCCACCAGCGCCAGCACGACGTCGTTGAGCTTGACGCCGTAGGCGTCCTTGACGGCCTTGGCCCGCGCGAGTTCGACGCGGCAGCCGGTGATTCGGCGGTGCGGCGAGACGGGCGCGTTGAACCGGGTCTTGGGCGCCTCGAAGTAGCGCGGCGGCCGGCCGCTGCTCACCCCCAGCGCGGCGATCTGCTGGCGCACGGTCTGCTCCACCAGCCGGGCGATGCGGAAGGGCGTCTTGACGCCGACGTTGATGAGGGCCCCCACCGCCCGCCGTTCGATGCCCGGAATCTTCGATCCCACCAGCGATCCCACCGTTTCGTGTTGCGGCGGGCGCGGTTCCGGCGTGACGTCCAACAGGATTTCACCCAGGCCGGCGCCGGAGACGCCGTCGACGATGGCGTGGTGCATCTTGGTCAGCGACGCGACCCGGCCGCCCTCGACGCCCTCGATCACCCACATCTCCCACAGCGGCCGGGCGCGGTCCAGCTTGTAGGACATCAACCGGCCGACCAGCTCCTCGAGCTCGCGGCGGCCGCCCGGCGCCGGGACGGCGATGTGCCGGATGTGGAAATCGACGTCCAGCTCCTCGTCTTCGACGAACCACGGCCGGTCCAAACCCAGCGGTGCACCGGTGACCCGCCACCGCAACTGCGGCAACTCCGGCAGCCGCTCGATGATCAGTTCGCGGAGCCGCTCGAAGCTGTACTCCGACGCGTCCTTCGGGTCGCAAATCGCCAGCGCGCCCACATGCATGTGCCAGCCCGAAGTCTCGGCCGACCAAAACGCCGCATCAACACTCGAAAGCCGTTTCATCCCCCGACCGTAGCCCTCCCACCCCCATCGGGACCAGCAATGGCAAACAAACTACCCGCCGGCTTGGTCGAGAAAATATTTGCGCCGCCGTCAGCTCCGTGCGACTACCCCTGATGGCCGCCCGGGGCCGCCCCGGTGGACCCCATAGCGCGGGGTGGGACGCATACGCCGCGTCCGCGCGCGGCGCCGGGATGTGACACCCTCTAACCGGAACGCTTGTGCCGCAATCCATCCGCTGTGAAAGCGGATACGTCACTGGGTTCGATCGACGGGATCCGCTTGTGGACTCGGCCGTGCCGGCGCTGGCGTTGATCGAGTCCACGCCCGAGGAACCGACAAGGCCCCGATTGCCGCGGCGCAACCGACGCTCGCCCGGGGCCCCGCGGCAACGGTGCGATCCCCGGTGGGCCGCCGCGGCCCCACGACCGTGGCCCTGTTCAACGCGGCGGCCTTGTTGAGTGAATTCAGGTGGCTGAGCGCGACGTCCAGTGGCGCCGACAATGAACTCAGCCTGGACAGCGGGGCGGCCGTCGGCAATAGGGACACGTCGAAGGTGTCCAGCTTAGAGGTGGACAGCGTATCGAGCGCCTCGGCGATGGTCGAAATCACTTGACGGCCAGTCATTATGACTTCCGGCGCCACCATCAGACGCCATTTGCGGGACGGTTCGGTGACCGACGCACCGTTTCGGGCGTGCTCGCGGAGTCGGATGGGGGGCGGCGAACTGAACGGCGTCAGCTTCCGGGTGGCCGCCGCCGCGCGGGCGTAGGCGTACATGGCGCCGGCGTTTTGGGCCCACATCCGTTCGTAGGCCGCTTCGACGTCGGCGATAGCCGGACTGATCTGGGCAAGGCAGTTCGTCGTGGCCAACCAATCTCGCTGCAGCCGATTGGCCTCGATAACCCGAGGCACCACCACCGCCGCAAACGTCGAACCGTAGGCGCCCGCAGCCGCCGTGGCCTGGACGGCCGTCTGCCGTGCCTGTTCGGCGGTGGCGTCGAGCCAGTCCAGATAGTCGGCGTGGGCCGAAGCGCTCGGCTCGGTCAGCTCGCCGAACACCGCCCGGTAGTTCCGCGCCAGGTCACCGAGTTGAACGCCCAGCACATCCCACGCCGTGGCCGCGTCCATCATCGACTGAGCGCCGGGCCCCGAATGCATTCGCCGAGAATGCATTTCCGGCGGCACGGCACCGAAATCCATCGTTGGTCCCAGGTCGACGGGGAACGGATCGTACTGCAACATTTGGCGTTTCTCTGTGGAGGGACAGGCGTGAGCGGTGAGCATTCGCGGATTGTGCCGCGCTTCTTGGCGGTTTCAGCCTTTGCTTGCCGACGCGTCGAGTTGTCGTGGGCAATACGACTTGGCCGATATCGTCGCGAACTGGGCGGCACCGTTGGTGGTCAGTCCGGGGTTGTTGTCTCGGAGGTCGTTGAGCAACTGGAGGCCGGATACGCCGCGAGAGATCAAGCCGCACACCGCCTTTCCGGCGGCGACGGCCTGGTCCGGGTCCGCAAAACTGATTCCCACCCGGTGGAGGTCAGCGATGAAGACCTCGTTGTTCTCGTCGGTCGCCGCTTCGTCCTCCCCGGGGATGGCGTGCGCAGGCGCCGCGGCGGCGATGCCCAGCGACACACCGAGAAGCGCCAACAGCAGTTTCATGCGTCCTCCTTCGATTTACGGGCTAAATCCCCTGTGCTACACCGATTTTGATTCGGGCGCCCCGACGGCGACCTCCTCGCCGTCGGTCACGTGCACGGCGTGCACACCAGGTGTCGTTCTGAGCCTGGCGACCAGGTCATCGAGGCCAGCCTCGTCGACGTTCCAGTGCTGCACCTGGTCGGGCATCTCCTGCAGTTGGGCGATGATGCGGTCGAGCTTCACCGGCGCGGTGCGCCGCTCACCGGTGCCGATGCGGGCCTGCTGGATGCCGGTGGAGGTGACCGCGCGCGCCGCCGGGCCGCCGAGCGCGCCACCCGCCAAGCTGCCCAACGTCGCCTCGTTGACCGGGCCCGAGAAATCCGTCGCCGCGGCCGCGGCCACGCTGGTGCCCGGGAGCGAGGCCAGCCGGATTGCCGGGGCGGCGGTCGCCCAGCCGGGTGGAACCGAAAGCCTGCCCACCGTCGGCGCGGTCCCCAATACGGCCGACACGGGCTTGGCCGCGATGCCGGCGGCGGCGTGCCCCGGCGACGCCAGGCCCGCGCCCAGCGAGGTCTTCGCCATCGCGGCGCTCCACGGTGCGTAGATGAAGAAGTTCTTCCACTGCGAGACGCCCAGGCTGATGCTGGCATTGGTGACGTTGGTCCACGTCGCCTGAGTGCCGATCTGGGAAATGCTGGAATACAACGCTTCCCACAAGGGCGCCACGTCCGGGCTCCCCGTGACTCCCCCGATCAACTGCTGCCAGAACTGGGTGTATTGGCTGGTGAGTGAGGTGAGGAAGTCCTCTATCTGTTTCAGCCAGGCCGACAACGACGGCGGCTCTGCCGCGGCCGCCGCGGCGGCCTGGGCCACCGGTCCCGCGTCGTTGGTGGTGACCGGCGCCTCCTCGAAGGCGGTCAACTCACCGGCCGACTCCGACGCGCCGGCGTAACTGAACATCGCGGCGACATCTTGGGCCCACATCTGGGCGTACTCGTCTTCGGTCGCCGCGATCGCGGCGTCGTTTTGCCCCAGGAGATTCGTCTCCAACAGCGCGGCCAACTGGATGCGGTTCTCCCCGACTAGCTGCGGCGGCACGGTGGCCGCCAGGGCGGCCTCGTACGCCGCGGCCGCGGCCCGGGCCTGGGTGGCGGTCTGCTCGGCTTGACCCGCGGCGGTCGACATCCAAGCCAGATACGGTGCTACCGCCGCGGCCATCGCCTCAGACGACGGACCCTGCCACGACTGGCCGACCAGGTCCGAAATCACCGTGCCGTAAGCGGCCGCGGTGGAGTGCAACTCGGCGGCCAGCGTCTCCCAGGCCGCGGCGGCGGCGAGCATCGGCCCCGCGCCCGGGCCCGCGTAGATCTGGGTGGAGATCACCTCCGGTGGGAGCGTTGCGAAATCGCTGAAAACCATTGCCGCACCTTTCTTATTTGGCGTTCGGCGGGATCACGATGACCGTGGACGTGGTCGCGAGGTCGTCGACGGCCACGGCACCGGGCACTCGAAGGGTCGACCCGGCGACCGCGCGGGTGGCACTCGCGCCGACGGCGCGTCCGGCCAGGCTGGACAGGGCCGTCGGACCGAACATGCCCTGTTGGCCATTCACGGCCATCGCGGGAGCGGCTTGCACCGTCGTCTCCGGCAGCTCGGTGGCCACCGTTCGGATAGCGGGAACGGCAGAAGCCCAATTCGCCGGCACCGACAACGACCCGACCAGTCCGGCCCGACCCGTTGCGGCCGAAACCGTGCCCGCACTCGACAGCGCGGTCGCGCCGCTCAACAGGTCGCTGCGCAGCAGCGGTGCCAACACCCCGGTGAGCGCCTTGGGGTGCAACAGGGGGCCGATGCCCTGGATGCCCGTCCCCACGCTCGGGATGCTGAGGGCGATCTGGTACCAGTTCTTCGCCAGGTTCGCCACCCCCAGCGGGGTGTACGGCCCCGAGATCGTGCTCATGACGCTGTTGAATGTCTTCAGGATCCCGGTGATGTCCTTCAGTCCCAGCGGCAAGCCGGCCGCCGCCGTCGGCGCCGCAGTCGCGTTTGCCGCCAGGGTCTGCAGGCCGGCCGGGGCCTGCGAAACCGATTCCGACAGTGTGGATTCCAGCCGGGAGGCGGTCGCGGACTGGAGCGCCGAGGCCACCGCCGCCGACTGGTCGGCCTCCCCACTGCCGTCGGTGGTCGTGGGCGGCGCCGTGAACGGGGTCAGCCGGGTCGCCACCGCCGAGGCGGCGGCGTAGGTGTACATCGCGGCGGCGTCTTGCGCCCACATCTCGGCGTAGTCGGCCTCGGTGGCCGCGATGGCCGCCGTGTTCTGCCCCAACACGTTCGTCGCAATCAGCGAAGCCAGCAACGCTCGATTGGCCGCGATCACCGGCGGCGGGACCGTGGCCGCGAAAACGGCTTCATAGGCGGCCGCCGCCGCCGTTGCCTGGGCGGCGGTCTGCTCGGCCTGGCCGGCCGTGCCGTCCAGCCATGCGATGTAGGGCGCCGCCGCGGCCGCCATCGCTGCGGACGAGGGCCCATGCCAGACGCTTCTCAGCTCCGCGATCGCAGCACCGTAAGACGCCGACGCCGAATGCAATTCGGCCGCCAAGCCGTTCCAGCCGGCCGCAGCCGCGAGCAACGGCGCCGGCCCCGGCCCTGAATAGATCAGGCCGGAGTTGATCTCCGGCGGTAACAACCCGAAATCCATGCCTTCCTCCGCCTCCGGCCATGTCCCCACCGCGGCCCTGTGCTTCGCGCGCCGACCAGCCGAACGCGAACGACATCGAGCCCCTACGTGCCGCCGACAAAACGAGGAATCCGAGTTTGCTAGCCGACGGGCATCTCTCCTGCAGACAGGACACTAGCCAGCCGCGACCAGAAAGCGTTTGGCCAAGCACGGCGTGGGTCGGTGCCGCCTGGGCACTCCCCGGCGCGGGCTGCACGCCCTCGGCACCGAACAGAAAACCAGCCATAAACCGCTCTACCTGGCGCGAGTCCGAAAAGGCGACGGGGTGAACAGTGGATGAAAATACGACAATTGCGTCGCAAGGCCGGTTCCGCTGAATAAAAATCTCATGAGCGCATAAATTGCGATGGCGACGAATGAGGGCTTGGCCGAGAAGGCGATCGGAAAGGGTCGGCCGCCGTGCCTCGCGATGACCGAGCGCGAGATGTCTTGGCCAGGGTTGCATGCGCTCCGCTTAGCCGCCTGGAGCACCGATCGGCTGCAAGCGATACGCCGAAACTCATACAGCCTTCAAAGAAATTATGTGCTCCCTATGAATCGCCTACTCGAAAAGTCGCGTATCGAGACGAGCTTTCGCGGGACGGCGGGCGGTTTTGCTGGCAATATTTCCGCTTTGCACTTTCAGGGCGAAGCCGCCGCCATTTTGCGTTACCCATATTTATTTCAAATAATTCATACGATTCATAGAATTCGCAATCGCGTGGGATGGGCGAGGACTGGGGCGACTACGCGCAGCGCGTATGGAACGTCCGGCAAGCCGCGCCGGGCGAGAGTTGCTGAGCGCTCGGGTTTGCCAGGACCCGTGCGACGCGTTCGCGGTGCGCGACGAGGCTAAGCGTCTTCCAGCAGATCCGGTGTGACCGCCGATTCGGTGTCCGGGATGCCCTCGATCTTGGCCTTGCGGTCGGCCATCGACAGCAGCCGGCGAATGCGGCCCGCCACAGCATCTTTCGTCATCGGCGGGTCGGCGAGCCGCCCGAGCTCCTCCAGCGAGGCCTGCCGGTGCTCGACGCGCAGCTTGCCGGCCGAGGCCAAATGGTCGGGAACGGTGTCGCCGAGGATCTCCAGCGCGCGTTCCACCCGGGCGGCCGCGGCGACCGCGGCCCGCGCCGAGCGGCGCAGGTTGGCGTCGTCGAAGTTGGCGAGCCGATTGGCCGTCGCCCGCACCTCGCGGCGCATCCGGCGCTCCTCCCAGATCAGCCGAGTGTCCTGCGCGCCCATCCGGGTCAGCAGGGCGCCGATGGCCTCGCCGTCGCGCACCACCACCCGGTCGGCGCCGCGCACTTCGCGGGCCTTGGCGCTGACGCCGAGCCGGCGCGCCGCGCCCACCAACGCCAGCGCGGCCTCCGGCCCGGGGCAGCTGACCTCCAGGGCCGACGACCGTCCCGGCTCGGTGAGCGACCCGTGCGCCAGGAAGGCTCCGCGCCAGGCGGCCTCGGCGTCGGCGATGCTGCCGCCCACGACCTGGGCGGGCAGGCCGCGCACCGGCCGGCCGCGGTTGTCGAGCAGGCCGGTCTGGCGGGCCAGCGCTTCACCGTCGTTGGCCACCCGCAGCACGTAACGGGTGGTCTTGCGAATCCCGCTGGCCGACAACACATGCACGACGGCGTTGTAGCCGTAGAGCTCGAAGATGTCCTTGCGCAGCCGCCGCGCGACGTTGCCGAGGTCCACCTCGGCCTCCACGACCACCCGACCGCCGACGATGTGTAATCCGCCGGCGAACCTCAGCAGCGACGTGACCTCGGCGCGGCGCGCGCTGACCGACTTCACGACCAGGCGGCTGAGCTCGTCCTTGACTTCGGTCGTCATCGCCACGCGTCGTCACCCCTTGGTCCGCTGCCGGCCGGTCCTCTTGCACCGGTCTGTGGGCTTGCACCGTCGACCCGAATGTCCGCGGTGGCCGTGACCGGAGGCGCTCCCGGGCCGTTGCGGGCCGCCCGGACCCCGTCCAGGGCCGCCGCAAGCTTGCCTGGATCATGTAAAGGTGTACCAGGTCGGGCCACGTCGACGAAGTGGACCTCGGCCGAAAGCAGCGTGGCCGTGCGGCGCAGCTGCTCCCGCTCCCGCTCACTGGGCACCCGCTCGGCGTCGATGATGATGTCGTGCACGGTGAACCCCGGGGCGTGCTGGGCCAACACGTGCAGATGACGCTCGACGGAAAAGCCGGCCGTCTCCCCCGGCTCGGCCACCAGATTGAGCACCAGGGCGCGCCGCGCGGTGGTGGCCCGCAGCGCCGCAGCCAACCCCGGCACCAGCACATGCGGGATCACGCTGGTGAACCAGGAGCCCGGACCGAGCACCACCAGGTCGGCGGCCATGATCGCGTCGACGGCCTGCCGGGTCGCCGGCGGATCGGATGGCAGCAGCCGCACCCGGCGCACCTTGCCCGGCGTGCTGGCGATCGCCACCTGGCCGCAAATGAGCCGGAACATCCGTGGATCTGACTCCAGGCCGGACACGTCGGCCTCGATCTGCAGCGCGATCGGGCACATCGGCAGCACCCGGCCCTTGACGCCCAGGATGCGGCCCAGCTCGTCGAGGGCGGCCACCGGGTCGGCGAGCACCTCCGATAGCCCGGCGAGCATCAGGTTGCCGATCGGATGCCCGGCCAGCGCCCCGTTGCCGCCGAACCGGTGCTGCAGGATGGTCGCCCACAACCGTCCGTGCGGGCTGTCGGATGCCAAGGCCGCCAACGCCATTCGTAGGTCGCCCGGGGGCACCACGTCCAATTCGCTGCGCAGCCGCCCGGAGGAACCGCCGTCGTCGGCGACGGTCACCACGGCGGTGACGTGCGGAGTCAGCCGGCGCGCCGCCGACAGCGTGGCGTACAGGCCGTGGCCGCCGCCCAGCGCGACGATGCTGTTGTTGGTCGAGGGATCCGTCGGCGCGCTCATTCGCGACCCAAATCCCGGTGCAGCACCCGCACCGACAGTTGGGCATCGGCCGTCTGGGCCTTCAACTGCCGCATCAGCGCCTCGGCGATCGCCACGCTGCGGTGCTTACCCCCGGTGCACCCGATCGCAACCGTCATGTAGCGCTTGCCCTCCCGGCGGTAGCCGTCGACCACCAGCGAGAGCAACCGGTGGTAGGCGTCGAGAAAGTCCGCGGCGCCGGGCTGGCTCAGCACGTATTCGCTGACCGCCGGGTCCTGTCCGGTGAGGGGACGCAGCTCGTCGACCCAGTGCGGGTTGGGCAGGAACCGCACGTCCATCACCATGTCGGCGTCCATCGGCAGGCCGTACTTGAAGCCGAACGATTCGAGGGTGATGCTGATCGACGTGCTGGCGTCGCCGCCGAACGCGCGCTCGATGCTCTCCCGCAGTCCCCGCACCGACAGCGTCGAGGTGTCGATGATGAGGTCGGCCGTCGCGCGCACCGGGGCCAGCATCCGGCGCTCGGCGGCGATCCCCTCGGCCAGGGTCGCCTCGCCCTGCAGCGGGTGGCTGCGGCGGTTCTGCTCGTAGCGGCGCACCAGCATGTCGTCGGACGCCTCCATGAACACCACCCGCGGCGCGATGTTGCGGGTGGCCAGCTCGGTGCGCACCGAATCGAGATCGCCGGTGAAGCCGCGCGAGCGGACGTCCATCACCACCGCCAGGCGGGTGATGCGCGACCCCGCGTCCATGCCGAGATCCACCATCCGCGTGATCAGCTGGGGCGGCAGGTTGTCGGCGACGTACCAGCCCAGGTCCTCGAGCACCTTGGCCGCAGTACCCCGGCCGGCGCCCGACAACCCGGTCACCAGGACGACGTCGATGCCGGCCCCACCCTCCGGGCGGGCCTCGGCCGGGTTGCCCTTTGCCACGTCACCCGTCATTCGGCTGCTCCGGGCCGCTCGGGCGCAACGCCTCCAGGACGGCGGTGGCGGTGGCCACTCCGATTCCGGGAACGGCCGTGATCTGGTCGACGGTGGCCTCCTTGAGGCGGGCTATGGATCCGAAATGGGTCACCAGCGCCTTGCGGCGATGTTCCCCTAATCCTGGCACCGAATCCAGCGCCGAGGCGGTCATTCGCTTCGATCGCTTGCTGCGATGGTAGGTGATGGCGAACCGGTGCGCCTCGTCGCGAATGCGCTGCAGCAGGTAGAGCCCCTCGCTGTTGCGCGGCATGATGACGGGATCGGGCTCGGAGGGGACCCAGATCTCTTCCAGCCGCTTGGCCAGGCCGATCACCGCGACGTCGGTGATGCCGAGGTCGTCGAGCACGGCGCTGGCCGCGTTGACCTGTGGGGCGCCGCCGTCGACGACGTAGAGGTTGGGCGGGTAGGCGAACCGGCGCGACTTCCCTTCGGGCGACAGCATATTCGTATCGTTCTGTTCGTTCAGGTGCCGCGCGAACCGGCGGCGGGTCACCTCGGCGATGGAGGCGACGTCGTCGGAGCGGCCCTGCCCGGCGGCTTCACGGATGCCGAAGTGGCGGTAGTCCGACTTGCGCGGCAGGCCGTCTTCGAACACCACCAGCGAGCCCACCACGTCGGTGCCCTGCACGTGGCTGATGTCGACGCATTCGATGCGCAGCGGCGCGTCGGCCAGCCCAAGGGCTTCCTGAATGTTCTGCAGCGCAGCCGATCTGGCGTTGAAGTCGCCGGCCCGCTTCAGCTTGTGTTGCTGCAGCGCCTCTTTGGCGTTGCGTTGCACCGTTTCGGCCAGCGCCCGCTTGTCGCCGCGTCGCGGCACCCGCAGCGCGACCCGGGAACCGCGCAGGCCCGACAGCCAGCTGGTCAATTCCTCGGAGTTGGACGGCAGGCAGGGCACCAGCACCTCGCGGGGAACGGGGTTGACGGATTCGTCGGCCGAGCCGCCCAACTCCGCCTGCTCGCCGTAGAACTGCGTCAGGAATTGCTCGACCAGCTGCTCCTCCCCGGAATCGCCTGGGTCCGCGGACTTTTCGACGATCCAGCCACGCTGGCCGCGCACCCGGCCGCCGCGGACGTGGAACACCTGCACCGCCGCCTCGAGTTCGTCGTCGGCGAAGGCGACCACGTCGGCGTCGGTGCCGTCGCCGAGCACCACGGCCTGCTTCTCCATGGCGCGCTTCAGCGCGGACAGGTCGTCGCGCAGCCGCGCGGCCCGTTCGAAGTCGAGCCGCTCGGCCGCGGCGTTCATCTGCTGTTCCAGCTCGCGGGCGAAGCGGTCGGTCTTGCCGGAGAGGAAGTCGCAGAAGTCGTCGACGATTTGGCGGTGCTGCTCGGCGCTGACCCTGCCGACGCAGGGCGCCGAACACTTGTCGATGTAGCCGAGCAGGCACGGGCGGTCGATCTGCTTGTGCCGCTTGAACACACCGGCCGAACAGGTGCGGGCCGGGAACACCCGGGTCAGCAGGTCCAGGGTTTCCCGGATGGCCCACGCGTGCGAGTACGGCCCGAAGTAGCGCACACCCTTGCGGCGCGGGCCGCGATAGACCATCAGCCGGGGAAACTCTTCGTTCAGGGTGACGGCCAGCACCGGGTAGGACTTGTCGTCGCGGTAGCGGACGTTGAAGCGCGGATCGAACTCTTTGATCCAGTTGTATTCGAGCTGCAGCGCCTCGACTTCGGTGTTGACCACCGTCCACTCGACCTTGGCGGCGGTGGTCACCATCTGCCGGGTGCGCGGATGCAGGGCGGAGACGTCCTGGAAGTAGGACGTCAGCCTGCTGCGCAGGCTCTTGGCCTTGCCGACGTAGATGACCCGCCCGTGCACGTCCCGGAATCGGTAGACGCCCGGCTCGACCGGGATGGACCCGGGCGGGGGGCGATACGTGGCGGGATCTGGCACCCATCCAGGCTAGTAGCCGCCGGCGCGATGCCGGTCCGTCGGGAGCACCGTGCGGCGGCGCCGGATCCGGCGCCCTGGTGGGGGCGGCCCTGTAACGCATTCGCGCGGTCGCGCGACGAATTAGGTAGGCCGCCGACCGATCCGCCATTTTTCCGAAATTGCCGATGACCTCGGGTTATGACGACCAGGCGCCGGTGTGGACGGTTTGTTCTGGCTACCAAGGGGGTAGCTGGACGTACAGTGGGTGGCAATCGATGGAGGGAGTCCACAGATGTTCAAGCGCTCGTTGACCAGGCTCGCGATCGGGGTTGGCGGTCTGGCATTGGCGTCGACCGCCGCGGCCGGGGTCGCATCCGCTGCCCCCGATTACGGCCCCATGATCAATACGACCTGCAGCTACGACCAGGCGATGCGGGCGGTGCACGCGGAAAACCCGATGGCCGCTCAGTACCTCGACCAGTCGCCGCCGAACCAGCAGTTCTTGCAGCAGTACCTGGCGTCGACGCCGGATCAGCGGGTGAACCTGCTGCACGCCATCGAGCACAACCAGGGCGCGCAGCAGGCTTTGCCGATCTTCCAGCAGATGATGACCGACTGTAAGAACTTCTGACCCGTCCACCTCAAAGGGCTATCCGCGCTCGCGCGGATAGCCCTTTCAGTGGGTGTGCAGGTCGGGCCGGTACCGCGCCAGCAACGACCGCACGGTGTCCATGGCGCTGACCGCGCGCTCCTTGTCGACGGCCTGGATGGCCATCACCGGGATGTATTCGTCGTCGGGTAGGTCGATGCGCGCCCAGCGATTACCCACCGGGAACGAGACGCCCGCCACGTCCGGCCATTCGATCAGCTTGTCGCCCAACAGGTTGCGCACCGAGATCCCCGCCGCCCCGACCCTTAGCCGGGGCCGGGCGAACAGCAACACCACCCCGGCCAGCACCAGACCCAGCAGCGCCATCGCCACTTGGTCGCTGGTCTGAAAAACCACCCCGGTGGAGCCGGTTTTGAGCAGGAAGCCGATCGCGACATGCACCGCGATCAGGATGACCGCCGCGCCGTAAACGAATAACGGCGTGCGGTGTGGACGCAATTCGACGTCCCAGCGCTCGGGGTCGGTCACGACCGAGCGCGCAGGTCACGCAGCGTGAGGGCGGTCTGCAGGGCCGCTGCGGTCGCCTGGGCGCCTTTGTCCTCGGCCGATTCCGGAAGGCCGGCCCGATCCAGGGCCTGCTGCTCGGTGTCGGTCGTCAGCACCCCGTTGGCCACCGGCGTCGACGCGTCCAACGAAACCCGGGTCAACCCCTGCGTCACCGCGTCGCACACATAGTCGAAATGCGGTGTCTGACCGCGGATCACCACGCCCAGGGCGACCACGGCGTCGTGATTGCGGGCCAATTCCTGTGACACGACGGGGATTTCGATCGCACCGATTACCCGGACCACCGTCGGGTCGTCGATGCCCGATTCGGAGGCCACCTTGCGCGCGCCGGCCAGCAGCGCATCGCAGATCTCGGCGTGCCAGGTGCTCGCGACGATGGCCAGCCGCAGACCCGACGCGTCCAGCGGTGGAAACTCCGGCACGCCCGCCGCTGGGCTCATCGGCGCCACTCCTCCTCATCGCTTCGCTCTGCATCGTCGACGGCGCGGCTCACAAAGCACCGCCGAATTCTCCTGGCAAATGGACGGATTCGTGGAAATCGTCCAGGCCGGCCAGGTCGTGGCCCATCTTGTCGCGCTTGGTCATCAGGTAGCGGATGTTCTCCGCGTTGGCGCGCACAGGCAGCGGCACCCGCTCGATGATGTGCAGCCCGTAGCCGTCCAGCCCGACCCGCTTGGCCGGGTTGTTGGTCAGCAGCCGCATCGAGCGGACCCCGAGGTCGACCAGGATCTGCGCCCCGATTCCGTAATCCCTTGCGTCGGCAGGCAACCCGAGTTTGAGGTTGGCGTCGACGGTGTCCTCGCCGGCGTCCTGCAGCTGGTAGGCCTGCAGCTTGTGCATCAGGCCGATGCCGCGGCCCTCGTGGCCGCGCATGTAGAGCACGACGCCGCGCCCTTCGCGCGCGACCATCGCCATCGCCGCGTCCAGTTGGGGTCCGCAATCGCAGCGGCGGGAACCGAACACGTCACCGGTCAGGCATTCGGAGTGCACCCGGACCAACACGTCGTCGCCGTCGGCGTTCGGCCCGGCGATCTCGCCGCGCACCAGCGCGACGTGTTCGACGTCCTCGTAGATGCTCGCGTAGCCGATCGCGCGAAACTCGCCGTGCCGGGTCGGAATCCGGGCCTCGGCGATGCGCTCGATGTGCTTCTCGTGCTTGCGCCGCCACTCGATCAGGTCGGCGATGGTGATCAGCGCGAGATCGTGCTCGTCGGCGAAGACCCGCAGTTCGTCGGTCTGCGCCATCGAGCCCTCGTCCTTCTGGCTGACGATTTCGCAGATCGCGCCCGCCGGTTGCAGGCCCGCCATCCGGGCCAGGTCGACGGCGGCCTCGGTGTGGCCGGGTCGGCGCAGCACGCCGCCGTCCTTGGCGCGCAATGGAACCACATGACCCGGACGGGTGAAATCGTTGGCGACGCTGGCGGGATCGGCAAGCAGGCGCATCGTCGTCGCCCGGTCCGAGGCCGAGATTCCGGTGCCCACGCCGTTTCTCGCGTCCACGGTGACGGTGTAGGCGGTTCCGTGCTTGTCCTGGTTCACCGCGTACATCGGCAGCAGCCCAAGCCGGTCGCAGATCGCGCCGTCCAACGGCACGCACAGGTACCCCGAGGTGTAGCGCACCATGAACGCCACCAACTCCGGCGTCGCCTTTTCCGCGGCGAAGATGAGGTCGCCCTCGTTCTCGCGGTCCTCGTCGTCGATGACGACCACGGCCTTGCCCGCCGCAATGTCGGCAACCGCCCTCTCGACGGAGTCCAACCTCGTCATCGTCGTTACCTTGCTGTCTCAGGGGTTCCGGGAGCCCAAGTGTTGCATTCAGTATGAACCACCGGGCGTGCCCGGTTATTGCGATGCTGTTCACAAGGCGGTCGCCCGCGCCCCCCGCTCCTGGTGCGCCGCAGCAATAGCCCCTTCGGCTGTGCGAAACGGCTCCCGATCGGCCGGCAGCAATCTACGCTGACCGGCATGAGAATCGCATCGAGACTGGCGGTACCGGCCCTGACCTCGATATTCGCGGCCGGACTTGTAGCGGGTATCGCCTGCCCGCAACGGGCGACGGCGGACGCGTGCGCCGACGTCGGCGGTCGGCATGTGAGCGTCGGTGGCTGCACCGACCCGGGGCGCTGGGGTAACTGGGTCCTTCCGGCCGGTGCGACGACCGTCCCGCCGCCCGACGCACCACCGCCGTGCTACACCCCGTCCGGGGAGCCGTACTGGACGCCCCCGGGCGAACCCTGCTGACCCAAAGCACTGGTTACACCGCGGGGCTAGCGCTCCATCAGCCGCTCGACGTACTTGGCGATCACGTCGACCTCGAGGTTGACGTGCGTGCCGACCGGGGCGCGACCCAGGGTGGTCACCTCCCGGGTGGTGGGGATCAGCGAAACCTCGAACCAGTCGGCGCCGAGCCCCGAGACCGTCAGCGAGATGCCGTCGACGGTGATCGACCCCTTCTCGACGACGTAGCGGGCCACCGCCGAGGGGATCTGGATCCGCACCACTTCCCAGTGCTCGGACGGCGTCCGGGCGACGACCTGGCCGGTCCCGTCCACGTGCCCCTGCACGATGTGCCCGCCGAGCCGGCTGTTGACCGCCGCGGCGCGCTCCAGGTTCACCGGGCTGCCCACCTCTAAGGCGCCCAGGTTGGACCGGTTGAGGCTCTCGGCCATCACGTCGGCGGTGAACTGTCCGTCGGGCAGCAGCTCCGCCACGGTCAGGCAGACGCCGTTGACGGCGATCGAATCGCCGTGCCCGGCATCGGAGGTGACGACCGGCCCGCGGATGGTCAGCCGCGCGGCGTCGGCCAGCACCTCGCGGCCCGTCACCTCTCCGAGTTCCTCGACAATTCCGGTGAACATGCCATCAGGTTAATCGGACGCCCAAACGCGGCGGCCGCGCTGGTGAGCAGGCGAAAGCGCCATCGCCGGGCGACCATTGCGCCCCCGCGTCTCGAAAGCCGCTCGGGGGCACCCTCTACGATGCAAGGTATGCAGACCCGCCGCCGTATATCGGCCGTCATCGCATCCCTGACCCTCGCCACCGCCTTGATCGCCGGCTGCTCGTCGGGCTCAAAGCAGAGCGGCGCCCCGCTTCCCGACGCCACGACCCTGGTCAAGCAGTCGGCCGACGCCACCAAGAATGTGAAGAGCGTGCACCTGGTGCTGAGCATTCAGGGCAAGATCCAGGGGCTGCCCATCAAGACGCTCACGGGTGACCTCACCACGGCGCCGGCCACCGCCGCGTCGGGCAACGCCACCATCACCCTGGGCGGCTCCGACATCGACGCCAACTTCGTGGTGGTCGACGGCACCCTGTACGCCACGCTGACGCCGAACAAGTGGAGCGACTTCGGCAAGGCCTCCGACATCTACGACGTGTCGGTGTTGCTGAACCCGGACACCGGGCTGGCCAACGCGCTGACGAACTTCAGCAACGCCAAGGCCGAGGGCCGCGAGACCATCAACGGCCAGAACACCATTCGCGTCAGCGGGAACGTGTCGGCGGACGCGGTGAACAAGATCATGCCGCAGTTCAACGCGACGCAGCCGGTGCCGAGCACGGTCTGGATTCAGGAGACCGGTGACCACCAGCTGGTCCAGGCCAACATGCAGAAGAGCTCCGGCAACTCCATCCAGGTGACGCTGTCCAACTGGGGCGAGCAGGTCCAGGTCACCAAGCCGCCGGTGAGTTCATGAGTTCGCAGACCGGACGCCGCGTCGCGATCAGCGCCGGCAGTCTGGCGGTCCTGCTCGGTGCGCTGGACGCCTATGTCGTCGTGACGATCATGCGCGACATCATGAGCGACGTTCACATCCCGATCAACCAGCTGCAGCGCATCACCTGGATCATCACTATGTATCTGCTCGGGTACATCGCCGCCATGCCGCTGCTGGGGCGCGCGTCCGACCGGTTCGGCCGCAAGCTGGTGTTGCAGGTCAGCCTCGCGCTCTTCATGGTCGGGTCGGTGGTGACCGCGCTGGCCGGGCACTGGGGCGATTTCCACCTGCTGATCGGCGGGCGCACCATCCAGGGTGTGGCCAGTGGCGCCCTGCTGCCGGTCACCCTCGCGCTGGGCGCCGACCTGTGGGCGCAGCGCAACCGCGCAGGCGTGCTGGGCGGCATCGGCGCCGCGCAGGAACTCGGCAGCGTGCTGGGCCCGCTGTACGGGATCTTCATCGTGTACCTGTTCCACGACTGGCGCTACGTGTTCTGGATCAACGTCCCGCTGACCCTGATCGCGATGGCGATGATCCAGTTCAGCCTGCCGTCGCACGAAAAGGTCGAGAACCCCGAGCGGGTCGACCTGGTCGGCGGCGTGCTGCTGGCGGTCGCCCTGGGCCTTGCGGTCATCGGCCTGTACAACCCGCAGCCCGACGGCAAACAGATCCTGCCGAGCTACGGCCTGCCGCTGGTCATCGGGGCGGTCGTGGTCGCGGTGGCGTTTTTGCTGTGGGAACGGTTCTCCCGCACCCGGCTGATCGAGCCGGCCGGGGTGCACTTCCGCCCGTTCCTGGCGGCGCTGGGCGCCTCGCTGGCCGCGGGCGCGGCGCTGATGGTGACGCTGGTCGACGTGGAGCTGTTCGGCCAGGGCGTGCTGCAGATGGACCAGACGCAGGCCGCCGGGCTGCTGTTGTGGTTCCTGATCGCGCTGCCGATCGGGGCGGTGCTGGGCGGCTGGATCGCCACCCGGGTGGGTGACCGCGCCATGACCTTCGTGGGGCTGATGATCGCGGCCTACGGGTACTGGCTGATTCACTACTGGCGTCAGGACGTGTTGAGCCAGAAGCACGACATCTTCGGGATCGTCCAACTGCCCGTTTTGCACGCCGACCTGTTGGTCGCCGGTGTGGGCCTCGGCCTGGTGATCGGGCCGCTGACCTCCGCGGCGCTGCGGGTGGTTCCCTCGGCCCAGCACGGCATCGCGTCGGCGGCGGTGGTGGTGGCCCGGATGACGGGCATGCTGATCGGTGTGGCCGCGCTGAGCGCGTGGGGCCTGTACCGGTTCAACCAGATCGTGGCGGGGTTGACGGCGGCGATA
Organism: Mycobacterium sp. ACS4054; assembly: GCF_001667275.1. GTDB lineage: Bacteria > Actinomycetota > Actinomycetes > Mycobacteriales > Mycobacteriaceae > Mycobacterium. The sequence goes on from NZ_LZHV01000042.1 coordinate 36,277, forward strand.
CCGCCCAACGCCTCCCTGCTGGAGCGGATCGCCGCTCAGGGGACGATGTACCTCAAGGCGTTCGCCATGATGTACGGCGACATCTTCAGCGCCACCGTCGTCATCTGCATCGTGGGAGCACTGCTGGGCCTGCTGATCGGTGGCCGCAAGGAACACGCCGAAGAGCCCGAAGTTGCTGAGCCGCAAGCGGTTTCGTTGGGCGAGCGTTAGCCGCTAGTCGCCCCACGGCACCAGGCTGAGCAGCAAATCCGGCCCGACCCGCTCTATTCCGTCGAAGTGCCAGCGCAGGGCCCGGGTGATGGTGGGCACCCCGACGTCGTGGACGGCGGAGATCGGGCCGCCCAGCAGCATCGGCGCGACATAGGCCAGGATGCGGTTGATCGCCCCGGCGCGCAGGAAGGCGCCGGCGAGGGTGGGACCGCCCTCCAGCAGGACGTCGGTGCGATCCGAGAGCGCCTTGATCACCTCCATCGGATTGTGCGTGCGAATCACCATGGTCCGCGAATCGTCGTTGAGAACCTTTGCCTCCGGCGGTATTTCGCGCATCCCCACCACCACGCGCAGCGGTTGCCGGTCGGCCAGCGAGCCGTCGGGCAACCGGGCGGTCAGCGCGGGATCGTCGGCCAGCACGGTGCCGGTGCCGACCATGATCGCGTCGGCGATCGCGCGGCGGCGATGCACGTCCAGGCGCGAGGCCTCACTGGAGATCCATTGGCTGGTGCCGTCGGCCGCGGCGCTGCGGCCGTCGACGCTGCTGGCGTACTTCCAGGTCACGTGCGGCAACCCGGTCCGCTGCTTGTGCAGCCACTCCCGCAACGGCCCGCCGGCCACTTCGTCGGCCAGGACGCCGGGCGTCACCCGCACGCCCGCCTCCGTCAGCCGGGCCGCCCCGCCGGCAGCGGTCGGGTTCGGGTCGGCGACGCCGTACACCACCGCACCGACTTTCGCGTCCAACAGGGCGTCCACGCAGGGCGGGGTCCTGCCGTAGTGGTTGCAGGGCTCGAGGGTGACCACCGCCGTCCCGCCGGTCGCCAGGTCACCGGCCCGCCGCAACGCCAGCACCTCGGCGTGGTCGCCGCCCGCGGGTTCCGTGCCGCCGACGCCGACGACCACACCGTCGGCGTCCAGGATCACCGCGCCCACCGGCGGGTTCGGGTAGGTGGTGCCCTTGACCTGATTGGACTGCCCGATCGCCAGGCGCATGGCCGCGTCGAGGCTGTCCACGGGCTGATTCATCGGCGCAGGTGCGGTGACGCGGCGGCCGCCTGCCGCCGCAGCGCCTCGATGGCGGCCTCCGGGTCCTCCGCGCCGTAAACGGCAGACCCGGCGACGAAGCAGTCGACGCCGGCCTCGGCGGCTTGCTCGATGGTCTCGTCGTTGATGCCGCCGTCGATCTCCACCAGGATCGTCAGCTCCCCCGCGTCGATCAGCTTGCGCGCGGTGCGGACCTTGCTCAGCACCTCTGGGATGAAGCTCTGCCCGCCGAAGCCGGGTTCGACCGACATGATCAGCAGGGTGTCAAACTGGGGCAGGATCTCCAGGTACGGCTCGAGCGGGGTGCCCGGCTTGACGCTGATGCCCGCTTTGGCGCCCGCGGCGCGGATGTCGCGCGCCACCCCGATCGGGTTGTCGGTGGCCTCGGCGTGGAAGGTGACGTTGTAGGCGCCGGCCTCGGCGTAGCCGGGTGCCCAGCGGTCGGGGTCTTCGATCATCAGATGGCAGTCCATCGGGATGCTCGTGGTGGCCAGCAGGCTCTCGACCACCGGCAGGCCGATGGTCAGGTTCGGCACGAAGTGGTTGTCCATCACATCGACGTGCAGCCAGTCCGCGCCCACCACCGCGGCCGCCTCGTCGGCGAGCCGCGCGAAATCGGCGGACAGGATGGACGGCGCGATCAGGGGCCTACCGGTGTTGTCAGGCATGTGCGCCACACTACTGAGCCTCGGCGGCGGCTTCACGCGGGCAAGCGGCGCGTCACCGTGCGCCCCTACGCCGGTTCGCGGCGCAGCGCCGCGGCGAACATCGCGTCGGTGCCGTGCCGGTGCGGCCACAGCTGCACGTGCGGCCCGTCCCCCAGCCCGGTGACCGGATCGAACAGCGGCCGGGTGTCCAGCGCGCTCACCGGGTGTCGGCGCAGCGCGTCGGCGACCACCCCGACGGTTTCGGCCAGGTGGGGCGAACAGGTCGCGTAGAGCACCACCCCGCCCGGCCGGGTCAGCGCGATTGCGGCGCCCAGCAGCTCGCGCTGCAGCTTCGTGAGCGCCGGCACGTCGGCCGGCCGGCGCCGCCAGCGCGCCTCGGGCCGCCGCCGCAGCGCGCCCAGCCCGGTGCAGGGCGCGTCGACGAGCACCCGGTCGAAGGTCGGCTCGAGCCCGCTCTGCCGCCCGTCGACCCGCAGCACGTCGACCGGCAGTCCCCGGGTGTTCTCGGCAACCAGATCGGCGCGGCGCGGGGCCGGTTCCACCGCCGTGACGCGCGCACCCGATGCGGCCCCGAGCGCGGCCAGCAGCGCGGTCTTACCGCCCGGTCCGGCGCACAGGTCCAGCCACCGCCCGGCGTCGTTTTCGACGCTCGCCAGGGTCAGCGCCCGCGCCACCAACTGGCTGCCCTCGTCCTGGACCAGGGCGGCGCCGTCGCGCACCGGCGCCAGCCGGCCGGGGTCACCGCCCGGCAGGTACACGGCATACGGCGAAAACCGGCCAACCGTGCCCTCGACCGCATCGGCCAGTTCCTTCGCGGTGAGCACTCCGGGCCGGGCGGCCAGGTGCACGACGGGCCGCTCGTCGTCGCTGGCCAGCACCGCGTCGAGCTCGGCCGCGTCCGCCCCCAGCGCATCGGCGAAGGCCTGGGCGATCCAGCGCGGGTGCGCGTGCACGAAGGCGGCGTGCCCGACCGGATCCCGCGACGGGTCGGGCGCCAGCTCCGCGACCCAGGACTTCTCTTCCCGGGCGGCGATGGCCCGCAGCACCCCGTTGACGAAACCCGCTCGCGCCGAATCGAATTCGATCCCGGCCTGCTCCACTGTGGTGGACACCGCCGCGTAGGTGTCGACGCGGGTGCGCAGCAGCTGGTAGGCGCCGAGCCGCAACAGGTCGAGCAGCACCGGGTCGATGGTGTCCGGGGAGCGGCCCGCGGCGGCGCCGATGACCGCGTCGAGCAGGCCGCGGGTGCGGCAGGTTCCGTAGGTCAGCTCGGTGGCGAACGCGGCGTCCCGGCCGCTGATCCCCCGTTCGCGCAGCAGCGCGGGCAGCGCCAGGTTCGCGTAGGCGTCCCGCTCGCTGACCGCCCGCAGCACGCCGAACGCGGCGGCGCGCGCGGGGTCCAGCGGCCGGCGCCGCCTGCCGCGCCCGCGGTCCGGTGGGCGGGGCCGGCTCATGTCGCCCGCGTCGCGGGGTCGAGACGCGCGCCGCGGGCCCAGTCGACGGCGTTCATGAGTTTCTTTCCGGGCGGCTGTATCTGGCCCAGCCGCACGGCTTGTGAGCCGGTGCCGATCCACACGTTCTTGCGATCGACGTGAATTGCGCCGGGCGCCAACGCCTCTGGGGCATCGGCGTCGATGAACACCGGGCCGAGCTTGATGCGCAGGTCGCCGATCAGCGTCCAGGCGCCGGGATTGGGTGTGACGGAGCGGATCCGGCGCTCCACGACGTGCGCCGGCAAGTCCCACTGCACCCGGGCCTGCTCGACGGTGATCTTCGGCGCGATGCTGACCCCGTCGGCGGGTTGCGGTCGCGGCGTCAACGTTCCATCGGCGATGCCGTCCATGGTCGTCGACAGCAACACCGCACCCGAAACGGCCAGGCGCTCAAGCAGTTCCCCCGCGGTGTCGGTCGGTCGGACGGTCTCGGTGACCACCCCGTAGACCGGGCCCGAGTCCAGGCTGGGCTCGATCCGGAACGTCGTCGCCCCGGTGATGGTGTCCCCGGCCGCGATCGCCGCCTGCACCGGCGCCGCCCCGCGCCAGGCGGGCAGCAGCGAGAAGTGCAGGTTGATCCACCCGTGCGGGGGCACGCCGAGCAGGCCGTCGCGCAGCAACGCGCCATAGGCCACGACCGCGCAGCAGTCCGGCGCCAGTTCCGACAGTTCGGCGACGAACTCGTCCGAGTTCGGCCGCGCCGGCCGCAGCAGCGGGATGCCCCGGTCGAGCGCTTCGCGGGCCACCGACGACGGCTGCGGCTTGCCGTGCCGGCCGACGGCGGCGTCGGGCCGGGTCAGCACGGCGATCACCTCGTGACGGGGCGAATCGATGAGCTGGCGCAGCGCGGGCAGCGCGGGTTCGGGGGTGCCGGCGAAGACGAGGCGCACCGCCACAGTCTAGAAAGCCGCACCCTCCGCCCGACTTTGACTTGCGTGAGTACATTATTTCTGATGCATACTGTTTCTAGCGGTTAGCTTCTATCCCGGCCGGCCGCACTGCCGTGCTAGGGACAACGACGTCGAGTGGGCAGCCCGTTCCTTACCCTCAAGGAGGCCTGATGACTCTCGACACCACGATCAGCGACGCCGCCCCCCATCGCGCGGTGTGGGCGCTCGGCGACTACGCCCTGATGGCCGAGGAGGTGATGGCCCCGCTGGGCCCCGTCCTGGTCAAGGCCACCGGCATCGGACCGGGCATGCGGGTGCTCGACGTCGCGGCCGGCTCCGGCAACATCACGCTGCCGGCCGCCGCGACGGGCGCGGCCGTCGTTTCCAGCGACCTCACCCCCGAGCTGCTGCAGCGGTCGCGGGCCCGGGCCGCCGCGCACGGGTTGACCATCGACTATCGGGAAGCCAACGCGCACGCCCTGCCCTTCGGCGACGGCGAGTTCGACGTCGTCATCTCCGCGATCGGCGTGCAGTTCGCGCCGCAGCAGCAGCGGGCCGCCGACGAACTGGTTCGGGTCTGCCGGCCGGGCGGGACGATCGGCGTGATCAGCTGGACCCCGGAGGGGTTTTTCGGGCGGATGCTCGCCACCATTCGGCCCTACCGGCCCAGCCTCTCGCAGGCCGTACCGCCGGCCGCGTTGTGGGGGCGCGAGGGCTACGTCACCGGACTGCTCGGCGATCGGGTGGGCCGGCTGACGGCGGTGCGGGGCCTGCTGGAAGTGAACCGGTTCGACACCGCGGAGGCGGTGCACGCGTACTTCAAAAACCACTACGGCCCGACGATCGAGGCGTATGCGAACATCGGCCACAACGGCGTGCTGGCGGCCGAGCTCGACGCCCAACTCGTCGAACTCGCGCAGCAATACCTCACCAATGGCGCCATGGAGTGGGAGTACCTGTTGGTCACCGCCGAGAAGCGCTGAGCGACCCTACAAATCGATGTCGGCGTCCATGTGCACGTCGGGCTCTCCGCCGGCGGCGGTGAACGAGGTCAGGGCCCGCACCAGGCCGTGGCGCTCCGCCGGCGGCATCTTCTCGACGATGGTCGCGATCTCGTTGCGGCGGTACGAGGTGACCTGACGCACGACCTCCCGCCCCCGCTTCGTCAGCGCGGCGAGCAGCTCGCGCCGCGACGTGGGGTGCGGGAGGCGGTCGATCAGTCCGGCCGCGACGAGCCGGTCGACCATCCGCCCGGTGGCCGACGGTTGCACTCCGAGCAGACCGGCCAGCGTCGCCAGGTTGACCGGGCCGCGATTGGACAGGATCACCAGCGTGCGGAATTGCGAGATCGTGATGGTCTCGTCGACCTGGCCGATCGAGCGCGCCGAGATGGCAACCAGCAAGCGGGAAGCCGTCAGCAAAGCGTCGGTGATTGCATCGAGCGACTCGTCCGCCGTGGTCGCGTTCTCCGCTGCCATCTCGCCCCTCTCCGGATCGTCTCCGGTCTCTCGGTGGCTAAAGAAGTGGAAGTGTAACAACCTTCCAATATCGTAGTCAGGCACTATTTCCGACGCATACTATCCCCTTTGGCAAAATTTGGGGAGGTCATCCGATGTGCAACGGGTCGATCTGCACCCGCACCGGCTCGTGGGCCTGGCGCGCGGACAGCACGCTCACGCCGCGGCGCAGCGACGCGGCCAGCGCCAGGCCCTGCTCCCGGCGGGCCCGGACCAGCATCCGCGTCACCGGCACCCCGGGTGGGGTGCCTGCCGGGCGGCGCACGCCCGCCGGCAAATCGACCGGCCCCAGCACGTCGGCCCCGTCCGGCAACCCGGCCTCGTCCAGCAGCGCCGCCACCGCTTCCGCGGCACCGTCGAGGGCCGCGATGTGCACGCTCGGCGGCAGGCCCACTTCGGTCCGGGCCGCCAGGTCGGACTCGGCGTGCCCCACCGGATCCCAGCGGATCAGCGATTGCACTGTGGGAATTGAAGATTCGGCCACCACCAGCACCACGCCGCCGTCCCCGCGGGCACGCACCAGCGCCGCGGCGCTCATCCAGCGCCACAGCGCGTCCTCGGCGGCGCGCAGGTCCTGGCGGCCCAGCAACGCCCAGGTATCCAACAGCAACGCCGCCCCGTAGCCGCCGGACGCGGCGGGCTCGGCGCCCGGGGTGGCCACCACCAGGGCCGGGCCGGCGGCGACCTCGGGAACGACGCCGTCCCCCGACGAGGTGATCACGGCGGTTCCGGGAAATGCGCGCCCGAGCTCTTCGGCCGTGCGGCGCGCCCCGACGACCACCGCGCGGACGGCGTCCGACCCGCAGCGCGCGCAGCGCCGCGTCGGGTCGATGCGCCCGCACCACCGGCAGACCAGCGCCTGGCCGCCCTCCTGCAACGACAGGGGGCCGGTGCAGTGCCGGCACCGCGCGATGGTGCGGCAGCGCGCGCAGGCCAGCGACGGGACGTAGCCGCGCCGTGGCACCTGCACCAGCACCGGCGACCCCGCCTCCAGCGACGATCGGGCGGCGCGCAGGGCGATGGACGGAATGCGCGCGGTGCGCGCGGCCGGGTCGCGTTCGTCGGCGTAGCCGGTGTCGTCGAGGGCGACCACCCGCGGTGTGCGCGCCCGCACCACGGCCCGGGGCGCGACGATGTCGTGCGCCCAGCCGCTGCGCACCAGCGCCTGCGCCTCGGCGGTGCGCGCGTAGCCCCCGATCAGCGCCGCGCACCGCGCCTGATGCGCGCGCAGCATCGCCACCTCCCGGGCGTGCGGGTAGGGGGCGCGCGGCTCGGCCAGGGTGTCGTCGGCGTCGGCCCACACCATGACCAGGCCAAGGTCGCTCAGCGGCGCGAAAACCGCACTGCGCGTGCCGATTACCAGCCGCGCGTGGCCGCGCAGCGCGGCGAGCCACCGCCGGTAGCGGGCGGCCGGGCCCAGCCCGGCCGAAAGCGCCACCACGGCGGCCTGTTCGACGCGCGCGGTCGCGGCGCCCCTCAGCGTGTCCAGATCGCGCTGGTCGGGCACGATCGCCAGCACCGACCGGCCGGCGCGGATGGTCTGGGCGGCGGCCTCGGCGAAGCGGTCCGCCCAGGACTCCCCCGGCAACGCCTGCCAGACCGCCCGCGCGGCGCGGGATTCGGCCAGCGCGTCCAGGAACTGCCCGCCGCGGCCGTACGCCTCCCACGCCGACGGGTCGACGGGCGCGGGCACCTCCGGTCGCGGGGCCTCCGCGGCTTCCCGCTCCACTCGGGCGTGCCGGGCGGGCACCGCCAGACGGAGCACGTCCGGTCGGGTTCCGGCGTAGCGGGCCGCCACCGCATCGACCAACCGGCGGATCTCGGGGGTCAGCACCGGTTCGGCCGACACGACGCGGTCCAGCCAACCCAGCTTGCCGGGGTGGTCGGTGTCGTTGCGGCGCTCCAGCACGAACGCGTCGACCAGCCGGCCGTGAAACCGCACCCGCACCCGCACCCCCGGCTGAGCGTCGTCGGACTGCTCCGCCGACACCAGGTAGTCGAACTCGCGGTCCAGGTGCGGCACCGACAGCATCGGCAGCACCCGGGCGATGGGTTCGACCTCAACGGGCGTGCGCGGCCCGCCGCTCACGGCGCCCTCCACAATCGAAATAAGTTGTCGCCCAACGCCTTTACCGTCCGGCCCGGAACGGTCAGCCCTCGGCCGGCGCCGGGTCGCCGGCGTCGGCCGGCGCCTCACGGCCGAAGAAGAAGCCCGCCGTCATGAGGATCAGCGCCGCGGCGTACGACCACCAAATCGGCACCGCCAGTGCCTCGTTGCCCAGGATGAAGCGGCCGATGGCGATCAGCGAATCGGACGCCGCGAAACACACCGCCCCCACCGCCGTCCAGATCGTCGGCAGCTGCGCCAACAGGGCGGCGCACACCATCGCGGTCAGCACCAGGATGTACGCCGTCACCGGGAGGGCCAGTTTGCCCAGGTGCGGCCAGAACCACGCCAGCAGCGCGATGGTGGCCAGGCACATGGCGACCACGGCGGCGATGCGCAGCCTCGACGGGCGCCTGGCCACCAGCGGCAGCAGCGCGCCCAGGAAACACAAGTGGGCCAACAGGAATGCGGCCAGGCCCACGACGAAGGACTGGGTCCACCACGGAATCGCCAGCGCCCAGTCGCCGACGGCCGACAGCAGCAGCGCCGGCATCAGCCACCGCCGCTCGCGGACAACGGCGTGGCCCACCGCGGCGGCCGTCAGCAACAACGCCATCGAGGCCTTGAACAGCGGCTGCAGCACCCAATGCCCGGTCAACTCGGTTCCCGGCGGCGAGCCCAGCGCCAACACCGTCAGGTAGACGCCGTAGGCCAGCGCCGCCCAGCCGGCCACCACCCAGCCGCCGAGCACCAGACGAGATGCGTACGGTACCTCCATGCCAAGCTTGGACAACACAGCCGACGAAAAGCCCGCGATCGACCCCATCCTGCAGAAGGTACTGGATGCGGTTCCCTTCCGGCTATCCACCGACGACGGCGTTGACGCGGCGCGGCAGCGCTTCCGCGACCTGCCCCGCCGGCCGCTGCACCCCGAGCTGCGCGTCGAGGACCGGGCCATCCCCGGCCCGGCGGGGCCGGTCGGCGTCCGGATCTATTGGCCGCCAATCGAATCCGAGAGCACCGTGGCGCCCATCGTGCTGTATTTCCACGGCGGTGGCTTCGTCGTGGGCGACCTCGACAGCTACGACGGCACGGCTCGCCAGCACGCGGTCGGCGCCGACGCCATCGTGGTGAGTGTCGACTACCGGCTGGCCCCCGAGCACCCCTACCCCGCCGCGGTCGAAGACGCTTGGGCCGCAACGCTTTGGGCCGCCGAGCACGCCGCCGAGCTGGGCGGTGACCCGAACCGGCTGGCCGTCGCCGGGGATTCGGCCGGTGGAACCATCAGCGCCGTGATGGCGCAGCGGGCGCGCGATCACGGCGCACCGTCGGTCCTGTTCCAGCTGTTGTGGTATCCCTCCACGATGTGGGACTCCTCGCTGCCGTCCTTCACCGAAAACGCCGGCGCGCCGATCCTCGACGTCAGGGCCGTCGCGGAGTTCTCGCGTTGGTACGCGGGCGAAGTCGACCTGTCGGCCCCGCCGCCGGGCATGGCGCCGGGGCGGGCGGCCGACCTGTCCGGGCTCGCGCCCGCCTACATCGCCGTCGCCGGTTACGACCCGCTGCGCGACGACGGCATCCGCTACGGCGAACTGCTCGGCGCCGCAGGCGTGCCCGTCGAGGTGCACAACGCCGAGACCCTGGTGCACGGCTACCTCGGCTACGGCGGCGTGGTGCCCGCGGCCACCGCGGCGATGGAGCGCGGCCTGACCGCCCTGCGAACCGGCCTGCGCGGGTGAATGCCGGGCGTACGGTGAAGCCATGACGGAGCCCACCTTCGCCCGCGCGGGCATCGACCCGACGTTCAAGGCGTTGCTCGACGCCTTCCCGCTGACGTTCCGAGCGTCCGACGGCGTGGAGGTCGCGCGCCGCCGGATGCGCATGCTCCAGGTGCCGCCCGAAATGCTGCCCGACCTGCGGATCGAGGACCGCACGATCGACTACGGCGAGCACTCCGACATTCCCGTGCGCATCTACTGGCCGCCCCTGGAACCGGCGGATTCGCTGCCGGTCGTCGTCTACTACCACGGCGGCGGGTTCTGCCTCGGCGGCCTGGACACCCACGACCCCGTCGCCCGCTCGCACGCCGTCGGCGCCGAGGCCATCGTGGTGTCGGTCGACTACCGGCTGGCACCCGAACATCCGTTCCCCGCCGGGGTCGACGACGCCTGGGCGGCGTTGCGCTGGGTCGCCGAGAACGCGGCCGAGCTGGGCGGTGACCCCGACCGGATCGCGGTGGCCGGCGACTCGGCCGGCGGGAACCTGGCCGCGGTGATGGCCCACCTGGCCAACGAGAACGCCGGGCCCGCGCTGAGCTTCCAGCTGCTGTGGTACCCCGTCGTCACCGCCGACCTGTCGCTGCCGTCGTTCACCGAGAACGCCAACGCGCCCATCCTGGACCGCGACGTGATCGACGCCTTCCTGTCCTGGTACCTGCCGCACATCGACATCAGCGACCCCACGACGCTGCCCGTCACCCTCGCCCCGGCGAATGCGACGCAGATGTCCGGCTTGCCGCCCGCGTTCATCGGGACCGCCGAACACGATCCGTTGCGCGACGACGGGGCCCGCTACGCCGAGCTGCTCAACGCGGCCGGCGTGCCGGCCGAATTGAGCAACGAGCCCACCCTCGTCCACGGCTACGCCAGCTTCGCGCTGGTGATCCCCGCGGCCGGTGACGCCACCGACCGCGGGCTGGCCGCACTGAAGAAGGCGCTACACCCCTAGGCGGGCACCGATGAACAGCACTCCCGATTACCACACCCTGATCGTGGGCGCCGGTTTCTCCGGGATCGGCGCCGCCATCAAGCTCGACCGCGCCGGACTGCCCGACTACCTCGTCGTCGAGGCCGGTGACGGGGTGGGCGGGACGTGGCACTGGAACACGTATCCCGGTATCGCCGTTGACATCCCGTCGTTCTCCTACCAGTTCTCCTTCGAGCAGAGCCCGGACTGGTCGCGCACGTACGCCCGGGGCCGTGAGCTCAAGGCGTACGCCGAGCACTGCGTCGACAAATACGGCATCGGGTCGCGAATCCGGTTGAACACCAAGGTGCAATCGGCCGAGTTCGACGACGAGCAGTGCCTGTGGCGGGTGCAGACCGACCCGGGGGGCACGGTCACCGCCCGGTTCCTGATCAGCGCGTGCGGCGTGCTCACCGTGCCCAACCTGCCCGACATCGACGGGGTGGACACCTTCGGCGGGGTGACGATGCACACGGCCCGCTGGGATCACGACCAGGACCTGAGCGGCAAGCGCGTCGCGATCATCGGCACCGGCGCCTCGGCCGTCCAGGTCATTCCCGAGATCGCGCCGATTGTCTCCCAGCTCACCGTTTTTCAGCGCACCCCGATCTGGTGCTTCCCCAAGCTGGACGTCGCGTTGCCCGCCCCGGCCCGCTGGGCGATGCGGATTCCCGGCGGCAAGATTCTGCAACGGCTGCTCAGCCAGGCCTTCGTCGAAGTCACCTTCCCGATCTCCGCGCACTACTTCACCGTCCTGCCGCTGGCCAAGAGGATGGAATCGGCCGGGCTGGCCTACCTACGCAAACAGGTTCACGACCCGGCGGTGCGCGACCAGCTCACGCCGCGCTACGCGGTCGGCTGCAAACGCCCCGGTTTTCACAACGAGTACCTGGCCACGTTCAACCGGGACAACGTGCGACTGGTGACCGAGCCGATCGACAAGGTCACCCCCGGCGCGGTGGCCACCACCGACGGCGAACACCACGAGATAGACGTGCTGATCCTGGCCACCGGGTTCAAAGTGATGGATCCCGACGACGTCCCGACATTCGCGGTCACCGGCAGCGGAGGCAAGTCGCTGAGCCGGTTCTGGGACGAACACCGGTTGCAGGCCTACGAGGGCGTGAGCGTCCCCGATTTCCCCAACCTGTTCACCGTGTTCGGGCCGTACGGCTACGTGGGCTCGTCGTATTTCGCGCTGATCGAGACGCAGACCCACCACATCGTGCGATGCCTGAAACGGGCGCGGCGCGAAGGCGCGACGCGGGTCGAGGTCACCGAGGAGGCCAACGACCGGTATTTCGCCGAGATGCTGCGCCGACGGCACCGGCAGATCTTCTGGCAGGACAGTTGCCGGCTGGCCAACAGCTACTACTTCGACAAGAACGGCGACGTGCCGCTGCGCCCCACCACTACCGTCGAGGCCTACTGGCGCAGTCGGCGCTTCGACCTCGACGACTACGAATTCACCGGCTGAGCGCGCTCGCCGGCCCTGGCCGCGGTGAAAAACCCGGTGCTGGCTGTCGGTGCCCGACGCTAGGCTTTCACGCGTGGCCAAGGAGTTTGCGCGTCTCGACGAGTCGCTGGAGCAGTTCATCAGCGACCAGGCGATGTTCTTCGTCGCCACCGCGCCCTCCGAGGGAGGCCGAATCAACCTGTCCCCCAAGGGATACCGGGACACCTTCGCGGTGCTCGACGACCACACCGTGGCCTATCTGGACCTGTTCGGCAGTGGCGTGGAAACCATTGCCCACTTGCGGGACAACGGCCGGATCACGATCATGTTCTGCTCGTTCAGCCGCAACTCGCGCATCCTGCGGCTGTTCGGCACCGGACGGGTGGTCCGACCCGACGACGCCGATTTCGGCGATCTCGTAGCGCATTTCGGGAAGCCGCATGCCGGCGTCCGCGCCGTCATCGTCGTCGACCTCGAGCGCATCGCCGACGCCTGTGGTTTCGCGGTGCCGTACTACGAGCTGGTCGACGAACGGCCGGTGCTCGACGACTACCACAACAAGGCGCCCGCCGAGGCGTACGTCCGCCTCACCCAGCGCAACCGGCGAAGCATCGACGGATTGCCGGCGCTGGACGCCGACCACCCGCCGCCTAGATCGCGCGCTTGAGCTCGTCGACCATGTTGAGCTGCTCCCACGGCAGCTCGATGTCGGTGCGGCCGAAGTGCCCGTAGGCGGCGGTCTGCGCGTAGATCGGGCGCAGCAGGTCCAGGTCGCGGATGATCGCGCCGGGGCGCAGGTCGAACACCTCGGGCACGATCTTCTCGATCTTGACCGGGTCGACGGTCGCGGTGCCGAACGTCTCGATGAACAGGCCGACCGGGGCGGCCTTGCCGATCGCGTAGGCCACCTGCACCTCGACCCGCTCCGCCAGCCCGGCGGCGACGATGTTCTTGGCCACCCAGCGCATCGCGTACGCCGCGGACCGGTCCACCTTGGACGGATCCTTGCCGGAGAACGCGCCGCCGCCGTGGCGGGCCCAGCCGCCGTAGGTGTCGACGATGATCTTGCGGCCGGTCAGGCCCGCGTCGCCCATCGGGCCGCCGAGGACGAACTTGCCGGTGGGGTTGACCAGCACCCGGGTGCCCGACGCGTCGAGGGTGTCGTGCGCCAGCTCGTTCAGCACGGTTTGCAGGACGTGCTCGCGGATGTCGGGGTCGAGCTTCTTCTCCAGGTCGATGCCGTCGGCGTGCTGCGTCGAGACGACCACCGTGTCGAGGCGCACCGGGACGTCGTCCTCGTAGGCGATGGTGACCTGCGTCTTGCCGTCCGGGCGCAGATATTCCAGCGTGCCGTTCTTGCGCACCTCGGTCAGCTTGCGCGACAGCCGGTGGGCCAGCGCGATCGGCAGCGGCATCAGCTCGGGGGTGTCGTTGATCGCGTAGCCGAACATCAGGCCCTGGTCGCCGGCGCCCTGCGAGTCCAGCGGGTCCGCGGCGCCCTCGACGCGCGCCTCGTGGGCGGTGTCGACGCCCTGGGCGATGTCGGGCGACTGGGCGCCGATGCCGATGTTCACCCCGCACGACGCCCCGTCGAAGCCCTTGTCCGACGAGTCGTAGCCGATGTCGAGGATCCGCGCGCGGACGGTGTTGGTGATGTCGGCGAACGCCTCCTTGGCCGACGTGGTCACCTCACCGACGACGTGCACCTGGCCGGTGGTGACCAGCGTCTCGACCGCAACACGTGAGCGGGGGTCCTGCGCCAGCAGGGCGTCGAGGACCGAGTCGCTGATCGCGTCACAGATCTTGTCGGGATGTCCCTCAGTCACCGACTCACTGGTAAACAGGCGACCCTTTTCGCTCACAATCTCAATCCTTCCGAATAGTTAGTAAACCGAATTATATCGGCTGGCATCGGGCCGGCCGGCACCTGGCCTGGCGCCTCAGGCGAACCGAACCGTCTTATCCGCCGCCGTGCAGGAACGTGGCGATCGCATCCACGATACGACTGGCCATCAGCGTCTTGGAGCCGTGCTGCAGCGCGGACTCGGTGCCGTCGGACGCGAGCAGCCAGCCGTCGTTGCTGTCCACCTCGAACGCCCTGCCGTCGCCCACCGCGTTCACCACCAACAGATCGCAGCCCTTGCGGCGCAGCTTGGACCGCGCGTGGAAGAGCACGTCACCGTTGGCGTCGCCCGTTTCCGCGGCGAACCCGACGATGGCCCGCATGTTGGGCAGCTCGCCGCTGGCACGCGCCCGCACCGCGCCGGCGAGCACGTCGTCGTTGCGGACCAGCTCGATCGTGGGCGGGCTGTCCTGATCGTCCGGGCCCTTTTTGATCTTGGCGGCCGAAACCTGCGCGGGCCGGAAGTCGGCGACGGCCGCGGCCATCACCAGCACGTCCGCGGCGGGGGCGTGCTTGGCCACCGCGTCGCCGAGTTGCTCGGCCGAGCTGACGTGGACGACCTCGACCCCGGCCGGGTCGATCAGCCCCGCGGTGTGCCCGGCGATCAGCGTGACCTCGGCGCCGCGCTGCGCGGCGACCCGCGCCACCGCGTAGCCCTGCTTGCCGGAGCTGCGGTTGCCGATGAAGCGCACCGGGTCGATCGGTTCGCGGGTGCCGCCCGCGGTCACCAGCATCTTGCAGCCGGCGAGGTCGTAGGGCAGCGCGTCGTGGCGTTCCAGCAGCAGCTGGGCCAGCGTGGTGATCTCCTCGGCCTCGGGCAGCCGGCCGGAGCCGCTGTCGGCGCCGGTGAGCCGGCCGAACGCCGGTTCCAGCACCACCGCCCCGCGGCGCCGCAGGGTGGCCACGTTGTCGACGGTGGCCGGGTGCAACCACATCTCGGTGTGCATCGCCGGCGCGAACATCACCGGGCACCTGGCCGTGAGCAGGGTCGCGGTCAGCAGGTCGTCGGCGCGGCCGTGCACCGCGCGCGCGAGCAGGTCCGCGGTGGCCGGCGCCACCACGACCAGGTCGGCCTTCTGGCCCAGTTGGACATGCGGCACCTCGGGGACGTTCGCGAAAACGTCGGTGTGCACGGGCTGGCCGGAGAGCGCCTCGAACGTGGCGGCCCCGACGAAGCGCAGCGCCGACTCGGTGGGGATGACGCGAACCAGATGACCGGCCTCGGAGAGTTGACGAACGACCGTGCACGCCTTGTAAGCGGCGATGCCACCGGAGACGCCGACGACAATCCGTTTGCGGTCCACAGTTGGCCCGGCCCTGCCCTGTTACTCGCCCTCGGTGTGCTCGAGCAGGTCGGCGTGGATCTCCCGCAGCGCGATCGACAGCGGCTTCTCCTGAAGCCCCGGCTCGACAAGCGGCCCAACGTATTCGAGGATGCCCTCGCCGAGCTGGTTGTAGTAGTCGTTGATCTGGCGGGCGCGCTTGGCGGCGTAGATCACCAGGGCGTACTTGCTCGACACGCGGTCGAGCAGTTCGTCGATGGGCGGGTTGGTGATGCCCAGCGGGGTGTCGTAGGCGCCCTGCCCCCCGGCCGACGGGTCGAACCGATCGGGGACGGCGGCCAAGGCCGCGTCAGACTGCGGAATAGTCACGTAGGTCAATCTCCTGGCGGATTAAAGCGGCTGGTACCGCTGGCAATTCGATGCTCAATCTCGATTGGATCTGGTCCGGCTCCTGGTCTGGCCAGGCGGGTCGTGCCGACCCGGCGCAGTTCCCACCAGCAAGGATACCAATTCGGCGCACGCAGACTCCAATTGACTGTTGACGACGACCTCGTCGAAGTCGTCCTGGGCCGCCATTTCGATCCGGGCGGTCTCGAGCCGGCGCCGCATGGCCTCCGGCGTTTCGGTGCCGCGGCCGACGAGCCTGGCCTCGAGATCCTGCCAGCTGGGCGGGGCCAGGAACACGGTGACGGCCTCCGGCATCGCCTTCTTGACGGCCCTGGCGCCGGCCAGGTCCACCTCGATGAGCACGGGGATTCCGGCTGCCGTCGCGGTCCGCACCGGCTCGGCCAGGGTGCCCGAACGGTGCAGCCCGCCGTGGATGTCGGCCCACTCCAGCAGTGCGCCGTCGTCGATGAGTTGCTGGAAGCGGGCGGGGCTGACGAAGTGGTAGTCGACGCCGTCGACCTCGCCCGGCCGCGGCGCCCGCGTCGTGGCCGAGACGGAAAAATGCAGGTCAGGAACCCGCTCGCGCAGGCATCTGACCACCGTTGACTTGCCGACCGCGGAGGGACCGGACAGCACGACCACACGTCCCGGTGGTGCGGGACGCGTCCCGTGCTCGACGTCCGGTCCCCCGCCGGCGCTCACAGGCGCTCCTGGGCCGGTACGCCCACAGGGCGGGTTGGCCGAGGCCGGGCTAGGAGCCGAACTTTTCCAGCAGGGCCTTGCGCTGGCGGTCGCCGAGGCCCCGCAGGCGGCGGGTGGGGGCGATCTCCAGCTCGGTCATGATTTCCTGCGCTTTGACCTTGCCCACCTTGGGCAACGCCTCAAGCAGCGCGGAAACCTTCATCTTGCCCAGGACTTCGTCGGTCTCGGCGTCCTTGAGCACCTGCGTGAGGTTGGTGCCGCCGCGCTTCAGCCGGTCCTTGAGCTCTGCTCGTGCTCGACGTGCGGCAGCCGCCTTCTCCAACGCGGCCGCGCGCTGCTCGTCGGTCAACTGGGGAAGGGCCACGATTCCTCCGTATCTGATCAATCAATCTCAATCGATCGCTTTGTGTCTCTGCCTGCTACTTCAGCCAGCGGAGACGACCGTACTCAGGCCTCCTGACGAAATCTAACCCGGCCCCCTGGTTCCGGGGACAAACTCCCAGCATGAGCCCGGCGGGTGGCCCGAAAAACCGGTCGCCGTGGCCGCCCCCACGGCCGCCGCACCGCGGCCGGCTAGGACGGCCAACCGGCCTCTCAGGAGGGCGACTAAAGCGCTCTGACCAGCGGTTTTCATGGACTGCGCGGTGCCCGAGGGCAGGCGGGAGGCGCCGGCCGATGGCGGCCGCCGCGGCCCGAAACGCGTCATGCGGGCGATCTCGCATTTTTCGTCGCGTGTCGCGCGTGTCGCGCCCGCGTGGCCGCGCGGGCGCGATTCACGCGCCGATTGCTGGTACGAGCCCCGGCCGATACGCAGGGAGTTACCATCTAGCCGTGTCGAACCTGCGGATCCGTCAGGCCGCTGAGCTGCTCGGAGTCAGCGACGACACGGTCCGGCGATGGATCAACCAAGGCTCCCTGGCGGTCAGCCACGACGCGGCCGGCCGCAAAGTCATCGCCAGCGAGGATCTGGCCCGCTTTTCGCGCAGCAACGCCCCGGCCCCGCCCCCGGATCCGCTCAGCATCGGCAGCTCGGCCCGCAACCGGTTCGTCGGGCTGGTCACCCAGGTGACCAGCGACAAGGTGATGACCCAGGTGGAGATGCAGTGCGGCCCCTTCACCGTGGTGTCGCTGATGAGCACCGAGGCCGCCGAGGAGCTGCAGTTGCGCCCCGGCAGCGTCGCCGTGGCCGTCGTCAAGGCCACCACCGTGATCGTGGAAACCGCGCGCCCCAGCACGTCGCTAGCGTCGGACTGACGCGCACGTAGGGGCCGTTACGGGCGCCTACGAGGCGCCCAGGTAGGCGACGGCGTCCAGCATCCGCTCGCCGGCCGCCCGCAGTTCGGGCACGCCCGGCCCCGTGCGCAGCACCTCGCGGGCCACCGCGGGCAGCAGCTGGCCCGGATCCGCCCCGCCCAGCCCGGCGAGCGCCTCGGGCCGTCCGCCCTGCACGCCCAGGCCCGGCACCAGCACCGGTCCGCCCAGCGCGCTGAGGTCGGGGGCCTGAAGCACCGTCGCGCCGACCACCACGCCGACGTAGCCGGGCCCGTGCGGCGTGGCGGACTTGTTCACCACCGCCGCCTGGTCGACGACCAGCTGAGCCACCGTGCGGCCGTCGAAGGCGGCGCGCTGCACGGTCGCGCCCTCGGGGTTGGACGTGGCGGCCAGCACGAACACGCCCCGGTCGTGCGCTGCGGCCGCCTCCAGCAGCGGGCGCAGCGAGCCGAACCCCAGATACGGCGAGGCCGTCACCGCGTCGGCGGCCAGCGGCGAGTCCCCCGCCCAGGCGGCGGCGTAGGCGGCCATCGTCGTGCCGATGTCACCGCGCTTGGCGTCGGCCAAAACCAGCACCCCCGCCGCGCGCAGGGCCGCGATGGTGCGTTCCAGCACCGCGAACCCGGCGGCGCCGTAGGGCTCGAAGAACGCGACCTGGGGCTTGACGACGGCGAACCCGGCGAACGCCTCGACGCAGATGTCGCAGAACGCCGCCACCCCGTCGGCCGTGGCCGGCAGGTCCCAGGCGCGCAGCAGCTCGGGGTGCGGATCGATGCCCACACACAGCGGCCCGCGTTGCGCCTTCGCCTCGGCCAGCCGCAGCCCGAACCCGGTCACCGGTCGCCTTGCCCGGGCGCGGCGCCCTGGCCCATCAGGCTGTGCAGCTCCTGCAGGGACCGCACGCCGATATCGCCGCGGATGCCCGCCTCGATGCCCTGGATGGCGGCCGAGGCGCCCTGCACCGTCGTGACGCAGGGAATGTTCACCGAGACCGCGGCGGAGCGGATCTCGTAGCCGTCGATGCGCGGACCGGAGTTGCCGTAGGGCGTGTTGATCACCATGTCGACCTCGCCGGCCTTGATCGCGTCCACGGCGGACATCGCGGGTCGCCCGTCGCCCGGCGGCTCGAAGTGCTTGCGGACCTCGTCGCACGGAATCCCGTTGCGCCGCAACATCTCCGCCGTGCCGTCGGTGGCCAGCACCCGGAAGCCCAGGTCGGCCAGGCGCTTGACCGGGAACACCAGCGACCGCTTGTCCCGGTTGGCGACCGAGACGAAGATGGTGCCCTCGGCGGGCAGCGACCCGTAGGCGGCGGTCTGGCTCTTGGCGAAGGCGCTGCCGAAGTCGCGGTCGATGCCCATCACCTCGCCGGTCGATTTCATCTCCGGACCCAGCAGCGAATCGATCGCGGCCCCGTCGGTGCGCCGGAAGCGGTGGAACGGCAGCACGGCCTCCTTGACCGCGATCGGGGCGTTCTGGGCCGCGTGGGCGCCGTCCCCGGCGGCCGCCAGCATGCCCTCGGCGCGCAGCTGGGGAATGTTGGCGCCCAACATGATCCGGGCGCACGCCTTGGCCAGCGGGATCGCGGTGGCCTTGGACACGAAGGGAACCGTTCGGCTCGCTCGCGGGTTGGCCTCCAGGACGTAGAGCACGTCGTCCTTGAGGGCGTACTGCACGTTGAGCAGCCCGATCACGCCGATGCCGTGGGCGATGGCCTCGGTGGCGCGGCGCACCTTCTCGATGTCGCTGCGGCCCAACGTGACCGGCGGCAGCGCACACGCCGAGTCACCGGAATGGATGCCCGCTTCCTCGATGTGCTCCATGATGCCGCCGATGTAGACCTCGCTGCCGTCGCACAACGCGTCGACGTCGATCTCCACCGCGTCCTCGAGGAAGCGGTCGACCAGCACCGGGTGTTCGGGCGACAGTTCGGTGGCCCGGGTGATGTAGCCCTCCAGCGTCTCCTCGTCGTAGACGATCTCCATGCCGCGGCCGCCCAGCACGTACGACGGCCGCACCAGCACCGGGTAGCCGATGTCCTCGGCGATCCGGCGGGCCTGCGCGAAAGTCGTTGCCATGCCGTACTTCGGCGCCGGTAACCCGGCGCCGGTCAGCACGTCGCCGAAGGCCCCGCGGTCCTCGGCCAGATCGATCGCGTCCGGCGGGGTGCCCACGATCGGGACCCCGGCGTCGGCCAGGCGCTGCGCCAGCCCGAGCGGGGTCTGCCCGCCCAGTTGCACGATGACCCCGACCACCCCGGGCCCCGCCCCGGCCGACTGCTGTTCGGCGTGGAAGACCTCGAGGACGTCCTCGAAGGTCAGCGGCTCGAAGTACAGCCGGTCGGCGGTGTCGTAGTCGGTGGACACCGTCTCCGGGTTGCAGTTGACCATCACGGTCTCAAAACCGGCCTGGCTCAACGTGGTTGCGGCGTGCACACAGCTGTAGTCGAATTCGATGCCCTGGCCGATCCGGTTGGGTCCCGACCCGAGGATCAGCACCTTGGGCCGCTCGGCCTGCGGCGCCACCTCCGTCTCGGCGGCGGGGTCGAGTTCGTAGCTGCTGTAGTGGTAGGGCGTCTTGGCCTCGAACTCGGCCGCGCAGGTGTCCACGGTCTTGTACACCGGGTGGATGCCAAGGCGCTCGCGCAGCGAGCGCACGCCGTTCTCCCCCGCCAATTCCGGCCGCAGCGCGGCGATCTGGCGGTCCGACAGCCCGCTGTGTTTGGCCCGCCGCAGCAGGTCGATGTCGAGCACCGGGGAGTCCACCAGCTCGGCGCGCAGCTTGCCCAGCTCGCCGATCTGGGCCAGGAACCACGGGTCGACGCCGCTGGCCTCGGCGACCTGCTCGATCGACGCGCCCAGCCGCAGCGCCAGCTCGATGTCGTAGAGCCGGCCCTCGGTCGGGGTGCGCAGCCGCCTCAGCACCTCGCCGACGTCCTCGTCCGGGTCGGGTTTGGTCCAAAAACCCGCGCGGGTGGTCTCCAGCGATCGCATCACCTTGCCGAGCGCCTCGATGAAGTTGCGGCCCAACGACATCGCCTCGCCGACGGACTTCATCGTGGTGGTCAGGGTGGGATCGGCCCCGGGGAACTTCTCGAACGCGAACCGCGGCGCCTTGACGACGACGTAGTCGAGGGTGGGTTCGAAGCAGGCCGGCGTTTCCTTGGTGATGTCGTTGACGATCTCGTCGAGGCTGTACCCGATGGCCAGTTTGGCGGCGATCTTGGCGATCGGGAAGCCGGTCGCCTTCGAGGCCAGCGCGCTGGACCGGGACACCCGCGGGTTCATCTCGATGACGATCAGCCGGCCGTCGGCCGGGTTGACCGCGAACTGGATGTTGCAGCCGCCGGTGTCCACGCCGACCTCGCGCAGGATCGCGATGCCCAGGTCGCGCATCCGCTGGTATTCGCGGTCGGTGAGGGTCATGGCGGGGGCGACGGTGACCGAGTCGCCGGTGTGCACGCCCATCGGGTCGAAGTTCTCGATCGAGCACACCACGACCACGTTGTCGTTGCCGTCGCGCATCAGCTCGAGCTCGAATTCCTTCCAGCCGTAGATCGATTCCTCGATCAGCACGTTGGCGCTGGGGCTTTCGGCCAGGCCGGCGCCGGCCATCCGGTCGACCTCCTCGACGGACCGCGCCATGCCCGAGCCCAGCCCGCCCATGGTGAAGCTGGGCCGCACCACCACCGGCAGCCCGAGCTCCTCGACCGTCTCGCGCACCTCTTCCATGGTGAAACACACTCGGCTGCGGGCGGATTCACCGCCCACCTTGGCCACGATGTCCTTGAACATCTGTCGATCCTCGCCGCGCTGGATGGCGTCGATGTCCGCCCCGATCAGCTCGACACCGTGGCGCTCGAGCGCCCCGTTCTCGAACAGCGCGACCGCGGTGTTGAGCGCCGTCTGCCCGCCCAGCGTGGCCAGCAGCGCGTCGATCTTGTTGCCGCGCTCGGCCTGCTGGGCGATCACCCGCTCGACGAACGCCGGGGTGATCGGCTCGACGTAGGTGTGGTCGGCGTACTCGGGGTCGGTCATGATGGTGGCCGGGTTGGAGTTGATCAGGCTGACCTGCAGCCCCTCCGCCCGCAGCACCCGGCAGGCCTGGGTGCCCGAGTAGTCGAACTCGGCGGCCTGGCCGATCACGATCGGCCCCGAGCCGATCACCAGCACGTGGTTGAGGTCGGTGCGACGTGGCACTAGCGGCCCCTTCCGCTTTCTCGGGAAGCCATCAGCTCGATGAATTGGTCGAACAGGTATTCCGCGTCGTGCGGACCGGCGGCGGCCTCCGGGTGGTAC
This sequence comes from Mycobacterium sp. ACS4054, assembly GCF_001667275.1. Taxonomy (GTDB): domain Bacteria; phylum Actinomycetota; class Actinomycetes; order Mycobacteriales; family Mycobacteriaceae; genus Mycobacterium. The sequence goes on from NZ_LZHV01000042.1 coordinate 58,252, forward strand.
TGCACCGAGAACGCCCGGCCGTCAGCGAGTTTCACGCCCTCGACCACCCCGTCGTTGGCGCACGTGTGGCTGACGACGGCCGCGCCGAACGGCGTGTCGAAGGACTGGCCCGCCTCGCCTTCCAGCGCGAAGCCGTGGTTCTGGGCGGTGACCGCCACCCGCCCGGTGGCGTGGTCCATCACCGGGATGTTGATGCCGCGGTGCCCGAAGACCATCTTGTAGGTGGACAGCCCCAGCGCCCGGCCCAGGATCTGGTTGCCGAAACAGATGCCGAACAACGGGATCCCGGCCCCCAGCATCTCGCGGGTGAGCGCGACGACCTGATCGGCGGTGGCCGGATCGCCGGGGCCGTTGGACAGGAACACGCCGTCGGGGGAGATGTCGGCGATCTGCTCGAAGCTCGCGGACGACGGCAGCACGTGGCTGCGGACGCCGCGGCGGGCGAAGTTGCGCGGCGTGTTGGTCTTAATCCCCAGGTCCAGCGCGACCACCGTGAACCGCTGCGGCCCTTCGGGTTCCACGATGTAGCGCTCCGGCGTGCTGACCTCGCCGGCGAGGTCGGCGCCCAGCATCGACTGCTGGCCCCGCACCCGCTCCACCAGCTCGGCCGGGTCGGCGAGCGCGTTGCCGGAGAACACCCCGGCCTTCATCGAGCCGCGGGTGCGCAGGTGGCGCACGACCGCCCGGGTGTCGATACCGGCGATCCCGACGATGTGCTGGCGCACCAGCTCGTCCTCCAGGGTGCCGGTGGCGCGCCAGTTGGAGGCGCGCGGCGACGGGTCGCGCACCGCGTAGCCGGCGACCCAGATCTTGTCGCCCCGGCTCTCGGCGTCCTCGGTGTTCCAGCCGGTGTTGCCGATCTGCGGCGCGGTGGCCACCACGATCTGCCGGTGGTAGCTGGGGTCGGTCAACGTTTCCTGGTAGCCGGACATGCCGGTGGAGAACACGGCCTCGCCGAGCGTTTGGCCGACCTTGCCGAACGGCGTGCCGGTGAAGACGCGGCCGTCCTCCAAGACCAGTAGCGCCTTGTTCACGCGGCTCCCTTCTCGTCGGATTTCAGCCAGGGGTCATAGTCGTCGCGGTGGTTGGCCCGAAAGCCGGTGTCGATCTCGGCGCCCGATGGCAGCCGCCACCGAATCGCCAATATCCCGATCCGGGCCACCGCCCTGCCGCCCATGCTGCGCTCCATCCGGATGCCGGTAATCGAGTCTTTCGGAATCCAAATCGGTTGGGCGCGTACGCGTTCCACCATAATTCCGCCGGCATAGCGGGTCAGCACCCCCTTGCTGCGGAACCCGAGATCGCCGGCCGCGATCCGTTCGTGCCAGCCCGGCGCCAGCATGGAACCGCAGTAGTGTCCGCGGGTGGTGATCAGGGCCGCGCCCACCTGGTCGGGAATGTCGGGCAGGTCACCGACCAGTTCATCCTGCCGCTCCGAGCGCCGCCGCCAGCTGCGCATCATCAGCTGGATCACCACCGCGATCACCACCACCAGCACAGCCGCGAAGATCAGCGATCCCACCAGCGTGCCCGAATTCATGCCGGGCACTTCCCGTCTCGAGCGGTGAGCTTGCCGCGCAGCAGCGTCGCCGTCACCGTGGCCGGCAGGGCCATCGACTCGAAAGGCGTGTTCGCCGACCGGCTGGCCAGATCGGAGCCGGCGACGGTCCAGGTGGCGTCCGGGTCCACCACCGTCAGGTTGGCCGGCTCCCCCACCTCCAGCGGGCGGCCGTGATCGGGCAGGCCGACGATCCGCGCCGGGTTCTCGCTCATCACCCGGGCGACGTCGCGCCAGCTCAACAGGCCCGGCGTCACCATCGTCTGGACCACGACGGACAGGGCGGTCTGCAGGCCCAGCATGCCGGGACGCGCGGCGGCGAACTCCACGCACTTCTCGTGCTCGGCGTGCGGGGCGTGATCGGTGGCCACGCAGTCGATGACGCCGTCGGCCAGGGCCTGCCGCAGCGCCTCGGCGTCGGCGGCCTCGCGCAGCGGCGGGTTGACCCGATTCACCCCGTCATAGCTGGCCAGCCGGCCGTCGTCGAGCAGCAGATGGTGCGGGGTGACCTCGGCGGTGATCGAGATGCCTTGTCCCTTGGCCCATTTCAGAAGCTCGACGGTGCCGGCGGTGGACGCGTGGCAGATGTGGATGCGGGCGCCGGCGTCACGGGCCAGCAGCGCGTCGCGGGCGACGATCGATTCCTCGGCGGCCCGCGGCCAGCCCGAGAGCCCCAGCCGGGCGGCGTTGGGTCCCTCGTGCGCGACGGCGCCGACGGTCAGCCGGGGCTCCTCGGCGTGCTGGGCGATCAACACGCCCAGGCCGGTCGCGTACTCGAGGGCGCGGCGCATCACCAGCGGGTCGTGCACGCAGACGCCGTCGTCGGAGAACATCCGCACCTGTGCGGCGCCGGCCGCCATCATGCCCATCTCGGTCAGCTCGACCCCGCCCAGCCCCACGGTGACGGCGCCGACGGGGTGCACGTCGACCACCCCCACCTGCTGGCCGCGGTGCCAGACGTGGTCGGTCACCACCGGGCTGTCGGCGACCGGATTGGTGTTGGCCATCGCGAACACCGCGGTGTACCCGCCCAAGGCCGCTGCGGCCGAGCCGGTTTCGATGTCCTCGGCGTATTCGCGGCCCGGCTCGCGCAGGTGGGTGTGCAGGTCGACGAACCCGGGCAGCAGCACCTGGCCGGTGGCGTCGATGACATCGGCCGTATCCGGGATGGCGAGGCCCGCTCCGATTTCGGCGATCTGGCCGTCATCGACCAGCACGTCGACGCGATCCCCCTCGCCGTACAACCGGGCCCCGCGGATGAGCACGCTCACGCTGCGATCTCCTCTGCCCCCACCAGCACATGGAACAGCACCGCCATCCGCACGTGCACGCCGTTCGAAACCTGTTGCAGCACCGCCGATTGCGATGAGTCGGCGACCGAGGAGGAGATTTCCATGCCACGCAGCATCGGACCCGGGTGCAGCACCACGGCGTGGCCGGGCAACATCGCCTGGCGGCGATCGGAAAGCCCGTAGCGGGACGAGTATTCGCGCACCGACGGGAAGAAGCCGCCGTTCATCCGCTCGGCCTGCACGCGCAGCATCAGCACCGCATCGGCGGCGGGCAGCTCGGCGTCGAAGTCGTTCGAGACGGTGACGGGCCAGCCCTCGACGCCGACCGGCAACAGCGTGGGCGGCGCCACCAGCACCACCTCGGCGCCCAGCGTGTGCAGCAGCATGACGTTGGAGCGGGCCACCCGGCTGTGCAGGATGTCGCCGACGATCACGATGCGCCGGCCCTCGATGCCGCCGAGGCGCTGGCGGATGGTGAGCGCGTCGAGCAGCGCCTGCGTCGGATGTTCGTGCGTGCCGTCGCCGGCGTTGATCACCGAGGGGCCGTCGTTGGCGGTGCCGGTCCATTCGGCCAGCAGGTGCGCGGCGCCCGAGGCCGGGTGCCGGATGATCAGCGCGTCGGCGCCGGCCGCGCGCAGCGTCAACGCGGTGTCGCGCAGCGACTCCCCCTTGCCGACCGAGGATCCGGCCGCGCTGACGTTGATCACGTCGGCGCTCATCCACTTGCCGGCGACCTCGAACGACACCCGGGTGCGGGTGGAGTTCTCGTAGAACATCGTGATGACGGTGCGCCCGCGCAGGGTCGGCAGCTTCTTGATCTCGCGGCCGACCAGGGCCTGGGCGAACCGGTCGGCGTCGTCGAGGATGGCGGTGGCGTCGTCGCGGGTCAGGTCGCCGGCGGCGAGCAGGTGCCGTGTCATCGGGAGATCACCACCGCGTCGCGGCCGTCCTGCTCGCTCAGCAGCACGTGCACGCTCTCGCTGCGGGAGGTGGGGACGTTCTTGCCCACGTAGTCGGCGCGCAGCGGCAGCTCGCGGTGGCCACGGTCGACCAGCACCGCCAGCTGCACCACCCGGGGGCGGCCGACGTCGCGCAGCGCGTCCAGCGCGGAGCGCACCGATCGCCCGGAGTACAGCACGTCATCGATGAGGATCACCAGCGCGTCGTCGATGCCACCGGCCGGAATCGAGGTGGCCTCCAGCGGCCGCGGCGGCTTCTGCATGAGATCGTCGCGGTAGAGGGTGATGTCGAGGGCGCCGTGGCCCACTTCCACCCCGCTGTACTCGGCGATGTTGGTCGCCAGCCGCCCGGCCAGGGTGACGCCGCGCGTCGGGATGCCCAATAGGACCACCCGCGGCGCGTCCGGCCCGTCCAGCGCGGTCTTTTCGATGATCTGATGCGCGATGCGGGAAATGGTGCGACCGACGTCGGCCGCCGACATCAGTTCCCGGGCTCCGCGGTCCACGCCGCTCTCACCCACAGCACCCATGCGAGACTTGACCTCCTTCTCCGCCTCGCCGGACGGATCGTTAAAGGATGTCGACTGCCCGGCAGCGTAGCACCTATCTCACGCGGGGTCGGATGCGAGGCACGCGCGCGCCGCCGTCGGGGCGCGCCGAAGGTCAGTGCGCCGTAGCGGCTACGTGCACGGGATCTGCCCGTTGAGCACGCAATTCGACGGCGGCGTGAAGGAACCGATCACCACACCCCGCATGCCACCCGTGGCCGAACCACCGGGGGGAATGCTGCGATTCCAGTTGGCGGGGGTGAGCACGTAGTGCGTGCCCGATTGGGTGATGGTGCTGTTCCACGTGTGCAGGACGGATTGTCCCGCCGGCATGTCGAAGTCGATCCGCCAATCGGTGAGCGGCACCATGCTCGCGTTGGTGACGGCGAAGTTGGCGATGAAACCGGTCTGCCACGCATGTTCCACCGACAACGTCGCCGAGGCCGCGGCCGCCTGGGCCGCGGGGGCGACGGCGAGGCCCGTGGCGACCAGCAATGCCGACACGGTGACGTGCAGCGCCGTGCGCCAGCGCTGCACGCGATTGATCAGTGCGGCCATGGCAGCCACATTAGGGGCGTACAGGCGGCGCGGGCCCTCGCGCCGCGGGCACGCTGCAGGACCTTTGCCCAACCGAAACCGTCGTGAAATTTTGCCCTCGGCACACCGGGGCGCCGCCGGTGTGTCGGACCGGGTGTCGGCCGCCGCGGAGCAGAAAGTAGGTTCGGGTGGTGAGCGAGGAGTTCTGGGTCAACCGCCGCGACGCCGGGGATGCGGTGGTGCTGCAGGTCAGCGGCGTGGTCGACATCATCACCGCGCCCTCGCTCGCCACGCACATCGACGTCGCGCTGGCCGGCACACCCGCGGTGCTGGTCATCGACCTCACCGAAGTCGATTTCCTATCGTCCGCGGGCATCACCGTGCTGGTCGAGGTGCATCGCCTGACCGAGAACAGCCCGACGTCATTGCGGGTGGCGGCCGACGGCTCGGCCACCAGTCGGCCGCTGCGGATCGTGGGCCTCGACGAGTTCATCAACCTCTACCCGACCGTGGACGAAGCCTTGGCCGGAGCTCCCCCGGGCCCGACGCTAACCTGATTCGGGTGAATCTCGACGCCAACGCGGCCTCCATCCGCGAAGTCTGCGACGCGGGCCTGCTAGCCGGTGCGCTGACGGTGGTGTGGCAGCGCGGAGAAGTGTTGCAGGTCAACGAGATCGGCTATCGCGATGTGGACGCGCACCTGCCGATGCGGCGGGACACGCTGTTCCGGATCGCGTCGATGACCAAGCCGGTCACCGTCGCGGCCGTGATGAGCCTGGTGGACGAGGGCAAGCTGACGCTGAAGGACCCCGTCGTGCGCTGGGCGCCGGAGCTGGCCGACCTGCGGGTGCTCGACGACCCGCGCGGCCCGCTGGACCGGACCCACCCGGCGCGGCGCGCCATCCTGATCGAGGATTTGCTCACCCACACCAGCGGAATGGCCTACGGGTTCTCGGTGTCCGGGCCGATCGCCAAGGCCTACGTGCGGCTGCCCTTCAACCAGGGCCCGGACGCGTGGCTGGCCGAGCTGGCCAAGCTGCCGCTGGTGCACCAGCCCGGCGACCGCCTCACCTACAGCCACTCCATCGACCTGCTGGGCGTCATCGCCTCGCGTATCGAGGACAAGCCGTTCCACGAGGTTCTCGACGAACGGGTGCTGGGCCCGGTGGGCATGCCCGACACCGGGTTCTTCGCCTCCCCCGACACCCGCCGCCGCGCCGCGACCATGTACCGGCTCGACGACCGGGGGCAGCTGCACCACGACGTGATGGGCCCGCCCCACATCAAGCCGCCCTCCTTCCCCAACGCGGGCGGCGGGTTGTGGTCGACGGCCGACGACTACCTGCGGTTCGTGCGCATGCTGCTCGGCGACGGAACGATCGACGGCGTGCGGGTGCTCTCGCCCGAGTCCGCCCGCCTGATGCGCACCGACCGGCTCACCGACGAGCAGAAGCGCCACGACTTCCTGGGGGCGCCCTACTGGGTGGGCCGCGGCTTCGGGCTGAACCTGTCGGTGGTGACCGACCCGGCGAGGTCGGCGCCGCTGTTCGGGCCCGGCGGGCTCGGGACGTTCAGCTGGCCGGGCGCGTACGGGACGTGGTGGCAGGCCGACCCGACGGCCGACCTGGTCCTGCTGTATCTGGTGCAGAACCTGCCCGACATGTCCGCGGACGTGGCCGCGGCGATCGCCGGCAACACCTCGTTGGCGAAACTCCAATCGGCGCAACCCAAATTCGTCCGCCGCACCTATTCCGCGCTCGGCCTCTAGCACCGTGGCCGACTACCCGCCCGATCGCATCACCGGCCCCCGGCTGGTGCTGCGCCGGCCCGTGCTCGACGACGCCGGCGCGCTGTACCAGCGGGTCGCCCGCGATCCCGAGGTCACCAAGTATCTGATGTGGGCGCCGCATCCCGACGTGGCGGCGACGCGGCGGGTGATCACCGAGAAGCTCAACGCCACGCCCGACGAGCGAACCTGGGCGATCGAATTGCGCCACAGCGGCGAGGTGGTCGGCCTCACCAGTTGCCGCCGCCCGGTGCCGCATTCGGTCGAGATCGGGTACTGCCTGGGCCGGCGGTGGTGGGGCAAGGGCTTAATGCGCGAGGTGCTCGAGATGCTGCTCGACGCGCTCGACGGCGACCGGGCGGTGTATCGGGTGTGGGCCACCTGCAACGTCGACAACGAGCGCTCCGCGCGGCTGCTGGAGCGCGCCGGCTTCGTGCTGGAGGGCCGGCTGGCCCGCCACGCCGTCTACCCCAACCTGGGCCTCGAGCCGCAAGACAGCCTGCTCTACGCCAGGATCCTGCGGTGATCCTCGGCGAACCCTAGACCGCAGGCGACCCGGCCTCCTCCAGCGCCCGGCGCGCGTAGGCGCGCACGTCGGCGTCGGTGTCCTTGAGCGCGATACCCAGCGCGTCGCGCGCGGCGGGCTCGCCGGCCCAGCGCGTCAGGCTCAGCACGGCCGCCTTGCGCACGTCGAGATGCGCGTCGGCGAGCGCCTCGGCCAGCGCCGGCACCGCGACGCCGGCTGTGGCGCCCGCCAAGGCCCGCGCCGCGCCCTGGCGCACCTGCCAGGCCGGCGCCCGCAAGGCCGCTTCCACGGCGGCGACATTCTCTGGGCCACAGCCTATTTCGCCCAAGGCGGCCAGCGCCGCCGCGCGGACCAGCGGGTCCGGGTCGGCGGTCAGCGCGCCGACCGCCTCGGCGCCGCCGCGCAGCGTCGCCAGGCCGGCCGCGGCCGCGATCCGGACCTCCCGGCTCTCGTCCCCGGTCGCGGCGACCACCCCGGCCACGTCGTCGACCGACACCAATGCCCGCACGGCCTCGATCCGCACCCGGTGGTCGGGATCGCTCAGCGCGCGGCGGTAATCCTCGGCATCGCCGACCCGCCGCGCGGCCAGCACGTAGAGGGCGGCCGCGCGCACCACCACGTCGCCGGACTCCAGCCGCGGCTGGACGTCGGCGGGCTCGGGTAACACCTCGACGAGCTCGCGAATCCCGTCGGCGCCGGTGCGGCGCACGGCGGCGTCGGTGTCGTCCAGCGCGGCGATCAGGGCGGGCGCGTAACCGTCGGGGATGTGCTCGGTGAGCGTGGCCACCGCGGTGCGGCGCACCCCCGGGTCGGGATCGACCAGAAACGGCCGCAGTCCGGCGATCGTCGGCTCCTCGAGGGCGAGCACCTCGGCGATGCGCGGCGACGGTGGCTCGAACGCCGTTGCGCCCGAGCCGATCCGGGACCGGGTGGTCGCCGGGGCCTGGCCGCCGACCAGCGGCGGCTGCTCCACCCGCTGAATGGTCTGGTCGACGGGCGGCAGGCCGTCCAGCTCCGGGACCGGCACGAAGTACGGCGCGACCGGCCGCTTCAGGAACGCCATCCCGCCGTCGGCGTCCTTGCGCAGGTTGAGGTGATAACCCCACTGACCGTCGTCGCGGCCGGGCAGGTCGGCCCGGTCGTGGTAGAGGCCCCAACGGGATTCGGTCCGGGTGAGCGAGGACCGGGCGGCCATCTCGGCGCAGTCCCGGATGAAGGACACCTCTACGGCGCGCATCAGCTCGTGCGGATTGCGCGCCCCCATGTCGGCGATTTCGTCGCGCATCCGATCGAAGGTGCGCACGGCGATGGACAGCTTCGCCGCCGTCTTCGGTGGGGCCACGTAGTCGTTGACGAACCGGCGCAGCTTGTACTCGACCTGAGGTTGGGGTGGCCCGTCGGGATGCCGCAGGGGCCGGTAGATCAGCTCGTGCGCCTCGCGCAGCTGGTCGTCCGGGAGTTGTTGCGGCGCATCCACGCCCGCGCAGGCGGTCGCCGCGTCGCTGCCGGCGAGGTCGCCGAAGACGAACGCCCCGATCATGTAGTTGTGCGGGACGCAGGCCAGGTCGCCGGCGGCATACAGGCCCGGCACCGTCGTGCGGGCGTGCTCGTCGACCCACACCCCCGACGCCGAATGGCCGCTGCACAAACCGATTTCGGAGATGTGCATCTCGATGTCGTGGGTGCGGTAGTCGTGACCGCGGTTGGCGTGGAAGGTTCCCCGGGTCGGCCGTTCGGTGGTATGCAGGATGTTCTCCAGCGCGGTCAGCGTTTCGTCGGGCAGGTGGGAGACCTTGAGATAGATCGGCCCGCGGGCGGAGTCGATCTCGCTTTTCACCTCGGACATCATCTGACCCGACCAGTAGTCGGAGTCCACGAACCGCTCGCCGTGCGCGTTGACCTGGTAGCCCCCGAACGGGTTGGCGACATAGGCGCACGCCGGGCCGTTGTAGTCCTTGATCAACGGATTCACTTGGAAGCACTCGATTCCCGAGAGTTCCGCGCCGGCGTGAAACGCCATCGCGTATCCGTCGCCGGCGTTCGTCGGGTTCTCGTACGTGCCATACAGATAACCCGATGCCGGCAGCCCCAGCCGCCCGCAGGCGCCGGTGGCCAGGATCACCGCCTTGGCGCCGACTGCGACGAATTCGCCGGTGCGCGTGTGCAGCGCGGCCGCGCCCACCGCGCGACCATCCTGAACCAGCACCCGCACCGGCATCAGCCGGTTCTCGATGCGGATCCGCTCCCGCATCGAGCGCTGCCGCAGCACCCGGTACAACGCCTTCTTGACGTCCTTGCCCTCCGGCATGGGCAGCACGTAGGAGCCGGAGCGGTGCACCCGGCGCACCGCGTATTCGCCGTGCTCGTCCTTCTCGAACTTCACGCCGTAGCGCTCCAGCCGCTGCACCATCGCGAAACCGCGGCTGGCGGTCTGATAAATGGTGCGCTGGTTGACGATTCCGTCGTTGGCGCGGGTGATCTCGGCGACGTAGTCCTCGGGTTCGGCCTTGCCGGGGATGACGGCGTTGTTCACGCCGTCCATCCCCATCGCCAACGCGCCGGAGTGCCGCACGTGTGCCTTCTCCAGCAGCAGCACCTGCGCGCCGCGCTCGGCGGCCGACAGCGCCGCCATGGTGCCGGCCGTGCCGCCGCCGATGACCAGCACGTCGCAGTCGAGGCGGACGGGCGTCGCCGGGTCCGGGATCTGGATCATGCCGCCACCGAATGGTTTAGGGCGGCAATGATTTCGGAGCGCAGTCGGTCCCTGGGCAGTTCGCCGCGGGGATCGGGCACGTCGATCGACGCGCGCAGCGGCTCGCCGGCGCGGCCGAGCACCACGATCCGGTCACCCAGCGCCAAGGCCTCGTCGACGTCGTGCGTGACGAAGACGATCGTCGTCGGATGCGTGCGCCAGGCGTCGATCAACAGCCGCTGCATCGCCGCCCGGGTCTGGGTGTCCAGCGCGCCGAACGGCTCGTCCATCATCACCGCGCGCGGCGCCCCGGCCAGGCCGCGGGCCAGCTGGACCCGTTGACGCATCCCGCCGGACAGGCTCTTGGGCAGGTAGTGGCCGAAGCCGGCCAGCCCGAGCTCGTCGATCCAGCGCTCCGCCTGCGCGCGCCGGGTGGCGCGCGGTTCGCCGCGCAACCGCAGCGCCAGCTCGATGTTGGACCGCACCGTGCGCCACGGCAGCAGGGCGTTGTCCTGGAACACCATGCCGCGGTCCCGGGAGGTGGCGGTGACCTCGGCCCCGTCGGCCAGCACCCGGCCCTCGTCGGGCCGCAGCAGCCCGGCGAGGGCACGCAGCAGCGTCGACTTGCCGCAACCCGACGGACCGGTCAGGACCAGGATCTCCCCCGGGCGCACCGTCAGGCTGAGCCCGTCGATCACCGGGGTTCCCGTGTAGGACAATCGAACTCGGTCCAGTTCGAGACCGACTGCTTTCATCGCGAGCCCTCCTGCGCGCGGGGCAACCAACGGGTCACCCGCCGGCCGACCACTTCCACGGCCGCCGACGTGGCGAACCCGAGGACGCCGATCGTGATGATGCCGACGAACACCTGCGGATAGGCCAGCATCGTGTAGTCCTGCCAGGTGCGGTAGCCGACGCCGAGACGGCCCGAGATCATCTCGGCGGAGATGACACAGATCCAGGCCACCCCCATGCCGACCGATAGCCCGCCGAAGACGCCGGGAAGGATGCCCGGCAACACCACCTGGGTCAGCACCTCCCAGCGTCCCCCGCCCAGGGTGCGCACCGAGTCCTCCCACAGCGTGGGCAGCGCACGCACCGCGTGCCGGGTGCTGACCATGATCGGGAAGTAGGCCGCGAGGAAGGTGATGAACACGATGCCCGCCTCGTCGGTGGGGAACAGCAGGATCGCCACCGGCACGATCGCGATCGCGGGAATCGGTCGGGCCAGCTCGGCGAGCGGCCCGAACAGGTCGGCGAACAGCCGGGAGCGGCCCAGCAGCACACCGGTCGCCACCCCGACCACCGCGGCCAGGCCGAAGCCGGTGAGGATGCGGATCAACGACTGGGCCAGGTCGAGCCAGTACTCGTACGCGCCGAGCCGGCGCTGCAGCGCGTGCACGATCTGGGTGACGGTGGGCAGCGTGTCGAATCGAAGCAGCAGTCGCACCTTGCCGGCGGTGAGCAACTGCCACAACCCGATTGCGGCCGCGACCGACGCCAGCCGCAGCAGCCGTGACCGCCACGGCGAGGGCAATTGCCGCGGCCGGGTGAGCGTGGGCGTCGAGACCACGCCCAGGACCTGGTCGGCCACCACTTCGGCGGTCATACCGAACCTCCCAATGCCTGTTGATAATTCACGACGACGCCGTCCGGGTGCGCGGCCAGATAGCGCCGCGCCCCGGCCTGGGTGCCGAATGGCAGATAGTTCTGGCCGTATTTGACCCAGACCGCCTTGTCGGCGAACCATCGGGTGCCGAGCTCGGCGTCGGGGACGTAGGCCGCGCGGACCTTGCCGCCGCGGGCGGTGGCGTCGGCGATCGCCCGCAGCAGCGCGGTGGGGCTGGCGACCGTCTGGGTCGTGTCGGCCCCGTCCAGCCACAGCTCGCCGGCCAGCGCGGGGTCGCCGGCGAGGGCCGACGGGTTGGTGGTGCGCGCGCGGGTCGCGGCGTAGTCCAGCCCGCGGGCGGCGAACACCGCGCGCAGCGGGTCGTCCACGGTGAACTTCGTGACGTCGAGGTCGGCGAAGTCGCCGATCGACTTCAGGTACGGCACATCGCTTTTCAACGCGTCGACGAGCGACGGCTTGAGCGTGGTGTCGAACGACGTCCCGCCCGGCCCGTTGTAGAGGTACACCACCTCCTGCGGCAGCCCGCTGGCCTGCGCGACGATGCGCGCGGCCTCCAACGGCTTGTCGTTCAGGAGATCGGTGGCGTCCAGTTGCGCCTGCAGGAACGCCGCCAGCACCTCCGGGTGCGCGGACGCGTACGAGCGCCGCACCACCACACCGTGCAGCGTCGGAAAATTCAGCTCGGCCCCGTCGTAGAGCAGCTTGGCCTTGCCCTGGTACACCAGCAGCCCCGGCCACGCGACGAACTGCGAAAGGCCGTTCACCTGACCGGATTCCAGCGCGGAGGCACCCACCTGCGGCTGCTGGTTGAGCACCTCGACGCCGGTGATCCCGGCCCGGCCCAGCGCGCGCACCAACGTGCCGTGGCCCGCCGAGCCCACACTGGCCGACACCTTGCTGCCGGCCAGGTCGGCCAGCCCGGTCGCCGACGAATCGGGCGCCACCACCACCATGTTCAGCGCGCCCTTGGGGTTGTAGCCGGTGATCGACACCAGCTCGGTGCGGGCCAGCGGGTTGGCCTGCGTCTTGGATCCGTTGATCAGCATCGGGTAGTCACCCATCGACCCGATGTCGATCTTCTCCGCGAGCATCTGCGCGGTGATCGGGGCGCCGGTGTCGTAATCCTGCCAGCGCACCGCGTATTTGGTGCCGGTGCGCGCGGTGATGTCGGCCAACCGGTGCTCGAGGTAGCCCTGCGCGCGCAGCAGCGTGCCGGCGGTGACGGTGTTGATGGTCTTGGACTGGTATCCGACCACGACGTTGACCACACCGGAGGATTGCGAGAACGATTCCAGCGAGCACCCGGTGGCGAACACGACGACGGTGAACGTCACCGAAAGCAGCCGGAGGGCATGCTTTTTCATGATGGCTTCGGGTTTCAGCGGAGTAGATAGGGCATGTTGACCGTCACGGCGCCGGTCGGACAGCGGGCCGCGCACGGGCCGCAGTACCAGCACTCGTCGACGTGCATGTACGCCTTGCCGGTGTCGGGGTTGATGGCCAGCGCGTCGAGCGGACAGACCTCCACGCACAGGGTGCAGCCGTCGATACACAACGACTCGTCGATCGTCACCGGCACGTCGGCGCGAGTGTTGTTGACCAGCGTCATGTATCGCTCCTTATCAGGCTGCCGCGCATGGTGATTCGATCACCGCGCATGCGGATGTACTCCAAATCGACGGGCGTGCCGTCAGCGAGGCTGGTGAGCCGCTCCAGCATGAGCAGCGCCGCGCCGTCGGGCACCTGCAGGGTGGCCGCCGAATGCGCGTCGGCGGGGATGGCCTCCAGGGCCAGCGCCGCCGACCCCAGCCGCTGGCCGCTGACCTGTTCGATAAGCGCGAACAGATCGTTGGTCTCCAGCGGGTGGTCCAGCACCCGCGCTCCGATGTCCGGGGTCAGGTAGGTCAGGTCGAGGCTGAGCGGCAGATCGCCGAGGTATCGCAAGCGTTCGATGAACACCGCCTGCTCGCCGGGTTGCAGCCGCAGCCGGCGGGCCACCGACGGCGGCGCGGTGACGGCCATCGCGGCGCGCACCTCGTTGCGCACCTCGCCGCGGTTCTTGAACGTCTCCTTCAACCCCAGCAGCGTGTCCAGGCCGTGGTCGTACTTGCGCTGGGCGACGTGCGTGCCGACCTTGGGTCCGCGGTCGATCAGCCCCTCATGCTTCAGCACCGCGAGCGCCTCACGAATCGTGTTGCGCGACACCAAGAATTCGGCCGCTAACTCGTGTTCGGCCGGCAGTCCGCCGGGGTAGGCGTCGGCGTGGATCTGCTGGCGCAACACGTCGGCCACCCGCCGGGCGCGGTCGGCCCGTGGTCGGCTGCTGATCGGTTGCGCCACGCGGCCACGCTAACGCAGCTCAGGGGCGTTATTTGGGTGCCCGAAAACGGTCCGCCGGGGCGTCCGCGCGCATTGCGCCGGGGCGTATTCGAAGACGACCAGCGCAAACAACGGCCGCCGGCGCTATTGCGCCACCCCGGACACGACGCCGTCTTTCCAATCCCCGTGAGCGGAACGGTGCTCGGGCTCATGGGGCGCCGCCGTTCGGTGCCCGGACTCGAGCGGCACCAGCGACACGGCCGCCAACGGGAACAGCGCGCAAAGCGCCCATGCGGCCGGGTATTCGGCCGCCGTGATGAGTGCACCGAAGACCGGGGGCGCGGCGGCGGCCGTCAACCGTTGGGTGGTGTTCTGCAGCCCCAACGCCCGGCCGCTCCAGAACGGCCCGGCGTACTCGGTGATGGCGGTGGCCTCCAGCCCGTTGTCGAGCGCCGCGATAACCGCGATCGCGACCATGAGCAACACGTCGTAGCCCGAACCCGTGTTGTCGGTCAGGGCGAGCAGGAACAGGGCCAGCGCGGCGGCGATGGCGATTATGCGGACCGGTCGCATCCGCGAGCCGACGAGATCCGACCAGCGCCCGACCGCGATCCGCCCCGCCGCGCCCAGCAGCTGGCACAGGGTGACGAGCCCGCCGGCGGCCGCGACCGACCAGCCGTGGCGATTGATCAGCCAGACGAGCATGAACGTCACGGTCAGCGCCTGCGGGATCATCAGCAGCGCGCTCACCGCGTGGATCCGCCACAGCACCGACGATCCGCGATAGGGACTGGCCAATTCCGCGCCGGTGGCCAGTGTGCGCGGTTTCCGCGGCGGATCGGCGATCCCCAGCACGGCGGCCACCGCGGCCACGGTGCACATGAGGGCCAGGAACATCAGCCCGCGGCGGGGGCCGCGCTCGGCCAGCTCCGGTATCACCAGCGCGCCCAGGGCGATGCCCAGGGGTTGCGCGGTCTGCCGGATCCCCATCGCCAGGCCCCGTTGATGCGACGGGAACCAGGCGGACACCAGCCGGCCGCCGGCGGTGTTGCAGCCGGCCGCCGCCATCCCGCCGAGAAACAGGAAGACGCCGATCTCGGCCATCGAATGGGCGGACGCCGCGGCGTAGGCCGCCGCCGCCGTCAGGGCCGATCCGGCGGTCAATACCACCCGCTCACCGACCCGGTCCAACATCCAGCCCCAGAGCACGAGCGTGACGACCATGCCCCAGCTCGGCATCGACGCCAGCAGGCCGGCTTCGATCAACGTGATGCCGCGGCGCGCCTGCAGCGAAGGGATGAGGAACGCAACGCCATTGATGAAGAGGAAGGACGACGCCGTCACCCCCAAGGAGACGACCATGACCGACCAGCGCGCGCCCGCGCCGAGTTGGCCGGCGCCGCTGACCTCGGGATGCATGCAATCCATAGTGGCACGGCGATTGCCGTGCACCGGGCGCCGTGACGCGTCCGAAATCCGTAACTTATTGAATGCTAAGGTATTTCATACTTCATGTTAAGTGCGGCAACGCCTCTTGTCGCCGCTTACGGCTCGGAATACGTTGTGCGCGTGCCGTTTTAGCGATTCGGCAAAAGGGCTCCGCGAGAGTACGATTCACAGCCGGCGCATAACGAAAACTTATGCGCATACTCAGAGTTTCTCAGCGCCGCTACCCTGGAGCGCATCGGCAACCGGACCGGGGGGTGCGCATGAGTGACGTGTCGCGGCAGGCGTTGACCAAGGTGCCCGCGGTCACCCTGGGTTTCTGGATCATCAAGATCTTGGCCACCACCCTGGGCGAGACCGGCGGCGACACCGTCACCATGACCCTGAACTGGGGCTACGCGGCGGGGGTCGCGCTGTTCGGCGTCGCGCTGGTGGTGTTGGTGGCCGCCCAAATCCTGGCCAAGCGTTTCCACGCCAGCCTCTACTGGGCGACGATCGTGGCCTCGACGACGTTCGGCACGACGCTGGCCGACTTCGCCGACCGATCGCTCGGCATCGGCTACACCGGCGGGTCGCTGGTGCTGCTGGCCTGCCTGCTGGCCACCCTGGGCCTTTGGCGCTGGTCGCAGGGCACCGTCTCGGTCACCACCGTCTCGACGCCGAAAGTCGAGGCCTTCTACTGGGCGACCATAACCTTCTCGCAGACCCTGGGCACCGCGCTCGGCGATTGGCTGGCCGACACCCGCGGATTCGGTTACGAGCGTGGGGCGTTGGTGTTCGCGGCCGGTCTGGCCGTGGTGATCGCCCTGTACTACTGGACCGCCATCTCGCGCGTCGCGTTGTTCTGGGTCGCGTTCATCCTGACCCGGCCGCTCGGCGCGACGATCGGCGACTTCATCGACAAGCCGGTGGCCGACGGCGGCCTGGCAATGAGCCGCCCGCTGGCCTCGGCGGTGCTCGCCGCGGTCATCGTGGCCCTGCTCGTCGTGCTGCCGCAGCGGCCGGGACGCCACCCCGGCGCGGCCCGGGAAGACGCCTGACCGCTCTCAGCGGGTTCCCAGCGACGCGACCTACGCTGAAGTAGTCATGTCTGATACCGCACGCCCCGCGCGTCGTCAGAACGGCGCGCTCACCCCACTGCTGATTTTCGCCGCCACGGTCCTCGGCTCCGCCCTACTGGCGGCCGCGCCGGCCAACGCCGATCCCAGCCCGTTCAACACCCTCAATTGCACCTGCCCGACGACCGCTCCGGCCGGCAGCCCGGCCCGGCACGACGCGATCGCGAATGGGATCCGGCTGGGTGAGCTCGGCTGGCCGCCGCCGACCACGCCGGAGCAGGCCGGCTAGCTCAAGCGTCCTCGCTGACGACCTGCGCGGCGCCGTCGCCGTTGAGCGCCCCGTTCAGCCCGGAGGCGTCCGAGGGCAGCTCGAAGGAATGGAACGCCGAACCCACCGCGGCCAACGCCGCGTTGCGCTGGGCCTCCATCCGCGCCAGCGCGGCCTCGGTGAACACCGACAGCCCGAGGTCGGGGTTGTACCCGTGGATCTCTTTGACGTCGAGCTGGGCCAGGAAGTAGATGATCTCCTTGGAGACCACCTGGCCGGGAACCAGCACCGGGAACCCCGGCGGGTAGGGCACCACGAACGTGGTGGACACCAGCGTCTTGCCCTCGGCCAGCCGTCGTCCCGCCATGCCGATCAGGACGTGCTCGCGGTCGGACTCCTCGTATCCGGCGTAGAAGGCCGACCGCATGTCGCCGAACATGCACGCGTCGACGGGCCGGAAGGCCATGTCGAACTCGCTGAAGTCGGGCAGGTGCGGCAGGTCCTGGGTGATCTCCTCGACGTGCCGCTCCTGCAACGCCCGGTCGGCGACGCTGGCCGCCTTCTCGACGCGATCGAAATCGATTGCCACCCTGCGCAACACGTCGAGCAGGTAGTGCACGCTCGACCACGTGACCCCGATGGTGAAGATCAACAGCACGCTGTTGATCGATGTCTTGTTGATCTGGATGCCGAACCGCTCCATCAGGATCTTTTCGCGGAAGTCGTAGCCGTTCATCCCGGTCTTGCCGACGAACAGGGTCACCCGCGTCGCGTCCAGCACGAACTGATCCGACCGCCACGCCTCGTTCCACTCGGCCAGCGCACCCTGCCTGACCTCCCGGTACGAACTCACCGACGACGCCCGGAACTCCTCGGGCACCAGGTCGGACTCGTCGAGAATGCGAAACCACCTGCTGATCAACCGGTCTCGGCGCACCCGGTGCCGGAAGACCAGCGCCATGTCGTAGGTCTGCCGGACCAGCTGGAAGCCCTCGATGTCGACCTGACGGCGGGCCAGGTCCAGCGAGGCCAGCAGCTGCTGGTTGGGCGAGGTCGACGTGTGGGTCAAAAACGCCTCACCGAACGCGTCGCGCGTCAGCGCGTTGAAGTCCTGGTCGCGGATGTGGATCATCGACGCCTGGCGAAGCGCCGACAGCGACTTGTGCGTCGAGTGCGTCGCGTAAACGCGGACCCGCGCCTTGGCGGGGTCGGGCAACAGCGGTCGCTCCACCCACTCCGACCGTTCGACGCCTTCCATCTCCGCCGCCCAAACCCGGTGCTCCGCAGCGTATTCCGACGAGGCCAGCATCTTCTCGAGACGCTCGGCCGCCACCATCGCGGTCCGCTGCCGGGCCCACGGCACGGCCGTGGCGAACGCGTACCAGGCCTCGTCCCACAAGAAGACGATGTCCGGCTTGATCGCCAGCACCTCCTTCATCACCTGCAGCGGGTTGTAGACCACGCCGTCGAAGGTGCAGTTGGTCAGCAGCAGCATCCGCACCCGGGACAACTGACCGGCGGCCTCGAGATCCAGCAGCGTCTGCTTGATCGTCCGCAGCGACACCGCCCCGTAGATGGCGAACTGCGGCAACGGATACGCGTCGAGGTACAGCGGGTACGCGCCTGCCAGCACCAGCCCGTAGTGGTGCGACTTGTGGCAGTTGCGGTCGATCAGCACGATGTCGCCCGGCCGGGTCAGGGATTGGACGACGATCTTGTTGGCGGTCGAGGTGCCGTTGGTGACGAAATACGTGTGGTCGGAATTCCACGTGTGCGCGGCCTTGTCCATCGCCTTCTTGATGTTGCCGTGCGGGTCGAGCAACGAGTCCAGGCCGCCGGACGTGGTCGAGGTCTCGGCCATGAAGATGTTGCGGCCGTAGAACTCGCCCATGTCCTGCAACGACTTCGAGTTGAAAATGCTGGCACCACGCGCGACGGGCAGCGCGTGGAACTGGCCCACCGGCGCCGCCGCGTACGCACGCAGCGCATCGAAAAACGGTGTGGCGTAACGGTTCCGCAGCCCGGCAAGCACCGTGCTGTGCAGGTCGGTGACGTCGTTGAGCCGGTAGAACGTCCGGTCGTAGACGTCGGGCTCGGTGTCGTCGCCCGCCGCGATCGACTCGTCGGTGAGCAGGTACAGGTCGATGTGGGGCCGCAGCTCGCGGATCCACTCGCCGCACTCCACCCAGTCGTTGGCGTGGTCGGGAATGGCGCCGCCCTCCGCGGCCTCATTGGGCCCGAGCAACGTGTTCATCAGCGGCAGCCGGTCGCGGGACCGCAGCGGCAGGTCGTCGCGGATGATCGCGGCCTGAATCTCGCCGTTCAGCGCGACCGCGGTGATGGCGTCTTCGACGCTGGGCACCACCAGGATTTCGAACTGCACGTCGTCGGACGCGTTGCGCAGGGCCCGCAGGCACTCGGCCAGGCAGTCGGGCGCCGTGGCCGGCGCGTCGTCGGCGAGCAACACGGTGTAGAACTGCTGCTGTTTGGCCTGGGCCACCAGCTCCTGGTCGCCCAGCGGTGCCGAGGTGTCGAAAAGCCCTGCCCGATCCCCGTATTCGCTCAGCAGTCGCACGGCCATGGACACCTCTTCGGTAAGCCGCACCGTGGAAAGGCTCTCGAGGTGCGCCCGGAAGCTCGCCAGGTTCGCCGCGCCGGGATACAGCCAGTACCGCTCGTAGGCCGCGATTCGGTCCATCAGCCGCTTGACCCGGGCCACGTCGTGCGTCTTGTCGAGCCCGGCCAGGTCGACCTCGGCGAGGTGACGGCACGCGTCGTCGAGCAGGTTCCAGGTGTCGACGCGGGCGTAGGACGGGTTGGCCACCGCCGCCAGCGCGGAGACCCGGAGGCGTCGCGGCTGGGTGGTGTATCGAGTCATGATCTCACCTGTTCTTCTGGGCGACTTGTATTCTCACCCCGCCGCACCGCACGCGTCATCGTTTCGCGTGAGGTCCCCTCAGCTGTTCAACTCGTCGTCATCCTCGTCGGCGTCCACGACGCGCCGGTTGCCGCGCGTGGTTTCCACCCAGCGCAGCACCGGAAGCTCCCAGCGGCGGGCCGGCAGCTCGGTCACGTCGGACAGCGACCGCACCACGGATTGCGTCAGGCCCATCAGCGCGGCCATCACCGGCAGCAGCGGTTGCAGCGGCTTGGCGGCCTGCCGCACGGTGCTGATGCGGTTGGCCATGATCACCCGCTCGACGCAGTGGTACAGCCAGGCGCCGACGCCCAACGCGAAGATCGCGAGCACCGACGCGACGATGGCGAGCCCGAACGCGGCGCACACCACGGCGCCCACGACGACCGTCGCGGCCAGAATGGCGGCGACGAGGAGACGCGCCTCCAACCGGGTCACGGCTCGGGGGCTTTGTTGGCGGTCGCGCGCACCGCCGCGGCGGCCGCCCGGATCTGCGGTGTCACCAGCATGACCTGGCCCAAGACGCCGTTGACGAAGGCCGGTGAGTCGTCGGTGGACAGCTCCTTGGCCAGCTGGACGGCCTCGTCCACGGCGACCGGCTCGGGGACGTCGTCGGCGTAGAGCAGCTCCCACACCGCGACGCGCAGGATGGCGCGGTCGACGGCGGGCAGCCGGTCCAGCGTCCAGCCCTGCAGATGCGAGCTGATCAGTTCGTCGATGTGGGCGGCGTGCTCGCCGACCCCCCGCGCCGCCGCGACCGAGTACGGCTGCAGCGGTGCCACATCCGGGTTCGCCGCGGCCAGCGACGCGCGCCCGTCGACGACCTCGGCCGCGCCCAACCCGCGGGCCTCGGCCTCGAACAACAGGTCAACGGCACGCTTGCGGGCCTGATGGCGCCCCCTGACGGGCCTGCTCACGCGTTGACGCGCCCCAAGTAGCTGCCATCGCGCGTGTCCACCTTCAGCTTGTCGCCGGTGTTGATGAACAGCGGTACCTGGATCTCGGCCCCGGTTTCCACGGTGGCGGGCTTGGTGCCGGCGCTGGACCGGTCGCCCTGCAGGCCCGGCTCGGTGTGGGTGACCTCCATCTCGACCGACACCGGCAGTTCGATGTACAGGGGCGCCCCGTTGTGGAACGCCACCTGCACCGGCAGGCCCTCGAGCAGGAAGGGGGCGGCGTCGCCGACCAGCGACTCGGGCAGCGGGTGCTGCTCGTAGTCCTGGCTGTCCATGAACACGAAGTCCGACCCGTCGCGGTACAGGTAGGTGGTGTCGCGCCGGTCGACGGTGGCCGTCTCCACCTTCACGCCGGCGTTGTACGTCTTGTCGACGACCTTGCCGGAGAGCACGTTCTTCAGCTTGGTGCGCACGAAGGCCGGGCCCTTGCCGGGTTTGACGTGCTGGAACTCGACGATCTGCCAGAGCTGGCCGTCGATCACCAACACCAGTCCGTTCTTGAAATCGGCGGTGCTTGCCACGGTTCGGTGTATCTCCTAGGGGAATGGACGGTCGTTCGCCGACCGCCCGCAATTTGTCCGTCAGTCTAGAGCGCGGCGCGACCCGGCCTCGCGCGTCGGGGGACCTAGGACCGGCGGGACGCCGGCCGGTCCGTGCCCTGTTCCGGGCGGCCGCCGGCGGCCTCGCTCGGCGAGGACGGCAGCTGCTTGATCATCGTCAGGAAGGGGACGTTCAGCTTGGCCCCGCCGGCGAAGGGCACCGGGACCGCGAAGTAGACGATCTGGAGCTCCAGCCGCAGCTCCCGCAGGGGCTGGGCGTGCAGTTCCCACCGAAAATCCCGCAGGCGCGCCAGGCCGCGTTCGATTGGCTCCACCCCGTTCACGCACCCGACTGTACCCTCGGCGGCGCGCCGCCGATCGGCGCGGCCTAGCTCAGAACCGCCAGCTCCTTGGGGAACCTGGTCAGCAGCTCGGGTGTCCGTCCGCGCTTCTCGTCGGGCACGACCAGCGTGTCCTCGATGCGGACGCCGCCGCGGCCCGGCAGGTAGACGCCGGGCTCGACGGTCACCACCGAACCCGCCAGCAAGGTGCCGGTGGAGGTGGCGCCGATTCCCGGCGCCTCGTGGATCTGCAACCCCACGCCGTGCCCCAGGCCGTGGCCGAACTGCTCGCCGTAGCCCGCGTCGACGATCAACTGGCGCGCCGCGCCGTCGACGTCGCGCAGGCTCGCACCCGGGGTCAGCGCCTCCCGGCCGGCCCGCTGCGCGTCGGCGACCAGCTGGTAGATCTCCAGCTGCCAGTCGGCGGCCTTGCCGAGCACGAAGGTGCGGGTCATGTCGGAGTGGTAGCCGGCCACCAGCGCGCCGAAGTCGATCTTGACGAAATCGCCCGTGGCCAGCGCCGCGTCGGTGGGCCGGTGGTGCGGGATCGCCGAATTCGGCCCGGCGGCCACGATGGTCTCGAACGAGATCGCGTCGGCGCCGTGGTCGAGCATCAACGCCTCGAGCTCCCGGCTCACCTCGCGTTCGGTTCGCCCGGGCCGCAGCCCGCCGCGCTCCACCAGGTCGGCGAGCGCGGCGTCGGCGGCCTCGCAGGCCAGCCGCAGCAGCGCCACCTCGCCGTCGTCCTTGACCTCACGCAGCGCCTCGACGGTTCCGGCCGCCCGGACCAGCTCGGTGGCGGCCTTGCGCTCGCCCAGTTCGCCGGTCAGGACGTCGAAGGCGTCGACGGTCACCACGTTGCTTTCGAAGCCCAGCCTGCCCACGCCCGCCTCGGCGGCCCGGCCGACCAGATGGCGCCCGAGGGCGCGTTCGATGGCGATCTCGAGGCCGGGCGCCTGCTCCGCCGCCTGGGTGCGGTACCGGCCGTCGGTGGCCAGCACGGGGCCGCGATCGTCGGCGAACACCAGCAACGCGCCGTTCGAGCCGGTGAAACCGCAGAGGTAGCGCACGTTGTTCAGGTCGCTGACCAGCATCGCGTCCAGTCCACTGGCACTGATTTGCGCTTTCAGGTTGTCCCGGCGCTGAGAATGTGTCACGACCCTTGACGGTACTCGCTACGCTGATTGCCCATGAGGAGCTGGATGGTGCGCGGATTGGTCTATGCCGCCGTGATGATCGTCGTCCGTTTGGTGCAGGGGGCGCTCATCAACGCGTGGCAGACGCAGGCAGGACTCTTCAGCGTGGTGCTGCTGCTGTTGTTCATCATCGCCGTGGCCGTGTGGGGGGTGTTCGACGGCCGGGCCGACGCGATCGCCAACCCGGACCCCGACCGCCGCGGGGACCTGGCGATGACCTGGTTGCTGGCCGGGCTGGTGGCGGGCGTCCTGTCCGGCGCCGTCTGCTGGCTCATCGCGCTGGTGTACAACGGGCTCTACACCGGTGGGCTGATCAACGAGGTGACCACGTTCGCCGCGTTCACCGCGCTGTGCGTGTTCCTGCCCGGGATCATCGGCGTGACCATCGGCCGCTGGCGGGTGGACCGCAATCCCCCGCCCCGGCGGCAGGGAACCGACGAGGAGCGCGCCGACACCGACGTCTTCTCCGCGGTGCGCGGTGACGACGCGCCGACCGGGGAGATCCCCGCGGCGGGTGCGCAGCACGAGGAGCGGACCGCAGCGGTCGCCACGGCCGAGCGGGAACAGGCCACGGACAAGGTGTCGACCGCCGAAGCCGAATCGCCCACCGAGACGATCCCCAAGAGCGAGGACGACCCCAAGACCGAGGTGATCCGTAAGCCGGGCACCGAGGCCGGCAAGGACTAGCGCGGGACTACTTCGGGGCGGCTTCCGCCAGGTAGCGCAGGGCGAGCATATAGCCCTGGACACCCAGCCCGACGATCACCCCGGTCGCCACCGGGCTGAGGTATGAGTGGCGGCGAAACTCTTCGCGGGCATGCACATTGGAGATGTGCACCTCGATCAGGGGCGCGCGCAACTCGGCGCACGCGTCGCGCAGCGCCACCGAGGTGTGGGTCAGGCCGCCGGCGTTGAGGATCACCGGCTCGCCCGCGTCGGCGGCCGAATGGATCCAGTCCAGCAGCTGGGCCTCGTCGTCGCTTTGGCGCACAACGGCTTTCAGGCCCAGCGCGGTGGCCTCCCGCTCGATGAGCGCGGCCAGCTGGTCGTGCGTGGTGTCGCCGTAGACGTCGGGCTCGCGGCGGCCCAGCCGGCCCAGGTTGGGGCCATTAATGACTTGCACGTTGACTTGCATGGCCACGGTCATCGGGCCCCCTCTTCGCCGGACACTCCCGCGTACGCGGCCGCCAGCAGCGCCGGGTCGGGGCCGGCCAGCCGTCCCGGCTTGGCCAGCCCGTCGAGGACCACGAACCGCAGCACGCCGGCCCGCGACTTCTTGTCCTGCGCCATGTATTCCAGCAGCTGCGGCAGCGCGTCGGCGTCGTAGCTGACGGGCAGGCCGAGCGCCGACAGCACGGTGCGATGGCGCCGCGCGGTCGCGTCGTCGAGCCTGCCGGCGAGCCGGCCCAGCTCCGCGGCGAACACCAGGCCGACCGACACCGCGGCGCCGTGGCGCCACTCGTAGCGCTCCCTGCGCTCGATCGCGTGCGCCAAAGTGTGGCCGTAGTTGAGGATTTCGCGCAGCTCCGACTCCTTCTCGTCGGCGGCGACGACGTGTGCCTTGACGGCGATCGAGCGCCGGACCAGTTCCGGCAGCACGTCCCCCGCGGGGTCGACGGCGGCGTCGGGGTCGGCCTCGATGAGATCGAGGATCACCGGGTCGGCGATGAATCCGGCCTTGACCACCTCGGCCATGCCGGCGACGAGTTCGTTGTGCGGCAACGTTTCCAGGGTCGCCAGGTCGACCAGCACTGCCAGCGGTTGGTGGAACGCGCCGACCAGGTTCTTGCCCGCGTCGGTGTTGATGCCCGTCTTGCCGCCGACGGCCGCGTCGACCATCCCGAGCAACGTGGTGGGGACGTGGACGATGTCGACGCCGCGCAGCCAGGTGGCCGCCGCGAATCCGGCCACGTCGGTGGCCGCGCCGCCGCCGAGGCTGACCACCGCGTCTTTGCGGTCAATCCCGATGCGGCCCAACACTTCCCAGAGGAACCCGACGACGGGCAGGTCCTTGCCGGCTTCGGCGTCCGGGATTTCGATGCGGTGGGCGTCAACACCCTTGTCCGCCAGGCGGCTTCGAATCGCCTCGGCGGTGTGCGCCAGGGCCGGTTGGTGCACGACGGCCACCCGGTGCCGGTCGCAAAGCAGTTCGACGAGCTGGTCGCCCAGGTCGGTGCCGATGACCACCGGGTACGGCGGGTCGACGGCCACCTGCACGGTGACCGGCGCGCTCATGTGGCGGCCTCCGCGTGCGCGTTCTCCGGCGTCTGCAGCCGGGACACGATGTAGCGCACCACCGCCCCGGGATTGCGGCGGTTGGTGTCCACCCGGATCGTCGACACCCGCCGGTACAGCGGGGCCCGCTTGGCCATCAGCGCCTTGTATTTCGAGTATTTCTCGGCGTCGTCCGCCGCGGCGAGCAGCGGGCGCACCGTGTTGCCGCCGGTGCGGCGCACGCCTTCGTTGGCGCTGATCTCCAGGTAGATGACCGTGTGCCCGGCCAGCGCCTCGCACACCCCCGGGCTGGTGACGGCGCCGCCGCCCAGCGACAAAACGCCGTCGTGGTCGGCCAACGCGGCACGCACCGTGTTCTCCTCGATGCGGCGGAACTCCTGCTCCCCGTCGGTGGCGAAGATGTCGGCGATGCTGCGCTGAGTCTGCTGTTCGATGGCGGTGTCCGTGTCGAGGAATCCGACGCCGAGCGCCTTGGCCAGGCGCCGCCCGATGGTGGATTTGCCCGACCCCGGCAACCCGACGAGTACCGCCCTGGGTGCCATCAGGCGGTACCCCGGGCGGCCGGCGCTTCGCGGTCGGCGACCGCGCGCTGGTACGCCTCGATGTTGCGGCGGGTCTCGGTGAGCGAATCGCCGCCGAACTTCTCCAGGGCCGCCCGGGCCAGCACCAGCGCCACCATCGCCTCGACCACGACGCCGGCGGCCGGCACCGCGCACACGTCCGAGCGCTGGTGGATGGCGACGGCCTCGTCGCCGGTCGCCAGGTCGACGGTGGCCAGCGCCCGCGGCACCGTGGAGATGGGTTTCATCGCGGCGCGCACCCGCAGCGGCTGGCCGTTGGTCATGCCGCCCTCGAGCCCGCCGGCGCGGTTGGTCGAACGGACCACGCCGTCGGGTCCGGGATACATCTCGTCGTGGGCGCGGCTGCCGCGGCGGCGCGCCGTCTCGAAGCCGTCGCCGATCTCCACGCCCTTGATGGCCTGGATGCCCATCACCGCGGCGGCGAGCTGGCTGTCGAGCCGGTTGTCGCCGCTGGTGAAGGAGCCCAGCCCGACCGGCAGGCCCAGCGCCACCACCTCGACGACGCCGCCGAGGGTGTCGCCGTCCTTCTTGGCGGCCTCGATCTCGGCGATCATCGCCTCCTCGGCGGCCTTGTCGAACGCGCGTACCGGGCTGTCGTCGATCGCGGCCAGGTCCTCCGGCCGCGGCGGCGGGCCGTCGTAGGGCGCCGACGGCCCGATCGCGACGACATGAGAGAGCACGTCGACGCCCAGGGCCTGGCGCAGGAACGACCGGGCGACCGTGCCCACCGCCACGCGGGCGGCGGTCTCGCGCGCGCTGGCCCGCTCCAGAACCGGGCGGGCGTCGTCGAAGCCGTACTTGAGCATGCCGGCGTAGTCGGCGTGGCCGGGCCGCGGCCGCGTGAGCGGTTCGTTGCGCGCGACGTTGGCCAGCTCCGCCGGGTCGACCGGGTCGGTGGCCATCACGGTTTCCCACTTGGGCCACTCGGTGTTGCCGATCTCGATGGCGATGGGGCCGCCCAGCGTGACGCCGTGGCGCACCCCGGACAGCACGGTCACCGCGTCGCGCTCGAACTTCATCCGCGCGCCGCGGCCGTAACCGAGCCGGCGGCGGGCCAATTGGTCGGCGATGTCGGTGGAGTTGACCTCCACGCCGGCGACCATGCCCTCGAGCATGGCCACCAACGCGCGGCCATGCGACTCCCCGGCGGTGATCCAACGCAACACCCGGACATTCTCCCATGGGGTCCGGCGCGGGCTTAAATCCCGAGAACCAGGCCGATCGCGCCGGCGGTGGCCACGCACATCGACGGGCCGTGCGGCACCGCCCGCGCACCGCACAGCGCGGCGAGCAGCGCCGTCAGCAGCGGCGCGGCCAGCGCGGCCAAAAACCACGCCCCCACCCCGAAACAGCCCGCCAGCGCGCCCAGCCCGATCGCCAGCTTGACGTCGCCGCCGCCCATCCCCGCCGGGGCGATGCAGTGCACCAACAGGTAGACCGCGGTCAGCGCCGCCGCCCCGGCGAGCGCGGGCCCGCCGCGCCCGCTCGCCGCGGCCGCCAGCAGGATCGCGCCGGCCCCGGGCAGCGTCAGCAGGTTGGGCAGCCGGCGTTCGCGGACGTCGTAGCCGCTCAACGCCGCCAGCCAGGCGAGCACTGCCACGGCCGCTCCAAGCCGCATGCCGCGAAACGCTAACGCAGGGCGGCGGCCATGGCCTCTCGCGGCGCCGGCAGCCCTGTGAACAACTCGACTTGGGTGAAGGCCTGGTGCAGCAGCATCTGCAGGCCGCCGATCACCCGGCCGCCGGCCGCGGCGACCGCGGCGGCCAGCGGCGTGGGCCAGGGGTCGTAGACGGCGTCGAGCAGCACCGGGATGGGCGCGAAGGTGTCCGCGTAGCGCGCCGCGACGTCCGCGGGGATGGTGCTGACCAGCACCTGTGCCCCGCGCACCGCACCGGCCAGCTCGTCGCTGTCCAGGGCCACGAACCGCGTCGGCAGCCCGGCGCCCGAGCCGAGCTGCACCAGCCGGGCCGCCTTGTCCGGGTCGCGCGCGACGACGGCGATATCGCTGACGCCCAGTTGGGCCAGCCCGAGGATGGCCGCCGGCGCGGTGCCGCCCGATCCACAGACCAGCGCGCGTCCCGAGGCCGACCCGAGCGCCCCGCTCACCCCGTCGATGTCGGTGTTGTCGGCCCGCCACCCCGAGGGCGTGCGGACCAGGGTGTTGGCCGACCCCACCCGATCGGCGCGCTCGGTGCGCTCGTCGGCGAACCGCAGCGCGGCGAACTTGCCCGGCATGGTCACCGACACCCCGACCCACTCGGGCCCGAACCCGCCGACCAGGCCGGGCAGTTGCTCGGCGTCGCATTCGATGCGCTCGTAGGTCCAGCCGTCCAGGCCCAGCGCCCGGTAGGCCGCCAGATGCAGTTGCGGGGATTTCGAGTGGGCGATCGGCTTGCCGAGGACGGCCGCCCTTCTAGCGCGTGCTGTCGAGGACACCGTTGCGCTTAGCCAGCTCGATGTTGGCCAGATGCTGCTGATAATCCTTGGTGAACAGCGTCGTCCCCTGGGCGTCGATGGTGACGAAGTACAGCCAGTCACCGGGCTCGGGGTGCTCGGCGGCGCGCAGCGCGTCGACGCCGGGCGAACAGATCGCCGTCGCGGGCAGACCCTGCGACACGTAGGTGTTCCAGGGCGTCTTCTGGGCCCGGTCGGCGTCGGTGGTGGCCACCTCCCGGCGGTCCAGCGGGTAGTTGACCGTCGAGTCGAATTCCAGCGTGTGGTGCGCGTGCAGGCGGTTGTAGATGACCTGGGCCACCTTCGCGAAGTCCTGCGACTTGGATTCCCGCTCCACCAGCGAGGCCACCACCAGGATGTCGTAGGGCGACAGACCCATGGCCTGGGCGGTGTCCACCAGCCCGGACTTCACGTACTCGACCGCGCCGGCGCTGATCAGGCCGGACAGGATCGTCTCGGCCGGCGCGGAGGGGTCGACGTTGAAGGTTCCAGGCGCGATCAGCCCCTCGATCCGGCGGTGGTCCTTGCCCAGCTCGGTGAACGGTTCGACGGCCCAGGGCGGGACGGCCAGTGCGGCGGGCGTGCCGTTGGTGGCCGCCGCCCGCAGCTCCTCCACCGCGACGCAGTGCTGATCCCCGTCGAGGGTCACGCAGGTGGCGCGGGAGATCAGCGTGAGGATCCCCGGGGTCACCACGTTGGTCTTCATGTCGGTGGTGTCGTCGAGCTGGCGGCCCTCCGGAATGACCAGCCGGCCCACGCGGCTGTTCGGGTCGGCCAGCCGCGCGACGGCATCGGCCGCCGGGATCTCGGTGCGCATGCGGTAGAAGCCGGGCTGGATCGAGGAGATCTTGCTGTTGCCGTGCGCGGCGTTGACGAATGCGCGGACGGTCTTGATCACCTGTTCGTGCTGCAGCGTCTCCCCCACCATCGTGGTCGAGTCGCCGTCCTTGATCTGAATCACGATGTCGCGCTTGCCGTTTCCGGTGTAGTCATCGCCGGCCCCGAAGACCGTGTGCCACAGCTTGGCCCCGACGAAGACCCCGACCAGCACGACGACGGCGACGATCGCGAGCACGATCTTGCCGGCGAACCGCCGCCGGCGACGGCCCCGCTCGGACTGATTCCGCGCCACGCGACTGCGCTTTCGCGATGGGCCGACGGCCTCGGGCTCGGCGCGTTCCCGCCGTGCGCTGTCAACCATCGGCCGGCTCCCGCGCGGTCAGGGTGGCGCGGCGTTGGTCGAGCCAGCTCTGCAGGATGGCGACCGCGGCCGCCTGGTCGATCACCGCCCGCTGTTCCCGGGCGCGGACGCCCGCGGCGCGCAGCGATCGCTGCGCGCTGACCGTGGTCAGGCGCTCGTCGGCCAGCCGCACCGGCGTGGGGGCGATCCGCTGGGAGAGCTCGTCGGCCAACCCGATCGCGTCGATCGCCGACGGCCCGGTCCGGTCGGCCAGCGTCCGCGGCAACCCGACGACCACCTCGACCGCCCCGAGCTCGGCGACCAGCTCGGCCAGCCGCCGCACGTGTTTGCCGGAGCGGTCACGGCGCACGGTCTCGACCGGGGTCGCCAGGATGCCGTCGGGGTCGCTGCAGGCGACGCCGATGCGCACGCTGCCGACGTCGATGCCGAGCCGTCGCCCCCGCCCCGGATCCTGATCGGGGTCGCCGGGCCGGTCGGGCGCGCGATGCTGGGTGGGGACCACTCAACCGACCCGCGCTATCTGGGAGCGGATCGCCTCGAGCGCCGCGTCGATGCGGCTCGGATCCTTGCCGGAACCCTGCGCCAGGTCGGGCTTGCCGCCGCCGCGACCGTCGACCGTCGCAGCCAGCTGCTTGATCAGGTCGTTGGCGCGGATTCCGAGGTCTTGGGCGGCCGGGTTCGCGGCGACCGCGTACGGCACGCTGCCGCCCTCGCCCTCCGCGATCAGCGCCACCACGGCGGGTTCGCTACCCAACTTGCCGCGGATGTCGCCGACCAGGGAACGCAGGTCACCGGCCGTCATCCCCGCCGACATGCGTTGCGCCACCACACGGACGTTACCGATCCGCTCCGCGCCGGCCGCGGCGTTGGTCGCGGCGGCCCGCGCGCCGGCCAGGCGCACGCGTTCGAGTTCCTTCTCGGCGGCCTTGAGCCGCTCCACCAGGCCGGCCACCCGGGCCGGCACCTCTTCGGACGGCACCTTCAGCGACGACGCCAGCCCGGCCATCAGCGCGCGCTCCTTGGCCAGGTGGCGGAACGAGTCCAGCCCGACGTAGGCCTCGACCCGGCGGACCCCCGACCCGACCGACGATTCGCCCAGGATGGTCACCGGCCCGATCTGGGCCGAGTTGTGCACGTGCGTTCCCCCGCAGAGCTCCAGCGAGAACGGCCCGCCGATCTCCACCACCCGCACCCGGTCGGGGTAGGCCTCGCCGAACATCGCCATCGCGCCCATCGCCTTGGCCTTCTCCAGCTGCTCGGTGAACGTGTGCACCTCGAAGTCGGCCTGGACGGCCTGATTGGTGACCTCCTCGACTTGGGTGCGCTGCTCGTCGGACAGCGCGCCCTGCCAGTTGAAGTCGAAACGCAGGTAGCCGGGCCGGTTCAACGATCCCGCCTGAACGGCGTTGGGCCCCAGGACCTGTCGCAGCGCGGCGTGCACCATGTGGGTGCCCGAGTGCCCCTGGGTGGCGCCGCGGCGCCACTGAGGGTCGACGGCCGCCACGACGGTGTCGCCCTCCACGAATTCCCCGGATTCGACGTTGACCCGGTGCACCCACAGGGTTTTGGCGATCTTCTGCACGTCGGTGACCGCCGCGCGGGCGCTCTCGCCGGTCCCGGTCCCGCTGATCGTGCCCTCGTCGGCGATCTGCCCGCCGGACTCGGCGTAGAGCGGGGTGCGGTCCAGGACCAGCTCGACCTGTTGGGCCCCGGCCCCTTCCGTTTGCGACCCGTGGGCGACCACCGGCACCCGCTTGCCGTCGACGAAGATGCCGAGAATCCTTGCCTCGGAGGATAATTCGTCAAAGCCGGTGAATTCGGTGGGACCGGCGTCGACCAGTTCCCGGTAGGCGCTCAGGTCGGCGTGCGCGTGCTTGCGGGCCGCGGCGTCCGCCTTGGCGCGACGGCGTTGTTCGGCCATCAATTCCCGAAAGCCGATCTCGTCCACCTGCAGGCCGGCCTCGGCGGCCATCTCCAGGGTCAGCTCGATCGGGAAGCCGTACGTGTCGTGCAGCGTGAAGGCGTCAGAGCCCGAAATCGATTTCGCCCCAGCGGCTTTGGTGGTTCCCGCCACCTCGTCGAACAGCTTGGATCCGGCCACCAGCGTGCGGTTGAACGCGGTCTCCTCGGCGACGGCGATGCGCCTGATCCGGTCGAAGTCGTCGACCAGTTCCGGATACGACGGCCCCATCGCGTCGCGCACCGTGCTCATCAGGTCGCCGACGATGGGGCCCTCGATGTCGAGCAGCTTGGCCGACCGGATCACCCGGCGCAGCAAGCGGCGCAACACGTATCCACGCCCGTCGTTGCCGGGGGTGACGCCGTCACCGATCAGGATCGCAGCGGTGCGGCTGTGGTCGGCGATCACGCGGTAGCGCACGTCGTCTTCGTGGTTGCCGACGTCGTAGGGACGGGGCGCCCGGCTGGCCGCGGTGTCGATGACGGGCCGCAGCAGGTCGGTCTCGTAGACGTTGTGCACGCCCTGCAGGATGAACGCGACCCGCTCGACGCCCATGCCGGTGTCAATGTTCTTGCGGGGCAACGGCCCCAGGATCTCGAAGTCGGTTTTACCGGTGCCCTCGCCGCGTTCGTTCTGCATGAACACGAGGTTCCAGATCTCGATGTAGCGGTCCTCGTTGGCCACCGGGCCGCCGCCGACCCCGAACTCCTCCCCGCGGTCGTAGTAGATCTCCGACGACGGGCCACACGGCCCGGGGATCCCCATGGACCAGTAGTTGTCCTCCATGCCGCGGCGCTGGATCCGCTCGGCCGGCAGCCCGGCGATCTCCTGCCACAGCTGCACGGCCTCGTCGTCGTCGAAATAGACCGTCGTCCAGATTCTTTCGGGATCCAGCCCGTAGCCGCCCTCGGACACGGGGTTGGTCAGCAGGGTCCACGCCAGCTCGATCGCCCGGCGCTTGAAGTAATCGCCGAACGAGAAGTTGCCCGCCATCTGGAAGAAGGTGTTGTGCCGGGTGGTGATGCCCACCTCGTCGATGTCCGGCGTGCGGATGCACTTTTGGATGCTGGTGGCCGTCGGGTACGGCGGCGTGCGCGCGCCCAGGAAGTAGGGCACGAACTGGACCATGCCGGCGTTGACGAACAGCAGATTGGGGTCGTCGAGGATCACCGAGGCGCTCGGCACCTCGGTGTGGCCCGCCTTCACGAAATGATCAAGAAACCTCTTCCTGATCTCGTGTGTTTGCACTGTTGAGTCCGCTTCTTCCTGTCGCGTGTTGGCGTAAAGGTCCGTTCCAGCCTATTCGCTCCGAGTAGCCGGGCTATCGGGCCGCTAGCCCTCCACGAAGCTCAGCCGCACCGAGCGCTGCGGGTTGTCCCGGTTCAGATCGACCAGCACGATGCTTTGCCAGGTGCCCAGCATCGGCTCGCCGCCGGAGACCGGCACCGTCACCGACGGGGCGATCAGCGCCGGCATCACATGGTCGGCGCCGTGGCCCGGGGAGCCGTGCGCGTGCCGGTACCGGTCGTCGCGCGGCAGCAGCCGTTCCAGCGTTTCGATCAGGTCGTCGTCGGAGCCCGCGCCGGTCTCGATGATGGCGACGCCCGCCGTCGCGTGCGGGACGAACACGTTGCACAGGCCGTCGCCCCGCGACCAGCAGAAGCCCCGCACCGCCTCGGTCAGATCGACGATGCGGCGGCGCGAAGTGTCCACGTCCAGCACATCGGTATGCATTCCGACCAGCCTACGGCGCGCCCGCGGGGCCTGCTCAAGGCCGGCCAATCGTTTGTGAGCGCCGCCACATCAAGGCATTGCGGCGCGCACCGCGCAGGAGGAAGGTAACTGGTGAGACCGGTGGCGCCACCGGGGCGCTGCCCTCGACAGAGGGGGGTCGGCCGTGTACGCACGCTCTACCACCATTCAGGCGCAACCCTTGTCGGTGGACATCGGAATCGCGCACATGCGCGATGTCGTGATGCCGGCCCTCACCGAGATCGACGGGTGCGTCGGGCTATCCCTGTTGGTCGACCGGCAGTCCGGAACCTGCATCGCCACCAGCTCGTGGGACGGCATCGAGGCCATGCGGGCCAGCGCCGAACGGGTCGCCCCGATTCGTGACCGGGCCGCGCTGATGTTCGACGGCAGCGCCCGCGTCGAGGAGTGGGACATCGCTTTGCTGCACCGCGACCACCCGTCCCGTCAGGGGGCGTGCGTGCGGGCCACCTGGCTCAAGGTGGTGCCGGATCAGCTCAACCGGTCGCTGGACTTCTACCGCTCCTCGGTGCTGCCCGAGCTCGAGGAGCTCGACGGGTTCTGCAGCGCCAGCCTGCTGGTCGACCACCCCGCCTGCCGGCGGGCGGTGGCCTGCTCCACGTTCGACTCGATGGACGCGATGGCCCGCAACAGCGACCGGGCGAGCGAGTTGCGCAGCAGGCGCGTCCGGGAGCTGGGCGCCGAGGTGATCGACGTCGCCGAGTTCGAGCTGGCGATCGCCCACCTGCGGGTGCCCGAGCTGGTCTAGGGGCCGCGGCTTTCCGCGCCGAGTGTGCGGCCAGCCGCACAGCGGGCGTCGAGCGTGCGGCCAGCCGCACACTCGATGCGCTTTACGGCAGCGCGTCGCCAGGGAATCCGCGGCAGGGGTGCACCTGGTAGGTGAAGACGCCCGCGGCGACGCCGGGGTCGTCGGCCATGATCGCGGCGGTGTCGTCGACCGTGGCGGCGAACACCCCGATGCCGCATACGTCGGACTCGTCGGCGACGGGCAGCACCACCGCCAGGATGCCGTCGTCGCGTAGCCCGAAGTTGCGCCGCCCGTGTTCCCAGATGAGCCCCGGCGACGACTCGTCGCCGAATCGGGGGCCGCGCTTGAGGATGACGACGCTGTACTCCTTGGTGGTGGCCAGCAGCCGGCCCATCTCCTCGTCGGTGAAGGTCTTCATTGCCGTCCTCGCTTCCCGCGGATGATCGCGCGCAGCCGTTCCAGCCGCCCGGCCAGCTCCCGCTCGGCGCCGCGGCCGGTCGGCCGATAGTAGTCGGTGCCCACCAGCTCGTCGGGTGGATATTGTTGTGCCGCAACGCCATCCGGCTGGTCATGGGAATACCGGTAGCCCTGCGCGTGGCCCAGCGCCGCCGCGCCGGAATAGTGCCCGTCGCGCAGGTGGGGTGGCACCAGGCCCGCCTTGCCCGCCTTGATGTCGTCCATGGCCGCGGCCAGCGCGGTGGTGACGGAGTTCGACTTGGGCGCGGTGGCCAAATGGATGGTCGCGTGCGCGAGCGTCAGCTGTGCCTCGGGCATGCCGATCAGCGCCACCGTCTGCGCGGCCGCCACCGCGACCTGCAGCGCGCTCGGATCGGCCATGCCGATGTCCTCGCTGGCCAGGATCATCAGCCGGCGCGCGACGAACCGCGGGTCCTCCCCCGCGACGAGCATGCGGGCCAGGTAGTGCAGCGCCGCGTCGACGTCGGAGCCGCGCACCGACTTGATGAAGGCGCTGATGACGTCGTAGTGCTGGTCGCCGTCGCGGTCGTAGCGCACCGCGGCCTTGTCCAGCGACTGCTCGATGGTCTCGACGCCGACGGAATCGGTGGCTTCCGAGGCGACCTCCAGCGCGGTCAGCGCCCGCCGGGCGTCGCCGGCGGCCAGCCGCACCAGCAGCTCGACGGCGTCCGGCGTCACCGCGACCCGGCCGCCCAGGCCGCGCGGATCGTCGATCGCGCGCTGCACCACCGTGCGGATGTCGTCGGCGCCCAGCGGCCGCAGTTGCAGGATCAGCGACCGGGACAGCAGGGGCGCCACCACCGAGAACGACGGGTTCTCGGTGGTCGCCGCCACCAGCAGCACCACCCGGTTCTCCACGGCCGACAGCAGGGCGTCCTGCTGGGTCTTGGAGAAGCGGTGCACCTCGTCGATGAACAGCACGGTCTGCTCGCCGATGAGGAGCGCCTTCCGCGCGTTTTCGATGACCGCGCGCACGTCCTTGACCCCGGCCGACAGCGCCGACAGCGCCTCGAACCGGCGGCCGGTCGCCTGCGAGATCAGCGCGGCCAGCGTGGTCTTGCCGCTGCCGGGCGGGCCGTAGAGGATGGCCGACGCCACGCCCGAGCCCTCGACCAGGCGGCGCAGCGGCGATCCGGGCGCCAGCAGGTGATCCTGCCCGACCACCTCGTCCAGCGAGGCCGGGCGCATGCGCACCGCCAGCGGCGCGCCGGCCGACACGCCCAGCCCGTGGTCGCTCGCCGGCGCCGCGCCGGGCAGGTCAAAAAGACCGTCGGACACGGCTTCAGGCATACCACGAAAACGAATCCGGGCGCCGCCCCGACATCTTTGCTAAGTTCCCGTGTGCGCGTGCCCACAGGTTGAGTCAACAGCTAGGACGGACATGAGCCAGCCTCCCGAATACCCAGGCACCCCGCCCGATCCCCACGGGAGCGAGCAGAATCCCCCGGGCTATCCACCGCCCCCCGGCTACGGCGCCCCGCCGTCCGGCTATGGCACACCGCCGTCCGGTTACGGCGCAACGCCACCGCAGGCGCCGGGCTACGGCCCCCCTTCCGGCTACGGCGCACCGCCGCCGCCGCCCCCGGGCTACGGCGGCTACCCCCAGCCGGGCTACGGGTCACCGACGACGCCCGCCTTCAGCATCGGTGACGCCTTCGGTTGGGCCTGGAACACCTTCACCAAGAACGCCCTGACGCTGATCGTGCCGGCGCTGGTCTATGGCCTGCTGTTCGCGGCGGCCTCCGCGGTGAGCTTCGTGGGCCAGAACATGTCGCCGGACACCACGACCAGCGATAACTACGGCTTCTATTTCACGACGAACCTCACCGGGCCCGGGCTGGGCGTCTTCATCCTCGGCACCCTGCTGACTTACCTCGTGACGGCCTTCGCGCAAGCCGGCTTCCTGTCCGGCTGCCTGGACATCGCCGACGGACGCCCGGTGACCATCGGCTCGTTCTTCAAGCCGCGCAACCTGGGCATGGCTTTTCTGGCCGCGCTGATCGTGGGCGTGCTCACCTCGATCGGCTACTCGCTCTGCTTCGTGCCGGGCCTGGTGCTGAGCCTTTTCGTGCAGTTCACCATCCTGTACGTCGTCGATCGCTCCGAGTCGGCCATCGGCGGCTTCACGTCCAGCTTCTCGCTCGTCGGATCGAACTTCGCGAACGCGCTGCTGGTGTGGCTGGTGGTGCTGGCCCTGACCATCGCCGGCTTCGTCACGTGCGGCCTCGGCCTGCTGGTGGCCGCTCCGCTCGACGGCCTGATCCTGACCTACGCCTACCGCAAGCTGACGGGCGGCCAGGTCGTCTCGCCGCAGCAGCCCGGGTACCAACCGGGCCCGCCGCCGGGGCCGCAGCCGGCATAAGCGCCGGTCAGCGTCCGAAGTTACAGCACGGTAAGCGCTGGCTGCGGTGCGCTGCGGCCTTGTGCCGCTTGTGATGAGATCACCTTGTTATGAGCATCAAAGTCGCGCTGGAGCACCGCACCAGCTACACCTTTGACCGGGCGGTCCGGGTGTATCCGCACGTCGTGCGGCTGCGCCCGGCGCCCCATTGCCGCACGCCGCTCGAGGCGTACTCGCTGCGCATCGAGCCCGACGAGCACTTCATCAACTGGCAACAGGACGCCGTCGGCAATTTCCTTGCGCGCCTGGTGTTTCCGAATCCGACGCGGCGGCTGACCATCACGGTCGGCTTGATCGCCGACCTCAAGGTGATCAACCCGTTCGACTTCTTCATCGAGGACTGGGCCGAGACGTGGCCCGCCGGCGGGCTGACCTACCCCAAGGAGCTGGCCGCCGACCTCGAGCCCTACCTGCGGCCGATCGACGAAGAGGGCGACGGGTCGGGCCCGGGCAAGCTCACGCGGGCGTGGGTGGAGAACTTCTCGGTGGGCGAGGGCACGCGCACCATCGACCTGCTTGTCGCCCTCAACCACGCCGTCAACGCCGACGTCGCCTACAGCGTGCGGATGGAGCCCGGCGTCCAGACGCCGGACCACACGCTGCGCACCGGGGTCGGCTCGTGCCGCGATTCGGCGTGGTTGTTGGTGTCGATCCTGCGCCAGCTGGGGCTGGCCGCGCGCTTCGTGTCCGGGTATCTGGTGCAGTTGGCCTCCGACGTGGAGGCGCTCGACGGGCCGTCGGGGCCCGCCGCCGACTTCACCGACCTGCACGCCTGGACCGAGGTGTACATCCCCGGCGCGGGGTGGATCGGGCTGGACCCGACCTCGGGTCTGTTCGCCGGCGAGGGCCACATCCCGTTGGCGGCCACCCCACACCCGGCGTCCGCGGCGCCGATCAGCGGCGGCACCGAACCGTGCGAATCGGTGCTGGAGTTCTCCAACACCGTCACCCGCATCCACGAGGACCCCCGCGTCACGCTGCCCTACACCGACGCCGCCTGGGAAACGATCTGTGAGGTCGGGCGGCGCGTCGACGAGCGGCTGGCCGCCGCCGACGTGCGGCTGACCATAGGCGGTGAGCCGACCTTCGTCTCCGTCGACAACCAGGTCGCCGAGGAGTGGACCACGGCGGCCGACGGACCGCACAAGCGCCAGCGCGCCTCCGACCTGGCGGCGCGCCTGAAACAGGAGTGGGCTCCCAACGGGTTGATCCAGCGCGGGCAGGGCCGCTGGTATCCGGGAGAACCGTTGCCGCGCTGGCAGATTGCGTTGTACTGGCGCACCGACGGGCGACCGCTGTGGACCGACGACGCGCTGCTGGCCGACCCCTGGGGCGACCGGCCGGCCCCCGTCGACGAGGAGGCGGCGTATCAGGTGCTCGCCGGGGTCGCCGACGGTCTGGGGCTGCCCCTCACCCAGGTGCGGGCCGCCTACGAGGACCCGCTGCACCGGCTGGCGGACAAGGTGCGCCAGCCCGAGGGTGAGCCGGTGCATCCGGCCGACGATCTCGACCGCGACTCCCCCGGCGAGCGCGCCGCCCTGCTGGCACGGCTCGACGAATCCGTCACGGCCCCCGCGGCTTTCGTGTTGCCGCTGCACCGCCGCGACGACGGCATGGGCTGGGCCAGCGCCGACTGGCGGCTGCGCCGCGGTCGAATCGTGTTGCTGCACGGCGATTCTCCGGCCGGGCTGCGGCTGCCGCTGGATTCCATCAGCTGGCGGCCGCCGCGGCCGACGTTCGACGCCGATCCCCAGACCGCCGGGGACGCGTTGTCGACGGAGTCGGACGCGGCGGTGGTGGAGGACTCCGACTCTGCGCCGCCCACCGCGATGGTCGCCGAGGTTCGCGACGGGCTGCTCTACATTTTCATGCCGCCCAGCGAGGCGCTGGATCACTTCGTCGATCTCATCGCCCGTGTCGAGGCGGCCGCGGCCAAGGCCGACTGCCCGGTGGTGATCGAGGGCTACGAACCTCCGCCGGACCCGCGGCTGCGTTCGACGACGATCACCCCCGACCCCGGCGTCATCGAGGTCAACGTCGCGCCCAGCGCCAGCTTCGCCGAGCAGCGCCAGCAGCTCGAAACCCTTTACGAGCAGGCGCGATTGGCGCGGCTTTCCACCGAGTCCTTCGACGTCGACGGCACCCACGGCGGCACGGGTGGCGGCAACCACATCACCCTGGGCGGCGTCACGCCCGCGGACTCGCCGCTGCTGCGGCGGCCGGACCTGTTGGTCTCGCTGCTGACGTACTGGCAGCGGCACCCGTCGCTGTCGTATCTGTTCGCCGGCCGGTTCGTCGGCACCACCTCGCAGGCCCCCCGGGTCGACGAGGGCCGCGCCGAGGCGCTCTACGAACTCGAGATCGCGTTCGCCGAGATCGCCCGGCTGGCCGGGCCTTTCGGCGGCAACGCCCCCCGGCCCTGGATGATCGACCGGGCGCTGCGCCACCTGCTGACCGACATCACCGGCAACACCCACCGCGCCGAGTTCTGCATCGACAAGCTGTACAGCCCCGACAGCCCCCGCGGCCGGCTCGGCCTGCTGGAGTTGCGCGGGTTCGAGATGCCGCCGCACCTGCGCATGGCGATGGTGCAGTCGCTGCTGGTGCGCTCGTTGGTGGCGTGGTTCTGGGACGAGCCGCTGCGCGCCCCGCTGATCCGGCACGGCGCCAACTTGCATGGCCGATACCTGTTGCCGCACTTCCTCATTCACGACATCGCCGACGTCGCCGCCGACCTGCGCGCGCACGGCATCGCGTTCGAGACCAGCTGGCTGGATCCCTTCACCGAATTCCGCTTCCCGCGCATCGGCACCGCGGTGTTCGACGGCGTGGAGATCGAGCTGCGCGGGGCGATCGAGCCGTGGAACACCCTGGGCGAGGAGGCCACCGCCACCGGCACCGCCCGCTACGTCGACTCGTCGGTCGAGCGCATCCAGATCCGCATCATCGGCGCCGACCGGCACCGCTACGTGGTGACGGTCAACGGCTACCCGGTGCCGCTGCTGGCGACCGACAACCCCGATATCCACGTGGGCGGGGTGCGGTTCAAGGCCTGGCAGCCGCCGAGCGCGCTGCACCCGACGATCAGCACCGACGTGCCGCTGCAGTTCGAGCTCGTCGACCTGACGACGGGCACCTCGCGCGGCGGGTGCACCTATCACGTCGCGCATCCCGGCGGGCGGGCCTACGACGAGCCGCCCGTCAACGCGGTCGAGGCCGAGGCGCGCCGCGCCCGCCGCTTCGAGGCCACCGGCTTCACCCCCGGCAAGCTCGACCTGTCCGACATCCGGGAAAAACAGGCGCGCATCTTCACCGACATCGGCGCGCCGGGCATCCTCGACCTGCGTCGCGTGCGTACCGTTTCGCGGTAATGGCGTTTGCGGACATGACATTCGGCACCGGCGCACCCGCGGCGGCCGCTGGTGGCCGTCACGAAGACCGCTACGAGGACCGTTACGACGCCGACCGCCTCCTGGCCGGCTACCGGGCCGCGCGCGCCCAGGAGGCGCTCTTCGATCTTCGGCACGGGCCGGCCGCAGGTTACGACGAATTCGTCGACCAGGACGGCAACGTGCGGCCGGCCTGGGCCGAGCTGGCCGACACCATCGCCGAACGCGGCCGGCCGGGGCTGGACCGGCTGCGCTCGGTGGTCCGCAGCTTGATCGACAGCGACGGCATCACCTACACCGACGTCGAACCCGGCGGGCACGGGCTCGAGCCGCGGCCGTGGATCCTGGACACCCTGCCGATCGTGCTGTCCGCCGCCGAATGGGAGGCGCTGGAGGCCGGGCTGGTGCAGCGGTCGCGGCTGCTCGACGCCGTGCTCGCCGACCTGTACGGGCCGCGCAGCCTGCTCACACAGGGTGTCCTGCGGCCGGAGCTGCTCTTCGCCCATCCCGGTTACGTGCGCGCCGCCAACGGCATCGAAGTGCCCGGGCATCACCAGCTTTTCCTGCACGCCTGCGACGTCAGCCGGCTGCCCGACGGCACCTTTCGGGTGAACGCCGACTGGACGCAGGCGCCGTCGGGCGCCGGTTACGCGTTGGCCGACCGGCGCGTGGTCGCGCACTCGATTCCGGACCTGTACGAGAGGATCGCCCCGCGCCCTACGACGCCGTTCGCCCAGGCGTTGCGCCTGGCGCTGATCGACGCCGCGCCCGACGACGCGCAGGATCCGGTGGTGGTGGTGCTCAGCCCGGGCATCTTCTCCGAAACCGCCTTCGATCAGGCGTATCTGGCCACGCTGCTGGGCTTCCCGTTGGTGGAGAGCGCGGACCTGGTGGTGCGCGACGGCAAGATGTGGATGCGCTCGCTGGGCACGTTGAAACGGGTGGACGTGGTGCTGCGCCGGGTGGACGCCGACTACACCGACCCGCTGGATCTGCGCGCCGACTCCCGGCTCGGGGTGGCCGGTCTGGTGGAGGCGTCGCGCCGCGGGACCGTGACCGTGGTCAACACGCTGGGCAGTGGAATCCTGGAAAACCCTGGGCTGCTGCGGTTCCTGCCGCAGCTGTCCGAGCATCTGCTCGCCGAGGCCCCGCTGCTGCAGACGGCGCCGGTCTACTGGGGCGGCATCGACGCCGAACGCTCGCACCTGCTGGCGAACCTGTCATCGCTGCTGGTGAAGTCGACCGTCGGCGGGAAAACCCTTGTCGGGCCCACCCTTTCGTCCTATGAGTTGGCGCAGTTGGCCGGGCGCATCGAGAAGATGCCCTGGCAGTGGATCGGTCAGGAGCTGCCGCAGTTCTCGTCGGCGCCCACCGACCACGCCGGGGTGCTGTCGTCGGCCGGCGTCGGCATCCGGTTGTTCAACGTGGCCCAGCGCAGCGGGTACGCCCCGATGATCGGCGGCGTCGGCTACGTGCTGGCGCCCGGGCCGGCCGCGTATACGCTGGAAACCGTTGCGGCGAAGGATGTTTGGGTGCGTCCGACCGAGCGCGCGCGGGCCGAGGCCGTGAGCCTGCCAGCGCCGCCTGCCCCGGCGAAGACGGCCGCGGGAACCTGGGGCGTCAGCTCGCCGCGCGTGCTGTCCGACCTGTTCTGGATCGGCCGGTACGGCGAGCGCGCGGAGAACATGGCGCGGCTGCTGTTGGTCGCCCGGGACAGGTTCCACGTCTACCGGCACCAGCAGCACACCGAGGAAAGCGAGTGCGTCCCGGTGCTGTTGGCCGCACTGGGCCGGATCACCGGGACCGACACCGCCGCCGACGGCAGTCCCGTTGATGGGGCGGAGATGATCGCCGTCGCCCCTTCGACGTTGTGGTCTTTGACGGTGGATCCGGACCGGTCCGGGTCCCTGGTGCAGTCGGTGGAGGGCTTGGCGC
Source organism: Mycobacterium sp. ACS4054 (assembly GCF_001667275.1). Taxonomy (GTDB): domain Bacteria; phylum Actinomycetota; class Actinomycetes; order Mycobacteriales; family Mycobacteriaceae; genus Mycobacterium. The sequence continues at coordinate 99,974 of NZ_LZHV01000042.1, forward strand.
TCGCGGCCAGGGCGGTGCGCGACCAGATGTCCAACGACACCTGGATGGTGCTGGCCGGGGTGGAGCGCGCGCTGGCCCAGCGGCGCGAGCCGCCGGACTCGCTGGCCGAGGCCGACGCGCTGCTGGCATCGGCCCAGGTGCAGACGCTGTCCGGGATGCTGACCCTGGCCGGGGTGGCCGGCGAGTCGATGGTTCGCGACGTGGGCTGGACGATGATGGACATCGGCAAGCGCATCGAACGTGGGCTCTGGTTGACCGCGCTGCTGCGGGAAACGCTGATCGCGGTCCGGCGCGCGGCCGCCGAACAGACGATCATCGAGGCGACGCTGGTGGCATGCGAGTCCTCGGTCATCTACCGGCGCCGCACCGTGGGCAAGGTCAGCGTCGCCGCGGTGACCGAGCTGATGCTGTTCGACGCGCAGAACCCGCGGTCGTTGCTGTATCAGGTGGAGCGACTGCGGGCCAACCTCAAGGACCTGCCCGGCGCGTCGGGTTCGTCGCGCCCGGAGCGACTGGTCGACGAGATCGGCACCCTGCTGCGCCGCTCGCATCCCGGCGAACTGGAGGCCGTCAGTGCCGACGGGCTGCGCGCCGAGCTGTCCGATCTGCTCGGTTCGGTGCACGCACAGTTGCGCGAACTGGCCGACGTCATCACCACCACGCAGCTGGCCCTGCCGGCGGTACAGCCGCTGTGGGGGCCGGACGTTCGCCGGGTGATGCCGGCCTAGCGTCAAGCGGCTTCGTCGTCCTCCCGGTTCGGCGGCGCGTCAAACGGGGTCATCGTCATCTCCGTCGCGCAGGAATCTCTCGGGGTGGTGAAAACTGTTGGTTCGGGGTTGGCCGCGGTCCAGGTGTGCCGGGGGTAGCCATTCGGTTTCGCCTCGGGCGTTGGTCCTTGTGGTCCAGCCTTTTTCGGCGAGTCGGTTGTCCGGGCCGCAGGCCAGGGTCAGGTCGTCGACGTCGGTGCGGTGGGTGGCGGTCCAGCCGCGGACGTGGTGGACCTGGCTGTGGTAGGCCGGCGCATCACATCCCGGCCGCGTGCAGCCACGATCCTTGGCGTACAACATGATTCGCTGCGCCGGCGAGGCGAAGCGTTTGGTGTGGTGCAGCGTTAGCGACCGGCCCTTGTCGAAGATCGCCAGGTAATGGTGGGCGTGGCCGGCCCAGCGGATCACATCGGCCATCGGCACCAGGGTGCCGCCGGCGGTCAAGGCCTTACCGGCGGCGGCCTCGAGGTCCTGCAAGGTGGTGGTCACCACGATCGACACCGGCAGCCCGTTGTGCTGACCCAGATTGCCCGACGCCAACAACCCGCGCAGGCCGGCCACGAACGCGTCATGGTTGCGTTGGGCGGTGCTGCGGGTGTCACGGCGCACCGCCTCCTCATCGGGAGTCGCATCGACCACCGGGGTCTCGTCGTCGGGGTTGCACGCCCCGGGGGCCGCCAGCTTGGCCAGCATCGCCTCGATGGCGGCCCGCAACTCCGGGGTGAGCAGGCCGCTGAGGCGCGACATGCCGTCGAAGTCCTGCTTGCCCAACGTGATTCCGCGCTTGCGGGCCCGCTCGGCGTCGCTGAATTCCCCGTCGGGGTGCAGCCAGTCCATCACCCGCCGGGCGTATTTGGCCAACTCGTCGGGCCGATACCCGGCGGCCTTGGCGGCCAGGTCGGCTTCGGCGGCCTGGCGGGTCAACGCGTCGACCTCGGCCGGCAGCTGGGCCAGGAAGCCGCGGATCACGTTGACGTGGCCGTCGCCGATCAGTCCCGCGCGCTGGCCGGCCGCGGTCGCGCTCAATTTCGGCGGCAACGGCTCGCCGGTCAGCGCCCGGCGCTGCCCGAGTTCGCGGGCTTCCCCGATGCGCCGGGCGGCCTCGGCCTTGGTGATGCGCAACCGGTCGGCCAGCCCCGTCGGCAGCGAGCCGCCCAGCTCCTCGGCACTGCCCTGCGCGTCGAGCTGGTTGATCAGCGCGTGCTGGGGCGTGCGCAGCTGGCGGGCCACGCTTTCCACCCGCTCCAAGACGCGCAACCGCTCCGGCGTGGTGAGCACGTCAAACGACAACTCGCACAAGCGGTCCGCATCGTCGCCGAGCGCGTCGATGACCTCGACGATCTCCTCACGACTGCTCGCACCCATACCCACACACTAGGAACACCCACCGACAAAAATGCCCGCCCTGTGACTCTTGGAACTAAAGTGACACAAGGGATTTCAAGAGCGAACGGGCACCGGCCGGTCCGGGCCGACACCCCGGTACCGGTGCGGATCGGGCATCCGGCGCCGGCGCACCATGTGCACCAGCACCAGCACCGACATCACGGCGGCGTAGATGCACCACACCGACGCGAACGCCTCGAAATAGAACATAGCGACGAGCACCAGCCCCACCAGGTTCGCCAAACCGAACACCACGATGGAGCGATAGCCCGACATCAGGGCCGGCCCGATGACGGCGAGGATGTAGAGCACCGCCCACAGATAACTGTCGCGGGAGGCGGTCTGGTATTCCAGCACGTGCGGGCACCTCGTCACCCCGACCGGTTTGGCCAGGACGACGACGGCCAGGTAGGCCGACACCACCGCGCCGAGCACCGCGAAGGGCGCCACCCGTAACCGCGCCCCGCGCGGCTCGAGCATCAGGATCGCCACGGGCACCAGCAGTGGAAGCACCGGCAGCGCGATGAACACGTAGGCGTGCATGGCGAAGTTCGCGAACCCGGCCGAGACAACGCGATTGGGCCACACCGCCGCCTCGAGGAACTGGTGGACCGAGAACACCGCCGGCAGCGAAGCGAAAGGCACCTCACGCCAGTGCTTCACCTCGCGCAGGCTCGCCACCGCAACCGGCACGAGGGCGGTGCCCACCACCAGATCGGCGGTGATGGAAAAGCACATCGCCCAGCCTAACCCGCGATGGCTGCGGGTCCGCGCGCGTCTGAGGTCATCTCGTCGATCACGGTGTAGATGAACTTCATCTTCTCCAGCACCGCGACCGGCAACACGAACGGGTACAGGTCATCGTGGCCCATCGACCGGTTCACCATGTTCAACGACCACGACAGCGGCAGCCACATGTCGATGATCGTCTGAAAAGCGCTGGGCCCCAACGCCGGCCGGTCGAACGTCGCCGATGCCGACGCGAAGCCGCACCACGCCGAGGTGTCCAGGGTGTCGCGGATGTGCAGGTAGTGGGCGAAGGTCTCGGCCCAGTCCTCGGCGGGATGCATGGTGGCGTAGGAGGACACGAAGTCCTCTTGCCAGCCCTCGGGTGCGCCCTCGCTGTAATGGCGGTCGAGTGCCTCCTGATAGTCCGCGTCGGGATCGCCGAACAGCTCGTTGAAGCGCACCAGGTAGTCGCTGGACGGGGCGATCAGCCGGTAGAAGTAGTAGTGGCCGATCTCGTGCCGGAAGTGTCCGAGCAGAGTGCGGTACGGCTCCTCCATCTCGACCCGCAGCTGCTCGCGGTGCACGTCGTCGCCCTCGGCCAGGTCCAGGGTGATCACGCCGTTGTCATGGCCGGTGAACACCTTCTCCTTCGCGCTGGAGAGCAGGTGGAAGGCCAACCCCTGCTCGGGATCCTCCTCGCGCCCGATGATCGGCAGCTTGAGCTCGTGCAGCTCGGCGATCAGCCGCCGCTTGGCCGCCTCGGCGCGGGCGAACTCGGCCAGGCCGGCGGTGTCGGCGTCGTTGGGCCGCACGGTGGTCAGCGCGCAGGACGTGCACAGCAGCCGCGGGTTGTTGACGGGAACCAGCCAATTGCATTCGGCCAGTTGCAGATTGGCGCACAGCTGATACTCGGCGGCATCCACGAAACCGGCGTGCTCGCCGGCGTTCTCCTCGGCGATCACCAGCAGGGCCATCTGCTCGAGCGAAAACCCCAGCGCGCTGCCGCAATTCAGGCAGGTGGAGTTCTCGAACGTCAGGCGCTGGCCGCAGTTCGGGCAGTTGAAGTCACGCATGGAGCACATCTCCCTCGAAGGGCACCACGTCGACCGCGACGTCGATCACACTGTGTTCGGAGTCGGTGTAGATGATGCCCCGCAGCGGCGGCACGTCGGCGTAGTCGCGGCCGCGTCCGACGATGATGTAACGCTCGTCGACCAGCTGGTCGTTGGTTGGGTCGAGCCCGAGCCATTCGTACTGGCCGGGCTCCTGCGGTGTCCACACCGCCGCCCAGGCGTGGGTGGCGTCAATACCGATCATTCGATCCTTCCCCGGTGGCGGGTCGGTGGCCAGGTAGCCGGACACGTAGCTGGCTGCAAGACCGTTGGCGCGCAGGCAGGCGATTGCCAGCCGTGCAAAGTCCTGACATACCCCCTCCCGGGCCGCCAGAACCTCTTTTACCCCGGTGGAAATCGTGGTGGACCCCGAGCGGTAGGTGAAGTCGGCGAAAATCCGCGATGTGAGGTCGCGCAGCACATCGACCAGCGGGCGCTCCGGGGCGAAACTGGGCGCCGCGTATTCGCGGACCTCATCGGTGATCTCGGGCGGAATCAGGTCCAAGGTGAACTCGACGGCCAGCGCCCCCTTGCCCCCCGTCGGCCGGGAGGCCTCCCACGGTTGAACCGCCGGGCCGCTGGTGTAGCGCCCCGGTGCCGGCGGATACGCGTCGACGATGGAGTCGCTGGTGACGATCAGGGTGTGGTGCGGCTCGGTGACGTGGAAATACGAGCTGATGTTGCCGTACACGTCGAAGCTGGTGGAGACGTCGGCTGGGGCGGGGTCGATGGTCAGCCGGTGGGCGATGCAGCGCTGCCGTGCCGAGTCGCGCGGGGTGAGGAAGCCACGGCCGTAGGAGCTGGTCACGACGTCGGAGTAGCGGTACTCGGTGCGGTGGGTGACTCGATGGCGGCGGGCGCCCCCGGCATCAGCTTCAAGCACAAGGCTGATCACATCACACACCGGGCGGTTGCGCGCCGTTCGCGCCGCGAAACCGTTTGCCAATACAGCGGCACTCGTGGCCAAACCGGGAGCACAATCGAATTGTGGCCACGTGGTACGACGTCGCCCGCATCGTGAACGAGCTGGCACTCACCTCGGAGCCGTCACCGCATGACTGGCGGGTCGGCAAGAAGTTGCTGGCCTGGGAGCGGCCGCTGCGCCCGTCTGAGCGCGACGAGCTGGCGCGGGGCGGGTCGGAACCGCCCGAGGGCGACATCCTGGGCGTGCGGGTGTCCGACGAGGGCGTCAAGTTCGGGTTGATCGCCGACGAGCCGACCGTGTATTTCACCACCCCGCATTTCGACGGCTATCCGGCGGTGCTGGTCAAGCTGTCCGCGATCTCGGTCCGCGACCTCGAGGAGCTGATAACCGAGGCGTGGCTGACCCAGGCCCCGCGGAAGTTGGTCCAGGAGTTTCTGGCCGACTCCCGCTGAAGCTCCTCACACGCGCCGGAGGTCGATCACCCGCTGCAGGTCGTCGACGCAGGCGCTGACCACGTCGGCGAGGATCAGCTGCCTTTTCCCGGACGCGGTCGACTGCAATTCCGAAGCGTGTCGGCGCGCCGAGGCGGTGTAGGCGCATGCGCCGGCCGGATCGGAGTCGGCCAGGGCCGTCGCGGCGCCGAGCACCACCAGCACGGTGTGCACGGGCTGCGAAAGATGCTCGCGATGGCCGTCGGCGTCGGGGGCCACGGCGCGCGCGAGTTGCAGCACCGAGCCGGCCAGCAGGGCCACGTGCACGGCCTGGTGATCGGCGGCCTCGATGGTGCCGCGCAGGCGCCACCGCCGCGGGGCGATGGTCACGACGTGGCGGGCGGTGGTGCGCGCCTCGAGCAGTCCGCTGAGCTGCTCGTGCACCCGGTCGACGGCCGTCAGCGGCCAGTCCGGCGGCGGGTCTTTGCGCCCGGCGGCGACGTCCGCGGCCCGCGTCAAGACGTCGTGCAGCACCCCGAGCACGCCGACGCGCGCGTTGCGCAGCAGCGTGAGCGGGTCCGCGGGGAACAGCAGGACGGCGAAGACGATCGCCAGCGCGCCGCCGATCAGGGCGTCGAAGATGCGTTCCCAGCCCAGGCCGCTGCGGAAGAGCGCGAGCACCAGGATCGCCGACACGACGGTCTGGTTGGCGAACATCATCCCGTGCCCGATGAAGCCGCCCCCGATGAACACCGCGGCGCCCAGCGCGACGAAGGCGGCGATCGCGATGGGGACCGCCCCGGGACCCAGCAGGGCCTGCACCACCGAGCCGACCCCGATCCCGAGGGTGACCCCGACCATCATCTGGATGGCGCGTTGCGCGCGCAGCACGTTGCTCGTCGACAACGACACGGCGGCGGCGATCGGCGCGAAGAACGGCTGGGGGTGCGCCAGCACGTCGTGGGCGATGTACCAGGCCAGACCCGCCGCAACGGCGGTCTGCACCAGGTTGAACCACACCAGGCGCAGCCGCTTCCCGCCCGCCCGCGCGGCGGCGAGGAGAACCGATGGCCCCGTCCGCCGCGATGTGCCCACGGGCCTAGGTGCGCTGCAACTCGAACAACGGAATGACCCGGCTGGTCTTGGACTGGTACTCGGCGAAGCCGGGCGCGGCCGCGGTGATCTTGTCGAAGAGCGCGTCGCGCTCGTCGGACGGCAATTCGCGTGCGGTGACGGCGAATTCGTCGGTCCCGATCTCGACGCGCGCCTGCGGGTTGGCCCGCAGGTTGTGTACCCACGCCGGGCTGACGGGGGCGCCGGCGAACGAGCCGATGATGATCAGCTTGCCGTCGATGTCGAAGTACGCCAGCGGTGACACCCGCTGCGCGCCCGACTTGGCGCCGGTGGTGGTGAGCAGCAGCAGGTTGGCGCCCTCGAACTGGCCACCGACCTTGCCGCCGTTCGCGTGGAACTCGTCGATGATGCTCTGGTTGAACGCGTTGATGGTCTGGGTATCGGGCATTTCAGTCATGCCTGGTCAACCTTCTCCGGTTTAGCGTCTATTCCGGACTCCTTGCGCTGCTGCGCGGTGATCGGAGCCGGCGCGTCGGTGAGCGGGTCGACGCCGCCGCCGGTCTTCGGGAAGGCGATCACGTCGCGGATCGAGTCCACCCGGGACAGCAGCGCGTTGATCCGGTCCCAGCCGAACGCGATTCCGCCGTGCGGCGGCGCGCCAAAGGTGAACGCCTCCAACAGGAATCCGAACTTCTCCTCGGCCTCGGCGTGGTCCAGGCCCATCACGGCGAACACCCGCTCCTGGATGTCGCGGCGGTGGATACGGATCGAGCCGCCGCCGATCTCGTTGCCGTTGCAGACGATGTCGTAGGCGTCGGCCAGCACGTTGCCGGGATCGGTGTCGACCACGCCTTCGTACTCGGGCTTCGGCGAGGTGAACGCGTGATGCACCGCGGTCCACGCGCCCGAGCCGACGGCCACGTCACCGGCGGCGGTCGCCTCGTCGGCGGGCTCGAACAGCGGCGGGTCGACCACCCAGACGAACGCCCACGCCTCGGGATCGATGAGGCCGAGCCGGTCGGCGATCTCGTTCCGGGCGGCACCCAGCAGCGCGCGCGAGGACTTCGGCGGCCCGGCCGAGAAGAAGACGCAGTCCCCCGGCTTGGCCCCGACGTGCGCGGCCAGGCCGTCCCGTTCGGCGTCGCTCAGGTTCTTGGCCACCGGGCCGCCCAGCGTGCCGTCGTCGGTGATCAGCACGTAGGCCAGCCCGCGGTGCCCGCGCTGTTTGGCCCACTCCTGCCAGCCGTCCAGCGTGCGCCGCGGCTGCGAGGCACCACCCGGCATGACCACCGCACCGACGTAGGGCGCCTGGAACACCCGAAACGTGGTGTCTTTGAAGAACTCCGTGCACTCGACGAGCTCAAGCCCGAACCGCATGTCCGGCTTGTCGGAGCCGAAGCGGCGCATCGCGTCCGCGTAGCTGATCCGCGGGATGGGCGTCGGGATCCGGTAGCCGATCAGCGCCCACAGCGCGGACAGAATCTCCTCGGAGATCGCGATGATGTCCTCGGCGTCGACGAAGCTCATCTCCATGTCGAGCTGGGTGAACTCGGGCTGGCGGTCGGCGCGGAAATCCTCGTCGCGGTAGCAGCGGGCGATCTGGTAGTAGCGCTCCATGCCGGCCACCATCAGCAGCTGCTTGAACAGCTGCGGGCTTTGCGGCAGGGCGTAGAACGAGCCGGGGTGCAGCCGGGCGGGCACCAGGAAGTCGCGCGCGCCCTCCGGCGTCGAGCGGGTGATCGTCGGCGTCTCGATCTCGACGAAGTCGTGGGCCGCCAACACCGCGCGGGCGGCGGCATTCACGTTGGAGCGCAAGCGAATTGCCGCGGCCGGGCCGTCGCGACGCAGGTCCAGGTAGCGGTACTTCAGCCGCAGCTCCTCGCCGGCGGGCTCGTCGAGCTGAAAGGGCAGCGGCGCGCTCTCGCCGAGCACGGACAGCGACGCGGCGTTGACCTCGATCTCGCCGGTGGCGATCTCGGGGTTGGCGTTGCCTTCCGGGCGGATCTCGACGACGCCGGTCACCGCGACGCAGAACTCGGCGCGCAGCCGGTGCGCCTGGGCCAGCACGTCTTCGGCGCGGAACACCACCTGGGCGATGCCCGAGGCGTCCCGCAGGTCGATGAAGATGACGCCGCCGTGGTCGCGGCGGCGAGCCACCCAGCCCGCTAACGTCACCTGCTGCCCGGCGTCGCTGCTTCTCAGCGAACCGGCGGCGTGGCTGCGCAGCACAAACACTCCCTTTCAGCAGGCTTTGGACGAGTGACCAGTCTAGAGCAGGTAGTTTCGGTCCTATTGCCACCACCATCGCACTAGTCGGCCCCGGCGCCGTCGGCACGACGGTCGCCGCGCTGCTGCACAAGGCCGGACACCGGGTGGTGGTGTGCGGGCACACCCCGCGGGACGGCATCGAATTGCGGCCCGACGGGGCGGATCCGATCGTGGTGCCCGGCCCCGTGCACACCGACCCCGGCTCGGTTACCGGCCCGGTCGACGTCGTGGTGCTCGCGGTCAAGGCCACCCAGAACGACGCGGCGGCCGGGTGGCTGGCCCGGCTCTGTGACGAGCACACGATCGTCACCGTGCTGCAGAACGGGGTCGAGCAGGTCGAGCAGGTGCAACCGCACTGCCCGTCGTCGCCCGTGGTCCCGGGCATCGTCTGGTACTCCGCCGAAACCCAGCCGCAGGGCTGGGTGCGGCTGCGCACCGAGGCCGCCCTGGTGCTGCCCAGCGGGCCGTCCGCCCAGACGATCGCCGAGCTGCTGCGCGGCGCCGGGTGCCGGGTGGACTGCGACCCCGACTTCATCACCGCGGCCTGGCGCAAGCTGCTGACGAACGCGCTGGCCGGGTTCATGGCGCTGTCGGGCCGGCGGTCCGGGATGTTCCGCCGCGACGATATCGCCGAACTGTCGCGGCGCTACGTCGCCGAATGCCTGGCCGTCGCGCGCGCCGAGGGCGCCAAGCTGCCCGACGGCATCGTCGCCGAGCTGGCCGAGATGTTCCGTCACGTTCCCGAGGACATGAGCACCTCGATCCTGACCGACCGGGAGAACCGCCGCGCGATGGAATGGGACATCCGCAACAGGGTGATCATCCGCAAGGGCCGGGCCCACGGCCTGCCGACACCGATCAGCGATGTGGTGGTGCCGCTGCTGGCCGCGGCCAGCGACGGCCCCGGCTAGATTGATTTCATGTTCCCCTGCGAGCACGTCGACCTGGGCTTCATCGACAGCGCACCTTTCGTGTTCCGCAATAGCGTCGACCTCGCCATCACGCCCGAGCAGCTTTTCGAGGTGCTCGCCGACGCCGAGTCGTGGCCACGCTGGGCCAGCGTGATCACCAAGGTCACCTGGACCAGCCCCGAACCGCGCGGCGTCGGCACCACCCGCGTCGTCGAGATGCGCGGCGGAATGGTCGGCAACGAGGAGTTCCTGGCCTGGGAGCCGTTCAGCCACATGGCTTTTCGGTTCAACGAGTGCTCAACGCAGGCCGTCGCCGCGTTCGCCGAAGATTACCGGGTCGAGGTCACCCCGGGTGGCTGCCGGTTGACGTGGACCATGGCGCAGAAGCCCGCGGGCCCGGCCCGGCTGGCCATGTACGCGGTGGGGCCGCTGCTGAACCTCGGGCTCCGCCGATTCCTGCGCAACCTGCGCAGCTACACCGACGCCCGCTACTCCGCGACCCGGCAACCTTAGGAGCGCCCCATGTCCTTCAACGAGGGAATGCAGATCGACACCAGCACCGCGTCCTCGTCCGGCGGCGGCATGGGGATGGCCCTCGGGGGCGGCGGTCTGGGCCTGCTCATCCTGGTCGGGGCGCTGTTGCTGGGCGTCGATCCGGGCCGCGTGCTCAACACCCAGCAGAACACCGGCGGCTACTCGGCGCCCGGCTTCGACCTGAGCCAGTGCAAGACCGGCGCCGACGCCAACAAGTACGTGCAGTGCCGCGTCGTGGCCACCGGCAACTCCGTGGACGCGGTGTGGAAACAGCTGATGCAGGGTTACACCCGGCCCCACGTGCGGCTGTTCACCGGTTCGGTGGACACCGGCTGCGGGCCGGCCACCACGGCGGTCGGGCCGTTCTACTGCCCCGTCGACCAGACGGCGTACTTCGACACCGACTTCTTCCAGGAGCTGGTCGACAAATTCGGCGCCAGCGGTGGGCCGTTCGCGCAGGAGTACGTGGTCGCCCACGAATACGGCCACCATGTGCAGCAATTGCAGGGCGTCCTGGGGCGCGCCCAGCAAGGGGCGAAGGGCGCAGGCGGCAACGGCGTGCGCACCGAATTACAGGCGGACTGCTACGCCGGGATCTGGGCGCACTACGCCTCGACCGTCAAGCAGGAGAGCACCGGCGTGCCCTACCTACAGCCCCTGAGCGACCAGGACATCTCCGACGCCCTCTCGGCCGCGGCGTCGGTCGGCGACGACCGCATCCAGAAGGAATCGACCGGACGGGTCAACCCCGAATCCTGGACGCACGGCTCGTCGGAGCAACGGCAGCACTGGTTCACCGTCGGCTACCAGACCGGCGACCCGAAGAAGTGCGACACCTTCGCGGCCCCCGATTTGGGGTAGCCCCGACGGCGGCGCTCCGTCATGCGCGCGTCGGGTGTGTGCCCTAGACTTCTACCCCGCCGCATCGACGCGAAAGGCGTTGGCCGTATGCCGGAGTTGACCCAGCAGGGCACCGACGCCGCGGAAGTGTCGGTATGGGCGCCGTTGCGCAATCCGGTTTTCCGCTCGCTGTTCATCGCCCAGTTCGTCTCCAACGTCGGCACCTGGATGCAAAGCGTTGCGGCGCAATGGTTTCTGGTGGAGGCCCACAGCAGCGCCACCGTCGTGGCGCTGGTCCAGACGGCGAGCCTGGGGCCCACCCTGCTGCTGGGGTTGTTCGCCGGCGCGCTGGCCGACGTGTTCGACCAGCGGCGGCTGCTGATGGTGTTGCAGACGTACGCGGTGCTGGTCGCGCTGGCGCTGGCGGGGCTGACGTACTTCGGGCGGCTCACCCCGGCGGAGCTGCTGCTGTTCACTCTGGCCATCGGCCTGGCCTCCGCGCTGACCGCGCCGGCCTGGCAGGCGATTCAGCCCGAGGTCGTCCCGCGCGAGCAGATAACGGCCGCCGCGACTTTGGCCAGCGTCTCGGTGAACATCGCCCGAGTGGTCGGACCCGCCATCGGCGGTGTCGTGCTCGCGCTGGCCGGTCCGGCCGCGGTGTTCGCGATCAACGCAATCTCGTTCGTCGGCATCATCATCGCCCTGTCGGCGTGGCGGCGGCCCAAGCAGATCGCCCCCGTCGAACGGGAGCACCTCGGCCAGGCGATCATCACCGGGTTGGGTTACGCGGTCAACGGCCCGATCTTTCGCCGAATCCTGCTGCGCGCGGCCCTTTTCGTCTTCCCCGCCTCCGCCCTGTTGGCCCTGCTGCCGGTCAGCGCCGCCGACACCTGGCACCTGGGCGCCAGCGGATACGGTGTCGCGTTGGGCGCCATCGGTTTTGGCGCGGTGCTGGCCGTCGCGGTGCCCGCGCCGTTACGCCAGAAGCTGCCACCGAACACGCTGCTGGCGGGGTGCGCGGCCGCGTACGGCGCCGCCACGCTGGCCGTGGTCTGGTTGCCGTTCGCCACGGCCGCCCCCTTCCTTGTGTTGTCGGGGATGACCTGGTTGATCACGCTGACCACCCTGAACGCGGCGGCCCAGCTGCACTTGCCGCGCTGGGTCCGGGCCCGCGGGCTGGCGATGTACCTGCTGGTCTTCACGGGGTCTCAGGCGGTCGGCTCGTACCTGTGGGGTGTGATCGCCACGCGGGAGGGGCTCGGCGTGGCGTTGACCGTCTCCGCGGCGTTACTGGGCGTCACCGCCCTCAGCGTCGGCACGCTCGGGCTGCGGCCGGAAACCGGGAAGTTGAGCCGCGACATTTCGCGGGCGTGGCCGACGCCGATGGTCGTCTTCGAACCGTGCCCCAACGACGGACCAGTGCTGGTGACGGTCCGGTATCGAGTGGCCACCGACACCCTCGAGGACTTCGTCGAGTCGATGAGCGCCGTCCGGCGATCCCGGTTGCGGACGGGCGGCCACAGCTGGGGGCTCTATCACAGCCTGGAGCAACCGGACACGGTCCTCGAGAGGTTCACCGTGCCGTCGTGGACCGAGTTCGAACGTCAGCACACCGAGCGCTGGCTGGAGTCCGACCACGCCGGCGTGACCAAGGCGGTGGGCTACACCGTCGACCACGCCCGGCGGCACGAGTACTTCCTCGCATTGCGGGTGCATCGATGACCCGGGCGCCGTTCGCTCTCCGCGAAACCGCCCGAGCGGCCCGTTACCAGGGCCGCGTGGAGCAGGTGACCCCGGTGGTGGCGCTCTGCGTCACCACGACCTGGCCGTCGACGGCGATCTGGCACTGGATCTGCGGCGTGTTCGACGAGTCGCAGTCCGGCCAGTGGCACCCGCCGCTCGCGTTCACGAACGCCCACTGATTCGGGTTGGCCAGGGTCGTGTTGTACACCAGCGGCTGGCCCGCGGCGAACGCCGTCTGCACGCTGCTCAGAAACTGCGACGAGTTCGCGTCGAAGGCCGCCTGGCTGGGCGGATCGCTGTTCATGTAGCGGACGTTTCCGGTGAGGTTGCCGGTGGCGGTGATGGTGTAGGTGACCTGATGGCCGGCGGGATCCGCGGAGGAGGTCGCGGGCGTGACGGCCACCGCCGCGGCCGCCGCAAACGTCGCCACCGCGACCCCCGTCGTCACTATTCGCACGTTCGTCATATCGAAAACGCTACCCAATTCGTTACGGGGCTACGCGTGGGAAAAGGTCTCTACTATGCATCTGTGCCCACGGCCTTCGTGTTGTCCGGCGGGGCCAGCCTCGGCGCGATCCACGTCGGGATGCTGCTCGCCCTGGCCGACGAGGGGGAACGGCCCGACCTGATCGTCGGGACGTCGGTGGGCGCGCTGAACGGCGGATGGATCGCCTCACGGCCCGACCGGCAGGGGATCCTCGGGCTGGCCGACCTGTGGAGGTCGCTGACGAGAAAAGACATCTTCCCGACCCACCCGATCGCGGGCGCGATGGGCATACTGGGCCGGCGCTCGCACCTGGTGCCCAACGTCGGGTTGCGACGGCTGCTGGCCGAGAAATTGGAGTTCGCCCGGCTCGAGGACGCGCCGATCCCGCTGCACGTGGTGGCCACCGACGTGATCTCCGGCAACGATGTCCTGCTGTCGTCGGGAAATGCGGTCGACGCGATCGCGGCCAGCGCCGCCATTCCCGGCGTCTTCCCGCCGGTGCGGGTCGACGGGCGCGACATGATGGACGGCGGCGTCGTGAACAACACGCCGGTGTCGCACGCCGTCGCGCTGGGCGCCGACCGGGTCTGGGTGCTGCCGACCGGCTACTCGTGCGCCCTGCCCGAATCGCCGAAGACGGCGGTCAACATGGCGTTGCACGCCATGACCCTCGCCCTGAACCATCGCCTGGCCGGCGATATCGAGCGGTTCGAGCCGGCGGTGGACCTGCGGGTCATCCGGCCGCTATGCCCCGTCGCCATCTCCGGGGCCGACTTCTCGCACGGCGCAACGCTTATCGAGCGTTCGCACGCGGCCACCCGCGAGTGGCTGGCGGGCCGCCGCCCGTCCACCGGCCAGGCCGCGCTGCTCGAGTCGCACCGCCACTAGCGGGCGCCGTTCACCCCGCTCCGGTATGAAGCAGGGGTGGACGACCCCGAACAGCCCGCCCCCGGCATCAGCCGCCGTCGGTTGTTGGCGACCGGCGCGGTCTCGGCCGCCCTCGGCGCGGGCCTGGGCGGCGGGGCCGCCCTGCTGTGGTCGCACCCCGCCGCGCCCGGCCTCTGGTATCAGCCCGGCCGCACCGGCGCGCCGCCGGTGAGCGGGCTGCACCTGCAATTCGGCCGCGATGCCGGCACCGAGGCGGTGGTGTCCTGGCACACCGTCGACGCCGTCGGCAACCCGCGCGTGATGCTCGGCACGCCGGCGTCGGGCCTCGGGCGCACCGTGGCGGCCGAAACCCGCACCTACCGGGACGCCAGGTCGAACACCGAAGTCCGGGTGAACCACGCGCGCCTGACGAACCTGACCCCGGACACCGACTACGTGTACGCCGCGGTGCACGACGGCGCCGAGCCGCAGATGGGCACCCTCCGAACCGCACCGTCGGGCCGAAAGCCGTTCCGCTTCACCAGCTTTGGCGATCAGTCCACGCCGACGCTGGCAAGATTGCCCGACGGCCGGTACGGCACCGACAACATCGGGTCACCGGCCGCCGCCGACACCACCCTGGCGATCGAGCGCATGGCGCCGTTGTTCAATCTGGTCAACGGCGACCTGTGCTACGCCAACCTCGCGCAAGACCGGATCCGCACCTGGTCGGCCTGGTTCGACAACAACACCCGATCGGCGCGCTACCGGCCGTGGATGCCGGCGGCGGGCAACCACGAGAACGAGTGGGGCAACGGGCCAATCGGCTACGGCGCCTATCAGACCTACTTCGCGGTTCCGGACTCGGGATCGAGCACCGAGACCCGCGGGCTGTGGTACTCGTTCACCGCCGGTTCGGTGCGGGTGATCAGCCTGAACAACGACGACGTGGCGTTTCAGGACGCCAGCAATTTCTACGTGCACGGCTACTCTTCAGGAGAGCAAAGGCGTTGGCTGGCGGCCGAACTCGCCGCCGCGCGAAGCGATCCCGACATCGACTGGGTGGTCGTGTGCATGCACCAGACGGCGATCTCCACCGCCGACGCGCCCGCCAACGGCGCCGACCTGGGCATCCGCGAGGAATGGCTCCCGCTGTTCGATCAGTACCGGGTCGACCTGGTGCTGTGCGGGCACGAACACCACTACGAGCGTTCGCACCCGGTGCGCGGCACGCTGCAGACCGACACCCGCACGCCGATGCCGGTGGACACCCGCGACGACGTCATCGACTCCACCAAGGGGACGGTGCACGTCGTGATCGGCGGCGGTGGCACGTCCATGCCCACGAACGGCCTGTTGTTCCCCGAGCCGCGCTGCCGCGTGTTGACCGCCGTCGGCGCTTTCGATCCCGGGCTCGGGCACAAGGCGCCGACCTACGTTATGGAGGACGCGCCGTGGTCCGCCGTCCGGGATCGGGACAACCCCTACGGCTTCGCGGCGTTCGACGTGGACCCCGGCCAGCCGGGCGGCAACACCTCGATCAAGGCGACGCACTACGCGGTGAGCGGACCGTTCGGCGCGGTGACCGTGGTGGACCAGTTCACGCTGACAAAGCCGCGCGGATAGCTCAAAACAGCGTCGCCTGAACGGGTTCCGGCTCCACCCGGGCCGGAGCCGGTTGCCGGAACGAGCGCTCACCGCCGCCCAGCCCGTATTTCGCGATCAGCGGCGCGGCCCGCCCCCGCAGCAATTCGCGGTAGCCGGCCGGCAGGTACGCCCCGCGCCGGTACAGCTCGCGGTAGCTGGACACCAGCTCGGGATGCGAGCGGCCCAGCCAGGACATGAACCAGCCGCGGGTCGAACCGCGCAGGTGCAGGCCGAAGACCGTGACACCGGTGGCACCGGCCGCCGCGATCTGGCCAAGCAGCCGATCGAGGTGCTCTTTCGAGTCGGTCAGGTACGGCAGCACCGGCGCCACCATCACGTGACAATCCAGCCCGGCCTCGCGGACCGCGGCGATCAGGCCAAGCCGCGCCTGAGGCGTGGGCGTGCCGGGTTCGACGTCGCGATGCAGGTCCGCGTCACCGACCGCCAGCGACACGGCGACCGATAGCGGAACGTGTTGCGCCGCATCGGAAATCAACGGCAGATCGCGGCGCAGCAGCGTGCCCTTGGTGAGGATCGACAGTGGGGTGCCGGATTCGGCCAGGGCGCCGATGATGCCCGGCATCAGCGCGTAGCGGCCCTCGGCGCGCTGGTATGGGTCGGTGTTGGTGCCCAGCGCGACGGTTTCGCGCCGCCACGACGGCCGGCGCAGCTCGCGGCGCAATACCTCGACGACGTTGGTCTTGACGACTACCTGGCTGTCAAAGTCGTTGCCGCAGTTGAAATCCAGGTATTCGTGGGTGGGCCGGGCGAAGCAATAGCGGCACGCGTGCGAGCAGCCGCGGTAGCCGTTGACGGTGTAGCGGAAGGGCAGCGCCGAAGCATCCGGCACCCTGTTGAGCGCGGACTTGCACAGCACCTCGTGAAAGGTGATGCCCTCGAACTGTGGCGCGCGCACGCTGCGGACCAGGCCGATCCGCTGCAACCCCGGCAACGCTCCGTCCTCGACGGGCTCCCCGTTGACGGCGACAGCCTGGTCCGCCCAGCGCATGACCTATTCGAACAATAGTTCGATTGGATGTCAAGGACCCCGCGTGTCAGATGTGGCCGGGCACCACGATCGGCGGTGGCGGCGGGGGCGGCGGGGGTGTCCA
>NZ_LZHV01000043.1 GCF_001667275.1 Mycobacterium sp. ACS4054
TACGCCCGCAGCCGGCGCACCGACATCAACGACCTCACCTTCGCCTGCGGCCCGCATCACCGCCTGCTCAAACCCGGCGGCTGGCGCACCCGCAAAAACACCCAAGGCCACACCGAATGGATCCCCCCGCCCCGCCTGGACTGGGGCCGGCCCCGCACCAACACCTTCCACCACCCCGAGAAACTGCTCCGGGATGACGATGACGACGACGCGGCATAGGGATTAGCGTGACTCCCGTGAAAGATGGCCGCACGCTGCTGTTGATGCGTCACGCGAAATCCGACTACCCGCCCGGCGTAGCCGACCACGAGCGGCCGTTGGCGCCGCGCGGGATCCGAGAGGCCGGGCTCGCCGGTGATTGGCTGCGCGCCAACGCCCCGGCCGTCGACGCCGCGCTGTGCTCCACCGCGACGCGCGCGCGAGAGACGTTGGCCAACACGCGCATCGACGCGCCGGTGCGCTATAGCGACCGGCTGTACGGCGCCACACCCGGCACCATGATCGAGGAGATCAACGCGGTCGGCGACGACGTGCAGACACTGCTGGTCGTCGGTCACGAGCCGACGATGTCCGCCCTGGCCCTCGGGCTGGCCGGCGAGGGCACCGATACCGCTGCGGCCGAACGGATTTCGGTCAAGTATCCGACGTCGGCGATCGCCGTGCTGACCGTGCCGTCCGGCTGGAAGGGCCTCGAACTCGGGCGCGCCGCACTGATCGGGTTCGAGGTGCCGCGCTAGCCCGCTACGAGTTGGTGGCCAGCGTCAGCTCCATCAGCTTGAGGGCCTGACCGCACGCGTCGATACCGGGCGCCTGAGGATTGACCCACCAGCCGACCACCCCCGCGGCGTCGCTGGCGACCCCGCACGCGCCGTTCGGGTCGTCCGGGCGCATCACGATCGAATCGATCCCGGCGATGTTTCGCGTCTCGACTTTGTACTTCAAGAAGTCGGCGACCTTGCGCTCGTTGCTGAGGCTCCCCTGCTCGAACCAGAACCGGGTGATGTCGATCAGCCCAGCCGGGTTGGCCGCCTGCCAGCGGCAGATGGCGCCGACGAACGTGCTCTGAATGTCGAGCGGGTCGGCACCCACCGTCTTGGCCAGGATGTCGCTGGTGAGCACCTCACACTCCTTGAGCAGGTTCGGGTACTGCTGCTGGGAGTTGTTGTTGCGGGTCGGGCCCCCCGCCTTGACGGCGGTGCCGCCGACCGACCTCGAACACCCCGTCATCACCACCAGCGAGGTGATCAAGACGGCTACGGCGGCGCGGACGCTTCTTCTGGTCATTTCGAGTTCGCAATCGACTGACGAGCCAGTTCCTTGGCGATGTCGCAGGGCGGCGGAAACGGCTTCTGGCTGAAGCTGATCGACCATTCGAAGAAGTCATCCTGGAACTGGATGCCCACCTCGCACAGCGAGTCACCGAGGTTGGGCTCGTTTCCGATGGCGATGAACCCGCCGTGGCCGTTGATGTTGATGTCGTCGACGCTGGCGCGCGACAGCTCCTCGGTCTTGCGCTCGCGCCCGATCGGGCTTCCGCGATACCAGGAGAAGGAGAAGTGCGGGCCGAGGATGCCGCCGCCCGCCAGCCACTGGCATCCGACGGAGTTCCTGGCGGTGTTGATCAGGCCGGTTACCTTGGTCAGCTCCGCCACCGTCTGATCGCTGATGCCGCCGCACTGCGGGAACATCGGCCCGTGATGACCCTCGGAGTTCCCGGGCGAGGACGACGACGTCGCCCCCGGTTTGTTGCCGCCGGAATCGGAGCACGCGGCAGCCGCCGGGACCAGGATCGCCAGGGCCGACGCCGCAACGGCCAGCGCCCTCGAGTTACGCCGCACCGCTACCCTGCTTCTGCTCAGCCTGCTGCCGGTCCACACGATGCACTGTAGCGGCAGCTCAGCGGGTCAACCACCGACGCGCCTGAGCAGGCGTTTCAGCCGCGCCGGCGGATGCGGTGCGCGGATTGGGCCGTCCGGCGGTGGCTGGCCGCCGGCGGGCGTCCCGTGTGCGACGCTTACGAAATGCTCCTGGCACTGCTGCGCCAGTACATCCGGCCGTACCGGCGGCCGGTCGCGGTGCTGATGGTGCTCCAGCTGATCAGCACGCTGGCATCGCTGTACCTGCCCACCGTCAACGCCGCGATCATCGACGAGGGCGTCGCCAAGGGTGACACGGCCACGATCGTCCGGCTCGGCATGATCATGCTTTCGGTCACCGGGCTGCAGGCGCTGTGCGCGATCGGGGCGGTCTACTTCGGCTCCCGGACCGGGATGGGGTTCGGTCGCGATTTGCGCGGGGCCATGTTCGACCACATCACCACCTTCTCCGAGCACGAGACCGCCCGCTTCGGTGCGCCCACATTGCTGACGCGCAGCACCAACGACGTCCGCCAGATCCAGTACCTGGTTCAGATATCGAGCACCGTGTTGGTCACCGCGCCGATCATGTGCATCGGCGGAATCCTGATGGCCATCCACCAAGAGGCCGCGCTGACGTGGCTGCTGCTGGTCAGCGTTCCCGTCATGGCCGTGGCCAACTATTGGGTGATGTCGCACATGCTGCCCCTGTTCCGCCGGATGCAGGGCTTGATCGACGGCATCAACCGGGTGATGCGCGACCAGCTGTCCGGCGTCCGGGTGGTCCGGGCCTTCGCGCGCGAAGGCTACGAGCGCGACCGGTTCGCCCGCGCGAACGCCGCGTTGTCGAACACCGCGCTGACGGCAGGCAATTGGCAGGCGGTGATGCTGCCGGTGACCACGCTGACCGTCAACGTGTCCAGCGTCGCGCTGATCTGGTTCGGCGGGTTGCGCATCGATCGCGGCCAGATGCAGGTCGGCTCGCTGACCGCCTTCCTGGCCTACTTCACCCAAATCCTGATGGCGGTGTTGATGGCGACCATGACGCTGGTGGTGCTGCCGCGAGCGTCCGTGTGCGCCGAACGCATCACCGAGGTGCTCGCCACCCAGGCCGCGGTCAACGACCCGCAGGCGCCGGCCTTCCCGCGCGGCGGCATCACCGGGATGGTGCGACTAGCCGGCGTGACGTTCAGCTACCCCGGCGCCGACCGCCCAGTGCTGCAAGACATTTCGTTCACGGCGCGGCCCGGAACCACCACGGCCATCGTCGGCAGCACCGGGTCGGGCAAGTCGACGTTGATATCGCTGATCTGCCGGCTCTACGACGTGACCGGCGGCGCCGTCCTCGTCGACGACGTCGACGTCCGCGACTACCAGACCGAGCGGCTCTGGTCCGCGATCGGACTGGTGCCCCAGCGCGGCTACCTGTTCTCCGGCACCGTGGCCGACAACCTGCGGTACGGCAAGTCCGACGCGAGCGACGACGAGATGTGGGAAGCGCTGCGAGTGGCCGACGCCGAGGGATTCGTGCGCGCCCACGGCCCAGCAGATAGTGGGCTGCGGATGCGGGTGGCCCAGGGCGGCATCAACTTCTCCGGCGGTCAGCGACAACGGCTGGCGATCGCGCGGGCGGTCATCCGCCGTCCCACCATCTATCTCTTCGACGACTCGTTCGGCGCGCTCGACGTGCACACCGACGCGCGAGTGCGCGCATCGCTCAAGCAGGTGGCTGGCGCGGCCACCGTTATCGTTGTCACGCAACGGGTTTCGACAGCAGCCCAGGCCGACCAGATAGTCGTCCTCGACGGCGGGCGGTTGGTTGGCATCGGCACACACGAATCGCTGCTCACCGACTGCGCCACCTACGCGGAGTTCGCCGACTCACAGTCGGTGGGCGCGTTGCGATCCGGTCAGGTCGGGGGCGGGCCATGACCGCGGTGGCCACCCGAGGGTTGACCCCGGCCCCCGCCGGGCGGTCGCGCGACTTCTGGGGCACGGCCGCCCGGCTGACCAAACGGCTTGCGCCCCAACGCCGGCTGAGCATCGCGGTGATCGGCTTGGGCATCACCGGGACGGTGATCGGGGTCGTCGTCCCGCGAATCCTGGGCCATGCCACCGATCTGCTGTTCAACGGCGTGATCGGCCGGCAGCTCCCCGCGGGCATCACCAAGGCGCAGGCCGTCGCCGCGGCCCGCGCCCGCGGTGAGGGCACCTTCGCCGATCTGCTGTCCGGGATGGGTGTGGTGCCCGGCCGGGGTGTCGACTTCGGCGCGGTGGCGCGCACCCTGGCGCTGGCGTTGTGCTTGTATCTGGTTTCCGCACTGCTGATTTGGGCGCAAGCGCGCCTGCTCAACGTCACCGTGCAGCGCACCATGGTGGCGCTGCGGTCCGATGTCGAGGACAAGGTCCACCGGCTGCCGCTGTCCTACTTCGACGGACGCCAGCGCGGCGAGCTGCTGAGCCGGGTGACCAACGACATCGACAACGTGCAGTCGTCGCTGTCGATGACCATCAGCCAGCTGGTGACGTCGATGCTCACCGTGGTCGCGGTGCTGGCGATGATGGCGTCCATCTCGCCGCTGTTGGTGCTGATCACCGTCGCCACGGTGCCGCTGTCGCTGGTGGCGACGCGCGCGATCGCGCGGCGCGCGCAGCGCCTGTTCGTGGCGCAATGGACGAGCATCGGTCGCCTCAACGCTCACATCGAGGAGACCTACAGCGGTTTCACGGTGGTCAAGACCTTCGGTCACCAGGCCGCGGCCCGCGAGCAGTTCCGCGATTGCAACGACGACGTGTACCGGGCCAGTTTCGGCGCCCAGTTCTTCTCGGGCCTGGTGGCACCGGCGACCGCGTTCATCGGCAACCTCGGCTACGTGGCCGTCGCCGTGGTGGGCGGCCTGCAGGTGGCCACGGGGCGCATCAGCCTCGGCGGCATCCAGGCCTTCATCCAGTACGTCCGGCAGTTCAACGCCCCGCTGAGCCAGGTGGCCGGCATGTACAACACCCTGCAGTCGGGGGTGGCCAGCGCCGAGCGGGTGTTCGACCTGCTCGACGAGCCCGAGGAAACACCGGATCCAGTGCCCGCCGCGGCGCCCCCCGGCGGCGGTGCCGCACGGGTCGAGTTCCAGCACGTGAGCTTCGGCTACCACCCGAATGTCCGGGTGATCCACGACCTGTCGATGATCGCGGAGCCAGGCAGCACGGTGGCGATCGTCGGGCCGACCGGGGCCGGCAAGACCACGTTGGTGAACCTGCTCATGCGGTTCTATGACGTCGACTCCGGGCGAATTTTGGTGGACGGCGTCGACATCAGCACCATGAGCCGGCAGTCGCTGCGGTCGCGAATCGGCATGGTCCTGCAGGACACCTGGCTCTTCGACGGGACGATCGAGGAAAACATTGCCTACGGGCGGCCGGAGGCCACTGCCGATGAGGTGGTGCAAGCCGCCGCGGCGGCATACGTCGACCGGTTCGTGCACACCCTGCCGGCCGGGTACCAGACGCGGGTCAGTGGCGGCGGCGGCAACATCAGCGCCGGCGAGAAGCAACTCATCACGATCGCGCGCGCTTTCCTTGCCCGGCCGCAACTGTTGATCCTGGACGAGGCGACCAGCTCGGTGGACACCCGCACCGAAGCGCTCATCGCCCACGCCATGTCCGAGCTGCGCCGGGATCGCACGAGTTTCATTATCGCGCATCGGCTTTCGACGATCCGCGACGCGGACCGCATCGTGGTGATCGACGACGGCCGGATCGTCGAGCAGGGCAGTCACGCCGAGCTGCTGGCGCGCCGGGGCGCCTACTACGCCATGACCCACGCGTAAGCCGCGGGGCCGCGTATTCGCGGGTTGGCGCCGAATCGGCCGGGATTGCCATCACAATGGCTAGGTAGTGACGGAAGGACCAACACGCGATGGTGGACAAACGTCTCGAACTCGGTCTGCTCGGACCGCTGGAGATGAGCGTCGACGGCACCCTGGTGGCCTTGGGCACCCCGAAACAGCGGGCGGTACTGGCCCTGCTGTTGATGAACCGCAACAGCCCGGTCGCCGTCGACCGGCTCATCACGGCCCTGTGGGATGACCAGCCGCCGTCGGGGGCGCGGGCCAGCATTCACTCCTACGTGTCCAATCTCCGCAAGCTGCTCGGCGCCGCGGGCATCGAGCCGCGCATGGTGTTGGCGGCGGCGCCGCCAGGGTACCGGCTCAACATCGACGAAAACGCTTACGACCTCGGGCGGTTCATCGCCGAAAAGACCGCGGGCGTGCACGCCGCCGCCTCCGGCAAATTCGAAGAGGCCAGCCGGCACCTGACGGCCGCCTTGGCGGAATGGCGCGGGCCCGTGCTCGAAGACCTGCGCGAGTTCGGATTCGTCGACACCTTCGCCACTTCCCTTGTCGAAGAGAAGATTCTGGTCCATGGCGCCAAGGCGGAGGCCGAAATCGCCTGCGGGCGTGCGTCCGCCGTGATCACCGAACTCGAGGCGCTGACCACCGAACACCCCTACCGCGAACCGCTTTGGGCGCAGTTGATCACGGCCTACTACCTCACCGATCGCCAGTCCGACGCGCTGGCCGCCTACCGCCGCGTCAAGGCGACGCTCGCCGACGACCTGGGCATCGACCCGGGACCCACGCTGCGCTCGCTCAACGAGCAGATCCTGCGCCAAGAGCCGTTGGACGTGAAGCGCACCGCCAAGACCGCCGCCGTCGACACGGTGACGGTGCTGGAACAGCACACCATGGTGTCCGGGCAGCAGGCCATCGCTTATCTGCACGAGGCGTCGGGGCGCAGCTACCCGCTGCGGGCGGCGGCGACCCGGATCGGGCGGCTGGGCGACAACGACATCGTTCTCGACAGCCCCAAAGTCAGCCGCCACCATGCCGTCATCGTCGACACGGGCACCAGCTTCATCATCAACGACCTGCGGTCGTCCAACGGCGTCCATGTGCAGCACGAGCGGATCCGTTCCGCCGCCACCCTGCGCGACGGCGACCACGTCCGCATCTGCGACTACGAATTCACTTTCCAGATCGCCGCCGACAGCGACGCGTGAGCCACCCGTCGGCGCGGGGCTAATCGCGCGATTCGTGGTGCGTTCCGGAGGGCGGGGGCTTACGGTCAGGGTTGCTAGGTCAGGGGGTTGCGGCTGACCGGTGTGCCCGGCGATTGTTGGGTGTCGGTGGCGTGGTGGATGGGTGTGAAGGATCGGCGATGAGTGATGAGCAGGTCTCGCGGGTGGGCACGCAGTTTGGGCCGTATCACCTAAAGCGGCTGCTGGGCCGGGGTGGGATGGGTGAGGTCTACGAGGCCGAGCACACCGTCAAGGAGTGGACGGTGGCGGTCAAGCTGCTGTCGGAGACCTTCAGCAAGGACCCGGTGTTTCGGGAGCGGATGAAACGCGAAGCCCGCACCGCCGGTCGTTTGCAGGAGCCGCACGTGGTGCCCATCCACGATTACGGCGAAATCGACGGGCAGATGTTTTTGGAGATGCGCCTGATCGAGGGCACCGACTTAGACAGTGTGCTCAAACGCTTTGGGCCGCTGGCCCCGCCGCGCGCGGTGGCCATCATCACCCAGATCGCCTCGGCGCTCGACGCCGCCCACGCCGCCGGGGTGATGCACCGCGACGTCAAGCCGCAAAACATTTTGGTCACTCGCGATGATTTCGCCTATCTGGTCGACTTCGGCATCGCCAGCGCCACCACCGATGAGAAGTTGACCCAGCTGGGCACCGCGGTCGGAACCTGGAAATACATGGCGCCCGAACGGTTTTCCAACGCCGAGGTCACCTACCGCGCCGACATCTACGCCCTGGCCTGCGTGCTGTATGAATGCCTCACCGGCACCCCGCCGTACACCTCGTCGAGCGCGGGCGCCCTGGTGACCGCCCATACCATGAATCCCATCCCCCAGCCCAGCGCGCTTCGACCCGGGATTCCCAAGGGCTTCGATGCGGTGATCACGCGCGGGATGGCCAAGAAACCCGAGGAGCGTTACGCCAGCGCCGGGGACCTGGCCCTGGC
>NZ_LZHV01000044.1 GCF_001667275.1 Mycobacterium sp. ACS4054
GGCCGGCCCTCCGGGGTCCCGCCGCCCGCCGGCGCCGGCGCCCCGGTCCAGACCGCCGGCGTGGTGCCCGGCGACGACGAGGCGTGTTGGGGCGACGAGCACGCGTTCAAAAGCGCCATGGAAGTGGCTGCGCAGAGCGCGGAAACGGTGACGGCGGCTTTGCGGTGACCGGCGAGGGGAGGCATAGCGGAAGCCTAACCGCTGACGCGTCAACCCGTAACGAGGACGATGACCCCGGGCGGCTGACCGGACAGCGCGGGGATGCGCGGCTCGACGGGCGCGCCCAGGCTTTTGCCGACCGCGTCGGCCGTCGCGTGCTCGTCGTCCGCGTCGGTGAAGTAGACGGTGGTGGCCGTGACGTCGGGCACGGTCAGGTTGTCGACCTTGGTGACGTTGAAGCCGGCGGCCGTGAGCTGATCCTTGGTGCGGGCGCCGACGCCCTCTTTCGTCGAGATGTTGTACACCTGCACGTCGGACCGGTTCCCCGCGGGCTTATTGCTGGTCGGCGTGGCCGACGAGCTGGTGGAGGAGGACGTGGAGACCGCCGACGCCGAATCGTCCTCGGAGCTGCCGGACGACCCCAGCGCCTGCCATCCGAGCAGCAGGAAGATGACGCCCAAGAACAACAGCACCATCACCATGGCCCGCAGGGGCAGCCCCGTGGAGTCGGGGACTCGCTCTTTCATCGAGCCCACTGTAGCGAGTCAGGTCACCTCGAAGCCGAGGCGCCGCGCCGCCCGGGCCTTCTGACGGCTGGCGCGCAGCCGCCGCAACCGCTTCACCAGCATGGGGTCGGCGGCCAGCGCCTCCGGCCGGTCGACGAGCGCATTGAGCACCTGGTAGTACCGCGTCGCCGACATCGAGAACAATTCCTTGATCGCTTCTTCTTTTACGCCCGCGAATTTCCACCACTGACGTTCAAAGGCGAGGATGTCGTGTTCGCGGCGGGTGAGCCCATCTGCGATCTCGGCATCGTCCCCCGATCGATTTGCCCGCGCCATGGCGCTGTCCATATAGCTTCCCCTGGACCCTTCCGGCGAATGCTCGGCTGCTGTGGATGACTTGACTTACCTGAGGGCGTGTTTCGGCGAATATTGAACCACGGCCCAAACCCTCAAGCCGTCATCCAGACCCGCGAGTCGGCCGATTGGCTCAGATTGCCCGACTGGAAGATCGCCGGATTCGACGCGCGGGCGCGTGCGGTAGCTTAGCCGACCATGGCAGTCGTACCGATCCGGATCGTCGGCGATCCGGTCTTGCACACCCCGACGCAGCCGGTGCCCGTCGGCGCCGACGGTTCGCTGCCGGCGGATCTGCCGCAGTTGATCGCCGACATGTACGAGACCATGGACGCCGCGCACGGAGTAGGCCTGGCGGCCAACCAGATCGGCGTCGGGTTGCGCGTCTTCGTCTACGACTGCGCCGACGACCGCGGCCGTACCGAGCGCCGCCGCGGCGTGGTGGTCAACCCGGTGCTGGAAACCTCCGACGTGCCGGAGACCATGCCCGATCCCGACAACGACGACGAGGGTTGCCTCTCGGTGCCCGGCGAGTCGTTCCCCACCGGCCGCGCCACCTGGGCGCGGGTCACCGGTCTCGACGCCGACGGCAAGCCGGTCGAAATCGAGGGCACCGGGCTGTTCGCGCGGATGCTGCAACACGAAACCGGGCACCTGGACGGCTTTTTGTACCTGGACCGTCTCATCGGTCGCCACGCCCGCAGCGCCAAACGCGCCGTCAAGGCGCACGGCTGGGGCGTGCCCGGCCTGTCGTGGCTGCCGGGTGAAGGGCCGGACCCCTTCGGTCACTGATGATCTCGTGGCCGGACCCGGGCACGCGGGTGACGCTTCGTTACCGGCGCCCCGCCGGCTCGGTCCCGCCGCTCACCGACGCGGTGGGGCACCTGTTGACGGTCGAGCCGGAGGTGCGGGTTCGGACCAAGACGGGCGCGATCGTATGCGTGGCGGCCGACGACGTGGTCGCGCTGCGGGTGCTCACCGACGCGCCGGTACGCACCTGGCAGATCCGGGGGCTCGAGCAGGCGGCCGCCGCGGCGGCGCCCGGCACGGAACGGGCCTGGCTCGACGGCTGGCTGCTGCGCGCCGGGGATGGCGTCAATTACGCTGTGCCCCTGGATGTTTCGGCCCACGCCGGCACCGTTGCGGCGATCGCCGAGTGGTACGAACGGCGCGGCCTGACACCGCGGCTGGCGATTCCGGATCGGTTGTTGCCGGTCCCGCCGCGGCTGAGCGCCGAACGCACCGAGCGCGTGCTGGTGCGCAACGTGTCGGCCTCTGCCGTGGCCGAACCCGATCCGGCAATCACGGTGTCGGCCCATCCCGGCGAGGCCGGCGGCGAGCTGGCGGTCGGCATCCGGTCCGGGGCGGCGCTGGCGCGCGCGGCGGTGACCGACGCGCCCGACGGCACGCGCTGGGTCGGGTTGTCGGCCATCGGGGCCGGTGACGACCCGGCGACGGCCGCCACCGGCGCGGCGCTGCTGGCGTGGGCCGCGGGGCGCGGCGCGACTCGCGCCTACCTCGTAGTCCCCGACGCCGGCGGCTCGGGGCTGGCCGACGCGCTCGGTTTCCGGGCGCACCACCGCCGCCGCTACTTCCCTGCCCGCTCCCCCGCCTGGGATACCGTCTAGCGATGATTGATGGCGGCGACCCGCTGCGGCTGGCCACCTGGAACGTGAATTCGATTCGCAGCCGCCTGCCCCGCGTCCTGGACTGGCTGGCCCGCGCGGACGTCGACGTGCTGGCGATGCAGGAGACCAAGTGTTCCGACAGCCAATTTCCCGCCCTGCCGTTCTTCGAACTCGGTTACGAGGTGGCGCACGTCGGTTTCAATCAGTGGAACGGCGTGGCGATCGCCTCGCGGGTGGGCCTGGACGACGTGCAGATCGGCTTCGACGGCCAGCCCACCTGGAGCAGCAAGCCGGAGGTGGCCGCGACGGCCGAAGCTCGCGCGCTGGCGGCCACCTGCGGCGGCATCCGGGTGTGGAGCCTCTACGTGCCCAACGGCCGCGCGCTCGGTGACCCGCACTACACCTACAAGCTGGAATGGCTTGCCGCGCTGCGTGATACGGCGGCCGCATGGTTGCACGACGACCCCGCCGCGCAGATCGCGCTGGCCGGCGACTGGAACATCGCTCCCACCGACGACGACGTGTGGAGCACCGAGTTCTACACCGGAGCCACCCACGTCTCCGAGCCGGAGCGCCGCGCGTTCAACGCCATCGTCGACGCGCAATTCACCGACGTGGTAAGGCCTTTCGCGCCCGGCCCCGGCGTCTACACCTATTGGGACTACACCCAGCTGCGGTTCCCGAAACGGCAGGGCATGCGCATCGATTTCATCCTCGCCTCACCGGAGTTGGCCGCCCGTGTGACGGCCGCCGAGATCGTCCGCGAGGAGCGGAAGGGAAAGGCCGCCAGCGATCACGCGCCCGTGCAGATCGATGTGAGGCGAGCCTAAATCGCTTTCAGCGCGGTCGCGTCGCAACCATGACCAGGTTAAGCTCAGGCAAATAAAATGCGGCTGCTCGTTGTCTGCGCCTTTCCAAGGTGGCAGGCTTTGATTTGTTAGAAGCAACAAACAGTGTTGTTTTGCTGTTAACGATGCGTTCAGCGGGTACGCCTCGCTGGTGACGCGGGTTTCGCGGCAAGGGCATACAAGCCAGGGAGTCAGCATGAGTGTCATCGGCGGAGCGGTCCGGGGCGTAGGTCAGGCGGTGAGTCGCGCGGCGACCACGACGACCGCGGCCGCCGGCGCTGTGGGTGGCGCGGCGGTCAACGGAGTCATCGGCGGGGTCACCGGAGCCGCCGAGGGCGTCAAAAAGGGAATGAGCACCGGCAGCCACTCGGCGCCGGCCGCCGCGGTGGCCTTCGGCGCGCTCGGCGTCGCCGGACTCGTCGAGTGGCCGGTGCTGCTGGCGGTCGGCGGCGGCGCCCTGCTGCTGCAACGGCTGGGCCGCAAGCGCGAACCGGCGAAGGCCAGCCTGAAGGCCGTGCCCGCCGAACCGGCGCCGCAGAAGGCCGCGCCGCGAAAGGCGGCCGCCAAGTCGACGGCCAAGAAGACCGGCGGTCGGCGCGCCGGCGGCAGCCAGTTGCGCAGCACCAACTAACTGGACTGTCCGAACCCACTTTGAGCATTGCGGCCGCGATACGACGATCAATGCCGTTGCGCGCCGTCGCGACCGGCGTCCAGGCGACCACCTCGCTCGTTGAGACCGGCGTCGCCATCGCCGCGATTCCGCTGCGCGAGGGCGCCCGGGCGATCGCGGGCGAGCTGCCCCAAAACCTCCCGGCAACGCTGAGCCGGCGGTGTTGGCGCGGCCAGGAGCGCGCCTGGATCGAGGTGCGCGGCCTGGACGGCGCCCCCGACGACCGGCTCGGGCGCTCGGTGCTCGACGCCGTGCTGGCCCACCGCGGCGTCGCGTCGGCCGCCCTGAACTACCCGCTGTCGCGCGTGGTGGTCACCCTCGGCGACGCGGGCACGTCGCTGCGCGACCTGTGCCGCGTCGTCGACGCGGCCGAGAAGCATTGCGGCCCAGCGCAATTCGTGGCACCCCCGACAAGCCTGCCCGGCGACGGCGTGGTGCTGGCGACCCCGCCGGCCGCCGCGGCCGCCAGCGCGGCCGGGCTGGGCATAGCGCTGACCGGGCGGGCGCTGCGCTGGCCCCGCATGCCCATCGGGGTCTTGGCGGGCGTGGTGGCCGTCGACTACCAGCCGTGGCTGCGCCGCCTGCTCGAGGACCGCATCGGCCGGCCCGCGACCGACACCGTGCTGGCGCTGGCCGTGACGGCGGCCGAAACCGTCACGCTGTCCCCCGCGTCCCTGTCGGTCGGCCTGCTGATGCAGTCGCTGAAGGCCGCCGAATGCCGCGCCGAGGCGCGCGCCTGGGTGCGGCACGAGCCGCAGCTGGCCGGCCACGCCGACCACCCGCTGACCGACGCGTCGGCGGGGTCCAAGCCGCCGCGCGGCCGGCCCGCCGACCACCACGCCAACCGATTCGCGCTCGTCCAGGCGGTCAGTGCCGCGGTCGTCGGCGCCACCACCCGTAACCTCAACCAGGCGGCGCTGGCGGTCCTGGTGACCACCCCCGCGGCCAACCGCACCACGCCGGAGGCCTTCGCCGCCGCGCTCGGCCAGGGCCTGGCCGACCGCCACGCGGTCCTGGCGTTGCGGCCCGAGGCGTTGCGGCGCCTGGACCGGGTGGACGCGATCGTCATCGACCCGCGGGTGTTGTGCACCACCAGCCTGCGGGTGTCGCTCATCCGGGGCGCCCAGGAGGCCGAACTGCCCGCCGCGTGGTCGCGCGCCCAGCTGATGCCGGAGAAGAATCGGCTGCGCCCGGGCTGGCATCCGGTGCCGGGCATTACCGCCAGCGAGCCGAACGCGAAAGTGCAGGCGCTGTTCTGCTTCACGCACGACCCGCTGGCGTCGGCCGTCGTCGCCGAGGCGCACCGGACCGGATCGGAATTGGTTTCGGTCGAGCACGATTCGCTCGGCGAGCTGCGCCCGGCCTTCGACGAGATCAGGCCGCTCAAGGGCGGATCCATCGACGACGCCATGGCCCTTGCCGTGGCGGACCTGCAGGACGAGGGTCGCACGGTCGCCGTGCTGTCATCGCCCGGGGCGCAAGCGATCTGGTCCGCCGACGTGGCGCTGGGCATGCTGCCCGAGCCCGGCGCCGGCCCGCCGCCCTGGTACGCCGACCTGTTGCTGCCCGACCTGGCCGCCGCCTGGCGGGTGCTGCACGCGCTCCCGGCGGCCCGCGCCGCCGCGCAACGCGGCGTGGGGATCTCGGCCGGCGCGACGGCGATGGGCTCGCTGCTGATGATCCCCGGCGTCCGCGGGATCGGGCGCGGGCCGGTGACCAGCGGTGCGGCGGCCGGTCTGCTGTCGGGAATGCTGTTGGCGCGCGGCATCATCAAGGCCGACCCACCACGCGCGGCTCCCGTCGAGGAATGGCACGCGATGGCGGTCGAGCACGTCCGCCGCGCGTTGCCGCGGCCCGACTCGGAGCCGGCCGGCGACCCGCGGCGCCTCGCGCTGGCGACCGTCGGCGCCCCGCCGCCCCAAACGCGCGCGCACGCCTTCCTGCAATTCCTGGCCGCCGTGCGCGCCGAGTTGACCGACCCGTTGACCCCCGTGCTGGCGCTCGGCTCGGCGGCCAGCGCGGTGCTGGGCTCGCCGGTGGACGCCGTCCTGGTCTTCTCGGTACTGGCCGGGAACTCCATGCTCGCGGCCAGCCAGCGATTGCGGGCCGAGAACCGGTTGAATCACCTTCTCGCGCAACAGATCCCACCGGCCCGCAAGGTGGTGTCGGACGGGCCCGATCGGGCGTACACCGACGTCATCGCGGCGCAGCTGCAGCCCGGCGACGTCATCGAGGTGCGCACCCACGAGGTGGTACCCGCCGACGCGCGGATCATCGAGGAGGTCGACGTCGAGGTCGACGAGTCGACGCTGACCGGTGAGTCCCTGTCGGTGGAGAAGCAGGTCGAGCCGACGCCCGGTGCGGCCCTCGCCGAGCGCCGCTGCATGCTCTACGCCGGGACCACCGTGGTGGCGGGCACCGCGGTGGCGGTGGTGACCGCCGTCGGGGCCGACACCCAGGAGCGCCGCGCGGCCGAGCTGGTGTCCGGCGACCTTTCCTCGGACGTCGGTCTGCAGCACCAGCTCAGCCAGCTGACCAACCGGGCCTTCCCGGTCAGCATGACCGGCGGCGCGCTGGTCAGCGTGCTGGGGCTGGTGCGCGGGTCGGTCCTGCGTCAGGCCGTCGCCAGCGGGATTGCGATCGCCGTCGCGGCGGTTCCCGAAGGGATGCCGTTGGTGGCGACGCTGGCGCAGGCGGCGTCGGCGCGGCGGCTGACGAAGTTCGGCGCGCTGGTCCGCGTCCCGCGCTCGGTGGAGGCGCTCGGCCGCATCGATGTGGTCTGCTTCGACAAGACGGGCACGCTCAGCCAGAACCGGCTGCGGGTGTCCGAGGTCGTCGCGGCGCCGGGAACGTCGCGCGAGGAGGTGCTGCGCTGCGCCGCGCACGCCGCGCCGCCGTCCAACGGCGGCCCGCACGCGCACGCCACCGATGTCGCGATCGTCGAGGCCGCCGCGTCGGTCAACGGACACGGCTCGGGCGCACCCGTCGCGCACCTGCCGTTCCGCTCCGGCCGGTCCTTCTCGGCCTCCGTGACGGACACCGAGCTGGCCGTCAAGGGCGCCCCCGAGGTGGTGCTGGCCGCGTGCGGCGACGTGGGCCACGCGATGGAGGAGACGGTCGCGCGGATGGCCGGCAACGGCCTGCGGGTGATCGCGGTGGCACGGCGCCAGCTGAGCGCCGCCCAGGCCGAGGCGATCCGGCGGGAGCCCGACGACATCGCCGACTTCGCCCGGGACGGGCTGACCCTGACCGGCTTCCTGGGTCTGTCCGACACCCCCCGCGCCGAAGCAGCGGCCCTGCTGGCCGATCTGCGCCGGCTTTCGGTGGGCGTCAAGCTGATCACCGGCGACCACCCGATCACTGCCAAGGCCATCGCCGAGGAGCTCGGCCTGAGCGTGACCGCGGAACAGGTGATCAGCGGCGCCGAATGGGATGCGTTGTCGCGCAAGGAACAAGAACGCGTCGTGACCGAGCGGGTGATCTTCGCCCGGATGACACCGGAGAACAAGGTCCAGGTGGTTCAGACGCTCGAAACCGCGGGCGTGCGCACCGCGATGGTCGGCGACGGGGCGAACGACGCCGCCGCCATCCGGGCGGCCACCGTCGGCATCGGCGTCGTCGCCGGCGGCAGCGACCCGGCGCACATGGCGGCCGATGTGGTGCTGGTGGACGCCCGCATCGAGGGCCTGCTGCACGCCATCGGAGAAGGCCGCCAGCTCTGGCAGCGGGTGCAGGCGGCCGTGTCGGTGCTGCTCGGGGGCAACGCCGGCGAGGTGTTGTTCGCCATCATCGGCAGCGCGATCACCGGGACCTCACCGCTGAACACGCGGCAGCTGCTCCTGGTCAACATGATGACCGACGCGCTGCCGGCGGCGGCGCTCGCGGTGAGCGAGCCGAGCGGCCCGGTGGATCCGGGCATCCGGGGGCCGGACCAGCCCGCGTTGTGGCGCGCCGTCGCCATCCGCGGCGTCACCACGGCCGCCGCGACGACGGCGGCGTGGGCGATGGGCAGCGTGACCGGCCGCCCGCAGCGGGCGTCCACGGTCGCGCTGGTCGCCCTGGTGGGTGCCGAGCTGGGTCAGACGCTGCTGGATTCCCACGCCCCGCTGGTGGTGTTCACCGCGGTGGGCTCGCTCGCGGCGATGGGAACGCTGATCAGCATCCCCGTGGTCAGCCAGTTGCTCGGCTGCACACCGCTGGGTCCAGTCGGCTGGGCGCAGGGGCTGGGATCCGCTGCCGCGGCGACCGTCGCGATCGGTGTGCTGAATCGTGTGCTGACGGATCCGGACAAATCGGCCGATGCCCCCGCTGAGGTGGGCGAATCTCCACCACCCCGGCACGCCATAACAGCGCATAGAGTTCCTGTAACGGCACCTTCAGGACGTGAGCAATAGAGGAAACTAGCGGATCGCCCCCGGCGTCGGTCATCGTCGACATATGTCCGACGGTGGCCGCACCACCCGGCGAGTCGGCAAACCCTTCGTTACTGAAAGGCAAATGATGGCGGAAAAGAAGACGCGTAAGGGGACCTCGCAGCGCGAGGCGGTGCAGAAGATCCGCGAGGGCGAAACGTTCGTCGTGAACCTTCCGGTGGTCGGGCAGATGGAGATCCCCCGGCCGGAGCAGCTGGCCTATTTCGGGGGCCTGGCCGCGCTGGCGGCGTTCGAGCTGATCGACTGGCCGGTGGCCGTGGTGATCGCCGCCGGCCACTTCCTGGCGAGCAACCACCACAACAAGCTGCTGGAAGAGCTCGGCGAGGCGATGGAAGAGGCCTAAGGGGTCCCGACGGCCCGGTCGAACCGCAGCGTGACCCGGGTGCCCCCGGCAGTGCGCAGGGTGTCGACGTGGTCGGCCAGCCCGCCGATCAGGGTCAGGCCGCGGCCGCGTCGGCGGCTGCGCAAGCTGGCCGAGGAATCGCCCACCCACCGCCCGGTGTCGCTGACCGTGACGGCGACGGTCTGCTCCCGCAGGAAGGCCTCCACCGAGACCGTTCGACGCGGCTCCCCGTCGCTGCCGTGCTCGATCGCGTTGGTCACGGCTTCGCCGGTGGCCAGCAGGATGTCCATCTCGCGCTTCGGGGCGACGTCGATGCCTGCCAGCCACTCGCGCATCCGGTCGCGCGCGACGGGGATCTGCCCCGGCGCGGCCGTCACCACGGTGGCGAAGCTGCGCGGGGATACGTGGCTCGGGCGCAGCGCGAGCAACACGACGTCGTCGCGGTAGCCGGTGGGCGGGGCCAGCCGGGCCAGCACCTCGGTGCAGACGGACTCGACGGGAAGGTCGGCGCATTCCGCGGCCGCGCGCTGGAGGCGAGCGAGGCCGTCGTCGAGCGTTTCGCCGGCGCGCTCGATGAGCCCGTCGGTGTAGAGCAGGATCAGGCTCCCCGGCGGCAGGTTCGCCGTCGCGGTGGCGCCGGATGGATAGTCCTGCGCGTCGTGCTCCTTGATGGCGACCGGCAGTCGCCGGCCGGACGTCAGGAACACCGCGCGATTGCCGGGAAAGACCAGCAGCGGGTAGGGGTGCCCGGCACAGCTGTAACTGACCGTGGCGCAACCGGTTTCGGGTTCGGGTTCGGCCTGGACCAGGGCGTAGGCCACCGTCGCGCAGCGGGCGCCCGCCACGCTGGCCCCGTAGCGGTCCAGCGCGCCCAGCACCGCGGCCGGTTCACCCGCCGTCAGGGCCGAGGCGGCCACCGCCGCGCGCAGCCGGCTCATCACGATCGCGGCGGGCAGCCCGTGCCCGACGACGTCGCCCACCGATATCCCGAGCCGGCCCGCGCGATCGAGCGGGGTGACCGAGTACCAGTCGCCGCCCACGCGCATCGCCTCACCCGCGGGCTGGTACACGGCCGCCACGACCGCGGCCGTCGAGCCGCGGTCGAGGTCCAGCAGGTGCTCCTGGAAGTCCACGGCGATGCGATGCTCGCGGGCCATCACGCGGACCCGGTCCAGCGCCGAGGACGTCAGCTCGGCCATGCGGCTGAACGCGTCGAGCTCGGCGCGCTCGAACTGCCGCGGCGCGGGCCATAGCAGCGCCAGCACCCCCACCACGCGGCTGGAATGATCCCGCAGCGGATGGGCGACGCAGGCGCGCACGCTGCCGGCGGTGTCCTGGACCGCGTGCTCGTAGCGCGGCGGCAGGTCGAAGGTGTCGGGGATGACCATCGACTCGCCGGTGCGCACGACGTCGGCCCCCACCACCGGGGAGTCGAGCCCGGTCACGTGGTAGCGATCGCGCAGTTCGCCGGGCAGGTGGCCGGCGTACTCGAACCGGATGTGGCGTTCGCCGTCCAGGATGCCGATCGCGACGGTGGCGGCGTCGGCCGAGCCGAATGACGATTGCAGCAAGGCATCCATGATCCCGGCGACCGAGTCGGTGGCCTGCAGCGCGGCGTCGAGTTGCACCAGGTCCGAGGCCGCCGCGCGCCGCTGACGGTCCCGCTCGCGGGCGACCGCGGACAACCTCGACTTGACCCGGTCGATCAGTTCCTGGGAGCGGAACGGCTTCGGCAGATAGTCGTCGGCGCCACCGGCGTAGCCCTCGTCGACCGCCTCCGTGCCGGCCCGGGCGGACAGCATGAGGACCGGCGTGGCCGCCAGTTCCGGGTCCGCGCGGATGGCCGCCACCAGCGCGAAGCCGTCGATGCCCGGCATCATCACGTCGGTGACGACCGCGTCCGGCCGCAGGTTCCGGGTCGCCGTCAGCGCCGACTCGCCGTCGGCGGCCAGGACGGTCTCCCAGTGCGCCGAGAGCACCCGGTCGAGATGGTGTCGCATGTCGGCGTTGTCGTCGGCGATCAGCACCAGCTGGCGCGACCTCTGGGCGGTCGCCGTCGTCCCCTCGGGCTCCACGACCGGCGTCAGCCACTGCCGGGCCTCGGCCACGTACGGGTTGGTCTCGTCGAGTAGCCCGGCCGGCGACAACTCGGCGGTGGTGCCCGCGGCGGAAAGCGGCAGCCGGATGGAAACCGTTGTCCCGCGGTCCAATTCGCTCTCGATCGCCACCACGCCGTTGTGCAGCTCGACGAGGCCGCGCACCAGCGACAGCCCGATGCCGGTGCCCTCCACGCTGCGGCCCCGCAGGTTGTCGGCGCGGTAGAAGCGGTCGAACAGGCGGTCCAGGTCGGCGGCGGCGATCCCCACCCCGGTGTCGCTCATGGTGACGACGCAGTGCGCGGGTTCGGCGCACGCCCGCACCGAAATCGAGCCCCGCAGTGTGTATTTCACCGCGTTCGAGAGCAGGTTGAGGATGATCGTCTCCCACATGCCCGGGTCGACGTCGGCCAGCACCGGGGAACAGTCCACGACCAAATCCAGCCCGGCGCGGTGGCAGAGCTCGGTAAAGGACGACGCGATGTGTGCGGTGAGCGCGCCGACATCGGTGCACGCCAGCTTCGCGTTCGCGCGGCCGGCCTCGATGCGGGAGAAGTCGAGCAGCGAGTCGACCAGGCGTTGCAGGCGCCGCGCGTTGCGGCCCGCCGTGCTCAGGCGTTCCGCCAGAACGCTTTCCGACGGCGCCTCGGACAGCGCGTCGTCGAGCGGCCCGAGCAGCAGCGTCAACGGGGTGCGGAACTCGTGGCTGACGTTGGTCAAAAACGCCGTCTTCGCCCGGTCCAGTTCGGCCAGCGCGTCGGCCCGTTGCCGTTGCTGCTCGTAGGAGACGATCTGCGCGAAGGTCGAGGTGAGCTGGTCGGCGAGCAGCTGGCAGAAGCCGCGGTACTGCTCGTCGAGCGGGCGGCGCGGACTGATGCCGACCAGCAGCGCGCCGGCGATTGTGGTCTCCGCCAGCGGCAGCACCAGCGCCTGCTCCGGGCAGTCGGCGGCCAACACGTCGTCGATGCCTGGGATGCGTGCCGCCACCGCGTCGATGACCCGCACTTGGGAGCGCGACTTTGACGCCGCGTCCCAGTCGGTCAGCTCCCCGAGCGCGCGAGGCAGCAGCGGCAACACCGACGGCGTCGCGCCGCGCAGCGCAACCCGGTGCGCGGCGGGGTCGTCGGCATAGACGGCGATGAACGGCAGGTCGGCGGGCTGGCCCCCACACACGGCGACGGCGACGGTCACCGCGTCGTCGATACTGGAGGTCTCCATCATCGCCGACGCCAGCGCGTTGAGCAGGTGCAGGCGACGCTCGCTGAGCACCCGTTCGGTGGTCTCGGAGACCGCGCAGAAGATTCCGGAGACGCCGCCGGCTGCGTCGATCATGGGGCCGTAGCTGAAAGTGAAGTACCGGTCTTGCCACCGGCCTTCCGTCAGCATTGACAATTGCAAGTTGTCGGACCAGGTGGCCTCGCCGGTGCCGATGACGCTTGCCAGCATCGGGCCGATCGGTTCCCAGATGTCCCACCACACCTCCCGGCCGGGCCGGCCCACCGCGGCGGGGTGCTTGTCGGCAAGAAGCGGAATGTAGGCGTCGTTGTAAATCAGGAACAGGTCTTTAGTCCCCAGCCACAGGACGATGGGGAACCGTGACGTCAACGCCGTCACCACCGCCGCGCGGTACTCGGCCGGCCACTGACCCGGTGGCCCTAAAGGGTGTGCTGCCCAATCGAATTCGGCGAACCGGCGACCCATCTCCCCGCCCAGACCGACCGCAGCCGCCAGGTCGGCCGGCAGTTCGGGGGTCATTGCTGTCGCTTGTGTTGCAGCGCCTCGGACAGCGTGGGGTAGATATCGAGAATACGATCCAGCTCGGTCACCTCGATCGGGCGGAGCACTTGGTCGTGGTCGGCGACCAGGCGGACCGACGTGCCGGCTTCCTTGCCCGCGTCGTGACACTCGAGCACGGCGTTCAGCGCCGCGCTGCCGAAGAAGTCGACCGCCCGCAGGTCGACGACGACCAACCGGGCCGGGTGCGTCTCGGCCAGCTTCAGCGCGGCGGTCAGGTGAGCGGTTACCTCATCGACGGTACTGGAGTCGACGCCGCCCTTAACGCGCACGACCACGGCGTCCTCGACTGCCTCATGTTCCACCGCCAACAAGTTCAGCGCCTTTCGTCCGGATACGCGGCACGCGCCGCTCCGAGTGTAGGAACACTAACTGTTTGCGGGCTGCCGCGTTCGCGTATTCCCCTGGTTACCCAGCGGGCTCGGCGGATATCCGTTCGTGCACCGTCAGCAGCAGATGATCGAACTGACTCTGCAGCGCGGGCGTCGAGGCGTCCAGGGTTGCCACCTCGGCCAAAAGTTGCCGGGCCAACGCCCGCAGCTTGACGTTGGTCTCCTGCGACCGCCACTGCAACACCCGGAAGGCCTGCTCGGCGCTGACCCGGTACACGACCATCAGCACGCCCTTGGCCTGCTCGATCGCCGCGCGGCTTTCGAACAGGTCGGGCAGCGCCTCGTCGAGCACCTCCTGCCGGTTCTCGTCGAAGGTGTCGGTGACGTCGACGTAGTAGCCGGCGGTGCCCACCACCGCGCCCGATTCGTCGAGCATGCGGTCGGCGACGACGATCGCGTCGTGCACCTTGCCGGCGGTGTCGATGAACCGGTGCCGGCTGGAGAACGACCCCGCCGACTGCAGGGCGTAGTCCAGTTGCTCCTGGACGTGCGCCCGGTCGTCGGGATGCTTGTGCGACAACAGCAGCTTGGTCGTCGGTTCGACGGTCCCGGGTTCGTAGCCGTGCATCCTGGCCACTTCGTCCGACCACTCCCAGCGCTCGCCGATGAACCAGAAGCGGAAGGAACCGACGTTCGGATACCGCGCGCCGGACTCCACCGGGCTCAGCTGCTGGCCTTGCCGTTGCACGGTTGCATTTTTCCATCCGGGGGACTCCTCCTGCTACCACCCCGGCAAAAGGGGTAACGTCGCGGGCGGAACATCCAAAGACGCGGGAGCGCACGTCGAATGCGCTGAGAGGACGGCTTGCGGCCGTCGACCGTACGAACCTGACCGGGTAATGCCGGCGTAGGGAGATGAAAAATGACCGATGTCCTTTCCCAAGCCGTCGAGGCCGCCGTCACCACCGGGCCCATCGCGGGCAGCAGCAAGGTGTACCGCGACGTCGAGGGCATGCGCGTCCCGTTCCGGCGGGTGCACCTGTCCACCGGGGACCACTTCGACCTCTACGACACCTCGGGCCCCTACACCGATTCCGATGCGGTGATCGACCTGACGGCCGGGCTGCCGGCGCGGCCCGGCGTGGTCCGCGACCGCGGCACCCAGCTGCAGCGGGCCCGGGCCGGCGAGATCACCGCTGAGATGGCCTACATCGCGGCACGGGAGGGCATGCCCGCCGAACTCGTGCGCGACGAGGTGGCGCGCGGCCGCGCGGTGATCCCCGCCAACCACAACCACCCCGAGAGCGAGCCGATGATCATCGGCAAGGCCTTCGCGGTGAAGGTCAACGCCAACATCGGCAACTCGGCGGTGACGTCGTCGATCGCCGAAGAGGTGGACAAGATGGTGTGGGCCACCCGGTGGGGCGCGGACACCATCATGGATTTGTCCACCGGCAAGAACATCCACGAGACCCGCGAGTGGATTTTGCGCAACTCCCCCGTCCCGGTCGGCACCGTGCCCATCTACCAGGCGCTGGAGAAGGTCAAGGGTGACCCGACGGAACTGACGTGGGAGATCTACCGCGACACCGTGATCGAGCAGTGCGAGCAGGGTGTGGATTACATGACCGTGCACGCCGGCGTGCTGCTGCGGTATGTGCCGCTGACCGCCAAGCGGGTTACCGGCATCGTGTCCCGCGGCGGGTCGATCATGGCGGCCTGGTGCCTGGCCCATCACCGGGAATCGTTCCTGTACACCAACTTCGAGGAGCTCTGCGACATCTTCGCCCGGTACGACGTCACCTTCTCTCTTGGTGACGGGCTGCGGCCGGGCTCGATCGCGGACGCCAACGACGCCGCGCAGTTCGCCGAGCTGCGCACCCTCGGTGAGCTGACCAAGATCGCGAAAGCCCATGGCGCGCAGGTGATGATCGAGGGCCCGGGACACGTCCCGATGCACAAGATCGTCGAGAACGTGCGGCTGGAAGAGGAATGGTGCGAAGAGGCCCCCTTCTACACGCTGGGCCCGCTGGCGACCGACATCGCGCCGGCCTACGACCACATCACGTCGGCGATCGGCGCGGCGATCATCGCCCAGGCCGGCACCGCGATGCTGTGCTACGTGACGCCCAAGGAGCACCTGGGGCTGCCGGACCGCAAGGACGTCAAGGACGGGGTGATCGCCTACAAGATCGCCGCGCACGCCGGCGATCTCGCCAAGGGCCACCCGCGCGCGCAGGAGCGCGACGACGCCTTGAGCACCGCGCGCTTCGAGTTCCGCTGGAACGACCAGTTCGCGTTGTCGTTGGACCCCGACACCGCACGGGAATTCCACGACGAGACGCTGCCGGCCGAACCCGCCAAGACGGCGCACTTCTGCTCGATGTGCGGGCCGAAGTTCTGCTCCATGCGCATTACCCAGGACGTCCGCGACTACGCGGCCGCGCACGGGCTGGACAGCGAGGAGGCGATCGAGGCCGCGATGGCCGAGAAGTCGCAGGAGTTCGCCGAGCACGGCAATCGGGTGTACCTGCCTCTGACGCCCACTCAGTGAGTTTTCTGCCGCTGCCACCGTCGGGCACCACGCCGCTGCGCGTGCTGTCCATCGCCGGGTCGGACTCGGGCGGTGGCGCGGGCATTCAGGCCGACCTGCGCACCATGGCGCTGCTGGGCGTGCACGCCTGCGTCGCGGTGTCCGCGGTGACCGTGCAGAACACGGTGGGGGTCAAGGGTTTTCACGAGGTGCCCGCCGACGTCGTCGCCGCCCAGATCGAGGCCGTGGTGACCGATATCGGCGTCCAGGCCGCCAAGACCGGGATGCTCGCGTCGTCGGCCATCATCGCCGCGGTGGCCGACACCTGGCGCCGGCTGGGGTTGACCGTCCCGCTCGTCGTCGATCCGGTGTGCGCGTCGATGCACGGCGACGCCCTGCTGGCCACGTCGGCCCTGGATTGCCTTCGGGACCAACTATTTCCGTTGGCCACCCTGGTCACGCCGAACCTCGACGAGGTGCGACTGCTGGTGGGCGTCGACGTCGTGGACGTCGAGTCGCAGCGGGCGGCGGCCAAGGCCTTGCACGCGCTGGGGCCGCGCTGGGCGCTGGTCAAGGGCGGACACCTGCGGTCGTCCGAGCGCAGCTGCGACCTGCTCTACGACGGTGAATCCTTCTACGAATTCGAAGCCGAGAGGTTGCCCGGCGGCAACGACCACGGCGGTGGCGACACGCTGGCCACGGCCATCGCCTGCGCCCTGGCGCACGGCCACACCGTCCCCGACGCCGTCGGGTTCGGGAAGCGCTGGGTCACCGAGTGCCTGCGCGCGTCCTATCCGCTGGGCCACGGCCACGGCCCCGTCTCCCCCCTCTTTCGGTTGTCATGAACCTCGAGGAGATCGCCGGCATCGCGCACGAACCCGACGGCTCACCGGCGGGCGTCGTGGTGCTCACCCACGGCGCCGGCGGCAACCGGGATTCGCCGCTGCTGCAACAGGTTTGCGGCGAGTGGGCGCGGCGCGGCTGGCTCGCGGTGCGGTACAACCTGCCCTACCGGCGGCGCCGTCCCACGGGCCCGCCGTCGGGTTCGGCGGCCGCCGACCGCGCCCGGATCGTCGAGGCGATCACGCTGTGCCGCGGCCTGACCGACGGCCCGCT
Source organism: Mycobacterium sp. ACS4054 (assembly GCF_001667275.1). Taxonomy (GTDB): domain Bacteria; phylum Actinomycetota; class Actinomycetes; order Mycobacteriales; family Mycobacteriaceae; genus Mycobacterium. Next base: position 16,813 of record NZ_LZHV01000044.1, read on the forward strand.
CGTCGCCGGGGGGCATTCCTACGGCGGCCGGCAGACGTCCATGGTGGTGGCCGCCCGTGAGGCTTTTCCTGTTGAAGTGGACGTGCTCACGCTGTTCTCCTACCCGGTGCATCCGCCGGGGAAGCCGGAGCGCGCCCGCACCGAGCACCTGCCCGACATCCGGGTGCCGACCGTGTTCACCCACGGGACGTCGGACCCCTTCGGCACACCCGACGAGTTGCGCGCGGCCGCCGCGCTGGTCGCCGGCACCACCGCCGTCGTCGAGATCGCCGGCGCGCGACACGATCTGCGATCCAAGACGCTGAACGTCCCGGCGCTGGCGGTCGACGCGGCCCTGCAGCTGCTCGGGCGCAATTAGACAGTTTGAACTTATCAGTTTAGACTGTCTGTGTGGACGCCGTCACCGAATCAGCCGCCGCGGCGGCCCGCGACCTGCGGGTCGTGTTCAGCCGCCTGCGGCGTCAGTTGAGGGAAGTCGCCACCGACGACGACCTGACTCCCTCGCAGACCGCGGTGCTCAACCGGCTCTGGAAGGACGGGGCCTCATCGGCGAGCGTCCTGGCTTCGGCCGAACGGGTACGTCCACAATCCATGGCCACGATCGTGGCCGCGCTCGAGCAGCGGGGGCTCATCGAGCGCACGCCCGACCCGGAGGACGGCCGGCGGCAACTGATTTCGCTGACAGCGGCGGGGCGGCGACGCGCCGAGAGCAACCGGCAGGTCCGCGAGGAGTGGCTGGCCCGCGCCATCCACGACCGATACTCCGAACGCGAGCGTCGCGTCATCCTCGACGCCCTGACTCTGCTCGAACGCTTGACCGAACAATGAAAGGGCAAGCGCTGCAATGGAACTAGGAGTGCACTTCATCGATTTCCTGCCGGGTGATCCGGCGGCATTGGGTCCGACGCTGGCCGAGGCGGCCAAGTCCGCCGAGCGGGACGGGGCGACGCTGTTCACGCTGGCCGACCACTTCTTTCAGATGGAAGCAATGGGGCGCGCGCAGGACCCGTTCCTGGAAGGCTATACGTCGCTGGGCTTCCTGGCCGGGCAGACGACCACCATCGAGTTGAGCCTGCTGGTCACCGGTGTCACCTATCGCTATCCGGGGATGCTGGCCAAGGCGGTCACCACACTGGACGTCTTGTCGCAGGGCCGCTCCATGCTGGGGCTCGGTGCGGCCTGGTACGACCGCGAGCACGCCGCCCTCGGCTTCCCCTATCCGCCGGTGAGCCGGCGTTTCGAGATGCTCGAGGAGACGCTGCAGATCTGCAGGCAGATGTGGAGCGCGGACGACGGGCCCTACCAGGGCAAGCACTACCGGTTGGCCGAGACAATCTGTGAGCCGCAACCGATTCGGCGCCCGCCGATCCTGATCGGCGGGGACGGCGAGAAGAAGACACTGCGCCTGGTGGCGCAGTACGCCGATGTGTGGAACAGCACCGTGACCGATCCCGACCAGCTCGAGCACAAGATCGAGGTGCTACACCGGCACTGCGATGCGGTCGGCCGCGACCCGGGTGAAATCCGCAAGACGGTGGGCTTTTTCGTGGACCCCTTCGAGGATCTCGACGGGTACTTCGCGACGGTCGAGCGCTACGCCGGGCTGGGCGTGCAGCTGGTGAACGCCGGTCCGTTCCCCGGCAACCCGGACCCCGTCGGATTCATCCGCCGCCTCGGCGACGAAGTCATACCCAAGCTCGCCGAAATCGGTTGATAGGGCGGGGTTTAGCCCGGGTAGCGGGAATAGCACGCGTCCATGTTGCCCGCGACACCACCGCGGAACGCCGCTATCCGGGTGAACCCGGCCGGCACGCTGGTGCCGTCGGCGTCGCTGGCCACGAGGTGGTTGGTGAGCAACCCGGCCACCGCCTCGTCGAGATCGCCGGCCGTCAGCAGCAACTGTTTCTGCGACGACAGCTCGATGGGTTCGGCCATCTTGCGGTGCACCACCCCGGTCAGGCAGGCGGTGCGCAGCGCGGTCCACGGGCTCTGCATGGCCAACCCGCGTTCGTGTTGCACGGCCAGCGCGTAGCGCGACATCACGACCGACAGGGCGGTGTCGTCGCCCTGCGGCAGGGTCTGCTCGTTCTCGTCGGCGACCTTGCCCATGGCCGCCAGCTTCGGCAGGTCGATCACGATCGTGTTGGTGGCCGGGCAGTATGACGCCGGCGGGCTGGCCTTGGCGTCGGCGCAATCGGCCGCCTGGAAGGACAACGTCGGCGGGCTCTTCGGCGAGAACACCTTGCCCAACAGTTCCATCAGCGTCGACAGCGTGTCCTGGTCGATCGGGACCTCACCGGTCTCCGGGTTTCCGGTGCTGGTGTCGACGCGCAGGGCGTTGGGCAGGTCGCCGCGGCGCTGCGCGATTTCCCTCTTGTCGATCCCCGCGCAGGCCGAGGCGCCGTCGATGAAACCCATTTGGAAGGCCTCGATCCGGTCCAGGGCCGACCCGTGTTCGTCGTCGTTCTCGGTCTCGCTGTCCATTACGGGATCCCGGGTGGTGATGATGCCCGCCAGCACGTGGTCGAGCCCGTCGGCGGTGCTCAGCGTGAACCGCGGCGACTTGCCGTCGGCGACCCAGAACAGGTAGACGCCGGCGAAGCAGTCGGCCTGCTGCTCGCGCACGATCGTGGGGTCGCGTTTGGTCACCAGCTTCGCCATGGTCTGCAACGCGTGGCCGAATTCGTGTGCCAGCACGCCGTTGACGGACATGTCGCCGAAGTACTTCTGCGCGACGGGCATGAACACGCCACGGTCCCAAGCGATCAGGTTGCAGCGCGACGTGAAGAAGGCGTTGACGAGCTTGTAGGTCTCGTTGTGGCAAACGATCGGGCTGGCCGGGTCGTTGGAGTTGTACGACACCATCTTGCCGACCGGGACGAAATCCCCCTTCAACGATTGGCCGTAGACCGACTTCCAATATTCCTCGATGTCGTTGACCGACAGCAACGACAACTTGTCGATCGCGCCGTTGTCGGTGTTGACCACGGTGCCGGTGGGGGCGGGTGCGTTCTGGCGAATCCCGCTGGGGCCGTTCGTCGCCGGCAGGCCGCCCACCCGGAACGGATCGTTCAGCATGGACAACGCGCGCCCGTCGACGAAGGATGTGCAGCCGGCCACCACGATTGCCGCTGCCGCGCAGCTCAACACCCCCCGCAGCAAGGCGGCCGCCCTGCGCGGACGGCCACCGGCCTGCAGACGTCGATTCCGCGCATGGCTCTTCATACCAACCTCATCCCGACCGGGTGCAGGGCAGCACCAAAGGGTCTCATTCTAGAGCGGTTGGCTAACTATGACAGCACGAATGAGAACACCGTCGCGCGCGAGTACCGGCGGCCGGCCGGCGGGGTTGCGCGCGGCTTACCCGTTGCCGAACAGGGAACGCCGGGTGGGTGTGCGGATCGGAAATAGCGAACTCGGCGGCGCGGCGTGGGGGCCGGCGCGGTTTAGGGGCGCGGCGCGATCGGTGTCGTCGTTTGCGGCGGAGCCACCGGACCACCCGGGCCCATTCCGCCGGGCCCCATCATGCCGCCGGGGCCCATCATCCCCGGCCCCATCATTCCGCCGTCCATCATGGGGCAGGTGCCGGCGCGCCCGCCCCCGTAGCCGTGGCGCCAGCCGTAGTGGTTACCCGAGCCCCAGCCCAGCATGAGGCCCGAGAAGAAGATCACCGCGACCACGAACACGACACCGGCCACGATGACCACCCACGCGGCCACTTGACCCAGCCGGCTGTGCGCGCCGAATCGATGATCGACGCTGGTTTCAGGAGTTTCCGTCATGCCCGAAACGATGCCACACGCATACCCACCGGGGGTAGGGACCATTGGCCCTAGATAAGGCGTCGACACCTCTGGTCGACTTGCCTGAACTGCGCAGGACCGGAGGGATCCGTGATGGCTGGATTGACGCGGCGGGCGGCGCTTGCCGCGCTGGGTGTGCTCGGCGCGGGCGCCATCGTGTGCCGGGGACATGTGCGCCGCAACGTCGTCGAACTGCCCGCCACGGCCATCCGCCGCACCGACTGCGGCGGCTTCATGGGCGCTGGTCATGCGGACATGAGCCGCTACATGGATATGTTCATGCGGCACAGCCAAATCCAGCGCGTGGTCGAGGACATTCCCGGCGGCGTTCGCACCACCACCGAATCGGCATCGCCCGACCTCGCCGCTCAACTACAAGCGCACGTCTCGAGCATGTACGCCCACCTCGATCAGGGAACCGAAGTCAGCTGCATGAGCCAGACCCTGCCGACCCTGTTCCGCCGCGCCGGCGGCTACCGCCGCCAACTCACGTTGACCCCCAACGGCGTGATCGCCGAGGAGACCGCCGACGATCCGGCCCTGACCGACGTCATCCGGTCGCACGCGCGGGAGGTCACCGGCTTCGTGCGGGACGGCATGCCCGCCATGATGCAGCAGATGATGGGGCCCGGCGGGATGGGCTGCGGCCGAATGATGCCCTAGAAGGGCGGCGGATCATGGCCACCGTCGGCCGCGGCCGACGGGACCTGACGCGCCTGGCGGTTGCGCCGGCGTTCGGCGGCGATGCGCTGGGACCGGTTCTGGGCGCGGGTTCTGTTGCGTCGCGGCATCATTGCGGTGCGCTCGCCGCAGCGCTCAACGGCCGTGTGGACCGGGGCGTCGCCGGTGGGCGCGCACAGGCTGGGGAACAACAGCGCGCTGCCCGGGGTGGTGACGTAGGTGTGCCCGCCGGGCAGCCGCCAGATCAGGGTGCCGTCGGGCAGCTGTTGATCGCGCCAGCCCCAGAAGGTTTTCAGCAAATGATGTTGGCGGCAAAGGCATTTCAGGTTCGACGGATGCGTCGCCCCACCCTCGGCGTACGGCACCGTATGGTCGATGTCGCAGTCGACGGCCGGGCGATCACATCCGGGCGCCCGGCAGGTCAGGTCCCGGCACCGCACGAAGTCGGCCAGCTTGGCCGAGGGGATGTAGCGCGGCTCGGCCTGCGCCGGGGCGCTCAGCGGCGCCAGCTTCGCCGTGCCGGCCAGTTCGGCCACCAGCTCGGCGGTTATCAGCCCGTCCGCGGCCACCTCCGAAGCCGGAGCCGAGCCGCGGCCCCGGATGCCGGCCTCCTCGGCGATCACGTGAATGACGACAGGCGTTGCGGCGGGCCGCTTTCCGGCCGCGCAATCGGGCCGGCCGCAGCGGCAGCCCAGCCGATCCGCGGAGGCCGCCAACGCGCCCAGCGCGTCGGCGCGCCGCTGGTCGCGAGTGCGCGGGTCGTGCTCACACACCGTGTCCGCCAGGGCATCCAACCGCTTGTCCAGGGCGTGGGCATCCGGGCTGAACAGGCTGCCCCGAATCTCGGACATGCCGCCCTCGAGATCCTCGACCCGGACCTCACGCTCGTCCTGACACTCGCGGCGGCGGCGCACCGCATCGGCATCGGCCCTGGCCACGATTTTGTCGACCTCGCCGGCCAGCCGACCCCTGGTCATCGACGGCCACCGCGCCGCGCGCGCGGCGAGCTCGACGTCCACGGCGGCTAAGACCGCCGCGTCGGTGATCAGATCGGTGCGGTACACGATCGTCTGGAACAGCCCGTAGCTGATGTCGCCGGCGCGAAACACCGCCGCCACGTGCGGCACCCGCTCCCGCATGGCCAACGCGTACCGCATGAAACTGCCCGCCATCGCCAGGCTGATCCGAAGGGCCGCGGCCACTTCGGCCCCCACCGCCGCCCAGGTGTCCACCGCCCAATCCGACTCCTCGCCGCGCTGGGCGCGGCGCAGTTCGAACAACTCCGCGACCGCATCCAACCGGCCGGCGACCGCTTGCGCCTCCATCCGCCAGGACGCCGACATCTGGTCCACCAGCGCGCGGGACCGCTCGCACCGCGGGGGCTCCCAATAGTCGTGCAGCCGGCCATCGAACATGTGTTCGAGGATAGCTACGGCCACCGACAAGTTACGGCATCCGGGTCCGATGCCGTTTGTCATGCGGCGGCACGCCGTTGACGCCGCCGATGGATTCCGCGTAACTGCCCACCGCGTAGGCGGCGCCGGAACCCATGATGGCCAACGCTTCCCGGTTGATGTTGTCGACGGTTTCGCGCGGGCCCTGATAGTTCGGGTCGAACGGGGCGCCGGCCTGGCCGCCCCACAGGCGGGCCTGAACGGTCGTCTTCTGCTGTGACGCCCCGCCCGTCAGGCCCCCGATCGGCACGCCCGCGACCATGAAGGGGTGGTAGTCGGCGAGGGTGCTCAGCGGCATGTCCGCGGGCCGCTTCCCGGCCAGGTTGAGATAGCCGCCCAGGGTGCGCTCGATGCCGGCCGAGCCGTCGGGGACGTCCGCGTAGGTCACCCCGGGGGCGGGCGGACCGGACTGGTCGCCGTCGTCGGTGAAGAACCCGGCGTTGGGCGAACCCAGCGTGGTGAAGTTCAGGTACATCGCGATGTCGTTGAGCTGATCGCCGTCCATGCCGAACACGTAGTCCATGACGCCGTTCAGCCCGTCCTCGTCGGCGCCCCAGAACGCGAAGCGGACCGCGTTGTTCACCGGGGCCAGCGGGCCCAGTTGCAGCGCCGTTTCCAGCACCGCGGCCACCCCGGTGCCGTCGTCGTTGATGCCCGGGCCGCCGCGCGGGCTGTCGAGATGCGCGCCAACCACGATCACTTCGTGCGGCGAACCGGTCTTCGTCTGCGCCAACACGTTTCGCGAGGTGATCTTGATGTTCTGGGCGTCCAGCACCAGGCGGATGGGCGCGCTGGTGCCGCCGAGTGCGGACGCGGCCGCGGGATTGGCCACCGCGACAGGCACGGTCAGTTGCTTGAAGTAGCCGGGGTTGAACAACGTGGCCGGGGCGCCCTGGCCGGCGGGCGCGCTGAGCACGATCAGCGCGGCCGCGCCCTTGGCCACCGCGCTGTTCTGCTTTTCCACCACCGAACAACGCGCGTCGTCGACGACGGCGATCGAACCCTTGGGCAGCGCGGCGGGGTAATCGCCGGCCGCGCAGCCCGACGGTTGGCTGGGCCGCACCACGGGCCCGGTCAGGCCGCCGGGCGGTGTCTGGACCAACAGCGAGGCCTGGTCGACGGCGTAGCTGCGGCCGCCGACCGTCATCGCCGGCCGGCCCGGGGACACGTTGTACAGCCGGTCGAACTGCGGCGTCAAAACCTCGAAACCCCTGTCCCGCAGGGCCTTAACCACGTAGTCGACGCTGGCGTCGTAACCCGCCGTGCCGTCCGCCCGGTTCCCCTTGTTGGCGTTGGCGATGTTCTGCAGCGCCCGCAGGTGGGTGAACATCGCGTCGGAGGTGACCTTCGCGGCCAGCCCTCGACCCAGATCCGGTGGGGCACCGGGTGATCCGGGCCGCGTCGACGAGCAGCCCGCCAGCAGCCCGGCGACCAGCAGCAGCGTCGCGCCCAGCCGGGCGATCATGATTTGGTTAGCACGTGACGTGTGCGGTCCTCCACCGTCGGCACTCCGTTGTGGCCGCCGAGATCCTGGGCGTACAGGCCCACCGCATAGGCGACGCCGCCGCCGTCGATGCCCAGCGCGGTCCGGTCGATGTGATCAAGGGTGTCGGTCCGCTGGTGATAGTTGGGGTCGAACGGCTGGTCGGCCGTCCCGCCCCACAACTTGGCTTGCTCCGCAGACATTTTCACCTCGGCACCGGAGAACAGGCCGCCGGCGGGGATGCCCGCGAGGGTGAACCCGTCGTAGTCGGAGCGGCCGTCGAACGAGGTGTCCTGCGCGGTCTTCCCGGCGGATTTCAGGTAGGCGACCAGGGTGCGTTCGATGCCGGCCGAACCCTCCGGCACCACCGGCTGGCCGCGAGCGTCCGCCGGCAGCGACTGGTCACCGTCGTAGGTGAAGTAGCCCGGGTTCGGCGACGCGAGCATGTCGAAGTTCAGATACAGGGCAATGTTTTTGAGCGCGGCCAAGTCCAGCGATTCGACGTAGTTGCGCGATCCGATCAGGCCGAGCTCCTCGGCACCCCAGAAGCCGAACCGCACCGCGTTGCGCACCGGTGGCGAACTCCCCAGCCGCAGCGCGGTTTCCAGCACCGCGGCAACGCCCGAGCCGTTGTCGTTGATGCCAGGACCGTCGGGCACGCTGTCCAAATGCGCGCCCGCCATCACGACGTTGCTCGTCGAGCCGGTCTTCGTCTGGGCGATCACGTTGCGGGCCTTGAAGCTTTGGACGCTGGCGTTCAGCTTGATGGTGGCCGGGCCCGGCTGCGCGCGCAGTTGCACGCCGACGGATTTGGTCACGCTCACCACCGGGATCTTGACGTTGGTGTCCGGCCCCAGGGTGCCGCCCATCTGTTGCTCGTCGACGTTGTCGGCGACGATCATCGCGACCGCCCCGCGCTGGGCCGCGGCCTCCTCCTTCTGCGCGAAGGGGCAGTTGCCGCGGTCCACCAAAACCACGGCCCCCCGCACCGGGAGGTCGCCGTAATCGGAGGCCGCACAGGCGGGGCCGGTGCCGACGGGTAGCAGCGGTCCACTCACCCCTTCCGGCGGCGTGCCAAGGCTGAAGTCGAGCGCGTGGGCCTCCACCGGCTTGTTGCCGACGGTCACCTCGGGCTTGTCCCCGTGAAACACCCGCGCCGAGAATTCCGGCGTTTGCACGTCGAAACCGCTGCCTCGCAACGCGTTTACGACGTAATCGACGCTGGCCTCGTAACCGGGGGTGCCCACGGCACGGGTGCCGTTGTTGGCGTTGGCGATATCCTGGAGCTTCGTCAGGTGCCCCATCATCGCGTCGGTCGTGACTTTGTCGTGCAACGCGCCGGCGAACTCCGCCGCGGCGGGGTTGCCGCCCGGCGGTGGCGAGGACCGATGGAAGCAGCCGGCCGAGAACGCGGCCAGCGCGACGACGAGGAGCGCCGCCGGGATCACCGAGAATTTCTTCATCGCGCCCCAGGTTAATCCGCGGTCCGAGCGGCTGGGATCAGGACACGGCGGTATCAGACGTAGAGCGCGTTGAAGGGGGCAAAGGGGATGTTGCGCACCACAAACCACGCCACGACCAGCGTCATGGTCACCGCCGCGGCCCAGCGGCCGTGCTGCCAGCTCCGCACCCTTCTGCCCGCCAGCCGTCCATAGGTCCAGGCGAGGTATGCCCACACCAGGAGCACGACAGCCGCCAGGCCCAACGCGTTGAACCTGGCGGCCGCCATTACGTTGCCGTGCATCAGGGAATACAGCATGCGCAGGCTGCCGCACCCCGGACAATCGATCCCCAACAGCGCCTTGGTGGGACACACCGGCAGCGGACCGTGGGGGGTTGTCGGGTCACCCGCCCAGATGGCGGCGCACATCAGGGTCGCGGACGCGGCCACCACCAGCGGCGCACCCAAACCCGATGGCACCGACCCTTGGCGGGTCACCATGGTCGCTGCCTTAGAACATCGCGGCGAGCGCCGCGTTGGTGTTCGTGTTCAGCGCGCCGACCGCCATCAAGATGCCGTAGATGATGCCGACGATCACACCGACGACCGCCGACCAGATCACCCATTTCTTGGCGCTGTCGGCGGACGCCTGCGCCTCGGCGTAGCGGCCCTGCGCCCAGAGCCCGTTGACCTGGCTGGACTTGACAATTGCCACGATTCCGAAGGGGAGGCAGCAGAACAGGGTCACCAGGATGGACCACACCAAATAGTTATTCGGCGCTTGCCCGGCGGGCTGCTGCGGCGGGTAACCAGGCGGCGGAGGGGGCGGTGCCGGCGGCTGTGTCATGGATTCTCCAGTCCCGAGATGTTAGCTGGCGTAAAGCGGTGCTAACCATACCCGAGCACAGTCGCGGCGGCACTAGCAATTTGAAAATCCCTTCCGGCCCGGCCGGGGTGCGGCGCGAGGGCCTCGAGGTCGCCTCACCGGCGAAAGGCGACCGGGAAAGCGAAAAGAACTGACCGCCAGCATCTTTCAAAACAGCTGGCTAACGGCCCGTTGCGAGGCGGCGTCGGGAACGATGACCAGACAGACAATTGCCAGCGGAATGTGTTGCTTTGTCAGGACATAGCCCTACGATCCCTAGTTAGTGACAATCGCTAAGGAGTCGGAGGATGTCCCATCTCAGCAACGCGCTGCGGTCCGCCACAGCCGCCGCGCTCGTGGGCGTTTCCGGCTTAGCGGGAAGCGCCACCGCGACCGCGGATCCCGCGAATACCGGTAGCTCGTCGGACATCAACACACTCGCGGCGTCGCTGTCAAAGGGCTACGGGCTGAACAACTGCACCGCCCAGAGCATCACCACCGGCGAACTGGCGTCGCTGACTTGCGGACAGAGCCCCGACCCGAGCGGACCGGTCCAGGCCAAGTACATCCTGTTCAACAACGGCGAAAATCTGGTCGGCTCGTTCAAGGCCAGCATCAAGGACGACGTGCTGGGCGCCTGCGGGGACAGCGGCCAGTCGCCCACCAGCTGGCACCAGGGCAGCAACAGCGGCAATGCCGGCCAGGTGGCGTGCGGGACGTATCAGAACGCCGCCGAGATCATCTGGACCACGGACTCCAAGAACATCTTGAGCTACATCCGCGGACCCAACACCGACGCCGCGGCGCTGTATCAGTGGTGGCGGGCCAACGGCTGACGTTCACCTTGGGGGGTAAGGGATTTCGCACCATCCAACCAACAACCGCAGGGAGTCAACGAAATGTCACATCTCATCACCACGCTGCGAGTCGTGTCGGCCGCGGCTCTCACCGGCAGTCTGGCTTTGGCGGGCAGCGGCACAGCGCTGGCGGAACCCAACACCGGCAGCGCCGCCGACATGAACACGCTGGCCGCCAACCTGTCGAAGGGCTACGGCCTCAACAACTGCAAGCCGCAGGAGTTGACCGAATCCGGCGAACTGGCCGAGCTGCTGTGCGGGCAAAGCCCCGACCCGAGCGGACCGGGCTCCGGCGTGTACGCCCTCTTCTCCAACGGTACGAATCTGGGCGCGGCGTTCAGTTCCACCATCAAGGACGTGTCGCTGGCCGCCTGCGGCGACGCCGGGCAGTCACCGGGCACCTGGAAGCAGAACGGCCAGACGGGCGGCCAGATCGCGTGCGGCACCTACAAGAACTACGCGACGCTAACCTGGACCACCGACGCCAAGAACGTGTTGGGCCATCTGACGGCGGCCAACTCCGACGTCAACGCCCTCTACCAGTGGTGGCGCACCAACGGCTGACCCGTCAGCACAGCGCGGCCACCAGGTCGGCGACGGCGCGCATCCCGGCGGCGTTCGGGTGCAGCGGCGCCGCCCGGCCCGGTAGCGGCACACCGGGTCTGGTGGTCCAGGGGTCGCCCGACCACGCATGGTGGTCCCGGCTGGCCGCGCCGGCCCGGACCACTTCGCAGCCGGTTTCCGTCGCCGCGTCGGCCGTGAGCCGTTCCAGTGTCGCGGCCACGTGGCGACCGAGGTCGGCGTCCGCCTGCGAGAGCGGGGCGGCCGGCGCACCCGCGGGCGGCAGGACGGTCAGGTAGTCGACGAAGACGACGCGGGCCCGCGGGGCGCGCTCGCGCACCGCATGACCGACCGCGCAGAGGGATTCGAACACGGCGTCGAGGGCCCGGTTCCGCGCGTCGGAGTCCAGCAGTTCGGTGATGCGCGCACCGAGCAGCGGCAGCCATTTGACCGGGCGCGGCAACGAGGCGGCCACCAGCAGCGGGATGTAGCCGACGTCGTTGCCCCCGATCGTGATGGTCACCAAGCCTTCCGAGCCGTCCAGGGCGGCGATCTGGGGCGATGCGCCGCGCTGCCGCTCGGCGAGCACGTGTGCGGTGGTGGCGCCGGAGAAGGTGACGTCCACCAGTTCGAGGCCGCAGCGCTGCGCGACCAGGTGCGGATAGTTGCGCGCCGACCGGCCCGAGCCGAACGGCGCGCCAGCGGCACGGGGCCGGATGCCGGGCCCGGCGGCCATCGAACTGCCCAGCGCCACATACCGTTTCATCGTTGCGGGCTGGACGCCTGCGCCCAGAAGCGCTTGGGAATCCGCCCGGCCCGGCGGGCCAGATAGCCGGCGGTGACGGCGGCGGCCATCGCGGCCGCCATCGTCGCGGGATCGGCGGCCCGGGTCACCGCGGTGGCCAAAAGCACGGCGTCGCAACCCAATTCCATCGCCAGCGCGGCGTCGCTGGCGGTTCCGATGCCGGCGTCGAGCACCACCGGGACGCCGGCCCGGGCGACGATCATCTCGATGTTGTGCGGGTTGGTGATGCCCAGGCCCGTGCCGATCGGCGAACCGAGCGGCATGACGGCCGCGCATCCGGCGTCTTCGAGCCGGCGCGCCAATACCGGGTCGTCGTTGGTATAGGGCAGCACGACGAAGCCGTCGTCGACCAATTGCTCGGCCGCCCGGACCAATTCGACCGCGTCGGGCAACAGCGTGCGTTCGTCGGCTATCACCTCGAGCTTGACCCAGTTGGTGTTCAGCGCCTCGCGGGCCAGCTGCGCGGTGAGCACCGCCTCGGCCGCGCCGCGGCACCCCGCGGTGTTGGGCAGCGGCGTGATGCCGAGCCGGTTGAGCAGGTCCAGCAGCCCGGTCCCGCCCTCGGCGTCGACCCGCCGCATCGCGACGGTGGTCAGTTCCGTGCCCGACGCGACCAGCGCCTCCTCCAACGCGGCCAGGCTGGTCGCTCCCCCGGTGCCCATGATCAGGCGCGAGGCGAAGCTGCGGTCACCGATGGTGAGTTTCAAGGAGTCAGCCACCCTGCACCGCCGTCACCACCTCGAGCCGAGCGCCGTCGAAAAGCGTTGTCGTCCAACTGGAGCGGGGCAGCAGCGCGTCGTCCATGGCCACCGCGACGCCGCGGTCCGGGTACCCCAGCGACTCGAGCAGCGCGGCCACCGTGGTCCGCTCGTCGACGTCGAGCTTGCGTTCGTTGACCACGACGATCATGACTGGGCTCCCACCGGGGCGAGTTCGGACACGATCTGCTCGGCGGTCCACGGCGCGAGCAGGAACCCGGATCGGCCGTGGCCGCAGGCCACCAGGGTTCGCTCGTCCAGGCGTTGGACCAGGGGCAGGTTGTCGGGCGTCATCGGGCGCAGCCCGGCGGCGCACTCGGCCAGCTCGTATTCGCCGAGCCCCGGCAACACCGCGCAGGCGTCGTCGAGCAGGTCGCGCACCCCCGAGACCACCGGGGCCGTGTCGCGCCCGTGCTCGTACTGGGTGGCGCCGACGACCACGCCGTCCGTGCGGGGCACCAGGTACACCTGCCGCCCGTGCACGCGGGCACGAATGACGCGCTGCGGCACCGGCATACAGCCGCGCCGCCAGCGCAGCCGCAGTACCTCGCCCTTGACCGGGCGCACCGGCAGCCCGGGCCACAGCGCGGGGGCGTCGATACCGTTGGCGATCACGACCGCATCGCCGTCGACCGCCGACAGGTCGCGCGCCGGCGGCGCCCATTGCACCCCGAGGCGTTCGCATTCCGTCGACAACGCGTCGAGCACCGCGCGGTTGTCCACCGCCAGCTCGGTCGGCGCCCGAAAGCCGTGCCGGATCCCTTGCGCCAGCAGCGGTTCCAAATCCCGCGCCGCGGACTCCCAGACCACCGGGTGCCCCTGCGCGGACAACCAGTCGGCGACGGTGCGCAGGTCCGCGACGTCGGCCCGGTCGACGGCCACCACCAACGACTCCCGGGCGGTCACCACGTGCGGCGGCAGCCCGTCGGTGAACCCGCCCTCGCGCCAGAGCCGCAGCGACTCCAGGCCCAGCCGCAACAACCGTTCCTCGCCCGGCCAGCCCTCGCTGTGCGGGGCCAGCATGCCGCCGGCGACCCAGGACGCGCCCAAGGCGTCGGTGCGGTGCACCCGCACCGACCAGCCGGCCTGCGCCGCGCGGCGCGCCACCGACAGCCCGATCACGCCGCCGCCGATGACCGCCAACGACCCGCGGTCTGCTGGCATGTTGGCCTCCCTTCGCCGGCATGACCCGGATCAGGTGTGACGGTAAGGGCAGGCGCGCCCACTCTCAGACCCCGTTCCCGGGACTCCCGTGTCTGTATGGTTCTTCGGCCTCCACGCTAGCGCGCTAGCGTCGCGGTGTGCATCAACGAGTTGATCGGCTGGCGGCCGCGCGGCTGTATCTGTGCACCGACGCGCGCCGGGAACGGGGCGATCTGGCCGAGTTCGCCGACGCCGCGCTGGCCGGCGGGGTCGACATCATTCAGCTGCGCGACAAGGGGTCGCCCGGGGAGCAGCGGTTCGGGGCCCTCGAGGCGCGCGACGAGCTGGCGGCCTGCGAGATCCTGGCCGACGCGGCCCACCGGCACGGCGCGCTGTTCGCGGTCAACGACCGGGCGGACATCGCCCGCGCGGCAGGCGCCGACGTGCTGCACCTGGGGCAGGGCGACCTGCCGCTGGACATCGCGCGCGACTTCGTCGGGCCGGACACGCTGCTGGGCCTGTCCAGCCACGACCCCGACCAGGCGACCGCGGCGGCGGCGGGCCCCGCCGACTACTTCTGCGTCGGCCCGTGCTGGCCCACCCCCACCAAACCGGGCCGCGCGGCGCCGGGCCTGGCGCTGGTGCGGGCGGCCGCCGCGATCGGCGGACACAAGCCGTGGTTCGCGATCGGGGGCGTCGACGCCCAGCGGTTGCCCGAGGTGCTCGCCGCGGGCGCCCGCCGCGTCGTGGTGGTGCGCGCGATCACCGCGGCCGAAGACCCGCGGGACGCGGCGCAACGGCTCAGCTCAGCGCTTGCAGCAGCGAATTGATCCGGGGATGCGCCGGCGCCTCGTCGGCATTCCCTGGCACGCACCAGACGAAGACGCCGTCCTCGATCTCGATCGTGCGCGGCAGGTGCCGGCGGCGCTCGTCGGCGTCGCCCAGCGGCAGCAGCGCGGTGGCGCTGCGCAGCCGGTGCCAGCTCGCCGCGAAACCCGGATGCAGCGGCAGCTCGGCCACCTCGTCCTCGGCGACCCAGCGCATCTCGGCGCTCTCCCCGTTGGGCACCGTGGGCAGCAACTCGGCCGCGTCGGCGACCACCGTGGTGTAGGTCCAGCGCGCGCCGCCGAGCCCGGTGACCTCGGCGGTGACGACCGTCGAACGCACGGTCAGCAGCTCGCCGGGCAGGCCGGCCTCCTCGTGCGCCTCGCGAACCGCGGTCTCCTCGGGCGACTCGTGGCTGTCGCGGGCGCCGCCGGGCAGGCCCCACGTCCCGCCCTGATGACTCCACACCGCGCGGTGCTGCAGCAGCACCGCGGGGCTGCCGTCCGGCCGCGGGGCCCGCAGCAGCAGGCCCGCCGCCCCGAACCGGCCCCAATAGTGGGCGCCGCTGCGGGATACCACCCAACCGTCACCGTCGCCCTGCACGAGTTCAGGATAGGCACGAGATCGCTGGTCAATTGCTCTGCCTCCACCCATCCGCCGCAACATCCTCTTAGAATTCGCTTATTGAGTTCGTGAAGCGTTCCAGTGGTCGCGAAAGATGAGGGCTGATTCGACGTGACGGTTGAGCTGGCGCACCCGTCGACGGAGCCGCAGGGGTCGCGGTCGCCGGTCGAACCAGCCCATCCGCGCTGGTGGTTCATCTCCACCACGCCCGGCCGCATCCTGACCATCGGCATCGTGCTGGCCGTGCTCGGCGGTATCTGCGCCTTCGCCACCTCGACCACCATCAACCACCGCCAGCAGGTGCTGACCACGGTGCTCAACCACACCGAGCCGCTGTCGTTCGCCGCCGGGCGGCTGTACACCACGCTGTCGGTCGCCGACGCGGCGGCGGCCACCGCGTTCATCGCCGAGGCCGAGCCGCCACCGGTGCGGCAGCGCTACGAGCAGGCGATCACCGACGCGTCGGTCGCGGTGACCCGGGCCTCCAGCGGGCTCACCGACGAACCGCTGGTGCAGCTGCTGGGCCGGATCAACGCCGAACTCGCCGTCTACACCGGCCTGATCGAAATCGCGCGCACCAACAACCGGGAGGGCAATCCCGTCGGGTCGTCGTACCTGTCGGAGGCCTCGGGTCTGATGCAGTCGACGATCCTGCCCGACGCCGCGCAGCTGTATCAGGCCACCTCGGAGCGGGTGGACGCGGAAACGACCGCGTCCACGCAGATCCCGGCGCCGGTCATCCTGGTGGTCAGCGCCACCGCGGTCTTCGGGGCCTTCGCCCATCGGTGGCTGGCCCGCCGCACCCGGCGCCGAATAAACCCGGGCCTGGTGGTCGGCGGCCTCGCTATTCTCGTCATGGTGGTATGGGTCGGAACTGCGTTGACCATCTCCACGGCCGCCAGCCGGAGCGCCAAGAACACCGCCGCGGACTCGCTGCGGATCGTGACCAACGTCGCGATCACCGCGCAGCAGGCGCGCGCCGACGAGACGCTGTCGCTGATTCGCCGCGGGGACGAGGAGAAGCGCAAGCAGTCGTTCTATCAACGCATCGACTCCATGCACTCCCAGCTCGACCAGTACATGGTCCGCAGCGACGCCGTCGACAAGCCCGACCTCGAGGGCGCCGATCAGCTGCTGCTGCGCTGGCGGCAGGCCAACGACCGGATCAACTCCTACATCTCGGTGGGCAACTACCGGGCCGCCACCCAGGTCGCGCTGGGCAGCAGCGAGAACGACTCCACGCCGGCGTTCGACAAGCTCGAGGACCAGCTGGTCAAGGCCATGGACCAGAGCCGCACGCACCTGCGCAACGACGTCCTCAACGCGCGGAGCGGGCTGTCCGGCGCCCAGGTCGGCGGGGTGGTGCTCAGCCTCGGCGCCGCCATCGCGGTGGCGCTGGGCCTGTGGCCGCGGCTGAAAGAGTATCGATGATGACGCGCGCGCTCGCCGCGCTCGCCGCGCTGGCAACCGTGGGGGTGCTCGCGGGGTGCGCGCACACCGAACAGCTGACGGTGGCCACCGTGCCGACGCTGCCGCCGCCCACCCCGGTCGGCATGCAGCAGCTGCCGCCGGACGCGCCGCTCCCGGCGGACGACGGCAGCCAGAACTGCGACCTGACGGCGAGCCTGCGGCCCTTCCCGAACAAGGCCGAGGCGGACGCCGCGGTCGCCGACATCCGCGCCCGCGGCCGGCTGATCGTCGGGCTCGACATCGGCAGCAACCTGTTCAGCTTCCGCGACCCGATCACCGGCGAAATCACCGGTTTCGACGTCGACATCGCCGGCGAGATCGCCCGCGACATCTTCGGCGCCCCCTCGCACGTCGAGTACCGCATCCTGTCGTCCGACGAGCGCGTCACCGCCCTGCAGCGCTCCGAGGTCGACGTCGTGGTGAAGACCATGACCATCACCTGCGAGCGGCGCAAGCAGGTCAACTTCTCGACGGTCTACCTGGACGCCAACCAGCGCATCCTGGCGCCGCGGGATTCGTCGATCGCGAAGGTGGGCGACCTGTCCGGAAAGCGCGTGTGCGTGGCCAAGGGCACCACCTCGCTGCACCGGATCCGCCAGATCGACCCGCCGCCGGTGGTCGTGTCGGTGGTCAACTGGGCCGACTGCCTGGTGGCGATGCAGCAGCGCGAGATCGACGCCGTCAGCACCGACGACTCGATCCTGGCCGGGCTGGTCGAAGAGGACCCCTACCTGCACATCGTCGGGCCCAACATGGCCACCCAGCCCTACGGCATCGGGGTCAACCTCACCAACACCGGGCTGGTCCGGTTCGTCAACGGCACCCTGGAGCGGATCCGCCGGGACGGCACGTGGAACACGTTGTACCGCAAGTGGTTGACGGTGCTGGGGCCCGCGCCCGCCCCACCCACGCCGAGGTATCTGGACTGATGGCCGAGCCGGAGAAGACGGAACAGCCGGAATCCGCCGAAGACGTGAACCCCGGCACCCAACCGCCGGATACGCAGGGCGGCCCGGTGACGGGTCGCATCCAGGCCACCCAGGCGCTGTTCCGGCCCGACTTCGACGACGATGACGACGACGACTTCCCGCACATCTCGCTGGGCACCATGGACAGTGATCCGCAGCTGACGGTGGGGACGCGGGTGCTGCCGCCGGTCAGGCACCTCGGCGGCGGCCTGGTCGAGATTCCGCGGGTGCGGGACATCGACCCGGTCGAGGCCCTGATGACCAATCCCGTTGTGCCGGAGGGCAAGCGGTTCTGCTGGAACTGCGGCAAACCGGTCGGCCGGTCCGGCAAGGAGGGCAAGGGCAAGTCGGAGGGCTGGTGCCCCGCCTGCGGCAGCGCGTATTCGTTTCTGCCCCAGCTGAATCCGGGCGACATCGTCGCGGGCCAGTACGAGGTGAAGGGCTGCATCGCGCACGGCGGCCTGGGCTGGGTGTACCTGGCGGTCGACCACAACGTCAACGACCGCCCGGTGGTCCTCAAGGGCCTGGTCCACTCCGGTGACGCCGAGGCGCAGGCGATCGCGATGGCCGAACGGCAGTTCCTGGCCGAGGTGGTGCACCCGCAGATCGTGCAGATCTTCAACTTCGTGGAACACAAGGACCGGCAAGGCAATCCGGTCGGCTACATCGTCATGGAGTACATCGGCGGGCAGCCGCTCAAGCACGGCAAGGACAAGAAGCTGCCGGTCGCCGAGGCCATCGCCTACCTGCTGGAGATCCTGCCGGCGCTGACGTACCTGCACTCCATCGGCCTGGTCTACAACGACCTCAAGCCGGAGAACATCATGCTCACCGAGGAGCAGCTGAAGCTGATCGACCTGGGCGCGGTGTCGCGGGTCAACTCGTTCGGCTACCTCTACGGCACGCCCGGCTTCCAGGCGCCCGAGATCGTGCGGACCGGCCCGACCGTCGCCACCGACATCTACACCGTCGGGCGCACGCTCGCGGCGCTGACGGTGAACCTGCCCACCCGCAACGGCCGCTACGTCGACGGCCTGCCCGAAGACGACCCGGTGCTCACCGAATACGACTCGTACCGCCGGTTGCTGCGCCGCGCCACCGACCCGGACCCGCGGCGCCGGTTCGCCAGCACCGAGGAGCTGTCCGCCCAGCTGATGGGCGTGCTGCGGGAGGTGGTCGCCCAGGACACCGGGGTGCCGCGGCCCGGGCTGTCGACCATCTTCAGCCCCAGCCGCTCCACGTTCGGGGTGGACCTGCTGGTCGCGCACACCGACGTCTACCTCGACGGCCAGGTGCACTCCGAGCGGCTGACGGCGCGGGAGATCGTGACCGCGCTGCAGGTGCCGCTCGTCGATCCGGCCGACGTCGCGGCGCCGGTCCTGCAGGCGACCGTGCTGTCCCAGCCCGTGCAGACGTTGGACTCCTTGCGCGCGGCCCGCCACGGCACGCTGGACGCCGACGGCGTCGAGGTGTCCGAGTCGATCGAACTGCCGCTGATGGAGGTCCGCGCGCTGCTGGACCTGGGCGACGTTGCCAAGGCCACCCGGAAGCTGGACGACCTGGCCGAGCGGGTGGGCTGGCAGTGGCGATTGGTCTGGTACCGGGCCGTCGCCGAGCTTCTCACCGGCGACTACGACTCCGCCACAACGCATTTCACCGAGGTGCTGGACACCTTCCCGGGCGAGCTGGCGCCCAAGCTGGCGTTGGCCGCCACGGCCGAGCTGGCCGGGGACGTGGACGAGCAGAAGTATTACCAGACGGTGTGGAAGACCAACGACGGCGTGATCTCGGCGGCTTTCGGGCTGGCGCGATGGCTGTCCACCGCGGGCGATCGAGCCGCCGCGGTGCGAACGCTGGACGAGGTACCGCCCACCTCAAGGCATTTCACCACCGCGCGCCTCACCAGCGCGGTGACCCTGCTGTCCGGCCGGTCGAAGAGCGAGATCAGCGAGGAGGACATCCGCGACGCCGCCCGGCGGGTCGAGGCGCTGCCGCCCACCGAACCCCGGGTGCTGCAGATCCGCGCGCTGGTGCTGGGTTGCGCGATGGACTGGCTGGAGGACAACGAGGCCAGCACCAACCACATCCTCGGATTCCCGTTCACCGAGCACGGGCTGCGGCTTGGCGTCGAGGCCGCGCTGCGCAACCTGGCCCGGGTCGCGCCCACCCAACGGCATCGCTACGCGTTGGTGGACATGGCCAACAAGGTGCGGCCGACCAGCACGTTTTAGGCTGTCTCTTCCGACGTTGAGTGTGCTGCCACGGCGTTGAGTGTGCAGGCATGGCGGCGACACGCCGAGAAGCCCCGCCCTCGATGCACAGCGAAAGCCATCAGAGCACACCCAACGCTCAGAGCACCATCGAACGCCGCGCGGCCAGCGCGGCTCGCACCCGGCGCACGATCGCGGCGGGCCGGTCCTCGGCGACGACCCGGACGACGATCCACCCCATCTCCTCGAGCATCTCGAGACGTTGAATGTCCTTGACGTATTGCCTTCTGTCCGTGCGGTGTTGGTCGCCGTCGTATTCGACGGCCACCAACTGTTCAGGCCAACCCAGGTCGAGGTAGGCGAACGGGATGCCGTCATCGCCGATTACGGGTATCTGCGTCTGCGGGCGGGGAACGCCCGCGTCGATGAGAAGCAGACGTAGGTAGCTTTCCCTCGGCGAAGCCGACCCCGGGTCGACGAGTTCCAGCGCGGTCTCGAGGCGCCGCAGCCCCGGTGAGCCCGGATGAGCTTGTGCAACCTTCAGCACATCGTCAACCTTGAATCCCGTTGCGCGAGCGAGGGCGTCGAGGCGCACCACCGCCGAGCGGATCGCACCGCGCCGGCCGATGTCGAAGGCGGTGCGCTCAGGGGTGGTCACGAGCATCCCGCGCACGACCTGGGTCTCGCCATCGATCAACGCGTAACGCCTCGTCAGCACGCCACGCGGTGCGCGAGACCGGTTGAAGGCCAACTCGATGGGAACGTCGTCCGGAATCCAGCGGGAACCGTGCAACGACGCGGCGGCGGCTCCGGTGATGACGGCCCGCCGACCCGACCACAGCCATGCGGCGGCGATGCGCCCGTCGAGCGTCGGCATCACGTCATTCGGCAAGTACACGTTGGGAAACACGGCGCGGAAGCGCGTGCGCAATTGATGACGGGTGACGACGCCCATCGCCAGTGCCTCGCTGCCGATGAACGGTTTTTCCATACCGGGCAGATTCGCACCGCGGCGGCGGCCGGGGTGTGCGGCCATCCACAGGGAAAACATAGGTACATGCCGCACAGTTGACGCATGCCGGGGCAGTCCACCGCATGGATCACCACGGCCCGCGCGCTGCGTCGGGCCGGGTTCGGGGTGACCGGACCCGAGGTGGACGCCGCGCTCACCGACGACTGGGCAAGTCACGTCGACGCCATGCTGGCCGCGAACCCCGACGCCGACCCCGGCGCGATCGCCACCCCGATGCCCACCCTGCCGCCGCCCCGAGCGCCGGGAAAGGGCGCCGCGCCCGCGGCGCGCAAGCAATACAACCAGCAGCTGTCCGAACAACAGGGCGCGCTCGCCGACTGGTGGCTGCGCCGCATGGTCAGCGTGCGGCAGCCGTTACGAGAGAAATTGACCCTGTTGTGGCACAACCACTTCGCCACCTCGGCGCAAAAGGTGCGGGTGGCGGCGTACATGGCCGCACAGAACCAGAAGCTGCGGAGCCTGTCGCTGGGCGACTTCCGCACCCTGGCCTACGCGATGCTGACCGACGCGGCGATGCTGCGCTGGCTGGACGGGCAGGCCAGCACGGCCAAGGCGCCCAATGAGAACCTCGCGCGGGAATTCATGGAGCTGTTCGCCCTTGGCCATGGCAACGGCTACACCGAGGACGACGTACGCAACGGCGCCCGCGCGCTGACGGGGTGGGTGATCGGAGAGGACGGCCACACCTCGATAGCCCCGCGGCGCCACGACGGGTCGGCCAAGAAGCTGTTCGGGCAGACCGGCGATTTCGACGCCGCGGGATTCTGCGATGCGGTGCTGGCGCAGCCCAAGTCCGCGGAGTACGTGGCCGGACGGTTGTGGCGGCAATTGGCCTCCGACGACCCGCCGTCGCGCCGCGCGATCGACCGACTGGTCTCCGCCTACGGGCCGGGCCGCGACCTGGGCGCGCTCACGCGGGCGATCCTCACCGACGACGAATTCACTGGGGGCCGCGCCACTGTCGTCAACCCCCCGGTCGAATGGCTCGTCGGTGTGATGCGCGCGTTGCGGGTGCCCGTCGACGCATCCACGCGGCAGGTCGCCGACGGCGCGCTGCGCGCGCTCGGACAGCGGCCCTTCTATCCCCCGAGCGTGGGCGGCTGGCCGCACGGCCAAGTATGGCTGTCCACCGCCAGCGCCGAGGCGCGGCTGCGGACCGCCGGCCGGTTGGCACACGCCGGCGACCTGTCCGGCATCGAGGGCGCCGCCCGCGGTGACCGCATCGACGCGGTCGGCTACCTGTTCGGCATCGGAGATTGGTCGGACCGGACCGCCGCCGCCCTGCGACCCCTGACCGGCACCCCACCGCTGCTGGTGGCGGCCGCCGTCAACACGCCCGAATACCTGACGTCCTAACGAGATCCGAAATGCCCGAGATGAACCGCCGCAAGTTCCTGGTCGCCAGCGCGGGCGTCGGCGCGGCCGGCCTGTTGTCGACGGCCGTGGCGGTCAGCTGGCCCGACCTGATGCGCGCGGCCCAGGACCGGCCGCTGCCCGACGGCGCGGGCGTGCTGGTGCTCGTGACGCTGTACGGCGGCAACGACGGCATCAACACCCTGATCCCCTACGGGGACAACGCCTATCACGATGCCCGGCCCGAGCTCGCCTACGGCCCCGGCGAGGTGCTGCGCCTCGACGAGATGCTGGGGCTCAACCCCGCGCTCAAGGGCCTGGCCCAGTTATGGGGCGGCCGGCAGCTGGCCATCGTGCGCGGCGTAGGCTATCCGCGGCCCGACCACAGCCACTTCCGGTCCATGGATATCTGGCAAACGGCTTCGCCGGCCGAGCCCGTGTCGACCGGCTGGATCGGCCGCTGGCTCGATGCAACCGGCGACGACCCGCTGCGCGCGGTCAACATCGGTCCCGTCCTCCCGCCGCTGGCGGTCGGGGAAAAGTTCACCGCCGCAGCGCTTTCCACCGCCTCGGCGCCGGCGGGGCGAGGCGCCGACGCGCTGATGGAGGCGCTCGGCACCGACGACCCCGACGACACCCCCGCGATGGCCGCGGTGTGCAAGGCCTACCGGGCGGCACGCACCACCGCCAAGGCGTTTGAATCGATCAAAGTCGCCGGGCAACAGCGTAATTCGCTGTCGGCGCAGCTGAGCCTGGTGGCCGACGCGGTGAAGGCTCGCGTGCCGACGCGGGTGTACACGGTGCAACTGGGCGGCTTCGACACCCACGCTTCAGAGCGCGACACACAGCAACGCCTGCTCGGCACGTTCGACGACGCGATAACCAAATTCCTGCGGGAGGTGGCCGGCCGCAACGTCGTCGTGATGGCGTATTCGGAGTTCGGCCGCCGGGTGCGGGCCAACGCCTCCCAAGGCACCGACCACGGCACGGCCGGGCCCGTCTTCGTTGCGGGCGCACCCGTTCGGGGCGGTTTCTACGGCGACGAGCCCAGCCTCACCGACCTCGACAACGGGGACCTGAAGTACACCACCGACTTTCGCGACGTGTACCACGAACTGCTGGTGCGGACCGTCGGGGCGGATCCCACGCCGTCGGTGGGCACCGGACGAAAGAGCCTGGGCTTCCTAACCGCTTAACACGCTCACACAGTCGCGGGCGATGGCCAGCTCCTCGTTGGTCGGGATGACCAGCACGGCGACCGGGGATTCCTCGGCGGAGATCTGCCGGGCGCCCTTGCCGCCGCCCAGGTTACGGCGCTGGTCGAGCACGATGCCCAACTCCTCCAGCCCGGCCAGCGCGTCGCGGCGCACGGCCGCGTCGTTCTCCCCGATGCCGCCGGTGAAGGTGATGACATCGGTGTGCCCCAGCACCGCCAGGTAGGCGCCCACGTATTTGCGTAGCCGGTGGGTGAACACGCTGTAGGCCAATTGCGCCGCGCCGTCCCCGGATTCGATCATCTCGCGCAACCGTCGGAAGTCCCGCTCGCCGGACAGGCCCAGCACCCCGGACCGCTGATTGAGCATGGACTCCACCTCGTCGACGCCCATCTTCGCGGTGTGGCACAGGTAGGCGACGATGCTTGGGTCGATGTCACCGCTGCGGGTGCCCATCACCAGGCCCTCCAGCGGGGTCAGGCCCATCGACGTGTCGAGGGGCCGGTTACCGGCGATAGCCGACGCGGAGCAGCCGTTACCCAGATGCAGCACAATCTGTTTCAGCCCGCCCAGTGGCCGGCCCAGGAACGCGGCGGCCTGTTGGCTCACGTACCGGTGTGACGTGCCGTGGAATCCGTAGCGACGGATCTGCCAGCGTTCGGCTACCTGACGGTCGATCGCATAGGTCGCCGCCGCCGGCGGCATGTCGTGGAAGAACGCCGTGTCGAAGACCGCGATGTGGACAATGTCGGGCAGCAACTTGCGCGCCACCTCGATGCCCTTCACCGCCGGCGGGTTGTGCAACGGCGCCAACTCCGAAAGCTCGTCGAGCTTGTCGATCACCGCGTCATCCACCGGGGTGGGCTTGTAGAACGTGTTGCCGCCGTGCACGACTCGATGCCCAACCGCCACCAGGCCGCAGGCACGCAGGTCGATCCCCTGCCCGGACAGCGCGTCGAACGCCTGGCGCAGCGCCGCGTCGTGGTCGGCGACCGGCGAGGACTCCTCGCCGATCCGTTCCACGTTGCCGGTCGCCCGGGCCTCACCCGAATCGGGATCGACCAGCTGGTATTTCAGCGAGGATGACCCCGAGTTGATCACCAGCACAACCCGATTCGAGCTAGCCACGGATGCCCTGCGCCTGGATCGCGGTGATGGCGATGGTGTTCACGATGTCCTCGACCAGCGCGCCCCGGGACAGGTCGTTCACCGGCTTGCGCAGGCCCTGCAGCACCGGCCCGATGGCGATCGCCCCGGCGCTGCGCTGCACCGCCTTGTACGTGTTGTTGCCGGTGTTCAGGTCGGGGAAGACCAGCACCGTGGCGCGGCCGGCCACCGGCGAGTCCCGCAACTTGGTGGCCGCGACGGACGGCTCGATCGCGGCGTCGTATTGGATGGGGCCCTCGACCGGTAGCTGCGGCGCGCGGCGCCGAACCAATTCGGTTGCGGTCCTGACCTTCTCGACGTCTTCGCCGCTGCCCGACTCACCGGTGGAGTACGACAGCAACGCCACCCGCGGTTCGATGCCGAACTGCGCCGCGGTGCGCGCCGAAGAGATCGCGATGTCGGCCAGCTGCTCGGGCGTCGGATTGGGGATGATCGCGCAGTCGCCGTACGCCAGCACCCGATCGGGCAGGCACATCAGGAAGATGCTCGACACGGTGGAAACGTCGGGCACGGTCTTGATCACCTCGAAGGCCGGCCGGACGGTGTGCGCCGTGGTGTGGGCGGCGCCGGACACCATGCCGTCGACCATGCAGTTGTGCACCATCATCGTGCCGAAATACGTTCCGTCGCGCATGATCTCGCGGGCATGCTCGAGGGTGACGCCCTTGTCCTTGCGCAGGTCTGCGTACTGGTCGGCAAACTGGAGGCGTAGGTCGCTGGTGCGCGGGTCGATCACCTGCGCACCGTCGAGGTCCACCCCGAGTTCACCCGAACGCTGCCGGATCTGGGCCGCGTCGCCGAGCACGGTGAGGTCGGCGACGCGGCGCTGCAGTACCCGGCCGGCCGACTTGAGGATGCGGTCGTCGTCGCCCTCGGGCAGGACGATGTGCTTGCGGTCCGACCGCGCCTGCAGCGTCAGCCGGTGGATGAACATCTGCGGCGTGGTCACGGTGGGTATCGGGATGGCAAGCCGCTCAAGCAGATCCGGGACGTCGACGTAGCGGTCCATCAGCTCCAGCGCGGTGTCGATCTTGCGCTGCGAGTTCACCGTGACCCGGCCGCGGGCGGCGGCGGCCGCGCTGGCGGTGTCGTAGGTGCCCAGCGTGGTGGCGACGATGGGCAGGCGCAGCCGCAGCCCGGCGACCAGCGCCGCGATGGATGGATGCAGCCGAAAGCCGCCGTTGAGGACGATGCACGACAGCGACGGAAAGCCCTCGGCGGCATGGGCGCTGGCCACGGCGAGCACCACGTCCGAGCGATCGCCCGGCGTGATGACCGCCATGCCGTCGCTCAGCCGTTCCAGCACGTGGTCGGCCGTCATCCCGGCGACCAGGACGCCGGTGACCTCGCGTTCCCGCAGCGATGCCTCGCCGCTGACCGGCGTTCCGCTGACCGCGGTTTCAAGTTCGGCCACCGTCGGGGCGGACAGCAGCGGCTCTTCGGGCAGCACGTAGCTGCGCTGGCTGAAGGCCTCCAGCGCCTCGGCGACGTCGGCCAGCCGTTCCGGTTCGCAGCGGTTGGCCACCACCGCCACGGTGTGGGCGCGCTGGACGGTCAGCTCGGCCAGGCACGCCTCGACGACGCCGGCCACCTGGTCCGGCGTGCGGCCCCGGCCGCTGACCGTGAGCACCACCGGCGCACCGAGATTGACGGCGATCCGGGCGTTGACCGAGAGCTCGGCGGGCCGGGCCACGTCGGTGTAGTCGCTGCCCACGATCACCACCGCGTCGCAGTCGTCGGCCATCGCGTGATAGGCGTCGACGATGGTCGCGATCGCGGCGTCGGTGTCGGCGTGCAGCTGCTGGTAGGTCACCCCGACGCACTGCTCGTAGGGCACGCCCGCGGTGGTGTGCCGCAGCAGCAGGTCCAGGATGTAGTCCCGGTCCTTGCCGTCGGTGACCCGCGTAATCGGCCGAAACACACCGACCTTCGCGACGGTCGCGGTCAGGCGGTGCAGCAGTCCGAGCGCGAGCGTCGACTTGCCGGTCTCCGGTTCCGGAGCGGCGATGTATATCGCTGAGGGTTCAGGCAAGTCGCCGCAGCCTGGGGGCCAGGTCCTTCTCGAAGAGCTCGAGGAAGCGACGCTGGTCGTGGCCGGGCGCGTGGAACACCAGGTGGTTCAGCCCCCAGTCGACGTAGTCCTTGACCTTCTCGACGGCCTCGTCGGGGTCGGACGCGACGATCCAGCGCTTGGTGATCTGCTCGATCGGCAGCGCGTCGGCGGCCTTCTCCATCTCGATCGGGTCGTCGATGCTGTGCTTCTGCTCGGCGGTCAGCGACAGCGGCGCCCAGAACCGGGTGTTCTCCCGCGCCAGTTCCGGGTCGGTGTCGTAGGAGATCTTGATCTCGATCATCCGGTCGATGTCGTCGGCGTTCTTGCCCGCCGCCTCGGCGCCCTCACGCATCGCGGGGATCAGCTTGTCCTTGTAGAGCTCTTCGCCCTTACCGGAGGTGCAGATGAATCCGTCGCCGGCGCGCCCGGCGTACTTGGCCACCTGCGGTCCGCCCGCGGCGATGTAGATCGGGATGCCGCCCTCGGGCACGTCGTAGATCGAGGCGCCCTTGGTCTTGTAGTACTCGCCCTCGAAGTCGACGCGGTCGCCGAGCCACAGTTCGCGCATCAGCCGGACCGACTCGCGCAGCCGCGCGTAGCGTTCCTTGAACTCGGGCCACTCGCCTTCGTATCCGGTGGCGATCTCGTTCAGCGCCTCGCCGGTGCCCACCCCGAGGAAGATGCGGTTCGGGTACAGGCAGCCCATGGTGGCGAAGGCCTGGGCGATGACGGCGGGGTTGTACCGAAAGGTCGGCGTGAGCACCGACGTGCCCAGCACGATCCGCTTGGTGCGTTCGCCGACGGCGGTCATCCAGGCCAGCGAGAAGGGGGCGTGCCCGCCCTTGTGCCGCCAGGGCTGGAAGTGGTCGCTGACGGTTGCGCTGTCCATGCCGTGACCTTCGGCGGCGACGGCGAGTTCGACGAGCTCGCGTGGTGCGAATTGTTCGGCGGATGCCTTGTATCCAAGTTTCAGTTCAGCCACGGGTCATTTCTACTCCTCCGCCGATGGTCGCGACCCGCCGCGCCCGGCTTCGCCGCGCTTGCGATCGCTCCTCCGCCGATGGTCGCGACCCGCCGCGCCCGGCTTCGCCGCGCTTGCGATCGCTCCTCCTACACTCGCGGGCATGGCGGAGCTAGTTCAGGTCACCGACACGGTGCACCTCGCCCAGGGCGACGCGGTCAACTGGACCCTGGTCACCGACGACACCGGCGTCATGTTGGTCGACGCCGGCTACCCCGGGGACCGCGACGACGTGCTGGGCTCGCTGTCGGCGCTGGGCTACGGCCCGGGCGATGTGCGGGCCATCGTGTTGACGCACGCCCACATCGACCACCTGGGCACCGCTATCTGGTTCGCGAGCGAGCACGGCATCCCCGTGTACTGCCACGCCGACGAGGTGGGCCACGCCAAACGCGAGTACCTGGAGCAGGTGTCGATTGTCGATGTGGCGCTTCGCATTTGGCGGCCGCGGTGGGCCAGGTGGACGGCCCACGTGGTCCGCAGCGGCGGCCTGATCCGCGACGGCATCCCCACCGCCCAGCCCTTGACGGCCGAGGTGGCCGCCGGCCTGCCGGGCCAGCCGATGCCCGTCTTCAGCCCCGGGCACACAAACGGACACTGCTCGTATCTGATCGACGGCGTGCTGGTCAGCGGGGACGCGCTGATCACCGGCCACCCGCTGCTGCGCCACCGCGGACCGCAGCTGCTGCCGGCGATCTTCAGCTACAGCCAGCAGGACTGCATCCGCACCCTGTCCGCGCTCGCCCTGCTCGACACCGAGGTGCTGCTGCCGGGGCACGGCGACGTGTGGCGGGGCCCGATCCGGGAGGCGACCGACGCGGCCCTGGCACGGGCCGAAGGCTGAAGCCCGGAAATCGTCACGGCGTCAACAACATTCACCGGCCGTCGGGAACCAGCCACTTCTCGAACGCGATCGGGACGAACGGTCCCCACGACGGCAGCGGGTCGGCGGGCACCCGGGTGTACCCGGTCGCGTCGTACAGCGCCTCGGCCTCGGGTTGCCGGTTGCCGGTGATCAGGTACAGCCGCCGGTACCCGCGCGCGGCGGTCTCGGCCTCCAGCGCCGTCAGCAGGATCCGGGCGTAACCGCGGCGCCGGTGCGCGCGGTCGGTCCAGATGCGTTTCAGCTCGGCGGTCTCGGCGTCGTAGCGCCGGAACGCGCCGCCCGTGACGGGCACGCCGTCGAGCACCCCGATCAGCAGCCCGCCGTCCGGCGCCGCGAGCTCCGCCTCCGGCACCGGCAGCCAGGACAGGTGCGTGCTCGGCGTGCCGCCGTAGCGCTGCGCGTACTCCTCGGCCAGCTCGGCCAGCAGGGGCTGCGCCAGCGGGTCGTCGTGCGTGGCCGACACGAACCGAAGTTGGTGGGAACCCGCCATGATCGTCTAAACCCGTGTGGCGGTGAGGTATTCCGGGACGAACTCCGTCCCACCGCGCGTCGGCGCCGGCAGCCCCGTCGCGCCCAACAGGTCGCCGACCCCGCGCTGCACCACCGCCCAGCCGTTGGCGCCCAGGTACTCGGGGACGTAGTGGTACCGGCCCGGATGCGTCAGGCTGGCCAGGTCGATGTCCAGGCCGTGGCGGCGCCAGCCATCGACGAAGGACCGCTCCGCCTCCAGCAGCAGCGGGGTCCAGGTGGGCATGTGATCGGCGGCGAGCCGGCTGCCGGCGGCGCTCATCGCGGTGACGCCCTGCAGCACCCGGTCCTGCAGCGCGGGCGTCAGGTAGCCGATCAGCAACTGCTCGGCGACCCACACCGACGGCGCGGTGGCGTCGAAGCCCACCCGCCGCAGCGCGGCCGGCCAATCCTGGTGCAGGTCGACCCCGACCCCGCGCCGGCTGGCGGCCAGTTCGGCGCCTTGCCCGCGCAGCACCTCGGCCTTGAAGTCCAGCACCTCGGGCCGGTCGATCTCGTAAACCGTCGTCCCGGGCGGCCACCACAACCGGTACGGCCTGGTGTCCAGGCCGGACACCAGCAGCACCACCTGCCGAAGGCCCGCCCTGACGGCATCGGCGACGAACTCGTCGACGAACCGGGTGTGCGCCGCGCAGAGGTCCAAAAACCGCGGGCCGCCCGCGTCGTCCGCGGCGAACCGGTCGTCGTCGATCACCCGGGCGAGCTGGGCCACCCCGGCCGCGCGCACCAACGGTTCGGCGAACGGATCGTTCAGCAACCCCTTGTTGGTGGCGACCGCCCGCGCGGCGGCACCGAATGCCGCGGTCACCGCCACGCCCGCCGCCGTCGCCATGGTCAGACGCCGGACCGGCGCCGCACGCTCAGCCCGACGACCGCGCGCCAGCCGAGCAACAACAACGCGGTGACCGACGCCGCCACCACAACGAAACTGGCCGCGACGCCCGCGGAGCTCAGCTTGCGCAACACCATGCCGACCACCACCGTGCACAGCCACACGACCACCCCGGTCGGCACCAGCGCGGTCGGGCGCCGCCAGGCGCGGGACGCCAGCCACCCGACGGCGGTCCCGGTGAGGAACGGCCACGCGGTGGTGGCCACGCCGGCGATGTCGAGTCCTTCGTCGTGGCTGCGACGCCCGGCCGCGCAGAAGACCAGCACACAGGCGACGTCCACGACGAGCCACAGTGGCCGTCGCATGCAGCGAGACTACCGGCCGGGTTTGCCCAGGGCCGGCTAGTGGCAGGCTGAAAGCCATGAGCACCAAAAAACCCCCCGCCTTCGACCGGTATGACCCCCTGGGCCTGGACGCCTCCCTGTCCAGTGACGAGCTCGCGGTGCGCGACACCGTCAGGGAGTTCTGCGCCGAACACGTGCTGCCCTATGTTGCGGAGTGGTTCGAGATCGGCGACCTGCCGGTGCGGGAACTGGCCAAGGGATTCGGCCAGCTCGGCCTCCTGGGCATGCACCTGGAGGGCTACGGGTGCGGCGGGGCCTCCTCGGTGCACTACGGCCTGGCCTGTACCGAGCTCGAGGCCGCCGACTCCGGCATTCGGTCGATGGTGTCGGTGCAGGGCTCGCTGGCGATGTTCGCGATCTGGAATTTCGGGTCGGAGGAGCAGAAGCAGGAGTGGTTGCCCGGCATGGCCACCGGCGAACTCCTGGGGTGCTTCGGTCTGACCGAACCCGACGTGGGGTCCGACCCGGCCGCGATGAAGACCCGCGCCCGCCGCGACGGTTCGGACTGGGTGCTCAACGGCCGCAAACTGTGGATCACCAACGGCTCGGTCGCCGACGTCGCAATCGTGTGGGCGGCCACCGACGACGGCGTCCGCGGCTTCATCGTCCCCACCAAGACGCCGGGCTTCTCGGCCAACACCATCCACCACAAGCTGTCGCTGCGCGCCTCGATCACCAGCGAGCTGGTGCTCGACGACGTGCGGGTACCCGAGTCCGCGATGCTGCCCGAGGCCAACGGGCTGCGGGGACCGCTGTCGTGCCTGTCCGAGGCGCGCTACGGGATCATCTGGGGTTCGATGGGCGCGGCGCGGTCGGCCTGGCAGGCCGCGCTCGACTACGCCACGCAGCGCACCCAATTCGGGCGCCCGATCGCCGGATTCCAGCTGACGCAGGCGAAACTCGTCGACATGGCGGTCGAGCTGCACAAGGGTCAGCTGCTGTCGCTGCACCTCGGCCGCCTCAAGGACGGCGTCGGTCTGCGGCCCGAGCAGGTCAGCTTCGGCAAGCTGAACAACACCCGGGAGGCCATCAAGATCTGCCGCACCGCGCGAACCATCCTGGGCGGCAACGGGATATCGCTCGAATACCCGGTGATCCGGCACATGGTCAACCTGGAGTCGGTGCTCACCTACGAGGGCACGCCCGAGATGCACCAGCTGGTGCTCGGCCAGGCCTTCACCGGCAGCGACGCCTTCCGCTGACATGACCCCCGCACACATGCTGGAATGAGGGCATGAGACTCACCGCGCTCCGCCGGGTGCTGGCCGCGCTTGCGCTGGGCGCCGTCGCCGGTGTCGCGCCGGCGGGCGCCGATCCCAGTTCCGCGCTGCCGGCGATGACGTCGAGCGGCAGCGGGCCGATCATCGGCGGTGGCAGCAATGCCGGGATCGCGCAGCAGCTGTTCAGCTTCGGCACCCCGAACGTGCAGGAGGTCGACGGCTCGGACGCGGCGCAGTTCATCACGGCCGCGGCCGCGAGCGCCAATTCCCAACTGGCCGCGCCCTTCTCGCTGATGCGCCGCGCGCTGGCGTGCCAGACCAACAACGCCGGATTCGGGGCGCGCGCCTATCGGCGCGCCGACGGGCAGTGGGGCGGCGCGATGGTGGTCGCGGCCAAGAGCGCGACGCCCAACGTCGACGCGCTGGCGGGCTGCGCGAAGACGAACTGGCGCCGCTCCACCGCGGGCGCGCAGAATTCGCTGTGCAACAGCGGATGGAGCACCCCCAACACCTTCGAAAGCCGCCGCGGCGAGACCTACTACGTCTTGCTCGCCGGCACGGCCGACGACTTTTGCACCGCGCTGAACGGCAAATTCAAGGACAACTCCAACGGGTGGCCGTTCTAGCGGCGGCGCGGCGGGGTCGTACGGTGAGGGGATGAGCATGTCGCGGCATCGCGTCGTCATCATCGGAAGCGGATTCGGGGGCCTGAACGCGGCCAGGGCGCTCAAACGGGCGGACGTGGACGTCACCCTGATCTCGAGAACGACGACCCACCTGTTCCAGCCGCTGCTCTACCAGGTGGCCACCGGCATCCTGTCCGAGGGCGACATCGCCCCGACCACCCGGCTGATCCTGCGCAAGCAGAAGAACGTCCGCGTGCTGTGGGGCGACGTCAGCGATATCGACCTGACGGCGAAGACCGTCACGTCGCACCTGATGGGCATGCAGACGGTGACCCCGTACGACAGCCTCATCGTGGCGGCCGGGGCGCAGCAGTCCTATTTCGGCAACGACGACTACGCCGCCTTCGCGCCCGGCATGAAGAGCGTCGACGACGCCCTCGAGCTGCGGGCGCGCATCCTCGGCGCGTTCGAGGCCGCCGAGGTCGCCACCGACCCGGCCGAGCGGCAGCGCCGCCTGACTTTCGTGGTGGTCGGCGCCGGGCCGACCGGGGTCGAGCTGGCCGGCGAGATCGTCCAGCTCGCCGAGCGCACGCTGGCGGGGGCGTTCCGGACCATCACGCCCAGCGAATGCCGGGTCATCCTGCTCGACGCGGCGCCCGCGGTTCTGCCACCGATGGGCGAAAAACTCGGCCTCAAGGCGCAACGGCGGCTGGAGAAGATGGACGTCGAGGTCCAGCTCAACGCGATGGTCACCGCGGTGGACTACATGGGCATCACGGTCAAGGACAAAGACGGCAGCGAGCGCCGCATCGAGTGCGCGTGCAAGGTGTGGGCGGCCGGCGTGCAGGCCAGCGGCCTGGGCAAGATGGTCGCCGAGCAGTCCGACGGGACCGAGACCGACCGCGCCGGACGCGTGATCGTCGAGCCCGATCTGAGCGTCAAGGGCCACCCCTACGTGTTCGTGGTCGGCGACCTGATGTCCGTGCCCGGCGTTCCGGGAATGGCCCAGGGTGCGATCCAAGGGGCGCACTATGTCACCAAGTTGATCAAGCAGGCGGTGAAGGGCACCGACGACCCGGCCAACCGCAAGCCGTTCAACTACTTCGACAAGGGCAGCATGGCCCTGATCTCGCGGTACAGCGCCGTCGCCAAGATCGGCAAACTGGAATTCGGCGGCTTCATCGCCTGGCTGGCGTGGCTGCTGCTGCACCTGTTGTACCTGGTCGGGTTCCGCAACCGCGTCGCCGCCATGTTCTCCTGGGGGATCTCCTTCCTGGGCCGCACCCGCGGCCAGATGGCCATCACCAGCCAGATGATGTACGCCCGGCCGGTGGTGGACTGGGTCGAGCGGCAGGCGCAGGAGGGGACGCTGGCGGCGGCCGAACGCATCGAGGCGGCCGAGAAGCAGGCCGGCTAGCTCAGGGCCTGGTCGATATCGGCGATCAGGTCGTCGGTGCCCTCCAGGCCCACGGAAATCCGGACCACACCGTCGCCGAGCCCGATCGCGGCGCGGCCCTCCGGCCCCATCGCCCGGTGCGTCGTCGTGGCCGGATGCGTGACAAGGGATTTCGCGTCGCCCAGGTTGTTGGAGATGTCGATCAGCCGCAGCTTGTCCAGCACCTCGAAGGCCCGCTGCTTAGCCTTGGCGCCGGGGCAGTCAAGCTCGAAGGTGATCACGGTTCCGCCCCCGGACATCTGGCGCTTGGCCAGGTCGTATTGCGGGTGCGACGGCAGATACGGGTAGCGGACCCAGCTCACCGCCGGATGGGTCTGAAGGAATTCCGCGATGCGCTGCGCCGATGAGTTGCTGTACTCGACCCGAACAGCAAGCGTCTCAAGGCCTTTCACCAGAACCCAGGCGTTGAACGCGCTCATCGCCGGGCCGGTGTGCCGCATCAGCTTCTGCACCGGGCCGTCGATGTACTCCTTGTCGCCGAGGATGGCGCCGCCCAGCACCCGGCCCTGGCCGTCGATGTGCTTGGTGCCCGAGTACACCACCACGTCCACGCCGAGCGGGATGCCCTGCTGCAGCAACGGTGTGGCAAACACGTTGTCCAACACCACTTTTGCGCCTGCGGCGTGCGCGAGCTCGACCACCGCGGCGATATCGACCAACGACTGCATCGGGTTGGACGGTGTCTCGAAGAACACCGCGGCGGTGGGCTTCGACAGCGCCTCCTCCCACTGCGCCAGGTCGTCGCCGTCGACGAAGACGGTCTCGATGCCCCAGCGCGGCAGGATCTCGTTGCACACCACGAAGCACGACCCGAACAGGCTGCGCGCCGCGACCAGCCGGTCGCCGGCGGCCAGCAGCGCCCCCAGCGACGTGAACACCGCCGCCATGCCGCTCGCGGTGGCGAACGCCGCGGGCGCACCCTCGATCAGGCGCAGCCGCTCCTCGAACATCGTCACGGTGGGGTTGCCGTAGCGGGAGTACACGAAGTGGTCCACCTCGCCGGTGAACGACTGCTCCGCGACGGCGGCCGACGGGTAGACGTAGCCGGACGTCAGGAACATCGCCTCGGCGGTCTCTTCGAAGCCGGAGCGCAGCAGGCCACCGCGCACGCCGATGGTGGCCTGGCTGACGCCGTCGGGCAGGGCCTTGGGCGCGCGCACAGACTCCCCCGACGGGTCGGTCATAGCGGCTTCCAGGGCAATCCGACGGCGCGCCAACCCGATTCACCACGAAGCCCCTGGCTGTTCGGGTGGCCTTCGAACCCGTCCAGCACGTTGTATGCCGGGGTGATGCCGGCGCGGGTGGCGGCCTCGGCGGCGCCGATGGAGCGGTTGCCCGAGCGACACAGGAAGACCACCGGCCGCTCGGCCTCGGCGCCCGGCGGGACGTGGTCGCGCAGTTCGTCGGCGAAGTTCGCGTTGTGCCTGCCGTCGGAGGTGTTCCACTCAATGAACACCGCCTCGCGGCCCAGGCTGGACAGGTCGGGCACGCCGACGAGCCGCCATTCGGTGTCGGTGCGCACGTCGACCAGCACGGCGTTCGGGTTGTCGCTGAGCAGTTCCCAGGCCTGCTCTGGCGTGATGTCTCCGGCGTAGCGCTCTGTGCTCATGACCTCGGATGGTAGCGAGGTTATAACCGCGCCTCTCGCGTGACCGAGCTGTGTGGGCCCTGATGCCGTACCGCCAGCCGGTCCGCGACCTCGCGCGCGCGGTCGCGCGCGGCCGTCACGTCCGGCGCCGTCGCCAGCGCCTGGAATCCCCGCCCGGCCAGGCGAAGGTCGCTTTCCGGCACGCCGGCCAGCGCCCCGGCCAGCGCGGCGGGCGGCGCGTCGGCCCGCTCCACCCGGTGCGCCGCGCCCGGCGAAATCATGATGGTGTCAACCGGCAGCCCCAGGACGGTGCGGGCCTGCAGTTCGAACGCCGACAGCCGCTGGCTGGGCACCGTCGCCCAGGCGCTGTCGGTGGGGCGGGGCGTGACGTCGACGAAGTACACCTCGTCCCCGTTGATCATCAGCTCGACGGCGAAGACGCCCCGCCCGCCGAGCGCCTTGACGATCCGCGCGGCGATCGACTTGGCCGCGTCCACGGCCGCCGGGCTCATCCGCTGCGGTTGCCAGGACTCGCGCGCGTCGGTGCCCTCGCCGTGGCCGATGGGCGAGCAGAAGTCGATCACCGGCCCGTGCGGCCCGTCGCTGCGCACGGCCAGCAGGGTGACGTAGAACTCGACCTCCACCACGGTCTCGGCCAGCACCCGGTGCTGCTCCCCGCGGCCCCCCGTCGCGCGCTGCCAGGCCGCCGCGATGTCGTCGGGTCCGGACGCCACCGACCGTCCGCGCCCGTCGGCCGTCAGCACCGGCTGCACCAGCAGCGGGTAGCCGGCGTGCGCGCCCACCGCCTCGAGCTCGGCGGCCGAGCCGACGAACCAGAACGGCGCGGTGGGCAGCCCCAACTCGTCGGCGGCCAGCCGGCGCAGGCCCTCGCGGTCGGCGGTGAGCCGCACGGCGCGGGCGCCGGGCACCAGCTGCGCGCCCTCGACGGCCTCGAGGGCCTGGGTCGCGATCGCGTCGGTGGTGGTGACCACGAAATCCGGCTGCAGCCCCCGGATCGCCTGCGTCAGCTGGTCGGCGTCGGTCAGGGGAACCACCAGCGACTGCTCTGCCACCGCGTGCGCCGGGGCGCCGACGCGCTCGTCGACGGCGATCACCCGCGCGCCGAGGCGGCCCAGGGCGATCGCCAGTTCGCGGGCGAGCTCACCGGAACCCAACAACGCCACGCGCGGCCGGACGTCGGCGTCGCCCGCCGGCGGTTGCGGCGGGACGGTGAGCGCGGTCGTCTTGTCGTCTGGTCCTTCGGTCACCCGCTCAAGGATAGGTGCGCCGGGCGTCAGGGCTGGCCGGGAAGCAGCCGCACCATCAGCCCGTTGCCCTCGGCCAGCACGGTCGCGTCGCCGTCGACGAGTTCGGCGGCCACGAACGCCTTGCGTCCCTCGGTGCTGGTGACGCGGCCGCGTATCGACAACGGCGTGTCGATCGGGGTGACCTTGCGGTAGTCGACGTGCAGGAAGGCCGTCCGGCTGATCGGGCGCCCCGCGGCGTGCGAGACCATGCCAAACACGTGGTCGAACAGCAGCGGCAGCACCCCGCCGTGGACGGCGTGATTCCCGCCGACGTGGAATCGGCTGAAGTAACCGGTCATCTCGACGCCGTCCGGCGCGTACCTGGTCAGCGTCCAGGGCGGCAGCAGCAGGCTGCCCATGCCGGGCAGGTCGGGCGTCCGCCCGGCCGGGGCCTTGCCCTCGTCGGCCTGAAACGGGCCCAGCAGCGCCACCAGCGCCGCCGCCCGGTCGGCGGCTTGGTCCCAAACCTCATCGCCGGGGTCGGCGGACACGGCGAGGTCCTGCAATTGGCGCATGGCCGCGACGAACCGGCCGAACCCCGGGCCCGGGCTGGCCGGGCCATATTCGGGGAAGCCGCCGTGGTGGTCGTATTCGGGGTCGAGTTCTTTCGGGTCGGGCTCGGCCGCCGGCTGGGTCACGGGCGGGCCGCCAGCACGTCGCGGCGCACGATCGTCTGTTCCCGTCCCGGCCCGACGCCGATGCACGAAATATGCGCTCCGGCAAGGTCTTCCAGCCGCAGCACGTAGTCACGCGCCTTGGCGGGGAGGTCGTCGAACTCCCGCGCGTCGGAGATGTCCTCCCACCAGCCGGGCAACTCCTCGTAGACCGGTTCGGCGCGCGCGAGGTCGCTCTGCGTCATCGGCATGTCGTTGGTGCGCTCGCCGTCGATGCGGTAGCCGACGCAGATCGGCACGGTTTCCAGGCTGGAGAGCACGTCGAGCTTGGTCAGGAAGAAGTCGGTGATGCCGTTGACCCGGGTGGCGTAGCGGGCGATGACGGCGTCGAACCAGCCACAGCGGCGGCGCCGACCGGTGGTGACACCGAACTCGCCGCCGGTCTTGGAGAGGTATTCGCCGTTGGCGTCGAACAGCTCGGTGGGGAACGGCCCCGAGCCCACCCGGGTGGTGTAGGCCTTCAGGATGCCCAGCACGGTGGTGATGCGGGTGGGGCCGATGCCGGACCCGACGGCCGCGCCGCCCGCGGTCGGATTCGACGACGTGACATAGGGATACGTGCCGTGGTCGACGTCGAGCAGGGTGCCCTGGGAGCCCTCCAGCAAGACGGTTTCGCCGGTCTCCAGCGCCGCGTTCAGCAGCCGCCGGGTGTCGCGGATGCGGTGGCGGAACCCCTCCGCCTGCGCGAGCAGCGAGTCGACGACCTGGTGCGGGTCCAGCGCCTTGCGGTTGTAGATCTTCACCAGGATCTGGTTTTTCAGCTCCAGCGCCGCCTCGATCTTGTGGGTCAGCTGCTCGGGGTCGAGCACGTCGGCGACGCGGATCCCCTGCCGGGCGATCTTGTCCTGGTAGCAGGGCCCGATGCCGCGCCCGGTGGTGCCGATCTTCTTGTTGCCCATGTAGCGCTCGGTGACCTTGTCGATGGCCACGTGGTAGGGCAACAGCAGGTGCGCGTCCGCGGAGATCAGCAGCTTGGTGGTGTCCACGCCCCGGTCTTCGAGGCCCTTGAGCTCGTCGAGCAGCACCCCGGGGTCGACCACGACGCCGTTGCCGATGACGTTGGTGACGCCGGGGGTCAACACCCCGGACGGGATGAGGTGCAGCGCGAAGTTCTCCCCGGTGGGCAGGACGACGGTGTGTCCGGCGTTGTTGCCGCCCTGGTAGCGCACCACCCACTGCACGCGCCCGCCTAGCAGGTCGGTGGCTTTACCTTTGCCCTCGTCGCCCCACTGGGCGCCGATGAGGACGATTGCCGGCATGACTTGCTCCCGCCTGCTTACTGTGGCTCTACTGGCAAGGCGCCGTTCACCACCCGAAACCGTGCGCGTGGCCGGACGCGTCTTTGCTTGGCGCGTTCACGTGGCGATCCTAAACGTCGGGCGGCAACGGACCTGTGCCAAGGCCCGGTTGGTCCCGGCTCGTGTCGCGAACGGCCCCGGCTCACGGCGTCGCGGCCGGTTTGGCCGCGCACACACCGCCCCGGGCCGGTGCGTCCAACATCAGGCACAGGGGATTCGCGTCACGAGCGGGCCTCTTGGCCGCCCAACCGGGCCACACGGGTTTCCCGTTCCAACTGACCAGCCTCCAGCCGTCGTGCGGATTGCCCTGGATCTCGACGATGCCGGTGTTCGGCAGCGGATCGAAGAGCAAGAGCAGCGGATCGGGATTCTTGACGGTCATCATCGTCCCGACGCCGATGGTGAACTCACTGGAGAACGCCACCTCGGTGATCTTGCCGCCCGTGGACCGAACCGGGTTGGCCATGGCATTGGCGTACATCGTCTGCAGAGTGTCGGTGAAGCCGCCCGCGTTGCCGTACATCGTTTGCAGCGCGCCGTTGAAGCGGTTGGCGAATTCGAACCCGTTGGCGTCGGTGGAGCCCGGGGCCAGCATCGGCACGATGCGCAGCCCCAGCAGCCACGCGACGGGGCCCAGCAGGTACACCAACCCGGCGAGGCTGAACTGGGGTTGGCCGTTGAAAGCGCCGGCGTCGATCTCGTTGAGCCCGGGCAATGCCTGCACGTTCATGCCCAGCATGGCGGCCAGTGGCGCCGCGGTCTGCTGCGTCCTGATCAACTGTGACGCGAAGATCCCGGCCACCGGGCCCTGCGCGGCGATCACGGTGGCGATGTCCCTCGCCTGTTGCTGGCCGAGCGCGGTGAGCGCCGTTCCGGGCACCGCCGTGTCGATCACGCGGGCCGCGTTGGACTCCGACTGGCCGTGCCGCACCAAGTCGATCACGATCGATTCGTCGGCCCAGGCGGTCGCCGGCCCGACGCACAGCAGCACAGCCGAAAGCGCAACGGCGCCAAGGGCGAGTCGGCGAATGGCAGTTCTCCGTTCTCTTGGCCACCCATTCGTTGACCCCGTGGCAGGAGTAAAGTATCCGGTTGACATCAGGCGATGACGCAACAACTTTCGCAGTCCGGAATCATGTTGTGACTGTGTCGTGATGACGAGATCGTCCGCCGCTCAGCCGGTCTGGCCGTCCTGTGGTCGAGAGGCATTGGAAGACAAAGGCATTGGTGAGGCAAGAGGATCGCGCCGTCGCGGTGTTGTTGTTCGGTGATCGGCGGGTGCCGGGGCCGCTGACCGGCCTGCCGATACACACGGCCGATCTCGACGCCGCGATCGGCGCCTATCGGCGGCTGGTGGTGCTCGGCGCCGACGCCGACCTGGCCGCGGTGCTGACCCGGCTGCTGCGCGCCGGCCGGCTCGACATCGAGGTGGCCTACGCGCCGCGCCGGCGCACCCGCGCGACGCGGATCTACCGCCTGCCCGCCGGACGGCGGGCGGCGCGGCGTGCGCTGCGGGGCTCGGCGCGGCGGGTGCCGCTGGTGCGCGACGAGACCGGGTCGGCGATCGTCGGGCGGGCGTCCTGGCTGCCCGCGGAGGGGCGGCTGCTCCGCGGCGAGGCCGTCGTCGACGACGCGGTGCTGTTCGACGGCGACGCGGCCGCCGTCGACATCGAGCCGACGGTTGCCGTGCCGGGCCTGCGGGCGCGCGTCGGTCGGCGCCGCTGGGTAGCCGGCCGCGCGGTCCAGCTGGGCAGCACCGGCGTCACCGTGGTGCGCGACGGCGTGTCCGCGGCGCGACCCGCGCGCCGCTCGACCTTCTACCGCAACGTCGAGGGCTGGCTGGCGGTCCGGTAGGTCGCCGGGCTAGGCGCCGCCGCCCTGCTGCTTGGACGCCAGGTGCTTGACCATCTGGCACAGGTTGACGACGGCGGCGCTCAGCTTGTGGATGGTGGCGTCCCGGTCCGCCACGCACGTCTGCCAGTCGCCGAACTCGTCGGGGGCTCTCTGGTTGTCCGCGTTGAGGTGGATTTTCTGCTCGATTTGGTCGCACAGGTCCGCCAGGGTCAGTTGCCCTGGCGCATCGACGTCGGAGAACCATTTTTCACTCATGCCTAATCGGTACCCTGCCGCGCCCGGAATTCACAGGGGGCCGGGTCGTCACATTTCGCGGCCGCGAAGCGTCGATATTCTCGAGAACTCCACGCATGAAGGGGACGCCATTGGCAGCGAACGGGCTCGGGGGCCGGTCGAACGTCGTCATCCGGCTGCTGGATCTGGCCCAGCTGGGGCAAGCGCAGTGGTTGTTCGGCAACATCTACGAAGCGGTCGTCAAGATCCCGGAGCGGCTGGCCGCCGAGGCGAGGCCGCCATCGGTGTTGGCGCCGGGCAGCCCGGTGCGCTATTACGCTGCCGCCGCGCCGATCACCGTGGCGGCCACGGCCGCGGCCGTGCGCCAGGGCTGGGAAATCGACGAGGCCAGGCGCTGGTTGGCGGCGACGGCGGGGTGCTCGCTCACCGGATTGGCAGTCACCGGTTACCTGATCCGGACGGTGAACCTCAAGGTGATGTTCGCGCCCGCACCACCGGACCAACGGGACGCCCTCATCCGGACGTGGCACCGGCTCAACCTGGCGCGGATCGGCGTGGCGGGTGGTGCACTGTTCGCGGCGAATCGCGCGAGTCGGGTGATCGCGCGGCGAGGAGCGAGTTAGCCCGCCCGACCGCGAATTTCGGACTCCGGCCGGCGGTCCGATAGTTTCGACCGGTGATCCCGCCCGCCCGGCATGAATCGGTGCGACCCAGCCCCATCTTCCTGGCCCTGGTGGCCGTGACGGCGATCGGCGGCGTGCTCGCCTGGCTGGCCGGTTCCACCGTGCGGCCGCTGGCGTATGCCGGGGTGTTCACCTTCGTGATCGCGGGCTGGCTGGTGTCGCTGTGCCTGCACGAATTCGGTCACGCGGTGACCGCCTGGCGGTTCGGCGACCACGACGCCGCGGTGCGCGGGTACCTGACGCTGGATCCGCGGCGGTACAGCCATCCGGCGCTTTCGCTGCTGCTGCCGATGGTGATCATCGTGCTGGGCGGGATCGGCCTGCCGGGCGCCGCGGTGTACGTGCGGACCTGGTTCATGACGCCGAAGCGTCGCACGCTGGTCAGCCTCGCGGGCCCGACGGCGAACCTGGTGTTGGCGGTGCTGCTGCTGGCGCTGACGCGGCTGTTCTACGAGCCCGACCACGCGGTGCTGTGGGCGGGCGCGGCGTTCCTGGGATTTCTGCAGCTGACGGCGGTGGTGCTGAACCTGCTGCCGATTCCGGGCCTGGACGGCTACGACGCGCTGGAACCGCACCTGAGTCCCGAGACGCAGCGGGCCGTGGCCCCCGCCAAGCAGTGGGGCTTCTTCATCCTGCTGCTGTTGCTGTGGCCGGCCAGCGCCTGGTTTTTCGGGGTGGTGCTGTGGCTGTTCGATTTCTCCGGGGTGCCCGGCTGGCTGGTGTCCGCGGGCAACGTGCTGACCCGATTCTGGAGCCGCTGGCTCTGACCCTTGCCATATATGCGTAGATCCGCATATATTGCTGGCCATGGGCGCCGGCCACAACCACACCCCCGCCGAGACCGACGCGTCTCGGCTGATTCCCCGCATGATCATCGCCGCCTCGATCCTGGCGGCGTTCTTCGTCGTGGAGTTGACCACCTCGCTGCTGATCAACTCCATCGCGCTGCTGGCCGACGCGGGCCACATGCTGACCGACGTGGTCGCCGTCTTCATGGGGCTGGCCGCGGTGACGCTGGCCCGCCGGGGCAGCGCGTCACCGTCGCGCACGTACGGGTGGCACCGGGCCGAGGTTTTCACCGCGGTGGCCAACGCCGGGCTGCTGCTCGGGGTGTCCCTGTTCATCCTGTGGGAGGCGATCCAGCGGCTGCGGGAAACCCCGACGATCCCGGGCGTGCCGATGATCGTGGTCGCGCTGGCCGGGCTGCTCGCCAACCTGGTGGTCGCGCTGCTGCTGCGGTCCCACTCGGCGCAGAGCCTGGCCGTCAAGGGCGCCTACATGGAGGTGGTCGCCGACAGTGTCGGCAGCCTGGGCGTGCTGATCGCCGGGGTCGTCACCGTGACCACGCGCTGGCCGTACGCCGACGTGGTGGTCGCGGTGCTGGTCGCGCTCTGGGTGCTGCCGCGGGCGATCTCGCTGGCCCGCGACGCGTTGCGGATCCTGTCCGAGGCGTCACCGACCCACATCGACGTGGAGGAGCTGCGCTCGGCGCTGGGCGCCGTCGACGGCGTGACCGAGGTGCACGACCTGCACGTCTGGACGCTCTCGCCGGGCAAGGACATGTGCACCGCGCACCTGCGCAGCTCCGGCGACTCCGCCCGGGTGCTGCAGGAGGCCCGCTCCGTGCTGTCGGCCCGCGGGCTGGAGCACGCCACCGTCCAGATCGAATCGCCGGGCGACGCGGGGTGCTCGGAAAGCTTCTAGAGCCCCAGCGCCGGCCGCGCGGCCGGGTCGCAATCGTCGAGCAGATCCAGGCAGCGCAGGAACTCGTCGGTTTCGCCGATCGTGTCGGCGGCGCGCGCCAGGGCCGCCACACACCGCAGGAACCCGCGGTTGGCCTCGTGCGAATAAGGCACCGGCCCGAAACCCTTCCAGCCGTTTCGCCGGAGCTGGTCCAGGCCGCGGTGGTAGCCGGTGCGGGCGTACGCGTAGGCCGTGATGGCCTGGTCGTCGGCCAGCGCCTGCTCGGCCAGCGCGGCCCACGCCACCGACGCCGAGGGGTGCGCCGCGGCGACGATCCCGGGCTTCTCGCCGGCGAGCAGCTCGGCCTCGGCGTCGGGATCGCCCGGCAGCAGGGTCGGGTCGGGTCCGAGAAGGTCTCGCGTCATGGCTCCCATTCTCCCAGCCGCGCCGTTTTGCCGGGACGCCGGACCTCAACCATCGCCCCATCGAGGGGGGCGGGTCGCTAAGCTCTCCAACTACCCCACCCGATAGCGGAGGACAGCAGCACTCATGCCCCATCCACCCGAGCCCGATCGCGGCGGCACGCCGAACCCGTCCGGGCGCGAATGGGCCGCAAGCGAAGACGCCACCGAGGGCGTCCCGCTGGTGCCGAGCGACGCCGAGACCGAGACCGTGGTGATCAAGCCCGAGCCCGGCGGTGCCCCGGCGGACGCCGGCGAGGACTCGGACGCCCAGCGTGAACGCCGCTTCACCGCGCCCGGTTTCGACGCGAAAGAGACCGCGGTTATCGCCACCACCCCGGAGCCCGCCACCGAGGTCTTCGCCTCACCGCCGGAGGGCATCCCCGCCCAGCCCGAAGCGACCTCGAAAGCCGCTGTGCCGCAATCGATTCCGCCCCGGCTCGGGGGAAAGCTGCGGACCTCCCGGCAGGTCAACTGGGGCTGGGTGCTGGCGCTGGTGGTGATCGTGCTGGCGCTGGCCGCGATCGCGATCCTGGGCACGGTGCTGCTCACCCGCGGCAAGCACACCAAGGTGTCGCAGGAAGACCAGGTGCGCACCACCATCCAAAGCTTCGACACCGCGATCCAAAAGGGCGACCTGACGACGCTGCGCACCATCACCTGCGGCACCACCCGCGACGGGTACGCGGACTACGACGAACGCTCGTGGGACGAGACCTACCGGCGGGTGTCGGCGGCCAGGCAGTATCCGGTGATCGCCAGCATCGACCAGGTGGTGGTCAACGGCCAGCACGCCGAGGCCAACGTCACCACGTTCATGGCCTACGACCCGCAGGTGCGTTCCACCCGCAGCCTGGACCTGCAGTACCGCGACGACCAGTGGAAGATCTGCCAGTCCCCCAGCGGCTAGGCGCCTAGCGACTTGCCGGCGCAGTGCAGGTCCTCGCAGGCCTCAACCACGCGCTCGCTCATCGACGCCTCGCCCTTCTTCAGGTAGCTGCGCGGGTCGTAGACCTTCTTGGCGCCCACCTCGCCGTCCACCTTCAGCACGCCGTCGTAGTTGGCGAACATGTGGCCGGCGATCGGGCGGGTGAACGCGTACTGGGTGTCGGTGTCGACGTTCATCTTCACCACGCCATAGCGCAGCGATTCCTCGATCTCGGACTTCAGCGAACCCGACCCGCCGTGGAAGACGAAGTCGAACGGCTTCGCGTCGTCGGGCAGCCCCAGCTTGGCCGCGGCCACCCGCTGGCCCTGAGCCAGGATGTCGGGGCGCAGCTTGACGTTGCCCGGCTTGTAGACGCCGTGCACGTTGCCGAACGTCGCGGCCAGCAGGTACTTGCCGTGCTCGCCGTGGCCCAGCGCGTCGATGGTCTTCTCGAAGTC
Source organism: Mycobacterium sp. ACS4054 (assembly GCF_001667275.1). Taxonomy (GTDB): domain Bacteria; phylum Actinomycetota; class Actinomycetes; order Mycobacteriales; family Mycobacteriaceae; genus Mycobacterium. The sequence continues at coordinate 61,722 of NZ_LZHV01000044.1, forward strand.
CTCCGGCGTCGTATACAGCTTGTCGTTGATCTCGTGGGCGACGCCGTCCTCTTCCCCGCCCACGACACCGATCTCGATCTCCAGGACGATCTTGGCGGCCGCGGCCGCCTTGAGCAGTTCCTGCGCGATCACCAAGTTTTCGGCGATCGGCACGGCGGAGCCGTCCCACATGTGGGACTGGAACAGGGGATCGCCGCCGGCGCTCACCCGCTCCGCGGAGATCGCTAGCAGCGGTCGGACGTAGCTGTCCAGCTTGTCCTTGGGGCAGTGGTCGGTGTGCAGCGCGACGTTGACCGGGTACCGGTCGGCGATCACCCGGGTGAACTCGGCGAGCGCGACCGCGCCGGTCACCATGTCCTTGACCCCCAGGCCCGACGCGAACTCCGCGCCGCCGGTGGAGAACTGGATGATGCCGTCGCTGCCGGCGTCGGCGAAACCCTTGATGGCGGCGTTGACCGTCTCCGAGGAGGTGCAGTTGATGGCGGGGAAGGCGTACGCGTTCTGTTTGGCGCGGCCCAGCATCTCGGCGTACACCTCGGGCGTGGCGATGGGCATGGACTCCTCCTGGCGGCTGGGCCCATCCAGTATCGCAACAACGGTATGTTGAAGCATCGTGAGCACCACCGTGACGGCCCTGCCCCACATCTTCGACCCGATGTACTGGTTGGGCGCCGACGGCGTTTTCGGCTCCGCGGTGCTGCCCGGCATCCTGATCATCGTCTTCATCGAGACCGGCCTGCTGTTTCCGCTGCTGCCCGGCGAATCGCTGTTGTTCACCGGCGGGCTGCTGGCCGCAGGTGCGAACCCACCGGCCAGCATCTGGGTGCTGGCCCCGGCCGTCGCCCTGGTGGCGATCCTGGGCGATCAGACCGGGTACTTCATCGGCCGGCGGATCGGCCCCGCGCTGTTCAAGAAGGAAGACTCCCGCTTCTTCAAGAAGCACTACGTGACCGAGTCGCACGCGTTCTTCGAGAAATACGGGCCGTGGGCGATCATCCTGGCCCGGTTCGCGCCGTTCGTGCGGACGTTCGTGCCGCCGGTGGCCGGGGTGTCATACATGCGCTACCCGGTGTTCCTGGGCTTCGACATCGTCGGCGGCATCCTGTGGGGCGGCGGCGTCACGCTGGCCGGCTACTTCTTGGGCAACGTGCCGTTCGTGCACCACAACCTGCAGAAGATCCTGCTGGTGATCCTGGTGGTCTCCCTGACGCCGGCGTGCATCGCGGCCTGGCGCAGCTACCGGGGCCGCCGGCGCGCGGCGGCCGAGCCTGGCGACGGGCCGGACTCAGGACACCCGACTTCTGCGGTACGCAACGAAAGCGTCTAGCAGCTCGGGGCGGTCGATCGAACTCTGCTGCACCGCCTCGCCGGGTGCGGCGCCCAGCAGGATCCGCTTGATCGGGATCTCCAGCCGCTTGCCGGTCAGCGTGCGCGGTATCCCCGGAACCGCCAGGATGTCGTCGGGCACGTGGCGCGGCGAGGCGTGCTGACGGATGGCCGCCACGATCCGCGCGCGCAGCGCCTCGTCCAGCTCGGCGTCGTCCGCCAGGGTCACGAACAGCGGCATCCAGTAGCCGCCATCGTCCTGCTCGACCCCGACCACCAGGCAGTCGCCCACCTCGGGCATGCCCTCCACCGCGGTGTAGATCTCGGCGCTGCCCATCCGCACGCCCATCCGGTTCAGCGTGGCGTCCGAACGACCATGCACCACAACGGATTCCCGATCGGTGATGGTGATCCAGTCACCGTGACACCACACCCCCGGATATTTCTCGAAGTAGGCGGCGCGGTAGCGACTGCCGTCGTCGTCGTTCCAGAAGAACACCGGCATCGAGGGCATGGGCTCGGTGATCACCAGTTCGCCCTCCTCCCCGACGACCGGCTGGTTGGGTCCGGCCCAGGATTCGATGGCCGCGCCCAGGCAGATGCAGGACAGCTCGCCGGCCACCACCGGCAAGATCGCGCAGCCGCCGATGAAGGCGGTGCAGACGTCGGTGCCCCCGCTCATCGAGATCACCGGCACCGATCGGCCGAGTCCCTCTTGGACCCAACGGAATCCGGACGCCGGCAGCGGTGAACCGGTGGAACCCACGGCGCGCAGCCCCTCCAGGGCATACGTCGACCCGGGCCTCAATTCCTTTTTGGCGCAGGCCAACAGGTAGCCCGCCCCGGCGCCGAGCACGTTGACTCGCGCCTCGGCGGCGACCCGCCACAACCCGTCGGTGCTCAAATGCGTTGGGCTGCCGTCGTATAGGACGATGGTGGTGTCCACCAGCAGGCCGGACAGCAACAGGTTCCACATCATCCAGCTGGTCGACGAGTACCACAGGAACCGCTCGCCGGCGCGCAAATCCAGTTGCAGGCCAAGGTATTTCAGGTGCTCGATCACCGTGCCGCCGTGCCCGTGCACGATGCCCTTCGGCTTACCGGTGGTGCCCGAGGAGAACATCACCCACAGCGGGTGGGCGAACGGGACCGGTGTGATCTCCAGCGGGGCATCCGCTGCGACCGCCGTCGCCCATCCGACGGTGTCGCCCTCGGCCGCGAGCCCGAGCCGGGGCACCACCACGGTGGCCCGCAGGCTGGGCATCGCGCGCCGGATCGTGTCCAGCTCGGCGCGCCGGTCGATGCGCTTGCCGTCGTACACCGATCCGTCGGTGGCCACCAGCACGGCCGGCCCCACCTGGCCGAGCCGGGCGATCACGCCGTCGACCGCCACGTCCTGGTTGCACACCGCCCAGATGGCGCCGACGCTGGCGGCGGCCAGGGCGGCGACGACGGCCTCGCCGACGTTGGGCAGGTACCCGACGACGGCGTCCCCGGGCCGCACCCCCAGGCCGCGCAGGTACGCCGCGAAGGCGCCGGTCTCCCGGCGCAGCCGCGCCCACGACCACTCGCACGCGCCGTCCTCGCCGACGACGATCATGGCGGGGCGCTCGTCGGTGGCGTGCCGGAAGATCTCGGTGGCGTAGTTGAGCGTGGCGCCGGGGAACCACTGGGCGCCGGGCATGGAACGCTCCCCCAGGACCGCGGTGGGGGGGCTGTCCGCCTGGATGTCGAAGAACTTCCAGAGGGCGTCCCAGAACCACTCGATGTCCTCGACGGACTTGCGCCGCAACGTGTGGTAGTCGTCGAAGTGGCCGCGGCCGGTCTCGGCGAGCCACGCCATGAAGCGGGTGAGGTTGGCGTCGGCAAGCGTTGCCTCGTCGGGGGTCCAGTCGCCGGTCAGCTTGCTCATGTCTCGCTCACGGCGGTGACGTTACAGGCGGCCTCCATCAGCATCCACCCGGATAGCTGCACGGACAGGTCCCGTTCGGCCACCTCGGAACTGTTCACCGCGCCCGCGACGAATTGCGCCTGGCCGCCCTCCGCGCCGGGCACCTGGGCGTCGCGATCCCAGAACGGGCCGAACAGCGGCAGCCCGTCCACCGTTTGCCGGTAGTCCCACGCCGACTTCGCGCTCGCCAGCACGATGCGGCGGGCCGTGTCGCGGGCCGCGGCGTCGTCGGCCGAATCGCCGGGCAGGGCGGTCGCGACCAGGGCGAGGTATCGCGCGGTGATGCCGGAGAACAGGCCGCCGTCCCCGCCGCCGGCGCCGGCCAGCACGCCGGTCGGGGCCATGTGCTCGGCGACCGCCGCGACCAGCCGGTGCACCCGCGGCGCGTGCCGGTCGTCATGGGTGCGGGCCGCGAGTTCCGTTTCCAGGCCGAGCACCACGCCCTGGCAGTAGGAGTACTGCGCGCGGACCAGGGACCCGGCCTTGATGCCGTCGAAGACCAGGTGCGTCTCCGGGTCGATCAGGGTCTCGTCGATCCAGTCCGCCATCTGCTGGGCGCGCCGCATCCGATCGCCGTAGCCCGCCAGGAAGATGCCCGCCGGTCCGTTGGCCGGGGCGTTGAAAAACTGGTCCTGCTTGCGCCACGGGATGCCGCCGCCGTCCTCGGGCACCCACGCCTCGAGGAATTGATCCGCCAGCTTCGGCAGCGCGCGATGCCGCTCGACGCCGGCTATCCGCGCGGCGCGTTCCAGCGCCAGCGCCAGCCAGGCCATGTCGTCGTAATAGCTGTTGGTCCAGCGAAAGTTGTTGCGCAGCCGGTGCGAGCGGACCTGCCGGTTGATCCTGGTGTGCCGGTCGGGCTGCGGGTCGCGCAGCTGCGCGTCGACCAGGCAGTCCAGCAGATGCGCCTGCCACCAGTAGTGCCAGGTGCCGAACATCCGGTCCCGCCGCGTCGACGGCCACGCCACCACGCCCAGCTGCGTTCCGGGCAACCCCCACAGGCGTTTGAGGTGCCGTTGCGTGACGGCGGCTTCGGAGCTGGCCGCGCGGTTGACCCACAGCTGATCCATACCCCCAGATCCTGCCTCATACTGATATATGCGCTACCGGCAAACCATTTCGGGAACCACGCACTCCTTCTCCGGCCTGGTCGACGTGATGGCGAAGGCGACGCCGTTGCGCTCGGGCGACCAGCTGGCGGGGTGCGCCGCCGACTCCGACGCCGAACGGGCCGCGGCCGCGTGGGTGCTGGCCGACATCCCGCTCGCGACGTTCCTCACCGAGGCGGTCGTGCCGTACGAGACCGACGAGGTCACCCGGCTCATCATCGACACCCATGACCGCGACGCGTTCGGCCCGATCGCGGGCCTGACCGTGGGGGATTTTCGCGACTGGCTGCTGGATGCCGCGTCCCGCGACGACGGCGCGCAGCGCATCGCCGCCGTCTCCCCGGGACTGACACCGGAAATGGTTGCGGCCGTGTCGAAGATCATGCGCAACCAGGACCTGATTTCGGTGGCCGCGACGACCAGCGCCACCGCGGCCTTGCGGACCACGATCGGGCTGCCGGGCACGCTCGCCACCCGGCTGCAACCGAACCACCCCACCGACGACCCACGCGGGATCGCCGCGGCGCTGCTCGACGGGCTGCTGATGGGTTGCGGGGACGCCGTGATCGGCATCAACCCCGCGACCGACTCGCCGCACGCGGCGTCCGAGCTGCTGCGCCTGCTCGACGACATTCGGCAGCGGTTCGCGATTCCCGTCCAGTCGTGCGTGCTGTGCCACGTCACCACCACGATGGAGCTGATCGAGCGCGGCGCCCCCGTGGATGTGGTGTTCCAGTCGATCGCCGGAACCGAGGGCGCCAACGCGTCTTTCGGCACCTCGATCGCGATGCTGCGGGAGGCCAACGAGGCCGCCCGGTCGCTGAACCGCGGCACCGTCGGAGACAACGTCATGTACTTGGAGACCGGGCAGGGTGCCGCGCTGTCGGCCGGAGCCCACCTCGGTGTGGGGAACAGGCCGGTCGATCAGCAGACGCTGGAGGCGCGAGCCTACGCGGTGGCCCGGGCGCTGCAGCCGCTGCTGATCGACACCGTGGTCGGATTCATCGGGCCGGAGTACCTCTACGACGGCAAGCAGATCATCCGCGCCGGGCTCGAAGACAACTTCTGCGGGAAACTGCTCGGCCTGCCGATGGGCGTCGACGTCTGCTACACCAACCACGCCGAGGCCGACCAGGACGACATGGACACGCTGCTCACCCTGCTGGGGGTGGCGGGCACCGCGTTCGTCATCACCGTGCCCGGTGCCGACGACATCATGCTCGGCTACCAGAGCCTCTCTTTTCACGACGCGCTGTATGTGCGAAAAGCGTTGGGGCTGCGGCCCGCTCCCGAATTCGAGGCGTGGCTGGCCGGCCTGGGCATGGCCGACGCCGAAGGCCGGATCCTGCCCGTCGACCTGGCGACGTCGCCGCTGCGCGCGCTGGCGGCCGGCTGATGACCGACCTGTGGGCACCACTGCGGGCGACCACGCAGGCGCGCATCGGGCTCGGGCGGGCGGGCAACTCGCTACCGACCCGGCGCGTCCTGGAATTTCAGGCCGCGCACGCCGCGGCGCGCGACGCCGTGCACGATCCCCTCGATTTCGACGGCCTCGTCCAGCGGCTGGGTGAGATCGGCATCGAGGCGCCGCTGCGGGTCTGCAGCCGGGCCAGCTCGCGCGGCGAATACCTGCGCCGGCCCGACCTCGGCCGCAGCCCGGCCGACCTGTCGAGCCTGCCAAACACCAAGGCCGACATCGGTTTTGTGCTCGCGGATGGCCTCTCGCCGCGTGCGCTGACCGACCATGCCGCGGGCATGGTCGACGCGTTGGTCCGCGCATTCGACGGCCGGTATCGAATTGCCCCGGTGGTCGTCGCGACCCAGGCGCGCGTCGCGCTCGGCGACCACATCGGTCAAACCCTCGGCGTCGCAACGGTTCTCGTGCTCATCGGTGAGCGCCCCGGGCTGTCGGTGGCCGACAGCCTGGGCATCTACCTGACGCATCGGCCGGCGCCCGGACGCACCGACGCCGACCGCAACTGCGTCTCCAACATCCACCCACCCGACGGCCTGGACTATGCGACGGCCGCGGCGGTCACCGCCGCGCTGGTCGCCGGCGCCCGCGAACTCGGCCGCTCGGGGGTCGCCCTCAAGGACACGACGCGGGCGGCGATCGGCGGTGCTAGCCCCTCCGGCCCAGCACCCAGCCCAGCAGCAGCGCGGCGAGCACGGCCAGCAGCACCGGGGCGTACTTCTTGAGCTGGTCGCCCCCGGCGAGGTCGAGCAGATCGATGGGCTCGGGCTCGGCGGCGTGACGCGGCTCCGGGGGGCGACCGATCTGCGGGGGGCCCTCCGGCGTCGCCGGCGCGGCCACCGCTTCGGCGGCCAGCTTGGCCTCGAGTGACTCGACGAACTGGCCCAGCAGCTTCTCCGACACCTGCTGCAGCATGCTGCTGCCGAACTGGGCCAGCTTGCCGGCGATCTTCAGGTCGGTGTCAACGGTGACGCCGGTCTTCTCGCCGTCGGGCTGCAGCACGGCGGTGACCGTCGCGGCCGCGTTTCCGGTGCCGCGCGTCTCCTTGCCCTTGGCGTCGATGACCGCCCGGTACTGCCCGCGGTCGTGCTCGACGAAGCGGACCTTGCCGCTGAATTCGCTGGTGACCGGCCCGACCTTGACCTTGACCTTGCCGAAGTAGTCCTCCCCCTCGTGGCCGGTGAGCTGAGCGCCGGGCATCAGCGGGATCACCTGCTCCAGGTCGCTCAGCACGTCCCACGCCTGGTCGATGGGTGCGCTGACGGTGAACTGGTTGGCGATCTTCATGCCCCGGGTCCTCTCGCGTTGACGACGGCGTCGAGCACCAGCCTACGGGCGGCACTACGGAAGTAGAGTGGGGTCCCCCGCGTCGTGGTGGATCCGCCCGACGATCTGGGTCAGCGGGCGGCCGCCGCCGCCCCAGCGCCTGGCGATGATGTCGGCGGCGATCGAGACCGCGGTCTCCTCCGGGGTGCGGGCACCGAGGTCCAGCCCGATGGGGCTGGACAGCCGGCCCAGCTCGGCGTCGGTCAGCCCGGCGGCCTTGAGCCGGGTCACGCGGTCGTCGTGCGTGCGCCGCGAGCCCATGGCCCCGACGTAGCCGACCTGCGGCAGGCGCAGCGCCACCTCGAGCACCGGCACGTCGAACTTGGGGTCGTGGGTGAGCACGCAGATCACGGTGTGGCGATCGACGGCCCCCGCCGCGGCCTGGGCGGCGAGGTAGCGGTGGGGCCAATCGACGACGACGTCGTCGGCCGTCGGGAAGCGGGCCCGCGTGGCGAACACCGGCCGGGCGTCACACACGGTGACGCGGTAGCCGAGGAAGGAGCCCTGCCGCGCCAGCGCCGCCGCGAAGTCGATCGCCCCGAACACCAGCATCCGCGGCGGCGGCGCATGGCTGGACACGAAGACCTCCATGCCGTCGCCGAGCCGCTGCCCGTCGGGCCCGTACTCCAGGACGTCGCTGCGGCCCAGCGCGAGCAGGCCGCGCCCGTCGTCGGCGACCGCGGCGTCCGCGCGCGCCGAACCCAGCGACCCCGCCACCCCGTCCGGCCGGATCACCAGCCGCCGGCCGACCCGGGTGGGATCCGGGTGGGCGATGACGGTCCCGGTCGCGACCGCGCGGCCCGCGGCGATGTCGTCGGCAACCGCGCCCAGTTCGGGGAACGTCGCGGCCGAAACCGGCTCGACGAACACGTCGATGACGCCCCCGCACGTCAGCCCGACCGCGAACGCGTCGTCGTCGCTGACGCCGTAGCGTTCCAGCCGCGCGACACCGGTCCGCGCGGCCTCGGTGGCGAGGTCGTATACCGCTCCCTCCACGCAGCCACCCGACACCGACCCGGCGACCGAGCCGTCCGGCGCCACCACCATCGCGGCTCCCGGCGGGCGCGGGGCGGACCGGAAGGTGCGCACCACCGTGCCGAGCCCCGCGGTGTCGCCCGCGCGCCAGACCGACATCAGCTCGGCAATCACGTCACGCACTCTCTTAACGTAGAGTGACGGCCTCAGGCCTCGCGTGTGAATCGTTGGCTTTGAGTGTGCACCCAGGGCGGCGACACGCCGAGAATCCGCGCCCTCAGCGCACGCTCGGATGGGACACGAGGGGAGGGACCGTGGCTACCAGGCGTGGGAGAGGTCGGCGTGCTGGCGAACCCAGGCGTGCATGGCGATCCCGGCGGCGACGCCGGCGTTGATGCTGCGGGTGGAGCCGAACTGGGCGATCGACACCGTCAGCGCCGCGCCCGCCCGGATGTCGTCGGTGATGCCCGGACCCTCCTGACCGAACACCAACAGGCACTCGCGCGGCAGCGCGGTCTCCTCCAGCCGGGCCGCCCCCGGAACGTTGTCCACCGCGACCACCGTCAACCCGGCGTCCCCGGCGAAGCCCAGCAGTTCGGCGGTGTTGTCGTGATGGCACAGCCGCTGATAGCGGTCGGTCACCATGGCGCCCCGGCGATTCCAGCGCCGCCGGCCCACGATGTGCACGGTGTGCACCGCGAACGCATTGGCGGTGCGCACCACCGACCCGATGTTCGCGTCGTGCCCGAAGTTCTCGATCGCGACGTGCAGCGGGTGCCGGCGCCGGTCGATGTCGGCGATGATCGCCTCCCGCGTCCAGTACCGGTAGGCGTCGACGACGTTGCGAGTGTCGCCCTCGCGCAACAGGATTGGGTCATACCGCGGGTCGTCGGGCCGCTCGCCAACCCACGGCCCGACCCCGCCGCCCGGCGTCGCCCACTCGGTGGGCCCGGGACCGGTCATCGCGGCGTCCACACCCCGGCGTGGGTGCCGTCGACCGCCACCGTCGCATACAGCAACGCCTCGTTGATCTCGCCCTGCGTGCACAGCGACGCGCTGACGTGCACCGCGTCCAGCGACGCGTCGGGCAGGACCAACACCGACGACCCGTACACCGCGCAGGCCGGGTTGAGCCCGGCGCCGGGCAGCGTCGGCGACGCGAGCAGCATCAGCGGGCCGCCGCGCTTGGCCGAGTCGTCGCGGTACCGGGCCGCGATCCCGTCGACCTCGAGGCCCAGCAGCATGAAGCCGTTCCCGTTGAACGCCGCCGGGTCGCCCAGCTGCGCCTTGGTCATCGGGGCGCCGTCGGCGCGCCAGGCCGACAGGCTGGTGGTCTTGACCGCCACGCCGGTGTCGTTGGCGTTGGTGGGCATCAGCCCCACCGGAAACGCGGCCGGGTAGGCCGCCGAGCTGTTCGGGATCCGGTCGCGCGGCGAGTAGGTGTACACGCCACGGACCTGGCTGCGATCCTTAAGCGGCCCAAGGCAAACCGTCCCGGCGAGCCGGTCGCCGGAAGCCGACAGCGGCGAGTGGACCTCGGGCGCCTTGTCCGTCGGGCGATCACAACTGCCCACCCCGTTGGACTCCATCGGATGCGACAGCGCGCCGTAGAGCCCGAACCGGATGTCCTCGGGTTTGGCGTGCGGCGCCTTGGGGTTGGCCGCGGAGGCGTCGACGTCGATCAGCACGTAGTCGCCGTCCCAGCGCAGGTTCGACACCGACATGTTCCAGCCCAGCAGCGACAGCGACTCGCCGAGCCGCGCGCCCTGCGCGCCGTACGGGCGCACCGGTTGGCCGGCCCCCGAGCACCCCGTCAGGCAGGCCAGCACGCAGGCCGCTACCGCGAGAAGCTGTGCGCGGCAATGCAATTAGCCCAGCCCCAGATCGGCGAGGCCCAGCACGCTGCGGTACGGCAGGCCCTCGGCCTCGATGGCCTCGGCGGCGCCGGTGGAACGGTCGACGACGGTGGCCACCCCGACCACGTGCCCGCCGGCCTCCTGGACGGCGTGCACCGCCGTCAGCGCCGACGCGCCGGTGGTGCTGGTGTCCTCGACCACCAGCACCCGCTGGCCGGAAACCTCGGAGCCCTCGATAAGGCGTTGCAGCCCATGGGTTTTCGCGGACTTGCGTACCACGAACGCGTCGATGGGGCGGCCCGGGGCGTGCATGACGGCCGTGGCCACCGGGTCGGCGCCCAGCGTGAGCCCGCCGACCACGGCGTAGTCCCAGTCGCTGGTGAGGTCGCGCATCAGCGTGCCGATCAGGGCGGAGGCCCGGTGGTGCAGCGTGGCGCGGCGCAGGTCGACGTAGTAATCGGCCTCCTTGCCCGACGACAGGGTGACGCGGCCGTGCACCACCGACAGCCGGCGCACCAGCTCGGCCAGCTCCGCGCGGGAGTCAGGTCCGGCCACGGCCACCGCCGATTCGCTTGGTCACGGCCCGGATCAGGGTCCGCGGGATCATCCGCTCGGCGGCGATGATCGCCTTGTATTGCAGGCCCGGGATGCTGATCACCTTGCCGTGGGCGATGTCGGCCAGGCTCTGATTCACCACGTCGTCCACCTCGAGCCACATGAACGACGGCGACTTGGCCATGTCGATGCCGGCCCGGGCGTGAAATTCGGTGTGCACGTAGCCCGGGCACACGGCGTGCACCCCGACGCCGGTGCCCTGCAGGCCGACGGACAGGCCCTCGCTGAACGAGATCACCCACGCCTTGGACGCGGAGTAGGTGGAGCCGCGGCCCGGCACCAGCCCGGCGACGCTGGCGATGTTGATGACGGTGCCGGCGCCGGCGTCCAGCATGGCCGGCAGCGCGGCGCGGGTCAGGTGCATGACGGCGGTGACGTTGACGTCGAGCTGCGACTGCAGCAGCGCGGGGTCGGTGGCCCAGAAGTCGCCGGAGGTGCCGAAGCCGGCGTTGTTGACCAGCACCCGCACGCCCCGGGCCAGCCGTTCGCAGACCTGCTCGCGGCCGGCCGCATCGGCCAGGTCGGCGGGCAGCACCTCGATGTCGCCGGCCCGGTCCGCGAGTTCGCCGGCCAGGTCCGTCAGCCGGTCCACGTCGCGGGCCACCAGGACCAGGTCGTAGCCGTCGTTCGCGAAGCGTCGCGCGAAGCCGGCGCCGATCCCGGACGTGGGCCCGGTGATGAGGGCTACGGGGCGGGGCATGAGCGACATCCTAATGACGGCGGCCGCGCCGCCCGTCCGGCGCCCGGGGCGCCGTCAGTGCTGATAGTTGGTGGCCTGATGGCCGTTGCGCCCGGCCGGCGGCGGCCGGCGGACGGCGTCCGGGGCGCGCTGCTCCCGGCGGATCGGCTCGGCGGGCCGGCGGGCGGCCTCCGAACCGAGCAGGCCGGAGACGTCCTGCTGCGCGCGCCGGGGCGGCAGCTCCGCGCGGCCGGCGGGCGCCAGCGGGCGACCGGGCGACGCGCTGCGCAGCGCCGCGGGCGCGCCGGCCTCCTGCTGGGTTTCCTCCGGCAGCGGCGGCAGCACCCGCAGCAGGTCGTTGAACTGGCGCACGGTGCGCAGCCCCTCGTCCCACTGGGTGCGGGTGCTGGTGATCGGCAGGGCAACCAGCGTCCAGTTCTGCTCGTTCCACATGATCTCGGCGGAGTCGGGTGCGGTGTGGGCGAAGGTGACCATGCGGCGGTCGCAGGCCCGCCGCGCGGCGTCCAGGTTGGTGGAGTACACCATCCGTGGGCCGATGGCGCCCAGCAGCCAAATGTCGCTCTCCCGTGGCTCTTTGAGGCCCTTGAGGCGAAGGTCCACCACGACGTTGGTGCCCACCTTGCGGTGCAGCGCGATCACGGTGGCGACCTCTTCGAGGTCGAAGATGTACACGGCCTCGCCGCGGATCTGACCCAGCACCACGTTCTGCGCGGCGATGTCGCCGACCGTCGAGATCACCCCGCGCTTCCAGCGCTTGAGGATGTCGGCCGATTCACGCTCGTAGTCGAACCCGTGCGACCGCGCCCACGACTTGCGGCGCCTGCTGCGTCCGCGGCGTCGATCGAGGTCGACGTACAGCAGCACGCCCGCGCCGACGAAGCACAGCGCGGACAGCGTGAACCAAAGGGGGACCATCCCACACAGGGTATCCGCAATCGTGCCGGAATAAAGAAGTCCGGCTGGTCACAACCCAATTACAGGACAAAACACGCCACTCATGCGCCGAACGTCGACCTGTTGGGCGATTTCGGATGAAATGCCTACAACAAGTCGACGTTCGAGCCGCCTCAGCCGATGGTGGTGACCCGCTTCGCCCGGCTCCGCCGCGCTCGCGATCACCACTAGCCCAGGATCAGCGAATCGCCGTCCGGGCTGACGTTCACCGGCACGGTGTCGCCGTCGTGCACGTCGCCGGCCAGCAGCAGCTTGGCCAGCTGGTCGCCGATAGCCTGCTGCACCAGGCGGCGCAGCGGCCGGGCGCCGTAGACCGGGTCGAACCCGCGCTGCGCCAGCCACTGCTTGGCCGGCAGCGACACCTCGAGGGTGAGGCGGCGCTGCGCCAGCCGCTTCTGCAGCTGGGCCAGCTGGATGTCGACGATCGCCACCAGCTCGCCGGGCTCGAGGCCGTGGAAGATGATCACGTCGTCGAGCCGGTTGATGAACTCGGGCTTGAAGGCCGAGCGCACCGCGGCCATCACCTGCTCCTCGCTGCCGCCCGACCCGAGGTTGGACGTCAGGATCAGGATGGTGTTGCGGAAGTCGACCGTGCGGCCCTGCCCGTCGGTCAGCCGGCCCTCGTCGAGGACCTGCAGCAGCACGTCGAACACGTCCGGGTGCGCCTTTTCGATCTCGTCGAACAGGATCACCGTGTACGGCCGGCGGCGCACCGCCTCGGTCAGCTGGCCGCCCTGGTCGTAACCGATGTAGCCGGGCGGGGCGCCGACGAGGCGGGCCACCGAGTGCTTCTCGCCGTATTCGCTCATGTCGATGCGAACCATCGCGCGCTCGTCGTCGAAGAGGAACTCCGCCAGCGCCTTGGCCAGCTCGGTCTTACCGACGCCGGTCGGGCCGAGGAACATGAACGACCCGGTCGGCCGGTTGGGGTCGGCGACGCCGGCCCGGGACCGCCGCACGGCGTCGGAAACCGCCTGGACGGCTCGCCGCTGCCCGATGACGCGCTTGCCCAGCTCCTCCTCCATGCGCAGCAGCTTGGCGGTCTCGCCCTCGAGCATCCGGCCGGCGGGGATGCCGGTCCACGCCGACACCACCTCGGCGATGTCGTCGGGCCCGACCTCCTCCTTGAGCATCACGTTCTCCCGCGCCTCGGCCTGGGGCAGCGCCGCATCGAGCTTCTTCTCGACCTCCGGGATGCGCCCGTACCGCAGCTCGGCGGCCTTGGCCAGGTCGCCGTCGCGCTCGGCCCGCTCGGACTCGCCGCGCAGCGCCTCGAGCTGCTCCTTGAGCTCGCGGACCACGTCGATCGCGCTCTTCTCGTTCTGCCAGCGGGTGGTCAGCTCGGCCAGCTTCTCCTTCTGGTCGGCCAGCTCGGAGCGCAGCTTTTCCAGCCGCTCCTTGGACGCCTCGTCCTCCTCCTTGGCCAGCGCCATCTCCTCGATCTCGAGGCGGCGCACCAGGCGCTCGACCTCGTCGATCTCGACGGGCCGGGAGTCGATCTCCATCTTCAACCGCGAAGCCGCCTCGTCGACCAGGTCGATGGCCTTGTCCGGCAGGAAGCGGGCGGTGATGTAGCGGTCGGACAGCGTGGCCGCGGCCACCAGGGCCGAGTCGGTGATGCGCACCCCGTGGTGCACCTCGTAGCGGTCCTTCAGCCCGCGCAGGATGCCGACGGTGTCCTCCACCGACGGCTCGCCCACCAGCACCTGCTGGAAGCGGCGCTCCAGCGCGGCGTCCTTCTCGATGTACTTGCGGTACTCGTCGAGCGTGGTGGCGCCGACCAGGCGCAGCTCGCCGCGGGCCAGCATCGGCTTGATCATGTTGCCGGCGTCCATCGCGCCCTCGCCGGTCGCGCCGGCGCCGACGATGGTGTGCAGCTCGTCGATGAACGTGATGATCTGCCCGGCAGAGTTCTTGATGTCGTCGAGCACGGCCTTGAGGCGCTCCTCGAACTCACCGCGGTACTTGGCGCCGGCCACCATCGAGCCCAGGTCCAGGCTGATGACGGTCTTGTCGCGCAGGCTTTCGGGCACGTCGCCGGCGACGATGCGCTGGGCCAGGCCCTCCACGATCGCGGTCTTGCCGACGCCGGGCTCACCGATGAGCACCGGGTTGTTCTTGGTGCGACGGCTCAGCACCTGCACGACGCGGCGAATCTCGTTGTCCCGCCCGATGACCGGGTCCAGCTTGCCCTCCCGGGCGCGGGCGGTCAGGTCGGTCGAGTACTTCTCCAGCGCCTGATAGGTGGCCTCCGGCTCGGGGCTGGTCACCCGGGCGCTGCCGCGCACCTTGACGAAGCCGTCGCGCAGGGCCTGCGGCGAGGCGCCGTGGCCGGTCAGCAGCTTGGCGACGTCCGAGTCGCCGGTGGCCAGGCCGACCATCAGGTGCTCGGTCGAGACGTACTCGTCGTCCATCTCGGTGGCCAGCTGCTGGGCGGTGGTGATGGCGGCCAGCGATTCGCGCGACAGCTGCGGCTGCGAGCTGGCGCCGCTGGCCTGGGGCAGGCGGTCGACCAGGCGCTCGGCCTCGGTACGAATGGTCGCGGGCTGGACGCCGACAGCCTCCAGCAGCGGCCCCGCGATCCCGTCGGCCTGTGTCAGCAGGGCCATCAGCAGATGCGCGGGCCGGATCTCGGGGTTACCGGCGGCCGAGGCCGCCTGGAGCGCCGAGGTCAGCGCCGCTTGCGTCTTGGTTGTCGGGTTGAAAGAGTCGCTGGCCAAACCGGGCCACCTCCGTTCGGGTAGTTCCAAATGCTTGTCGCGATGTACAACGCCGTCAAGGTTGAGTCTGTTCCGCTCAACTCTAACGAGTTTTGGGCGGTATGGCGCAGGGGGTACCCCCGTATCGATGACGCAAATGAAGCGGCACCGGCGCCCTAACACCCTCACGCTGGCCATCGTGGCCGGCGGGCTGGCGTTGGGCGGCCTGGCCGCGACCGGATTCGGCGCCGATCTCGCCGGCGCCGGTCCGTCGGCGACGGTCCCGGAGTCGGGCACGCTGCAGGTCAACGGGACCGGCACCACGAAGAGCGTCCGTTGCCAGGGCGGCTACCTGTCGGTCAGCGGACAGACGAACACGGTCACCGTCACCGGCCACTGCACCAGCGTCAGCGTCTCTGGCCACGGCAACCGCGTCGCCGTCGACAGCACGGACGCGGTGAGCACGTCCGGAACCGGCAACGCGGTCACCTACCACTGGGGCTCCCCCAACGTGGTCAGCGCCGGAACGGCCAACACCGTCAAGCAGGGCTGACCCGGCCGCGAGCCTAGAATCGGGGCCCGTGGGGCTCGAGGACACCGAAGCGTTGCAGTTGTTGCGCGACGCCTTCGGCGCGGACGAGTCCGGGCCCGGCAACGAGGTCGTGCGCCGGTTCTACACCCAGTGGTTCGCCCTCGACCCGGCGGTGCGCGACCTGTTCCCGCCCGAAATGGGCGGACAGCGGGCGGCTTTCGCCCACGCGCTGCATTGGGTGTACGGCGAACTCGTCGACCAGCGCGCGCAGGAACCGGTGGCCTTTCTCGCTCAGCTCGGCCGCGATCACCGCAAATACGGTGTGCTGCCGGAGCATTACGACACGTTGCGGCGCGCGCTGTTCTCGGCGCTGCGGGCGCACGTCGGCGACGCCTGGACCCACGCCGTCGACGACGCGGCCAACCAATCGCTCAACCTGATCACCGGGGTGATGCGGGGTGCCGCGGACGCCGAGGAGGGGCCGGCGTGGTGGGACGGCACCGTGATCGAGCACATGCGGGTCTCCCGGGACCTCGCGGTCGTCCGGCTGCAGCTCGACCGGCCGATGGACTATCACGCCGGGCAGTACGTCAATGTGCATGTCCCGCAATGCCCGCGGCGCTGGCGCTACCTGTCCCCCGCCATCCCGGCGGACCCGGGCGGTGGCATCGAGTTCCACGTCCGCGTGGTGCCGGGCGGCCTGGTCAGCACCGCGATCGTCAACGAGGCGCGGCCCGGCGACCGGTGGCGGCTGTCCAGCCCGCACGGCGGCCTGCGGGTCGACCGGGAGGGCGGGGACGTGCTGATGGTCGCCGGCAGCACCGGTCTGGCGCCCCTGCGGGCGCTGATCATGGACCTCAGCCGGTACGCGGTGAACCCGCGGGTGCACCTGTTCTTCGGCGCCCGCTACCGCTGCGAGCTCTACGACCTGCCGACGCTGTGGCAGGTGGCGTCCCACAACCCGTGGCTGTCGGTGTCGCCGGTCTCGGAGTACAGCGCCGACCCGGCGTGGGCCGCCGACTATCCCGATTGCACGCCGCCGCGCGGCCTGCACGTGCGGCAAACCGGCCGGCTGCCCGAGGTGGTGACCAAATACGGCGGCTGGGGCGACCGGCAGATCCTGGTCTGCGGCGGGCCGGCGATGGTGCGGGCCACCAAGGCCGCCCTGATCGCCAAAGGCGCTCCGTCGGAACGTATTCAGCACGACCCACTGTGGAGGTAAGCATGCGTGTCGTCACCCTGCGCGACCCGGAATCGCCGGTGGCCGCGGAGTTCGTACCCGACGCGGGCATGATCGGCACCTCGCTGAGCGACGCCGGCGTGGAGCTGCTCGGGCAACGCCGCGGGCTGGACGCCTACGTGACGGCCGGCAAGACGATGGGCATCCCGATCCTGTATCCGTGGGCGAACCGGTTGGGCGACAACTCCTATACCGCCGAGGGCGTGACGGCGACGCTGACGCCGGGCGAGAACGGGGTGCGCGCCGACCCCAACGGGTTGCCGATCCACGGAGTGCTGGCTGGCCACCGAGGCTGGCGGGTCACTGCCGAGTCGGACAACGAGCTAACGGCCGAGCTGGATTTCGCTGCCGACCCGCGATTGCTGGCCACCTTCCCGTACCCGCACGTGCTCACGGTGGCGGTGCGGCTGGCCGAGCGGACGCTGACGGTGCGCACCACGGTCCGCGCGACCGCCGACACGGCCGTGCCGCTGTGCTTCGGCTTCCACCCCTACCTGCGCCTGCCGGACGTGCCGCGCGCCGAGTGGGTGATCCACACCCCGCCGCTGCGGCACCTGTTGCTCGACGAGCGAGGCCTGCCGACCGGCGCGTCCGAGCCCGCCGCGGGCCGCGAGGAGGCGTTGGGCGACAAGGCTTTCGACGACGCCTACGACCGGGTGCCCGAGGGCGCGGCGTTCGCGGTGTCGGGCGGCGGGCGCCGGCTACAGGTGCGCTTCGAGCAGGGGTACCCGGCGGCGCAGATCTTCGCGCCCACCGCCGAGGACGTGGTGTGCTTCGAGCCGATGACGGCGCCGACCGACGCCCTGCGCCGCGGCGGCTACCGGTGCGCGCGGCCGGGTGAACCGGCGGTCGCCCAGTTTGCCATCCGCGTCTAGGGGTGGGCCGCCAGCGAATTGTCCAGACCAACACATCTTCGGGTCTGCACGTGCTGAATTAGGCGCGTTTGACGCGTACTCTTTAGCCCATCCTTGGCAGGAGGACGCAGCGTGAGCCCTGGCGAGACCGGCACCACGATCGACGAATTGCTGGACCGCGCCGTGCAAGCGATCAATGCCGGCGACCGCGCGACCGCGACCTCACTGGCCGGGCAGGTTCTTTCGGTCGACCGCGGCAACCCCGAAGCCGAGGACCTGCTGGCGATTCCGCCCCGCTACGGGGAAATACGCAGGCTGACAATCCTTTTCGCGGACGTGGTGGACTCGACCGCCCTCTCCACCCGGATGGAGCCGGAGAATTACCACACCTTGGTCGGCCGGTACCGGGATGAGGTGCGCCGCGTCGTCGATCGCTACGAGGGGCACATCAGCTCAATCAAGGGCGACGGCCTGCTGGCCGTGTTCGGGCACCCCAAGGCGCACGAGAACGACGTGCGGCGCGCCGTCGCCGCGGGGCTGGACATCACCCGCGCCGTCGCGCGGCTGAGCGCCCAGGCGGAACGCAAGTTCGGTGAGTCCATCAGCGTCCGGGTGGGCATCCACCGCGGCCTGATCTATCTCGACACCGACCAGGACGACGTATACGGCTTCGCCGCCAACCTGGCCGCACGGCTGTCGGGCCTGGCCGCGCCGGGGACGGTGGCGGTGTCGGATGCGGTGGCGCCCCTGGTCGGCGACTCGTTCGA
Source organism: Mycobacterium sp. ACS4054 (assembly GCF_001667275.1). GTDB lineage: Bacteria > Actinomycetota > Actinomycetes > Mycobacteriales > Mycobacteriaceae > Mycobacterium. Next base: position 80,100 of record NZ_LZHV01000044.1, read on the forward strand.
ACTCGACGCCCGCCCACCGGCTTCGGTGAAGGGCGTCGAATGTCTGACCGTGCATCACCGGGTGCTCGGCGAGCGACACGAGGCGCCGCAACTGCGATCGCCCGAGCTGATCGGGCGCGACCGCGAGCGTGCGTCGCTGCGGCAGAGCTGGCAGCGCGCGCGGGCCGGCACGTTGACCTGCCCCGGCATCGTGTTCCGCGGCGAACCGGGAATCGGCAAGACCCGGCTGGCCGCCGAGGCGGCCGAAATGGTCCGCGCCGCAGGAGGGCCCGTGGTGCGGCTGTTCGGCTCGCCGCTGCACACCGAGACCGGGCTGCATCCGGTGCGCCGGCTCGTCGAGCGCCGCTGCGGCATCACCCGGCTGACCGACGCCGCGGAACGGCTGCGCCTGCTGCAAGCCGAACTTCGCGCCGGCGGTCTGGATCCCGCGGTCGCCACGCCGCTGCTCGCCCCCGTGATCGGCGTCGGCCCCGAGCACGGCTATCACGCCGCGGCCGTCGAAGGCCGGACCCTTTACGAGTCGATCGGCGCGACGGTTCTGCAGTACGTGCTGGCCTGCCTCGGCCGGCATGCCGGGCTGGTGATCGCGGAGGACGTGCACTGGTTCGACGCGTCCACCGCGGAGCTACTCAACTCGTTGCTGGCCGGTGCGGACGGCCGGCTACTGGTGGTGGTGACCGGACGTGATGGTGACTGGCTGCAAACCGACTGGCCGGCGGAGGTTTTCGACCTTCCGCCGCTGACCGATGAGCAGTCCGAGGCCCTGATCGCCGCGCTCAACCCGGCGGTGACCCGGGCGCAGCGCGCCGAGGTGGTCGAGCGATGTGACGGGGTGCCGTTCTACATCGAACACGTGGTAAGTGAACTCGACGGCGCCGGAACGGATTCCGGTGTGCCCGAGGCGCTCTACGAGCCGCTGTTCGCCCGGCTGCATCACTCCCGGCCCGACGTGGTGCCGGTGGTGGAGGCGGCCGCCGTCATCGGGCGCGCCGGCGACCTGCCCATGCTGCGCGCCGTGGTCGGGCGCGACGCCGAGGGCGTCGATGACATCGTCACCGAGCTCGTCCAGGCGCGCGTGCTCGAACGGCGCGGCGACGACGGCTGGCGCTTCCGCCACGAGTTGCTGCGCGAGGTGGCCGCGGAGCTGGCCCCGCCGTCACTGGGCCGGGACCTGCACGCGCGCGCCGCCCGCGCGCTGGTCAGCGCGGCGGCCGACGCCGAACCGGATTGGCCGGTGGTCGCAAGCCATTTCGAGCAGGCCCACCACTACGAGGAAGCGGTCGAGGCCTACCACATGGCCTCGGCCAACGCCCGGCGCCGCGGCGCCTTGCAGGAAGCGGTGGTCTGCCTCACGGACGCCCTCACCCAGCTGGACAACTGCCCGGGCAACCCCGACCGGGACCGCAAGGAAATCGCGATCCGGATGGAACGCGGATTCTTGACGGGTGCGACCCAAGGCAGCATGAGCGGCGAGGGTCCCGCCGACTTCCAACGCTGCCTGGCCCTGGCCAGCGCCGGTGACCACGAGGACGAACTGCTCACCACCCTTACCGGGCTGATCGGTTACTACGTCCCGCGGGCCGAGCTGCGGCGGGCCCACGACCTGGTCGACTCGCTGTCCGCCCGGATCACCGAGATTCGGCCCTGGAGCATTCCGGCGATCGCCTCGGTGATGGGTTCGGTCGTCTGGCTGGAGGGCGACTTCGTGGCCGCCCGCGATCACCTGTTGCGGGCGCTGGCCGATAGCTCCGCGGCCGATCCGCTCGTGCTGGACACCGCCTGGTGGGTGCACGTCGACCCGATCTCGTTGGCGCACAACTACATGGCACTGACGCACACCGCGTGCGGCGACCTCGACCGGGCGCACACGCAGTTGGCGAATTCATTGCGGCGCTGCGACGTCCTGGGTTCTCCGCGCGACGCCTACAACCGTGCGAGCACGTACTACATGGAGACCTGGGTGCGGCTGGAGAGCAGCCAAATCGACCAGGCGGCAACCGCGGTCGCGGAACTCCGCACGCTCAGCGAGCAATCCGGGCTCGACCTGTGGCAGCTGGTCGGTCGAACCCAACACGCCACCGTCAAGGCGCTGGCGGCGCTCGAGGCCGACGCCGACGCCGCCACGCTGGCCGCCCATGCGGAAAAGGTCGCGCGCTGGGTGGATGGGTCCCGGCGCATGCACCTCAAGATGTTCCTGACGTTCCACGACGCGATCGTCGGCCGCCTGCTGATCGCCGCGGGCGCGGCGCAGCGGGCGCGGGAACGATTGGAGATGGCGCTGCGGCACGCGGAAGAGACGGGGATGCACTTCTACGACGGCGAGCTGATGCGCGTGCGCGCGCGGACGTTCGCCGACCCCGAGGAACGGCGCGAAGCCCTGAACGAAGCGCTCGAATTCGCCCGGCGGCAAGAGGCGGCCCTGTTCGAATTGCGTTGCCTACTCGAGCTTTATGACATCGACGGCGATCCGTCCGCGCTCGTCGACGGTGTCCGCCGCTTCCCCGGTGACGCCCGCTGGCCGGAATTCGCGCGCGCGCAAAGTATCCTCGCGCGGCCGGATCAGCGATAACCCTTGCGCGGCCTGTGCGGGGAGTTCGATACGTCTTCGAGCGCGTGAAGGTTGGCGGGCACGTCGCGAATTTCGTGCTTGCCGATGAGGCGGACGAGCGCCGGGAACGGGGTAACCCGCCCGGGTGGCTGCAGATAGAAAGAGCCCAACGCCGCCGCCCAGGCCTCCTGGTGGACCATTTTCTCCGTGACCTTCGACCGGTGTGTTGCGAGGAAGTAGGCGAATTCCCAAGCTCCCCTGCGCAGTTTGACCAGCGACCGGTCGAGCGCGCGGATCTCGCCCGGCACCAGCCACCGCGTCCAACGGATTTCGGGGGACAGCGTGTCGATGACCTTGAGAACGTCGGGGAGCTGCTTGCACAGAATCTTGTTGACCCGGTTGTAATCGACCGCCAGGCGGTCCATCGAGTCGCCGGCGACCGCGAAGACGGCGAGCCCCAGATCGAACGTGATGTGCGCATTCAGTCCGGCCATCATGTGCTGCAGAATGATCGCCTGATCGTCGTGGTCGCCGACGAACGCGACCTCCCAGGGCAGCGTCGGGCCGCGACCCCGCTCCGGATAGAAGTAGGCATTCAAGGCGTTGAAGTAGCGCCGGGCGAAGGCGATGTCGAGATCGGCCATCCGGGCGCCATCCTCGAACACGTTGTCGCCGATCGCGTCCCGGATTGCGAGGGTGGTCCGCCGGTACAGCACGGCGAAGTACCCGAGGTGGCTCTCAGCCGTCTTGGCCCAGTCGATTACCCGATCGATATTGCGAAGGACATCGTCGATGGTCTTTGGTTCGTCGAGCCAGTGCGGCCGGAACTCGGGGGCGGAAGGCGTGGGAGCAGCCATGTCGGATCTTCCCTTCAATCGACTATGCCGGGCGGCGGGTGGGCTTTGGCGCCGACAGCTCCCAGCTGCGGGCAAGGTGATCGGGTATGTCGAACTTCGCGCGCTCCCCACCCCGGTTCAGCCGGAACAACCCGTGCAACAGGTCGTGCCCGAAGGGGCGGATCACCTCCGAGACCCGTTGGTAGCGCCGCGAATTGCGCTTGGTTCGGCCGAATACCCGCACGAAGAACCAACCGCCGGCGCGGCTGAGCCGCCCGAAGTCATCGGTGAGAGCCGACTCGGGCACCAGCAGCATGTCGGCGATTTCGTCGCCGACGAGGTGCCGGATCAACGGCGGGACGGTGTCGTCGAACCGGTGAAAGGGCGTCATCTCGTCGAGCAGTTCCATCAGCGCCGCGGCCATGACCCGCCCCTCGCGCGACGGCCGGAACTGCCTGCGCCGAATCGTCGCCACCAGCGCGGTGGCCTCGTGGACGTTGTGCGCGTACAGGTCGGGATGCACGCCGAGTAGATGCCCGATGACGTTCCACAGGTGCAGGTAAGCCTCGGCGTCTTTCCTCGGGACGTGCACGCCCAGCTGCCGCAGGGGGTCGACGACGACGTAGGAGAACGAAAGCAGCGTGCCCGCAAGGTCTTCCTGATTGATCGGGACGCCCCAATCGAGCGGCTTCCACACGTCGGGGTCGGCCTTGCTGCGGATCTCGATCAGCTTGCGAACCGCGGCGTGCATCAGCCGCACGTGCTGGATGCTGCGCACCCCCTTGCCGTGTTCGCCGAAGCTGCCGGAGGAGAGCACGTTGATCAGGAACTGGCCGGTCTCCATCACCCGGCGGCGGGTGTCGGTGTCGAGCCGGGCCGTCAGATAGAGCACCTTGACGCCGTTTGCCGCCGCGTACGCCGACGGAAGGGACGCGCAGAACAGGCAGATCGCGATCTGCAACCCCCAGGTTTCGAAGAGCTGCTGGCCGCGCTTGATCTTGGCCATGTCGGCCCAGGGCGGCAGCGCCGCCGTCTTGGCCAGGAACTCCTGTACGGCCGGGGGCAAACCTTCGGGGGTCGGCTGGTCGTTGCTCACCAGCGTCTGCATGATCGTGTTGACGGCTTGGACGTCGCCCTGCCCGAACACGGCCTCGATGGCCTCGTCGGCCGCCGGATCGCCCAGCTGTCGCATCTCGTCGAGCCGCGCGTCGGTCCATCGGGAGCTTCGGTTGGCGCCCGCCATGTAGGCAGGATGACAGATCGCCGGCGGTTTTTGCTAGGGAATAGCGCCAGTTACCGCACCGGCGGGGTCAGCCGCGCGTTCGGCGCGGCTGCCACACCACCACGGCGGTGCTCTTGGGCACCACCGCCAGGTCGCGGCGCTGCCCGGCGCGCACCTGCGCGAGCTCCTCGGTGAGCTCCTTCACGCGCGCCTGCAACGCCTCGACCTGGTTGGTCAGCTCGATGATCCGCTTGATGCCGGCGAGGTTGACCCCCTCGTCCTGGGACAGCCGCTGCACCTCGCGCAGCAGGTCGACATCGTGCTCCGAATACCGCCGTCCCCCACCGGAAGTGCGGCGGGGGCTGACCAGGCCGAGGCGGTCGTAGGTGCGCAGGGTCTGGGCGTGCATGCCGGCCAGCTCGGCGGCCACCGAGATCAAGAACGTCCGGGACTCTTCCCGCGAATTCTTCGCCATCAGCGGTTACCTGCCCATCCGGCTCGTGGGTCAAACCCGCTGGCGCGCTCGGCGGCCGCGTACGCCTCCAGCGCCTCCTGCGCGGCGCCCTCCACGTTCGGCGGCACCGCGACCTTGACGGTGACGAGCAGGTCCCCGTTGCCGCCGTCCCGCTTCGGGACGCCCCGCCCGCGCACCCGCAGGATGCGGCCGTCGGAAGTGCCCTTGGGCACCCGCACGCCAACCTTGCCGTCCAGCGTGGGCACCGAAATCGTTGAGCCCAAAGCCAATTCGGTGAAGCTGACGGGCACCGTCACGGTCAGGTCGTCACCGTCGCGGCCAAAGACCTTGTCCGGCCGCACATGTACGGTCACGTACAGGTCGCCCGACGGCGCACCGCGCAGGCCGGCCTCGCCCTGTCCGGGCAGCCGGATGCGCTGCCCGTCCTCGACGCCCGGCGGGATCCGCACGTTGATGGTGCGGGTGCGGGTGGTGACCCCGGTGCCCTTGCACTCGTCGCAGGGGTGCTCGATGATCGAGCCGCTGCCCCGGCAGTCGGTGCAGGGCTCGGAGAAGCCGAACGCGCCCTGATTGCGGCTGATCACGCCGGAACCATTGCAGGTGGGGCACACCTTGGGGCTGGTACCCGGCCGCGCGCCGCTGCCATGGCAGTTGGTGCACGGCGCCGGGCTGGTCAGCCGCAGCGGCATGGCCACGCCCTTGGCGGCCTCGACGAAGTCCAGCTGGGTCTCGGTCTCCAGGTCGTTGCCGCGTCGCGGCCGGCTGGGACGGGCGCTCGCGCCGCGCCCGAACAGCCCGCCGAACAGGTCACCGATGTTGGTGCCGCCGCTGCGGCCGGCGGCGTCGAACAAGTCGTTGAGGTTGAACTCGGCGCCGTCGCCGCCAGCACCGAAGCCGCCGAAGCCGCCGGTGTCGAACCGGCGGCCGCCGAACCCGCCGCCCGCGAACAGGCGGCGGGTTTCGTCGTACTCCTTGCGCTTCGCCGGATCCGACAACACGTTGTGCGCTTCCGACACCGCCTTGAAGCGTTCACCGGCGGCGGGGTTGTCGGGGTTGGCGTCCGGATGCAGGTCGCGCGCCAGCTTCCGGTACGCGCGTTTGATCTCTTCGGGACTGGCGTCAGAGGAGACGCCCAGCTCCTTGTAGAAGTCCTTTTCGACCCATTCGCGCTGGGCCATGTCGCGTCACCCCCTTCACCTTTGGAGTTCTGTTGTTGTGCTGATTGTGTGGTCTATTCACCGGTTGCGCCGGGGTTATCGTCCGATTCGGCCGGCTCGCCGGCCGCGGCACCCTCGTCCGCAACCGTGTCGACGACGCCGACCAGAGCGTGCCGCAGGACCTGGTCGCCCAGCTTGTAGCCCTGCCGCATGACCGTGCCGATCACCGGCTTCGAGCCGTCGCCGCCGTCGCCCTCGTGCTGCACGGCTTCGTGCAGCAGCGGGTCGAAGTCCTCGCCCTCCTCGCCGAACGCCACCAGACCGAGCCCGGTCAGGGCGCCGTCCAGCTTGTCGGCGACCGACTTCAGCGGGCCGGACTCCAGGTCGCCGTGCTGTCGTGCCCGCTCGAGATCGTCGAGCACGCCCAGCAATTGGGTCATGACGGCTGCCTTGGCCCGGTCCGCCGCGGCCTGCTGGTCGCGCAGCGCCCGCTTGCGGTAGTTGGCGAAGTCGGCCTGGACCCGCTGCAGGTCACCCAGCAACTCGGCGGCCTTGCCGGCCTCCTCGGGTGATTCACCCGAGAAGTCGCCCGGCGCAGCCTCTCCCGGCCCCGCATTGGGAGCCGCGCCGGGAGAGGACTGCCGGACTTCACCGGTTTCGGGATCGATCCGCCGCTTGTCGGTGACGGTCACCGGTTCGTGTGGGTTCGCCTCCGTCACTTGGCCTCCCGGTCGTCGTCGACCACCTCCGCGTCCACCACGTCGTCAGCCGAACCGGCCTGCGGCCCACCGGCGCCTTCGCCATCGGCACCGCCGGCCGCCTGGGTGGCCTCGTAGATGGCCTGGCCGAGCGCCTGGGACTCCTGGCCCAGCTTCTCCATCGCCGACTTGATCGCGGAGATGTCCGTGCCGGCCAGCGCCGACTTGGCCTCGGCGATCGCGCCGTCGACCTTGGACAGCGTCTCCTCCGGAACCTTCGACCCGCCTTCGGCTTCGCGCTGGTCGGAGACGAACTTCTCCGTCTGGTAGACCAGCGATTCGGCCTGGTTGCGGATGTCGGCCTCTTCGCGACGCTGGCGGTCCTCCTCGGCGTGCGCCTCGGCGTCCTTGATCATCCGGTCGATCTCCTCCTTGGACAGGCCGGAGCCCTCCTGGATCTTGATCGTGTTCTCCTTGCCGGTGCCCTTGTCCTTGGCCGTGACGTGCACGATGCCGTTGGCGTCGATGTCGAAGGTGACCTCGATCTGGGGGACGCCGCGGGGGGCCGGCGGGATGCCGGTCAGCTCGAAGGAGCCGAGCAACTTGTTGTGCGAAGCGATTTCGCGCTCACCCTGGTAGACCTGGATCTGCACCGACGGCTGATTGTCGTCGGCCGTGGTGAAGGTCTCCGACCGCTTGGTGGGGATCGTGGTGTTGCGCTCGATGAGCTTGGTCATCACGCCACCCTTGGTCTCGATGCCCAGGCTCAGCGGCGTAACGTCAAGCAGCAGAACATCTTTCACCTCACCCTTGAGGACACCCGCCTGCAGGGCGGCACCCACGGCCACCACCTCGTCGGGGTTGACGCCCTTGTTGGGCTCCTTGCCGCCGGTGAGTTCCTTGACCAGCTCGGTCACCGCGGGCATGCGGGTGGAACCACCGACCAGCACCACGTGGTCGATGTCGGACACCGAGATGCCGGCGTCGGAGATCACCGACTTGAACGGCTGCCGGGTGCGGTCCAGCAGATCCTGGGTGATGCGCTGGAATTCGGCACGGGTCAGCTGCTCGTCGAGGAACAGCGGGTTCTTGTCCGCATCGACGGTGATGTAGGGCAGGTTGATCGAGGTGCTCTGCGAACTCGACAGCTCGATCTTGGCCTTCTCGGCGGCCTCACGCAGCCGCTGCATCGCCATCTTGTCCTTGGTCAGGTCAATACCGCTGGTGCCCTTGAACTTATCGACCAGCCACTCGACCACCCGGTCGTCCCAGTCGTCACCACCGAGGTGGTTGTCACCGCTGGTGGCCCGGACCTCGACGACGCCCTCACCGATCTCGAGCAGCGAGACGTCGAACGTGCCGCCACCGAGGTCGAAGACCAGGATGGTCTGTTCCTTCTCGCCCTTGTCCAGGCCGTAGGCCAGCGCCGCGGCGGTGGGCTCGTTGACGATGCGCAGCACGTTCAGGCCGGCGATCTGGCCGGCCTCCTTGGTCGCCTGCCGCTGGGCGTCGTTGAAGTACGCCGGCACGGTGATCACGGCGTCGGTGATGTCCTCACCGAGGTACGCCTCCGCGTCGCGCTTCAGCTTCATCAGCACGCGGGCGCTGATCTCCTGCGCGGTGTATTTCTTGTCGTCGATCTCGATGGACCAGTCGGTGCCCATGTGCCGCTTGACCGAACGGATGGTGCGGTCGACGTTGGTCACCGCCTGGTTCTTGGCGGGCTGACCGACGAGCACCTCGCCGTTGCGCGCGAAAGCGACGATGGACGGCGTCGTCCGCGAACCCTCGGAGTTGGCGACGACGACGGGGTCACCGCCCTCGAGGACTGCGACGACGGAGTTGGTGGTCCCGAGGTCGATACCGACCGCACGAGCCATAGTGATTCCTCCTGATTGAGTAGAGCTTCTTTGGTGCCACTATGCTGAGTGAACCCCGCTCAAGACTGCTCTCGGCCGCACCGTGGTGTCAACCCAGCATTGAGTCTGGTTCGCTCAACTTGTCGATCATGCTAACGGCGTGCGCGCCCGTCTTGTTCCCGGGGGTCCCAAACCGATGTGCACCGAGGGCTTCGGCCGTGCACACAGGGCGGAAATCGCCCCAAAATGCCGCCCTCGACGCACGCGCAAAACCCTCAGCGCACACGCGAGCCGCTGCGCCAGCACTCGGCGAGCGCCGCGCCGCATCGGTGAGTTAGCCTGAGCCTTTCCCCGAGCCGACACGGCAGGACGCAATGCCACACGACAGCGCCGACCAGCGGCTCACCCGCGAGGACGACGGCTATCACAAGGCCCTCAACAACCGCCAGCTGCAGATGATCGGCCTGGGCGGGGCCATCGGAACCGGGCTTTTTCTCGGCGCCGGCGGCCGGCTGGCCTCGGCGGGGCCGGGGCTGTTCCTGGTCTACGCGCTGTGCGGCGTGTTCGTCTTCCTGATCCTGCGAGCGCTCGGCGAACTCGTGCTGCACCGCCCGTCATCGGGCTCCTTCGTGTCTTATGCCCGCGAATTCTTCGGCGAGAAGTTCGCCTTCGTCGCGGGCTGGATGTACTGCCTGAACTGGGCGATGACCGGCATCGTGGACACCACCGCGATCGCGCACTACTGCCACTACTGGCGGACGATGGCCACCATCCCGCAGTGGACGCTGGCGCTGATCGCGCTGCTGGTGGTGCTGTCGATGAACCTGATCTCGGTCAAACTCTTCGGTGAGCTGGAGTTCTGGGCCTCGCTGATCAAGGTGCTGGCGCTGGTGACGTTCCTGGTCATCGGCGCGGTCTTCCTGGTCGGGCGCTTCAAGGTCGACGGCCACGACACCGGCCCGTCGTTGTGGGACGCGCACGGCGGCCTGCTGCCGAGCGGGCTGGTGCCCCTGGTCCTGGTCACCTCGGGCGTGGTGTTCGCCTACGCGGCGGTCGAGCTGGTCGGCATCGCGGCCGGGGAAACCGCGGATCCGCACAAGATCATGCCCCGCGCGATCAACTCGGTGGTGCTGCGCATCGCCGTCTTCTACATCGGCTCGACCGTGCTGCTGGCTTTGCTGCTGCCGCACACCGCCTACCAGCAACACGTCAGCCCGTTCGTGACGTTTTTCTCCAAGGCCGGCTTCGGCGGGGCGGGCACGATCATGAACCTGGTGGTGCTCACCGCCGCGCTGTCCAGCCTCAACGCCGGCCTGTATTCCACCGGCCGGATCCTGCGCTCCATGGCGATCAACGGCAGCGGCCCGAAGTTCACCGCGCCGATGTCGAAGAACGGCGTGCCCTACGGCGGGATCCTGCTCACCGCCGCCGTCGGCCTGCTGGGCATCGTGCTCAACGCCGTCAAGCCGAGCCAGGCGTTCGAGATCGTGCTGCACATCGCCGCGGTGGGGGTCGTGGTGGCCTGGGGGACGATCGTGGCGTGCCAGCTGCGGTTCTACTACCTGGCCCGCCGGGGCGCGGTGGAACGCCCCCGGTTCCGGATGCCGCTGGCGCCGTACAGCGGGTACCTGACGCTGATCTTCCTGGCCGGCGTGCTGGTGGAGATGATGTTGGACAAGGTCCAGGGCCCGTGGATGATCGGCGCGGTCATCGTCGGTGTCCCCGCGTTCGTCGTCGGCTGGTTCGTGGTGCGCCATCGCGTGCGGGACCTCGCCAACAGACCCGACGGCCCGGCCGCCGATCCCCCGCTGGCCGCCTAGGGTTCGTCGACGTCGCGGCCGCCGGCCAGATCCGCACAGTCGACGGCCTCGACGTCGTGCCGGGTGCGCAGGTAGGCGCCGGCGCCGTGATCGCCGGAGATCCCCGCGAGCAGCTCGGGCCAGTGCCGGCGCGCGATCACCACGGGATGCCCCGGGCGATCGCCGAAGTGGGCGCGCGCCAGGCCGCTGGGGGATGCGAGCGCGCGGTCGAGGACGCGCGCCACCACCGCGGGACCGACGTCGGGCGTGTCGACGACGTGCAGCACGGCGTAGTCCGCGCGCATGCGGTCGGCCTGCTGTAGGCCCCTGCGCACCGAGGCGCTCAGCCCGTCGCGCCAGTGCGCCGCGGTGACCGCGGTGACCCCGGGCGGGACGGCGACCTGGGCGGCGACCAGCACCACGACCACGTCGGCGCAGCCCCCGACCCGCAGCGCGTCGACCGCGATGTCGAGCCAGCCGTCGACCAGCACCTTCGGCTTGCCGTAGCGGCGTCCGGCGCCGGCGGCGAGCAGCACGCCGACGGCTATCGACTGCGATAACGGCACTCTCCTATGATGGCATCGTGGTTCTCGTCAGGCGACAACCGGATGGAGCGCGATGACCGAACACGCGCAGGGGGCGACGACCACCGCCCCGGCCCCTCGTTACGCCGGCACCCGTGTCCAGCGGGTGGAGGACGGCCGGTTGCTGACCGGCCGCGGCAGCTTCGTCGACGACATCTCGCGGCCCGGCATGCTGCACGCCTGCTTCGTGCGCAGCCCGTTCGCGCGGGCGCGCATCAACGGCATCGACGCCTCGGCCGCGCTGGCGCTGCCCGGCGTGCGCGCGGTGTTCACCGCCGCCGACCTCAACCCGGAGGTGCGCGAGGCGTGGCACGCCGTCGCCGGCAAGGACGTCCCCGACACCCCGCGCCCGCCGCTGGCCGAGGGCGAGGCCAAGTTCGTCGGCGACCCCGTCGCGCTCGTCGTCGCCGAGAGCCGGTATGTCGCCGAGGACGCGCTGGAGCTCATCGACGTGGACTACGAGCCGCTGCCCGCGGTCACCGACTTCACCCGCGCGCAGACCGCCGAGGTGCTGGTGCACAGCGCCTACCCGAACAACGTCGCCGGCGGGATGGGCGGGGCCCCACCGGACGAGGAGCTGTTCGCCAACGCGCCGTGCGTGGTCGAGGAGCACATCTACCAGCAGATCTACGCGCCGGTGCCGATCGAGACCCGCGGGCTGGTCGTCGAATGGACCGCCGCCACCGGGGAATTGACGATGTGGGCGTCCACCCAGACCCCGCACGAGCTGCGGGCGTTCTGCGCCCGGCTGTTGGGCATTGCGGCGCAACGGGTTCGGGTGATCATGCGCGACACCGGCGGCGGCTTCGGCCAGAAGGTCGTCCCGATGCGCGAGGACATGTGCATCATGCTGGCCGCCCGCAAGGTGCCGGCGGCGCTGAAGTGGATCGAGGACCGGCGCGAGAACCTGATGTCGGCCGGGCAGGCGCGGCACGTCGACGGCACGGCGCGAATGGCTTTCGACGACGAGGGCAACATCGCGGCCGCCGACATCGACTTCGTCCAGGACATCGGCGCCTACCCGACGCCCTACCCGGTGCTGACGACGGCCGCCATCGGGATGTTCTTCCCGGGCCCCTACCGGGTGCCGAAGGCCAGCTTCAACTACAAGACCGTCTTCTCCAACACCAGCGGGCTGGCCGCCTACCGCGGCCCCTGGCAATACGAAACGCTGGCCCGCGAGATCCTGCTCGACGTCGCCGCCCGCAAGATGAACCTCGACCCCGTCGAGTTGCGCCGGCGCAACCTGTTGCGCCGCGACGAGATGCCGTACTTCAACCCCAACGGCATGCCGTACGACCACGTCGCCCCGATCGACACGTTCGAGCAGGCGGTGAAAATCCTTGACCACGAAGGCTTTCGGAAGGAGCAGGCCGAGGCGCTGGCGCAGGGCCGCTACCTGGGCCTGGGGTTCTCGGCCTACATCGAGCCGACCGGCGCGGCGACGGGCCACCTGGCCACCGAAGGGGCCACCATCCGCATGGAGCCGACCGGGAAGATCAACGTCTACGTCAACGGCGGCTCCAGCGGTAACAGCATCGAGACCACGGTCGTGCAGCTGACCGCCGACGCGCTGGGGGCCGACATCGACGACGTGGCCACCATCCAGGGCGACACCGCGATCACCCCGTACGGCGCCGGGACCCAGGGCAGCCGCAGCGCGCCGATGACCGCGGGGGCGGTCAACGAGGCGGGGGCCATCCTGCGCGCGAAGATCGTGGCGCTGGCCGCGCACCACCTCAAGGTCGCCGAATCCGAAGTGGACCTGGCGTTTTCGGTGGCCAGCGTGCGCGGCGACCCGGACAGGTCGGTGCCGTTCGGCGAGCTGGCTTACGTGGCGCACTACTCGCCGCAGCAGCTGCCGCCGGGCATGTCGGCCAACCTGGAGGCGACCGCCCGGTTCAACTCCCCCAACCCCATCCACTGGTCCAACGCGACGCACGCCTGCACCTGTGAGGTGGACGTGGCGACCGGCAAGGTGACGCTGCTGCGCTACATCGTCAGCGAGGACGTCGGGCCCATGATCAACCCAGCGGTCGTGGAGGGGCAGATCGCCGGCGGCACGGTGCAGGGCATCGGCGGGGCGCTGATGGAGGACATGGTCTACGACGACGACGGCAACCCGCTCGCAACGACTTTCGTCGACTACCTGCTGCCGACCGCCACCGAGGTGCCGCCGATCGAATTCGGCCACGTCGAGATCCCCGGACCGGGTCCCGGCGGCTACAAGGGCGCCGGGGAGGGCGGGGCCATCGGCTCGACGCCGGCGGTCATCAACGCCATCAACGACGCGCTCGCGCCGCTGGGCGTGACGGTCACCCGGCTGCCGGCCAGCCCGGCGTCGATCGCGGCCCTGCTGGAAGACGCGCAACGATGAAGCCGGCCGCGTTCGAATACCACCGCCCCGACACCGTCGAGGACGCCGTCGGCCTGCTGGCCGAATTGGGTGACGACGCAAAGATTTTGGCGGGCGGGCAAAGCCTGGTGCCGATGCTGGCGATGCGGCTGGCCTACTTCGACCACCTCATCGACATCTCCCGGCTGGCCGAACTGCAGGGCATCGAGCGCAGGGGTGAAGAACTGTGGATCGGCGCGGGCACCACCGAGACCGCCGTGGGCACCGATGCGCAAGTGCGCCAAGATGTTCCGCTGCTGACCCGGGCGACACCGTTCGTCGGGCACTTCCAGATCCGCAACCGCGGCACGCTCGGCGGGTCGATCGCCCACGCCGACGCCGCCGGTGAATACCCGGCGGTCGCGCTGACCCTGGATGCGGTGATGGAGGTCGCCTCGCCTCGCGGGCGGCGCGAGATCGCGGCCGCCGACTTCTTCGCCGGGGTGTGGGAGACCACCATGGAATCCGACGAGGTGCTGACGGGCGTGCGGTTCCCCGTGTGGAACGGCAGATGCGGGTTCGCCATCGAGGAATTCGCGCGCCGGCACGGCGATTTCGCGATCGCGGGCGCCCTGGTCGCCGTCCAGCTCGACGATGACGACCGGGTGTCGCGCTGCGGGATCGGGCTGCTGGGCCTGGGATCCACGGTCCGGCGCGCGACCGCGGCCGAGGTCGCGGCCGTCGGCAGGGGTGTCAACGAGCTGGTCGACGACGAGATCGGCCGGGCCGCGATGAGCGGGCTCGACGACATCCCCAACGACCTGCAAGGGACAGCGTCGTACCGGTTGAAGGTCGGCGCCACCATGGCCACCCGCGCCTGGACGCGCGCGATAGCCGAAGCGAGGGCAAGCGATGCCTGAACACCCAATCCAGTTGTCGGTCAACGGAACCGAGATCACCGCCGCGGTCGAGCCGCGGATGACGCTGGCCGACTTCCTGCGCGAGCGGTGCGGGCTGACCGGCACCCACCTGGGCTGCGAGCACGGGGCGTGCGGGGCGTGCACCGTGCTGCTGGACGGCGCGGCCGTGCGCTCGTGCCTGATGTTCGCGGTGCAAGCCGACGCGACCGAGGTGACCACGGTCGAGGGCGTCGCGGCACCGGACGGCACCCTGTCGCCCGTGCAGGCGGCGCTGCGGGAGTGCCACGGCCTGCAATGCGGCTTCTGCACGCCCGGTTTCGTCATGTCGCTGACCGCGCTCCTGCGCGACAATCCCGATCCCAGCGAGCATGAGATCCGCGAGGGGCTGTCCGGAAACTTCTGCCGGTGCACCGGTTACCAGGGCATCGTCGCCGCCGCCCGCCGGGCCGCCGGGACGCAAACGGTCACGCGGCGGTAAAGCTTCACCATCGGGGTCGCATCGATAGGTGCGCGGTTGCACGGGATTTCGTCACGTCGCGCGTAATCTGGTTTCGCAATATTGCTGATAATCGGGAGTGGCGCGTGCGGTTTTCGCAAAGGGCACGGTGGAGTCTTGCCGGTGGGTCCCTGTTGGTCGCGCCGGTGCTGTTCAGTCCCATGCTGATCGACGCGTGTTCCTCCACGATCGCCGGCCGGCCGGTCGCCGCGCCGGGTGCCGGGCCGGTCGAACCGACCTACCCCACGCCACGCCCCACCGCGGCGCCGCCGACCGCGAGCCCGGCCCCCGGCCTCCCGACCACGCCGGCCAACCCGACCACACCGGCCGGCGCCATCCCGCTGCCGCCCGATCAGAACGGCTACGTGTTCATCGAAACCAAGTCGGGCACCACGCGCTGCCAGATCAACAAGGAGACCGTCGGCTGCGAGGCGCCGTTCACCAACTCCCCCCTGCAGGACGGCGAGCACGCCAACGGCGTCAGCGTGAACTCCGCCGGCAAGGTGCAGTGGGTGCTGGGCAACCTGGG
Organism: Mycobacterium sp. ACS4054; assembly: GCF_001667275.1. GTDB lineage: Bacteria > Actinomycetota > Actinomycetes > Mycobacteriales > Mycobacteriaceae > Mycobacterium. Next base: position 95,558 of record NZ_LZHV01000044.1, read on the forward strand.
CGCCATCCCGACCGTCCAGATCGACTACAAGACCTACAACGCCGCGGGCTGGACCATCAGCGCCACCACCGACGGCACCCGGTTCACCAACGACCACACCGGGCACGGCATGTTCGTCAGCGTCGACAAGGTCAACACGTTCTAGGGGCCAAAGCCCGACCGGCGACCGCCCGTGAATCGGGGGCGGTGGTGACTACCGAGGCCGCCGCTGCAGCGTTCCTAATTCGTCCAAGCCACTGCGTGTGTCCGGACGGGCTGTTCGAATCCTTTGAGACTGACTTCGCCGAGATTTTGGAACGGGAGCATTTTGCCTTCGCAGAGTTCAGCGACGACATTTGAAACCAGGATTTCTTCGGGGCGCGCGTGGGCGCACAACCGGGCGGCGAGCTGAACAGTGCAACCAAATAGGTCATCATGATGCTCGACCGGTTCTCCGGCCGCAATGCCGACTCGCAATTGGAACGCGTTCGCCTCGTTTTCTTCGCCATTCTTCTTGACCTGCTGTTGTATCCGAGTCGCGCATTTGACCGCGGCGACGGCGGATACGAATGACGCCATGATGCCGTCGCCCAAATGCTTGATTTCACTGCCGCCCATTTCGTCGAGCCCGCGCCGGACAATGGAATCGTGCGCATCTAGCACCTTCATAGCGGCTTCGTCGCCCATTCTCCGAGTGAGTGACGTAGATCCGACAATGTCGGTAAACAGGATTGTTCTAATCGCGGGGTCTCGTGTACCCGCCCTCGCGCCCTGCAGCATAACCGCGCCGCTCGCATCCACTTCGCTGCCGCCCATGAACAGATCCGCAACGCCTGGTTCGACTTGAATGATTTTTTGCGCTGCCAGGCCATGCGCTTCACGATGGACCGCTTCCGCGGCTTCCGCGCTGGGTCCGTCACAAAGGCAAAAGACCTTCCCGGCTTTTTCGTTAACCCAGTACTTGTGATAGCTGACGCCGTACTTCTCCTGGACGACAAGGTCCTGAGCATGGGCCTTGGCCAATTCTTCCCGCGTGATGCCGCCCGCAAGTTCGTGAATGTCCATGTAATACGGCATAAACAATCTTACGACGCTTTCGCCCCGCTGACCCATCCGTAAAATCGGACGCGACGCTGGCACGTCGCCATATCCCACCGTGGCTGCGACCGCCGGCTCAGCCGTCCCAGACCAGATGGCCATCGCGCCGGCGAGCACCGTCGGCGGGGCGGTGGGGGCGCAGGTGGCCGTCCGGCATCAAATGTCGCACCGGCACCGCGCGGGCGAGCTCCGCCACGTCGGCGATGAGCCGCCGGTGGCAGCGCCACCAGACGCTCTCGCTGCACATCACCGCGGTGGTGCGCCGGGCGGCGTCGGCCAGGACCTCGTCAAGCGCCGCGTCGAACTCCGGCGTGCGGGTGTATGCGGCGTACGCCCGGAATGCGGCCACCGTCCACCAGGTGTCCGGCTCCGGTTCCCCGGCCGCGACGTGGCGCCGCCCGCCCAGGCGGGGCTCCCACCGGTAGTCGATGCCGCGTTCGGGCAGCCAGCTTTCCAGGGCCTCCCGCCGCACGTCCGGATTCGTCCGACTGGCCGGATATCGCCGCACATCCACCACCAGCGCGACGCCGGCGCCGGTCAACAACTCCGCCAGCCGGTCGCGGTCGGCCGTCCCGTGCCCCACGGTCAGCAACGCCCGCCCCACCAGACCAGTTTGCGCTCGACAAGGATGGGTCCGGTGATCCTCGCCGTCGACCTGGGTAAGACCTCGTGCCGGGCTTCCCTTGGCGACGGGAGGGCCGAGGGGCCGGGGGCGCCGGGTCTCGCGGCGCCCGGTGGCGTGCGGGCGGCCCACGCGGCGATCCTGCGCGTGGCACGCGAGCTTGGCCCGGCTGACGAGGTGATCGTTGGCGCCGCCGGGGCGCTGGCGGCGCCGGACGCGGCGCGCGCGCTGGGCGAGGCGCTGCTGGCCTCGCTGCGGCCGGAGCGCGTCGCGGTGACCAGCGACGCCGTGATCGCGCATGCCGGCGCGCTGGGCGGGGGGCCGGGCGTCGTGCTGGTCGCGGGCACCGGCGTCGCCGCGCTCGCGATCGACGCGGACGGCGCGCTGCGCACCGCCGACGGCTGGGGCCCGTGGCTGGGCGACGAGGGCGGCGGGGCGTGGATCGGCGCCGCCGGGTTGCGCGCGGCGCTGCGCGCCCACGACGGCCGCGGCGGCTCCACCGCGCTGCTCGACGCCGCCCGCGCCCGCTTCGGTCCGCCGGAGGGCTGGCCCGCGCGGTTCACCGGCGCCGCCGCGGTCGCCTCCTTCGCACCCGACGTCCTCGCCGCCCACGGCGACGCCGCCGCGCGGGCGATCGTCGGCGCGGCGGCCGAGGCGCTCGCGACGACCGCTCGCGCGGCCGGGGCCGGCCCTGTCGCGATGGTCGGCGGCCGGGGGGGGTCGGGGCGGGGGGGGGGCGGCTCGGCCTGGTCCCGG